>NZ_JAIPUS010000004.1 GCF_020055675.1 Marivita sp.
CGACCAGTCCTGAAACGCTGTGGGCAGCGATTTTCCCGGGCGTTGCCCGAGGGCCTCGAGCATTGCCTCAAGCCGCCTGTTCAGCCGGGCATCACCCAGATCGCATCCGGCAGTTTCCGTTCCCACCCAATTCTGTCCCATGTCCGCACCTCAATCATTTGGTGCCACATGACGAATCATGATCGATTCCTCTCGGACAAGACCAAGACTGATGGGTGAATCAATTCACCGCATCAGACTTGTGGGTAACTGCAAGTCGGACGCGGCCGTCTGATCTTGGTTGCGCTCCGATAGTAAGTCTGACTTCATCCCCTGCTCTTAAATCGAAGTTATGTCCACTGCCAAAGGTGATCTCCACCTGTATTGGTCGGATGGTGACAAACTGCGCAATGTGGAGGAGAGCTTTGGAGAAACGCGCAAAAGTTGTGGATGCCCTGAGGGTGCTCACAAACAGAGCCTTTTGGGAATCCCATGATTCACGTTTCCGCCGAAATGCGTTAGGCTTGATCTGCTGTGCAGTCGCAGTTCGTCCTCAGGCACATGGACAGGATCAGAGCCGATTCGCAATCGTGACTATCGTTCCTGCGTCAGGCTGCTGTCCGCCCGATCAAGGGTGCGCTTATCATGTGTGGCCACGTCAGTCGGACCGCGCGCGGGGCGGTGTAGTCCTGTAGGCTGGCAAATACATGGAAGTCCTGATTGCCGGCCGAGCCGTCGGCGTCGCGCTGAATATCGATGGGTGGTAAAGGTTTACAAGCGATCAGAAACGAACATCACGGTGCGAGGACCGGTTGGGTCGGGGCAACTGTTTCAAGTGCGCCGGGCACGCTTGCGCGGCGAGAATTGTGGTGGAGGATGGCCTTCGGCATGCAGGCCCATGCACAAGGTCGTTCTGATCGGAGGGCTGCCGGGCAGAGATGTCCGCCCGGCAGAGACGTTCAGGTCACCTTGACCGTCATCGACCCCAAGCCTTCGACGCTGATTTCCATCTCGTCGCCCTTTTGCACCGGGCCGACGCCCGAGGGTGTGCCGGACAGGATCACGTCGCCGGGGGCGAGTTCATAATATTCCGACAGGTAGGCGATCATCTCGGGCACTTTCCAGATCATCTGGTTCAGGTCGCCTTCCTGTTTGAGGTCGCCATTGACTGTCAATGCGATGCGCCCGTGGTCTAGGTGGCCGATCTTGTCGACGGTATGGATCGGGCCAACCGGGGCAGAGGCGTGGAAGGCTTTGCCGATTTCCCAGGGGCGGCCCATCTTCTTGGCGACGCCCTGAAGGTCGCGGCGCGTCATGTCGAGAGACAGCGCGTAGCCGTAAACGTGATCGAGCGCATCCTCGAGGCTGATATCAGTGCCGCCGGATTTCAAGAAGACCGCCACTTCGGCCTCGTGATGCACGTCTTTGCTTTGACGTGGATAGGGGAACGCGCCGCTGGAATTCAGGTCATCGGGGTTCTTTTGAAAAAAGAACGGCGGTTCGCGATCCGGGTCGTGCCCCATCTCGACCGCATGGGCGGCGTAATTGCGCCCGATGCAATAGACCCTGCGGACGGGAAACGCCCCGCCACCGGCGACGGGGACCGCGACAGTGGGCGGCACGGGGATCACGAAATCGGACATGGAACACTCCCTTTTGATTTTGTCTGTGCGATCTTTAAAGGTAAACAATTTTCAGATCAATCCATACCAATCTGCACTGTATACAAAAATATACATTGATTTACCGATTAATCGGGGTAATCATGGGATTGTGAACACATTGGATAACCAATATTGGGAAACGGTCCCGGCAGAACGGTCTGCGAATGCACTCGACACGGTCGAACGTCTGCGCAGCTATATCACCGAAGGTGCCTATGCCCCGGGTGACCGGCTGCCACCGGAACGCAAGCTGATCGTCGATCTGGGCGTGTCGCGCGGGGCGTTGCGGCGCGGGTTGGATGCGCTGGAACGCGAGGGCACGATCTGGCGGCATGTCGGCAAGGGTACGTTCGTGTCGCGATTCGAGACGGGCGATACGCTTGATATCGCGGACTGGACCAGCGATGTGGCGCATCAGTTGACCCCGGTCCGGATGGTGCGCGCGCGTCTTTGCATCGAGCCTGCCATCGCAAGCGAGGCGGCGCTCAACGCCTCGGCCGAGGCAATCACCCGGATGCGGCTAGCGCAGGAACGCAGCCATGCCGCGCAAAGCTGGGAAGAATACGAGCTTCAGGACGACAGCTTTCACCGCTCGATCGCCGAGGCGGCAGACAACCTGCTTTTGCTGGGGCTGTTCGACCAGCTCAACAAGGTGCGCCGCGCGGTGGCCTTTGGTGCGGTCACCCGCGCAACGCCACGCCCGTCGCAAGATCATTCAAGCTTTGCGGAACACGAAGCCATCGCCGCCGCCATCGAGGCGCGGGACCGCGCGAGAGCTCAATCCGCGATGCGCCGACATCTTGATTCGGTGTCCGCCCGACTTTTCGAGGAGGAATAGACCAAGATCGCCCGCGACCAGAGCCAGACAAACCGGCCCGGCGACAGACGAAACGACATGCATCAGGGAGGAGCGACATGTCACTATCCAGAAGATTGATCCTGAAAGCCACCACCGGCGCCGCCGCGCTGGCGATGCTGGCCACCGGCGCGCTCGCGCAATCGGACCCGCTGCGCGTGGGCCTGGGCGATATCGCCAGCGTCGAAAGCCTGAACCTGCTGATCGCGATGGAGCGCACCAAGGAACGCGGCGTCCCGATGGAGATGACCTTTTTCAATTCCGAAGACGTGGCCGTTCAGGCGGCCTTGTCCGACGAGGTCGAAATTGGCGTCGGCGCACCTTATGCTTTCATGGCCAATTCCAAGGCCCCGATCCGCATGTTCTACCGCATGTCGACGCTACTGTTCTTTCCAGTCGTGAATTCCGACGTGTATTCCGATTGGACCGATTTGGACGGAGAGGAAGTCACCGTACATTCGCGCGGCTCGGGGACCGAAGCGCTGATGCGCCTGATGGAGCAGGTGCACGACATCGAATATTCGAACCTGTCCTATGTTCCGGGGTCCGAAGTAAGGGCCGGCGCGATGTTGCAGGGCACGATCAATGCGTCGATCGTGGATGCAACCAATTTCCGCCTGTTGCAGGAAAAGGGCGGGGCAAAGTTCATGCGCCTGCCGCTCGACGGTGTAAACGCCACCGACGAGGCGCTGTATGCCAGCGCCGAAACGCTTGAGGCTCGCGCCGACGATATTCAGATTTTCGTCGAGGAACTGTTGCGCACCTGGCAGGATATCGCCGACGATCCGGCGATCGTGGGTGAGCTGCGCGCGCAGTATGACCTGCTGCCCGATCTGCCCGAAGACGTGGCGGCCGAAGCGGTGCCCTATTTCGCCGAAGCAGCCGAGAACGGCATCTATCCGCTCGACGGTGGAGAGCCGCAGGATGCGCGCGACGACATCGCATTTCTTGCCGCCGCAGGACAGGTGACGCTGAACCCTGACGAGGTTGATCCAACGGAGTTCTGGGATTTCACCGCGCTCGAAGCGGCCAAGGCAGCGCAGTAACGCGCCCTTTCAAGCCCGCGCCTTCAACGGGCGCGGGCCACTCCTGACCCGACCCCAACGCTAGGATACACCCCGATGGCGAACACACAAACCGATCCCGGTGTGATCCCCGGCCCGACCAGCCGCGCCTTCGATATGCTGGGCGGCACGCCTCTGATTTGGCGGATGGCGTCTTTGGCGCTGTTCTTCGCGATCTGGGAAATCGCCGGGCGGACCAATTTCAACTGGGCCTTCCCGACGTTTCTCGAGACCATGGCAGCGCTATGGGAGATGCTGGCCAACGGGTCGATGTTCTCGGCTTATGGTCGCACGCTGGAGCCTTTGGTGATCGGGTTGGTGATATCGCTTGGCATCGGTGTCAGCGCCGGCGTGCTGATGGGCCTGCGCCGTGATGTGGAATGGATCACCCTGCCGGTTTTCATCACCATGCAGGCGGCCCCGATGGCGGCGCTCATTCCGCTGATCACCTTTGTCTATGGCATCGGCCTGACCTCCAAGGTGCTGGCGGTCTGTATGCTGGCCATGCCGGTCATCGCAATCAACAGCTACAAGGCAGTGCGCAACGTGCCCCCGTCTCTGGTCGATATGAGCCAGTCCTTCATGGGCAGCCGCCGCCAGCAGGTCTTCAAGATCATCCTGCCCGCCGCCAGCCCGATGATGTTCGCGGGAATCCGGCTGGGCGTCGCCGAAGGCTTTTCCGGCGTCGTGTTGGCCGAGCTTCTGATCACTCCCACCGGCATCGGCGACCTGATCACTTTCAACCGCTCGGTGGCCAAGTTCGCGCACATGTATGCGGCGATCTTTTCCATCGTGGCCTTCGCGGTAATTGCGGTGTCGTTGCTGCACCGTGTGGAAACATCCCTCTTTCGTCCGGAAAAGCGAGGCGCATGATGAACATGCCAAGCACTCTTCACTCTACAGAACGCAGCCCCGTCGCCACAACGCCCGAAGCGGTGATCGAAGTACGCGGCGTGCACAAGGTCTATGCCGGTAACATCACCGCGCTTCAGAACATCGACCTTGATTTCAACCGCGGCGAGATGACGTCGCTTCTGGGTCCGTCGGGCTGTGGCAAGACCACGCTGCTCAAGATCATCGCGGGGTTGCTGAAACCAACCAAGGGCGATGTTGCGGTCAACGGCCGTCCGGTTGCCGGGCCCGGTCCGGAGCGGGCCTTCGTGTTTCAGGATTTCGCGCTGATGCCCTGGGCCTCGGTGCTGCGCAACGCGGCGTTCGGGCTGGAATTGCAGGGCGTCGGCAAGTCCGAGCGCGAAGACCGCGCGCGCCACTACGTGAACGAGGTCGGCCTTTCCGGGTTCGAGGACAAGTATCCGCATGAGCTGTCCGGCGGGATGCGCCAGCGTGTCGGTCTGGCCCGCGCCCTGGCGGTGGATGCCGATGTGCTGCTGATGGACGAGCCGTTTTCCGCGGTCGACGAACAGACCCGACGCAAGTTTCAGGAAGACCTGATCCGCCTGCGCGAGATCGAGAAGAAGACCTTTATCCTCGTCACCCATTCCATCGAGGAAGCGGTTTACCTGTCGGATCGCATCGTGCTTCTGTCGCCGCGCCCGGGCCGGTTGAACAAGATCGTCACCCCCGAGATCGACCGTTCCGGCGATCCCGATCTGATCCGACGCAATCCCGAATATCTCGACCTGATCGACGACATCTGGAGCGGCCTTCGGGCCTATGTGGAGTAGGCGCATGGACCTCTATGGTTTCAAAATTCCCCGCGTTGCCGCGTTGCTCTTTTGGGCGGCGCTGTGGGAAATCGTCGGACAATTCGAGCTTTTGCTGCTTTTCCCGCCGCTCTCGGAAGTGCTGTTCGCGCTGCCCGACGTGGTCACGACCTCCAGCTTTGCCGAAGCAGCGCGGATCACCGTCGCCGCATATCTGGGCGGTCTGGCGTTGGCCGTGGTGCTGGGAATCGGCCTCGGAATGCTGATGGGGCTGGTCAAGGCCGCCGACAACCTGCTGAATATGTGGGTCAACATCTTCCTGTCCGCTCCGCTGTCCGCGCTGGTGCCAGTCATCATGATCCTCTTTGGCATGGGCATGCCCACGGTGGTCGTGACGGTCTTCATGTTCGCGGTCTGGATCATCGCGCTGGATACACGGGCAGGTGTCTTGCACGTGTCGCCATCGCTGATCGAGATGTCGCGGTCCTTTGGCGCGTCGCGCTGGGAACGGTTTCGCATCATCCTGCTATCGGCGATGCCGGAGATCCTCGCGGGGGTTCGTCTCGGAGTGATCCGCGGCGTCAAGGGTGTGGTCATCGGCCAGCTTCTGGTGTCGATCATCGGGGTCGGCGCATTGTTCAGCCTGTATTCCCAGAACTTTCTGATGGCGCATTTCTGGGCGTTGATCCTGATCCTGTTTGCCTTCGCGCTGACGCTGGCCGACGTGATCGCGCGGCTAGAGACACGCATCGAATATTATGCCGGAGCGCGCGCATGAAACTGACGCTTGCCACATGGGATCATGACCGGGTCATGCCGCTGCATGGCGGCCAGGTGCCGGTCGAAGGTGTCACCTTCGAAAGCCACATCCTGCCCACTGGCAAGCTCTTTCCCATCGCGGTGCAGGAGGTGCGGTTCGACATCACGGAACTGTCGGTCTCAAGCTATGTTTTGCAGGTGTCGCGTGGCGAATGCGCATATACGGCGATCCCGGCCTTCGTCAGCCGGGCATTCCGCCATAGCGGGTTTTACGCCCGCACCGGGTCCGAGATCGAAACGCTGTCCGATCTGAGGGGCAAGCGCGTTGGCGTGCCCGAATACCAGATGACCGCCGCGCTCTGGATGCGGGGGCTGCTGGCGGATGAGCATGGCGTGGATCCGGCCGGTATCACCTGGCGAACTGGCGCGCTGGATGCCGGCGTGCGGCATGAACGACTGAGCCTCGAACTGCCCGACGGCATGGTGGTTGCTCCGATCGCGGATGGCGAGACCTTGCAGGACCTGCTTCTGGCCGGAGAGATCGACGCGTTGCTGGCCCCGAAACCGCCGCAGGCATTTCTGGACGGAGATCCCCGCCTGCGCCGCATCATCCCCGATTTCGGCGCGGCAGAGCGGGCGTATCACGCGCGCACCGGGTATTTTCCGATCATGCACCTGATCGCCGTGCGCAAGACGCTGGTGGCGGAACATCCGTGGTTGCCGGAGGCCCTGATGCAGGGCTTCACCACCGCCCGCGACATGGCGCTGGCGCGGCTTGAGGATGTCTGGCTCGGCTCGGCCAACCGCCTGTCGCTGCCTTGGCTGAACGAAACCATGGAAACGACCCGCGCCGCGCTGGGGCCGGACCCATGGCCCTACGGCTATGCCGCCAACCTCAAGGAACTTGAAACCATCTGTCGTTATTCCTCCGAGCAATACCTCGCCGCGCGCCGCGTTTCGCCCGAGGAACTGTTCCCGGAGCAGGTCAGATGACTGCCGACATGATCCATGCCGGCCTGGGTTGGCCGGTCGCCGGCTCGCTTGCCGCGCTCAGCTTCATGGCGTCTTTCATGACCGTGGCCCTGGGCATCGGGGGCGGGGCGGTGATGCTTGCGGTGCTGGCGGTTCTGCTGCCCGCCGCCGCGATCATCCCGGTGCACGGGCTGGTGCAGCTGGGTTCGAATGTGGGGCGATTGTCGATCATGCTGCCTCATGTCCACCGCGCGGTGGTGCCGGCCTTCGTGCTGGGCGCGCTGATTGGCGTCACGGTCGGCGGCAGCATGGTGGTGCAACTGCCCGCCGGTGCGATCCAGATCGGGGTCGGCTGCTTCATCCTCTGGTCGGTGTTCTTTCGCCCACCGGCCTTCTTGCGCAATTCCAGCCTGATCACCGGCGTGATCTCAAGTTTTCTGACCATGTTCTTTGGCGGCACCGGGCCGTTTGTGGCGACCTTCGTCAAGGGTCAGGGGCTTGACCGGCTGACCCATGTCGCCACTCACGCTGCGTTGATGACCATTCAACACCTGCTGAAAACACTGGTTTTCGGCCTGCTCGGTTTCGTCTTTTCGCAATGGCTCGGCTTTGTGGCGCTGCTGATCGCCGCCGGGTTTCTGGGCACGCTTGTCGGTCGGCAGGCGCTGACCCGCATCAACGAGAAAAATTTCCTGTTCGCGCTGAATGCCGTGCTGACGCTGCTAGCGCTGCGCTTGATCTGGGGAGGCGTGACAAGTTTCACCACATCCTGACGCCACACACCCAAACCGCAAGGCCGCGCATCGGGGTCATTGCGGAGCGAAGATCAAAACCGATGCATTGATCCGAAATTTTTGGGAGGAAAACCATGAAAACGACCACTAGCATAACCCGCCGCACCCTGCTCGGCACCGGTGCCGCCGCTTCGGCGCTGACGCTTGCCACGCCATCGCTCTTGCGGGCGCAAAGCTATCCGGATGGAAATATAGAAGTCTATATCCCAACCCGCGAAGGCGGCGGCGCAGACCGCAACTTCCGCGCGTTCTCGAGCATCTGGAAGGAAAAGCTTGGCACGGATTTCGAACCCGGCTTCTATCCCGGCGCGTCGGGCCGTGTCGGTTACGAGATCTACATGGGCAAGGCCGAACCCAACGCCTATAGCCTGATCTTCGGAAACATGGGCCCAGAGGTTCTGAACTGGGCTGTGCAGGAACCAAAGTTCGACATCAACGATTACTTCTATTTCGGTCGTGTCGACACCGATCCGTGCTGTGTGTTCGTGGGTGCCGAAAGCCCGCTGCAGAGCATTGAACAGATCGTCGAGGAGGGCAAGAAACGCACCCTCACCGTCGGCACCAGCCGCATGGCGCATCCCGCCTCGATCGGCATCCTGGCCCTGGGCGAGGAAACCGGCGCGAAATTCAACTTGATCCCGCTGTCCGGCGGCAAGAACACCGTCGCGGGCGCAGTGACCGGAGAAGTCGATTTCTCGGTCCTGACATCGGGATCGGTGATCGCTGCCGGAGACAGCGTCAAGACCGTTCTGATCTTTGGCGAAAACCGTGTCGGCGAGGCGCTGGATAACGCCGTGAGCATCAATGACGCCTATGGCATGAACCTGCCCGAGATGCTCTCGGCGCGGGCCTTCGGTATCCACCGGGCCGCCGCCGAGGAGTTTCCCGACCGGCTCGACATCCTGCAAAGCACCTTCGATCAGACCTTCGAGGACCCCGGTTTGATGGAGGCCTATGTCGCCTCCGGTGGCACGCCGGAATACCTCAACAAGGGGGGCGTCGATGAATGCGCGCAGTTCGTCAAGGACATGCTGGAACTTGGCGCACGCTACAAGCCGCTGCTGACCGGCGCGTGACACGCTGACCCTCTAGCCGGCCTTCGCGAACCGAGGGCCGGTCGCCGCATCCTGACCGTCTGACGCCATAGGAATTCCGATGTCCCTTGATCCGAAAGAACCGCCCCGTCACCTCGGAGGAGAGCTTGTCATCCCCGTGATGGCGGTGATCTTCACGCTTTATTACTTCACGACGATCTGGAATTCGCCCTGGACGGCACAGGTCAGCGCCTTTGCAATCGGCGGCATTCTCCTGTTCGTCTGTGCGCTGTTCTTCATCAAGATGGTAGGGTACCTGCAGCGAGGTGAGGGGCGGCTGACTTTCGGCAACTTGTTCAGCTATGAGGACATCCGCAGCGGACGGATCGGGCTGCTGATCACCACCGTCGGGTTCTGCGTGTTGATCGGAGACCTGGGGTTCACGCTCACCACCTTCCTGTTTCTCTGGCTCAGCATGGCGATTCTGGGAAAGTTCAAACGGCTCGGCCTGATCACGCTCACTGCGACGCTGATGTCGCTGGGAGGCTGGGCGGTGTTCATCTGGGCCTTCGAGACGCGCTTCCCGCGCGGCTGGTTCGAAAACACGATGCGCATGGTGCTGTCCAATGGGTGACACGTCCACGATCCTGATCGAGGTCTTTCTGGAGACCATCGGCTTCTGGTGGGTCATCGTGCCCACTATCTTCCTTGGCCTCATTGTCGGCGGCATTCCCGGCTTTTCGGCGGCCAACACCATCATCATTCTGATGCCGCTGACGCTGGCGATGGAATTGCAGACCGGTCTGATCTTCATGGTCTCTCTCTATTGCGCGGCGCGGATGGGAGCGGGGATACCGGCCATCCTTGTCAATATTCCCGGCACGGCAGGGGCCGCGGCGACGCCGCTTGACGGCTATCCCATGACCAAACAGGGGCGCGGTCAGCAGGCGCTGGCAATCTCTTTCGTCGCGTCTTCCCTCGGAGGTCTGCTGACGACGCTCATCGCGCTGGCGGCAATGCCGCTTCTGGCGCGGGTTGGCTTTTACATGCACTCGGTCGAGATGATCGTGATCATGCTGTTCGGCATCTCTCTGATCGCATCGATCGCGGCGCAGGACATGGTGAAGGGCCTGATTGCCGGGTTCTTCGGCCTGATGCTGGGGGCCATCGGGGCGGATGTGGTCTATGCCACGCCTCGCGGCACGATGGGGTTTCTCGAGCTTTACGACGGTGTTCCCCTTATCCCTGCGCTTGTCGGGCTTTTTGCCGTGTCGGAGGCGTTCATCATCATCGAAAAGCGCGTAATCCTGACCGAAGAAGGCCAGGCGGCAATGGAAAATCCGACTTGGTCCGCGACCTTCGAAGGCGTCCGCGAAACGTTCAAACGCTGGGCGCACATCGTCTGGACGTCTCTGATCGGTCTGGTCATCGGGGTCATCCCGGGGGCTGGCGCCTCGATCGCCAGCTTTGTCGCTTACCAACAATCGCGCACCTTTTCCAAGACACCCGAGAAATACGGCACTGGCCACATCGAAGGGCTGATCGCCCCGGAAGCCGCCAATAACGGCGTCACCTCGGGCACCTTGGTGCCGCTTCTGGTGCTGGGCATTCCGGGTGGCGCCACGGCGGCGATCATGCTGGTGGTGATGCAGTTCCACGGCGTCAGCTTTGGCCCGTCGCTGTTCCAGCAGGAACCCAAAGTGGGCTACGGCATGTTCATGGCGATGGCGGTGGCCTATTTCATCATGATCCTGACGATCCTGCCGCTGTCGCGCTACATGAGCCGTGTGACCACGGTGCCGACGATCTACCTCGCGCCGATGATCATCTCCTTCACCCTGGTGGGGGCGTTTGTGCCGCGCGAATACATGTTCGACATCTACCTCGCGCTGGCGTTCGGCGTCATCGGCTATATCGCGCGCCGGACCGGGTACCATGTCGCGGCGATCCTGATCGGGGTCATCCTCGGCCCGCTGCTGGAAACCTATTTCCTGCGGGCGCTCAAGAAATCCGAAGGCGATATCTCGGTACTGTTTTCCTCGACGCTGGGCAACATCCTCTGGGTGGCGCTGATCGTGTCTTTGGTGCTGCCGCTGGTGTTCGACCGCAACCGCAAGAAGAAAGCAATGGTGATCCAATGAAGGTCAACTATGACATCCCGCTGTCCAAGGGCATCAAACATCTGGCCCGGCTCGACATTGCCGGGGGCGGGCAAGTGGTGGTCCAGGGCGAATACGCCTATATCGGCCACATGAAAGCGCCGCATGGCACGTCGATCCTCGACGTCTCGGACCCGGCCAATCCAACCGTCGTTGGCCATGTAGAGCCGCCCGAATGGTCACACACTCACAAGGTCCGCGTGGCGGGTGATCTGATGGTCACCAATGTCGAACAGGACCAGCGCCATTTCCTGCGCAAGGGCGACAAGATCCCGGACCTGCGCAAGGAAGGGCTGGACGATGCGGCCATCGCGGACAGGCTCGGCGTCAAGCCAGACGACATTCCGACCTTGGATGCTGCGCGCGAACGCGGTTACGATGGCGGCGGATTTCGCGTCTGGGACATCTCCGACAAGACCGCGCCGCGCCTGCTGTCCTACGTCAAGACGCATGGCTTCGGCGTGCACCGCTTCGACATGGACGAAAACTACGCCTATATCTCGACCGAGATGGAGGGTTATGTCGGCAATATCCTCGTGATCTATGATCTCGCTGATCCGACCAACCCGACCGAGGTGTCGCGCTGGCACATGCCCGGCCAGCACGTCGCAAACGGTGAAACACCCACCGGCGCGGGATACAGCCACCGGCTGCACCATGCAATGCGATGCGGCGACGAATTCTGGGCCGCCACATGGCACGCCGGAATGCGCGTTCTGGATGCCAGCGACATCACCAATCCGCGCCAGATCGGCAGCTATGTCTGGCCCAAGGCGATCCCCGAACCGACGCATACGGTCATGCCGCTTGAGCAACGCATCAATGGCCGCCGCTATGCCGTCGCCATCGACGAGGAACATGACCACCGGCCCGGCCGCCTGCACGGGTTTCTGTGGGTGATGGATGTGACCGACCTGGACAACATCGAAGCGGTCGCGGCCTGGGACCTGACCGAACGCGCCTGTCCCTATGTCGGCGAAGAGGGTGCACGGTTCGGCGCGCACCAATATCGCGAAAAGCTGGACGGCACGCTGGTCTATTGCACCTGGTTCGCCGGCGGCCTGCGCGTGCTCGATCTTGCCGATCCGCTCAACCCGCAAGAGGTAGCCTGGTTCATGCCCGAGCGCGGCCCCGGCGGCGCGCCGCAATCCAACGATGTCGATGTGGACGAGAAGGGCCGCATCTACATGCTCGACCGCGTGAACGGACTGGACATTCTGGAGTTGACCGGATGACCGACCAGTCGCAAGACCTGTTGCCGCCCAGCGTCGATCCCAAGACCAAGGCGCTTGGCATCCGCCGCGTGTCGATGCGCAATGAAGCCTCGACCCGCAGCGTCATGATGGTGCGCGATCACATCGTCATTACCGACGAGAAAGAAAGCGACACCGGCCCGACGCCGCTGGAGATGACGCTGTCGTCGCTCTGCGGCTGCGAAGGGGTCATCATCAACCGTTGCGCCGAGGCAATGAAGTTAGACTATTCTGCCGTCGATATCGAGGCGGATGGCGAGGTCGATCAACGCGGCAGTCGCGGCGTTCAGGGGGTGCGGCCCTATTTCAACTGGGTCAAGATGCGTATCCGCATCCACACCGAGGAATCCGACGAACGCCTTGCGCGCTTGCGCCGCAACGTCGAATACCGTTGCCCGGTGATGAACCTCTTTTCCTCTGCCGATGTCACGCTCGACGTGACCTGGGAAAAGGTTGCGCCTGCGTGATGGATCGGTCTGGGCTGACACTGACGGTCAACGGCAAGACGCACGAGCTGGAGGCCGATGGCGACATGCCGCTGGCCTACGTGCTGCGGGACTTGCTGGGGCTGAAAGGCACCAAGATCGGTTGCGGGTTGGAACAATGCGGCGCGTGTACGGTGTTGGTGGATGGTGCCGCGACGCAAAGCTGCGCCTCGCCGGCTGCCTTGTTCGAAGGGCGCAAGATTGTCACTGTCGAGGCGCTGTCGGACGATCCAACCGGTCGCCGGGTGCAGGATGCGTTTGTCGCGGCGGGCGCGGCGCAATGCGGCTATTGCACCGCTGGTCTGGTGGTCGCGGTGACGGCGCTGGCGCAAACTCCCGACGCGCCGCGCGACCGCGACGCGCTGAAGACCGCGCTGGCCCCGCATCTCTGCCGCTGCGGCACCCATCCCCGGATCCTCGCTGCGGCGGAGGCGGTGCTTGGACAGGAGGGGACATGAGCCTGAGAGGTACTTCTCTGGTGCGCGACTGGCTGCGGGTGCGCGACGGGCGGCTGGTGCTGCGCACCGGCAAGGTCGATCTGGGGCAACGCATCTCGACCGCCATTGTCCGCATCGCGGCGCAGGAACTGTCGCTATCGCCAGACCGGATCGACGTCGCCCCGGTGCGCACTGGTGACAGCCCGGATGAAGGCATCACATCGGGCAGCAATTCCATCGAGCAGACGGGCTATGCCCAACGCCGTGCCTGCGCCACCGCCCGCGATGCCGCACTGACGCTTGCGGCGCGGCAAATGGATGTCGAAGGTGACGATCTGGAGCTTGCCGACGGCCTGATCAGTCATCGCGGCAGCAACCGGACGTTGGACCTGCTGGATCTGCTGGCAGAGTTGCCGGCTGATCTGGCTGTCGACCCGGAGGCGCCCACCCGCCAGGCCTCTATTCCCGATTGCCCGCCGCGCGGCCTGCGCGAAATGGTGGAAGGGCGCTTTACATATGTGCACGACCTCGACCGCCCAGGAATGCTGCACGCCCGCATCGTCCGTGCGCCGCTGCTTAGGGCAAAGCTCATCGCGCTCGATCCGACTACGGAGGCGCGGCTGACCGACGCGGGGCTGACCGTCGTGCGTGACGGCAGTTTCGTCGCCGTCGCCGGCGCGCGCGAATGGAAGGTCATCCGCGCTGCCGAGACCTTGCAGCGCGCTTGCGAGTGGGACATCGGCACGGGGCTAGAGACCGGGGACGTGTTCGAGATGATGCACAGCCACGACGCGCAGCGTTTCGCGATCAGTAGGGGCAAGCCAGATCCGGATGCCGCCGTGCCATCCTGTCCCGACGCGCCCGGCTACGAGGCGACATACAAACGCCCCTACACGCTTCACGCAGCCCTTGCCCCATCGGCGGCGATGGCGACGTTCCGGAGCGGCAGGCTCGAAATTCTGACTCATTCGCAGGGCATCTATTTCCTGCGCGACAGCATCGCAGACAGCCTTGGCATGGCGCTGGAGGATGTCACGCTCGAACATGTCCCCGGATCGGGTTGCTATGGCCATAATGGTGCCGACGATGCCGCCTTCGACGCCGCTTTGGTGGCGCGCGCGTTACCGGACACGCCGATTTTGCTGAAATACAGCCGCGCTGACGAACATGCGCGCGAACCCGTGGGCACCGCCATGCAGGTGCGCGTCGCCGCCGATACCGGGGGTGACGGGACAATCGAACGCTGGTGGATGGAGGCGCGCGGCGACACCCATCGCGGGCGGCCGCGCCCCGGCCCGAACCGCGCCGGTGCCGCGCGGCTGGCCTCGAACACGATGCGCGAGACGGATGTGCCGCGCTTTGTGCCCGAGCCGAACATGAACCGTCACGCGGGCCTGCATCGCAACCTGGATCCGGTCTACCGCCTGCCGGAGACCGCGCTGGTCAAGGCGCTGGTGCCTGATCTGCCGCTGCGCCCCTCGGCGTTGCGCTGTCTTGGTGCGGTTGCCAATGTGCTGGCCATCGAATCCACGATGGACGATCTGGCCAGCGCCGCGGGTATCGCGCCGCTCGATTACCGCCGCCAGCACCTGGACGATCCGCGCGCTCTGGCCGTGCTTGACCGGCTCGAGGCTGCGCTGCCGCCGTTGCCCGAAAACGCAAGTCGCGGCATCGCCTATGCGCAATACAAGAACGTCATGACGCGCGTCGCCGTCGCCGTTGATCTGAGTGTCGATGATCGTGGTGCCTCAAATCTGGAACAGATCACCCTGGTCGCCGATGCCGGTCGTGTGGTCGATCCCGAGGGCCTGCGTGCCCAGCTCGAAGGCGGGGTGATGCAAGGCGCAAGCTGGGCGCTGTTCGAGGCAGTCACCTGGGGCCCCGAAGGGCGCGAGTGCCTTGATTGGGACAGCTATCCGGTGCTCCGCTTCGACAATGTCCCCCAAGTCGACATTCACCTTCTGGAGCCACCCGACGCCCCCTCTGTCGGAGCCGGAGAGGCTAGCCCCGGTCCCACGGTGGCTGCCATCGCAAACGCCCTGCACGAAGCCACCGGACTGCGCTTGCGGCAGATGCCTTTCGATGCGGACACCATCATCAAAGCCGCGCTTGAAAGCGGTTGATCTGGCCGCAAAAGCCAGCTTCACGCGCAACCTGCGATGCCGGCATCGCCGCATAAGCCGACACGGACAAGTGCCACGGTGTTGTCCTTCACGCCGGGCAGATGCATGGAAACCCAGAGCGCCAGCCGATCCGGAGCAATGGTGAGTCGGCAACCTCACCCCCCCGAAAGTTGGAGTCAGCGGCTTGAAGATCGGGTTCTCGAGGGCGGTCTGCACCTTTAGGAGGAAGATTTTCCGCCCAGATTGCGCCCTCTGTTGAATTGCGCTGCCGGTTCAGTGTCGCCGATAAAGTAACAGTCTGTTGCACCAAGCCGTAACGACTTTTCTTTATCGCCTTTGCAGCGGAGTGCTGACATGCCTGTTCAAATTGGATCGCAAACCATTGACGGAACGCTTGCTGACTGGACAGACGACGACCTGCTGTATGTGGATAGCGGACCAAGAAAATACGCGCTCTACGGCGCGATAAGTTCGGATGGATTGGTTTTTGCGATTAGTGGGGCAGCACCAATCGGCGAGAATACGACGATCTGGCTGGACACGGATCTGGATCGGTCGACGGGACATCAGATCTGGGGGTTCGCGGGGGGCGCGGACTACAATATCGAGATCGCCGCCGATGGCACGGCTGCGCTTTACACCGGCGCGGCCGGGGATGTGTTCATTGCAGATCTCGAAATTCGCTACAACGACGATGCCACGGTGGCGGAAGTTGCGGTTCCTTTGGCGGCGGCCGGGATCACCGATGCCGTTCGGGTCTATGCCGACATCAACAACGAGGTCTTTCTGCCCGGCGATTACTCCAATGTTGACCTCATCGTTGGAAATGATGGTCAGACCTTTGCTGACCCAGTTGCCGTTGGAGCGCTCACGCTTGATGGCGACCTGACGGATTGGGAGGGTACGGCGCCGCTCTTTATCGCCGAGGATGGATCGTCCATCCAAGGTCAGATCAGCGAAGACAGCGCGGTGTTCGCGCTGACTTCGCCAGTCCCGATCGGGGCAGCCACGACGATCTGGCTGGACACGGACCTGGATCGGTCGACGGGACATCAGATCTGGGGGTTCGCGGGGGGCGCGGACTACAATATCGAGATCGCCGCCGATGGCACAGCTGCGCTTTACACCGGCGCGGCCGGGGATGTGTTCGTTGCAGCTCTCGAAATTCGCTACAACGACGATGCCACGGTGGCGGAAGTTGCGGTTCCTTTGGCGGCGGCCGGGATTACCGATGCCGTTCGGGTCTATGCCGACATCAACAACGAGGTCTTTCTGCCCGGCGATTACTCCAATGTTGACCTCATCGTTGGAAATGATGGGGCCTCTCCGTCTCCGCAGGACCCCGTCGATTTCGGCCCCTATACAATTGACGGAGAGTTGACGGAATATGCCGCCGAAACCCTGCTTTATACCGATGGGATCGCTTTTATAAACGGTGACGTCGTGGAGGAGGGGCTGGTGATCGGCCTGTCCGCAAACGTGCCGATTGGCGGCTCCACGACGATCTGGCTGGATACGGATCTAGACCTTGATACCGGCTACCAGGTTTTCGGCTCAACCGCGGGTGCCGACTATAACATCGAGATTTCGGCCGATGGGACCGCCGCACTGTACACAGGTGGGGCAGGAGAGACGTTCGTCGGCGATGTTGATATTCGCTATTCGGATGATGGGCAGACAGCAGAAATCGCCGTGAACGAATCCCTGGCCGAGTTCGGAGCTCAGGTCAGAATATTTGCGGATATCAACGACTCGGTTTTTCTGCCCGGTGACTATGCCAGTGGCAACTTGATAGCGGGGACACCAGATCTGCCCCCGGGGTCACCAGACCTGAAGGTTGGCATCGTCTACTCTGAAACGTCGGCTGAAAATTACTTCAATCTGACGAATTATGGCCAGCTTGTCATGTCGGCACAGAATCAAGCCATGCAGGCAGGCATTCCCTTTGATTTGCTGGGCGAAGCAGACCTGACAGACGCTGCGCGGTTGGCCGAATACGATGCCCTTGTTTTCCCTGGTTTCGCCAATGTTCAGACAAGCCAGCTGTCCGAGATCAAGACGGCGCTGGATATTGCGGTTCAGTCGGGCACCGGCATCGTCGCCGCAGGCAATTTCATGACCAATGACGAAACAGGCGCTGCGTTGCCGGGCAATTCCTACGCGCAAATGCAATCGTTGCTGGGTGTGACGCTTGACGGGTTTGGCCAAACAGAAGGCGTTGAGGTGTTTGCCCGTGACGGCGGCAATCCCATTCTGGACGAATATGATGCGGGTGGCTTGGTCGATTCATATGACACGCTTACGTCTTACGTGAACTTCCGGGACGTAACCGGAACAGGTTCGGTGCTCTTTGATCAGATCACAACGCTCGATGGTGTCGAAACATCTCACGAGGCTGTCATTGCGACAGAGGTCGCCGGAAACCGCAATGTACACTTTGCCACGGACGCGGTGATCGGCAATTCGAACATCCTGCACGAAGCGATCGACTGGATCGCGAAGGATGATCCCGGGACCGCAGATGTTGCGCTTCAGATGTCGCGCAATCCATCACTTTTCTATTCGCGTAACGACATGGATTTGAGCCAAGAGTTCTTTGATGTCGCGATACAGGATCCCGGCATCTATGACAGCCTGAACGCGATTCTGGCGGATTGGCTCGAAAAATACAATTTCGTGGGCTCCTACTATATCAATGTGGGTGCCAACCCGCCGGATCAGCAGACCGATTGGGCAATCTCGGGTCCGCTCTATCAAGACCTTCTGGCGATGGGGAACGAGATCGGAACCCATAGCTATACGCATCCTGACGACACCAACCTGTTGGACGGCGATAGTCCTGAGCTTCTGGCACTTCTGGAGCTTGTTGATCCACGCAATCCGGACTCCATCGACCCTTGGGATTTGACGGCGGCCGAGCAAGACATCCTGCTCAACTCGTATCGCTTCCAGTTCGAAACGTCGGCTTTCGAGATCGAACAGAAGCTTGGCATCGAGGTGACGGGTGCAGCGGTGCCCGGGGCGCCCGAAACGCTCGATACGTCGCACGAAATAATCCGTTTCTTTGACTACATGTCCGGCGGATATTCCGGCGAGGGTGCGGGATATCCCGGTGCCTTTGGTTACCTGACGCCAGACCTTCAGGATTCGGTTTACCTTGCTCCGAACATGTCTTTCGATTTTTCGTTGATCCAGTTCCAGGACAAGACACCAGAAGAAGCGGCTGCGATCTGGGCCGAGGAATTCGCCGATATCACCACCAATGGAGCGACACCGATCATTGCCTTCCCTTGGCATGACTATGGACCAACGGAGTGGCGGTTCGACGGAGAACCATCGAGCTACACGTTCGAAATGTTCGATAACTTCCTCGCGAGTGCATACGAGGCCGGGACGGAATTTGTAACCGGGCAGGATTTGGCAGACCGCATCGCGACCTTTGAGGACAGCGAATTGACCCTGAGCCGAACCGGTGACGTTCTTGCAGCGGACGTTGTTTCAGGCGATGCGGCGGGGCGTTTCGCACTGGACGTAGGCGAACAGATCGCGTCGGTCTCGGGCTGGTATGCGTGGGACGACAGCCAAGTTTTCCTGCCGCAGAATGGTGGTCAATTCGAGGTGACGCTGGGTGCTGTGGCAGAAGACGTCACGCGCCTGACCGCGTTGCCAGACCGCGCGGACCTGGTGTCAGTGACCGGTGATGGCCGCGCCTTGCAGGCGGTGATCGACGGAGGCGGTGTTGCGTCGCTCAACCTTGGTCCGGAGTGGGACAATGATGCGGTCATCATACGCGGGGCTGACGGCGCAACCAATTGGACCGGCAGCGGGCTTGATCTTGTGCTGGACGGCGGCGTGAACGAATTGCTCGTCGACTATGTCGATCAAGGAACCGGCGGCACCATGGAGAGCGAAATCATCCTTGGTGGATCCGCCAAGGATGTCATCGACGGCAGCGGTGGCGCAGACTGGCTGCTGGGCGGCGCCGGAAAAGACAGTTTCGTTCTTGGGTCAACTTCGGCGGGATCGGTGGTGCTGGATTTCCAGCCAAGCGAGGACACCCTGGTTTTCGCATCGGACATCGTTTCCGATCTGTTCCAATGGTCAGATGAAGTAGATGCCCTGAACGATTTTGTGAATCATGACGGTGATGTTCGTTTGATGGATGGAGATACTGTGTTCCTGACCCTTGTCGGGGTCTCGAAGAGTGAGCTCGAGGCCTGTGATGTTACCTTTGCGTAAGAGTAAATATTCATTCGCGAAAGCCACGGCAAACCGACGGAGACGGCAATGACGAAATGCATACTTGCGACCGGAGGTGCTGGGTATATCGGATCTCACACGACGGTAGAGCTTTTGCGTGCCGGCCATTCCGTGGTCATACTTGATAATTTCGAGAATTCAGCCCGTGATGCTTTGGCAAGCATTCCGAAAATCGCCGGTGGCGGGAAAATTTGGCTTGCCGAGGGGGATGTTCGTAACGCCCGCCTCGTCGCTGATGTGATTCAGCGTCATTCAGTCGATGCAGTGATTCATTTTGCCGGCAAAAAGGCCGTTGGCGAGTCTGTCGCTGATCCTTTGCTTTATTATCACGATAACATCACCGGTGCATTGTCGGTTTTGTCTGCGATGCGAGGGACGGGGTGCAAACGGCTGGTCTTTTCTTCATCGGCCACTGTTTACGGGGACGTCAAGATGCTGCCGATCCCGGAAACCGCGCCAACATGCAGTTCGAACCCATACGGGCGCACCAAGCTGATGATCGAAGAAATCATCGACGATTTTGTTGCGTCCACGGATGATTTTGGTGCTTTGTCACTGCGTTACTTCAATCCGGTTGGGGCGCATCCTTCGGGGTTTATAGGGGAAAGTCCAATCGGAACGCCAAACAACCTCTTTCCCTTTATTGCTCAGACCGCAGCAGGCATGCGCGACATGGTTCAAATATTCGGAAACGACTACGAAACGCGCGATGGCACGGGCAGTCGTGATTACATTCACGTGGTTGATCTCGCCCGAGGTCACGTTGCGGCCGTAGAGCACTTGCTTTCGCAGACGACCAACATCTTGCCACATCGAAAAGTGAATCTTGGCACTGGGAAGGGCCATACCGTGCTCGAGGTGCTGAATACTTTTTCAAAAGTGTGCGGATTCCAGATACCTCATCGGATCGTTCCACGCAGGCCTGGAGATGTCGGATTGTCCCTCGCCGATCCGTCGCTCGCGTTTGGGTTGTTCAACTGGAGGGCTGAACTTGGGCTTGATGAAATGTGCCGTGACCACTGGCGTTTCCAGGCGGCTACGAATGAGCCGCGGGGAAGACGGCGGACTCGTCTGGGAGCAGAGGCTCGCTGGGCAAATCGTGTCTGGGAAGACTTTGAAAGCCTTGGCATAGCCGAAGGCAGAAACGCTCTGGCGTGACACTACTGGGACGCGCATTGCTTCCAATGTATCTTTTGGCTTCGCCAGTGACCGGCATGGCATGCGGGGTGTCGCAGATTGACCGCTCTGCGAGGTTGGAGGACGCGCTCCAAAACGGGTACGGGGTGCAATACTGGGGGCCGGATTTCAACGCCGACACGCTGAACCAGGCTTCGCACGGTCTCCTCATCTTGGAGGCTGCGAAAGTCGGAGCCTTGGACACACCTGATGGAAAAGAGCGTTTTTTCACGCCGGCCGAAATTCAGACTATTGGTCAAGACGGCACAAGACCGGTTCTGGTCTATCTGAATTTGACCGAGGTAGAGCCTTGGCGCGATTATTGGCCGTCCGACAAGACCGTCCCGAACTGGGTGGGTCCGGTCACAGCCCAAGGTGATAAACTTGCTGCATTCTGGCGCTCCGAATGGCGCGACATACTGCATGACCGGGTGGCCCGTCTGTTGGCGACCGGAGCAGATGGTCTCTTTCTTGATGACGCGCTGAACTACTTTGTCTTGGGTTCAATGGCTTCAGATTCTTCAGGCAAACCGACGAGCATTGAGAGGTCGGCCGGGGTCATGTTGAACCTCGTCAGGGAGATCGCGTCGACG
This sequence comes from Marivita sp., assembly GCF_020055675.1. Taxonomy (GTDB): domain Bacteria; phylum Pseudomonadota; class Alphaproteobacteria; order Rhodobacterales; family Rhodobacteraceae; genus Marivita. The sequence continues at coordinate 21,273 of NZ_JAIPUS010000004.1, forward strand.
GCGCGAGAGATCCGCTGCGATGCTCTGATCGTTGTCAACAACGGCGTCTTTATCGGTCGGGATGCTCCTGCGTCGGCGCGTGATGACTTCGACGCTTACCGTGATGCGATTGACGGCATCATGATCGAAGACGGGTTTGGAGCGGCGGACCATCCCGATCTGCATGCCGCTCTGAAACAGGATTATCTGGACCGCGATGTGTCCGTTTTATCTCTGGATTTTGCTTCTGACGTTGAAGCGAAGCCTCTCGCGCAAAAGGCCCGAGACAAGGGATATGCGCCATATATCGTACCAGATGGCAGCTTTTCATACCTTGCACCGCCCGCCTCACGTTCTCGGTGATCCCGAATCCTGACGGACGATGGCCCCAGGCCAAACAAGGTGTCATCGACCAAACATTGCTGCGATATTGGCGTCGGTCTGAGACAGGGCTTGCAGCCGCTCCAGATATCCGGTGCCTTCGAGATCGCTTGCAATGCGACGCCAGAGCGCTGGATCGGTTTCTTGTTTCGCCGCCTGACGCAAAGCGGCAAAGGAAGCATCTGGAAACTGCTTCCAGATCGCCCATGCCGCATCGATGAGCGGTGCCTCCGCAAGACGATCATCTGAAAGCCAATGGCGATATGGCAAAAGTGCCTGCCCGCCTCCGTACCGGACCAGCGGTAAAAGGTATTTGAGGGGCAGGTCGTCTGGAACATCTGGATGCCGTAAGGTTGTTTCCAGCAGACCAATATCAGCACTCCAATCGGCATAAAGCGCAAGCGTATTCCAACTTTCACGGTCTGGCGGACCGGTGACGGCCCAGGGCTGTGCCAACATACGGGCAGCACCAAAAAGCTCGACCCGGGAGAGCGTGGAGACCAGCAAAGGGCGAGTTTCGGGGGCACTGGCAACCATTTGGGACGCTATGGCGCGTGACTGCTGCGGGACTGCCGTCAAAACTGTTGCGATGGGCAAAGCGAGACCTTCGGCGTTGGGACCGCCAAGCCAGTTAGCCATTGTCTTCACGAATTCGCCGGGGTCTTCCGAAGAAAGTGCAAGTGCCGTGAAGCGTTCTGCTTGCTCTGGCGCATCGGCACCGCCCATCTGGACGGCAGTTTCAGCCAATGCACGCGCCTCCGACGTGGCGCCCTGGTCCGCAACCAGATCAACAAGTCGCAGTCTTTCGGACCCGGTCAGGTCGGCAAAATTGACAGCCTTCAGTAAAGCCCGTTCGTTTTCGGTGTCTCCCAACCGATGATAGAGACGTCCCAATCGTTGCCTTTGAAGCTGATCCGATGCAGGGGAATGCGCCTCTTGCAGATGCTCAACCGCCAAAACCAAGTTGTTCGATCGCAACGCAAGGTCGGCGCGGGCGGTGGCGATTGCGTTGGTATTGCCGCTGCGCTTGGCGAGTGAGGCCAGCAAGGCATCGGCCGTCTTTGCATCGCCTGACGCCGCGATCAGTTCGGCATGACGAAATGCCAGTTGTGGCGTAAGTTGCTCGTCCATGGCGTCCAGTCTCGCGAGTGACTCCGAAGGCGGCAGCGAGGCAAGTTCCGCCTCTTGGCCCAATTCTCCTTTGGGCAGCAGGATCAGTGCCGCCGCGGCACCCAGCCCTGCCAATATTATAAGTTTAAGAAGAGGGTCGCGCCGGTGCATCAATCGCACCCGACCGCGAATGATACGGTCCTTGATGATTTGGCGTTCGGCAGGAACACGCGCCATTTGCCGTTTTCGACAAGTGTGACGTCAAGCGGTGTGCCATCGGCCGACACGTCAGGTCGGTGCGTGGCGCGGAATGCAATGGGTCCATGACCATCCGCAGTGATCTGCGTCCGGCATCCAGCAGCGCGCATGTTGGAAAGCGTGGGCCGTGCTTCGACAATGCCAACCATCTGCCCGGCCAATTCCATATCGGTCTCATGTCGAGGGGTCAGCGCCAGAAGCGGTGCGTCATGCTCGGGATCCAAAGTCACGAACAGGGCATCTCCGATGCGCCGCGCACCGAGGACGCCTTCGCTTTTTGGTAAATCCAAGGCCCATTTCTCGGCCCGGTCGACGCGCATTGTATCCAAATTGCCCCGATCACGGACGTCCCATGTTGTCGATGTTCTCGGAACAAGCCGCGTTGACGCGGCGCCGTCCAGCCATGCCGCGTAGCGCGGGACATCCATTGCATTGCGCGTCGATGATGAGTGCACCTGCTGTGCCTCCTTGATGGCCTCGCGGGCGGAAAAGTCGAGCAGGTCGTCAGCACGCATGAGCAACGTATCAGGTCCAGAAGGCCAAGGAATATTGCTTTGCGCAACGGCAGCATTGCGTGTGTGCAACCCTGACCCATCGCCAAAACCCGGCTCTCCCTCCAAGATGGGCAGGGTTGGAGGAATTATCCGAGGCGTCGCATTGGCGGTCCCATCCTCAGAACGCGACAGGCGTAGCGGAAAAGATGCCTGAAAGTTGATGGCATTTGCGCTGATACTGATGGGAACCGGGCTGACATGCGGCTTGCCGGCAAATGCGACACCCGCCGCGAATGCCGCCCTATCTTCAAGCTCGGGCTGGATTTTCGGATCTGGCCAGCCGAATGTCATGACTGCTCCGTCGGACCCAAGGATCTCCTTGGCGAATTCGTATGCTGGTGTTCCCAAGGAGGACTGCACGGAGGCTGCGGTGCGCTGGCCCCACCCATCTGCGAGCAAAATGGTCAATGCGATCCGTCGGCCCTGAAATACGGACAGATCGGGCACCGGTCGCGGTCCATGGCCGGTAAAGGCTTCAACGATGCGGTCCGGATTTGCCAACCAGCGCCAGGACTCACCGGGGTCTTGTACGACTGCCGCCCTGTCAGAAAGCCACGTTCGGTTCTCGATCTGGAAGCCGAGGGCGCGGCGCGTCCCATCTGTCCCGTCCAATACCGCGAGAGGCGCTGCGTAATCCGGTACCATTGGCGCGATGAGCCGACCCGGTGGGACAGTGATACGTTCCTTTGATTGGAACCATTCCGGCGCGGTTTCAAGTCGTGCCCTGGTTCCATCATGCAGGATTGCGACGTCGGTTTCATGCGTGTCAAGTCTGGCCCAAAGCGCGTCACCACCCGGATTTCCGATCATCACCTCGGGCAGGGTGCTGCCACATCTGTCGGATTGGGTATTCAACCAGACACTCAAACCGGGTTGGTTCGGCACCATGCCATCGAACCAACTCAACACCCCGGCAACATTGGCCAAGGGGAGCGCGTCGGGAAGTGGCCGGGACACGTCAATATAGATCGGCAATAACCCATGCCTGGCAAGTGCCGCGTCCAGATACCGGGCGATGCGGCCATTTTCCTGATCGGGTTCTTTGCGCCCATCAATCAGCGCGATCACGTATTTCGGCAAGGATTCGGAGCCGAGACAAGCAGCGGACAGAATCGAGGGTATTACCCAGAAATACACGCAAGACATAAGCCCCAGCCAAAAGTTGGTTGAGGCTCCGTCTTTGGGATGAGGTTGGCTCGACATAAGATGTAGAATCCAAACTAACGGAGAATTGTGGAAACTTCTTGGCAAGAATACGGTGCTGTCAACATCAAGTTAAGGCAGAGAGTGTGTTGGGAAAGAAAGGTCTGGAATGTTGAGCACGATGCTCTCGAAGGCTGGGATTGGTCTTGCCGCATTGATGGTTTTTGGCGGGATCGAAACTTTGCCGTCATTGTTCGGAGTTGAAGGCGCAACGTCACTGGCCACGGGGAGGGTGGCCCCCGAAGACCCTACCGTCCATCAGGCTCGGCATGAAACCGAGTCCTCTGACAACATGGTTTCGCTGGCGATGTTCAAGGACACGGAACCCAAAAGCCCAAGCCTGCTCGATCGCATCTTGTCTGGCATCGGTTGCGAAAGCGGCAGCGATGCTGCGGATCGAACAGTTGTTGGCGACCAACTGACATTGCGTGTTTTTGAACATTCCGAGAGTGATTTTGGACGATTTGAACGACGCGACCTTTCGGGCACGTTTGCCGTCAGCTCCACGGGAGAAATCGCTGTTCCCGGTATTGGACGGGTGAAGGCTTTTGGAACGCCATTGACCTGTCTTGAAAACGCCGTAAGGGCGGCTCTATCATCGGAAATGAACCTTTCCACAACAGTGACGGCCTCTTTTGCCAAGCGCCCGCCTGTTCTTGTAAAAGGAGAGGTTATTGCACCCGGCAGTTATGAGTACGTTCCCGGATTGACGGTAGATACGCTCCTTGCAAAGTCGGGGTACGGCAGCAGCAGTTCGGATGCCGCTCTTCGGCGCAGCTTGGATGCGCGTCGTGACGAATTGCGCACATTGCGCGCGGGGCTTTTGCTTCGGCACAAGCGCCTGTCGGCCCAGCGTGCAACCGAAGAAACATTTACAATGACGGATGGTACGGCTGCCGTTGTGAACCGCCAAATCGAAGAGGATCGGATCAATAGCGAAGTCGCCGTGCTGGAAGCCGCGTCAAGCGAGCGCGCAATCCGCGACGCACGGGACACAGCAAGACGTGCAGAGCTTCAAAGTGCGCTCCATCTGGCACTTTCGCGGCGTCAGATGGTGGCGGCACGCCACGAAGACCTGAAGCGCAAACGCGATGCGCTGGATCTGGAAGTTGCAAAGGAATGTCGCGGCCGATGCAGCTCAAGCAGGCAATTCGCCCAGTTGCGGCTCGACAGCTTGAATGATCGCGTCGCCGACTTGGATCTGGTCTTGCAAGATGCCGAGACACGCGTGATCGAAGCGCGCCACGCGCTGAACCGCCATGACAGAACCATCGAGCTAGAGCGCGCTGAAAGCAGCAAGACGCTGGCTCTCGATATTGTCGAGACCCTTGTGAAGCGAAACGCGATAGATGCTGAATTGGCATCCGTAGAGGGACAGCTGAGGGCGCTGGGCGATCTGGTGGGCCGTGTCGTGACGGTGAAACGTCAGAATGGAAAGGACATTCGCATCCTGGAATCCGATGAGACCATGCGCTTGCTGCCGGGTGATATAGTAACGGTCGGCGCTGTTGATGATGCGGCTCTCGCGTCAGCCGAGAGGGTCTTCAAGTGAGAGCTTTGATCGACAATCTATTGGCAGACGAAACCTCAGGCCAAATCTCGGGCCAAACCTCACGCAGCGGTTACGAGGATGCCTTGCGCGGGATTATTGGAGCAGCGGTCCTGTTGGTGCTGATCGCCGGTGCAGAACCGCTTTTGTTCGGCGCCGGATTTTATGAGACTTTGAAATTACATCCCTTTTGGATCGTGATCCTGATCGCGTCTTTACAGCATGGCCCAGGTGTCGGCATCGCAAGTGTGGCCTTGGCGACGTTCCTCATGGGGTGGCCAGACCGCTTTGTCGGCGAAGACGCTGCTGTCTATGCTGCTCGCGTCGCGGTGCTGCCTCTTCAGTGGCTTGTCGTGGCTCTCATCGTGGGACTGTATAGCCAGCGGAAAATTCTTGAAACCGAAGGTCTGCGGGCAGAAGTCACGAGGCTCGAGGATGTATCCGACACCCTTGCCGCTGAAATCGAGAGAATGGACAGCCTCGTCTTGGACTTGGAGCGTGCGTCTGCCGCCAAGTCCGGCGCGACAACGACACAGATCATACCCGATGCGTCGGAGACTTACACCGTTCTTGCACGGGCCTTGCCTGATCTTGCCGCGCTTGCAGTCGCCCGCGCAAGTGAACTTCCCGCGACCTTCGAGGCCGCGTCTGCAGCCCTCTTCGATGGTCCCGTCGCACTGATCGCAGCGGCACCAGGAGAAGACCCCTTATTTATCGGGAGTGCGCCTGAATTGGGTTGCAGCCCTGAAGTCATGTCTGCGTCCCTGGGTGCCTTACTCGGACATCAAGATTGTGACACAGTCAAATTGCAGGATGCTGGTCTCGATGCCGATGGCGCTGCCCGGATCGTTCGGAAATGTGCGCATGTAGAGAACGGATTGACTGCAACGGTTATTTTCTTTGCCGAGACTCCCGCGGAAGCTGACGCTGGTGCGCAGCGTCTCGATCTCATAGCCGAGATGGCCCGCATCGCGATTGACAGGGTCAGCCTTGACCTCGGCCTCGACAAGAGAGCGAAGAAGCTCTCTCAGAAACGTGGCTGACATATCGTTGCTGCGCAGAACTGCCGCGTTTTGTTTGACGCTGGCAGCGGTTTCAGCCTTTGTGATAGCGATTTACATTGGTTTTTGGTTCGCACTGATATTTTATTGCGCGATTTCTGTCGTGCTGTGTGTCGCGCTCACGCTTTTCGATCGGCATGATGCAGGATTTTTTGCCATTGCCGTGTTAACGCTTGGCCCATTTGCCGGCCCGGTCATCATGATCGCAACCATGGGTGCAAAACGCAGGCAACCCCAAATATCATTCGAAGCCCATCGAGACATCCCGAGCGACACGCGTGCCGACCTTTTATTCCAGGAAATCGCAGAAGACCGCCGGCCACGTGGCCGGGACGCGTTGGAACCTCCTTTGGAAGACGTATTCCTGTCCGGAACGCTCACGGATCAGCAAACGGCTTTGGCCGCGATCGTCAAACATTACACCGCTGATCTGCGCCCTGTATTAGAGCGCGCGCTTGCCTCTGAAATTCCTGCAGTGCGTGTTCAGGCAGCTTCTGTCTTTGCACATCTGAGGGATACATTTGCAGCGCGCGCCCGAAGGCTATTGCAGGGTGAGCATGCGTTGTCCGGTGAGGCGCTCGATGCTGAAATTTCAGCGGTATCGGGGTCCGGCTTTGTAGACCCTGCGGAGCTTGAAGCTGTGCCGCGCCCGGCGCCAACACCTGACTCGGGATCAGTCTTGGAAAATCCGAAGCTCAGAAATGAATTGATTTCGACATGACCGATACACGCTGTGCAGATGTCTGTTTGGTAGTTGAAGGATGTTATCCTTTTGTCACTGGGGGGGTGTCATCCTGGTTGGATTGGCTCATCCGGGAGCAGAAAGATAAAAGTTTTTCCGTGCTCGCAATTACCGCAGACGACAGCGTGCAGGACGTGAAATACTCCCTGCCAGACAATGTGTTGAACCTTGAAGTCCTGCCGCTTAGCACCACGCAAAAACGTATGCGACTGGGAGACCCGAAAATCGACGCTTCGGTGTTTGGCGATGCGCTGGTGCGGCTATGGGAAAATGGCGACGCAGATGCGTTTGATGTGCTGTGCGACCTTGCCATGACACCGGCGCGCCGGGGGTTCCCGTCTGTGCCAGGTCGGGCGGTTCGGCCCGATCACGCCGACCTGATTTCTTCAACACCAGCTTGGGACGCTATCGAAAACTGCGCGAACAATCTTGCGCCGGAGGCCGCCTTTTCGGATTTTTTCTGGGCGTGGCGCACGCTGGTTGGCGGGATGGTCTCTGTCCTGACATCGCCCGTGCCCCCGGCGCGCATTTATCATGCAATTTCCACAGGATATGCCGGGCTTTTTGCGGTGAGGGCCGCGCGGGAAACCGGTGCGCGGATCGCACTCACCGAGCATGGCATCTACACCAATGAACGACGTATTGACATGGTGATGGCCGACTGGCTGGGAGACCGCGTTCGAAAAGGCTTTACGCTCAAGGATCCGCGGCGTGATACCCGTGACCTTTGGATCGCAATGTTCGAGAGTTTTGCCAAGGTCGCCTATGCGAGGGCTGATCGGATCACAACGCTTTACAGCGCCAACCAGGGATTCCAGCGCGCGCTGGGCGCCCCCGAAAATCGTCTTTCTGTCATTCCAAACGGCATCGCGTTGGAGAGGTTTGATGACCTGAAACGCCCCTCAAACAAGGCACGACCAGTTGTCGGTTTGATCGGACGTGTGGTTCCGATCAAGGATATCGAAGCATGCATCCGTGCAGCCGCAGTGATCCGGGAGACTGTGCCTGACGTCGAAGTGTTGATAATCGGACCGACCGATGAAAACCCGGAATATTATGAAGCCTGCAAAAAACGGGTGTCCGAACTGAACCTCGATACAACCGTCCGTTTCATGGGGCGCATGAATATTTTCGAAATTCTGACATCGCTTGACGTCTTGCTTCTGACGTCGATCAGTGAGGCGCAACCCCTTGTCCTGCTCGAAGCCGGTGCCGCGCGGATTCCCTGCGTCGCGACCGATGTCGGTTCGTGCCGGGAAATCATAGAAGGTTCAGAAACGGAGTCCCCGGCGCTTGGGCGCGGTGGGTTCGTCGTGCCGCCAATGGACCCGGATGCGCTCGCCGCAGCGGTGATCTGTCTTTTGTCGGATGAAACGCTCCGCCTTGAATGTGGTGAGGCCTTGCGCGCCAGGGTCGAACAAAGCTTCACCTCGCGATCCTCTTCGGCCGCTTACGCCGCGCTCTACGAGGAACTCGTGGCATGAGCTCAAGCCCTTACTCCCAGCTAAAACTGCGCGCTGTCCTGAGGCAGGCCGATTGGTGGCTGGACGGACCCATCCTGAAACCGCTTCACAATCTTCTCGCCGCCTTGGTTCTGGCGGCTGGTCCTTGGCTCCTCGTGATCGTTACTTTGATCTTGATCTCCTGGACAGCTGACAACCGTTTCACAGACGAGGCCCTGGAGGACATGCGTCTCGCAGTTGTCTATGCCTTCATGCTCGCACCCATTGTGGCGGCACCATTGGGTATTATTGCAGCTCGAACGATCGCCGATACGGAAGTGCCACCCGACGCGTCGGCCGTTGGTGCGCTGCTGTTGGTGGTGTGTGGTGTGGCCGGGACCGCTGCAGAAGTCTTGGTTATCATCGTCGTGCTGGTTCTCGGGGTGTCGAATCCTGCCTTGACACTCGCGTTTGCCTTGCTCACGTCTGCCTCCGCAATGATGTGGGTGGCATTCGCAGTTCTGGCTGCATGCAAAGCGCGTCGACATCTGATCCTATCTTTTGCCACAGGCTTGTTCATTGCCGTTTTGCTGAGCGTTGGTGTCGCAGATCGTGCAGGCAGCGGAAGTGCTTTGGTGTGGTGTTTCACGTCCGGGATCGTCTTTTGTCTTGCCCTTTGTCTTTCACCATTTCTGAACATCAGACATCAGCTTGCCGAATTGCGCCATGCTGCTGGACAGCTACGCCTGTGTGCCAAAAAAACATGGCCGCTCGCTGTGGGGGCTTCCTTGGCGATCATGGGGATTTGGGCTGACAAATGGATTGTCTGGTTCGGTCCTGGCGGTCAGAGCTCTGTCGCCGGTTTCCGTCACATGCCCACGTACGACAGTGCACTGTTCCTTGCCCAGCTATCCACGCTGCCCGGTCTTGCAAGCCTGGCCATCTATTTCGAAGAACCTGTGCGCCGTGCGATGGATCGGTTTCGGGCGAAGCTGGCCAACGGGGCGACGTTGCGCGCTGCAAATTTGTCGGGAATGGCGGTATCAGAAATGATCTGGACTGGTATACTTCGTATCATGATGACGCAGTTCGCGGTTTCTGCCGCGCTGTTGTTGTTGGCCCCTGTGATTGCATCAGCAATGGGCCTGAGGCTTGACCAGTTCTTGGTCCTTCGTATGGGAATTGTTGGAACGTTGCTGCACGCATTGTTTCTCGCTGCTTCTGGCGTCCTGGTGTTATGCAATGCCAAAATGGCCTTTCTGATCCTGCAAGCCGCGTTTCTGACTGCAAATCTTTCTCTCAGTGCAGTTTTGACACCTGTGTTTGGTGTGAACGCGCTTGGATTCGCGCTCGCTTCGGGACTGACCAGCATTTTTGCATGTGTGGTCGCATTCGAAACAACGAAAAAGTTAATTGCTTATTTATTCATTTTTGGAAACGATACTGTATTAAATTAAATTTGAGACCTGACATTGCTACCAAGGTTTCGGGAGAAAAGACATATAAAATTTCTTTTGTGTAACAATCGGTTAAATATCATTCACACGAAGCAATTTCGCTAAAAAGTTGCATGGTCAAAATGCACTCGGCTACTGGATGAAGAAAGCTGATTTTTTGTGCTTAAGCCGCAAAGCCTTTGGCAGTAAATAAAGGACCTGAGCCATTTGCGACATCATCCCTGATGATTCGTGGCAAGGTTCATGTCAAAAGATTTATTGTGTCCAGTAAGTGGTGCCGTTGGTGAGCGTATAACTGACAGGACTATTTCACATGCCGGATGACGGAAGACATAGATCGAACACCGCATATGTCATCTTGATTATAGATGATTGCCCCTTGCGCCGCGCAGCTTATTTGGCACTTTTTGAACTTTATGGGTCCAGCACTGCCGTTTTAAACCATCGGGATGGTGAAATTCCTGTTGGATCACCCACCCTCAAAGAAGGCGCTCTCACTTTGGTGGTGTTTGGTGGCTTGCTCATAAGTAGTGCCGATGGCCGTGCTAAGCTCGAGGCTGTATTGCAAAACCGCACGGGCCGCGTGGTTGCCCTGGTTGAGAACCATACCTCAGATTGTGTCTCTTGTGCGCTCGACATGGAGTTGGGCGGCGTTATACCGGCATCCGAGGAACCGTCAGTAGTTTTTGCCGCCCTCGATTTCATTGCTGCGGGCGGTTGCTATATCCCGCATGCTTCTACGGCAATCGAGGGATTACAGGACGTGTCACTTCTGCAAGAAAAGGTGGCAGGCGGGGATAGTCACGAACGGAATGAGACAAACACTGAAGACCTGAGCAAGGCCATAACCGACAGGCCAGTTTTCACCCGCCGTCAAAACGATGTTCTGATTGACCTTGCGCATGGAAAATCAAACAAGGCGATCGCGGCAAGTTTGGGTATTTCCGAGGCGACAGTGAAAAGTCATATCCGGCAAGTCATGCTCAAGCTGAATGCGAAAAATCGAACCCAAGCGGCATTATTAGCGCGGGATCTTGTTTAGCATCATAACCCATTGAGTTTCAAAGCCAGCAGACGCCGGCTCTCAGCCAGAGCGATGGCAGAGAGCAAGAGCGTCGGATTGCGGTCGTATCGCATTGCCAAAACGCCGCCAATTCTTGAGTTCAGGTTAACGTCCAGAAATCGAATCTGTCCGGTGCGTCACCTCCCGAAAGGTTGTCGTTGCCGGCGCCACCCATCAACATATCGTTTCCTGCCCCTCCAAAAACCGTGTCATGGCCGGCCATGCCCTCCAACTGATCGTGGCCTTCGTTGCCGAACAGCATGTCATGGCCCCCGCCGCCGATGATGGTGTCGTTGCCTCCCAACCCAAAAACGATATCGTTCCCGCCAAGCGCGTAAATAAGATCGTCGCCGGAGGTTCCGAAAACGAGATCATCCCCATCACTTCCAGTTATCGTTGCACCGTATCCGGAGCCGATAAAGATGGCATGTGTTTGAGGAATGTCAGTCGACGTGAAGACATCATCCGGAAGCTGGCCCTGGATCGGTGCGTAGTCAGCGGTTTGCGGGTTATGCGCAGCGGTCGGGGTCCCGACCGTTGTTGAGAGCGCATCTAGAAGCGCCAGCCAAGTGCCAGACAGGGCTTCGGGCAACGTGTCGCCCCATTCGATCGACAAAAGTTGTGTGTTTGTTCCTGACAGATTCCTGGCAACCTCGACGAGGAAGTGCGGATTTTGCAGAAAGTTGTTCTCCATTACGAGAAAATCAATGTTGGCCAGAAAGGCTTCGACTTGCGAGCTGTCTTGCGCATATCCCGCGTCCCACCGCAAATAACCGCCACCATTCAGTGCAATCGACGTGTCGTCGTCGGCCCCGTCCAGCGCATCGAGATGTGCTGCAACGGCGTTCACCAAGTCCATCATGTCGGCAGCAGTGGCCGTCACGCCATCTGCCGCATAATAGCGACCGACATCGTCAAGAAAAAAATCTCTGTATCCGGCTGCGAAAAGCGTTTCGACCTGGTCCAGGACGATATCCCACCACGAACCTTCTGGTGCTATGACAGGTTGACCTGCATTGGGTAAAGGCACGGCACCATCGCTGAAATCCACAATGGGGCCATAGACCGTTTCTTCCGTCGAACCTCCTTCCGGAGGGCCGGTTGCAACACCAAGTGCGTTTTCAAGCCACGAAGGCACATCCGCGTCCGGATTCAACGGCATCACGTCTTGATTGATATCAGGTTCAAAAGACGTAAAAGCGGAGCCGGTTTGGTCCAAAGTCCAGCTATCCTGCCAATACGTCCTGTAATGGTCCGTAATGCCAAGGTTGACATACCCAAAGACGTGGCGTGTTCCATCTCCATCCGTGTCAGCACTCCGGATTTCGAGCATCTGGTCGGGCGTAAAAAACGTCACTCCGGGGGTGCCGGTCGCGCGCGACGTCAGGCCCGTCTCAAGGAATATAAGGTCCGTCTCCGAGACCAAAAGTTGTTCGAAAACCGGGCCATATGCGCGCCCGCCATCTGGTTGCCGCGCTCCGGTGAGTAAAAAAACAAAATTATCTGCAACGGGTGGCATATCTTACCTTCACTTTCGCAAGATGAATCCAAAGTTTTTCGAGACACTTAACTCAGCTGTCCCATCCCAGAAGGTGGTATGGCCGTTTTCTTGACCAACTCGAGTTTGAGTGTGTGCCAGTCTTTCGTTTCCTGCAAGGGCGTCTTGCTGTTCAAGGTTGATTGCGAAAGCTGCTGGTCATAAAGCAGCACGTCGTGGTCCAGTGTTGCCTCCAAATCCTCGCCGGATTGGAGGTTGTGGCTTTGAAGCATTTTTTTTCGGACAAGCGAGTTTTGGTAGCCATCGATATTTCCGAAGCCTGTCCGAAAGCGCACAACATCTGAATGCTATTCCTTTGTTTGCGAAAACGGCCCCGCTGGGGCCTTTTCTGACCCCTCAATTTTCTGGCACTGCGTTGCATAAATGCGCATCGTCTTCTGCGCCAAGACCAGGAAGCAACGTGATTTCCGGCGTTATGAGCTTGGAAAAGCTGTGCGCCTTGTCCAAGGCAACGGCGGAAATGCTCTCACCGTCATAAAGAAACTCTTCCATGATCCGCAGCTTGTCCGCCGCAGACCAGCGCAGACGGCGACCGCCATCGGTGATGATTTCTATCTCAGACACAAGCACATGCTTAAGGCTATCCTCAAGCCTCCTTGGTCAGCCCCAAGGTGTCCGGCCGAAACAGGGGCCAGTTCAGTGATCACTACGCTTTCCACCTGATTGTCACGGACCCGAATCCTCAGGTTCTGGGGTAAGAGCTTCCGGCGTTGATCCGCGTGGGCTATACCTCGTTCAAGCTCTACACGACATATGAAGATCTTAAGTTGAACGACCGTGAAATCATAGAGGTCCTGACGCTGGCCAAGCGCGAGGGGGCGCTTACAATGATCCACGCGGAGAATTCAGACGCGATTGCCTGGCTGACCGAGGCGCTTGAAAAGGTCGGGCAAACCGCGCCGCGCCATCATGCCGATGCCCGTCCCGCCATCGCCGAGTGCGAGGCGACCCATCGCGCTGGCCGAGATCGTGGACGTGCCGATGCTGGTCGTTCATGTGTCGGGCGGAGAGGCAATGGAGCAGATCGCACATGCGCGTTCCAAGGGTCTCAAGGTCTTTGCCGAAACCTGTCCACAGTACATTCTGCTGACAGCAGACGATCTTGCTCTCGCCGGGTTCGAGGGTGCGAAGCAGATCTGCTCTCCGCCGCCGCGCGACAGCGCTTCGCAGCACTCTGTCTGGCGCGCCCGATACGAATATGTGACGATTGGAGGTGCGGCAGGGCAGCTGTCTTGGCGCCATGACCCGCCAAAGACAAGTCCTCGCGCCCCGCCATGGATGCGGCCCATATCGAAAACCTACAGAACAGGGGACGACTGTCAGCTCTGACCGCGTGCTGTCTTTTCAAAGAGTTCAGGTCCGATCCCGAGGCTGCTCGAAACCTTGAGGCCAATTCGCGTTCCGGTTGGCGACCAAGGTCAAGGTGCCGGGATAGGCACCATGAAAACTTGTTCCAAAGTGAAAGTGACGATGTCACCGTTCCGAGTCGACCCGTGATGCAATACTCGCATCACGTATTGAGGGTGATCATATGCCATGCACCTTGAGTTGTTCAGCCGTGGTCTGCGCACGCGCCCGCGTCTTCACTTGCGGCAATGCTGGAGACCCTTATGGCTTGCAGGCCGGGGCGTTGCAGCCACCGGCCGCGTTTGCCGGTTGCACCGCTGCCGCCGTTGAAGATTCTCTTGCCACAGGCGAGGTTTCGAAAGCAGGACCGGTCCGTTGAAGAGCCAACCCGAGACAGGTGTTCTTGTCGAAGAAGTGCGCGCGGCCGGAGGACAGTTGCGAACCGGCCGCGCTGGCGAGGTCGCGTTCCAATGGAATGGTCCGCCCCGATACTTCGTTCTTTTGACCCGCGGCAGCATCCGGGTCCATTTTCGCACGAAGGACCGACCGGTGCCCTGGGCCGAATGCCGCGCGCTTGGCGGCCAGGATTGCATGCCGGTCACCTCGGCCATCCTGGCCCGATCGGAAATCGCTATGCGCGCAGTCTACCTGACACCGAGCAGATGGCTGGTGTTGCCGCCCGAAAAGTTGCAAGACTTGGTCGCGGAGAACATCGTTTTCCGCCGCGCACTCTTCCGGCAACATGCGTCCCGTTTGCCCACGTTCTTTGCCCGTACCTCTGGCCGGGATAACCCGAGCGCCGAGCAGAGATTGGCAGAGTGGCTGCTGGGCAATTCCGATGGAGGGCGGATCGATGTCACCCACCAGCAAATTGCCAGCGATCTTCTGACCGCTCGGGAAGTCGTCTCGCGCGGCCTGAAACACTTTGTCGACGCGGGATGGATCGAACAGGGCCGTGGGTGGATCAGGGTGATGCGTCCCAAGGTGTTGTCGAAACTGGCGCATGTATCGCCGCCATCTGCGGGCTGTGGCAAGGGCCTTTCATGTTCACTCAGGTCGGCAAACCGGCGTCCTGAGCGGGGATGATACGAAATGCCGGACGCCGACAGCCCGAGCCAGCCTGCCAAGGATCGGATCATCGCGCCCGTTACGCGGGACCTGCACGTGCGGGCGAGCCGGGAAATTTCGACCCTGCTGTGGTCCAAGCCCGGCCTGCCGCTTGTTGCGATCCGTGCTGTCGTGAACGCCATATGGCTGGAGTTGCAGCGCGATCGGGTTTGGGTGGAAGAACACGACACGGAGCGTCCCGCCAATGACCGGTAATGCTTGTAGATGGCCTTCGATTTCTTCGGCGATCTTCATTTCCACGGGTGGAATGTGACCAAGTCACAAAGCGTCGGGCCGATTGTCGGGTAGAATGAAGCATACCGACACGCAACTCGCGTCATTGGGGCGCGGTGCGCAGCGCAACTTTGGTATCAGGAGGAGAAACGAGATGAAACGCAGAGATTTCCTGAGCCTGGCCGCGCTCAGCAGCGCTGCTGCCGCCGTGCCGCTGACAGCGGCGCAACCGGCGCGGGCGGAGGTTGCGACCTCGGCCCATATCGTCATCGTCGGCGCCGGGGCCGCAGGCACCGCGCTGGCCAACCGCCTGACCCAGCGGCTGGACGGTGCGCGGATCACCATCATCGATCCGCGCACCACGCACCTTTACCAACCGGGACTGACGCTGGTGGCGACGGGCCTGAAACCGGCCAACTACGTCACCTCGGACGCAAGCCACTGGCTGCCCGGCGGTATCGAATGGATTGCCGAAAAGGTCGCCGCAGTGGATGCTGAGACAAAAACCGTCTCGACCGAGGGCGGGCAGACCATCAACTACGATTGGCTGGTGCTCGCCCCCGGTCTGGTGCTGGACCATGGCGCCATCGAAGGGTTTTCGACCGACATGATTGGTGAAAACGGCATCGGCGCGCTTTACGGCGGGCCAGAGCACGCGGCGCGCACATGGGCCGCCGCGCAAAAGTTCACCGAGGACGGCGGCACCGGGATTTTCACCCGCCCTATAACCGAGATGAAATGCGCCGGCGCGCCGCTGAAACACACTTTCCTGGTCGACGACATCGCCCGCCGGGCGGGAAATGCCGGCAAGATGAACATGGTCTACGCCGCGCCGCAGACCGCGCTCTTCGGCGTGCCAATCGTGGCCGAAAAGGTGCGGATGCTCTTCGAGGATCGCGGCGTCGACACGAGGATGAGCCGCACGCTGACCGCCATCGATGCCGGCAACAAGCGGGCGACCTTTGCCACCGACAGCGGGACCGAAGAGATGGAGTATGACTATCTCCATGTCATCCCGCCGCAGCGCGCGCCGGAGTTTATCCGTCAATCGGGCCTGTCATGGGCCGACAAATGGACCGATCAGGGCTGGGTCGAGGTCGACATGAAGACCCTGCGTCACCTGCGGCATCCTGAAATATTCGCGCTCGGAGACGTGGCCGGCGTGCCCAAGGGCAAGACAGCGGCCAGCGTGAAATGGCAGGTGCCCGTGGTCGAGGATCACCTCGTCGCCGCCATCGACGGGCGCGAGGGAGCCGAAACCTACGACGGCTATACCTCTTGCCCGCTCATCACCAGGATCGGCCGCGCCATGCTGGTCGAATTCGACTATCACAATAACCTTGTTCCCTCCTTCCCGGGCATAATCGCCCCGCTGGAGGAACTCTGGATCAGCTGGCTGATGAAGGAGGTCGCGCTGAAGGCCACCTACAATGCCATGCTGCGCGGCGACGCCTGAGGAGGACCCGATATGAAAGACCTGACATTTGGCACCCTGATCGCCGTCTTCGAGGAAATCTTTGGTCGCGGGCTCTTCTGGGCTATGGTGGCCGCCGCAGTTGTCGTGACGCTGGGGTATCTCTATGTCCTGATCCGGGATCGTTCGGTCAGTTGGAAGAAATTCCTGCTTGCGCAACTTTCCATGCCCGTGGGCGCCGTCGCGGCCGTCTGGTTCGTGATGATCATGACCCATTCGCAGCTGTCTGACATCGGGGGTCCGGTCGACATCATCGTCCTGCTGGGTGTGGCTGCTGCCGGGGCCATCGGGATGGCGATCCTTGTCTACACCGTCGAGGCGCTGATCGGCAGCGATCGGACCAAGGGCGAGCACGAGTGATGCCAACGCAAGGCCGGGTCTGAAAATCCGGTCCTGAAGGAAAAGGAAACATCCATGTCCAACGAAAAGATCATCGAATACCTGCAACGCGCCGTGAAAATGGAAATGACCGCAGCGCATCAATACCAGTTGCACGCCCACACGCTGGACGACTGGGGGCTGACCAGGCTCGCCGACCAGATGCGCGAGGAAATGTCCGAGGAGCTGGGCCATTCCGATCTGTTCATGCAGCGTCTGATGTTCCTCAAGGCCAAGCCCGAACTGGGTTTCGACAAGGCCCCCGCCGCAGCCGAGACGCTGCAAGACATGTTCAAGAGCGATCTCGTGGACGAGGAGGAGGCAATCTCCTACTATACCAAGGCTGCCATGCACGCTGCCGAACTGGGCGACATCGGCACTCGCACACTCTTCGAGAAGATCGTGCTGGACGAGGAAGGCCACAAGGGCTGGCTGGAACTGCAACTCGACCTGATCGAGCGGCTTGGCGAGGCCACCTACAGTGCCAAGCTGATTTCTTTCGGCGACGAAGGCTGACGGAGGCACGAGATGAGCGCACAGACCGAAGAGGCGTCTTTGCCGACACGGCTTGAACACTTTCCGATCAGCGTTTTCGGGATAACCATGGGACTGTTTGGCCTGGCGCTGGCGCTTCGGTCGGGTGGGTTTTATCTGCCGGGGACCGTGGCGGGATATGCCGGGCTGTTCGTGCTGGCAGCCCTGGGGGGGATCTTCGCGCTCAAGGCGGTCCGGCACCCGGCCTCCGTCGCCGCGGAATGGGCGCACCCGGTGCGCCTGGCTTTCTTTCCGGCAGTCTCGATTTCGCTTCTGCTGCTGGCGACGTTCCTGAGAGAGGGCAGCCCCGGCATTGCCGGCCCGCTATGGATCATCGGCGCCGGAGCGCAGGCGATCCTGACACTGGCGGTGATCAACGCATGGATCTCGCACCGCGCCTTCGGGCCGGGACAGCTGTCGCCTGCCTGGTTCATCCCGGCGGTGGGCAACGTGATCGTGCCGCTGGCGGGTGTCCCGCTTGGTTACGTGGAACTCAGCTGGTATTTCTTCGCCGTGGGTCTGCTGTTCTGGATCGTCCTGCTGACGCTGATCTTCAACCGGCTGATCTTTCACGACCCCTTGCCCGGCAAGCTGCGTCCCACGCTGGTGATCCTCGTTGCCCCGCCCTCAGTCGCCTACCTGTCCTGGATGGTGCTGAACGGTGGCGAGGTCGATGCCGCCGCGCGCGTCCTGTTGAACATCGGTTACTTCTTCGCCGCTCTCGTGGCGCTCCAGGTGCCGGCGCTGGTCAGGCTTCCCTTCGCCTTGTCATTCTGGGCGCTGTCTTTTCCGCTCGCGGCCCTCACCACTGCCAGTTTTCACCATGCCACGCTGACCGGGTCCGGTTTTTACCACGGGCTCGGCCTGGCGCTGCTGGGAGTTCTTATCCTGACCATAGCGGGCCTGATCGTCCGGACCATCCGTGCCGCGATGGCACAGGAAATCTGTCAACCCGAATAACCCTGAAAGGGTCCTGGACATGACGACCCGGATCCGCGCCTCCAAGCCTGGCGGCTGGGTCACGAGGCTGCTCGATTCACAGACCGTGCCCAGCTTCCGAAGCAGCCTGGCCGCATGGTGCCCGTGTTCAGGGTCATTCGGTTCGGGTCATCCCTCGTCGCGGCTGTGCGTCCAGAATGCCGGTCAATGTCTCGTTCGATTAACCAGCGTTAAGGAATGCTGTCAGCAATAGGATAAACTTTGCGACATCGTCGTGGCAGGAAACATCGCGGGAACAACAATGCGTGAAGACGAACAGGAAACGGCACATGCGTTCATGTCTGATCCCGATACCTACGGGACGACAGACACCGTCGAGCGGATCGACACCCACATCTCGCACCTGTTTCTGGCGGGCAATCGGGTGTTCAAGCTAAAGCGTTCCGTGCGTCTTCCCTATCTCGATTTCTCCAGCCCGGCGCGGCGGCTTGCCGCCTGCGAGACAGAGCTGCACCTCAATCGCCGCACCGCGCCGGAGCTTTATCTCGGGGTGCGCCGGATCACTGCCGGCACGAATGGGCCGGAATTCGATGGGTCAGGTGAACTGCTCGATGCGGTGGTCGAGATGCGCCGATTCGATCAGGACACGCTGTTTGATTCGATGGCGCAACGCGGCGCGCTGAGATCCTCGCATCTGGATGCACTGGCGCATGAGATCACGGCGCTGCATGCGAAGGCCCCGGTCGACGACGACGCCGACGGGGTCGAAAATATCGCATCGGTCCTGCGCGTCAACGCGGAGGCCTTTCGGCAAAGCAGCGTCTTTTCCGAAGCAGACATCGCCCGGCTCGTTGCGGCCTTCGAAAGCGCCCTCGAAACACATGCCGCGCGGCTGGATGCGCGCGCACGCGCCGGCCAGGTCAGGCGCGGCCATGGGGATTTGCACCTTCGCAATATCTGTCTCTACGAAGGGCATGTGCGGCTGTTCGATTGTCTCGAGTTCAACGAGGCGCTTGCGACCGTGGATGTGCTTTACGATCTGGCGTTTCTGGCCATGGACCTTTGGCATCGCGACTTGCGGCGCGAGGCGTCGCAGGTTGTGAACCGCTATTGCGATGCATTCGGTCAGGAAGACGGGTATGTGCTGATGCCGTTTTTCATGGCCCTGCGCGCCGCAGTGCGGGCGCATGTCACTGCGACACAATGCGAAACAGCGGAACTGGAGCGTGACAAGCTGTCGAAAGAGGCGCGCGCCTATTTCGATCTGGCCGAACATCTGCTTGTCCCAGAACCCGCGCATTTGTTGGCCTTGGGGGGGCTGAGTGGATCGGGAAAATCGACGCTTGCCGCGGCGCTGGCGCCGGATCTGGGCCGTGCGCCGGGGGCGCGGGTGATCGGCAGCGACCGCACGCGAAAGGCAATGTTCGACACAGCGCCGGATCATTCGCTGCCGCCCGAGGCCTACAGCGCCGAGGTCTCCGCGCGGGTCTATTCGGCGATTGCCGCCCGGTCGGAGCGGCTTCTTGAAGATGGGGTCACCGTGATTGCCGACGCGGTACACGACCGCGCCGATGACCGCGCCCGGATCGAGGCCGTGGCCGCAGTAGTCGGCGTGCCGTTTGACGGGGTCTGGTTGCAGGCCGATCCCGAGGCCCTGCGTGGGCGTTTGAAGACACGTGATCCCGGCGCGTCGGATGCCGACGCCAATGTCCTGGCCGACCAACTCGCCCGTGCACCGAAATCGATCGACTGGCAGACCGTTCCAACGGGTGCGACTGTCTCGGACAGCGTGACCGCGATCCTGGCGACAGTGACCGGGGGCAGGAACCAGCCGTCCCGACGTCAGTGATACACACCCGCCCACGCGATGGTCGTGACGCGGTCTGGCTACCCGACAGGAGAATGACAATGGCTGAAGACGACACCGGACTCCGCACCCTGAAAGAGGCGCTGCGCCAGCCTTGCAAGTTTCGCGACATGACACTCGCGATGGAACCGATGCCGAATTACAGCAGCACGCCGGATGGACCCAACGAAACCCCGATCGCGTTCTGGGCGTCCTGGGATCTGCCGGACCGTCCGCGCCGGATCGCCCTGCTTCTTGATGATTGCCAGGAAGAATACCGCGCCTATGCCGGAGGCATCCTGCCCAACATGGTCAGCCTGGTCGATGCGTTCCGGGCGGCACGGACCCGGAGTGACGGGGTCTGCATTGCCTGGAGCGCCTGGAGCCGCCGCTTCGATGATGGAATATCGAATGCCATGGATCGCTGGTACGGCCCCAGAGGCCTGCGCCCCGAAAAGCCGGAAAACGCGGCCTACGTCTTTACCGGGGGTCCCGGACTGGAGCCGCTGGCCGAGATCGCTCCAACGGGAGACGAGATCGCAGATGGCTGGTTCTATCATGGAAGGCATCTCGACATGTTCTGGACGTTCGACGCGGACGGCGCGTCTTATCTCGACCAGATGCTCAAGGCGCATGATATCGATACGATCGTCATCGTCGGTCTGTGGACGGATGAATGCGTTCTGAGCACGGCTTATGCCGGCAATTCCCGTGGGTATGACGTGGTTGTGGTGGGCGATGCCGTAGCGACGGCGACGGCCAACCAGGAGGCAGCGCTTACGATCGCCAACAGCACGGTCGCCAAGGTCCTCTCGACCGAGGACGTTGTCCAATACATGCAAAATGACTTTGTCACGGGAAAACCGGGGGCCGTGAAGGGGACACAGTTTCCCGATGGTCGAAAGGAAAGTTGACATGGACGACTGGCGTGCCTGCTGGTTGGCAACCGGGGCCTTCGACCGGTTGCCAGTTTAACCGGCAGGTCACCTGCCCGAATACGCCAGGCTTGCTGCGCCGCCTGATGCACCTTTTGCACATGACGCATTCACTAATTTCGCCCAAGCTGTTCCACAGGCGGAAGCCGGAGTTTCCCAGGTCTGGAAAGGACTTGCGCGCGATAGCCTGCCTTGGCGCGGTCTTTGTGGATTTTGCGCTCAGCCGTTTCGGCAAGACAAGGGGTGCGGCACGAGGAAAAGATCCGGTGTGTTGAAGCCGATGGCACGAAAGCGCACCCTCCAAACCGCAATGCCGATGTGGCACGCAACAGCAGGCCTCCGACACGAACAGGACATATAGCATGACGCCAATTCAGTCCCGCAAAGTCGAGAAAGTGCTAGAGGATTTCTCTGTCCAACCAGACAGCGGCCTTGATGAAGACGAGGTGCAGCAGCGACGAAAGGAACATGGCCGCAACCGCTTGACAGAGGCCAAAACTGCAAGTCCGTGGAAGATACTGGCGGACCAGTTCAAGAGCCTGGTGATTGCTATTCTTGCCGGCGCCGCGATCGTATCGTTTGCGATGAACGAGATCGTGCAGATGCTCGCGATCCTTGCGGCGATCCTGCTCAATGCCATCATCGGGTTTTTTACCGAATGGAAGGCCGTTCGCTCGATGGAGGCGTTGCGCAGTCTGGGGACGGTGCAAACACGGGTCCGGCGCGGCGGGCAGAGCACGACAGTCGATGCCGAGACCCTTGTTCCCGGTGACATCGTGTTGCTTGACGCGGGCGACGTGGTGACGGCGGATCTGCGGCTGATCGAATCCAACGGGCTGACCTGTGACGAGGCGGCGCTGACGGGCGAATCTGTTCCGGTGACCAAAACATCCGACGCGGTGGAGGAGGACGCACCGCTCGCGGAACGTGCTTCGATGGCTTTCAAGGGGACGGCGGTCACGGATGGCAGCGGCACAGGCGTTGTGGTCGAGATCGGAATGGATACCGAATTGGGCAGCATTGCCCAAATGACCACCGAGGCCGAGCAGGAGGTCAGCCCGCTCGAAAAGCGGTTGGACCGGCTGGGGCGCAACCTGGTGGTGCTGACGCTGCTTGTGGCAGCAGTCGTGGCCGTCCTGGGCGTGCTGGGGGGCCGCGATATCGTGCCGATGCTGGAAACGGCGGTGGCGCTTGCCGTGGCCGCCGTTCCCGAGGGTCTGCCGATCGTGGCCACGGTGGCCCTGGCGCGCGGCATGTGGCGGATGGCGCAACGCAATGCGCTGGTGGAACGGCTGGCGGCGGTCGAGACACTCGGATCGACCAGCGTGATCTTTGCCGACAAGACCGGAACGTTGACGCAGAACAGGATGCGGGTGGCGCGGCTGGTATTGCCGGGTGACGACGAGGATATTCCTTGGGAAAAAGACGAGCGGCCAGATGACCCGTCGACACTGGCCTGTCGGCTGCTCGAAGTGGCGGCCCTGTGCACCAACGCCGAGTTGGACAAGGACACCGACGGCGATGAGGCCGGTGCAGAGCCTGACGACAGCAACTCAGAGGATCAGCCGAAAGGCACCGGCGACCCGATGGAAATCGCCCTGCTGCACGCGGCCGCCGCGGTGGATATCCGGCGTGACCAGCTTCTCGAAGAGCGCCCCGAGGAGCGTGAGGAGAGCTTTGACGCCGACACCAAGATGATGGCGACCTTTCACAAGGCAGAAAGCGGTTACCACGTCGCCGTCAAGGGCGCTCCCGAGGCCGTTCTGGAGGTTGCGACACATGTTGCCACTCGCAACGGCGACTCCGAGACACTGTCGGACCGGGGCCGGGACGACTGGGCAGACCGCGTCGAGGCGCTGGCAGGGCAGGGGTATCGGGTGCTTGCCTTCGCCGAACGGCAGGTGGACAGCCCTGACACCGATCCCTATGACGACCTGACCCTGTTGGGACTTGTCGGTTTGGCCGACCCCCCGCGCAGCGACGTGGCAGAGGCTATAGACCAATGTCACAGGGCCGGGATCGAGGTCATCATGGTCACCGGAGATCAGCCTGTCACCGCGTCTGCGATCGCGCAGGATGTGGGGCTGTCGGATGACCCACGGGCAATGGTGGGCAATGACCTGCCGCAGGCGGACGGGGATCAGGACAATGACGCGCAAGACCGTCTGACCGAGTATCAGGTCTTTGCCCGCGTTTCGCCGGAGCAAAAGCTGGACTTGATCCGGCACTGGCAGGACTCGGGGGCTGTCGTGGCGATGACGGGGGATGGCGTGAACGACGCGCCGGCGCTCAAGAAGGCTGATGTTGGCATTGCCATGGGGCAGCGCGGCACCGATGTCGCCCGCGAGGCGGCCGATATCGTGCTCAAGGATGATGCCTTTCCCACGATCATCGTGGCAATCGAACAGGGCCGGACGATCTTCGAGAACATTCGCCGCTTTATCGTCTATCTGCTGTCGGGCAATCTGGGCGAGGTCCTGGCGGTTGGCCTGTGCGCCGTGATCGGCGTTCCGCTCCCGCTCTTGCCGCTTCAGATCCTGTTCATCAATCTCGTGCTCGATGTCTTCCCGGCGCTGGCCCTCGGTGTCGGCGAGAGCCCCTCCGACATCATGGACCGTCCCCCGCGGGATGCGAAGGAACCGGTTCTGACACGGCAGCACTGGATCGCCACGGCCCTTTGGGGGGCGCTGATCGCAGGCTCGGTCCTGTTGGTGTTCTCTGTCGCCCTTTGGCAGGACCTGGGCGAGGACGCGGCGGTGACGATCGGATTTCTGACATTCGCGCTGGCACGGCTCTGGCACGTATTCAACATGCGCGACGCGGGCACCGGCCTGATCCACAACTCCGTCGTGCAGAACCGATGGGTCTGGTACGCGATTGCCCTGTCGGCGGTCCTGGTGGCAGCCGCCGCTTGGCTGCCAGGGCTTACCACGGTTCTGGGTGTGGTGCCGCTGGATATGGCGGGATGGATGCTGGTTCTGGGCGGCAGCCTTGTGCCGCTGGTGGTTGGGCAGGCTGTTCTTAGCATCATGTCGCGCGCGCAACTCTGACCCGAACGAACGCCGCCCCGGTGTACGCCGGGGCGGGTCAGACGCGCAGACGTGACGCCAGGACCCGGACCTTGGGTTACCCGGTTTCCTGACCGTCGAGAAGGAAAGTGATCTTGGAGTTCGCCCGGTCGCAGATGATTCGGCCATTCTCGACGGCGGGCTTCATTTCACTGAGACAATGGACGTGGCGGCGTTGCGCACTGCCTGCGATGCCGGTGCCACCGGATTTTGCCCTGCATCCTCGTGTCCCTTGTCGGAGACCGCGAAGACGTCGAACATCTTGGGCATGGATAGCTTGTCCCCGGCTTCTGACCTCGTTTCCGTACCGGCGCCGCCGCTGCGCTGGATGTCCCGCCGCGGGCCCAATGGTGTTTCACGGCATGAGCCAGCGCCGGGACCTGAGGTGTGTCAGGGCTGCGGCCAATCACACCGGTGTCGCGTGTTCCGATTTGGAGCGCGACGCCGCCGCCCGGCCCTTGGACTTGGTCGCGGCCTTGTCCTCAGCGGTGTCATCTGACGCCGCGTCGTCTTGTTCGGTCTCGTCTTGCGGGGTTGCAGCCAGCTGCGTGGCCTGCATGCACAATGTCATCCATTCCCTGTAGTCCTCGGTCAGACGCTCCAACGACCCGCGTTGCCATTCAGCAATTGCCTGCATGGCTGCCATCGGGTCTGGCTTGCCTGAGGAATTCATCTCGTTCAGGGTTTCGACGGCGGTTTCGACCGCTTTCTGACGGCGCTCGACCCAGTGCCGGGTAAAGGTTTCTGCCTGTTCAAGCATGCCTTCCTGCACCTTCATGACCTGCTCGAGCTGGGGCGCTGCCACCCCGTTCAGGTCGAACAGCGCCTGTGTCTGGCGTGACAGATCGCCAATGTCTGTCTTAGGTTGATCCTTTGCCACGGAGTAACTCCCTTATCGATACGATCACGGTCGTGTGAATTGCTCGTAAATTGAACACCGGCTGTCCGCTGTCGGCATTAACCCACGTCAATTCATCGAGGGCGAGCCCTTGGCTATCAAAATTTCGGGTCAAATGGTAAAAAAGATAGTTGGAGGCATACAGATTCGGATCTTTTGGCGTTTTTCGGTGTTGAGGTTACGCAGCGTTCAGCCCGTGAAACGGTTGAACATCGATTTGCAAAGTTCGATCAAGGAGGCTTTCCGGTGCTGAAGACGTATTCAATGTTCGACGACATCCTGCAGCGCGATCAACACGCTGTGGCCAAGGGAACGATACTCAAGAGCGAGGGCGAAGAATCGCATTCGCGTATGTATGTGGCAGGGGGGTGGCTGGCCGCCTCCAAATCTCTGGAGGATGGGGAACAACAGATTATCGAATTCATTCTGCCCGGCGAGACCTATGATCCCACCGCCACCGACGGAAAGACCAGCTTCCTGCAAATCGAGGCGCTGTGCGATGCGGTGATCGTCTCCATCGACAAGACGTCATGGGCGCAATTGCTCCGGCAGGATCCAGAACTGCGAAAGTCTGAACGGCAGCGCGAGATCGCGGCGCAGGCCCGGCAATCGGAACGCATGCTGCGCCTTGGGCGGGCGAGCGCAGAAACCCGCATCGCTTACGTCCTGATCGAGTTGTGCATTCGCGTGTCCAGACAAGGCACCGGGTTCGACAGTGAATTTCATGTGCCGTTCGGCCAGCAGCAACTTGGCGATTTCACGGGGCTGTCATCGGTCCATGTTTGCAGAACCTTGAGACGTCTGAACCGGGCCGGCGTGATCAGGACCGGCGATCACATGGACATCCTGATCAAGGATCAGCATGCGCTGGCAGAGCTCGCACAGGTCGATATTGCTGCGCTGCGCGACGAGATAACAACCGATGCCGCGTGACATCCCGGGTCAGTTGGGTATGTCGCCGGCACGGGCTTCGCTGATTTCGCCCAGGGCCTGCCCGGCGAGTTCCTCGGACACATGTTCGGCAATGTCGCCGATCGACAACATGCCGACAGCCGCCCCTGACCTGTCGATCACCAATAGTCGCCGGATCCTGATCTCACCCATCAGAGTCGCAGCTTCGGAGGCATCCTGATCGCCGAAACAGGTGATTACATTGGGCGTGATGATGTCTTCGATCCTGGTATCGGGTCCAAGGGCGAAGCCCCGGGCCGCCAGCGCGTGTATCACGATATCGCGGTCGGTGACGATGCCAATTGGCCTGTAGTCCTGAAGCACGGGCAATGCGCCCACGCCATTTGCGCGCATCTTCTCTGCCGCGCCGCGAATCGTGGTTTCGGCTGTTGCCGTGATTACCGGTGAGGACATGACATTCCTGACCAGCATGATTGAATTCCTTTCCGCCCGTTTGATTTGACACGCTCATGTCGCGCCTACGGCGCCAAGAGTGGACCAGCGGGGTACAGATATCATTAATCCGGGTCAATGCGCCGGTCATGATTGTTGTCCAGACTCGAGGCATGACTTGGAGGAGGTCATGAAAGATCGTTCACTATTCAAGAACCGGCTGCCTGCGTTGGTGATGGACGACGCTGATCGTATCCTTGAGATGCTCGGCCCGATGCCTGCGGACGTGCTTGCCGCCATGGTCGATTACGGGCTGAGCGATACCGAAATCGGTCGCTATTATGACCTTCCGCATGACATGATAACAACCTTGCGAGACTATTGGGGGATCGTTGGCAATCCCTGACCGGGGTCAACCAATCGAGCCATCATCGTTCAGCAGAAGCGCGTGAGCACCGCGGGCGAGCACCTGTTCCTCATCCGTGGGAAGCATGTAGACTTTGACCTTTCCGGCCTCGGGCGAAATCCGGGACGCGCCCTGGTCATTGGCCTCATCGTCAATCTGGACTCCTAGCCAGCCAAGCTCCGCACAGATTCCTTGCCGTATAGCGGGGGCATGTTCGCCGATCCCGCCGGTGAAAACCAGCGCGTCCAGCCCGCCAAGCGCGGCCACAAGCGAACCGATCTCGCGCCGGCACCGGTAGATGAAGAACGCCACCGCCGCCTTGGCATCGGGTGCGTCGCTGTCCAGCAAAGCAACCATGTCGCTGCTGACATCTGACAGCCCAACAAGACCGGAGCGCTTATAGAGCATCTCGCGGACCTCCGTCGGTGCCATGCCTCGTTCCTCGATCAGGTAGAGCACGACACCGGGGTCAAGCGCGCCGCAGCGCTGCCCCATCGGCAGACCGTCCAGTGCCGTCATGCCCATCGTCGTGGCCACCGATTTGCCGCCATTCAGGGCGCACATGCTCGCGCCGTGCCCCAGATGCGCGATCACAACGCGGTCTTGCGCAATCTTGGGCGCAATGTCCTGAAGGGCCGAGGCCACGTAATCATAAGATAGGCCATGAAAGCCGTAGCGCCGGATTCCCTCCTCGGCCAATTCCTTCGGCAGGGCGAAAACCTGGTCATCCCGGGGCAAATCCTTATGAAACGCGGTGTCGAAACAGGCGATCTGCGGGATATCCGGAAAGCGTTCGGCAAGGTTGCGAATGGCGGCAAGGTTATGCGGCTGGTGGCTGGGTGCCATCGGTGAAAGCGTGGCAAGATGCTTTATCACCTCGGCGTCCACATGCACCGGCGCGGTAAATTCCTGCCCGCCATGCACCACCCGGTGCGAGAACGCAGCGATTCGCGCGGGGTCGATCTCGGCCAGCAGGCGCTCGGTCATTTTGGCCAATGCGGTCTCTTGCGCCGTGTCCGGGGAATCTGGCGGGTCAAGCTGTTCCTCTTCGGTCTCCCCGGTGCTGGTATCCTCACGCTGCCAGATCATCGCGTCCGGCAACCCCCGAAGACCAAGCCGCAACCGCACGTCCAGACCATCGCCGCCGCGCTCGAAAATGGCACAGCGCAGGCTGGATGATCCCGCGTTCAGCGTGACAATCACATCCGGTTCCATATCCTTTTCACTCTCTTCGTCTGTTCTGCGCTGCGACCAGAACGGCAAGCGCTGCCGAGGCGCGACGTTCACGCGCGCTGTCGGCCCGACTGGTCAGCGCGATCGGGACACGCGCACCAAGGGCAATTCCCGCAGCCTCTGCCCCGGCCAGATAGTCGAGGCTCTTGGCCAGGATGTTGCCCGCTTCCAGATCCGGCGCGATAAGGACATCGGCCTGCCCGGCGACCGGAGACGTGATGCCCTTGATCTGCGCCGCGCCCTCGAAGACCGCGTTGTCCATGGCAAACGGCCCGTCCACGTCCGCCCCGGTAATCTCGCCGCGGTCCGCCATGTCGCGGATTTTCTCTGCTGCAACCGTTGAGGGGATATCCTCGGTCACCGTCTCGACCGCAGAAAGCAGGGCGACCTTGGGCCGCGCGATGCCAATGGCATGGGCAAGGTCGATCGCGCTCTGCACGATATCGCGCAACGTATTCAGATCGGGGCGAATGTTGACAGCGGCATCCGACACGAGCAGCAAGCGCGGATAGCCCGGCACGTCCTCGACAAAGACATGGCTCATGCGGCGGTCGGTGCGCAGGTCCCTGATATCGATCACCGACCTGAGCAAGGTATCGGTATGAAGGCTGCCCTTCATCAGGGCCTCGCATCCGCCTTCGGCGGCAAGTTGCGCCGCCGCGCGCGCCGCGTGTTCGGCATCGGGCGCATCACGGACCTCGACGCCGGAAAGGTCCACCCGCGCCACTTCGGCGGCGGCGCGTATCTTTTCCTCCGATCCGAAAAGAACCGGCTCGATCAGGCCCGCATGTGCGCTGTTTATTGCACCTTCGATGGAGGGCTGATCGACCGGATTGACCACGGCCATGCGGATTTTGCCCATCTCTCTGGCCATATCCTCGATATGCTCGAACCTGTCGGGCGGCTGACCCTGCTCCAGCGCCACTGGACGATCGAACGGGCGCGACACCTGTTTGTCGGGCGCGATCACGCCGATCCGGCCCTTCAGGATGACCGCCCCGTCGTCGCGGTGGCAGTGGCAGTCAAGCTGCACCTTGTGCGATGCGGCATCGAGCGAGGCAACCGTGACCTCTGCAACCGCCAGATCGCCCTGCTTGAGCACGCCGGGAAAATCGAGCGACAGAGCATCAAGCCGCGTGCCCGGACCCGGAAACCGGGCGATGATCAACGTGACCAGCAAGGTCACGGCAACCCCGCCCTGCGCAAGGGCTGCGCGAAAATCCGGGTCTGAGGCCAGCGCACGGTCGATGCCGTGCTCGGCTATGTCGGCGGCATGGGTCGTGAACCCGCGCATGTCGCCAATCGAGATGCGGCGTTCGATCTTTGCCCCGTCACCCGGCTTCAGGCTGTCGAAAGGACGGTTGGCGATGGTGTCGGACGGACTCATTTCTGGAACACATATGTGCCGGGCGCATCTTCCAGCGGCTGGTATTTTCCCTTGCCGGTGCCCATCTTCGGCGGCGCCGTCTTGCCACTTGATCGTTCGTTCAACCAATCAACAAGCGCGGGCCACCACGAGCCCTCGCGCGGCTTGGCCACGGTTTCCCATGTCTCGGGCGGGATATAGGGGTCGTCCTCTTCTGTAGTGTGAATGTGGAACGACCGCCCCTTGTGCCCCGGTTCGCTGACGATCCCGGCATTGTGGCCGCCGCTGGTCAGCACGAAGGTGAGCGATGGCTCGGTCAGCAGGTGCAGCTTGTAGACGGATTGCCAAGGCGCGATGTGATCCGAGGTGGTCGAGACGCAGAAGAGCGGCACGTCGATCGCGTCGAGTGTCACTGGCTGCTCGTCGATATGGTATTGCCCCTGCGCCAATTCGTTCCCCAGATAGAGCTTGCGCAGGTATTCGCTGTGCATGCGGTAGGGCAGGCGCGTCGCGTCATCGTTCCATGCCATGAGGTCGAACATGTCCTGGCGTTCTCCCATCAGGTAATCATGGGTGTAGCGCGACCAGATCAGGTCGGCGGAGCGCAGCAATTGGAACGCACCCGCCATCTGCTTGGTGTCCAGGTACCCTTGATCCCACATCATGTTTTCCAGAAACGTGACCTCGCTTTCGCTGATGAAAAGCTGCAACTCGCCGGGTTCGGTGAAATCGACCTGCGTGGCCAAAAGGGTGAGCGAGGCCAGCTTGTCCTGTCCGTCGCGCGCCATCTGGGCGGCCTTGGCTGACATCAGCGTGCCGCCCAGGCAATAGCCCATGCCATGCACCTTTTGATCGGGCACGATCGCTCCGACCGCGTCGAAAGCCTCTTCGACCGCATCGATATAGTCGGCCATCCCCATGTCGCGATCTTCTGCCGTGGGGTTGCGCCAGGATACCATGAACACCGTGTAACCTTGTTCGACCAGGTGCCCGACCAGAGAGTTGTGAGGGCTGAGATCTAGGATGTAGTATTTCATGATCCAGGCGGGAATGATCAGGATCGGCTCGGCGTGCACACTGTCTGTCTGCGGCGCGTATTGGATCAGTTCCAGCAAATGCGTGCGAAACACCACTTTGCCCGGTGTCGTTGCCACATCCCGGCCGGGCACGAACTCTTCCGCGCCAACGGCCGGTTTGCCCGAGATGGCGCGTTCCCAATCTTCCAGAAAGTTCTGCATCCCGCGCATCAGGTTGCCGCCGCCCTCGTTGAGAGTTGCGCTCGCAACCTCGGGATTGGTGGCGATGAAGTTCGAGGGCGATGCCATATCGAGCATCTGGCGGGTCACGAAGGACACGACATGTTCGTCACGCTCGGTCACCCCGTCGATGTCGCAGGCGGCGTTGTACCACCATTGCTGGGTCAGCAGAAAGCTCTGGTGGATCAGGTTGTAAGGCCACTGCTGCCAGCTCTCGTGATCGAACCGGTGGTCATGCGGCAGCGGTTCGATGCAGCCCGGTGTGTTCGGGTCGCGGGTGAGCTGATTCGTGTAAACGCCAAAGCGCATTGCCTTGCGCGCGGCCTTCTCGGCCAGTTGCGCCTGTTTGCCCGGGGCGCCCATCAGGTGCGCTCCCCAGGTAAAGAACGTGGACGCCATCCCGTAGGGTGTCACACCCAGAGTAAAGCGCGCCAGATGTGCATTGGCCGCACGGTCAATGCTCTTGGTGCTGTAGCGATCCGGCATCTCGAGAGGGGAATGGTGGACAATTTCAGGCGGCTCCGGCGCGAGATCACCGCAGGCTTCGGCTTTCTCTTCGGGGGTTTCCTGTTCATCCGGTGTTTCCTGCTTCTCTGGTGTAGCCTTCGAGTCCGTTTCAGCGCTGTCTGCGCTCTTGCTGTTTTCCTCGGTCTTCGGTCGGGTCTGCGTCCGTGTGTCGGGCATCGGAACCTCTCATCTGTCTTGAAAAGGGTGGCGTCAGTGTGTGGTCAGCCCATGCGCATGCCGCCATTCACAGGCAATGTGGCCCCGGTGACAAAGCCCGCATCTTCTGCGGCCAGAAAACGCACCCAACGTCCGATCTCATCCGGCTCGGCGAGGCGCGACATCGGCACCATCTTGAGGATTTTCTCGATCATCTCGTCGGGCACCGCCTCGACCATCGACGTGTCGGCATATCCGGGCGCGATCGCGTTGACGGTGATGCCCTTGGATGCCGATTCGCGGGCCAGAGCGCGGGTAAAGCCCTCGACACCGGCCTTTGCCGCACAATAATTGGTCTGGCCCATCTGGCCGCGCGCGGCATTGACCGAGGAAATGTTGATGATGCGTCCAAAGCCGCGCTCGCGCATGCCGCCGATGACATGCCGGGTGACATTGAACATCGAGCCCAGATCGACTCCGATCACCGCATCCCAATCTTCGCGGTCCATCTTGTGGAACATGCCGTCCTTGTTGACGCCGGCGTTATTGACCAGGATGTCGAGCGGCCCGATGGCGTCTTCCACATCCCGGACGCCCTTTGCACAGGCGTCGAAATCGCTCACATCCCATTCGAATACCGGGATGCCGGTCTCATCGAAAAATGCCTTGGCCCGGTCGCCCGCGCCAAGGTGGGTTGCGGCCACGGTCGCGCCGGCGTCGGCAAGGGCTTTCGCCGCCGCTGCGCCAAGGCCCTGAACGCCGCCGGTCACAAGCGCGGTTCTGGTCTGGTCGGTCATTCGCATTGTCCTTTCTGTATTGATCCATTGCGTCTCGGGGAGATCAGGCGTCGCGCTCCAGCAGCAGGGCAATGCCCTGGCCGCCACCGATGCAAAGCGTGACCAAGCCGCGCCGGATGTCGTCGCGCGCCATGGAATGCAGCAATCGGGTGGTCAGCACCGCCCCGGTCGCCCCGATCGGATGGCCATGCGCGATGGCGCCCCCTTCGACATTGACGATGTCCTCGGACAGGTCCAACTCGTTCGTTACTGCAATGGCGATGGCCGCAAACGCCTCGTTGATCTCGGCGCGCTCCACATCGCCTGCCGACCATCCGGCGCGGTCGAGCGCCTGATGGACCGCAGGCACCGGCCCAAGGCCGAACATGCCCGGTGCGACCGCGCCCACACCGGTGGCCACCAGCCTGGCGGCAACGTCCAGGCCGTGTTCGGAGGCAAAGCGCGCGGTTGTGACAATCATGGCAGAGGCGGCAGAGTTGAGCCCCGGCGCGTTGCCGGCGGTGATGGTGCCGTCCTCGCGGAAGGCGGGGCGCAGCTTGGCGAGTCCCTCGGCGGTGGCGTCCGGGCGGTTTGACTCGTCCTCCTTGAAGTCCGATTTGCCCGATTTCGACGTGACCTCGATGGGCAGGATTTCACCCGCGAAATGGCCGGCCTCCTCGGCCTTGGAAAACCGCTGATGTGACCGCGCGGCCCAAGTGTCCTGCGCCTCGCGAGAAATATCGGGTTCGGCGACCAGGTCTTCCGTGTGCCAGCCGGAATGTTTGCCGGAAAAGGCGTCGTTCAGCCCGTCGCGCAGCATCGCATCCTCGATTTTGCCTGGTCCCATCCGGTAACCCCAGCGGGCGCGGTCCAGCAGGTAGGGGCCTTGGTCCATGTTCTCCATGCCGCCGGCGATGACGCAGTCGGCCTCGCCCAGCCGCAGACTGCGGGCAGCAGAGGCAATCGCCTCGGCTCCGGAGCCGCAAACCCGGTTGATGGTCATCGCCGGGACACCCTCGGGAAGACCCCCGTTCAGCGTGGCCTGTCGCGCCGGGTTCATGCCGGTGCCTGCCTGGATCACGTTTCCAAAGACCACAGAAGACACCTTGTCCGGCGCAACGCCGCTGCGCCGCAGCACTTCGCCCACGACCTGTGCGCCCAGATCAGGCGCAGCGATTGTCTTGAGGCTGCCACCGAATTTTCCGATCGCTGTGCGAACGGGATGACAAAGGACAATATCGGTGTCTTTCATGATGCGCCGCCTTTCGCTCCTGCTGTTCGATCGGGGTTCTTGAAAAGCCCGAAAGAGGTGAGGCAGACCTGACCGACGGGTCGTGGATCCTCTGCGTCGGTCGGGGCTGCACACACATGATTTTCACAACCCCCGGCACGATGGCATCAATGCAGAGCCGGCCGCCGCAGGGCTTGCTGGACACACTGAGGTGATTTCGGCCCGGTCTCATTAACCCGCGTTAATGTTGGCATGACTAGAGAACGGTAATTTCAAGGGTGAAATCGATCTGCAGTCGGCGTGTCCGACAGACGACTGTCAAGGATCCGTGCGCGGCCAACGGCTTGCGATTGCGTGAGGCGAACATACCTCGCCCGGCTTTCGACCGGCGGCATGTCCGGTGGCAAGCGGCACCGAAGGCTCGTGATGGAGGTTATGGAATCATGGTTACGAAAAGTTTCGTGCTTCTCGGAGACGACGCCCCTGCACGACCGGGTACGGGGCTGACGGGACAGGAAAGCGCGACGGGGCGATATGAATTTCGGGTATGGCCGCATGACGTGCCGCAGGCGGCGGCGCTGCTTCAGAAATCCTGGCCGCTTGTCGGCGCTGAGCGGCGAACAGACCTCTATCTGCTGACACAGAACAGCCCATCGAGATTGGTGAAATTGCGCGCCGGAAATCGGCTCGAAGTGAAACGCCGAGGTCAGGACCTTGGCCCGCTACAGCATTGGACCAACCATGCCTATCCGCTGTTTCCGCTCCCTCTCAGAGCCTTGCGGGCCTTGGCACAGACGTTGGGCCTGACAGGGCTGGCGCCTGATGCGGGGCGATCTCCGGGTCATCTCGTGGCGCGGTTGGGCAATACGAGCCCGGCAATCCTGCCGATGGGGGTCAGCAAGTCGCGGCTCCTGTTCCGCAAGGGCAGCAGCCGCGCCGAGATATGCCGTGTCACCGTTTCTGGCTGGAGCCGGTTGACCCTGGCTCTCGAGGATCCTGATCCCGACAGCGCACGCGCGACGATCGATGCCCTGCGCCTGGGGCACATGCCGAATCGCTCTTACGGCGATGTTCTTTGCCGGCGGCGGCTTGCCGCTGCACAGGCGCCCCTAAGCTCACATCTGGTAAACTGAAAGGATCAGTCCATGAAACGTCTCGACGGGAAAACCTGCCTTGTCACGGGTGGTGGCAATGGCATTGGCAAGGCCGCCTGCCTGCGGCTGGCTCGCGAGGGTGCGCATGTCGCCGTCACCGACATCAATCACGGTGATGCGAAATCAGTCCGCGAGGAGATCACGGCCCAGGGTGGCAGCGCCGACGCCTGGTCGCTGGACGTGGCCGATGCCGACGCGGTGCACCAGGTTTTCGATGCGGTCGCCGACAAGTTCGGCCAGATCGATGTCGTTGTGAACAATGCCGGCATTTCCGGTGTCGACACGCCAACCCACGAGATCAGTGAGGAAGAGTGGCGCAAGGTGATCGATATCAACGTGAACGGCGTATTTTACTGCACCAAGGCAGCTATACCGCACCTGAAAAAGGCGAGCGGCGGCAGCATCGTCAACCTGTCGTCGATCTATGGACTTGTCGGCGCGCCGGATCTCCCACCGTACCACGCCTCCAAGGGGGCCGTACGGCTCATGACCAAGACCGACGCGCTGCTGTACGCCAAGGAAGGGATCCGCGTGAACTCGGTTCATCCCGGTTTTATCTGGACACCGCTTGTCGAGGGGCTGGCAAAAAGCTCTGAAGAAGGGGTCGAGGCGTTCCGCAAGGGACTCGATGATCTGCACCCGATCGGCCATGTCGGCGAGCCCGAGGATATCGCGGCGGGCATTGCTTATCTTGCCTCCGACGATGCGAAATTCGTGACCGGATCAGAGCTCGTGATCGATGGTGGCTACACCGCGCGCTAAGCCCGCCGGCTCGGCACGCGCCAGCCCTCCAAAGGGCACTCGAAAAGTGCAGAGGATATATCCAGATGACCACGATGATGACACCGATCACCCGCACATTGACCGCGAGCATGCTCGCGGTCATCCTCGCGTCGCCGCTCGCGGCGCAGGAGGCGTCCGAAGAGACGCAGGACACCGAGCGTGTCACTGCCGAAGAAATCCAAGCCGAATTCGATGAGGCGTTCGAGACGATCCGCGCCTATTCCGAGGACCAGCGCGATGAGGCTGTGGATGCGATACGCGAGACGCTTTCGCAAATCGATGCGGAGATCGCCACGCTTGAACAGCGGGCGCGTGAGAATTGGGCCGATATGTCGGAGGCCAGTCAAGAGCAGACACGCGAGACACTGGAAGCGCTGCGCGACCGCAGGAATGAGCTGAGCGAAGCATTCGGCGCCATGCAAGAAGGCAGCGTTTCGGCCTGGGACGAGCTTCAGGACGGCGTGGCCGATGCCTGGTCCGAGGTGAAAGACGCATGGAGCGCGGTCTTTGGCACCTCTGACAATGACGTGGAAGATTAATAGCTCTCGTCCGAGCAGGAAGGAAAGCAGATGACAGATCAGGATATGATCCAAGCCACCACACCGCGCGGGCTTAGGACTTGGCTTTGGATCGCGGGTATCGTCTCGATTGTCATGGGGGTGCTTGCAGTGCTCTTTCCCTTTGCCGCGACTCTCGCCACGGAGCTTGTGATCGGCGCACTCCTTGCTGTCTCGGGGGTATTGGAACTGGTTCGGGCCTTTGCGATGCGGCGCAACGGCAGCCTGACCTGGAACGTGCTTTTCGGTCTCGTGGCCTTGGTGGCGGGGGCTGTTCTACTGGGCTGGCCATTGCAGGGAATGGTGACGCTGACAATCGTCCTGAGCATCTTCTTTCTGCTTGGCGGCGCGCTCAAGCTGGTCGCGGGTTTCGATCTGCGGCCGTTCCCCGGCTGGGGCTGGATCGGGTTTTCCGGTGCGCTGTCGCTACTGTTGGGAGGGCTCCTGTTGTTTGGTCTGCCCGATACCGCGATGTGGGCCGTCGGGCTGCTGGTCGGCATCGATCTGATTTTTCTCGGTGTTGCCGAGATCGCCATGGCCTCTGCCATCCAGCGAGATTGAGGAACAAAGCTGATGATCGAGATCGAGCATAGCCGGCAAGACGACAGCATCGTGATCCGCGTGACAGGAACGGTCAGCCGCCGGGACGTTGATTTGGCCGTTCCGGAAATCGAGCAGGCCCTGGAACTGGCCGACGACCCGCTGAAGGTAATGATCCGGCTCGAGGATTGCGAAGGTTGGGAAATTGGCGGTCTTTGGGAAGAAATGACTTTCAGCATGCAGCGGCAGGACGCGTTTGGCCGCATTGCCGTGATCGGCGAGAGCACGCTGGAAAAATGGGGCGCCATGCTGGCTGTCCCCTTCACCGGGGCCGAAATGCGGTTCTTTTTGCACGAGAACGAGGACGCGGCGAGGGAATGGCTCGGTATGGCGCCTGAAAAAGGACCCCTGTGACGGCATGACCTTGGAAGACCTGCAAGGCATCGCCGCGACCGCGTACAAGTAAAGGCCCGAGACAGTCGCGGGCGATGATCGCTCCGACCAAATTGACACCAGAGCCGAATAGGACCGCCGATCCCATGACAACGCTTGTCGCCAGTTATTCGCTTACCGGACACACGGCCACTGTCGCGACCTCTATCGCCGACCGCTTGGGGACCAAGGCTGAACCCATCGTGGAACAAGGCGCTCGCGGCGGTCTGCTTGGCACTGCCGCAGGCGCGGTGAGCGCGCTTTTGGGCAGCAAGAGCGCCATCGCCGCACCGCTGCATGACCCGTCGACGGTTGACCTGGTCATCCTTGGCACACCGGTCTGGGCCGGAGCCCCGGCACCTGCTGTGAATGCGTATATCGACAGGCATCGCGACGCCCTCGATCGCGTGGCGTTTTTTTGCACCCAGGGCAAGGTTGGAGCGGCCGGCGCCCTGTCACGGATGGAGCGCCGGCTGGGACATCCGCCGCTGGCCACGCTTGTGGTCAATGAAGACGAGATCGGAGACAGCGGCGCACTGGATGACAGGATCGAGGCGTTCCTGTCCAAGCTTCGGGATGCCGGGGATCACACCTGATCGCTCGGCACGGTCTTATTCCTCGACCGTGCTCACGGCTTCGAATCCCGAGACGACATCCATCAATTCGCGGGTGATCGTCTCTTGCCGCTTGACGCGGTAATCCTGCATCAGGTCCTCGCGTCGTTCCTCGATATTGCGCTCCGCCCCCTGCATCGCCGCCAGACGTGTTGCGTGTTCGCTGGCCAGTGCCTCGGCCAGGGCGCGGTAGAGCACGACAAAGAGCCGTTGTTGCACCAGCCATGACAAAAGCGCGGGCGGGGACATTCGGAAGAAGGGCAGCCCCGGTCCCGGCCACGGCGCATTTAGCAGCGATTCCAGATAAGCATCCGGCAGCGGCAACAACTGCCGATCGACCGGTTTTGACAGGATGCGCCCCTCGCGCCGGTTGTGCACGACCCGAATGCGGCCAATACCCTCCTCGCGCTGCCACTTGTCGCTCTGAACGATCACGGACTGCACCAGATCGGACAGGCCCGCCGCCGTGCCGGGGAGGGTAAAGAGAATGTCGACGTGATGGCCAGCCGATTCCAGCTGGGCAGCGGCGCGCAGGCCGATCACGGCCAGCAGGGTGTCGCGACCGTTGATCTGTTTCAGAGCATGGTTCGCGACGGTTTCGTTATAGCGCCCGCACAGACCCCGCTCGGAGCCGATGACGATAAGTGCCGTGCGAGAAGACCCCTCTGCGCCAGTGCGTGGCAAGGGCAGGCCGCGCGCGTGGCGATCCTGCAGCAGCGCCGTCAGGCCCAGATCAACCGTGCGCGCGTAATCGCCCAAGGCCTCCTCGGCCTGCTCGAATTGCCGGATACTGGCGGCTGACAGCGCCTTCATGGTGCGCACGATCGAGTGTATGTCCCCGGCCGTGTCCAGAGCATCGGAGAGGGATTCAAGCGTCTGCATCAGCGCCATCCTCTTCGGTGTCCTCCAATGCCGCGCGCATCGTTTCCAGCAGGGCTGCGCGGTAATCGTCGGTCAGCTTTTCACCCGCTTCGATCGCCTCGCAGATGTCGGGGCATTGGTCGCGCACGGCGTGTTGAACACGCTCTTCGGCGGCGGACACATTCTCTGGATCAATCTCGTCAAACAACCCCTCGGTCGCGGCCAGCAGTGCGGCGATCTGTTCGGGCACGGCAAGGTGATGCTGTTCGCGCTGTTTGAGCACTTCTCGCACCCGCAGACCGCGCGTCAGTTTGCGCCGCGTTTCGTCATCCATTTGCGTGCCGAAGCGCGCAAAGGTCTCCAGTTCTTCGAATTGCGAATACATCAGCCGCAGATTGCCTGCGACCGCCCGGAACGCCGGAAGCTGTACTTTGCCGCCAACGCGACTGACCGAAGACCCGACATCCACAGCTGGCAACTGGCCCTTCTCGAACAGATCCGGCGACAGGTAAATCTGGCCATCGGTGATCGAGATAAGGTTCGTCGGGATATAGGCCGAAATATTCTGTGCCTGCGTTTCGATCACCGGCAGCGCGGTCAGTGAGCCGCCGCCTTGTTCCTTGCGCAGGTGGGTGGCACGTTCCAGCAGCCGCGAATGGATATAGAAAATGTCGCCGGGATAGGCTTCGCGCCCCGGCGGACGGCGCAGCAGCAGCGACAGTTGCCGATAGGCCCGCGCGTGGCGCGTAAGATCGTCATATACGATCAGCACATCGCGCCCCTGTGCCATGAATTGCTCGGCCATGGTGGTGGCCGCATAGGGGGCCACGAATTGCAGCCCCGGCGCGTCCTGACTGCTGGCAACGACGACGATGGTGCGGTCCATTGCGCCGTGATCACGCAGGCTGCGCAGGACGCGCGCCACCGCCGAAGCGCGTTGCCCGATGGCGCAGTAGATCGAGATCACGTCGGTGTCCGTCTGGTTGAGAATGGCATCTACGGCGATGGCGGTCTTGCCGGTCTGGCGGTCCCCCAGGATCAGTTCACGCTGGCCGCGTCCGATGGGAATGGCGGCATCCACGGCCTTGATCCCTGTCTGCAACGGCACGTTCACGGGATCGCGGTGCATGATCGGCGGGGCGTTCCGCTCGACCGGCATCCGCACATCACTTTCGACGGACCCGGCATCGTCCAGTGAACGCCCCAGCGGGTCGAGCACCCGGCCCAGCAGCGCCTCACCCACCGGCACATCCACCACCCGTTCCGTGCGACGCAGCCGGTCGCCAGGGCGCAGATCACCTGTATCGCCCAGAACGATCACGCCGACACGGTCCTCGCGCAGGTTTGATGCGATGCCCATCAGCCCGCCCTCGAACTCTACCAGTTCGTTGGCATGAAGATCGGTAAAACCTGCCACCTGCGCCACGCCGTTCCCGACCGAAACGACATGCGCAACCTCGGTCACCTCCAGACGCGGCTTGATGTTTTCAAGCGCCGTGTCCAGTGGATTGAACAGATTTTCCCCCAGAGTTTTGAGCATTTTCACGCTACCTTACAGCTAATCTGTCGCCTCTTTGCGTTTGGCCGGGCCGGCAGACTCCAGAAGCGTGTCAAGTTCACGGTTCAGGCGCTTGAGGTGCCGGGCGGCGGACCATTCCACGGTCTGTTCGCCAATGCTCAGGCGCACCCCGAGCAGCATCTCTTCGTCTTCCCAATACTCCACCTCGATGTCGGTCTCGAACTCTTCGTGCAGCGTGCGGGTGATCTTCTGGCGGGCCGCGGTATCCAGCTTGGTCGCGCTTTCCACCAGTGCGGGGCTGTCGGCGTTGTTGGCGGCACGAGTCATCTTCTTGCACGTCTCTGGGTCCAGATCCGTTAGCTTTGCAACAAACCCGTCTGCAACTTGGTCATCAATCGCGCCAGAGGTGAATTCGGCCATCAGCCGACCCGCGATGTCCAGCACCTTGTGCCCGGCCTTGCGCTGCATGTTCTGCATGAAATCGGCGCGCTGATCCTCCAGCGTCTCTTGCCAGTTCTTGCGCTTTTGCTCGACCTCGTCGCGCACGTCCTGCTCTAGCTGCTGCTTGAGCTCATTGGCCTCTGTGCGGGCCTCCTCAAGCATGTCCTGTTCCGCCTCCTCAAGCTCCTCGCGTTTCTTGCGCAGCTTCTCGGCCTCCTCCTCGGCGTCTTTGCGCTGGGATTTGGCATCCGAAAGCCGCTCTTCGATGCGCGTCTCGCGCTGGGCCATGGCGTTGGTTATGGGACGGTAGAGAAACCGTTGCAGCAGCCAGATAAGAACAAGAAAGTTGACGATCTGGGCGGCAACGGTCAGCCAGTCAATCTGCATGGATCAGCCTCCACCGCCCAAGGCGGTCGCATCGACGAACGGGTTCGCAAAGAGCAGGATCATCGACACGACAAAGCAGTAGATCGCCGTGGATTCGATCATCGCAAGGCTGACGAACAGCGTGCGCGTGATGGTGTCCGAGGCGTCGGGTTGTTGCGCCACGGCCTGCAAAGCGCGCGAGGCCGCGCGCCCTTCGGCCAGCGCCGGCCCGATCGAGCCGATGGCGATGGTCAGACCGGCCGTGACGATCGAGATTGCGGCGATTATTGTTGCGGGGTCCATGGTCAATCTCCTTCTCGCGATGTGCGGGGGGTTTCGGTATCTGCCGCCGGATCGGTCTTGCGTTGGGCCCGGCTTGCCGAGGCGATATAGACCATCGCCAGAACGGCAAAGATATAGGCCTGGATCAGGCCGGTCAGCAGGCCAAGCAACTGCATCAGGATCGGGAAAAAGAACGGGGCCACGCTGATCAGGATGCCGACAATCACCGTGCCGCTCATGACGTTGCCATACAGCCTGACCGCCAGCGCAATGGTGCGCGACAGTTCGCTGATCAGATTGAACGGAAGCATGAACGGGCTGGGTTGAAGATAGGATTTCAGGTAGCCGCCCAAACCGCGCCGGGTGATCGAAAACAGCGGCACCGCGATCAACACGCAGATCGCCAGCGCCGCCGTGGTCGAGAGCGACCCGGTCGGCGGCTGGTATCCTGGCAGGATGGTCAGCAGGTTGGCGGTGGCGATGAACAGGAATAACGTGCCGATGAAGGGCAGGTAGCGTGCCGGGTCCGCCGCGCCGACCTCGTCAATCTGGTCACGGATTGTGGTGACGACGACCTCCAGCATGACCTGCCAACGCGACACGGTTTCGCCCTCGCTCAGCCGCGCGGTGATGATCCATGACACGAGCACCAGAAGCGCCATGACGCCCCACGTGAACACGATGGTCGCATTGAGCCTCAGCCCCTGCCATTCGTAGAGAACCCAGGCGTCGGGACTTATTTCCATGAGGCGCCCCCCGCCTGTGCAGGTTTGACAAACCGTGTGGCGAATAGCCGAACTGCGATGAAGCCCAGCGTACCAAAGGCAATATCAACCGCTGTTGCGCCGCTCCATATGGCCAGCCAAAGCGCGCTCACAAGCAGACCCGCCCGGAGAAGGCCCAGGGCTGCAAAGAGCCACACGCTCTGTCCCGATGTCAGAATGCGCACGGCGGCCCACAAAACCCCCATGTAAAGCAGGCCAAAGGCACCACCGATGCATATTGCGAAGCTTTCTGTCATGTTGCTTTCCCAGCTTTCGGGTGAAGCATCATCCCGACAATGACCGGGCCGATGATGCAGGTTGCGATGCTGGTCAGCACAGCGGCATTGTAGAGCGCCTGTGGCACGGCCCAAGCCCCGAGCGTCAACCCGAAGAGCATGACCAGCAGAAAAATCTCGGCGCGCGGCACCATGCTGAACCCGATCAGGGCGCCCGGCCGCCATCCAAGCATGACCGCGGCAGGAACGCCCGCGCCCAATAGCTTGCCAACCACGGCCATAAGGGCGAGTGCGGCAGAAAGCCCGATAGCGCCGTCCAGAGCGGTCATGTCGACCGAAAGACCTATGGCCACAAAAAAGAACGGTCCGAACACAGCCAGCAGAAAGCCAAATGCCTCATCGATATTCCGTTCTGCGGGATCGCGGCTGAAAGCCAGCCCCGCGAAAAGCGCGCCAATGGCCATTGAAAGCCCCATGAATTCGGCCGTGGACGCGATGATAAAGGCCGCGCCGGTCGCAAAGACAATCGGTCCGTATGTGGACGACAGCTTGGCGAAACCGTCCGAGAGCGGTTTTTCCAGCCAGCGCGAAAACAGGTAGCAGGCAATGCTGAACAGAGCCGTCAGCAAAAGCTGTATCGCCCCGGCTTTCAGCGCCGGCGCAAGGATCGCCGTCCCTTCGGGCTGTTTCAGCAGCGGCCCCACCGCGAACAACACGCTAAGCAATACCACGGCAGAGATATCGTCAAGTTCCGCGGTATCCAGCAGCAGGGCGCCCGTGTCGCTGTCAAGCGCGCCTGCATCCTCCCAGATCCCGGTAGAGACGCCGATGCTTGTTGCACTTGCGGCAACGCCCGTAAAAAGCGCCGGGATGAGCCCAAGCCCCGGCCAGAAGATCACCAGCACAAAGGCAGCGGCCGCGCCGAGCACCATGTTTGGCAGCCAGATCAGCGCTGCGGGTCCGAGCTGACGGCGCAACGTGTCCAGATCGCTTTCGAGCCCGATCCGAAACAACAGCACAACAATGCCGATCTTGGCGAGGAAAGGCACCTGTTCGTCGAGCGTGTCGCCCGCGAACCCGGTCATGGTGGATCCGATCGACAGGGTCACACCAAGCAGGATGAAGCCGATCATGCTGGGCATGGAAACGCGGGAAAACAACGCGCGCATTGGCACCGCCAGCAGGCTTACCAGACCCATGAGAAAGAGCATCGCGGCATATTGCTCGTCGGACTCAATCATCGCGCCCCTCCCGTTGCACCCAGAACCACGCGTTGAGTGCACCCAGAAAGGCGCCCGCCAAAAGCAGGGCCAGCGTCCAGGAGGTCTCTCCCGGCCAGCGTGCATCGATCCAGCGGCCCAGTGCGGTGCCAGCGATGATCGGCACGGCCACGGCCCAGCCGACAAGGCCGAACATGCCCAGCCCGCGCCAAGCGCTTTGCTTGCGGTGCTTTCGCGCCTCCTGCATGCGGGCGGCTTTGCGGGCAATGGTCTGAGAGTCGTCTTCGGAATCTCGGGTCACTGGTTCACTCCCTGCAATTCGCGGAACCGGCGGATCATATGCGCTTCGAGCCGCGCCAGTGCCGAGCGCGCCTCGCGCTCCTCGTCTGTGTGGCGGCGGAATTCGGCCTCGACCCGCTCTCGCAAATGTCCGAGGTCGTCACTTGCGATCACATCACGCACGGCGACCATCACCGTTGGCCCGGCTTTCACCAATGTTCCGGCATTCACCCCTACGAACTGTTCCTCGCCAGCCTCTGTCTCGAAGACCAGAACCCCGGCGGCCAGTTGCGTGACATGGTCCATGTGGCGCGGCAGAATGCCAAAGACACCGTTCGCGGCCTCTGCCACGATCCGGCAGACGTGATCATGCCGCGTGACCTGTTCCGGCGTGATGATCCTAAGCTCCATTCGACCCCCCTTTGTCCTCAAGGTCGTCGACTGTGCCGATCATGTAGAAATCGCCCTCGTCGCGGTCCCCGAATTCCCCATCGAGAATGCGCGCACAGCTTTTGACCGTGTCTTCCAGTGCGACAAGGGTGCCTTTCGTGCCGGTCATCGCCTCCGTGGTGAAGAAAGGCTGGGTCAGAAACCGCTCGAGCTGACGCGCTTGCCGCACGGTGGCGCGGTCCTTTTCCGACAGCTCCTCCAACCCGAGCATGGCAATGATGTCCTTCAGCTCTTCGTATTCCGCCAGCGTGTTGCGCACCTCGCGCGCCACCCGGTAATGTTCTGTGCTGACGGTGCTGGGGGTCAGCATCCGCGAAAAGGATTGCAGCGGGTCGATGGCGGGATAAAGCCCTTCGGATGCTTTCTTGCGCGACAGCACGATCGAGGCGGACAGATGCGAGAACGTATGCGTGGCGGCCGGATCGGTGAAATCGTCGGCGGGCACATAAACCGCCTGAATGGATGTCATGGCGGCACGATCGGTCGAGCAGATTCGCTCTTCAAGTTCGGCCAGTTCGGTGCCAAGTGTTGGCTGATATCCCACCCGGCTGGGCATCCGCCCCAAAAGCCCCGACACCTCGGATCCCGCCTGCACAAAGCGAAAGATGTTGTCGATCAGCACAAGAACATCGCGGCGCTGCTCGTCGCGGAAATGCTCGGCCATGGTCAGCGCGGCATGGCCAACGCGAAACCGGACGCCGGGGCTTTCGTTCATCTGACCGAACACCATAACCGTATTGTCCAGAACACCAGCTTCCCCCATCTCGCGGTAAAGCTCCTCGGCCTCGC
This sequence comes from Marivita sp., assembly GCF_020055675.1. Classification (GTDB taxonomy): domain Bacteria; phylum Pseudomonadota; class Alphaproteobacteria; order Rhodobacterales; family Rhodobacteraceae; genus Marivita. The sequence goes on from NZ_JAIPUS010000004.1 coordinate 65,952, forward strand.
GGGAGCGTTCGCCGATGCCACAAAACAGGCAGACGCCTTCATATGCTGCGACCATGTTGTGAATCATCTCGGTGATTAGAACGGTCTTGCCGACGCCCGCCCCGCCGAAAAGCCCCGCCTTGCCGCCGCGCTCAAGCGGGCTGAGCAGGTCAATCGCCTTGATCCCGGTCTCGAAGACATCGCCTTCGACCCGGCGCTGCGACAAGGGCACCGGGTCGCGCAGGATTGGCCAGCGGTCGACATCGTCCAACGGGTCGCCATCGTCGATGGTGTCGCCAAACAGATTGAACATCCGCCCCAGCACCGCCTCGCCGACCGGCACTTCGATGGGTTGGCCAGTGTTCTTCACTTCCAGCCCCAAGCGCAGATCGCCGCTCGGATTCATCACCAGGCCGCGAGCGATGTCATGCGCGGGCAGACTGGCTACCTCGATGGTGATTTCCGGATCGCTCAGCGTGACAAGCCGCGACGCAATCATCGGCAGGCCATGCGCAAAGCGGACATCCGCGATGCCCCCTTCGATGGCGATGATGTGGCCCACGTCCTTGTCCTGCGCTGGCTTGTCCTGCACTTGCATGTGCCGCCTCCGCTGCTTGCGCGTCGACGGTACTGCAAGGGGGCCGGCGTTGGCCTTGATCGAAGTTAAATCAACGCATGAATGAGCGACAGCCGAGGTATCCCGGTGTTGGCCGCGCCCCTGAGACACGGCACGCCCGAAATGCGGCGTGGTGAGGCTGTTCGAGACATCTGAACCGTCGGGATGGATCGACTTGTACTGCAACAGCGGCATGAGGCAGCGCGTCAGGTGGGGTGCCGGTCCCCCCGAACGGGCTCGCTCACCTTGTTGCGCGGCGGGACGTCCCCGCTGTGTGGCAGCCTTGATCGGAGTGTCGCTCTCGGATGACCTCGCAAGGATCGCAGGGCGAAGCGTTTAACCGTGATCAATGCGTGAGACCCTGCATTTGCTTCAGGGTTCCTGCGAATCTGACAAGGGAAAGCACTTTTCATGGCGATAAAATCCGAATCTCCTCGGCAAAACGGCGAAACACTTGGCTTTGAGGGGGAGCCCCCCGAGCCTGCGACGCCGGAACCTGCGCCACCGGAAGAGCCGGTCGCGCCCCCAAAAGAGAGGCCACCAAACCCGCCGGATGAATATCCCGAGCCGCCGGGGGAAATCCCGCCCGAAATGCCGCCAGACGTGCCACAGCCCCCCGGAGAAGTGCCGCCCGGTCCGCCACCGGAGGTTCCGACCCAGAGTCGAACCGGACAGACCGCAGCCCGAGGGTAGCCCCGGTCGGCTGCCATTCTGCACTCAAGGGTGACCCAGAAAGGAGATGTGACATGACGGATTATGAGGATCTTCGCACGGAGATGGTCGAACGCCAGATCCGCGCGCGCGGGGTAAGTGATCCGCTGGTTCTGGATGCGATGGGACGCGTGCCGCGCGAGCGTTTCGTGCCGGACCGCTTGAAAGGCGAGGCTTATTCCGACCGCCCTTTGCCCATCGACGCGGACCAGACCATCTCGCAACCCTACATCGTGGCCTACATGGTCGAGGGGCTGGGTCTCAAGGGCGGTGAAAAGGTGCTCGAGATCGGCGCCGGGTCGGGCTATGCCGCCGCCATTCTGGCCGAGATCGCTGGCGAGGTTTTTGCCATCGAACGGCACGGAACACTGGCCTCCAAAGCCTCGGCGGCGCTTCACGACGCCGGTTACACCAATGTCCATATCTTTCACGGGGACGGCACACGGGGCTGGCAGGACGAAGCGCCGTTCGATGCGATCCTCGTGTCAGCCGGGGCGCCGCGCCTGCCCGAAGCCCTCAAGTCCCAACTCGCCACCGGGGGGCGCATGGTCGTGCCGGTGGGCGCCGATCAGCGCGCGCAGGAACTGGTGCGCGTGACACGGGGCGACAAGGGGCAATTCGAACGCGAAGATCTGGCCGATGTGCGGTTCGTGCCCCTGATCGGGGACCAGGGCTGGGAAGGCGAGCTGGCGGATATGCAGACGGCCCCGCCCCGCCTGATCCAGCATCGTCCGCGCCAGGCAGAAGGTCTGCCGGGCATGATCCGTGAACATGCCGAGCCCTTCGAAGACGTGAAGAGCGCGCCGCTCGACATGATGATGGATCGCATTGGCGATGCCCGGGTCGTGCTGATCGGCGAGGCGAGCCACGGCACGTCAGAGTTCTACCGGATGCGTTCGCTCATCACGAAACGGTTGATCGAGGAAAAGGGCTTTACCATTGTTGCCGCCGAGGCCGATTGGCCCGACGCCGCCCGCATCGACCACTACGTGCGCCACCGCGAAACGCCACCGTCGGAGTGGGAGGCGTTTGCCCGTTTCCCCACCTGGACGTGGCGCAACAAAGAGGTCCGGGCCTTTGCCGATTGGCTGCATGACTGGAACGCGTCGCGCGCCCCGCAGACGCGGGCTGGGTTTTACGGCCTCGACCTTTATAGCCTCTTCAACTCGGCGCAGGCGACCATCGACTATCTGGAGGATGTGGACCCCGAACTCGCCCGGATCGCGCGTCACCGCTATGGCTGTCTCAGCCCTTGGGAAGCCGATCCGGCGGCGTATGGCCACGCGGCCCTGAGCGATAGTTTTCGCAACTGTGAGGAAGATGTGACCGCGATGCTGGTCGATCTGATGCAGAATCGCCAGGAATACGCGCTGAGCGACGGTGAGCGCTTTCTGGATGCGGCGCAAAACGCTGCGCTCGTGGCCAATGCGGAGAAGTATTACCGGATCATGTACTACGGCTCCCGCGCGTCGTGGAACCTCCGCGACGATCACATGTTCCAGACCCTCCAGAACGTGATGAATTTCCAAGGAGACGGTGCGCGCGCGGTGGTCTGGGCGCATAATTCGCATATCGGCGATGCCCGCGCGACAGAAATGTCACGCCGGGGGGAGCGCAACCTTGGCGAACTTTGCGCGCGCGGGTTCGGCAACGAAAGCTACCGCATCGGGATGGGCACCGATCATGGCACGGTCGCCGCGGCCAGTGACTGGAACGGGCCCATGGAGGTCAAGAAGGTCAGTCCCGCCCACGCGCAAAGCTATGAGCGGCAATTCCACCTCTCCGGTCTGCCGGGGCTCATCCTGCCGCTGCGAGCGGGACGCGAACTGGATGTCGCGACGGAATTGTCGAAGCCGAGGTTGGAGCGGGCAATCGGGGTGATCTACCGCCCCGAGACCGAGCTTGCCAGCCACTACTTCGAGGCCGAACTGCCGCGTCAGTTCAATGAATATATCTGGGTGGATGAAACAACGGCGGTTTCGCCGCTCGGAGCCGGTCGGGCAAAGGGGCTGCCCGAGACCTATCCCTTCGGGACCTGAGACAGAGCCGCGCACAGCCGGGCTGCCAGATACCCCGCCCCGAGAAAGCAAAGGAGATGTTCATGCCGATACCGACAAGTCCGGATTTCAATCCCGGCGAGACCAGCCCCGTCCGCTTCACCTGTGACGCCACAATGTCTCGCCGGCTTTTCGCTGCAAGACGCACTTCCAGCGCCGAAGGCAGGCGCAGGGACGGGACATCAGGCGTGCAGGTTTTCGCAACTCTAAACAATGAAATGACCGAGGTCTGACATGATCGATATTTTCTGGTTCTGGTTCTTTGTCTTCCTGCTGCTTGTCACCGTATTTGCTTGGCCCACCTGGCCCTATACGAGGGAGCGATGGGTCTATCGCCGGGGCGGTGGATGGCGCTACGCGCCCAGCGGCGTTGCAGCGGCGCTTGCCATTCTTCTTCTGGTGTTCTTCTGGCTGGGACTGCTGGCCATCGCCTGGCCGTGGTATGCGGTGCCGCCCGTGGCCGGTTGACGCCATTGTCGCGGCCAGGGGCGGACGGATCGTGCCATTACGGCGTCCGCCCCTGGTCGGGCAAAAGCGGGGTGTGTTGATGTGCATTCATGCGTCCCGCTCTCCAACCCTTTGATGCGCGACGGGCGCGCGCCAGGAATTGATTGCCTATGCCGGATATGTCTGATGCCGCCAAGCGGGCCCAGGAACTCCGCGAGCGGATCAATCGCCATGATCGGTTGTATTACGTCGAGAATGAGCCCGAGATTTCGGACCGGGAATACGACAGGCTCTTCGCCGAGCTGGAAGACCTTGAGGAAGATCATCCCGAAATCGTGACGCCGGACTCTCCGACGCAGCGTGTCGGCGCAGAGCCGGAATCCGAACTTGGCAAGGTCGAGCACGTGACCGCGATGCTCAGTTTGGATGCCGGGCGCGACAAGGATCAGATCGCAGATTTCATCGACCGGGTGTGCGAGACTGTGGGAGACAACGACGTCACTCTGCTGGCAGAGCCAAAGTTCGATGGCCTCTCCATCGAGGTGGTTTACGAGGAAGGGCGGTTCTGCCGTGCCTCGACCCGTGGTGACGGGCAGACGGGCGAGGATATTTCGCACACGCTTCGCACGGTGCATGCGCTTCCGCTGAGGCTGAAAGAGGCGGACGAGGTTCGTGCAGACCTGGCTGTGCGGGGCGAGGTGATCCTGCCCAAATCCAGCTTTCAGAAGGTCAACAAGGCCCGCGTGGAGCGCGGAGACGCGCCATTCGCCAATCCGCGCAATGCCGCTGCCGGTATCCTACGGCGGCTCGACCCGTCCGAGGCCGAAAGCATCCGGTTCGCTGTCACCTTCTACGATGCCACCGGGATCGATACGGAAAACGCCCCCGGCCAGCGGGAGCTGCTCGAGGCGCTGCGCGATCTCGGCTTTCCGGTTCTCGGAGACAGGGCGCGCTGTGAGACTCTCGAGGATGCAGAAGCGTTTCATGACGACATGCAGGATCGGCGCGAGGAACTCGATTACGAGATCGACGGAATCGTGCTGAAGCTTGACGCGCGCAAGGCACGTGAAAAACTGGGGCAGCGCAGCCGCAGCCCCAGATGGGCGATCGCCTGGAAATTCCCGCCCAGAACAGTGGAGACACGGATTGCGGATATCGTGGTCGGGGTCGGCCGCACCGGTGCCCTGACGCCGGTTGCGCTGCTTGACCCGGTGGATGTGGGCGGCGTGACGGTGGCGCGGGCGACCCTTCACAACATCAAGGAAGTCCACCGCAATGACCTGCGTGTCGGCGATACCGTCCGGATCGAACGCGCGGGCGACGTGATCCCCGAAGTGGCGGAACGTGTGCCGAAACCGGGCGTGGAGCGGTCCGACCCGTTCGAGATGCCAGACCGCTGCCCCTCTTGTGGCGCCAGGGTCGAGCGGCGTGGGCCACTGACGTATTGCCCTGCGGGCGTGGCCTGCCCCGCGCAGCTTGCCGCGAAACTGGTCCATTACGGTGCGCGGGGGGCCATGGATATCGAGGGCCTCGGGGAACAGACCGCCGAGCAGCTTGTCGAGCGGGATATGGTTAAGGATATCGCGGACCTCTACGAGCTTTCCGTGGAGGAGCTGACCGCGGTCGATGGTTTCGCGGAGGCCTCCGCCGAGGCGCTTCAAGACGCCATTCATGCGCGCGGCGAGGTGCCGCTGGACCGGTTCCTCCGCGCGCTCGGCATTCCTCATGTGGGCGCAGACGCAGCGCGTCGGCTGGCCATGGCCTTCGGAACCCTGGAGGCCGTGAAGGAGGCGAGCGCGTCTGACATCGAGGAGATCGGCGGCATCGGCGCGGAAACCGCGCAGAGCGTGGCCGCGTTTTTCGCTGAAGAACGCAACTGTGACGTGGTCGCGCGACTGCTGGACGCCGGTGTCGCGCCGCAGCCCGTCGAGCGGGCGGGTCGGTCGCTGGAAGGCCAGACATTCGTGCTGACCGGCACGCTGGAGGAATGGACGCGCGAGGAGGCGACCGAGGAGATCGAGCGCCGCGGTGGGCGTGTGACGTCAAGTGTGAGTGGCAATACCGACTACGTTGTCGTCGGCACCGACCCCGGCTCGAAACGCGAGGATGCGCGCGAAGAAGGTGTCGAGATGCTGGATGAGGACGCATTTGCAAAGATGCTGGGCTGAGGAGGTGGGGTATGCCGGTACATAACAGCGAGATCGCCACGATTTTCGACCATGTGGCGGATCTTCTGGAAATCGAGGACGCCAACAGGTTTCGTGTGCGGGCCTATCGCAACGCGGCCGACACCATCCGCGACCTTGGCCGGTCGTTGGAGGACATGCTGGAGGAAGGCGCAGACCTGTCGGACCTGCCCGATATAGGTGAAGACCTTGCCGACAAGATCGCCAAGATCGTGCGGACAGGGCAACTGCCGCTTCTGGAAGAGATTTCTGACGATGTGCCGGAAGCCATCGTCAAGGCCACGCGCATCCCCGGTATCGGGCCGAAACGCGCGCGGGCGCTGTTCAAGGCGCTGGACCTGTCATCGGTCGACGATCTGAGGGACGCGGCCGAGGAGGGTGACATCGCCGAAATCGAAGGGTTTGGCGAGAAGACCCAGACCCGTATCCGCAAGGAGTTGAAAGAGGGCGTGATCGAGGACGAGCGGCTGCGGCTGGACGTGGCCGAGGATTTCGCCGCGCCGCTTATGGAGTGGATCCGCAATATCGAGGGCGTTTCGAAAGCCGAGATCGCCGGTAGCTACCGCCGCCGCAAGGAGACGGTCGGCGATCTGGACATTCTCGTGCAAGGCGAGGATGGCAGCGCGATCATCGACTGCTTCACCGAGTATGACGAGGTCGAGGATATCGCGTCAAAGGGCAAGACCCGCTCGACTGTCACGCTGCGATCGGGCCTTCAGGTGGACCTGCGTGTCATCCCGGAACCAAGCTGGGGTGCCGCGCTCTATTACTTCACCGGCTCGAAGTCGCATAACATCGCCGGGCGCCGGCGCGCGCAGGACCGCGAACTGAAGCTCAATGAATACGGCCTCTTCGATGGCGAGACGCGAATTGCCGGTGCGACCGAGAAAGAGGTTTATGACGGGATCGACCTGCCTTGGATTCATCCGGTTCTGCGCGAGAGCCGTGGCGAGATCGAAGCCGCCGAAAACGGGGAGTTGCCGGAACTTGTCGAATCAGAGGACATCAAGGGCGATCTGCACGCCCACACAACCGCGTCTGACGGCAAGAACAGTCTGAAAGAAATGGCGCAGGTGGCGCAAGACAAGGGCTATGAATATCTCGCGATCACCGATCACTCGAAAAGCCAGACGCAGGCCGGGGGTCTGAGCGAGGACGCTTTCCATCGGCAGGTGGATGAAATCGCGGAACTGAATGACGAGTTTCACGGCTTCCGCCTTCTGGCATCCTGCGAAGTCGATATTCTGGAGGACGGACGCCTCGATTTTCCAGACAAGCTCCTGGAACGGCTCGACCTTGTTGTTGCGTCGGTCCATTCAAAACTCGACCTGTCCGAAGACAAGCAGACCGAGCGTCTAATCCGCACCATGGACAACCCGCTGGTGTCGATCATCGGACATCCAACCGGGCGGCAGATCGGGGAACGCAAGGCATTTGCCCTCGACATGGAACAGGTTCTGGCGGCCGCGAAGGACCGGGGTTGCGTGCTCGAACTCAATGCCAACCCGATCCGTCTTGATCTGAAGGATGTTCATTGCCGGCTGGCAGCAGAGACGGGGGTGGATATCGCGATTTCCACCGATGCGCATAGCACCGGTGGGCTGGACAACATGCGCTACGGCATCGACCAGGCCCGGCGCGGCTGGCTTGCGGCAGAGAATATCGTGAACACCCGCAGTTGGGGTAACCTGTCCAAGATGCTGCGGCGGACCTGAGGGCGAAGATGGCATGGGTTCGGTCAGCCGCGCGATGTCCGACAGCCCGTGATTTCGGGCCGCCGCGGCCTCCCTGCATCGCGCCTGGAAATGGACAGAACGTCCTCAAGGGCAAGCCGAAAATTTCCGGCCTCTTGACATGGACGGCCCCGACGACCTGACGAATGCAGTGTCCAGATTGGGTCGGGCGACTGTCAGTGACCGTGGCGCAATCGACGGGCGGGCCGATCGCCATTCTCATAATCGAGAATCAATGAAACTGTTTTGCAATTGACACATAGATGTAACATCCAAGGCCTATTGAAAATTCATTCGGATGAATAGAGCTATGATAAGAGACCGTTGGCGCAACATTCGCGCAGCCATTAAACAGGATATCGAGAGCGGCGTGCTGGAACCAGGTACTAAATTACCCACAGAGCCAGAGCTGGCGCAAGCCTATGGCGCGGGAAGACACTCGATACGGCGCGCTGTGATCGAGCTGGGCAAAGAGGGCCTGCTGAGCGTCGAACAGGGGCGCGGTACTTTCGTGCAGAGTCGGCCACGCCTGACGTACACCATCGGCCCACGCACCCGGATGCGGCGCAACATGACCGCACAAGGCGTGGATGTGACCGGCGAAAGACTCTGGGCCGAGACCTGCGCGGCGTCACCTCGGATCGCGAAAGCGCTGGCTTTGGACGAAGGCACGGAGGTGATCGCCACCCGCAGGCGTTCCTTTGCGAACGACGTCCCGGTGTCTTTCGGGACTATTTACCACGAGGCGGCCCGATTCGCGGAATTCTCGGACCGGCGCGAGATCATGGGATCGGTCAGTGCGGTCTATGCGTCTTACGGCATCGAGGACTACAAACGTGCCAGTACGCAGATCCATGCGCGGCCGGCCCGCGCCGATGAGGCGCAAATGCTGAACCAACACCCGGATATGCCGGTGATCGTCGTGCAGGCCATCGATGCGGATCTGGGCGGTGCGCCGATCGCCTATAGCGAGGTGATCTGGTCCGCAGCGCGGGTCACTTTTGACATTTCCAACATGGAGACCGACCCGTGACCACTTTGCCCGACACGCTGCCTGGATGGGGCCATGCTGCGCTTCTGACAACGCTGGCGCGCGCCGATGACGCCCGACTGAAAGCCTTCGCCGAAAACCTGATCCCAGCCTTGCCCGAGGTCGAAGTGTTGGACAACCGCACCGGCCTTGTGATGCTGCCCATGCGTGACACCGCGCAGGGTACCCATTTTCACCTTGGTGAAATCCTGATGAGTGAGGCGCGCATCACGGCGGGCGGCCAGGACGGCTACGGGATGCGCCGGGGCCGTGATCTCGAGGCTGCGATGGCCATGGCGCTGATCGATCTGGCGGTCGCGTTGGGTCTGGCCAAACCGGCCTGCGCCGCCTTTCTTGAAGCGGAATCCGCGGCGCAGGCCGAAACGGATCGCGAAACGCTGTGCCGGGTCGAGGCGACACGCGTGGATATGGAGACCTTCTGATGACAGCCCACCCCGCTCCGTCCGAGTTCGAGGCGCGCACCAACGCCACCTTCGAGGCGCTCATGTGGGCCCTGTCGCGCCCCGGTTTGACCCGTGATCTGCCCGCACCAGGGCAGGCGGGGATCGTCGAGGCGCTGCTGGACCGCGAATGTAATGTCCACTGCGCCGACCCTGATCTTGCCCGGATTGCGGCCGCCACCGGTGCCGCTTTGGTGACACAAGAGCAAGCCGATCACCTGTTTCTTGACATGCTGCCGGGCGCGGACGCTTTGAGGCAGATCGCCCTGGGATCCGATCTTTATCCGGAAACGGGCGCGACGCTGGTGTGCAACGCACGACTTGGACAGGGGGCGGCCCTGCGGATAAGCGGTCCGGGCTGCAACGGCGCGGTTGACGTGAAAGTGGCCGGGCTGCCGGATGGCTTCTGGCAAATGCGGGCGCGGTTGATGCGCTACCCGATGGGGTTCGAACTCTTCCTTGTGGCGGGTGCGCAGGTTCTGGGCGTACCGCGCTCGAGTCAAGTGGAGGTGATCTGATGGCCTATGTGGCAACCCGGGGCGGAGAGCGGGCGATAGAACAATCCGAGCGCCTGTTCCGGGCCGAGATGGGAGAGATCACGGCCGACCGGGTGGCCGAAATGCGCAAGGCGCTGCCCTACCTGGTGGACCGGGTGATGGGGGAGGCCTCGCTCTATGACGAGGACCTGGCGGCTTTGGCCCTGGCCCAAACAGGGGGTGAGCTCTATGAGGCTGTGTTGCTCTTGCGGGCATGGCGCACGACGCAACCCCGCCTGACCGTGGCCGAGCCGGTCACACAGGAAAACCTGTTCACCCATCGCCGCATCTCGGCGGCGTTCAAGGATATTCCAGGCGGGCAGGTGCTCGGACCGACGTTGGACTATGCGCACCGTATTCTGGCGACCGAGGTGTTGTCGGGTGAGAATTTCCTGCCGACCCCGGTCGAGCCGGCATCCCGACCTTCCCCTGCGCAGCAGCCGTCTGTCGCCGCATGGCAGGCCGAGAACGACTTGCTGACGGCGCCTGAGCCAGACACGGCCAGCGGCAACACCATCCCTGACATCACGCGAGAGCCGCTTCTCTTTCCGGCCAAGCGCGCCCATACGCTGCAAAGCCTTGCACGGGCCGAAACCGGCGGCGTTCTCGCCTTGGGATACGCCGCGCAGCGGGGCTACGGGCAGAACCATCCGACGGTCAATGAACTCCGTTTGGCCGAAGCCGATATCCGCGTCCGTCATCCGCGCGGCACCGAATTCAGCGCTGGCCGCGTCAAGGTGAGTCAGGCCGAAGTTGTCTCGAAAAGCGGTTCGGACCTTGGCTTGGGCTATGCCGCGACCCTTGGCTGGAACGAGGTCAAGGTGATCGCGGCTGCGACGCTGGATTTGAACGCCAAGGGTGCGCCAAAAGGGTCTGCCACCGAGGAGGAATTCTTCCTCTATCACACCGAAGGCGTCGAAAGCTCGGGCTTCTGCATCCACTTCAAGCTGCCGCACTACGTCACCTTCCAGTCCAGCCTCGATGCCATGCACGACGCCAGAGCCAAGAAGGCGGCACAGGCCAAACGCGCCCCCAAGACCGACATTTCCCCACAGGTGGAGTCCGCAGAATGAGCCTTGAAACGCTGACAAAGTCTTGGGAGCCGATGTCCTACGGATTCCTCGATGCCTCCGCCAAACGCGAGATCCGGCGCAAGACGCTCAAGGCCATCGCGGTGCCCGGATGCCAGATCCCCTATGCCAGCCGCGAGGTGCCCATGGCGCGCGGCTGGGGCACCGGCGGATTGCAGGTCTCCTGTACGCTCATCAACCCGGACATGCGCGTGAAGGTGATCGACCAGGGCGCCGATGACAGCGTCAACGCCGCCTCGATCCGCAAGTTTCTGGCGCGGGTGTCGGGCGCACCTGTCACCATGGACACGCTGGAGGCCGATCTCATCCAGTCGCGCCACCGCATCCCCGAGGAAAAGCTGCGCGAGGATCAGGTGCTTGTCCTGCAGGTGCCCAACCCCGAACCCCTGCGCCCGGTGCAGCCAAACATGTCCATCGCCCGGCAAATGCACGCGGATGCGGATTACGGGCGCATGTGGTTGCAGCTCTACGAACAGATCGTGCGCTCGGGCCGGGTGATGCAGGGGGCCAGCTATCCAAGCCTTGTCAACGGTCGCTTCGTCATGACGCCCTCTCCGATTCCGCGCTGGGACGTGCCCAAGATGGATATGGCGGCGCATCTCACGATCCTGTCAGCCGGCCGCGAAAAACGACTGCACGCGGTGCCGCCCTATACACGTGTGGAACCACTGGTCTTTGACGATGTGCCTTTCCGGGTGGAGGACCACGGCAGGCTGGTCTGCACCCGTTCGGGCGCGCGGGGGTTCTTCATGAATGAAATCCCGCAGGAGGATGGCACGTCGAGCTTTGAGGTCTCGGACAGCGAATTGGGTGTCAAGACGATCCACCGCCGCGACGGCGACGCGGCCCGGATCGGCGAGACCTGGTACACTGACGGGGAGATGGCCCAATGACGCTGACGCTAGATGCCCCCCGATTTGTCGAGACCAAACCTCTTCTCACGGCGCGCAACCTGTCGAAATCCTATGGCGATGTGCAGGCGCTGCGTGATGTCTCGGCCACGGTTTATCCCGGCGAAGTTCTGGGAATCGTGGGCGAAAGCGGGTCGGGAAAGTCCACCTTCCTGCGCTGCCTTAACCTTGAGGAAACCCCGGACGCAGGCAGTTATTCGCTGGACTTGCCGGATGTGCAGGGCAACCTGTTCGATCTGGACCGTTACGGGCGCCGGATGCTGTGCGCGACGCGGATCGGCATCGTCTATCAGAACCCGCATCTTGGCCTTTTGATGGGTCATTCCTCATCCGGCAATGTGGCGGAACGTCTTCTGGTTGCGGGCGAACGCCGTTTCGAGGTCTTGCGGGACAAGGCGCGCAATGCGCTCGACGCGTCCGAGTTTCCGCTCGACCGCATGGATGCCCCGCCCATCGAGCTGTCGGGCGGCATGCAGCAGCGGGTGCAGCTGGCCAAGGCCATCGCGCTCGAGCCCGCGCTTTTGCTGTTGGATGAACCCACCACGGGGCTGGACGTCAGCGTGCAGGCGCTGGTGCTGGACACGCTCAAACGGCTGCAACAGGAACGCCGGATTACCATGGTCATCGTCAGCCACGATCTTGGCGTGATCCGCACCCTGTCGGATCGCGTGATGGTCATGCGGCGCGGGGCGGTGGTTGAAGAAGGCCTGGCCGATCAGGTCTTCCAGGATCCGCAACACAGCTACACACAACAATTGGTGCACGCAAAGCTATGACACCTGAGCATTTTCAATCGAAGTGGGAACCGGTTCGATGGCTCGAACATGCGACCACTCAAGGAGCAGGCGAATGACCCCTCAATTCAATCGCGATGCGCCTGTTCTGGAGGTTCGCAGCCTATCCAAAGGCTTTACCATGCACCACCTGGGTGCGCAGATGGCCGCCTTTGACGATATTTCCTTCCAGCTTCGCGCGGGAGAGTTTCTGCTGCTCAAGGGACGCAACGGCGCAGGCAAGTCCACGCTCTTGCGCGCGCTTTACAGGTCGTACCTGCCCGGCGGAGGCGAGATCCTGTTTCATTCTTCCCACGGTGTCATTGATCTGGCCCGCGCGGCGGATGTGGATGTCAGCCTGCTGCGCAAGACGGAAATGGGCTTTGTCACCCAGTTCCTGACCGCGCGGCCCCGCGTCAGCGCCGAAGCGCTGGTGGCCGAACCCTTGCGCCTGTCGGGCGTGGCGCAGGAAGACGCGCTAGAGCAGGCGCGACACTGGCTTGATGCATTCGGCGTCAAACGGACGCTTTGGGCGGCCTATCCCACCACTTTCTCGGGAGGGGAACAGCAAAAAGTGAACCTCGCCCGCGCTCTGATCCTGCCACAACGGCTCTTGCTTCTGGATGAACCGACTGCTTCGCTGGATGCGTCCGCCCGCGCGGCGTTGATCGACCGGCTCTCAGAGTTGAAATCCAGGGGCACAGCGATGGTCGGCGTCTTCCACCATCCCGGCGACGTTGCGCAACTGATCGACAGCGAAATCGATCTGACCCCGGACGTGAAATCTTTGGAGGAACGCGAAAATGTGGTTGTCTGATGTTCGAATTGTCCTGCCGGACCGTGTCATCGAAAACGGGGCGCTTGGTATCAAGGATGGGCTCATCGCGGATATTGCAGAAGCTCCGGTAAAGGATGGCATCAGGGCACCTGGCCACACGCTGTATCCCGGGTTCATCGACATGCACGGGGACATGATCGAGCTGGAACTGGAGCCGCGTCCACGGGTCGATTTCCCGATGGATGTGGCGGTGGCGCATCTCGATGCACGGCTGGCCGCCTCGGGTGTGACAACCGCTTATGCTGGCGTCTCTTTCTCGCGCAGTGCCAAGGATGGCGACCGCCGGTCGTTCGAGCATACCAGCAATATCATCCGCGCCCTGAAGGACAGCCTGAACGGCTTGCGCGTGGATCATCGCATTCACGCACGGTTCGACATGACCTATACAGATGCCATTGACGCGCTGGAGGGCTTGCTGGACGCGGGTGCGGTCGATCTCGTCTCGGTGATGGATCATACACCTGGGCAGGGCCAGTACCGCAACCTCGAAAAGCTGGTGGCCTACCGCGCCCATGGACAAGGCGTTTCCGAAGCGCAGGCGCGCGCCGACATTCAGGCGCGCATGGACGCGGCGATCCCCCCCGAGCAGCTATTGGAGACCCTCAATGCCGTGTCCAGGCTGTGCCGCGCGCGCGGCATTGCCATGGCCAGCCACGACGATGACACGGTGGAAAAGACCAACCTGATGGCAGATATCGGCGCGGTCATCAGCGAGTTTCCAGTGACACTGGAAGCGGCCCGGACCGCCGTGGCACGCGGATTGATGATTGCGATGGGGGCGCCCAACGCCATGCGGGGGCAAAGCTATTCCGGCAACCTGTCCGCGCGCGCGGCACATGCCGCAGGGCTGCTGCACATACTGGCCGCCGATTACCACCCTGCCGCGATCCTGCCGGCGATCACGGCGCTGGCACAGCAGGACCCGGACGGGTTGCCGGGAGCGGTCCGTCTTGCATCGGCCAATCCTGCGAAAACGCTTGGCTTGGCCGATCGCGGCGAGATCTCGATCGGCAAGCTGGCGGACCTGGTCCTTGTCGATCCCAGGGGCTGCGTCGCCACGACTCTGCGCGCTGGGCGGACGATCTATTCAAATGGCATGATCGACCTCGCGACCGCCGTTGCCAGCGGGGCTTTTACCAAATTGTCACGGGCAGGTTAAGCACCTGTAACACACTGCCGCCAAGTTGCCCCCCATATTCATCCGGATGATTAAGACATCCGCGTTTGGGGGCACAAATGACCGACAACTTGATCTTATCCGGCGTGACCCGCCAATTCGGAGACACCACAGCAGTCGACAACGTCTCGCTCTCTGTCGAGCCGGGGCAATTCGTTGGCGTCATCGGGCGCTCTGGTGCCGGAAAGTCCACGTTGCTGCGATTGATCAACCGTCTTGTCGAGCCCAGTTCAGGGTCGGTTTCGTTTCAGGGTTCCGAGATTACCGCGCTGAAGGGCAAGGCCCTGCGGGACTGGCGCCGGGGCTGTGCGATGATCTTCCAGCAATTCAACTTGGTGGATCGGCTGGATGTGCTAACCAATGTGCTGATCGGACGGTTGGCAGAGCATGGATTCCTGTCGTCCATGGCCGCGCAATTCACCGACGAAGAGCGCGCATTGGCCATTCGGGCGCTTGACCGTCTCGATCTCGTGCCCCAGGCATTGCAACGCGCAGGAACGCTCTCGGGCGGCCAGCAGCAACGGGTGGCCATCGCCAAGGCCTTGGTACAGCAACCGAAAATCATGCTGGCGGATGAGCCGATCGCCTCGCTTGATCCGGCCAATGCGACGCTGGTCATGGATGGACTCAAGCAAATCAACGCCGAAGACGGGCTGACCGTCATGGTCAACCTTCACACGCTGGATACGGCGCGCGCCTACTGTGATCGCATCATCGCCATGCGTGCGGGACGCGTCTTTTTCGACGGGACCGCGCGGCAGCTGACCGACGATGTGGTGCGCGACATCTATGGGCTGCAAGGGCTGGCCGAGTTCAACGAATCCGTCACGTCGACCGCCGCCCGCCCGACCGGCCAGTTTGCTCAGCCTGCCTGAGCCCTCGTCGTATCATAACAACAGACACCGAAAAGGTGCTCCCCTGCTAACGCAAAGAGGACAATCACATGCGTTTCATCACTGCTACCGCTCTCGCGGCCCTTATTGCGGCCCCGGCGCTCGCCGACGGCTGGAAAGAAGATTACCAGGTTCTGAAGTTTGGCATCCTGTCGGGCGAGAACGAAAAAGACCGGATCGCGCGCTACACGCCGTTCGAGGAATATCTCAAGCGGGAACTCGGCGTCGAGGTCGAGATTTTCACAGCCGGCAACTATGATGGCGTGATCCAGGCGCTGGCCGCCGACCAGATCGAGTTCGCGTTTCTCGGCTCTGCCGCCTATGCTGCGGCTTACACCGCGACCGATGCCGGCGTGGAACCGCTGGTGTCCCGCGTCCAGAACGACGGATCGACCGGCTATTATTCCGTCATTGTCACCCGCTGCGACAGCGGTCTGGAGGACATCGCCGCGCTCGAAGGCAAGGTTCTGGCCTTTGCCGATCCCGACAGCACCTCCGGCTACGCGGTTCCATATTTCAACCTGTCCAAGGAAGTGGATCCGAAGACCTATTTCTCCGCGATCCCCTTCTCCGGCAGCCACGAGGCCGGCGTGCAGGGGGTGGTAAACGGAACCTTCGACGCGGCCGCCACCTACGAGACGAACGAAACAAACGGAATCGTTCAGCGCATGGTCACGAAGGGCATGATTGGCGATGGCGAAGCCTGCAATATCTGGGCGTCCCCCGAGATCACCTCCGGTCCGCTGACGGCGCGTGCGAACCTGCCGCAGGACCTCAAGGACGCGATGCAGACGGCCGTGATGGAAAGCCCCGAGAAGGACAAAACGGCGTTCATCGAGATGTCCGGCGGTGTGGACTCCACCCAGAAGGGATGGATCCGCGTTGACCACGACCGCTACCAGTGGATCGTCGACATGCGCGACTGGATCAAGAAAGAGCGCCGCTCCGGCTCGTGATCTGACGTCGCACGACAAAGTGGTGGGCGGTCAAGGCCCACCACGCGTTTCTCCGGGGAAAATAGTATGACTGCAACCGCAGACATTGCGAGTGGCTCACGGCCGCAGGGCACAGGCGCCATTGCCGATTTCGAAATCGCCTTCGCCGCCAGGCGCCGCCGCATGCGCACAAGCTGGGCGATTGGAGCGATCCTGTTCCTGATTGTCTTTGCGTTCACCAGCTGGATCGGGGATTTCTTCAAGGTCACGCAAGTCAGCATGCCCGATGGATCGCGCGAATGGCGCTGGATCATCCCGGCTGGGATTCCGCGCTTGGGCGAATTTATCGAGAAGACCATTCCGGCCCTGCGGTGGGACACCCTGGGTGTGGATATCGCTGAGTGGTTCTGGCGCTGGCAGATCTGGATGGGCTTGCTGTTCGAAACAATCCTGATCGCGTTCATGGCCACGGTTCTGGGCGTGATCGGCGGCTTTGTCCTTTCCTTTCCGGCTGCACGCAACCTGGCCCCCAACAGGTGGGTGCTCTTGATCACCCGCCGCTATCTCGAAATCGCGCGAACCGTGCCCGAGTTGGTCTGGGCGTTGATATTTGTCTTCTGCTTTTCAGTCGGCCCGATGGCCGGGGTGCTGGCCATCGGGCTGCACGCCACCGGGGCCCTGGGCAAGCTCTATTCCGAAGTGAACGAAAATATCGACATGCGCCCGCTCGAAGGCGTCAAGGCCGCAGGCGGGACATGGTTTGACCAGGTCCGCTATGGCGCGGTGCCGCAGGTACTTCCCAATATCATAAGCTACACGCTCTTGCGGTTCGAGATCAACGTCCGTGCCTCGTCGATCATTGGCTATGTCGGCGCCGGTGGGCTGGGGCAGGAATTCCGCGTCGCCATTAGCTTTCAGGAATACACCGACCTGTCAGCCCTTTTCGTCATCATTTTCGTGACCGTCATGGTCATCGACTACGGATCCGAAAAACTGCGCCATCGCGTTATCGGACTGGGGGAACGCACGTCATGAGCCTGACTCAATCAAAAATCGCCGCCGCGCGCCGCCGTGTGCCCCTGGCCTTCCAGGCGCCGCTGTCCGTCCGTATCCGCCGCTACGCGCTCTGGGCCTTTTTCATCGGTCTGTTTGGCTGGTGTCTTTACGATTTCAACTTTTCGCCTGCGCGTATCTGGGAAGGGCTGGGGCGCCTCGGGACCGTCATGTCCTTCATGTTCCCGCCCCATGTCTGGGACAATTGGTCTGATTTCTCGGAGGTCCTGAATGGTCTGGGCGAAACGCTGGCGATTGCCTTTCTCGGCACCCTGCTGGGTGCGATCTTTGCCTTGCCGTTGTCACTTCTTGGGGCCAAGAACATCATCAGGCAAAGCATCCTGCGCCTGACTGTGCGGCGGGGCTATGACATCATACGTGCCTTCGAAACCCTGGTCCTTGCGTTGATCTTCATCCGCGCGTTCGGTCTTGGGCCGCTGGCCGGCATCCTCGCGATTGCGGTCAGTGAGATCGGCACCTTTGCCAAGCTGTTTTCGGAAGCAATCGAGAACACCTCTGAGAAACCGGTGGAAGGGGTCAAGGCCTCGGGCGGGTCACGCCTGCAGCAGATCCGCTTTGGCATCACGCCCCAGGTGAACCCGGTGATCCTGTCCATCCTCCTCTACAATTTCGAGTCCAACGTGCGCTCGGGCACGATCCTCGGGATTGTCGGCGCGGGCGGGATCGGATTCCTGTTGTCGGACCGCATCGCCGCCTACAGGTGGGACGAGGCCTGGTCGATCATCTTCCTGATCATCGGCATGGTCTACCTGATCGATTGGTTGTCGGGGCTGATCCGGACGCGGTTGATCGGTGGACAGGAAGGGAGAGCATTGAAATGACAAGTCACGAGGTCATCTACACGGTCGACGTTCCGGACGGAACGGACGCGGTTCTGGTGCCCGGCGGCATCGCCACCCCGCATGGCACTATTGTCGAGATCGGCTGCGATGAGGCTTCGCTGGACCTTGTGGCGGAAGCCACAACTGGCCAATCCGTCGGGATCGTCCGGTCTCCGGCCGGGTCCGTTACCTTGCGGCTGCGCTGCGATGCGGGGCAGGTGGCACCCTATCCCGACAAGATGTTCGATCCGGCACCGTCCCGGTACACCTGCGCGGCGGACGATCTTGTCATCGAGGCGAAAGACGCGGCCCGTGACCTCAAGGGCCTTGCCCGGGCCCAAGCCATCGCGCGTCACACCGCAGACCGCTTTTCCTACGGCCACCCCGAAGCGCGGTTCAACGACGGCCATGATGTCGTGCCAGCGCTGGGGTGCGGCGTGACCGAAGGGTCCTGCGTCGACATCAACACCTATTTCCTCGCGGCCCTGCGTGCCTCGGGGATAGAGGCGGGTTATGTCACGGGGTTCTTCTTTCCACAGGAAAAGACGGATCATTGCACCGATGGCCATTGCTGGGTCGTGACCCGGATCGACGGCGTGACCCATGAATGGGACATTGCCCACCACCTCAAGCTGGGCACCCGCGACATCGCACCGGCGCTCAATCCAAAGCCGGGTCACCGCGTGGCGTGTTTCCATTCGATGGGGCTCGATATTCCCGAACGCGGGGGCTTGGCGCTGAAGGCCCTGATCGAGCCCATGGCTGTCCGCGATGGCCAGGTCCTTCGATTCAAGGAGCCTGCCATTCGTCTTGCCGTTCCCGCCCTGACGTGACGGGGTGCGACGAAGACCCGAAGATCAGGGCTCGGGTGCGCGTGCCCACAGATCGCGTGCCGCGTCTGCATCACTTACGTCCGCCCGGGGCCGCAATCCAGCCGCGATCAGCGTGCGCATGAGATCGGGGTCGCAGGGGATGTCATCATCATGCAGGCCGGGGTGTTGACGGCCCCGCACAACAGTTTTGCAAAACAGGAGAAACCCATGAGCGGCGCAGGCGCAAAGAACCACCTGAACGAAGAGCCGAATATCCACCCCGAGGCCAGCGTGGTCGACTGTGAGCTGGGCGCATGGACCGAAGTCGGCAAGGGCACGTCGATGCGGGCGTCCTCCATGGGGGACTGGTCCTATATCACCCAGCACTGTCACGTGGTCTGGACCAGTATCGGCAAGATGTGTTCCATCGCGAACGGCGCGCGGATCAATCCCGGCAACCATCCGACATGGCGGGCCGTGCAGCATCACAGCGTCTACCGGGCCGAAGCCTACGGACTGGGCGAGGACGATCACGACTTCTTCGAATGGCGCAAGGCCGACTGGGTCACCATCGGCCATGACGTCTGGATCGGGCACGGCGTGACCATCACCGCAGGCGTGACCATCGGCACCGGTGCCGTGATCGGTGCCGGTGCGGTTGTGACCCGGGATGTGCCCCCCTATACCGTTGTCGGTGGTGTGCCCGCACGGGTTCTCAAGCGCCGCTTTTCGGACCAGCAGGCAGAGGCGCTGATGGAGATCGCGGTCTGGGACTGGTCGCATGATGCCTACAAGCGCGCACTGCCCGACATAAGGAGGCTCGACATCGATGCTTTCATTGAGAAATATCGGGGCTGATCCACCGCCCTTGCGCAAACCCCGAAAGGTGGTGGATGGCAGTTTTCTGGTTCTGTTGGTCTTTACTTTGGCCGGGGGAGTGGCCGTTGCCTGGACCTCGGGGCTGGACCGAACCGGCGTGATCGTGGCTGAAGCATTCCGCTTTATCGCGGTGCTGGCGCCAAAGATCGCGGCGGGGATATTCATCGCCGCGACGCTGCCGATGCTTCTGCCCCGCGACAAGGTGGGACGGTTGATCGGACGGGAAAGCGGGCTGCGTGGACTGGTCGTGGCCGCTGCCTGTGGTGCCGCTTTGCCGGGTGGGCCGATGATGACCTTTCCGTTGGCGGCGGGGCTGACGGCGGCGGGGGCCGACCTTGGGGCCACCATCGCCTTCGTTTCCGGCTGGAGCCTTCTGGGGCTGAACCGGACGCTGATCTGGGAATTCTCGTTCCTGCCCTCCGATCTTGTCTGGACGCGCTACATGCTCAGTCTGCCGGCGCCGGTTCTTCTGGGACTGGCCGCGCGGGCGGTGATGCAAAGACGCGTCGCATGAACATCCTGATCGGAACGGTGCTGATCGGGGGCGCAGCGCTCTGGTTGTGGTCATATCTGCCCAATTCCGACTGGCGGCGCGCCTCCTACGAGGCGTCGCTGGACACCTTCCTGTTCACCGCGCCGCGGGTCCTCGTGGCCCTGCTCGGGGCCGGGTTCTTTGCCGAATTGCTGCCGGAGGACCAGGTGCGCGGCCTGTTGGGATCTGAGGCCGGACTGACCGCCGTGGTCCTGGCGATTGCCCTGGGGCCGCTGACGCCGGGCGGGGCCTTTGTCAGTTTCGCCATCGGTGCGGCGGCGCTCAAGGCCGGAGCCGCTCCGGTGGCCGCGATTGCCTATGTCACCTCCTGGTCGCTGTTTTCGACGACGAAAATCTTCGCCTACGAATTGTCCTTCATGGGGCGACAGGCAACGCTGATGCGTATTCTTGTCAGCCTGCCGGTTCCCTTTGCAATCGCAGGGCTTGCTCATTTCCTCTGAGGCCTTGTGAAATGACACAGGCCCCCGTCGAACCAGATCATGCGAGCCTGGTCTTGCCACGCGGAGCATCTGGCAACCTGTGTGGCCTGTTCACCAGGGATCGGAGCTTGGTCCTCGGCGCGCCCTGTGTTCCCCCGGTCAAGGTTTTGAAAAGCTCTGCGCGATGTCGGGGCGTTGCATCCGGACGGCACGCAGCCCATGACATGTCTTGGACGGTCCGGGATGGTGCGCCCGAGGGTCCTTGTCCGGATGACTGAAGACGATGCGCATCCCGACCGGTAGGGTTTCTTGACACCGTTGCAACAGATGAAATGACGAAACTTTGGACGATCAACTGACCTTGTTGCCCCGGCTCCAGACGCCGCGAAGAAGGGGCGTCTGCCCGGCGATGTGCACGCGCAGGACATCGCCCCGCAATCCCGGCAGCAGCGCGCCGCGGTCGGCCAGCCGCGCGGCGCGCGCGGGGGTGCGGGTGACCGTCGCGATTGCGCGTGGCAGGTCATCCCAGAGGCGGGCGAGGTGGAAGGCTGATAAAAGCAGCGCCGACGGAACGTAATCCGACGAAACGATGTCCAGCAGACCGGCCTTCGCCAGGTCTTCGGCGGCAACATTTCCAGAATGCGAGCGGCCCCGGATCAGATTGGGTGCGCCCATCATCACCGCAATGCCCCGAGTGCGGCAGGCTCGGGCTGCTTCAATCGTTGTCGGGAATTCGGCGAAGCCGACACCACTTTCACAGGAATTCGCGACATGCTCGGCCGTGGTGTCGTCGTGGCTTGCGAGCACAGCGCCAAGGCGGCCCGCTTCGGCGACGGCGCCGACCTCGTGGCTTGCGCCAAAGCGCTCTTGCAAAGCCAACAGCGTCTCGACATGGGTTGCGAATTCCGCATCATTCATGCCGCGCTTTTTGGACACATAGGTCTTCAGCGCGGTCAGATCGCGGAATTGGCGTTGGCCCGGGGTGTGGTCCATCAGGCTGACGATGCCGATCCGATCCTCCGGACCGAAGGCGGCAAGGTCGTCCAGCAGCGTCTCGGAACAGATTTCGGCCCGTAGATGCAGGAAGTGGCTGATTTTGAACAGCCCATCGGCGCGCGCAGCCAGCAGTTCGTCGGCCAGTTTGCGCGCGTGACCGATATAGCGCGCCTTGCCGGTATGCACGAACCCCACGCGCAACGCATCGAACACGGTGGTGATTCCCGTCGAGGCAAGCTCTGCATCATGGGCGATCAAGGCGGGAAGATGGGGCCAGTCCACCTCGGGGCGCGGCTCGATGTGGCGCTCGACATTGTCGGTGTGAAGCTCAACCAACCCGGGCAGAACCAGATCGCCCGCACAATCCACCGCACCTGTCGGCACGTTTTCTCCCTCCGCGATGTCCGAGATCATGCCCCTCTCGATCGTGACCGAGCCGCGTACCACCCGATCCGGCAGCACCACTTGCGCATTGGCAAGGCAGACGTCACCTGACATGTCGCTGTCATATGCCTTCGTCAAAGAGGAGGCCGGGAAAGGAGAATTCATGTCATATACTCGATTTGCTATTTTCTATGTGCCGCCCGAAGGGCCATTGGCGGAATTTGGTGCGTCCTGGTTGGGCTGGGATATCGTAAACGGTGCCGAGGCGCGTCAACCCGAGCTGCCCGGTTTGCATGATATCACCATGACGCCGCGCAAATACGGGTTTCATGGGACGCTGAAACCCCCGTTTCGGCTGAAGCAGGGGCATGACGTGCAAGACCTGGCAACGGCCATTTCGGAGATGGCTGAAACGCTTGCGCCAGCCTGTTGCGACGGGCTGGACCTGACGCCGCTGGGGCGCTTCTTGGCGTTGACACCCCGCGGAGACATGGCCCCCTTGCGGCGGGTGGCGCAGGCCTGCGTCCGTGATCTTGATGGGTTTCGCAGCCCGGCATCGGAGGAGGAGCTCGCACGCCGCAGACAGGCGGGGCTCAGCCCCCGGCAAGAGGCGCTGTTGATGAAATGGGGCTATCCGTATGTCATGGAAGAGTTTCGATTTCACCTGACCCTGTCGGGACGACTGCCGCGCGAAGCCATTCCGAAATGGAGGGATATCTTGTACGACAGGCTGCCGGATTTGCCTGCACCCTTCGTGATGGACAGCATCGCACTCTGCGGCGAACGGGGCGACGGGCGTTTCGAGCTGATCCATCGCTACAACCTCGTGGGCTGAAGCAAGGCCACGGCGCGGGCGACAGTTTGAGCCAGCGGTCCGTCATTCGAGACATGGATCACGTCGAGGCCGGCGGGCAGGGGCGTTTCGGCCCGCGCAAGGCGGGCTGATATTTCGTCTTCAGTCTCGCGCCCGCGCCCGGAAAGACGCTGTGCCAGTGTCTCGGATTGCGCCGTGATGTTCAGGACCACGAAGCGCGGAAAGACCACGGCCGCTTCCCCGAGGGTCTTTCGAGAGAAGTTCACAAGGCAATCGGTGCCCTTGTTCAGCTGGTATTTCACCGTGACAGGGATGCCATAACAAAGCCCGTGGGCACCCCAATGCACCGCAAAGGCGCCATCCCGGTGCAAAGCGGCGAACTGCTCGTCAGAGACCGCGTCATACTCTTCGCCACCCAGGTCCGGTGCCCGCGTAATCACCCGCCGCACCAAGTGAAGGCGCGGCATTGCCTCGTGAATACCGGCCATCACGCTGTCCTTGCCAACACCCGATGGTCCAACAACCGCTATGAGGCGTCCTTGTGTCATGCGGCAACTCCGGGGGTATAACGGCTGACATCGATCTCGCGGTCACATACACGGGCGCGTGCGGCCTCGTCATGGAAGATGCCGATGATCGCGGCGCCCCGTGTCTTGGCGCTTTCGATCAAGGCAAGAACCACCTCGCGGTTTTCCGCGTCGAGGCTGGCGGTCGGTTCATCCAGAAGCATTGCCGGATAGGCGTGGGCAAAGCCACGTGCGATATTCACGCGCTGTTCCCGGCCTGCGCCGAAGAGCTGGATCGCGGGGCAATCGCCCAGCTTGGGGTTGTCGAATTTCGGGATCGGCGACGCGTCCATCACGTAGCGCCCTTCGACCTTTACCGGATACGCGTAAGATGTCGCGATGTTTCCGTGGCGGCTGATGTCCTCGTAAAGTTTCACATGCATCAGGCCGTATTCCTCAAGGCTGTCCATCTTGCGGGTCTCGCTTTCGCGCGGTTCGAGAAACCGAAGCGGTTCCGGGATCGGCACCTGGTAGCCAGGGATCGCCAGACCCTTGAGGATGGTCCGGCGGATCATGCGTTTCGTCTGCTCGTCCAGATAGACGAAATTGTATTCGGAAGAGGGTGTCACAAGACTGTCTCACTGCTGTGGTTAATGCAACGCATCGAGTGGCTGTCCGCTACCCCGGGGGTTTTATGATTGCGTTGATGATTACTTTTCTGTGGTGGGCGGCGATCGCCCTTCTGGTGTGGCTGGCCATGGAACCCGTGCTGTTCCGTCTGCTGCCGCGGCTTGAAAGGCTGGTGCCCAGCGACCTGATCGGGCCGGATGGCTGGTTGGCGGACACCTCCAACAAGAGCGGCATCTTTGATCTGCCCCTGAAGCGCCGACGCGGCTAAGGTCACGGCACCGCCCTTTCCGTCAGGGCGGTTTCCAGCGCTTCGCGCGCGGACCCTGATGCGGGCGGCACAGGCATGCGCCGCCAATGCCGGTCCAGCGCGGCCTTGCCGTGCACGATGCGGCTGCCAGTCGATCAGCGCCCTGCGGATGTCGATGTGCTTATAGGTCATTCCGCCGCGTCCCTTCGTTGCTGTGGCGCCTCGATGTCGCGGCGCAGTTTGCGCACAAGCTCCAGCTCGGACTGGAAATCCACGTAATGTGGCAGCTTGATATGTTCGAGAAAGCCCGTCGCCTGAATATTGTCCGCGTGATACACTACGAATTCCGTGTCCTGCGCGGGCGCACCCTCATAATCCTCGCCCAGCTCTTCCCAGCGCAGCGCGCGATCGACCAGCGCCATTGATATGGCCCCGCGCTCGGTCTGACCAAAGACCAGCCCATACCCGCGGGTGAATTGCGGCGATTCGGTCTTGGAGCCTTTGAACTGGTTGACGGTTTCGCATTCGGTCAGGGTCACGTGGCCAATCTCGATGGCGAAACCCAATTCCGGGATGTCCATTTCGACCGGAACGGTGCCGATTCGCAGCTCACGCACAAAGGCATGGTTGCGCCCGTAGCCACGCCGTGTCGAATAGGCGAGGCCAAGGCTGAACCCTTCGTCGGCGCGAGCAGCGGGCATTTCCAACGGTTCGTGCGTGAGATCCGGCGGCGGGGTGTCGTCCTGTGGCGCGTCTTCGATCAAGCCTTCGCGATCAAGAAACTCGGTCACATGCGGCACCGGGCCTTGATCAGCCTCTCGCGTGGGAGCGTCGGACACTTCGCCCTCGGCTGCGAGTTTGAAATCCAGCAGCCGGTGCGTGTAATCAAATGTCGGTCCCAGAACCTGCCCGCCCGGCAGATCCTTGAACATGGCCGAAATACGCCGATCACAAGCCATGTCGCCCGTGTTCAACGGGACAGACGCGCCGAAGCGGGGCAGCCCCGCGATGCGGTCGCCGCTGGTGAAGACAAAATCCAATCCCAGCGGGACAAGGGCCGCGTTATCATGAAACGCCTGTATTTCCGGCAGAGACAGGCTGGCACTATCGCGGATGCCGGGGCCGGTCAGGGATGCGCCGTCGGCAGCAAGGGCTGCGCATTCGACGATCAGTGTCGCCGACCGATCCGGGTATTCGGACGTCCTGATAGGATAGGCTGTCTGGGGCGCCAGAGCATCCCAAGTGCCCAAGGCAAACATGCATTGCGACGGGCCAGTGATCGGTGCGCCTGTGTGAAACGCCACCCACGCGCGCGCAGATTCGCAGTCAGCCTCGCCCGCCAGATAGAGCGGTGTTTCCGTATCGCAGAGTGTCAGTAGCGCGACGCCCGCAGCGGCGGACAAAGGCGCGGGAGGCGTGGCGCCAGCCAATATCTGGATCGTGCCGGGACGGGCCATCGCCTCCATCACGCCGCGAAAGGCGTGGGCGGCATCGGTGGCCGGGTGCGCAAAGCCGCCTTCAAGTGTCTGGGCTTGCATCAGTCTTCCCCTCGCACCATCGTGAAAAAATCGACTTTGGTGGCTGCGGCTTTTTCGGCGCGGGTGGTACGACGTGCCACCTGTTCCTGCTCCAGCGGCCCAAGAACCTTCGTGCGCATGACAGTGGCTGCACCGGTCTGCATGAGCGCATCCACCAAGGCGGCCGCTTCTGCATCCGCTTTGTTGCGCCCCTGAATATAGGCGTGTCCAACCTCACCGCCGGTCAGCTTGAGCGCACAGCGGGTGATCGTCATTTCGCCAAGGTTGAACGGCGCACCTGTGCCGCCTGCGCGGCCGCGCACGATGACGCTGCCGATTTCCGGTGCACGCAGCCATGTATGGGCCGGTTGGGGCAGAGCGGCCTCAAGCAGAACCGTAACGCGCCCCTGTGGCGCATTGGCCATCAGGCCCATCCACGCCTTGCGATCCGGTGTCTGGTCGATCGTGTCTTTCATCTCGACAACTTTGCTGATCTATATACAACTAGACATATCCTACCAGATCCCCTGATCCAAGACAGTGGAGTTTTGTGAAATTTGCGTAACACCCGGTCTTCTACCCCCGTCTGGCAGGCCATCGCGGCGGCGCTGCGGGCGGATATTTCCGAACGGCGCTACCAGCCCGGAGACAAGCTGCCGACCGAGGCGCAGCTTGCTGCGCGGTTCGGGGTGAACCGGCATACGGTGCGCCATGCGCTGTCGCGGCTGGTGGACGAAGGACTGGTGCGCACCCGGCGCGGAGCCGGAGCCTTTGTCGCGTCCACGCCGACCGATTACCCGATTGGCGAACGCGTGCGGTTCCACGAAAATCTGCTGGTCGCCGGGCGCAGGCCGGACAAGCGTGTGCTTGACGTTGGGTGTCGCGCGGCCACGTCGGGCGAGGCCCGCGCGCTGGAGATCAACGAAGGCGCGCCGGTTTGTGCCTGTCACGGGCTTTCGCTGGCAGACACTGCGCCGATTGCGCTGTTCGAGAGCATGTTTCCGCTGGAGCGGCTGGCCGGGATCGACCGTCACCTGACCGAGACCAGCAGCGTGACCGAGGCCCTGGCCCGCGCAGGCGTGGGTGACTACACCCGTGCCAGTACCCGGCTGACAGCGGTTCTGGCCGATGTCACGCAGGCGTTGCACCTGCATCTGCGCGAGGGTGATCCGCTGTTGCGTTTGACCGGTGTCAATGTCAACGCGGCGGGTCAGCCGGTGGAATACGGGCGCACGTGGTTTGCCGGGGATCGGGTTACTCTGACGTTGGAGCTTTAGTCCCCGAACCCGGCCTCGCTCAAGTCCGACAGGAGGTGCCGAACACGACAGGCCCGAGGCGATCGCAAATCATGACGAGTCCGCCTGTACGGGTCGTGGTCAGGCGCCACGCTGATGATGTCGTCTGGCAGCCGGGCGTCCATAGAGAAACCCCTGGATTATTTGACATCCGTTTGTCCGCAACCACGACGCCTGTGAGGCCCGTTCGACACCCTCTGCCACAACCCGCAAGCCCAGTTCAGAGGCGAGCTTGATGGTGGCGCTCACGATTGCGGCGTCCCTGGCCTGATGGGGAAGATCCGTGATGAAGCTGCGGTCCAACTTGACCTCTTGAACGGGCAGGCACTTCAGATGAAACAGCGAGGAATAGCCAGTGCCGAAGTCATCGAGTGTCAGGGAAACACCCATTTCGCGAAGATCGAGAATGTTTCTCATCGTCAGGTCGCCTTTCGCAAGCACAGCTCTCTCCGTTATCTCCAATGTGAGGCATCCCGGATCGACCCCGGTCTTTTCCAGGATGTCAGCGACGGATTGTGCGAATTGCGCTTCGCCGAAGTGTTGCGCGCTGACATTGGCGGACATGTTGAGGCGGCCGGAGGCACCTTTCGTCCTTGCGTGGGCCATTTCCTTGCAGACCGTCTCGATGACCCAGATGTCGAGCGCCGTCACTATCCCGCTTGCTTCGGCAACCGGAATGAACCGATCCGGCGAGATGAAATTGCCATCGCTGAGCGGCCAGCGGGCAAGCGCTTCATAGCCGACGATCTTTGGCCAGCGGTGCGAAACATCCACCTGCGGCTGGTAATGCAGCATCAGGTCGCCTTTTTCGAACGCTCTGGTCAGTTCCACGGCCTCGACGGGCCTCGCGGTCGTCCCGCTCATCGCGTGTGTTCCTCCATCGCGAGTCGGAGACGTCGCGTTCCATGGGTCAATTCCGGGAAAAGGGCGGGTTCCGTCCATGGTCAAGCCGCGACCACGCGGTTCCGGCCTTGCCGCTTGGCGCTGAAGAGCGCGTCATCTGCGAGTTTCTCGATCGCGTCGGACCCTCTTTGCGCCCCGTCAAGTGCTGCCAAGCCAACGCTCACTGTCACGCTGACCTCGTTGGTGTCGTCAAACCGGGTCTCTTCGACCTGCCGGCGCATCCGATTGGCCCAGACCTGTGCGGCCTCGATATCCGTATCGGGCAGCAAAACGGCGAATTCTTCGCCGCCGAGGCGCGCTACAAAATCGCTTCCACGGCAGTTTTGCAGGACGACGGCAGCGAATTGTCGCAAGACATTGTCCCCGGTCGGGTGACCAAACGTGTCGTTCACCCGTTTGAAATGATCCAGGTCGAGAAACGCAATGGTCGCAATTCCCTTGGTTCGGCGCTGCCGCATCAGCTCTTTTCTCAGGGCAGCTTCAAAGCTGCGCCGGTTGTGAACGCCTGTCAGAGAATCCTGGTTGGCTTGGCTGCGAAGCTCCAGCTTGGTCACGACCAATTTTGCGAATCCGCTGACAATCTCGGCCTCCTGCGCAGTGAACCGCCTTGGAGTGGTGTCGAATGCGCAGATCGTCCCAAGGTTATACCCCTCGGCCGTCGTCAAAGGTGCGCCGATGTAGCTGCGCAGGAAGGGCTCCCTTGTGACAAAGGGATTATCGCGGACACGTGGGTCCTCAAGCGTGTCCTCGATGATCAATGGCTCGTATTTGCGAATGGCAATGTTGCAGAAGGCAGCATCGCGCGCGCTTTCCTTGAGATCGAGCCCTTGGCGTGCCTTCAGAAATTGCTTGTCCTCAGTGATAAGACTGACTGTGACCATCCGCATCCCGAGGATGAGTTGAAGCAAGGTTGTTATTTGATCGAAGCTGGCCTCGGACAGGTAGGTTTGTGCATCGAGGCGACCAAGTGCCTTGATCCGGCCCGCTTCGTCGTGGAGATTGTCAAGTTCAAAGGCCATGTTTCGCACTAGGCTTCTGTAGATGAAAGAAAACTGCACCAGGGACAGGTGATCGGGTCACCAGTCGTTGGCCTTCAGGTAGTCGAGATTCAACTCTGGCAGGACGTCTGCCATTTCCGAAATTTCCGTCATGTCCAGAAGGTCGATCTGCACCAGCTTGGACTTGTTCAGCAGGATTGTCCTGTCGCGAAGTTTGAACGGAATGAAGGATCGCTCGTCGCAGAGAACGTCCAGAATCCGCTGGTTCTGGCTGACATGGACTCCCCCAAAATACTGGCTGCCGTTATCGAGGATTGCTTTGACCGGAACGCAGAATTTTGGATATTTCATGACGCTTCCTTTCATTTTGTGAAGCAGGCATCGGGTACAATCGGAGAGTGGCGATGGCGGGACGGGGTCCGACGAATGAGGTGTCGAAGGGCGTGCAGGACAGGGAGGCTTTCAAAGAGGCCTGTGATCTGTTCGGACACGAGGGCGCGTTGATGCGATTGCGCACGTTCTGTGCCGAACTCGGTGAATGCGTGCAGCGGATCGAGCAGTCACGCCCTGACCACGACACGTTGCGCGAAATGGCGCACAAAACCGTGTTCCGGGCCGGGATACTCGGGTTTTCCGACCTCGCCGAGGCCTCCATGGATCTTGAAGACGCAATTCGCCGAAAATCCGGAGAGGCAAACGCAATTGAGCAGTGGACCCGACACGCGCGCCTTGCCGCCGCGGTCTCGCAAGACGGCATCGACCCCCCGGCCCCCGATGCGACGTGACCCAAACGCCCGTCGCGCTGTTGTGCTGGATGTTGACGGGCCGGGCGCGCAAGAGGCGGTCATCATGAGACTGGTGCAAACATGCCATGCTCAGGTCGCTCCGATTGCCTGAAGGACCGCCGGCGTCGCGATCACAGCGAACAGGACCGGCAGAAAGAACACGATCATCGGAACGGTCAGTTTGGGCGGGAGAGCGGCGGCCTTCTTTTCGGCGGCCGCCATGCGGAGATCGCGGCTTTCCTTGGCCAGAACCCGGAGCATCTGGCCCAGCGACGTGCCGTATTTTTCGGATTGAATCAGGCCGATGACGGTTGCCTTGATACTGTCCAGCCCGGTGCGTGTGCCAAGGTTCTCGTAGGCTTGTCGACGATCCGACAGGTAGGCGAGTTCGGCAGTGGTGAGCGACATTTCCTCGGCCAGTTCCTTGGATTGTGAGCCGATTTCTTCGGCCACCTTGCGAAAGGCGGCTTCGCTGCTCATCCCGGATTCGACACAGATCAGCAGCAGGTCAAGGGCATCGGGCCAACTGCGCCGCAAGCTGGTGTGCCGCTTTGCGATCAGGTTGTGGACATAGAGCCTGGGCAGCCAGAATCCGACAATCGCCCCAGCAGAGGCCATGGCGGCTACGGCTGGCAATGGCAGGTCCGGTCTCACCACGAAGGCAATATATACGAATGCGATCATCGGCAGCACCACGGCTGCGATCAACCGTGACGCCAGAAATGCGACCAGGGGCGCGCGCCCCCGCAGCCCGGCCATCCGCAAAAGCAGGACTGTGCCGCTTTCGTTTGTCAACCGCGCCAGGCTCAACCGCTCCACGATCCCGGCGAAGACCCGGTTCGGCTGCTTGGCAAAAAGCTGTGAGCGCCCGTCGACATTTGCCGCCTTTCGCGGCTGGCCACGGCGACGTAGAACACTTCGCTCATTTTTTACAAATCGAACGCGTTCTGCCAACTGGTCGCGGGCAATCCACGGCCAGGCAACCGTCAGGACGAGCCCCATGACGCACAGCGCTGAAAGCACCATGATCATTTGCTCAAACTGTGATGTCGTCAGTTCGATGGGCATGACCTGTCTCCTTCACATGTCAAAATTGATCATCTGGCGCATGATGAACACACCGATGGACATCCAGAGCGCACAGGCGACGACCACCGTGATGCCCGCAGTCGTCTGGTAGAGAACGGCGAGATATTCGGGACTCGTCACCTGAACGAGAAGCGCGACGACCACGGGAAGCGAGCCGATGATCCCGGCCGAGGTCTTGGCCTCCGCGCTCATCGCCTTCACCTTGGCATGGAGTTGCCGGCGACCCCGCAATACTGTGGACAGATTGCCCAGGGCCTCGGTCAGGTTGCCGCCTGCGCGGTTCTGGATCGCGACAACGATCGCGAGAAA
This sequence comes from Marivita sp., assembly GCF_020055675.1. Taxonomy (GTDB): domain Bacteria; phylum Pseudomonadota; class Alphaproteobacteria; order Rhodobacterales; family Rhodobacteraceae; genus Marivita. The sequence goes on from NZ_JAIPUS010000004.1 coordinate 97,357, forward strand.
CCCGACCTCTTGCAGCGGGACGCGCTGTGCCAGCTTGTCGACCGCCTCGTGGATGGGCAGTCCGACGGATTGGTCCTCGACGACTTGCCTGAATTCGCTGCGGATCGGCTCTGCGCTGTCGGCCGCGACAACTGCCAGACAATCCGCCAGCGGACGCCCGGCACGGACGCCACGGACGATCAGGTCGATCACGTCCGGAAACCCATTCGCAAAGACGGTCAGCCGCCGATGGCGAAGAAACTTGACGTAAAGATGCGGAACGGCAAGCCCGGTGAACAGCGCGATGCCGCTTGCGTAAAGCAACCCAAGTGATGACGTGGCTGCGAAGGCACCAATGGCGATCGCCGCGCAGAAAAGCCAGTAGCCGGACGGTTTCCAACCCAGGCCCGCCTCCCGGAGGCGCTGCTCGAGCCCCGGCTTGCGCCGCTGGTTGCGTTGCTCCGATTGGCGGTCTTCGATCTCTTTAAGGGTTTTTTCAATTGCCTTTCGATGGGTCGAGGCCTTGCTGTCGGAAGGGGTCGCAGCGCTGACATTGCCACTGCCGCCAAGGGCCAAGGCCATCCGCCGCTTCCAAAGCGCCTGCGCATCGAGATATGGCATGGCAAACAACAGCACGAGACCCACTGCGGCCAGCGCGGCAAGCGGCACAATCAAGAGAGTGAAGTCGAATTGCTGCATCATTGTACCAGCTCTGGTTTCAGGTGGGGGCGGTCGACGCTTCGAGCGCGCGCGACAGCCGGTTTTCTTCGCCGAAATAGCGGGCGCGATCCCAGAACGCCGGGCGGCCGATGCCCGTCGACTGGTGCTGGCCGATGATCCGACCGCTTTCGTCCTCGCCCTGCATCTTGTAGACAAAGATGTCCTGCAGGATGGGCACGTCACCTTCCATGCCCAGCACCTCGGTGATGTGGGTGATGCGGCGCGAGCCATCCCGCAGGCGCGCTGCCTGAACGATGACGTCGATGGAGGACACGGCCATCTCCTGGATCGTCTGTGACGGCAGGTCGAAGCCGCCCATCGTGATCATCGCGCCCAGGCGCGACAGAGCCTCGCGCGGGGTATTGGCGTGCAGCGTTCCCATCGACCCGTCGTGACCGGTATTCATCGCCTGCAGAAGATCGAAGGCTTCGGGGCCACGCACCTCGCCGACGATGATCCGCTCAGGGCGCATCCGCAGGCAGTTCTTGACCAGATCTCGCATCGTCACCTGGCCGGTGCCCTCGACGTTGGCGGGGCGAGTTTCCAGACGGACGACATGCGGTTGCTGCAATTGCAATTCAGCGGAGTCCTCGCAGGTGACGATCCGCTCGTCCGAGTCGACATATTTCGTCAGGCAATTGAGCAGTGTCGTCTTGCCGGACCCGGTTCCGCCCGAAATCAGGACATTGCACCGGACCCGACCGATGATTTTGAGGATTTCCGACCCTTCGGGCGTGATAGATCCGAAACTGACAAGTTCGTTCAGCGTCAGCTTGTCCTTCTTGAAGCGCCGGATGGTCAGGCTGGGACCGTCGATGGCCAAGGGCGGTGCGATCACGTTCACGCGGCTTCCGTCCGGCAATCGCGCATCGCAGATCGGGCTCGATTCGTCGAGGCGGCGCCCGACTTGGCTGACGATGCGCTGGCAGATATTCAGCAGCTGTTCGTTATCCCGGAAGCGGATATTCGTCTGCTGAACTTTGCCTTTCACCTCGATGTAGATCAGGTTGGTCCCGTTCACCATGATATCCGAGATATCGTCGCGTGCGAGCAATGGCTCCAACGGGCCGTAGCCAAGAACGTCGTTGCAGATTTCCTCGGTAAGCTCGGCTTGTTCGCTGCTGGACAGGACCGCGCGCTTGACGGAAAGAATCTCGCTGACCACGCCGCCGACCTCGCGTCGTGCGGCCTGAAGGTCCAGCAGGCCGAGTTCGCTGATATTGATCGACTCGATCAAGGCGCCGAAGATCTCTTTTTTCAGTTCGATGTAGTCGGCAGCGTTCTGTGGCGCCTCTGTCGCCGCAACCCGCGCTTGCCGTGACGGCGCGTCTTGTGCCCGCGTCATGTGCACCGGTTGATTGACCGAGGGCCGAGTGGCCGCGTCCGATGATTCCGCCTTTTCGGAGCCGGACGGCGTAACCTTTTGCGCGTTTTTCAATGCCGTTCGTTTTCCGAAGGACTGGGACATGAGGGTCTATTCCAATTGAGGTGAAGTGCGGGGCGGTTTTGCGGTCAGCCAAGGCCGAGATGTTTGCGAAGCCAGCTTCGCGGCCGTTTGTTGGTCTTGCCCGCGAGGTTGTGGACGATGCGCCTGATTGATTTCTGCGCTTTGCCGCGGGGCGATTGTTCGCGTATCGTCTGCCCCTTGACCGACGCAGCGCCGAATGTCGCCGGATCGAAAACGATGGTCGAACAGGTTTCGATGCCAAGGCTCGTGGCAAATTTACCGGCTGCGATTTCTTTGCGTTTGGGCATCCTGCACGCGTTGAGAATGACCATTGGCGGCGCATCATTGGGACGCAGAGCGCGCAATCGTTCAGTCAGAGCGAGCGAATTTCGCAGATTCGACAAATCAGGCGCAGTCACCAAGATGACATGGTCGGCCGATGTCAGGGTGTCGCGGCTGGCTGCGGACCAATCATGGGGCAGGTCCACGACGACATGCGGGAAAGACGCTCTGGCAATTTCGATCAGGCGCTCGATTGCGTCCGGTGCAGGGTCGATGTCGCACAAAACGTCATCGAAACCCGGCAATACGCTCAGGTAGTTCCCACGTTGAACGGTGAGCCGATCCAGGAGGGCCGCATCGAGCTTTTCGGGGTCGCTCACATATTTCTCAAGCCCTGTCATCGGCTTCAGATCGAGGTTTATGGCTGCTGAACCAAACCTGAAATCCAGATCGAGAAGCACTGTCGGACTCGATTGCTCTTCGGCGATCGTCCAAGCCACATTCTGCGCAAGGGTCGATGCGCCGACGCCGCCCTTGGCGCCGACGAAGGCGTACACCTTGCCAAGCTTTGTTTCGGAGTCCTGTCCGAACAGCCTCTGGATCATCGCGACATAGGTCAGTGGCGTGATCGCGCCGACGAGGTATTCCGATATGCCGCGCTCCATAAGTGTGCGGTACAGTTGGATGTCGTTTTCCACGCCGACGATGACAACCTTGGTTTTCGGGTCGCAGACCTCGGCAAGCGAGTCGAGCTGCTCCAGCAGCGTGTCGCCAGAGACGGCAATCTCGACGATGAGCAAAGACGGCGTCTGTTCGGTCTCGAACATCCGTCGTGCCTCTTCGACGCTGCCTTTTTTGATCTGCATCTTGACCCGGGTCAGACGACGGTCGCCGCTGGCACGCGTGATCGCGCCGTTGGTCGTGGCCGTCAGGCAGAACGCTGTCACAGTCAGGTGCGGTACACGGACGCTCGGCAACGTCTGATCCGGGGTCGCCTCGGCGCCGTCTTGCAGCGTGATGGGAGCATGTTTCATCTTTTTTCCTTCGCCCGAACGGTGCGACAGCTTCTTGATGCGGCGACACGACGTCAGTTGACGACAGTGTCCTCGACGACGTTTCCGCGGCGGACACGGATCGTCGTTGTCGGTTCCTCGGCCACCATCATCGCTTTTCCCGGTGACTTTTCCATCGGCCGGAGCGACAGCGACAGCGTGCCGGTCGATGCGGCTGCGGTCACGGCTTCGACCTGCGCTTCGGACAGTTCCAGCGTGGCCGTCTTGCCAAGCACTGTTCCGGCATCGACGTCGTCGCTGGTCTGGTCGATGGCCAGAACCCGGACACCGCGCAGAATGGTGCGGCTGCGGGTAACGTCGCCTGGTTGGTTTCGCGACGCCTGCACAGTGTGGAGCACATCGACCCGGTCATTCGGCAGGATGAACCCGCCTGCCGTGCTTTGCGCATCCACGTTGATCGCCACCGCACGTTGTCCCGGCGCGAGCGATGCCGCCATGAACCTGTTCGGAAGGTCTGAAAGCGTCCATTCCGTGATTGGCTCGCCCATGGAGAGCGGGCGATTTGCATAGCGGCCGACGAGATCTTCCAGCGCATCGGGGCGGACCGTACGATCGATCATGGCGGAAGGTACGGTGTCGGCGGGCCATTGCTGCCACTTGAGGGCAGGCTTGGTCACCTGGCTCCCGCGTGGCACGTCTTGTGCCGCGACAAGAACCCCGGTCATTTCGACCGCATCCGGTACCGACACCACTTCGCGGGGGGGCGGAGCGGTTTCCTGTGACGCGATCCAAGCGGCGCCGCCCCCGGCCGCCAGCGTGATCAGCAGAACAATTGGTCGTAGCATATCGGCCCTCCAGGCAGCAGCAGGTGACGGCGGTCAGCGCGTCAAGAGAGCGTCTGGCCGCAGTAGCACGACGGCGATGGCCGCCGCCGCAATGGCAATCCCGTAGGGCAGACGACCCACCGGGTCTTGGAATGCGGCGAACTTGCCGCCCGCACGGCGGTGGGCGCCGAATGCATGGCAAGCAAGGAGCGCCAGTGTCAGCACCCCGCCGGCCAGCGCCGTCAGGATCAATAGCGCCGGTGTTGCAGCAGGACCGAGCCAAAGTCCGGTCACTGCGAGCAGCTTTACATCGCCGCCGCCCATCCAGCCGCGCGCGAACAGGAGCAGGCCAACGGCGAGGATCGCGCCACCGACAGCAAGGCTGGCGGCAAGATCCCCCCAGCCCGGTTGCGACACTGTCAGGGACAGCGCAAACCCCGCCAGCAGATACAGGACGAGCATATTGGGTATGCGCATCGTCATCGCGTCGCTGGCGGCGGCGAACAATTGGCCACCGATGAACCAGAGAGCCGGGAAGAAAAAGACGGTGTCCAGCATGTCTTGTGTCACATCAGGTAAGTGCCGCACCGCAATTATTGCCGATGGGGCGTAGCATCGCGGTGCGGAGTAGAAGTCGCCGATGAACGATTAGGTGCCATCATTGAGTTCTGTGGAGACATCGCCAAAGATACCACTGAGATCAGTGCCAAGAGTTGTCAGCGCACCAATCAGAGCCACGGCGACAAGAGCGGCAATCAGGCCGTACTCGATGGCGGTTGCGCCGGACTCGTTACGTTTGAAGTTGTTTATAAGTTTTAGCATGAGATGCAGTCCTTCTTCCCGAATTTTCCCGGTTGTGCCGGCAGGGCGGCTTGGTGTTCCAATGCCTTGGGTGCCCTGGACGAAGGGTCGTCTGGGATAGAAGATGAGATCAAAATCACCTGTTAACTAGCTGGCGTCGTGGCCTAGCCATCTGGTCAGGACGATGGTGCAGCCGGTCTCAGTCTGCAGATCCTCCGTTCGCCAGGGCATCGACCACCTTGGCCATCAGCTCGTCGGAGCGGAAGGGTTTGGACAGTATCGGGATATCAGCCGGCACATGCCGGTCCTCGCCCATGGCATCGCTGGTATAGCCCGAGGTGAAGAGCATCTTCACATCCGGATGCAGCGTTTTTGCCTTCTGGGCCAGCAGAACGCCGCTGACGCCGCCCGGCATGACGATGTCCGTGAAGATCAGGTCGAATTTGCCGTCGGTTTCCAGGATGTTCAGAGCGGTTGCTCCGTTATGGGCCTCGACGACCACATATCCCAAGCGGGTCAGCACGGTACATACGAAGGTCCGAAGCTCGGCGTCGTCTTCCACCACAAGTATGCGGTGTTCCCCACCGAAGCGGGGTTCCTCGGCTATCGCGTCGGTCTCGGTGGGCTCCTCCTGTTCCGGTTCGTCCGCAACCGGGAGAAAAAGCGTGACGATGGTGCCCTTTCCCGGTTCCGAGGAGATTGTGGCATGTCCCCCCGACTGCTTGACGAGACCATAGACCGAACTGAGTCCCAACCCGGTTCCGCCCTGCAAATCCTTGGTCGTGAAGAAGGGGTCGAACGCATGTGCCACGACATTCGGCGACATTCCCGATCCATCGTCCTCGACGTCGATCTCGATATATGCGCCCGGCTGGCAATTGTGGTCGAGGTCGCTGACCATTATACTTTCTTCGCGCGTTCTGATGGTGATGGTGCCGCGATGCGGAATCGCGGCCCTTGAGTTGATCACAAGATTGAGCAACGCCGCCTGCATCTTGTCGGGATCAACATTTGCCACGGTGTCCGCGTCGCTCAGGTCGTACCTGATCTCGACGCTGGCATCGACCGCACGTTCGACAAGGTTGGCGGATTGCCGGATCAGTTTGTTGATATCGGTCGGTCTGAGCTCGAGCGGTTGCCGGCGCGAAAAGGCCAAGAGGTCACGCGACACCCGGCCACCCCGCTCAGCCGCGTCCTCGATCGACTGAAGCAAGGGGCGCAGGGGCGAGTCGTTGCCGATATCGTTCAGCAGAATGTCGCAGTTGCCAAGAATGATCGTAAGAAGATTGTTGAAGTCATGCGCGATGCCTCCGGTCAATTGCCCAACGGTTTCAAGCTTTTGTGCCTGGTGCAACTGCGCATCGAGCAACCTCAGATCGGTCACGTCCGACATTGCTCCGACCATGCGCCGGGGTGTCCCGGCATCGTCCCGAACGATGAATGCCTTGTCGGCCATGTCACGCCATGTGCCGTCCTTGGTCTTGATGCGATAGTCGCAGCGCCAAATCTGCGCGTCACCCGACAGCGCGGCGTCGAGGCTTTCTGTGATGCCGAGGCGGTCGTCAGGATGAATCCGTTCAAGCGCATGTTCAATGCAGCTTCCAGGGGCGTCGTACGCCTTCCAGTCCAGAAATGGCCCGAAGACCGTTTCAGAATTGTTGCTGTTCCAGATGGTGCCGGTGCACAGATCCCAGTCCCAGATGATATCCTGGCTGGCCAGGCTGGCGAGACGGAACTGCTCTTCGCGGGCACGCAGGCATTCTTCGTCTGCGCGCCGCTTGGTCGTGTCGCGCTGGATGGACACGTAGTGGGTACAGTTCCCCTCGTCATCGAAGACGGGATTGATGTTGATCTCGGTCGTAAACTTGGTGCCGTCTTTTCTGTAGTTCGTGAGTTCGGTGCGAATCGGCTTGTTGTTCTCAATCGCCATGCGGATATCTTCGAGACGCGCCCTTTCCGTATCCGGCCCCTGCAGAATGCGCGGCGTCGCGCCCAGGATGTCTGCTGGCGCAAAGCCTGTTATCCGTTCGAATGCGTCGTTGACATAGACGACCTTCGGGCCCGGAGGATCGACTGTCTCGGCTTCCGTGATCAGCACAACGTCGCCCACATGCGTCATTGCAGCATCGAGCAGGCGCAGGCGGGCGCGGGAGTCATGCTCCTCGGTGAGGTCGGTCAGATGGATGGCGACGCCAGCGGGCGTTGGATACACCGCGACGCTGACCCACCGTTCGGGGCCCGCGATTGCGCCCTCGAAGCTCTGGCGCGTTCCGGTTTCGAGCGCATCGGTAATCATCCGCTTGAAGAGCGGATCATGCGCAAAGGGGATGTCGTTCCAGATATTGCCGCCCACGAGGTTGGTGTCCGGCACCCCGAGGATGCTGTGTGCCATGCGGTTCATGTACTGGATGTTGCCGGCACAATCGTGAATGACAAAACCATCGTCAAGAGCGTTCACAATGGTCTGAAGGAGCGCCTGGGTCTCTTTTTTCACCCGCCTTGTTCCGACCAGCTCACTGACATCCTGCAAGGCGCCGTAGACCGAGACGATCTTGCCCGACGAATCGCGCTCCGCTTCGCCGACCATGCGCAGCCAGGTTTCCTCGCCATCGAACCGCTGGAACTGTGCGATTTCGTCGTGCCGGCTGCCGGTGCCAACGCAGGTCCAGAAACTGCGTTCGATGCGTTGGCGCTCTTCGTCATTTGTGAACCGGTTCGTCAAATCCTCGACCGAGGGGGTCAGCCCGTGCTCAAGCCCGAGAAGCTGGGCTGCTTCGGGTGTTCCGTCGAACTTCCGCGTTGCCGTGTCATAGCGCCAACCGCCGATCTGCGCCGTTTCGCACGCCAGGCGTTCAAGGTTTTGCGACCGCACCAGCGCGGTTTCCGTTTGCCTGAGCTCGGTGATGTCCTGAATGGTGCCTATGGTCGCGCCTTCCGTGTCCATCGGGACAGCGCCGCCGGGCCCGGTACTGGCCCAGAACACGCGGACCTGCCCATCCCCGTCATATGCGCGGAATTCGACATCGGTCATCACGCGCTCTTTCACGGCGCGTTCCAGCGCGGCATCAAAGCCGGGCCGGTCTTCCGGGAGGATGGTTTCCCGGAAGCCGTCGAGGCTGACGACATCTTCATCCTCGGGAAAACCGAAAACCTTGCGGATCTGCAAGGATGCGCGCACCGACCTCAGGTTCGGAAGAAGCGCCCATGTGCCGAAGCCCGACAGGTCGCCGGCCTGATCCAACGTTGCCCTCTGCGCCGCAAGGCGTTTGGACATGCCACCGAATGCCTGTTCGATGCGGATCAGATCTCCCCGGATGCCGCGCTGCTGTGACGGGTCCGGCGACGCGCCTGAAGGATAGGTGTCCAGAATGCGCCGTGTCGTGTCGCGTACCCGACGATGTAGCCGCTGCAAGGCGACGAGCGCTGCAATCAAGCCACATAAGACCGTGGCAATCGTGATGGCGGCGAGTATCTCGGTTTGCGTCATGACATCATCCTTTATTGGTGTGTCGTCCAGCCATTCGCTGCCGTCACCGCAAGACCACGGGACGTTTCATTGGCACAAATAGGCGCAGCCCTTGCGACCCCGTTCGGGGTGCGCTTGGAAAGATCGGCTTGCCGGTCCCGGCGCTGGGCCGTCAGAGCCGTTGCCAAAGGAGGCCGTTTCATTTGCGGGATCATTGAACGCGCCGGCAAAATGAGCCTAACACACGCGTCGTCGCATGACGTGACCAATCCTTCCTTGCAGCGGTTTTTCCATCGTGATGCCAACCGGTGCAGGATTTCGATGCTTGATGTCGCCTCCGACACCCGCAGGTGGTGACAGGCAGAACGCCGCAGGACGACCAGCGTGTCGCCGCACCCGGAAGGTCGGTGGTGAAGTCGCCGCGAAAGGTCGTGTTGACCTGTGTCGAGGCATTGCTTATCATTTATTTTTACGCGCAATGATAGTATGCCCAGTGACGTCTGTATTTCGGCGATTGAAGACTTAGCCTGGTACATTGCTCTGGTGTCGGGCCTGTTTCCCATTCCAATCGTCTAACTGACAAGGTCGCTGTCTGGCATGTTGGTGGAGCGGTACGCACAGTGATGATTTCATGTCGTCGCAAATAGAGCTTTCAACGCTCTCACCTGTTTTCATCGTCGATGACGATGAATTCTTCCGCATGGCCATATATTCCGTGCTGCGTGACAGGTTCGGTGTGGAAACCGTCATAGCCTGCGCGACATCGCAAGAGGCCATCGAACACCTGTCCGGTGACGTTTCCTTCGGCTTGGGACTCATCGATCTGAACATGCCGGGGATTGATAATCGCGATCTGCTGGACAGTATCAAAGCAAGGCAGCCCCAGATTCGCCTCGTGGTCTTGTCGGCGTCGAGGTCGCGCAAGGACATTCTAATGGCCCTTTCTGCAGGGGCGCAGGGTTTCATCAACAAGGGCCTGGGCATCGGTGAAACCGAAGCCGCACTCCAGCAGATCGCTGACGGTGGAGTCTACGTACCGCCGTTCACTCCGCAATCCGATGAGCCCGAGGACGCCGTGGTACCCGAGGCCGCGAAATCCGGTGTTTCGCTCGAGGCGTTGACGCCCCGCCAATTGGAAGTCCTGCGTCTTCTTGTTGCGGGACAGCCCAACAAGGGGATCGCGCGGGCGCTCGACATCAATCATAGCACGGTCAAATTTCATCTTTCCTACATTTTCCGTATCTTGGGGGCGTCGAACCGCGTCGAAGCTGCGATCCTTGGCGCAAAGCTGCTGGCTGATATCGAATAGGACAAATCAACACGGCTGATCTTCATATCAGGTGTGACAGATGCGCTGCCAAGTCACGCAAGCGGTAGGGTTTCGGCAGGACCCTGACGCCATGTGGCAAATGCTGCCTTGCGACCTTCAGTGCCCCGTGATCACCGGAGGTGAGAAGAACACCCAGTTCGGGTCGGATCCCAAGCGCCTGCTGCGCCATGTGCATGCCGCTTTGTCCTGTTCCGAGACGCATGTCGATGATCACCGCGCGGATGCTTGGATCTGCATCCAGCACCCGCAGCGCTTCGTCGGTATCCTGCGAGACAAGACAGGCGTATCCAAGCGAAGTCAAAGCACGCACGGCGAAGTCGAGCATCATTTGATCGTCATCCACGACCAGAATGCTGACGCACTCACTCATACGGGAAAGCTGATTGCGATGGTCTGGAAAATTCGGCGCAGATTCGCGGTCATGGGGACTTTCACTTTCCAGATAGGGTGTAAGTTGTTTTTGCGGTAGGGCTGGTCCCGCGCGCAGTTTTGATGGACGTGTGTCGTTGCAGAGATGAAATAGATGGCGTCACGCTCCAGAGGTTTCAATCCGGCGGGGCCACGGGAAAACAGGCTTCCACCTCGACCCAAGTGTCAGGCAAGACGATCAGGATGCTGGTCAGACGATGTCGTATTCCGATCCTGGCAAAATCGGGGGTGTTTTCACACCCAGAAGTTGCATCCGGTGTCACCGATTGGTCGGAGATGTCGATTGCCCATTCGCTGGCTTGCTGCTGCACGAAATGCACCGTGCCGCCAGTGTCCATCTTTCCATCAGTGGCACAGGGGGCAAGGCGCAAACCAAGACAGCGCGCCCCGGTCGACGCGGAATCCTGTAGCGCGACACGGGTCCATATGAAACGGCTGACCTCGATCGATCCGCCCAGCAGCAGCATGAGCGGCAGCGCGATGGCCGCGAATTCGATGGCCACGGCCCCGCCACGGTTCGAGAGGAAACCTTTCATTTCGGATCTGACTGTCACTTCAAGCGCAACACGGTGCGTGTTCCGACCATGTCTCCTTCGATAAAGGCATATCCCGGAAAAATCGTGACATGGTGGGCCTCGGCGGAAATTTGCACGAATTGCCCGGCGGTCCCCCCCGAGGCGCACGGCGCTTCGCAAGATGTCTGCCGGCCCCAGATTACCCTGTCTGCCGACAAGGTCGGGCAGTAGCAATTCGCGATATCTCCCGGCCCGGATTGCGAGGTTATGGCGGAACCGGTCCACGCGGCAGTTGCGGCATTGTTCACGACAGCCTGGCCGGTTTCCGAGGCATCCCCCTGCAACATGCCGGCGAGCGTTTCGGCAAGTTCCGTTGCGCCTGCCTGATCCTCCGGCGCGGATTGGAGAAGCGCATATTCGGCCATTGCCGTTACGCGCGCATCAAGCGAAAGCCGTGTGTAGGTGGCGCCGCCAATTTCGATCACCCCTGCGAGGATGAACAAGAGCACGGGGGCCAAAAAGGCGAACTCGACCGCGATGCTGCCGTGTTGCTCTTGTCGCAACCGTCGCATCAGGTGGGCTGAAAATCGGATCATCTCAGAAGCACCACGTCGCCGATGCCGCCCGATTGCGGCAGGTCGCATTCGGACGCGACGGAGGTCCCGCCCGACAGGGTGATTTCCGACCCGATCAACTGCAGGCACCCGCCATCGGCGCTGGCGCTCGCACCGCCGGATGTGGTGATCGGTCCGTTCGGAAAGTAGACCGCGCCCGACACCACGTTGCCGCTGGCTCCGGCCGCAAAAAGCGCGCCCTCATTGCGCGATGCATCCAGCGGCCCGATCACGGCCAGATCGGCGTAGTGGCCGGATTGCGGTGCCGTGAAACGGACGTTGCTATACCCCGCGGACACGCAGAACGCTTGTCCGCCACATTCCCAACCACTCGGTTCGGTGCCGTTTGCAGCGATCAGGAAGGTGGTGTTTTTCGCGTGGATGCTGATCGTTTCACCCTCGCAATCGGCGCTGCCGCCCCCGTCGCCGCCAAGATGCATGTATCCATCGACCGCATAAAGCCCTGCACCGAAGCGAATGGCGCCCGACGCCAGAAGTGACCCGCGGATCTCGTGCAGGTCGGCCGCCGGGATCACGAGGCAACTGCCACCGCCGCCCCCGTCGATATGTCCGGCAACTTCGAACAGACCGCCGTCGGCATCTCCCATGAAGGTCTGCGAGCCACCGCCAAGAGAGATCGCGTCACCACCGGAGGACGGGCCGAACCGGAAGCTGTTTCCGTTTCCCGTGCCCAGCGTCAGCGTGGACCCGCCTGTGTTCATCGCCCCACCGGGAAGACTGAACGCGCTCGGGCCCTCGAATGACAGCAGACTGGTGTTGCAGATGCTGTACCGGTCGGACCCCCAGTTGCAGCCCTGGTCCGAGCGACCGATGTTGTAGGTTCCCGCGCCGAATTCGGTGACCGAACCGCCACCGGTGCTGATGCCTTTGGCGATATTGTAGGTGCCGCCCGCGAACGTCATGCGCGTTCCGGTATTTTGTATTCCGCCGGAGATGTTGTAGACGATTGATTGCGCCCCGCCGGGGTTGAACCGCAGCGTGATCCCGCCCCCGATCGTTATGTTGCCAAGGTTGACCGTCGACTGTCCCGGACAGGCAAAGGTCCATGTGTTGTCGCTGCTTGCAAAGGTGGCCGAGCAGCCGACAGCCGCCGCCTGCGCCGTCGTGGTGCTTGGCGTCCACCCGAATTCGATGTCGGGGCCGTTCGCCACGACCACGTCGTCCGGAGCTGTCAGCGCCGCAGTGCTGGCCATTTGGCTTTGCGCAAGCAGGATGGGGTCGCTCCCTGCCAGCGCATCGGTTGTCGGGCGCCGCGCAATATCCGACGTTTCACCCTCTGGCGTGACGATGGTGTTGCAGCCGCCGGTCGCTGGGGCTGAATTGGAGTCATAGCTCAGGGAGTCGGTGACGATGCTGGTGCCACAGGGCGCGGCAACTTCTGCATTCGAGGCAATGCTGCAATCACTCGACGCCAACGACGTGCCACCGGACAAGGTTATACCGCTGCCGTCAGGGTCGAGCGCCTGCACACAGGCTGGGGCGCCGCCAAGTGCCCCGGCTACTGCGGTCGTCACAACATCGACGGACGCGTCGCCGCCCACGAGGGGCGGCAGGTAGAGCGCTTTGGGTGTCGTGATTGTCGCACGCACCGCGGACCCGTTGGCGGTCGGAACTGAGGGGTCGAGCATGACGGCAATCTCGGCGTTTTCAAAACCGTTCAGCCGCGCGACGCTTCTTGCGACGTTCACCATCGCCTCTCCATCACCCGTGCGCGAATACGTGACGGCTCCGGCGTGGGACGCGAAATCTGCTGTTCGTTGCGCGTCAGCCCTTACGCCCAGGACCTGGCCGTATTCCAGCGCCAGTCCCGCAAACCCCAAAAGCACGGGGATCGCCATCCCCGCAATGACGGCAACCGCGCCATCGTCCTGCGTGGAAAACGAGGCAAGAGATCGACTGGACCCTATGTCTGTTGATGGCATCGCTCTAGTCGCGACCCGTTTTTTGCGCGAGGGTGGGTTTTTCCGCGTGTCCTCGAAGTCCGTGTTCATTTTGTGTCCTGTCCTGATTGTCGGATCGCGGAAAAAACCTGCGGTTTAGAAAGCAGCAGCAGTCTACCCAAGACCGAGGCCGCGCAGTAGCTGGCCATGTGGCCCGGCCTTTCGGCCGGCCCGACCCTGCATCATGACAATGAACGGAGGTGGATCGGGCCAGCAAACCGATTGCGTGGTTTTGACGGCTACATACCGAAAAGATCGTCCGCGATCCCGACAAGCTGCATCAGCAACCCATCCGTTGTCCCGTCAAGGATATCGGAATGGATCGCGTCGCTCTGGGTCAGCCCGGCTTGCAGGCTGTCATCGGACCCGTCGAACCCCTGCATGACGACATTCGCCATCTCGATATCCGACATGCCCCGCGTCACCGCGAAATGCCCGCCCAGAAGCACCTTGTTGGCAAGATAGGCCGCGTCCGCGTGTCCACCCGTATCTGCCTTGGCACCGTCGAGGATCGCCTGGATGAAAGACGCCGGCGTCACGTCATTTTCCCGGTCGAGCTGGTCAAGCCAATAGGCCATGCCCGGCTGGTCCGGAGCGCGGCCAAGCACGTTCTCATAGACCGTCGTCACGAAAGCCGGCAGGTCACCCAGGTTACCGTAAAGCGCACGGGTTTCCGGCTGGTCGAAAAACTGCGTCGCGATTTCGTCAAGGCGCATCCCGTTTGCCATCTGGTCGCCCCAGAAATACAGCCCAACGGCATCCGGTGCGCGGTTGAAATAGGCGATGTACAGCTCGGTCAGGGACGCCATCGACGCACCGTCCAGGTCTGCCATTCCATCGAACATATCGACGGAAAGACTGCCATGCCCGAATGGGGCGATGTCGGTGTCGAACTCGATCCATTCGATATTCCGCGCCGTCAGCGGGATGGAATCACCAAGGCGGTTCTCGATCTGGACCCCGTCGCCCGAAAAGCGCAGCGAGTAGGTGCCGTGGTTCCCGCCAACCACCAGACTGTCGGTCCCGGCGCCGCCATTGAACAGCGTGCCATTGCCGTCCGCGATTATCCGGTCGTCGCCATCGGTGCCATCGCGGTCCAGGGCTGACGGCGTCAGGTCAGGCTCGGTTTGATCGGTGAACGGGCTTACGATCGGAGCGGGCAGCCCGTCGTTCGAATTGTCTGCCAACCATTCTGCAATGGCCGCGAAGTTCTGCACCACGGCCGGGTGAATGCTGAGGGGCAACTCCATGTCGTCCGGCAGTGCTGATCCGAACACGGTTGTGTAGTGGACCATCGACGCCAGCAGATAGAGCGTCGGCGTGCCCTGTGGACCGTCATCGACATAAAGGTCTGCGGGACGCAGCGCGCCGAGGCCAAGGTCAGGGTCGGCAAGCATGGCGGATATGTCCGGCCCGGCGCTGACCAGGCGGACATCCAGATCGGGGCGTGCATCGCGGATGCTGTCGGTCAGCGATACCCACCAGTCGTGCCAATCGCCGTTCATGTAGGATTGCCAGGCCGCGAATTCGGCATCCGAGGGCGGAAAGGACGAAATGAAACTCTCCATGTGCGGCCAGGTTTCGTAGATATTGATCGCCGCCCCCGGAGCACGGGCGTCTGCCCATTCGATGATCCGAAGCGCCGAGGCGGTGGGCGATGTGCTTGGATCGATCCCGTAGGCGCTGTCGGGTGACTTGTTCTGGATGAAATTCAACGGCGAGATCGTGATCTGGTTGAAACCGGCATCCGCAAAGCTCTCGCCACTATCGGCGTTCCAGGCTTCGGGAACCGTGGGCAGGCTGATATGCGGATTTGGCGGAAGATCGTCATGCAGTGTCAGCATCCCGGTTTGCATGGCCACCGCGTAGGATTGCCCGTTCTGCTCGGCGAACTGGTTCATCCAATGTGCGACCGACAGTTCCGGATTCCCCACCGCCCAGACATAAAGGGTGTTGCCGAAGACATATTCGCGCATGTCCTCCGTCGGAGCCGTCGGGTTGATGTCCCGGCCCTGCTCCGGTTCGGGTTCGGGGTCTGGAGCCGGCTCCGGGCTGGGATCGGTCGGTGTGGAGGGCGTCTGCACCGGATCGAGCTCCCACGGAGTCGAAGCCCAGACTCCATCCTTCATATGCGCGGGCGCAGGGTGGCTTTCCATGAAGTCGACCACCGCGTCATGGCGCGCGGTCGAATCCTCGAGATGCCGCATCGCGCCCCAGCTGCCCCATTTGCTCGGTTCCGAGACATCGACGAAGGCGTTGAACAGGGTGCCGCCTGCCGCCTCCCATCCTTCCAGAAGCTCCGTGTAAAGCTGACCCATCCCGTCGGAATAATTCAGATGGGTGAAAAACTCGGTCAGTGTTTCATTGTTGACCCAGTGACCTATCCCGACGACATGCGTGCCGCCTTCATACATCACCAGGTCTAGCCCATGCGCATCGGCTACCGACTTGTGATAGCGGAACAGCTCGAACAGGCCCTGAAGCGAATCGTCGGCGTTGCCGGTCACCGAGCCGTCGCGCAGCTCCCGCACCGCCAGCGCTTCTGCCAGATCGAAACGGTGCTCTGCAACATAGGCGTTTGCCGCCGCACCGGACAGGCCCTGTGCGCTGGCGTCCTGCCGCGCCTCGGACTCGCTTTGAGAAATCCAGTCCAGGACGGTGCCCGCCTTGGTATCCGTGCCAAGGCTGTTTCCGAAATAGCCGGTGATGGCGTAGGTATCGAAGGACAGGTAGGGGGCGTCGTTCTCCGGGCTTTGCGCCTCCCAGTCCGGTGCGCCCAGAATGGCTTTCTCCAGCCCCGGCCAATACGTGTGGGTCGAGACCACCTTGACCAATTGATCCTCGGATCCGTCATAAACCTGATCGAGAATGCGCGCCATCTCGGCGGATCGGGCTCCGTATTCCTGCATCCAGCCGTTACCCAGATCCTGCCCGAACCGCTCTTGTGCGGCCTCGGAGGCATCCTGTGCCTGATCGAACATCCAGTTCCAGACTTCGTTCGACAATTCGATATGCGCGCGCAGATCGGGGTTCAGATTGTCACGCACATAAGTGGCGAACTCGCGGATATAGGTCGCATCGGCATGCCATGGAATGTTGAACCATGGCTCGGTGCCCGTGGTGTTTGCAAGCTCGACCATGACCTCGACAGGGACGCCCTTGTTATAGGTATAGTTTCCCTCTTGCGGGCGTTCTGACCAGGTGCGGACCGTTGAGTCGTTGGTCCCTTGCCAATCCATGAAGCGCAGCGCATGGGCGTCATCGATGATGTCGAGCCAGAGCGGATTGAACAACGCGCCCGCCTCATGCGCCTGGATGTGTTCCTGCTTCACAACCTCGATGTTGCGCAGGTAATTACCGGTGTTTTGCGGGTCGGTCGAATTGATCGAGATCGCGACCATGCCATTCCCGGTCGGGCGATAGTCGAACAAGATCTCGCCGTCTGCCCGCGAAACCATTTCGGCGCCGAAGACGGTGATGTCGCCTTCTCCGTCAAAGCTCAGCCGGTAGGTGCCGCCGGTATATTGCGCCTCGACCGGCATTTCGGTCAGGATGAAGGCTTGGATTTGCGAAACCCCATTCGGCATCTCGGTGACCCAGCCGTTGGCGTCCAGAACACCCATGGCCTCCAGATCATCTGCCCGGTACGCGCCCCATTTGCTCTCGGTATGGGCATGCCAGGGCCGGGCCGTCTTGAAAACATCGAGGAATGGTTGTTGCACACTCCAGTCAACAATACCCCGAAGCCCGAAGGCCATCGCCGACGAAGCTGTCTGGGTTCCGAACACATGATCACCGTCGGGCCCGGTGGACCCTTCGGAAGAGTTAGGCGCGTGCATTTTTTAAATCCCGATTACAATCCTGCAGCTGTGGCCTGCGCGGCCGGTGCATTTGTGATTTGCAAACAGCGTTCCGGTTGTTTCATTGGCAGTGCTGGAAAGGTACGTCCGCCAACATCCTGATACTATTGAGACTCATGGGCTGACCGAATGGGCAGCGGCTATCGAGGCCGCCACGACCAGCCCGGCATGACGCGAGCCTGTCGAGAACCGCGGATCGATCGGGACAGGGGTCTGCCTGTCCACTTGGCCAGAGCCGCGGCCTGGTCACTCCAGCATTTGTTTGGCCCGTAGACGCGGTTCTCCGTGATCTGTGCGGCATGGAGGCCGCATCGCGGTGCCGAGCAGATTTGGACCTGTCCCCTGCCTGAAAAGTAAAAGCTTTTCTTGCGACTGGCCGTCCGTAGGGACGAACAACCTACGATCAGGCTGGCACGAGAAATCCCTTGATCGGCGTGTTCAACCGACCAGGAAACTCCTGTCGAGTCAGGTGATGCCTGCGGCATAGGGCCGGTCATGGAGCAGCGCGGCTTGCTCCGTTCAGAAATCCCGGCGCTCTGTGAACCAGGCGGACTGTCCAGCTCTTGGCTGAACGTCTGGCCAGTCCATCAGGACAGCTATCCTTGAACCGTCGTTAAAAGTTTTATGGATCCCAGCATGTCATCTCATGTGTTTCCGTCCCGCGGATTGTCTTGGGAGCAATCGAAATGACAAAGGACATTTTGCTGAACGGGTGGCGTTCGCAGGTAGAGGTGTCGCCCGGTCCCTTTGACAGGGTCGCACCAACCCTGCTCGACCGCCTGTTTCAGCACGTCTCCTGTCCCCTTGCGCAAAGCGCACCAAAACGGGCGCATGTCGGGGTGACAGGGCGACGGCAGATTGCCCTTGAGCAAGGGTCCGAGATAGCACTTTTCGCGCCGGACGTGCCCGAATTTCGGGGCATGAAAGCCGACATCGAGGAACTTGGTGGAACAGCGACGATCGTTCCCGAAGCAGTTTTGACGGAGTGCGGGCTTCGCAAGCACGCATCGGGACTTTCCTTTTGCGTCGTTGGACATGATTTCGCAGATGCCGATGCGGCAGTGGATTTCTGCCTCGAACTGCGCCGGGTTGCGCCTGCACTCGTGATCGTTCTGGCCCTGGCAGGTATCCCAAACAGCGATTTGAGTTCTGAACGGATGTCGATCTGCGAGGTGACCTTGCGTCGCCCGGTTTCCTGCGTGTCCCTTTCGCGCGGTATCCGGGCGGCATTCGACAATCGTGCGACCTTCGAAAGTGGCCGCGACCAAGGCGCTTCGGGCGGCGTGGCGATGGACCTGCCCTGGGAGGGACTGTGCCCGCAGAAGCTGCACCAATCAAGACAATGATACCGGCGCGGCGCGCGCCATGCTTCGGACACGTCGGGCGGCTTTCCTGATATCCTTCCCGTTTGTGGACGTCAGTCCGGCTTGCACCCGACAGGAACGCTCGACTTGAAGAAACCGGTGCTGTGGAGTATGCGGTCGTCACCGTTCCGATCACGTAAAGCGACATTGGAGTGATTTTGGATCAGGACCATTCACGGCAACTGCGCCAGCAGACCGCTCTCGCCCAGTTTGGCGAGTTGGCGCTCCACTCGGATGATCTGGACGAGATACTCACCGAAGCCTGCCGGCTTGTCGGCGAGGCGCTTGGCACGGATTTCGCCAAGGTTGTCGAACTGCAACCGGACGGCAATACGTTGCTGGTGCGCGCCGGTGTCGGGTGGACGGAGGGCGTCGTCGGGGTTGCCACAATACAGGCGACGGACGACACGTCGGAAGGTTACGCGCTCAAGACCGGCGAGCCAATGATCTCGCCGGACATTGATGAGGAAACCCGCTTCAGATACCCGGATTTCCTGATCACCTATGGGGTGAAAGCGGTCGCGAACGTGATCATCATCGGTGGCACGGATCGACCACCGTTTGGTATCCTTCAGGTTGACAGCCGCGTTCGTCGTGAATTCTCGGAAGAAGACGTGGCCTTTTTGCGGACATACGCGAACCTGATCGCCGCCACCGTCGAGCGGCTTAGCGTTCTGAACGAAACGCGTGATGCATCGACCCGTTTGCGACTGGCGCTGGAGGCCGGTGATCTGGGCAGCTTCGAGATGGATGTTGCATCCGGCCACATCACCAGCTCGGATCGCTATGACAGCATCTTTGGTATCGTGTCGGTCGAAAAGTCCTGGACATGGAACGCGCTGCTGGAGCAGGTCGTGCCCGAGGACCGAGCCGGCATCGCGGATGCCATGCGGTCCGCGCTGGCCGAGAGTGGTGAGCTTCGTGTCGAATTCCGGATCGAACGCGCCGAAGACAGCGCGCCCCGATGGATTGAATTGCGTGGGCGGCTCGACGACCAAGGGGACAGCCCGCCCCGTATTGTCGGCATCGCCGCTGACATCACTGACCGCAAGCTGGCCGAGCAGGCGCTCGTGATGAGCAATGGCACACTGGAGGCGCAGGTGTCGGAGCGGACCAACTCGCTGGCCGAGTCGAATGCCCAGCTTGACGCCTTTGCCTATACCGTGAGCCATGACCTTCGCGCGCCGCTGCGGGCCATGGAAGGGTTCGCGCGCATTCTGCAGGAGGATCACGGCGCGGGTCTTGGCGAAGAGGGTTACCACTATGCCTCCCGCATCGTCGGGGCTGCAAAGCGGATGGAGGGGCTGATCGACGATCTTCTGGCCTTCAGCCGCGTGCAACGCGCAGATGTCACGATGAAATGGACCGATCCTGCCCGAGCGATCCGGAACGCGATCACCGAATTGCGTTCTGCGGGCTTTGACGAGAGCGCCGTAACGCTCAAGGTTACCCCGTCGTTTCCGCCGATCAAGGCTGACGGGATGATCCTTGCCCAGGTGATCGGCAATCTTGTGCTCAATGCAGCCAAGTTCAAGGCGCCGGATCGCAGCGCGCATGTGACCATTCGCGCGGAACGATGTGCGGAACGGGTGCGCATCTGGGTCGAGGATAACGGCATCGGCATTGCACCGGAGCATCAGGCGCGCATCTTCAATGTGTTCGAACGATTGCACGGACAGGAAACCTATCCCGGCACCGGCGTTGGTCTTGCCATCGTCAAGGCGGGGGTCGAGCGGATGGGCGGAACCTGCGGGGTGGAGGGCGACCTGGGTGTCGGCAGCAGGTTCTGGATCGAGCTTGATGCAGCCGAGAACAGCGCAGGGGAAGGGGTGTCATGACCACGGGCACGATGGACGATCAATCGATAGTGTTGCTGGTGGAGGACAATCTCGACGATGCCGATCTCATCCGCCATGCCTTTCGCAAGGCTGATGTCAGGAATCCGCTGGTTGTCTTCGACGACGGAGACAAAGCCATCGACTACCTGCTGGGGCGGGAGGAGTATGCCGACCGTCAGCGGTTCCCGGTGCCCCGACTGATCCTTCTGGACTTGAAGTTGCCACGTCGCTCGGGAAACGAAGTCCTGTCGGTCATCCGGGCGACGGACGCGGTTCGGCAGATTCCCGTGGTCGTGCTGACCTCTTCCAACCGGGAAGACGATATTCGGAAAGCCTATGATGCGGGCGCAAATGCCTATCTCGTGAAACCGATGGGGGGAAACGCGCTCGTGACCATGATCCGCTCCATCCATGCCTTCTGGATAAGCCAGAACAGCGCGCCGTACTGACGGACGAAACTAGCTGGGACATGCGCCTCCTGGTCGTGCATGACAAGGTGGCGCTGACGCTTGAGGCCGCCCGCGCCATGCCGCTCGGTCCTGTCTGTCACGAGATCATTCATCAATGCGATGGATCCTGCATGGCCCGAGGGACAACCCGGCACCCTGAAGATCGGACTCGACGACGCCCATGAGATCACCACCGCCGACAAAGGCGCTGGTTTTGTGAAAGCGAAGGTGGTCGAACCTGTGGATGCCTGAACCCGGTTATTTCGCAGACGGCGGGCCGGGTGGTCCCACGCAAAAAATGCGGGCAGCAACCGGAGCGCCGGAGATCACCAGGAACACGCGGGTGAGGTGATGCACCACGACATAGCCAAGATCGGCGCCAACGACGATGGCCAGAACCGTCATCTCGGCCTGGCCGGCAGGCGCGAAGGCAAGGAAGGCATCGACGGGTCGCCCGCCGGCGATACGCGTGGCAATTTCGGCAAAGATCACGGTCAATCCCGACAGTATCAGGACAAAGAACACGCCTGCTGCCACATCGCGACGAATATCGGCCAGGGTCACCCCGATATACCCGGCCCCGAGCGTGATGCCGATGAAGAACTGTGCGGCCAGGATGGCCTCGGCGGGAGGGCGATGATGGATGATATCAGTGAGCGAAAGCACACCAGCCAGGATCATCGGCCCAAGCATCGGCGCGCCGAACATGCCCAGACGTTCGGCGACCTTCCAGCCGATGACGGCGGCCAGAGCCATGATGGCCAACTCGTGCGCCGGGAGAGCCGAGGCGGGTTCGCCCAGAGGTGCTCCAAGATCCGCGTCGAACCCCTGGGTCAGAATGATGGGCGCAAGGGTGATGATGATCATCAGCCGCGTGGCATGGATCAAGGACAAAGCCCGGACATTGCCGCCCGCTTCCTGGCCAAAGAGCACCATGTCCTGCAAACCGCCGGGCATTGCGGCGTACCAGGCGGTGACACCATCAAAGCGATAGACGTAACGGAAAAACGGCACGCCCAGCAGGGCAATGCAGAGCACGAAGACCGGGATAAGGGCGACCGACGCGGCCATCTGTGGCAGCTCGGCCATCACTTGCGGTGTGATCGACGCACCGATTGCGACGCCGAGGATGGTCCGCATCCATTGGCTTATCGGGCCCGAACCGGCCAGCGGCAGTCCCGCAAGGGCCCCGATCACACAGGCGGCAAGGGGGCCGAACAGAAAGGGCAAGGGCAGAGCGAGCCACCAAAAGACCAGCGTGCCAAGCCCTGCAATCGAGATTGTGAAGCCGCGCTTGCGGGGCGTGCTGCTGGCCAGCCAGCGAAATGTCGTCGGTCGCATCGGGCTGTCCTTGCGGTGGTGCGGAAGCGGCGGGTCAGGTTGTTTCGCCACCATTCACGGCGATCATCTGCCCGGTCACGAAGCGGGCTTCGGGCGATGCGAGATAGGCCGCCATGGAGGCGATGTCGTCAGGTTGCCCCATGACGCCTGCCGGTATGGATGCGGCGCGGGCCGGATCGTCGGCAGTGGCGCTGTCCTTGCGGATCTGGCCCGGCGAGATAGCGTTGATCGTGATGCCCTTTGACGCGAATTCGGTGGAGAGCGCCTTGGTCACGCCCCAGACCCCATGCTTTGCGGCAGAGATCGGCGCGCCGTGGTTGTAACCCCTGATGGCCTTCATGCCTGCAAAGTTTATGATCCGTCCCCAGCCCGCATCCACCATTCCGGGCAAAAAGGCGCGGCTTGTGCGGAACACGGCCGTCAGCGCCACATCGACCACGCTGTGCCAATCCTCTTCGGTCATCTCGAGGAACTGTTTATGCGGACGGCGCGCGGCGTTGTTGACGACGATATCGACGCGCCCAAATCGGGAAAGCGCGGCCGTCGCGATCTGGTCGATAGCGTCCGCGCGGCCCATGTCACCCATCGCGACCATGGCGGTCACGCCTTCGGCTTCTGCGAGCGATGCCGTTTCTTCGACCGGGGCGCTGTCGGAGGACCCGTTGACGATCAAGTTGCAGCCCATCGCGGCCAGACGCAGTGCGACGGCGCGTCCGATGTTTTGCCCGGAGCCGGACACGAAGGCTGTTTTGCCCTCCAATACATGGTTTGTCATGAATGGGTCTCCTATTCCCGGGATGATGTGGGAGCGTTTCGAGGGCCAGCGACCGCAGCGTCACCGGGCGGAATAAACCTGTCGGCATCGAGCATGACGGCAAAGTGAAATTTGTCAATCAATAGAAAATTGTTGACATTCGGCAAATAACAGCCTTTCCATGGCGCCATGCCAGTTAATCTGACCATCATGCCAACTGCCTGCGGACGCCGACGAACAGTCGTGGCCCGACAAGGCTACCACCGGCATTGTCCAAATGGCCGCGATGGGCCGTTCCTGGTATCATGGGGGCAGATCGAAGAACCGGTAAGCTATATCGAAAGCTGACACTTCAAGGAACTGGGAGCGAGAATAGCGACCCCCACACGCCACGATGGACACGGTTGACGTGTCACAACGAGATCAAGGGAGGATCTAATCATGACAATCCAATTCGAACCGACGCACTGGCTGCCGAGCAGTACGGTCGCTGCACTTTCGGCCTGTGCCATTGCACTTTCCGCGCCTGTCATGGCGCAGGAGGCGTATCCATCAACCGACGAGACGCTGGACTGGACCATCGCCTTCGGACCGGGCGGCGGCAATGACATCATGGCCCGGACCATCATCGACATCCTGACCAAATACGATCTCTACCCGGGCGACGTCTCGGCCGAGAACCGTGCCGGCGGGTCTGGAGCTGTCGGTTGGGGCTATCTCTATGGGCAGGACGGAGACCCCTACGGCATCTCCACCACGTCGGGCAGTTTTGTCACAACGCCCTTGCAGGCCGACACACCCTGGCAACCCGAGGACTTCACCCCGGTCGCCTTGCTGGCGACAGATGACCTTGTTTTGGTCGTGAACGGTGACTCCGAGATCCAGAACATCGACGAATTCATCGCAATGGCAAAAGCCGAGCCGATGAATATAGGTGGCACAGGCACGGTGAATGTCGATTTCATCGTTCCGACGCTCTTTGCAGAAAAGGCGGGCTTCGAGTTCGATTACGTCTCGTTCAACTCCATGGCGGACCAGACGACAGCGCTGCTGTCTGGCGCATTGGATGCGATGGTCGGCAACCCCGGTGAAATTCTTGGCTTGATCGACGCTGGCGAATTGCGCCCGCTGGTCTTTTCCGGTCAGAGCACGCCCGATGCCTTGGGCGATACGCCGACGATGGGCGATGTTGGCTTCGATATCGGCGTGTCCATGCCCCGCGGCCTGATCCTGCCGCCGAATGTGCCCGAGGCGGCACAAGAGTGGTGGATCGGCACGATGCAGAAGGTGGTCGACACCCCGGAATGGGCGGAATACATCGCGTCCAACACGCTGACGCCGACCGTGATCTATGGCGAGGATTTCCGCACGTTCCTTGGTCAGACGAAGACCAATTTCGAATCCGTGCTGAAATCCGTCGGGGCCATCGAGTAACCATGCACCTGACCTGATCGGCTTTGCCGATACGAACCGGCCGCGCCACATGCGGCCGGTCACGTTTACGCCGGAGGAAAAAGACTTGAGGCTCGCGTTTTTGCTGGTCCTATTGGCCGGCGCAATCTTCTACACCTATGTCGCGTTCGTGGACCTGTCATTCATGACCCGGTCAGGACGGCTTGGGCCGGGATTCTTCCCGCGTATTGTCGGCGTTGCCGGCGTCTTCTTTGTCGGCTGGACGATTCTCGAGGCGCTGCGCGACCGCCAGGCCTTGCTGGTCGACCAGGCCGGTCAGCGCTGGTCAGACGCGGTCCTGCTGATCGCACTGGCGATCGGATATGCAGTGCTTTTGCGGCTCTTCGGAGGCTTTCCGGCGACAGTCGTGTATCTTGCGCTTGCCCTGTCGATCCTCAACCGCGGCCGATACCTGCAAAACGGTATCCTTGCACTGGCCATTCCGAGTGGTGTGTACCTGCTATTCGACCAATTCCTGAATGCGAACATGCCACCGGCGCTGTTTGATCTGACATTCTGACACTTTCGTGCTGCACGTGACCGACTGGAGCGAAACCAATGGACATCTTTAGCGACCTGATCATGGGTCTGTCGATCGCGATCACGCCGATCAACCTCGTGTATCTTCTGCTTGGAGCTGCGATCGGAATGATTGTCGGGGTGATCCCCGGCTTTGGCCCCTCTGCCGGGCTTGCGATCCTGTTGCCGATGACCTTCGGGATGGATCCGATCGGCGCCATCATGTTGCTGGCTGCGATCTATTACGGTGCCATGTACGGCGGGACCATCACCTCGATCCTGCTTAATACGCCCGGAGAAAGCGCCACTGTGGCAAGCACATTCGACGGCTTTCCGCTGGCCAAGAACGGGCGCGCCGGGCCGGCGCTTGTCATGCAGGCGGTCGCGTCTTTCGTGGGCGGCACGGTGGGCGTCATCCTGATCACTCTGCTGGCACCGATGTTTGCGCAGGTCTCGCGGAGTTTCGGTCCACCGGAATACTTCCTGCTGGCGCTCATGGGAATGCTGACCCTTATCGTGATGATCGGAGAGAACTGGCGCCTCGGCATCATCTCGGCCCTTATCGGCTTTGCGCTTGGCACGGTCGGGGTCGACCTCGAGACAGGGCAGGGGCGCTACACGTTCGGCTCTGCCGAGTTGATCGGCGGTATCTATTTCATTCCCATCGCCATCGGCCTTTTCGGTCTCGGAGAGCTTTTCTACGCCTTCTACCAGGGCCTGCACCGGTTCGGCACTGGGGGCATCGTCAATTACGAGAACGAGGACCGTTTCTGGCCGACCCGGATGGACTGGATTTCCACGCGCATGACAATGGCGCGGAATTCGGTGCTGGGCTTTGTCGTGGGTGTCATCCCGGGCGCAGGGGCCACGATCGCCTCGCTCATGGCCTATTCGACCGAACGGTCGCTGTCTAAAACACCCGAGAATTTCGGCAAGGGCGAGATGGCGGGCCTGGTCGCGCCCGAAACGGCCAACAACGCGGCTTCCTCCGGCGCCATGATCCCGCTCCTGACGCTGGGTATCCCGGGTTCGGCGTCGACTGCTGTGCTTTTGGCGGCATTTCTGCTCTGGGGCCTGCGTCCGGGGCCGCTCTTCATGGAGCAGAACCCCGAACTGGCCTGGGGGCTTATCGCGTCGATGTATCTGGGCAACATGGCGCTTCTGACGATCAGCATTTTCGCGATCCCGCTTTTCGTGCAAATCATCAAGGTGCCCTATCGAATCCTTGGACCGACCGTCATCGTGGTCTGTGCGCTTGGCACGTTCAGTGTGAACGCATCCTTCATCGAACTTTACATCATGTTCGCCGCAGGCATTGTCGGGTTCTTCATGCGTCTTTACGGGTTTTCCGCCGCAGCACTCGTGCTGGCATTGGTGCTGGGTCCCTTGGCCGAAGAAGCTTTGCGCCAGACCCTGACCATCTCTCGTGGGTCCTTCATGATCTTCGTCGAACGACCGGCCTCGGTCTGGATCATTCTCGTGACACTAATGCTCGTGGTGATGTTGCCCTTGCTCAACCGGATCGGAAAAAAAGCACAGATGGTCAAGAAACTCGATGCCGGGTGAGGTCACGATCCCGGCGGAGGAGGCCCGTGACCTTGCGGCAAGCGCTTTTGCCCGACTGGATGTGCCACCCGACGGTGCACAAGCCGCAGCGGAGAGTCTTGTCCTGACTGAAATGATGGGGCTGCCCACCCACGGGTTGAGCCGCGTCATCACCTATTGCGATCGCATAACGGCGGGGGGGATCGATCCGAGTGCCGTCGTCAAGGTGCAGGCTCCCGCGCTTGCCCTGCGTCATGTCGATGGCTGTGACGGTCTGGGTCCGGTCACCGCGATGCGCGCATTGACCGAAGGTCAGAAGGCCGCGTGTGCGGCAGGGGTCGGCGCGGTCTTTCTGCGGGGCGTGACACATGTAGGTGCCCTGGTGCCTTATCTCTGGCTTGCGACGCAGGCGGGCTTTGCAACCCTTGTCACTACGGCCACGGCGCCGATGATTGCCCCGGCCGGCGGACGACAGCCGCTGATCGGCAACAACCCGATCGGCATAGGCGTCCCAATCGACGGGCGCGATCCGGTGCTTCTCGATATCGCGCTCTCGATGGCGTCCCGGTCGCGTGTGCGCGGGGCGCGGGACGCTGGTCGGGCTATCCCGAGCGATTGGGCACTGGATGTCGATGGCAGGCCGACAACCGATCCGCAGGCAGCGCTGAGCGGTGTCTTGCAGGCGATCGGCGGCCCGAAAGGAGCGAACCTGGCGCTGAGCCTGGACCTTTTCGCCGCCACCCTTGGAGGTGGAAAGATGCTCGGGCAGGTCGCCGATCAGCACAAGGACCCGTCAAAGACCCAGGGCTTCAGTATGATGTTCCTGCTGATCGACGCAAATTCGCTTTGCGGCATCATCGGGCCGAATGACACTGTGGACGAAGCGCTGGAGCAGATCGTGCAAAGCCCAGCTGCAGACCCGGCCACACCCGTCCGCCTGCCCGGTGCCCGCGCGGTGGCGCAGATGCGACAGGCAGAGCGCCGGGGTCTTTCCATACCTGCGGTTCTGCTGGAAAAGCTCGAAAAACTGTCGAGAGACTAGGGCATTTTCCATGTCGCGGTCGCAACCGCGGCCAGCTTGCCTGCGTCGTCCCACAAGCGGCTTTCCATAAACGAGATCGACCGCCCGCGTTTCAAAAAACGGCCTTCGCAGGTGGCGTGGCCATGGGTGACCGGGCGCATGAATTGCAGCTTCATTTCGATGGTCGCTCCCGGGCCCTGTATCTTGTTGATGAGGTGCCCCATCGAAATGTCCATCGCCGACGCCATGACGCCGCCGTGCAAGGAACCCTGCGGATTGCGGAGCATGTCCGTCACTTCGAACCTGACGCGGCAGACCTCCTTGTCGGGTGCAGCCGCATCTTGGGGAAGATAGGTGAATTCAAGCCCGAGAAACCGGGCCAGAAAGAATATTTCAAAGGCCTGCTCGTGATCGTTCAGGGCGGTCTCGAACTGCGTGCGCGCCTGCGTTTCGGCGACCCTCTTGGGGCTGTCGCTACTCATTACGCCCCGACAAAGTTTGGCTTGCGTTTCTCCATGAACGCCTTGCGGCCTTCCTTGTAATCCTCGCTCTCGAAACAGGCCTGCACGCGGCGGGCACATTCCTCGCGATTCGTCTTGTTTTCCGGTGCCATGATCTGGCTGACGATATATTTCACCGAATCCACGGTCATCGGGGCATTCTCCGCAATCATCTGCGCGGTTTCTTCCGCCACGGTTTTGACCTGGTCATCCGGGACCACACGGTTGACCAGCCCCATGTCTTTGGCTTCGGCCGAGGTGAAGCGACGCGCGGTGAAAAAGATTTCCTTGGCAAAAGTAGGGCCGACGACGTTCACCAACCGGGTGATGCCTTCATAGCCATAGCCCAGGCCCAACTTGGCCGCAGGCACGGCGAATTGGGATTTCTCTCCACAGATCCGCAAATCACAGCTGAGGGACAGGGCCACGCCGCCGCCAATGCAATAGCCGTCAATCTGGGCGATGGTTGGTTTGGGAAACGCCTCGATGCTGTCATAGACCCGCTTGGTTGCGGCGTTGTACTGCGCAACCGCCTCGACGCTGGCACGTTCGGTCTCGAATTTCGAAATGTCGGCACCCGAGACGAAGGCCTTGCCGCCCGCGCCCGACAGGATGAGAATACGCACGCTGTCGTCGGCTGCAAAGCGCGCCGTCGCGGATTCGACCGCTTCCCACATCTCGAGCGACACCGCGTTGCGCTTTTCCGGCTGGTTGAAGATGATGCGGGCAATATTGCCCGATTGCTCGATCAGGATCTTGTCGGTCATGTCGTGTGTTTCCTCGTGTTCGTCATGTGGCACCTGACGCCTTCATGTCGGCTATTTCAGCTTCGGACAGGCCAATTTCAGACAGGATTTCAAAGCTGTGTTGACCCGCGGTCGGCGGGGGCGTGGCGATGTGGCTTGGCGTGCGGCTCATCAGGATGGGTTGGCCCACAAGTTCCGTATCACCGCGTTCCTGGCTTTTGACGGGTTGAGCAAGACCCAGATGCCGGACCTGGGGTTCGGAAAAGACCTCCCCGATATCGTTGATCTCTCCTGCGGGCACCCCGGCGCGTGTGAAGAGTTCGATCCAATGTGCGGTTGTCGCGGATTGCAGGATGGCCTCGATCTCGGCGCCCAATGCGTCGCGGTGTTCCGACCGCGCCGGCGGGGTGGCGTAGCGGTCATCGGTCAACCAGTCTTCGCGGTCGAGCGTCTTGGCAAAGTTTGTCCATATGTTGTTGCCGGTCACGGCGATGTTCATGTAGCCATCCGCCGTGCGGAAAACGCCTGTCGGGATCGAGGTCGGATGATTGTTGCCCGCCTGTTTGGGAACATCGCCATCCATCAGGTAGCGGGCGGCCTGAAAATCGAGCATGAAGACCTGTGCTTGCAGAAGCGACGTCTGAATCCATTGCCCCTTGCCGGAGGTGGCCCGTTCGAACAGCGCGATCAGGATGCCTTGCGCGGCGAACAGCCCGGCGCAGAGATCGGCGATCGGGATGCCGGCCCGCATCGGTCCTTCACCGGGTTTGCCGGTGATCGACATCAATCCGCCCATGCCCTGCGCTATCTGGTCAAAGCCGGGACGATCGGCCAGCGGACCGTCCTGACCGAAGCCCGAGATGGACGCGTAGATCAGGCCGGGGTTGGTCTTTGACAGCGTGTCGTAGTCGATCCCGAGGCGGGTCTTCACGGCGGGCCGGAAGTTTTCGACGATGATATCCGCCGTCTCTGCCAGCTTGAGAAAAGCTGAAAGCCCGGCCTCGGCCTTGAGGTCCAGCGTCAAGCTGCGCTTGTTGCGGTGCAGGTTCTGGAAGTCGGGGCCGGAGCGGGGCCCTCCGAACTGGGCGGTATCGACCGGCGTCTCGATCTTGATGACATCAGCGCCCCAATCGGCGAGCTGGCGCACGCAGGTCGGGCCTGAGCGCACCCGGGTGAGGTCAAGGACACGCAACCCGTTCAAGGCGGTGCTGGGCGGCACATCCGCCTTGGATGCGAAAGGACGTTCCGGTTTTGTCATTTTGCTTCCTGCGATGGTTCGAGTTCTGCTATTGACTAATACAGTTCTCATCAAATGACAACAATATGTTGATTGTTGACAATATAAACCGGGTGGCAGAAAAAAGGGACATGACCATGAAGGCGAAATTGATCGGAGTTGGACGCGCCACGCTTGCCCAGGAAGCCCGGGCGGAGATTGAACGCATGATCACCGAAGGCGAGTTGACCGCAGGGGAAAAGCTCAATGAGCTCGACCTGTCGATGTTGATGGGGGTCAGTCGCGGCACGGTCCGAGAAGCCATCCGGTCGCTTGCCGATTCCGGGCTCGTCGATCTGATCGCCAACCGTGGCGCTTTTGTGCATGAAACCACCCTGTCCGAAGTGCAGAACCTGTACGAATTGCGGGGGGCGATCTTCGCCATGGCCTGCGCCGCCGCTGCACGCCGTGTGGGCACCGGTGAAGAGCGCGACCTTGCCGCTGCACTTGCCGTCAATATTGATAAGATGGAAGGCGCGCAGGAAACCGAGGAACTGGCGACCTACTATGCGCTCAATATCGAATTTCACGACATGCTGATGGCCGCTGCGGGCAACCCCAAGGCCAAGGTGATCTATGACAACATCAAGCGCGAGATGCACCTGTTTCGCCGCAAGGGCCTGTCGATCGCATCGAACATCGCCCGCTCGCTGGAAGAACACCGGGTCATCGCCGATGCGGTCACCGCCGGCAACGAGGCCGCAGCACGGGATGCCGCAAACGCGCATATACAGCGGGGCTTTGATCGCTACATGATCACTGCGGGCCGCAGCCGAGAGACAGAGAAATAGGAGAGTTTAGGACGTGAGCAACCCACTTTACGACGCCCTGATCGCACCCCACCGGGGACAGGCGACAGATTTCCTGCATTTGCAGGACGGGACGACCCTGACCTACGCGGATTTCGTCAATCTTTCCGGACGCTATGCCGCCGCCCTGCATGATCTGGGCATCTCGCCGGGGGACCGGGTTGCGGTTCATGTTCAGAAATCGGCGGATGCGCTGGCGCTTTACGCCGCTTGTCTGCAATCGGGTGCGGTGTATCTGCCGCTGAACACCGCCTATACGGCGACAGAGCTGGCCTATTTCATCGCCGATAGCGAGGCGGCTTTGTTTGTTTGCGATCCCTCCGAAACTGAAGAAGTCACGCCGATTGCCGAACAGAACGGCGCCATCCTGCGAACCATGAATGCGTCCGGCGCCGGCACGCTCAGGGACGAGGCGGTCAAGCGGTCGGTCCGCACCGAGGTGGTGGCGCGAGACGCAGACGATATTGCCGCGCTGCTCTACACCTCTGGCACGACGGGCCGGTCCAAGGGGGCGATGCTGACCCATCGCAACCTCCTGTCGAACGCCGAATCCCTTGTCGAGATATGGCGCTTTACCGACCGCGATGTGTTGTTGCATGCCTTGCCGATTTTCCACAGCCACGGGCTTTTCGTGGCTTCGAACGTGACGCTCCTTGCCGGGGGCGCGATGATCTGGCTACCAAAATTCGACGCCGATACGGTGATTGCGCAGCTGCCGCGCGCGACCTCGATGATGGGCGTTCCCACTTTCTACACCCGGCTTCTGGACGATGCGCGGTTCGACCGCGCACTGACAGAACATATGCGGGTCTTCATTTCGGGGTCTGCGCCGCTTCTGGAAGAAACGCACGAGCGGTTCGAAGCCTGCACCGGGCACCGTATCCTCGAACGCTACGGCATGACCGAGACCAGCATGAACAGCTCCAACCCCTATGATGGGGACAGGCGGGCGGGAACGGTCGGGTTCCCGCTGCCGGGGGTCGAGGCCAAGGTTTGCGATCCGAAAACCGGTGCTACTCTGCCCTCTGGCGAAATCGGCGTACTGGAGGTGCGCGGGCCAAACGTGTTCAAGGGCTATTGGAAAATGCCCGAGAAGACCGCCGAGGAATTGCGGGAAGACGGGTTCTTCATCACCGGCGACCTCGCCCGGATCGACGCGGATGGGTATATCTCGATTGTCGGGCGCGGCAAGGACCTGATCATTTCGGGCGGCTACAACATCTATCCCAAGGAAATCGAGATGTTCCTCGATGACCTGCCGGGTGTTCTCGAAAGCGCTGTTGTCGGTGCGCCGCATCCTGATTTCGGTGAAAGCGTGGTGGCAGTCCTGGTGCCGGACGGGGCGGGCAACCTCGATCTCGAAGCGATCGAGGCAGAGGTGAAAGACAAGTTGGCCGGCTTCAAGCGCCCGCGTCATTTCGAGATCATGGAGGCGCTCCCTCGGAACACGATGGGAAAGGTTCAAAAGAACGAGCTGCGCACGCGGTTCAGGGATATCTTCCAACTCTCGAAGGTCTGACTGTTGCTTTTTTGCGAAGGTCTGCCTGCGAGGACGTGATTATCGGGTCAGAAAATGAAAGCGGGCTCTCGGGGGCGCGACCGTTCTCCAAGGCGCGCGCTCCTTGTCCGGGGCAACGCGCCCTCGTCGGTTGACTTCAAAGCGTTCAAGGTGGCCCACGCCCTGCTGCGAAAACCACTTGCGGTCCTGGACCGTATCTCGCAGCGTATGAGGCGGAGGGGTTTCCAAATGCGCTGGATCGCGGTGTTTCTTTGCCTGTTTGCAGGCGTGGCGGCCGGGCAGGATTTGCCCGACCCCCTCACGGATGCGGATTTTCCGCAAATTGATGAGGCTGAGGCACAGTTGGGCCGTCTGCTTTTCTACGACCCGATCCTGTCCGGCAACAAAGAGGTGTCTTGCGCCACCTGTCACCATCCGCGTTTTGGCACGTCCGATGGTCTGAGCCTTGGCATGGGTGACGGCGGGCGCGGGCTGGGCCCGGACCGGATGGCCGACCCCGACAACCCGCCGGAGCAACGCGTGCCCCGCAATGCGCCCGCCTTGTTCAACCTCGGGGCACGACAGGTCCGCGTGCTGTTCCACGACGGCCGCATCGAGGTGGACGCTGCCCGGGATGCAGGCTTTCGCACACCTCTTGGCCCGGAGATGGAACAGGGCTTTGACGGTCTTTTATCGGCCCAGACCATGTTTCCCGTTCTGTCCGCAGATGAAATGGCCGGTCACTACGGCGAGAATGCCGTATCAAAGGCCGTGCGGACCGGGCGGATCACCGGACCGGGCGGGGCCTGGGATCTTCTGGCGCAGCGCGTGGCGGCTTTGCCGGCCTATCGGCAGCTCTTTCAATCGGTGTACGGCAAAGCGCCACGCGATGTGCATTTTACCGATATATCCAACGCGATTGCCGGATTCATGGTTCATGAATGGCGATCGGACACAGCCCCCTTCGATGCGGTTCTGCGCGGGTCTGCACTTTTGCCCGCGCGGTCCATGGCTGGGCTGGAGCTCTTTTATGGAACCGCGGGCTGTGCTGGATGTCACAGCGGCCCCCTTTTGACGGATCAACGCTTCCACGCCATGGGTGACGTCCAGATCGGCCCCGGCAAGGCCGCGCGGTTCGAGGCGCATGCGCGCGACACCGGCCGGATGCGGGTAACTGGCAGGCCCGAGGACGCCTATGCGTTTCGTACGCCGTCGTTGCGCAATGTTGCCCTGACCGGACCCTATGGTCATGCCGGGGCCTATGATGATCTGGGCGACTACCTGCGCCACCATGCTGACCCGGCGGCCGGGTTGGCTCAATATGATATCGGGCAGGCCGTTTTGCCTGACCTGCCGGTCGAGGACATGCGCATCATGCAGGAGCAAGTCGAGGTGGATGCGATCCGCGATGCCATCTCGCAGGCGCCGCTGGAGTTGTCGGAGGATGATGTCGCCGCATTGGTCGCGTTCCTGGACAGTCTGACCGATCCAGTGGCGCGCAATGGGCGCATGGGTGTGCCCGAGGCTGTACCCAGCGGGCTGCCCGTGGCCCCATAGGAACATCCGCCGTTCACGCGCACGACGCAAAACGCATGTTTTCAGGGCCGCGCGCGTCCTTGCGTTGCTACCGGCGCAGCGTAATTCGGCGGTTGACGCCTGCGGGCGCATGCCGGGTCTCGGCGCCATCGGGCCAGACAACCGTGATCTTCACATTCGTGACATCACCCAGTCCGAAGTGGAGCGGCCCGGCTTGTCCGCCTGCATGGCCGCCGCCGATCGTGATCTCCTGTTCTTCGGACCAGCCGGTCGCATGAACGCGCACACGCGCTCCGACAGCGCGGGAATTGCCACCGGGTTGGTGCAGTTCGACGGAAAGCCAATGGCCGGCGTCCGGCGTGACATTGCGATAAAGCTCGGCACCGGCCCGGCGATTGACCACGACGAGGTCCAGCCGTCCGTCGCCATCGAGGTCGGCAAGCGCTGCGCCCCGACCGCGTGCGGTGCTGGCCACTCCGGCGGCGAAAGAATGGTCGCTGAACGTGCCGTCAGGCTGCTGCATCAGCAATGAATTCGGATCCTGCATGGCCATGCCCGGCATCTGATCAACATTGCCCTTGGAGATGAAGAGATCGGCACGCCCGTCGTTGTCGATATCGCCGAATTGTGCGTGCCAGCCTGTCGAGGGGCGGCCATCTTCGCCAATATGGGGTCGATGCGCGCTGGTTCCCATCGAAAACGGGGCCGTGACATATCCACCCTCCCGGGCCAACCGCAAGTTCTGGTCGCCCATCGAGGTCAGCATGACCTCGTCACGACCGTCGCCATCCAGATCCCGTGACGCGATTCCCATCCCCCATAGTCTGGGCGGCTCATAGCCGTCGGCAGAGCCGAGAAACCGCTGCTTGGCGATGTCCCAGAGCTGTTCGGACCCGCCGCGAACATAGTAGTGTCGATCGTTGGACAGCCGTAACGAGAGCTGCCCCCGCGCGTCACGCGCTGCGAGCATCGACAGCGGACAATGACCGGGTGTCAGCGGCTGTGTCTGCCACCCTTGGTCGACCGGTGTCAGGATGGCATTGTCATCACATGTGCCGAACGGGCCCTCAGGGTCGGCGCGGTCCACATAATTTCCAACCGCCAGCGTTGGACGGGCGGCGGCGCGTGCCCACCAGGCAGTAAAAGCGGTGGTCCAGGCGTTGCCGTTATCCGGCAGGCCCAATGCCGCAGTTGCCTTTTCGAAACGGCAATCACCCTGGCCGCGAAGCGCGACATTCGGCCCGGAGCGCATCACGAACAGATCGAGGACGCCATCGGCATCAAGGTCGATCGGATAGGCCCCGGTCACGCCCGTCAGTGGCGCGGTCTCCGGCGAGTCCGAAAGGGGCTGCGGTGCGAAAATCATCTTGCCTTTGTTCACCATAAGCTGCGCCGGAGTTTCGCCGCCCGCCAGAAACAGGTCCGGCCTGTCATCCGCATTGCAGTCAAGAACCGCCACGCCACCGCCAACGAAATGTTCCCATCCGCCGGCGTAGACATGGCTGGATATCGGGCCGTCCACCGGTTCGAAACGGGGAGACGCGGTCACGGGCGACGCGATGGCCGCCAGAAATGTGACAAGGGCGAGCCGGCGCATCATGCCAGTGCAGGGTCGCCCAGCAGGCGGTCGGTTTCAACCGAAAGGGCCAGCGCCGTGGCCCCGCGTGCCCAGACAAGGTCGCCCCAGGCGTGGATTTCGACCCGAACGGGTGGGCGCTGATCATCGAGGGCCTGGGCGGTCATCTCGGCCAGAACCTCTTCGGCATAGAGGTAATCGTAGCGCATCCGCGCCCCGGAGAGGATGATGAGTTCCGGATCGAAAAGCTGCACCACGTTTGACAGACCCAGCGACAGGTAGCGCCCCGCCCGCCGAAAGATCGTTGCGGCGGCGCGGTTGCCTGCCTTGGCCTGACCGAAAAGACGATCCAGCATGTCTTCGGGGGCAACCGGCCCCAGACCATCCGAATCCAGCGCCGTGGCAGCCTCGCGCAGCAGGGCATAATCGGCGACATATGCCTCCAGGCAGCCACGCCGTCCGCACCGGCACAGGGCGCCGTCCATCTGAACCTTGGTATGGCCAAGCTCCAGCCCCATGCCGCGCGCCCCGCGATAGAGCTGATTGCCGAGAACCAGACCCATGCCGACCCCCTGTTCGATCGTGACCACGGCAAAGTCCGATTTCCACCGGCCTGCACCGAACCAGAGTTCGGCCAGAGACAGCATGTTCACATCGTTGTCGACATGCACCGGGAGCCCCAGCCGCGCCTCGAGCGCGGCTTTCAACGGGGCGTTTCGCTGCGAAAGGAGCGGCGACCAGGCCACTGTGCCTTCCTCGTGCTTGACCAGACCCGGAAGGCCCAGCCCGATGGCAACGAGCGGCACGGTGCTCGGGCCGGCGGCATTCGACAGCGCTTGATCGACGAGCGCCGCAACCTCTTCGCTCAATGCGTCAAGTCCGCTGGGACGGCGGCCGCTGGGGCGCGTGGCCGACCCATGCTCAACCCCGGCGAAATCCGTGATGACAGCCGTGTGCACGTCCTCTGACAGCTTGAGGCCCAGAACCCGGCCGCTTTCCGGGACCACGCCCAGGGCGGTGGGCGGCCGGCCGCGGGCCGTCTCCCGCGATGTCTGACGATCGGTGTCGGCCATTTCTTCCAGGAGGCCGCTGCGGATCAGGTCGGCCGTAAGTTGCGTGACCATGCCGCCCGAGATGCCCAGGCTGCGCGTGATCTGTGATCGGGTGGCCTGACCTTCGGCGCGGACATGTTCGAAAACCTGTTGTCGCAGAGGCGGTCCACTGTCGCCCCCGTTGCGCAATCGGGGACCGCATCCCACGATCGACCCGTTTCGAAGCTGTCTCGACGCCGCGCGGGGCGGAGAGGGACGATTTGGGGTCGTGGCGTCATTCATTCATTCACCAAAAATAATCTGCTCCGAAACGATCACCGCTCAGCCAAGAAACCTTGGCTTCTCACCCTGAAGACCGCTCAGACAAGCGGGGGAGTGAGAAATTCATCATTTACGGACTCGAATTCAGACATATTGTGGGTTCACTTGTCAATTTTATTTTGACAAGTGAAATTAATCAGGCAAGTTTGCCACGAGGGTCAAACGACTCGCGGCTCGCAAACCAATTGTGGGTCTCAGACTGGGAGGAAATATCACATGCATAAATCCGTAATCGCCGCTGCCGCCATGGTGGTTGGCTTCAGCTCTGCCGCACTGGCGCAGGATTTGACCGTCGGCGTCAGCTGGTCGAACTTTCAGGAAGAACGCTGGAAGACCGACGAAGCCGCCATTGTCGCGGCTCTCGAAAGCGCCGGCGCGGACTATATCTCGACCGACGCACAGTCCTCGTCGTCCAAGCAGCTGTCCGATGTGGAGAGCCTCATCGCCCAAGGTGCGGATGCGCTGATCATTCTGGCGCAGGACGCCGATGCCATCACGCCGGCTGTGAGCGCCGCCGCGAACGAAGGCATTCCGGTCGTGGGGTATGACCGCCTGATCGACGATCCGCGCGCCTTCTACCTGACCTTTGACAATGTCGAGGTTGGCCGCATGCAGGCCCGCGCCGTGTTCGAGGAACAGCCGACTGGCAACTACGTGATGATCAAGGGCTCGTCGCAGGATCCGAATGCCGACTTCCTGCGCGCCGGCCAGCAAGAGGTCCTGCAAGACGCCATCGACTCCGGCGACATCAACATCGTGGGCGAAGCCTACACAGACGGCTGGCTGCCTGCCAACGCCCAGCGGAACATGGAGCAAATCCTTACGGCCAGCGACAACGAGGTGGATGCGGTCGTGGCGTCGAATGACGGCACTGCCGGCGGTGCCGTGGCCGCACTGACCGCGCAGGGCATGGAAGGTATTCCGGTCTCGGGTCAGGATGGTGACCACGCAGCGCTGAACCGCATCGCCCGCGGCACGCAAACCGTGTCCGTCTGGAAGGATGCCCGTGATCTGGGCCGCGAGGCCGCCGAAATCGCCGTCTCCATGGCCGAAGGGACCGCGATGTTGGACATCGACGGTGCGGAATCCTGGACGTCTCCTTCGGGAACCGAGCTGACTGCCAAATTCCTGGAGCCGGTTCCGGTCACCGCCGACAATCTCGAAGTGGTCGTGGACGCGGGCTGGATCGAACAAGAGGCACTGTGCCAGGGCGTCGAGAACGGCCCGGCGCCTTGTGACTGAGCGCCCGACGCACAGCGCATGACTGAGTCAGGGGCGGGTCCATATGGCCCGCCCCGCCTTCCCGACAGGTGATCCAGCCCGGCCCGGTGCCGCTTGCAAAGGGGCAGCCGGTCCAGACGACAGGACAGACATGACCGACACAGCATCCAAAGACGCCGACACCGACCTGCCCCAGGCGCGCAAACGGGGCCTCGTGGCTTCGCTCGAACTCGACATGCGCCTCTTGGGCATGATCGGGGCCTTCATCGTTATCGCGGTGGTCTTCAACATTCTCACCGGCGGTCGTTTCCTGACGCCACGCAACGTGTTCAACCTGACGATCCAGACCGTCAGCGTGGCCATCATGGCCACCGGAATGGTCTTCGTAATCGTCACACGCCACATTGACTTGTCCGTCGGATCCTTGTTGGCCACGACCTCGGCGGTCATGGCCATGCTGCAAACGGAATGGTTGTTGCAGATCTTCGGTTTTTCGCTGGGTCATCCGGCGCTGCCGTGGCTGGCCATCCTGGGCGGGCTTGTTGCAGGCACCGTGATCGGGGCCTTTAACGGCTACCTGATCGGCTACTTGACGATCCCGGCCTTCATCGTGACGCTGGGCGGACTGCTCATCTGGCGCAACGTGGCCTGGTACACGACCAACGGCCAGACCATCGGCCCGCTGAACGAGACCTACCAGATGTTCGGCGGGATTTCCGGCACGCTGGGCACCACCTGGTCTTGGACCTTTGCTGTCGTTGCCTCGGTCGCGGCGCTTTACGCCCTGTGGTCGGCCCGGCGTACCAAGCAAGGGCACGGCTTCCCGGTCAAGCCGCTCTGGGCCGAGGGCGCCGTGGGCGCGATCGCGGTTGGGGCCATCATGGGCTTCATCTGGCTGCTGAATTCCTACGAGGTGCCCCAGCGCGTGCTGGAACGTGACTTCGAGGCCCGCGGCGAGGTTCTGCCCGAAGGCTATACCGCCGCTTACGGTCTGCCAATCTCTGTACTCTTGCTGATTCTGGTGGCGCTTGTCATGACCATTGTCGCGCGGCGCACGCGGTTGGGCCGCTATATCTTCGCCACTGGCGGCAACCCTGACGCGGCCGAGCTTTCGGGGATCAACACGCGGCTTCTGACGGTCAAGATCTTCGCGATCATGGGCTTTCTCTGCGCGCTGTCCGCGGTGGTCGCCTCGGCCCGGCTGTCGTTCCATTCCAATGACATCGGCACGCTGGACGAGCTGCGCGTGATCGCCGCCGCCGTTATCGGTGGCACAGCGCTGTCGGGCGGGATCGGTACGATCTACGGGGCCATCCTGGGCGCGCTGATCATGCAGTCGCTGCAATCGGGTATGGCGATGGTGGGCGTGGATGCGCCCTTCCAGAATATCGTGGTGGGTGCCGTGCTGATCCTGGCCGTGCTCATCGACATCATCTACCGCAAGCGCACAGGAGATACCTGATGGCCGAGACACCGCTGGTCGAGCTTAACGACATCTCCATCGCTTTTGGCGGCGTTCAGGCCGTCGATCATGTCAGCGTCGATCTCTATCCCGGCGAGGTCGTGGGCCTGCTGGGTCACAACGGCGCGGGCAAGTCCACCTTGATCAAGTGCCTGTCTGGCGCCTACCGGATGGACTCCGGCGAAATCCGGATCAATGGCGAGCCTGCCGAGATCAACAACCCCCGCGACGCGCGGGCCTACAACATCGAGACGATCTACCAGACGCTGGCGCTTGCCGACAATCTGGAT
Source organism: Marivita sp. (assembly GCF_020055675.1). Taxonomy (GTDB): domain Bacteria; phylum Pseudomonadota; class Alphaproteobacteria; order Rhodobacterales; family Rhodobacteraceae; genus Marivita. The sequence continues at coordinate 137,168 of NZ_JAIPUS010000004.1, forward strand.
GCCGCCTCGAACCTGTTCCTGGGGCGTGAACTAACCACCATGACCGGCCTTGTCGACGATGGGGCCATGGAATCCGAGACCCGCAAGGTCATGGGGCGGCTGAACCCGTATTTCCAGAAGTTCTCGTCCCCCGTGTCGGCACTCTCGGGGGGGCAACGGCAATCCGTGGCCATCGCCCGCGCAGTCTATTTCAACGCGCGGATCCTGATCATGGACGAACCCACTGCCGCGCTCGGACCGCAAGAGACCCGCATGGTCGCGGATCTGATCCAAGAGCTGAAAAAACAGAACCTCGGCATCTTCCTGATCGATCACGACGTGCACCAGGTCAAAGAGCTTTGCGACCGTGCGGCGGTGATGAAGAACGGCAAACTTGTGGGCGTGGTCAAGGTGGATGACGTGACCACCGACGATCTTCTGGGCATGATCATCGCGGGCAAGACGCCCGAGGGCGTGGCGGCCTGATTCCATGACAACATTTCTGGGACTGGACCTCGGGACATCGTCGCTCAAGGCGATCCTGATCGATGAAAACGACGCGCTGCTGGCCGAGCACAGCGTCCCGCTGACCGTGTCGCGCCCCCATGACGGCTGCTCCGAGCAGGACCCCCGCGCCTGGGAGACCGCCGCCGAGGCGGCCATCGCCGCTGTTGCCGCCAAGGCCGATTGCAGCGGGCTGGCCGGGATCGGGCTGTCGGGGCACATGCACGGGGCCACGCTGCTGGGCCGGGACGGGGCGCCGCTGCGGCCCTGCATGATGTGGAACGACACCCGCGCCGGGGATCAGGCCGCGCGCATGGACGCAGATCCGCGTTTTCGCGCCATTACCGGCAACATCGTCTTTCCGGGCTTCACCGCCCCCAAGGTCGATTGGGTGCGCGAAACCGAGCCGGAGATCTTCGACAAGATCGACAAGGTGCTGTTGCCCAAGGACTACCTGCGTTTCTGGCTGACGGGCGAGGCCGTGTCGGAGATGTCGGATGCCGCTGGCACGAGCTGGCTGGACACCGGCGCGCGCGACTGGTCAGATGATCTGCTGGCCGCTTGCCGGCTGTCGCGAGGTCAGATGCCGCGACTGGCCGAAGGGTCAGAGGTCACGGGCACCCTGCGGGCTGAACTGGCGCAACGCTGGGGCCTGCCGCAGGTGCCCATCGCCGGCGGGGCCGGAGACAATGCTGCCGCCGCGATCGGGGCAGGGGTCGTCAAGGACGGCCAGGCCTTTCTGTCGCTGGGAACTTCTGGTGTGCTTTTCGCGGCCAATGCGGGCTATCGTCCGGACCCTGCCAGCGCCGTTCACGCCTTCTGCCACGCGGTTCCTGGGACCTGGCACCAGATGGGCGTGATCCTTGCGGCGACGGATGCGCTGGAATGGCTGTCGCGCCTGACCGGGCGCAGTGCCGCCGAGCTGACCTCCGGGCTTGGCGACCTGCACGCGCCGGGCCGGGTACTGTTTCTGCCCTATCTGGGCGGCGAGCGCACACCGCATAACGATGCAAACATCCGGGGCCAGTTCCTGAACCTAGACCACGCCACCGACGCCACCGAAGCCGCCCGCGCGGTGCTGGAGGGTGTCGCCCACGCCTTTGTCGACAGCCGCGATGCGCTCGCCGACACCGGGACGCAGATCACCCGCGCGCTGGCGCTGGGTGGCGGGACGCGGTCATCATACTGGCTCGATCTGCTGGCCTCGGCGCTGGGCGTGCCGCTGGACGTGCCGCAGGCCGGGGACTTCGGCGCGGCCCTGGGCGCGGCACGGCTGGGGCGCATGGCCGCCACCGGCGCGGGCGCCGAGATCGCCACACCACCGCCCGTTGCTTGCACCCATGACCCTAATCCGGCGCTGGCTGACCCCCTGGCACAAGCCCAGGCCCGCTATCGCGCCGCCTATCACAAGCTCAAGGATCTATAAGACATGACCAGTTTTTTCGACGGGATCGCCCCGATCCGCTACGAGGGCCCGCAAGGCGACAATGACTTTGCGTATCGCCACTACAACCCCGAGGAGGTCATCCTCGGCAAGCCAATGAAAGAGCATCTGCGCTTTGCCGTGGCCTATTGGCATTCCTTCGCCTGGGAGGGCAATGACCCCTTTGGCGGGCAGACCCTGATCCGCCCCTGGCAGCCCCAGGACAGCATGGAGCGTGCAAAGCTCAAGGCCGATGCCGCCTTCGAGCTGTTCGGGATCCTCGACGCGCCCTATTTCTGTTTTCACGATGCCGACGTGCGCCCTGAAGGCGACAGCTTTGCCGAAAACCATGCCCGTTTGGACGAGATCACGGACTACTTCGGCCAAAAGATGGAAGAAACAGGTACAGGGCTGCTCTGGGGGACTGCAAACCTCTTTTCGCACCGGCGCTTCATGTCTGGAGCAGCGACCAATCCTGACCCGGATGTCTATGCCTATGCCGCAGCGACGGTAAAATCCTGCCTGGATGCCACGCAGCGCCTTGGCGGAGAGAACTATGTCATGTGGGGCGGGCGCGAGGGCTACGAGACCCTGCTCAACACCGATCTGGCCCGCGAACGCGAGCAGGCGGGCCGGTTCCTGTGCCAGGTGGTGGAGTATGCGCGCAAGATCGGTTTCGAGGGTCAGCTTCTGATCGAGCCCAAGCCGCAGGAGCCGACCAAGCACCAGTATGACTATGATGTCGCCACGGTTTACGGGTTCCTCAAGGATTTCGGCCTGGAAAACGAGGTCCGCGTCAACATCGAATGCGGCCACGCGGTGCTGGCGGGGCACAGCTTCGAGCATGAACTCGCGCTGGCCGGGGCATTGGGCATCCTTGGTTCCATCGACATGAACCGCAACGATTACCAATCCGGTTGGGACACCGACCAATTCCCCAACAACGTGCCCGAGGTGGCGCTTGCCTACTACGAGATCCTGCGCGCCGGTGGACTGGGCCGGGGTGGCACCAACTTCGACGCCAAGCTACGGCGTCAGTCCATCGACCCTGCCGACCTCGTGCTGGCACATGTGGGCGGCATGGACACCTGTGCTGCGGGCTTCAAAGCCGCCGCGCGGATGCTGGAGGATGGCGAGCTGGAAGAGGCCCGGCAAGCCCGGTACGCAGGTTGGGACAGCTCTGATCTGTTGGGGCAGGACCTGGAAGCCATCGCACAGCGGGTGATCGAGCAGGACCTTGATCCACAGCCGCGATCCGGTCGCCAGGAGCGGCTTGAAAACCTGGTGAACCGGTATCTCTGAACGCTTTGGCGGGCATTCCCCTGCGATGTCGCGGATATTTACCAGTGGGTGTCAGTCTCGACTGACACCTGCGAAACGGTGGAAAAGCGCGGGGTGGATCAGGACAAAGCCCGGAGGCTTTGTTCGGTCGATCAAGCAACGAACCCGAATCCTGAAAACAGCCGACTGACATGCAACCAAAGTCACGGCTTTGGGCCTTGGCCCAGGTCGCTTGGGTGGCGGCGACGGTACGCGTCTTGCCGCCTTGGCGGCAATGACGTCCGGCAGGCCCCTGACCGGGCGTGGCGTTTTTCCAACGGGCCGGTCCTTTCGCGCCAGCCCTATCGGTCAAGACATTTCACGACCAATTTACACCCGACCAGACCGCGTTAGTATGGTGTGTGGAATGGTGAGCTTTTCGCGCGTCAATTATGCTCAGGCCATGTTGATGCTATACGGACCGCTCAGGGCCCGGGGCTGGATGCGAGGGCGAAGCTGATGGATTGTCGGAATGCGTGAGCAGAAAATAAGAACGATGGAGGATTTCGCGGCCGCGAGCGGGATTTCGCGCCCGACGGTGTCCAAGTATTTCAACGATCCGGACAGCGTGCGGCGATCCACCCGGCAGAAGATCGAAGAGGCGTTGGAACGGTTCGAGTATCGCCCGAACATCTTCGCAATGAACCAGAACCGGCGCGCGACAAAAAATATCGGTATCATTGTACCCTACCTTGCAGATCCTTTCTTTGCCGAGATCGTACGGGTGATCGAGAGGCGCTGCATAGACGCGGGTTTTTCACCGTCCTTGTTCAGCTCTCACGGGGAACGCGAGCGCGAGATCGACATCCTGGACAACCTTCGATCCCTGAAGCCGGCGGGTGTCTTGCTGGCGCCGCTGGGGCGCCAGTCCGACAAACCCGCGATCGAGGCGTTTTGCCGCGACGTTCCCACCGTCCTGTTCGACAGCAGTATCGAGGGGATGGGCGAAGCCTTTGTCGGGTCTGACAATTACAGCTTTGTGTCGCAAACCGTCGAATACCTGAGCCGAACCGGCGACCGGCCCTGTTTTTTTGAGATGATGCACCCCGCCAACCCCAACGCCAACAAGCGCCGCGACGCCTATCTGAGCATGATGCAGAGATTGCAGCTTGAGCCGCATGTGTTGCGCGTTGCCGGTGAGGGCTGGGGCTTCGAAGAAATCGGACGGCAAGGTGGTCTGAAACTCCTCGCCGAGGATGGCTTGCCGACAAATACGGTCCTTTGTTCGAACGACCGGTTGGCGATCGGGTTCCTTGCGGCCTGCTACGAGAAAGGCGTGCGGGTCGGCCGGGCCGAGGGATGCGATCTGCGTGTCGCCTCGCATGATGGCCATCCGTTTTCACAATTCACCTGCCCGTCCCTGACCACATCCGCGCATGATTATGCAACGGTGTCGGAACACGTCGTCAAAACCCTGTTTCGCCTGATCGAGAGCGGCGGGCGATTCGAAAAACGCGAGGAGACGTTGTTCCCGGCGCGGTTGATCATGCGCGACTCCGCTTGATTTCAATCAAAACTTCACGCGCGTAAAAATTTGTTGACGCGATGATAAATTGCGTTCTAGGGTCTCGCCACACCATCCAAATTAGGGAGGATAGGATGAAACTTTCGAACGCACTTCGTGCGGCAACGGCGTTGACGCTGGTTGCCGGCGTATCGCAGGCTGAAACGATCACCATCGCCACCGTGAACAACGGCGACATGATCCGGATGCAGGGCTACACCGACGACTTCACTGAAAAGACCGGCCACGAGGTCGAATGGGTGACGCTGGAAGAAAATGTGCTGCGCCAGCGCGTCACAACCGATATTTCCACCAATGGCGGCCAGTTCGACATCATGACCATCGGCATGTACGAAACCCCGATCTGGGGTGCGAACGGCTGGCTGGTGCCACTGGACGATCTGTCCGAGGAATACGACGTGGACGACATCCTGCCCGCCATGCGCGGCGGCCTGTCCAATGACGGCACTCTCTATGCCGCGCCGTTCTACGGCGAAAGCTCCATGGTCATGTATCGCACCGACCTGATGGAAGAGGCCGGGCTCGAGATGCCCGAAGCCCCGAGCTGGCAGTTCATCCGTGAAGCGGCCGCTGCCATGGACGATCCCGAAAACGACATCAACGGTATCTGCCTGCGCGGCAAGGCGGGCTGGGGCGAAGGCGGTGCCTTCATCACCGTGACGGGCAATTCTTTCGGGGCGCGCTGGTTCGACGAAAACTGGAACGCCCAGTTCGACCAGCCCAATTGGAAAGAGGCGCTGGAATTCTACGTCAACCTGATGAACGACTACGGCCCCGACGGCTATGCGACGAACGGTTTCAACGAAAACCTGTCGTTGTTCCAGCAGGGCAAGTGCGGCATGTGGATCGACGCCACCGTGGCAGCCTCCTTCGTGACCAACCCCGATGATTCGACCGTGGCCGACAGCGTCGGCTTCGCGCTGGCCCCGAATGCCGAGGGCGTGGAAAAGCGCTCCAACTGGCTGTGGGCCTGGGCCTTGGCGATCCCTGCCGGCACCCAGAAGGAAGACGCTGCTAAAGAGTTCATCGAATGGGCTACCTCGAAGGAATACATCGAGCTGGTGGCCGAGAACGAAGGCTGGGCCAACGTGCCCCCGGGTGCCCGGACCTCGCTCTACGAGACACCGGAATACCAGGAAGTGCCTTTTGCCCAGATGACGCTGGATTCCATCCACGCGGCTGATCCGACCGATCCGACCGTCGATCCGGTGCCCTATGTCGGCATTCAGTTCGTCGCCATCCCGGAATTTGCCGGTATCGCCACCGAGGTGAGCCAGGAATTCTCGGCCGTCTATGCAGGCCAGCAGTCGATCGACGAGGCCCTTGAAAAGGCCCAGGCCATCACCAACGAAGCGATGGAAGCAGCAGGCTACCGCTAAGGTGTGACCTTTCCCGAGGGTGGCCCCGTGCCACCCTCGGTTCTCCAAACCCAGTCGACTTCCACATTCCTCGTCAGCCTCGGCCTGCTTCGGGCCGATCTAGGAGACTATCCAATGGCGACCAAGGCTTCCCGATCCGCCGCCCGCCTGATGATGGCGCCTGCCGTGATCCTGCTGATGGGCTGGATGCTGGTACCGCTGACGATGACCGTGTGGTTCTCGTTCCGCAAATACCTGCCGCTGCGCGGGGGCGACCTGGGGCCGGCGGGGTTCGACAATTACGTCCGTTTCGTGACCTCCAGCAGTTTCTGGCCCGCCGTCTGGACGACACTGATCATCGTCGGTGGCGTTCTGTTGATCACCGTTGTGCTGGGCATTTTGCTTGCACTGTTGCTGGATCAACCGATGTGGGGGCAGGGCGTCGTGCGTATTCTTGTCATCGCCCCGTTCTTCGTGATGCCCACGGTTTCCGCGCTGGTCTGGAAAAACATGTTCATGGATCCGACCAACGGTCTGTTTGCGCATTTGTGGCGCTTGTTCGGGGCCGAGCCGGTGGCCTGGCTGTCCGAGGCGTCGATGGGGTCGATCGTCATGATCGTGTCCTGGCAGTGGCTGCCCTTCGCCACGCTGATCCTGCTGACCGCGATCCAGTCGCTGGATAGCGAACAGCTGGAAGCCGCCGAAATGGACGGTGCCGGGCCGCTGCAACGTTTCGGCCATATCATCCTGCCGCATCTGGGCCGCGCGATCACGATCGTGATCCTGATCCAGACGATTTTCCTGCTGTCGATCTTTGCAGAGATTTTCGTCACCACCGGCGGCGCCTTCGGCACCCGGACGCTCACCTACCTGATTTTCCAGCGCGTGCTGGAAAGCCAGAATGTCGGGTTGGGGTCTGCAGGCGGTGTCTATGCCATCATACTTGCCAATATCGTTGCCATCTTCCTGATGCGTATCGTCGGCAAGAACCTGGACGCGTGAGGAGGACCTGATCACATGGCACGCGCCGTCAGCACACAACGCAAGACACTGACCACCGCCCTGGCCTGGGCAATCGGGTTGGTGATCTTCTTTCCGATCCTCTGGACGGTCCTGACCAGCTTCAAAACCGAGGCGCAGGCCATCGCCAACCCGCCCATCTTCCTGAATTTCGACTGGACCCTGGAAAACTATGCCATCGTTCAGGAGCGGTCGAACTACATGCGGTTCCTGTGGAACTCGGTGATCCTGGCGGGCGGGTCGACATTGCTGGGCATCATCATCGCGGTGCCTGCGGCCTGGTCCATGGCCTTCGTACCCTCCAAGCGAACCAAGGACATCCTGCTGTGGATGTTGTCCACCAAGATGCTGCCCGCGGTCGGCGTGCTTTACCCGATCTATCTATTGTTCATCAAAATGGGGTTGCTCGACAGTCGCGCCGGGATGGTCATTGTTCTGATGCTGATCAACCTGCCGATCATCGTCTGGATGCTGTACACATACTTCCGCGAAATCCCCGGCGAGATCCTCGAAGCGGCGCGCATGGATGGTGCGACCCTGAAAGAGGAACTCATCTATATCCTGACCCCAATGGCCATTCCCGGCATCGCTTCCACGGTGTTGCTCAACTTCATCTTGGCCTGGAACGAGGCGTTCTGGACGCTGAACCTGACGGCCGTCGACGCGGCGCCGCTGACCGCCTTCATCGCCAGCTATTCCAGCCCCGAGGGCCTGTTCTTCGCCAAGCTAAGCGCGGCCTCCACCATGGCCATCGCACCGATCCTCATCCTCGGCTGGTTCAGCCAGAAACAACTTGTCCGTGGCCTGACCTTCGGCGCCGTCAAATAAGGAAGATCCGCAATGGGACGCATTCAACTGAAAGACGTGACCAAGAGCTTTGGCGAGGCGCAGGTCATTCCGCCCCTGAACCTGACCATCGAGGACGGGGAGTTCACGGTCTTCGTCGGTCCGTCGGGCTGCGGCAAGTCCACCTTGCTGCGCCTGATCGCGGGGCTGGAGGATATCACCTCGGGCGTGATCGAGATCAACGGCGAGGATGCCACCGATGTCGTCCCCGCACGGCGCGGCCTGGCCATGGTGTTCCAGTCCTACGCGCTTTATCCACACATGAGCGTGCGCAAGAACATCGCCTTTCCGCTGCGCATGGCAAAGATGAGCCCGGACGAAATCGACAGGCGGGTGAAATCGGCTGCCGATGTGCTGAACCTCACCGATTACCTGGAACGCCGCCCCGGGCAGCTGTCGGGCGGTCAGCGCCAACGCGTCGCCATCGGGCGCGCGATTGTCCGCGAACCTGCGGCCTTTTTGTTCGATGAACCGCTGTCCAACCTCGATGCCGCGCTGCGCGTCGGTATGCGGATGGAGATTTCCGAGCTGCACAAGAAGCTCGACACGACGATGGTCTATGTCACACATGACCAGGTCGAGGCCATGACAATGGCCGACAAGATCGTGGTCCTGCAGGCTGGTTATATCGAACAGGTCGGCAGCCCTCTGGAACTCTACCAGCGGCCAAAGAACACCTTTGTCGCCGGGTTCATCGGGTCGCCCAAGATGAACCTTGTGACCGGAGCAGAGGCAGCCAGACATGACGCCACAACCATCGGCATCCGGCCCGAGCATATAGACATATCGGATTCCGAGGGGGCGTGGAAAGGCATCGTCGGCGTTTCCGAGCATCTTGGATCCGACACGTTCTTCCATATTCACAGCGACATCTCCGACGAACCACTGACCGTTCGCGCTTCGGGCGAGCTGTTGCTTGACTACGGCGCCACGGTTTTTCTGACCCCGCGGGCCGAGTATCTGCACCGTTTCGACGCAAGGGGGCTGAGGATCGAATGAAACGACTTGAAAACAAGACCGCCCTGATCACCGGGGCCGCACGCGGCATCGGCCTGGCCTTTGCAAAGGCCTATGTGGCCGAGGGCGCGCGCGTCGTTATCGCCGATATCGACATCACCCGCGCGCGGGCCGCCGCCGAAGAGATCGGCGCGGCTGCGGTCGCGATCGAGATGGACGCGACACGGCAGGAAAGCATCGAGGGCGCGGTCGAGACCGCGGCAGAGGCCTTTGGCGGGATCGACATCCTGATCAACAATGCCGCGCTCTTCACGGCCGCGCCCATCATCGAGATCACCCGCGACGACTACACCCGGATTTTCGATCTCAACGTCGCGGGGACGCTCTTTACCATGCAGGTGGTGGCCCGGCACATGATCGACCGCGGAAAGGGCGGCAAGATCATCAACATGGCCAGCCAGGCGGGCCGCCGGGGCGAACCGCTGGTCGCGATCTACTGCGCCTCCAAGGCGGCCGTTATCAGCCTGACGCAATCGGCGGGTCTCAACCTGATCGAACACGGCATCAACGTGAACGCCATCTCGCCGGGTGTCGTGGACGGCGAACACTGGGATGGTGTCGATGCCTTCTTTGCCAAACATGAAGGCAAGGCGCCGGGCCAGAAGAAAAAAGAGGTGAGCGCCAGCGTGCCTTACGGGCGCATGGGACGGGCCTCTGACCTGACCGGCATGGCGATCTTCCTTGCGTCGGAGGAGGCCAATTACATCGTGGCACAGACTTACAATGTCGATGGCGGGAACTGGATGAGCTGATGCGATCTGCTGCGCCTTTATCTGCCCCCGTTCCGCTCATCGAGGCGACGCTCGACGCTCTGCCTGAGGGCGTGTCAGGCCCGGTCTACGATCGCGGCGCCCTGACCCCGGGCATCGTCCATATTGGCGTCGGAAATTTCCATCGCGCCCACCAATCCTGGTATCTGCACCGCCTGATGCAGCAGGGGTTGGCCCATGACTGGGCCATCATCGGCGCGGGCGTGCGGCCATATGATGCCGCCATGCGCGAAAAGCTGCTGGCGCAGGATTGCCTGACCACCTTGATCGAGCTGGACCCGTCGGGCAGTTCCGCCGAGGTGGTCGGTTCAATGATTGATTACCTGCCTATCGAAGAAGGTAATGCGCCCCTGATCGCGCAGATGGCCGATCCGGCCATTCGCATCGTCGCCCTGACCGTGACCGAGGGCGGCTATTATATCGACCCGGTCAGTGGCGGATTTGACAGCGCCCACCCGGATATGCGCCATGATGTCGAAAACCCGGATCGCCCGCGCACGGCCTTTGGGGCGATGGTCGCCGCGCTCAGGCAGCGACGGGACGCGGGGTATGGTCCGTTCACCGCCCAAAGCTGCGACAACCTGTTGGGCAATGGCGGTATCCTGAGGCAGACCGTGGTATCGCTTGCACGGCTCAGCGATCCGGACCTCGCCGATTGGATCGAGGCAGAGGGCAGTTTTCCCAATTCCATGGTCGATTGCATCGTCCCGGCCACGGGCGATGCGGAACGCGCCCTTGTGCGGGAGTTCGGCATTTCGGACGCGGCCCCTGTCACACACGAGAATTTCCGCCAATGGGTGATCGAGGATGATTTCTGCGCGGGCCGTCCGGAATGGGATGCGGTTGGCGCGACCTTCTCGGACCAGGTGCACGCCTACGAGATGATGAAACTGCGCATTCTAAATGCAGGGCATCAGATCTTGGCGAATGTCGGCGAGATTCTTGGGGTCGAGACGATCTCGGGATGTATGCAACACCACGGTATCAGCGCCTTCTTTCACAAGGTGCAGCACGACGAGATCGTGCGTCATGTCGCGCCGGTTCCGGGGATGAATGCGTCCGACTACGTGGAACTGGTCGCCCGGCGCTTTGCCAATCCGTCCATCGTCGACACGACCCGCCGGGTCGCCTTCGATGGATCCTCGCGCCATACCGGCTTTCTACTACCGGTGCTTCGGGAGGCGCTGGCCGAGGGCGCGCCCATCGAGGGACTGGCGCTGGTCGAGGCGCTCTGGGCGCGAATGTGCGCCGGGATCCGCGAAGATGGCAGCGTGATCGACCCCAATGATCCGCATTGGGATCGGCTCAACGCGGTCGCTAAGCGGGCGCGGACGGACCCGCACGTCTGGATTTCCCAAGATCAGGTATATGGTGAGCTTGCGTCGAGCGAGCGCTTTGCCGAAGCCTTTGGCAAATGGCTGGGCCTCATCTGGTCTCACGGCGCCGAGGCTGCGCTGGAGGCTTATTGTCCGCGATAGAGCCCGTGGCGCACAAGTGGGTCCAGATTTTGCGGCACCCGGACCTGCGGGCCGGTATGCACGGTGGGAGCCCAACTCAACACCCGGGCAACTCCGGAATTGCCCGGACCAGACGCCTGGCGGGATCAACCGATAAGGACTGCGAAACATGCAAGAGACGAGCAGCGAAACCGTGATGCAAACCCTTGTCCAAGCCGTCTTGGAAAAGCTCGGCATGGGTGGACGGATCCTGCTGGCAATTGCAGGGCCACCCGCCAGTGGGAAGTCGACGGTGTCTGCCCTTCTGCAGGCGCGGCTGACACAGGAGGGCGTTCGCGCGGTTGTCGTGCCAATGGACGGGTTCCACCTCGACAACCGGGTTTTGGACGAACGCGGTCTTCGGGCGAAAAAGGGGGCGCCGGAAACTTTTGATGTCGACGGGTTCACCGCGGTGCTGCGCCAGCTGCGCGTAACCGACCGCACCATCTACCTTCCGGTTTTTGATCGGGAGAAGGACCTGTCCATCGCGGCGGCCCGCGTTGTCGATCCGGAAACAGACGTTGTGATCGTCGAGGGCAATTATCTGCTCTTCGACGAACCTGACTGGCGTTCAATGGCGGATCTTTGGGATCTCTCCGTTTGGATCGACACACCACCAAGCGTGGTGCGGCAGAGATGCATTCAGAGGTGGCTGGATCACGATCACACGCCTGAGGCTGCCAAAGCCCGGGCCGAGGGCAATGACCTGGTCAACGCGGATCGGATCAGGGTGGCACGGTTGCCAGCGGATGTCGTTCTGTCCGAACCGGTGGATATTTCGGAATAACCCGTGGTCTGGTCCGCTCCCCCGGACCCCATATCGACGCGCTCAGAGGGCGGGCACCCCGATGACATATGGGTGGGCCAGGATCAGGGCTGCGAATACGACAAGGCCGACGAGGCCCCGCAGGATGACCCCGCGCCAGGAGAGCGGTCGTTGCAATCGCGGGGCAGCCTTGCGCGCGGACACGAGCGCGGTCCAATGCGACAGTCCGAGGTCCCGCCGCTTGCGCCGGTCGATCAGCGTCTGCCCAGCGATGGCAAAGCCGCCCAGCACGGCGAACAGGATGACATGGGCCAGATCTCCGTTTGACAAAAGGTGCACGCCAGCCCAGAGGGCCAGCGCCAGCAGGACCGGGTGCCGGGTCCTGCGCACGATCCCCGCCCGGTCCGGGTCGAAGCTGTCGTTCCGCGTCCCGCCAAAGGAGAAGGGATTGGGCCGCGCGATGCTGAACGCAAGGATCAGGCACACCGCCAACATGCCCAGATGCGCGACGTGCCGGTGCCAGCCCATCTGATACCAGAGCTGCAGATAGGGCGCCGCGCCGGCAGCCCGGATCAGGAAGGTCAGCATCGCCAGCGACAGGGCCGAGTAGGCCCATCCGAAGCCACGCGGGCCAAGCGCGCCGACAAGCCGCGCCTTGACTGCCGGGCGCAGCGGTATCGAATGCGTCAGGAGAAAGCCTGCGAAGACAGCGGCAAATCCGGCCCATCCCATTGTCATTTCTCCGGTTTCGGCCGTAGCAAGGACGGGCCATAGGCGGCCACGAACCCTGCGAAGGCTGCAATCCATAGCACCCCGGAAATATGGCTCAGGGCAATGTGCACCGACGACAGGACCCGCGCCAGAACCGCTCCGAACAGGCAAAGGTAGATGGCGATGGTCGCCCCGTTCGCGGTCAGCGCCCGACCGGTATGGCCAAGGCTGGCCCGTGTCATCACTGCCATGGTCATCGCGCCGATGGCGCCGGTCATCCACAGGTGCTGCGCCGCAGCGCTGCTGAACCGGCCAGCGATCAGGTCCAGCCCGAGTGCAAGCGCCCCCGCCGGAATAAAAAGATAGGCGGCATGCAACCCCCAGAGAAGCGGCTCGCGCAGCGTCTGATGCGGCTGCCAGCGGACCTGTCGCGCCAAATGCAAGATGCCCATGCCGATCAAAGCCACCCCGGTCTGGGGCGCGAACGGCCACAAGACCCAAAGCGCCAGCGCTGCAATGGTCACCAGCAGAACCAGCTTGTCGAACCTCTGCATCGGCGGGGCAGGGCGCGCGGGACGGTTGATCTTGACCAGCCAGTTGCGCGTGAAGGACGGGATGATCCGCCCGCCGATCACCGCGATCATCATCACCGCCGTCGCGACGCCAAGGCGCAGGCCAATGCCCTGGGCCGGATAGCCGCCCGTGATGGCTTCGATGTGGAACAAGGCATTGGCCAGGGCGAAGGCCGCCAGCAGAGCCAGCACGACCAGGTTGCGCCAGTTCTTTCCGACCACGATCTCGCGCAAGACCAGGCCGCCCAAAGCGATGGGAAAGGCCAGATCGACCACTGCTGCAATGCCCGCCGGTAGCAGCGCAGAAACCAGCACCGCGATCCGCCCGGCCACCCAGAGCGCAAAAAGCGCGGCCAGACGCCAGCCGACCATCGGCAGACGCCCCGTCCAGTTCGGGACAGCCGTTAGCAGGAACCCGGCCAGGACCGCCCCAAGATAGCCGAAAAGAAACGCATGGGCGTGCCACGACACCGGGTCGAACCGGCTCGGAAGCGCAAGTGTGCCCGCCAGCATTGGCAACCAGAGCAGCATCGCCAGTACGGCCCAGGCCGCGCCGAACAGGAAAAAGGGCCGGAACCCGAAGCTGAACAGCGCCGGTCCAGCCCAGGCGCGCATTTGCTCTGCCGATGTGTTTGCCATTGTCAATCTCCTGCGGGATCGGATCCCGCGTCTGCCATATCCATGAGGGCCCGTATGTGCCGGGCGAAATACCAGGTCGCCGGGACTCCGATCACGCAGCCAAGCCCGATCGACCATGCGGTCGACAGGACCGGCCCGCCCAGCCAGCTAAAGATCAGCGAGGCGAAAAAGACGTTGATCGCCGCCGCGCCGGCCCCGAAGGGATAGAGCGCCAGCGCGATCTTCTGTGCGGACCAGCCCTGCCGGGTCATCGGCGCGAGACCAGCCGCTGCACAGCGACCATGGCCACCACAAGGGCCAGGCAGGCCAGAGCATACCACAACTCGGCCGTGGCGGATTGCGCCTGCGGGATCGGGCGGTCATAGCCCTCGGCCAGGGCGGGCGATGCCAGAAGTGCGGGGAACAGAAATATAAAGCGGTGCATCTCAGGTCTCCTGTGTCAGGGTGCGGTAAATGTCGGGCAATGCCTTGGTCAGGCGTTCAGGGTCGGGCAAAAGGGTGAAGCCCCCACGCCCGAAGATGCGCGCGAACCAGTCTTGACCATCCTCGTCGATCACGATCCCGTGCAGGCTTTGGCCCGCGTTTCGGGCCTCGCGGACGGCCATGTGGCTGTCCTCGATGCCGTGCTGACCTTCGTAATGGTCCAGATCGTTTGGTTTGCCGTCGGTCAGCACGATCAGCAGCTTGCGCGCGCTCGGTTCTTCGGCCAACTGCGCGCTGACGTGGCGGATCGCGGCACCGAGGCGGGTATAGTGGCCGGGGGTCAGATCGCCGATATTGGCGGTGATCTCGGGTGACATGGGATCGGCAAAGTCCTTGCATCGGCTCAGAAACACGCGATCGCGGCGCAGAGATGAAAAGCCCCATATGCCCAGCCGGTCGCCCGCCGCGTCGATGCCGCCTGCCAGCGCCGCCATGGTCTCGCGCGCCACGTCGATCACGCTGGTCTCGCCGATTGCGGCCTCGGTGGATCGAGAGGTGTCGATCAGGAACGCAACGGAGACATCCCGTTCCAGCTGGCGGGCCGATTGCCAGATCCGGTCGGAGCCGCGCCCCGTGGCCATCAGGTCGGCGCGGGCGGTCAGCACCGCGTCGAGGTCCAGTTCGGTCCCGTCCACCTGGCGCGGTTGCAGGATGCGGCGCGGGCGCAACGCCTCGAACTGGCGGCGCACCTCGCGCATCCGGCGTTCGTTTGGATGGAACGGCGCGCCCTCGGGCTTGGTCGGTGCATCCAGAACGCGGCAATGGCTGGCCATGTAGCTACGGCTGCGGTGGTTCCATTCGGGGTACGTGTGTTCCCCGGCCAGCGCCTCGTGATCGGCATCCGAAGGCGACAGATCAAGATGCAGGCGCAGGCGCGTTGCGACCTTTCGCGCCTGTTTCGACAGGGTGATCCTGTCTTGGTCGTCGGCAGCCTTCTGCGCGTTTTCTTCGTCGTCATCATCGACGCTGCGGTTGATGTTCATCGATTCGACCCACGACAGGATCGATTCGAACCGGTAGATGATGAAGCTGTCCTTGCGGGTCTGCTGATCCTGGTCCTTGCGCTCGCCCAGCTTGCGCTTGGTCCGAGCGGCGGTCGCGGGCGGGGCGGCCGGATCGGGCGATACCTCTTCGGCCGCATCGCCCCGGCCCGGCGTTGCAAAGCGCAGCCAGATCGGCACGGGTGCGATGGGCATGTAGCCGCGCGCGGCGGGGACCGTGGCGAGATCTGGCGTGCTGCCGCAAAGCTGATCCCGGATTGCGGTTTCCAGGGCCGCTTCCTGTGCGGGGCGCATTACCTCGGGGCGGGCATCGACGCACTGCCGCGCCATGTCGTCATAGGCCGGGCGCAGGCCCGGACAGGCCGAATAGGCGGCCTTGGCCGCGCGGGCGTTGGCGCGGATCTGCGCGACATCCTGTTCCGGCCCTGTCTTGTCGGGGTCCATCTGGCCGAGATCGGCAGTTGCCGCCAGCGCCGTCAGCCAGAAATAGGCGGCACGGTTGAGGCTGGCGTCCGGGAAGGCGGCGATGACCGGCGGCAGGGTGAGCCGTTCGCCGTCGAACCGGGCGATCCATTCGCGGTCGCGGTCAGCCCCCAGCTTGCGCCGCAAGGGGCGGCGATGCTGCATCAGCGTCGCCGGGGCCTCGGCCAGTTCCACGCCCGGCGCACCGCCCAGTCCGCGAAACAGTACCGCCAGGCTGGGCCGGACAGAGGCGAGCGTCACGCCCGCCTCCGCATGGCTGACATCCGCGCCGATGCCGCTGGCCATGTCGTGCCACAGGTTGCCGACGGTCTCTTCGGGCTCCATCAGATCAAGCAGATGCATGGCCTTACCCGTAGATCGTCGAGACCAGGTCGCGCAGCGCCTGCTGCACATCCGGCTCATCGCTGAGGGGTTCGATGACGGCGGCCTCAAGCGCCTGATCGACGCCCATACCCCCCGCCATCAATGTCGCGGCATAGATCAGGAGGCGGGTCGAAACGCCCTCTTCAAGGTCCATGCCTGAAAGGTTGCGGATATGCCCGGCCAGCCGCACCAAGGGAGCGACGCGCCCTGGCTCCAGCCCGCTTTCAGCCGCAACCACGTCGATTTCGGTCTGCGCCTTCGGGAAATCGAAGGAGATCGACAGGAACCGCTGGCGCGTCGAGGGTTTCAGCCGCTTGAGCACGTTCTGGTAGCCGGGGTTGTAGCTGGCCACCAGCATGAAACCAGGGGGTGCCACCAGTTCCTCGCCGGTGCGGTCGATCATCAGCGTCCGGCGGGTGTCGGTCAACGGGTGCAGCACGACCGTCACGTCCTTGCGGGCCTCCACCACCTCGTCGAGGTAACAGATACCGCCCTCGCGCACGGCGCGGGTCAACGGTCCGTCGACCCAGACCGTCTCTCCGCCCTTGAGCAGGTAGCGCCCGATCAGGTCCGCCGCCGACAGGTCGTCATGGCAGGCCACAGTGTAAAGCGGCTTGCCCATCTTCGCGGTCATGTGTTCCACGAAGCGGGTTTTGCCGCAGCCGGTCGGCCCCTTCAGAAGAAGGGGCAAACCGTTGTCATGGGCGGTCTCGAAGAGGTCGCATTCGCGCCCGGTGGGTTGGTAGAACGGCAAGGTCGGCGTGTTTTGCATGTTCATGGCTCATTCTCCCGGAACGGGGTTGGCGGAACCGGGGGCGATGACCTCGGACTTGCGCACCACGAGTATGGAATAGATGAACAGCAGCGCCCCGATCACAACCGCCGCTCCGGCGCCGAAGCGCATCAGGTAAAAGATCGACAGGCTGTCCTGCACCCCCATGTAATAGTCGCCGATGACGCGTTGCATATGCGTCTGGATGGTGCCTGCGAATGTCAGAACGAAGGTCATGAAGGCCATGCCACCGGTCATCAGCCAGAAGGATGCCATGTTGAGCACCTGGTTGTAGGGGGCGCGTTCGCGCAGCATTGGCATGGCGTAGCTGAAGACCGCGAGGTTGAGCGCGACGTAGGCGCCGTAGAAGGCAAGGTGGCCATGTGCAGCGGTGATCTGCGTGCCGTGGCTGTAGAAGTTCACCCCGTGCAGCGTGTGTAGGAAGCCCCAGACACCCGCGCCGAAGAAGGCCACGGTGGACGCCCCGAGCGACCACAGGAGCGCGGCCTTGTTGGGGTGGTTCTTGCGGCCCTTCCAGACCATGACGAAGGCAAAGGACATCATCAGGAAGAAGGGGATCACCTCGAAGGTCGAGAAGATCGATCCGACCCATTGCCAGTAACCCGGCAGGCCGATCCAGTAGAAGTGGTGCCCGGTGCCAAGGATGCCGGAAAACAGCGCGGTCGCGACGATGACATAGAGCCATTTTTCAACCACTTCGCGGTCGACGCCGGTCAGCTTCAGCAGCAGGAAGGCCAGGATCGACGCCATCACCAGTTCCCAGGTTGCCTCGACCCAGAGGTGCACGACGAACCACCAGTACATCTTGTCGAGCGACAGGTTGTCGGGGTTGATGAAGGCAAAGACCCACAACAGCGACAACAGCCACATCCCCATCAGCAGCACGCCGGTGATCGCGGTCTTCTTGCCCGCCAGAACGGTCATCGAGATGTTGAGCAGGAAGATCAGCGCGGCAACCAGAATGCCGAACTTGACCCACAAGGGTTGCTCAAGAAATTCGCGCCCGCCATGGATGCCGACAAGGTAGCTGCCAACCGCACCCAGCGTGCCGACCACGAGGATGATCAGCTGGATATAGGCCAGCTTTGGTGACCAGATTTCCCGCTCGGATTCCTCGGGGATCAGGAAATAGGCTGCGCCGAAGAAGCCCAGCAGAAGCCAGACAATCAGCGCATTCGTGTGGATCATGCGGATCAAGTTGAACGGCAGGATTTCCGAAAGGAAGTTGGGCGCAACGTAAACCCAGCCTGCGAGCAGCCCGCCCAGGACCTGGATGCCGAAAAGCGCGAGGGCTGCGAGGATATACCAGTAAGCGATTCTTTGTGTTTCGTATTTCAAGGGTCTTTCCTCCTTAACCGGCGTCATTGGGCGGCCAGCCCTGAGTGTCTGTCTGATCGGCCCAACGCAGGAATTCGGCGAGCCCGCGGATATCTTCTTCTGTCAGGTCATACGCCGGCATCTGGCGGCGGCCCTCGATCCCGCTGGGCTGTGCTTCGATCCAGCCCTCTAGGATTTCAAAGGCCCCTTCCGGGTCGTCGAGTACCCCCCAACGGGTCATCACGTTGCCGACCTCTGGCGCGAAATAGGCGCCTTCGCCATGCAGACTGTGGCAATTGATGCAGGAGTGCTCCTCCCAGACATGCTTGCCGTGAATGACCTCTTTGCTCAGCGCCATGCCGGCGGTCGAGGTCTGCACCACGTATCGGTGCGAATGGACGGTCATTCCCACGAAGACCACGACAAAGAATATCGAGCCCCCGTAGAAGATGTTGCGCGCCCGGGATTTCGTCAGGAATTCAGCCATGTTCAGGCCTCCTTGAGTGCGGGATGTCCGTTTCCTAGCCGCGCGGTCAGGACCGAAGTTTGCGCCAGCGCAAAGTTTGGCGCGATGGCGCGCCTAGCGTGATCCTGAAAGGAGGCCTGCCATGGCGCCTATCCGCATGGACGATCCGGACCTGCCGCTGGCCGATCTGATGACCGAGTGGCCGCAGACCATCCATGTGTTCGTGCGGCACAGGATGCTTTGCGTTGGATGCCTCGTCAGCCCGTTTCACACAGTCACAGATGCCTGCGCGGCCTATCACCTCGACGAAGACCTGTTCCTGGGGGAATTGATGCAGGCCGCCGGGCTGGCCTGACCGCGCTCAGCCCTGGCTCAGGACCATCAGGGCATGCGGGTCACGCACGGTGATGCGCTTGCGCTTGCTTTCGACAACGCCGCGTTTTTCCCACCCGCTGAGCACCCTGCTGACGGTATGCAGTGTGGTGGCCGTCAGTTCCGAAAGGTCCTGGCGCGTGATCGGAAAGTCGATCTCGATCCCGGTCTCGACCTTGCGGCCCGTCTGGTTGATCAGGCGCAACAGGGCATTGGCGACGCGCTGTTCGACCTGCTGCGTGGCCATCTCGATGACCCTGTTGTGGACCTCGCCCAGCCTTTGGCCCACCGTCTTGTAGGTTTCGGTGGCAAAGCCGTCGTAGTCGCGGATGAAGCTGTCCCACAGGTGCATTGGCCAACTCAGGACAAGCGATTCCGAGGCCGTCATCGCGGTTGCAGGATAGGTGTCACGCCCGATCGCGCGGGCCATGCCCAGAAGCTGGCCAGCCGGAATATGCAGCGCCGTGATCTGCTCGCCGTTCGGCGTGATACGGATGACCCGGACATAGCCGTCCAGCAACATGTAGAACCGCTCTGCCGGGTGTGCCTCTTCGAAGATCGCGACACCCTCGTCATAGCGCCGCGACGACGCCTGATCGAGGATCACGCGGATTTGCCGTTTCTCGAGGCGCGAGAAGGGCGGCAGGTGCGTCAGCAGGCTCTCGTCGAGCCGCGGCAGGGTTTTACGGTGGGGTGCGTCAACCATGAGTCGCCTAGTGGCACAGCTGCTCGGGTAACGCCATTGCGGGTTTATCGCCAAAACGTTTGGGAGTTTGTTCCAGAGCAAATTGCGATAGCGGAAAATGCCTATTGTTCAGGTCAAGCACTCAAGCGATCTGAAAGGAACACATCATGATCCGCACATTGACAACCGGCCTCGCACTGGCTGCCCTGATGGGCACAGCCGCTTTCGCGGAAACCTTCGAAGTCCAGATGCTCAACAAGGGCTCTGACGGCGAACGAATGGTCTTCGAGCCGGCCTTCGTGCAAGCGGTCCCCGGCGACACGATCAAATTCATCGCTGCCGACAAGAGCCACAACGCCGAAATCAACGCGGGCATGCTGCCGGAAGGCGCAGAGGTGTTTTCCGGCAAGATCAACGAGGAATTCGAAGTCACGCTGGATGTTGAAGGCGTCTACGGCGTTATCTGCAAGCCGCATTTCGCCATGGGCATGGTGATGACCATCGCCTTGGGCGATGTGGACGCTCCCGAGGATTTCCTCGCCGGTCGTGTGCCGCCGAAAGCCAAGCAACGGTTCGAAGCCCAGCTCGACAATCTCTGATCCAATTCCGGCACGTGGGCAGATGCGCCCGCCGCCATATTCAACCCCATGGAGGGACCCATGACCAAGTTCATCAACCCAGGCCTTTCAAAGACAAGCCGCCGCAACGTCTTGCGCGGTTCGATACTTGCCGGCGCCGCCGCCATGACAGGTGCTGGCGCCATGGCCGCCCAGCGTGCGCCCCGGCTTGACAGGGCCAACGCGACCTCTGCGCGGCTCTACAAGGCCGCAGGTGAGCAACCTGCCGACAGCACCGCGAAACCCGCCGACCTGTCGGGCTATACCCGCGTCAAGCAGGAGCTGGTCGCCCCGCCCTTTGCCCCCAAGCATGAACAGGTCGCGACCGGCGGACCCAAGATCGTCGAGATCACGATGGACACCACCGAGAGGTTGATGGTCGTCGACGAGGATACCGGTGCGGAAGTCTGGGCGCTGACCTACAACGGCTCGGTCCCTGGTCCGCTCATCATCGTGCACGAGGGCGACATGGTCGAACTGACCCTGCGCAACCCGCATGACAGCATGATGGAGCACAACATCGATTTCCACGCCTCCACCGGCGCTCTTGGCGGCGGCGCGCTGACCCACGTCTACCCCGGCGAAGAGGCTGTCCTGCGCTGGAAGGCCACCAAGCCCGGTTGCTTCACTTACCACTGCGCGCCTGGTGGGGCCATGATCCCCTACCACGTCACGCATGGCATGAACGGGGCCATCATGGTGCTGCCGCGCGATGGGCTAAAGGATGCCCAAGGCAACCCGCTGCGCTACGACAGCATCGCCTATATCGGTGAGCAGGATTACTACCTGCCGATGGACGAGACCGGCGAATACCGGACCTACGAGGCCGCAGGCGACGATTATTCCGACAGCCTGGAAGCCATGCGCGGGCTTGTACCGACGCACCAGGTGTTCAACGGCGCCGTGGGGGCCTTGACCGGGGAAAACGCATTGCGTGCCAAGGTCGGCGAAACCGTGCTGATGGTGCATAACTCGTGCAACGTCGACAGCCGTCCGCACCTGATCGGCGGACATGGCGACTATGTATGGGAAAGCTCCTTCTCCGACGCGCCGTTGACCGGGATGGAAACCTGGTTCGTCCGCGGCGGCAGCGCGGCGGCGGCGATGTACACCTTCGAGCAGCCAGGCGTCTATGCCTATGTGAACCACAACCTGATCATCGGCGCGATGCTTGGCGGAACGGCCCACTTCGTCGTCGATGGCGACTGGAACAACGACCTGATGGAACAGGTCGTCGCACCGCGCCCCTTCACCACCTGACCTGAAAGAACCAGACTCATGACCGCCCCGCGGAAAGCAAGGCCCACCCCCAGGTTCGCCCTGATATCGGTCGCTGTGATCGCCGTGGGGGCGGCCCTTCTCGGCGCCGCGCTGGACTGGCGCAGCGCCGATCACGACCTCTCTTTTGTGCCTGACATGACCGCCGAACCTGTTGCGCTTTCGACCGGTGCGCGGCTTCATGTCCAGAAATACGAAGTCACCATCGCCGAATGGAACCTTTGCAACGACAGGGGTGGCTGCGCTCTGCGCCTGCGCGCCCGGTCGAACCAGGATCCGCGTGTGACACCCGCGACCGGGATCAGCCATGCCGACGCGATGGAATACCTGCACTGGATCAACGGCGAAACCGGGATGAATTTGCGCCTGCCCACGACCGCCGAGTGGCGCGAGATCGCACGACCGGTGCTGCACGAAGACGCTTCGCCGATCTTTACGGATTCTTCCCTTGAGTGGGCCTCGACCTACCTGACCGAGGCCGCTGCGCCGCGTGCCCTGAAACCGCAGGGCAGCTTTTCGACCTCGCCGGCGGGCATCTCGGACCTTGACGGCAGCGTTTGGGAATGGACGCAGGACTGCTATTCGGGTGCCGCGCAGGGCGTCGATCCGGCGCGCTGCCCCGCCTATTTCGTCGGCGGCGAACATGTCGCTGCGATGTCTTTCCTGATCCGGGACCCGGCTCGCGGCGGCTGCGCCGTCGGGACGCCCCCGGCGCATCTGGGCCTGCGTCTGGTGAGCGATCAGACAGCCCGGCTGTGAATCGCCCCGGATTTGCGGGAGACCACCAGTTGAGCATGAATTTTGCGTGTCACAAAAAACAAGATGGCAAACCGCCATTCGCCCGAGGTCGGGATGATGTTTGAGCCTCCAGGCTCCTGCGGAACGCAGGCGCGCGCGATCGCGGCCGTTTTACCACGCCCGCAGCGCGACAGGCTAGAACATGAGGTCCGGGAGGAACAATGCGATTGCCGGAAAAAGCGTCAAGATGACGACAGCCAAAAGATGGATGACCCAATAGGGTACTGTCGCCTTGGCGACGCGCCCCAGGCTGACTTGGTTCTTCGACAGGCTTGCGATGACCGAGAGATTTAGCCCGACAGGTGGTGTGACCTGGCCGATCTCAATGACGATCGTGATCAGCACTCCAACCCAGATCGGATCGAACCCCAGCCCGGTCAGCAGCGGAAACACGACGGGCAATGTCATGATCATCAGCGACAGCCCGTCGAAAAAACAGCCCATCACCAGATAGACCAGCACCACGAGCAACAGGATAGAATACCGGTCCAGACCGCTTTCGGCAAAGGTTCGCAGAAGCTGTTGGGGAATGCCAAGGATGCTGACCGATTGCGCAAGGATCGTCGCGCCCAGCACGACGAACCCGATGGCGGAGAAAAGCAGGGTTGAGTGAAACACCGCCTCCACCAGCTTGCGCACAGTGAGATCACCCCAAACGAAGGAAATACCCGCCGCCAGCACCACGCCAAGACCGGCTGCCTCTGTCGGAGTTGCAAGGCCGCCGATGATGCTGCCGATCACCGCGAGGATCAGCAGCAACAATGGCCAGACCTGCCCAAAGCCCAGAAGGATCGCGCCGACAGACGCCTTGGCCTGTTCGCGCGGGGCAAGATGTGGATGGCGCAGGACCTTGATCAGGATATAGGTCATGAACATTGTGGCAATCATCAATCCGGGTCCGATCCCCGCAAGGAACAACCGGCCGATCGACGTCTCGGTCAATGCGCCGAAGATCAGGAAAGACAGGCTGGGCGGGATCAAAAGCCCCAATGTGCCGCCGCCCGCCAGGCTGCCGACGATCATCTCGCGGTCATAACCTCGGCGCGTCATCTCTGGATAGGCGACCGATCCGACCGCGGCTGCTGTTGACAGGCTTGACCCGCTGACGGCGCCGAACATGGTACAGACCGCGATATTGGTGTGCAAAAGTCCCCCTGGCACCTTGCGGAACACCGGGGCAAAGGCCGAGTAGGCCCGTTCGCTGACACCGCTGCGCAGCAGGATTTCCCCCATCAGGATGAAAAGCGGCACCGCACTCAGCGTGAAGGAATTGAAGACGTTCCAGATCGCATCAACCGCAAGCGATGTCGCCCCGTTGGAATAGACGTGCAGAAGGACCAGCCCGGTCAGCCCCAACGCCGCGCCAAGTGCAACGCCTGTTGCGGCGGCGGCCACCATGATCCCGATCAGGGTCGTCCAGAACATCGATCAGGGTTCCTCGTGTGAAGCGGGCGCGGAATGATCTTCGGGCGGCAGAAGGCCGGTCAGCCGGGCCGCGAAGATCACCCAGGTCAAACCGAAAGACAGTGGCAGGATCAGCATCCAGGGGTACAGCAGCAACCTGGCCGTTTCGGATTTCAGATTGCGCGCGAAGGCAAATTCCAGCCAGGGCAGGGCTTCGATGAAAATCCAGCCAAAGAACACCACGCCGACCAGCATGGCGGCACCATTGACCGCAAGGCCGAACCTTGGCGGCACCGCGTTTGCCACGATCGACACCCGGACATGCCGGGACCGCAAGGTCACCAGGGGCAGACTGAGAAACAGCACCGCGGTCAGCATCAGCCCGGTCACATCCTCCGTGAATGGAAGCGGCGCACCGAGGACACGGCGCATCACCACACCCAATGTGATGATCCCGACGATGCCAACCATGCACAGCGCCGCGGCAATGGCCATCGCGAGGGCCAGATGAGTCAGCCCCCGCGCAAGGATGCCTTGAAACGCCTGCATTCCGCGATCAGCGGCCCAGGGCGGTGAGCACACGCTGACGATACTCCAGTGCGTTGCCGCCGGCTTCTTCGGCCAGCATCTGCCAGGTTTCGGCCACGGCTGTCAGGAATTCCGCGCGGTCGGATTCGGGAAAGTCTTCTCCCCATGTGATGCCAAGCGCTTCGCGGGCAGCAAGTTCGCGCTCGAAGTCCTGATCGTACTGGTTGGTGCGCTCCCAAAGAGCATCGGCGGCATCGGTGATGGCCGACTTGATTTCAGGATCGGTCGCGTCCCAACGCCCCGTTTCCACGCCGATCGTGTAGGGAGCAGAGGCCATGGGATAGAGGAAAGACGCATAATTCGTCACCTCCTGGAGCGAGATCGTGCTGGCATACAGCGCCGGGTACAATGCGCAATCCACAACCCCGGTCCGCAGTGCGACATAGGTTTCCTCTTGCGGGATGATCTGTGCCGACACGCCCAGCCGGGTGAATGTCTCGACCTGCTCGCGCGCCCAGACGCGGAGTTTGACGTCCTTGAGGTCTTCCAGAGTGTTAACCGGTTCGTCACGGCAGAACACCGAGACCGACAGCGTCGGAATGGCGACATAGCCAACCGTGGAGACACCCCAGTCGGCGTATTCCTCGGCATAGATGTCCCGGGCGACCGGCAACACGGCTTTCAATTCGTCAACCGTGCTGATGGCGCCTTGCACGAAGACCGACCCAAGCGCCGGCGCATCGCGGCCAAGATAATTCGCCCACATCAAGCTCATCTCGACGGCGCCCGAAGGCAGCACGCGCAACAGGTCAGTGTTCTTCAGGCCAAGCGACCCGCCGCTGTAAAGCGTCAGGGAGAAATCCTCATCGGCCAGCGCCGTGTTCACGTCTTCGACGAATTCTTCAAGCTGCGCAGATTCCGGCCGTGTTTCGGGCAGGAAGTTGTTCAGGCGCCACTCTTCAGCACTGGCGGTGGTGGCAAGAAGGCCGCACAGCGCGGCACCCAGCACGATGGGACGGGTCATTTTCGGCATGTCGTTTACTCCTGTTGAGGGGGTCATTTTCTGATTTACACTTGTTTCACGCGATACAGCATCGAAACCTTACAAGAGCAAGGGCGCGACGGTTGTTTCAGGCAGCCTCCAAGCGCCAGTTTTGCGACAGAGCCAGCACGGAGTCTAGGATATAGTCGACGGTTTCCTCCGACATCAGCACGCTGAAATTCAGCCTTACGAAGCCCGGTTTTTCCGCGACTTGCCCGGCAAGGATGCGGTCGCGCAGATGCGCCGAGCGCTGCGAGTCAATCTTAAGCAGACGATGCGCATAGGGCCCCGCGCATGCACAGCCGCCACGGGCCTGGATACCGTATAGCCGTGACAGCGCCGCCGTGAATTCGGCGGCGTCTACCCCGGAGCCTACATGTGGCGAAAAGGAAAATATCGGCAACCGGTCGCGATGCTCTTGGGCAAGAAGTCCGATCGGCGGGGCCTCGCCCCAGGCCGCGAAGGCACGCGCTGTCAGATCGCGGTTGCGTTCCGTGATGAAGCGCTGCCCGATCACCTCCTTGACGATCAAGGCCAAGGCCGCGCGGATGTCGCCGATGATATTCGGCGTGCCACCTTCCTCTCGGGCTTCGAGATCAGACAGGTAATCGTGATGCGTGTCATTCACGAAGGCGACCGTTCCCCCGCCCGTGCGATGCGGGCGCGCGGTCCGGACGGCGTCGCGCCGGATGACCATGACCCCGCTGGCGCCCGGCCCGCCGATGAACTTGTGGGGCGAAAACACGATGGCATCGATTCCGGCCCCGTCAGCGGGTGTCATGGTCATCGGCAGATAGGGCGCGCCTGCCGCGAAGTCCCAGACCATTGTCGCTCCGAACCGTTTGACCAAGGTCGTGATCGCAGCCACATCGGCACAGATGCCGGTCACGTTTGCCGCTGCACTCATGGCAACGATCACGCGCCCTTCTGCGGAGGCCAGCCGGAGCGCCGTTTCCAGCATATCAAGGTCCGGACCCCCCTGTTCAGCTTCGTCAATCGCGTCAACCTTTGCGCCGCTTTCGCGCCAGGGCAGCAGGTTGGAATGATGTTCGTAAGGGCCCGTCAATACGGTCACGCGCTCACCCTGCGCAATTGCGCCGGGCAGGTCCAGAAGGTGGACCAGCTGATTCAGACCGGCGGTTGCCCCGCTGCCTGTGAAAATCACCGAATGCTCGGGTCCGGATGCGTCGCAATGGCGGGCAATCCTGTCCCGTGCGGCTTCGCGTAGCGCCGTGGAATAGGCCCCGCAGAGCGAGGAGTCGGTATGCGTATTGGCGTAGAAGGGCAGGACCTCGTCACGCAGGAAATCCTCGACCTGCGCCAAGGCACGTCCTGAGGCGACATAATCGGCATAGACCAGCTGTCTTGGCCCGTCTGGCGTATCGATGCGATGACAGGCGCCGATAACCCCCGCAGCAAGCGCCGCATGCGGATCGGCGACACCGCGAAGTCCGTCTTCGAAACGGGCAAGGGGAGGCAAATGGGTCACCATGGCGATTTCCTTCTGAGCAGGTGGACAGAGCGTTTGCCAAGAATACTCCGAAAAGCCTGCAAAAACTTCATTGAACTTTGCGATACAAAGGAAAATAAGCGATCATATGATCGCGAAATTGAAAATAAATCGCTGTAATGATCCGAGTTGTGGCGGTAAATCCGAGCCATCATGGCGCTGTGTCCGGGACCCGCAGCTTGAGGCTTGCCTGACAAAAAGAGGTCTGGATGAAGATTGACCGACTGGACCAGAAACTGCTGATGACCCTGCATCAGGATGCGTCGATGTCCCAGCGCGCGTTGGCCGAAAAGATCGGCTTGTCGCAAAACGCGCTCTGGCGGCGATTGAAGCGCCTTGAGTCCAGCGGTATTCTACAGGGAAGCAGGCCGCGCATCGACCTTGCCGGTCTCGGGCTTGATCTGACCGTGTTCGCGATGGTGCGCACAAGACACCATTCCCTTGACTGGGCCGACTCCTTCAAAAACCACGTTGCCCGAATTCCCGAGGTTGTCGAGATGCACCGGATCGGAGGCGACTGGGACTACATGCTCAAGATCGTGACACGCGGCATGGCAGGCTATGACTCGGTCTATCGCAGGTTGACCACAGGCACCGAGTTGGAGACCATCACCGGGTATTTCTCGATGGAAACGATGCTGGAAGACCGCCTGCCGGATCTGGACAGCCACGCGGCGGGACAATCCACCCCCCGATGACCCCAGGCCTTTTACCGTTGTCTCAGCAAGACACCAGGTCGCGGGGCAAGGCGTTCATCGACACGGGGCCGCTTTCGGTGATCTCGACCTGGTCCTCGATGATCATGCCACCCACGCCATTGACGTAGATCGGACATTCGAAGGCCAGCACCATGCCCACCTCTGCCGGGGTTTCGGCCTGCGCGGAGATGAACGGCCATTCCTCGGTTCCGGGCCCGGTGCCCAGCCCATGGCCGAAATGCCCGCGGCAATAGCCGGTCAGCCCCTGCGCGCGGATCGCGGATTGGGTGGCCGCGTGCACTTCGGACAAGGCGACACCGGGATGCAGAACCGACAAGCCGGCGTCGAACCCGGCCATCAAGGCGGCATGGATGTCAGCCTGCAAACGGCTTGGGCCTCCGAGAACGAAGGTACGCCCGCTGTCGGAAGTGTAGCCGTCCATCAGACAGCCGACATCGACCTTGATCAGGTCACCGGGCGTGGCGATAGCCTCTCCTCCCCAGGGGTCGCTCCCGACAGAGATATAGTCCCATGCGCCTGTCATCGGCTGGCCGACGCCTGCGTTGGCAACAGTTTCGGACCAGACCGCCCTGAGATCGCTGCGCGCGACACCGGGCGCCACGGCCTGCCGAACCGCTGCAATCCCGTGTTCTGCCACCGCAACGGCCTGTCGCAAGAGGGCGATCTCTGCCGGGGATTTCACGGCGCGAAGGTTTTGCACCATCGCGGTGGCGTCGACCACTTGGGCGGGTGCCAGCGCATCCACAAGGGCCTGATAGCCCCGTGCCGAAACCGCGCTCAACTCCACACCGACACGCGCTGCGTTCAAGCCTTTTTCGCGCAAGGCATCGCGCAGGTGGCGGTAGCACACCGCCGCGTCAAAGGTTTCGGGACGCAGGTTGCCCGCCGGTCGGTTTGCCGCGCCCCAGATCGGTGCAAATTGCGGCGCCGCGGCGGCATCCGGGACTGGGGCTGGCAGGGTCATCGCCTCGACCCAGATCGGGCTTTGCCGCACGTCCTCGATGTGACTGTCACGGTGAAACATTGGCGCGAACAGATCGCTCACGACGGCTGTCTCGGGTTCGCCCGGATCGGCGGGGATGAGCACCGCAACCGCCCCCTCGCGCCGCCACATCGTGGCGACACCCGGCGCCGCGCCGGTCGCATGTGCGAAACCTTCGGGCGACAAAAGGATCAATGCATCCAGATCCGCAGCCTGAAGGTGTTTCTGCGCCCGTAACCTGTCGAGATGCGCCATGCGATTTGCCTCGTGCCTGTCCGCCTGTGATGGCGCAATTGTTTTGCCAGACCACATTCGAAGATCTGCCTTGCCGGTGACAGACTAGGGCTGGAACGCCCTCATGTGCAACGAGGTTGGGGTTTGACCGCATTGGCGATCATCACGCCTATCGCGTCGGTTCCCCCGGCACGAGACAATGGGGCAAGTGCGGCGCATTGATCGCTGGCGATCTTGATCCGTTGGCCCATGCCAATGATTTGTATCCTGTACAGCCAGTGCCGCTGGAAGTTGCGCCGAATACGAACAAGCCCAACTTTGCGACAACCGGCCCCGATGAAGGAAGCTGCTTCACCAATGCAGGTAACTGCATTGGACACTGGCGCGTATGTTTCACAAGGTCATTCGCAAACGGCGTAATGTGCGTCTTGCGGCGGGGCAGGCCGGCAGCGCGTTCGCGGGCGGGGTTTGAGGCCGTTCAAATGCACCGGCAAGTGGCGCGGGCGGGCATAGCTGCGAGCATGGAGCCCGTAAGCTGTCTCGGCAGGGGAGACGCGCAGCTCCGGGAAGAGGTAGAGGATCTCCTGGCGAACCTTGGCCTCCAACGTGCCGAGGGCGAAGGGGCCGGGGAAAAAGCTTTCCGAGGGCGCACCATTGGAAAAGACGATCTGGTGATCGTCGAACAGGATATGCACGTATGTGACGGCGCGGAGCCCCTGCATCACGCGCGCAGCACCCCCTTTCAGCCGTGCAAGATGGGTCGCCCGAACCAGCCTTTCCTCGCCGTCGAGATCAAGCAGCACACCGTGCTGCGGTGACACGATCAAGGGCGCGTCGCCGCCGGTCAGGTCAGGCGACAGCAGGATTGGCCGCAGCTTTTCTCGCGCAGCAAGTTCCGCGCGGCCGACATGGCACTGCCCGACCCAGCGCAGGGTCTGAACGCCGTTGTCGCGGGTCACAATCCGGTCTCCGGGCCGCAGGCTCTCGACGGGGCGGTCGCCGTGTTCGGTCAGGATGCGGGTTCCGGTCGTGAAACAGACCACGCCGGTGTTTTCCACGGTGAACGAGGAGGTGTCGCCGGTCGCCCCGGTAAAGACCAGACCATCGCCGTCAAAGCTCGTGTTGTCGGAATAATCGACAGTGCCGACGCCATCGTTCGACTGGTTCAGGATACCATCGTCGTTGAAGTCGGCGGTCAGTTCCCAGATATTATCGTAGAAGGACGACAGGTCGATCCGGTCGTTGTTGGTGATATCGCCGTCATTCAGCGTGCCGGTATTGCCGAAGTTGAAATCGCTGATCGTGTCGGTGCCATCTCCGGGCGCATAGACAAACGTGTCGTCGCCATCGCCGCCGGTGATCGAATCGTCACCCAGCCCGCCGG
Organism: Marivita sp.; assembly: GCF_020055675.1. Lineage (GTDB taxonomy): Bacteria > Pseudomonadota > Alphaproteobacteria > Rhodobacterales > Rhodobacteraceae > Marivita. Next base: position 167,573 of record NZ_JAIPUS010000004.1, read on the forward strand.
TGATCGTGTCGTTGCCCGTCCAGCCGTCCAGAGTGTCGTCGCCGGTCCCGCCATCGAGCAGGTCGTTGTCGCCGCCTCCAAAGAGCGTATCGTTGCCGTCCCCGCCCAGCAGGGTGTCGTTGCCATCACCGCCGCTCAGTTCGTCATTGCCGGTGCCGCCATCAAGACTGTCGGCAGAGCTATCAGCGCCCCCCAGCAGCGTGTCGTTGCCCGCCCCGCCGATCAGCGTGTCCGCGCCCTCGGCACCATCAAGATAGTCGTCGTCGGTGCCCCCATCGAGGTAGTCGTTGCCCAGACCGCCTTCGAGCGTGTCGTTGTCGTCCTGGCCGTAGATCGTGTCATTGCCGTCGCCACCGGTCAGGCTGTCGGCATTGTTGTTGGGCGCAAGGTCGGTGCCGTCATTGGGCAGATCGTAGGGAGCAAAGAACGGGTAGTCCGGGTTCGTCGGGGCCACGTCGCCATAGATGATGTCATCATCCGCGCCACCGTCGATGGTGTCGTTGCCCTCGTTGCCTTCCAGCGAGTCCATGCCCGCGCCACCCGACACGGAATCGTCGTCGAAGCCTGCATCAACGCTGTCATTGCCATCGCCACCGAAGATGATGTCGTTGTCATCCCCGGTCAGGATCGTGTCGTTGCCGGCGCCGCCATGCACGGTGTCGCGGTCGTTGAAGGCATCGGGATCCGACGGATAATAAAGCGCGTCGCCGGGGGTGCTGTAGCCTTCATCGGGCAGGCCGGTTCCGGGAGAGGTGCGGGTGTTGATGAAATCATCCCCATCCCCGCCGTCGACGCTGTCATTGCCTTCGAAGCCGATGATGGTGTCATTGCCGTCGCCGCCGAAGATCGTGTCATCGCCTGCGCCGCCGTCGAGATAGTCGTTGCCGGCCTCACCGTAAAGCTGGTCATCGCCGGTGCCGCCCTCGACGCTGTCATCGTCAGCCCCGGCAAAGATCAGGTCGTCATCGGCACCACCCAGCAGGGTATCGTTGCCTCCGTCACCGATGATCGTGTCATTGCCGGCCTCCCCCGAGACCGAGTCGGCCCCGGCCAGCCCGTCGTCACCGTCAAGCGAATCGTTGCCCGCACCTCCAAAGATGGTGTCATTGCCGTCCTGGCCGAAGATCGTGTCGTTGCCATCGCCGCCCGACAGGCTGTCGGCGCCGGTCCAGCCATAGACAAGATCGTCTCCCAATCCGGCAAGAACGGTGTCATTGCCAGCGCCCGCGTCGATGACATCGTCCTCCGAGCCATCCACCGCGTCGCCCGCGTCGACCATGTCGCCCTCGGGATCGCCGGTATAGCTTGCGTCGATCAGGTCGTCTCCGGCCGTGCCTTCCACGATATAATTCTTGGGCTCGAGGATCAGCTCCTCGATATCGACGTAGTTGATCGTGGCGGATTCAGCCCCGCGCGACAGCGATATCTGTCCGCTAAAACCGGGACTGCCCGCCGTCTCGGGGTTCTGGGTCATGCTGCTGATGACCCAGCCGTCCGAAATGAGCGCCGTTATATCCAGCGTGTCGGCATCGACCCCGCCCGATCCGCCGTCGACGGAGAGATTGTTGATGCCGCCAAGCTCGAACGGGGTGATCCGGATCACATCCGCGCCGTCGCCGCCGGAAATACTGTCGTTGTTGCCGCTGCTCAGTATCGTGTCGTCCCCGGCCCCGCCGAGGAGGCTATCGCTGCCCGCGCCCCCGTCGATCAGATCGTTACCCGCGCCGCCGTCTATGCTGTCATTTCCGGTGCCACCGTCGACCGTGTCGTCGCCCCCGCCTGCAAGGATTGTGTCATCGCCATCGCCGCCATCGATGCTGTCATTGCCCTGGGTGTAGGTGACGGTGCTGCCATCGGCAGGCGCGCCCAGGTATTGCAGCGGCGTGCCGGTGTTGGCATCCGCGACATACCATGTATGCCCGACGAAGGTGGACTGCGTCAGCGTCCCGCCAGGGGGAATGCTGCCATAGCTGGCGGGTGTCCCGCTTTCGTCGATCCAGAAAAGCTGAACCGTGCTGTCGCTGTCGTTCACAACGGTGAAACTGGAGGCCGTGAGACTGGTCGCGCTGGGGTGGGCCGCCGGATTGAACACGGACGACATGACGTCGCCTTCGACATAATCGGCCCCGTCGCCGCCGAAAATCGTGTCGTCGCCTACGCCGCCGTAAAGGCTGTCGTCTCCCGCCATGCCGTCAATAAGATCATTGCCCGCGCCACCGTCGAGGATATTGGTGAAGTCGTTAGGACCGCCAGTCAGCAACTCGCCGTCAAACCCCGTCAGGGTGTCGTCAAAGGCAGTGCCGATGATCCCGTCAATCCCCGTGCCGGTGTCGCCGGTCGCGTCGCCCCCCGAAAAGCTGCCGGTATCCAGATTGATATCCACGCCCGCGTCCGAGTCGGCGTAATCCACGATATCAAGGCCGGCACGGCCGTTGATTGTGTCAGCACCAGGCCCGCCGACGATCGTATCGGCGCCGTCGCCCGCCTCGATGGAATCATCATTATTGCCAGCGAGGTTGTCATTGTTGTCGATCCGGTCGCCATCGGGATCGCCCGTGTAGTTTACGTCGATCAGATCATCGCCTGCCGTGCCCTCGACAACATAATCCAGAACGTCCAGATCATAGCGGTCGGCAGTCATGTTGTATACGGTGTCGCCATTGGCTGGGTTGGCCGTGCCCAAAGTCAGCGATTCGATGGGCTTTGCTTCCAGCACGTCCGAATACGCGTTGGGGCCGCTGGACGGCGGCAGCAGGTACAGATTGCCGTCGGTGTCCTGCATCACGATGGCATCGACAAAGGCTGTCGTGCCGTCGGTGTAGGTGATTTGCGATCCGGTGTAGATCATCGTCGCGTCATGCGTCAGCGTAACACCGTCGATGACGAATTGTTCGTTGGCCGCACTATTGTCCGAGTCGTAGGAGATCGCACTGGACCCGCCGGTGTACAAACTTGTCGCATCCGGCGACAAAGTGCGCAGGTCACTGGCCAGTGGCGTGCTCGAGCCGCCAAAAACCAATCCTTCCAGCGCCTGGTGGTTTTCCGAGATTATATTGCCCTCGACCGTGTCGATTTCAGGGGCAACGCCGAGGGAGAAGAGATCAAACGTCGTGGGCATGGTCAGGATACTCGGTGATTTTCAGCGTGCGGTTCGGCTGATGAGGCAGGGATCGATGGCAAAAGCCTTCAGGCGAATAGAGGCAAAGGGCGCCATGAAGCGGTGAGCGGACCGAAACGGTGCGCGTGCGAATGTCGGCTCTGTTTGAAATCAAAATGTCGGTCGCCAACACACACACACCCTATTCAATACATTACACGCCTCGGCAGTGTTCCGCCCGGTCCACGCCGAAGCCTCACGGGACAAACCTTGCGAGGCTGTGGCTAACTGGAAATTGCGACCGCAAGTTGATCGCACTTGGGTATTTTTGGGTTTTTAAAATGTCTGGCGTTCAACTGGCCGCCATTCCGGCAGCCGGGAAGTCATCGCCGCGCGTTGTCGACCATCGCGGAAAGCTGCGCCATTTCCGATGGAAACGACGATCGAGAGTGTCCGGCCCCGTGCTGCGACAAAACCAAGCTCGGCCAAATGAGCGCGCAACATATTGATCCGCATGGTTCCCCGATCATGTTCCAGGGCGTGGCGTCCTGATCAGACCAGGGCCTTTACTCGGTTTCAATCCTGCATCGCGCTTTGGGGGAAAACGAAAAAAGCCACCCCGAAGGGTGGCTTTCTCGTGCAATCTGCAGGTCCGCTTAGCCCTGGCGGGCTTTGAACCGGCGCTGCGTCTTGTTTATGACGTAAACGCGGCCCTTACGGCGCACAACGCGGCAGTCGCGATGGCGGTTCTTCAGCGAACGAAGCGAGTTCTTGACCTTCATCGGTCTCTCCTCTTATCGCGGCGCGCGAGCGCCTTAGTGGTTGCGGATGCCCCGGCCCAAGGACCGAGACGGCGAATTCAATGGTGGGCGATACTAGGTTCGAACTAGTGACCCCTTCGATGTCAACGAAGTGCTCTACCACTGAGCTAATCGCCCTTTGACCCTTTGCGATTCGGGCGCCCCAAATAAAAGGGGCGCGTCAAGCCGCGCCGGTGGAGCGGTCTATAAAAGGAGTCGGAACCGGGATCAAGGGCTTTTGGTCATAGAAAAAATCGGTCTATGTTGAGGCATCCGGGAGAGCACATGCCAAAAGTCGCGTATCACCTTGACGAGCCAGAAGCCCACACGTCGCGTGTGGTGTTTGCTTCGCCGCATTCCGGGCGGGACTATAGCTGGCAATTCCTGCGCTACACGACATTGGACGAGGTGACGATCCGATCGTCAGAGGACGCCTTTGTCGATCGCCTCTTCGACTGTGCGCCGCAATTTGGCGCCCCGTTCATCAAGGCTGGTGCGCCGCGGGCCTATATTGACCTCAACCGCTCGGTCGAAGAACTGGATCCGGCGTTGATCGAAGGCGTGTGCCGCCAGACCCACAACCCCCGCATCGCGTCAGGCCTGGGTGTGGTCCCGCGCGTCGTGGCGAATGGCCGCCCGATCTATCGCGGTAAACTGCCGCTGGCCGAGGCGGAGCTGCGGATCGCGCAATACTGGCACCCCTATCATGAGAAGTTGCGCATGTTGATGGGGCAGGCACATGCGCGCTTTGGCGAGGCGATTTTGATCGATTGTCATTCGATGCCGCGCGAGGCGCTGGACGGGATGACCAAATCCATGGCCCGCCGCCCGCAAATCGTGCTGGGTGACCGGTTCGGCGCGTCGGCCAGCCAGACGGTGGTGGACCGGATCGAGGCTGCCTTTGCGGATGCTGGGTTGCTGGTCGCGCGCAACGCGCCCTTTGCCGGAGCCTATATCACGCAAGCCTATGGCCGCCCGTCCAGGCAGCACCACGCTGTCCAGATCGAGATCGACAGATCCCTCTACATGGACGAGCGCGCGGTGCGCCCGAACGCCAACTTCCACAATTTCCGTAAATTGCTGCGCAGCGTCGTCGCCGAGATCGCGGCAACGGGACAAGCGGATGACACGCCTCTGGCCGCCGAATAGCCCCGTCAGTCAAAGAGCCGGGCCAGACGGTCTCTCAAGATGGCATCGTCGGACAGGCTCAGGCGCACGGGGAGTGTCAGGACCTTCGTGCGATAGCTTTGCGGCAGGCGCACCGCGTCCTTTTCGGTGGTGACAAGCTGCGAGTTCGCCGCAGCCGCGTCTTTCTCCAGCCGCGCCAGCAGAGCTGTTGTCAGCTTTTGATGATCGTCAAGGGCGCGTGTCTCGACCACCTGAGCCCCCATTTCTTGCAGGGTCAGGAAAAATTTCTCGGGATGGCCGATCCCGGCGAAAGCAAGGCAGCGCAGACCATCCCAATCCATGCCAGTCTGCAAGGGTGCCAGGTGGCCGGTGACATGTGGCAGCGAAACCTGCGTGCCCCAAAGGCGCTCGAACCGCGTTTGTGCCGCTTGCGACCCGATGGACAGAACAATATCCGCCCGCGCCATCGCGGCGGCCACCGGCTCGCGTAGTGGCCCGGCTGGAAGACATCGCCCGTTCCCGAAGCCATGTGCCGCATCGACCACGATCAGGGTCAGATCCTTGGCAAGACCCGGATTTTGCAGCCCATCATCCAGCAGGATTACATCAGCCCCGGCCTGCGCCGCGGCCCTTGCCCCGGCCGCGCGATCCTTGGCCACCCAGACCGGACCGAAGGCCGACAGAAGCAGGGGCTCATCCCCGACCTCGTCTGCGCCGTGGCTGCGGGGATCGACCTGTACCGGACCCGCGTGCGCGCCGCCATAGCCGCGCGAGACGACATGCGCGGTCTTGCCCAGCGCGCCAACCATCTGCATGAGCGCGATCACGGTCGGTGTCTTGCCTGTGCCACCCGCGTTGACATTGCCGACGCAGATCACCGGTATCCCGACGCGCGCAGGTGCGCCCTTGCGCAGCCGTCGTGCCGTTAGCGCCGCGTATACCGCCCCCAGCGGTGTCAGGAGCCGCGCGCGCCAGCCGGGCGTTTCGGGGGGCAGGAACCAGAAAGACGGTAGTCTCACAACTCGGCCTCCATCGCGTCCAGCCATTCGTTGATCTGTGTCAGCATCAGATCGGCCGTTTCCGCACCAGCCGAGACGACGGTCCAGCCGGCATGCGCCATTGCCGCGGCCTGGTCTGGCGCAATCAGATGCGTGACCGCGGCGCTCAACGAATCCACGTCCTTGACGATCCGTGCCGCCCCCGCCGCCACCAGTCGGGAATAGGCATCAAGGTGTCGCCCCACATTCGGACCATAGAGGATTGCCGATCCCAGGGCGGCCGCCATCATCGGAGCCTGGCCACCAATTTTGGCTGTCAGCGATCCACCAAGGAAACACAGTGGCGCAAGCCGGTACCACAGGCCCAATTCACGATCGTCTCCCGCCAGAAGAACCTGCGTGTTCTCGTCCGGCATCTCGCCGTTTTCCCAGCGTGCAAGGCGCAGGCCGACCTCTTGGCAGTGTTCGGCGATGGCCTCTTCGTTTGACGAGGTCGCGGGCACGATCACCAGCAAGAGCCGGTGCGCCAGGCGCGACGCCCGGCGATGCGCGCGCAGAACGGTATCGGTTTCGCCCGGTTCGACCCTGACCGCCAGCCAGACAGGTCGCCCGGCCAGCGCGGCGGTCAATTCCTCGTGCAGGCCGTCGTGGCAGGTCAGCGGAAAAACCTCGGGCTCCAGCGGGGACGTCACGTCGATCCGGTTGCCGGGCACGCCAAGGCGGCGCAGGCTCTGGGCGGCCTGCCTGTCTTGCGCGAAAATGGTGTGAAACAAGCGCAGCGCGCCGCTGGTTGCATCCGGCATGAAGCGCGAAGAGGGTTGCCGCCACGGTGCATCCGCCGCATCGACCAGCAAGAGGTGCGTACCGGATTGGGAGGCCTCGTTTATCAGGGCAGGGCGCAATTCGTTCCCGGCCCAGACCAGAATGTCCGGCTGCCAATGATCCAGAAACCGGCCGATATCACTGAGCGTCTCCGACGGCAAACTGCTGATCTGTTCGCCTGTCGCCTCGGATGGGGATGTCGGCGAAGAATCGCAGGTCAGCAGCAAAGAGAAATCATCGCGCTGATGGCGCAGGCGCTGGATCAGCGTCAGAAGCGTTTCCAAGCGGTCGCGCGTGTCGCAGTGCAGCCACAGGACCGGGCCGTCGGCACGTGCCGTCCTCTGCACTGACTTCGCGGTCAGCCGATCCTGGCCGCGGGCAAACGCCAGGTAGGCCGCCAGGCTGATGGGCCTTCGCGCCAATGGGTCAGTCCTGCGGGTCCGGGTCGGACGTACTGGACTCCATCAATTGCTGTAAATCGCCGACGAAATAGCGCATATGTGCATTGTCCACCGTGCGCTGGGCCTCGGTTTTCCATGCGTCATAGGCCGATTTGCGATCCTGGAAGATCCCGACGACATGCACGTTCTCGGGGTCCTTGAATACGTTTTCCGACGGTTTGACGAGTTCGCCACCGAAAACGATATGCAGGTGCTGGGCCATGAGTGTTCCTCTTGTGCTGCGATGCGGCCAACCTAAGAAGCTCTGTTGGCAGGTCAAGGTGATTGGGGTCCGCCCGCTAGGGCAGGGTTTGCGCGATCAGCCCCTTGATCGCGCGCACGTGCTCCGGTGTGGCGCCGCAGACATCCTGTGTCAGCTCCGTCGCGCG
>NZ_JAIPUS010000006.1 GCF_020055675.1 Marivita sp.
GGCAGGCTGAAAGACTGGCGGCGTGTGGCAACCCGATACGACAGATGCCCAAAGGTCTTCCTGTCGGCCATCGCGCTGGCTGCACTTGTCATCTACTGGCTGTGAAACTCAATGAGTCCAGACCCTAGGTATTGAGGTGACTGAAGTTCAGTCTAATTTGGCTGCCTCTTCAATAGCCCTATCGACTGGTATCCGCGCAGCATCCGCTAACATGCTCGCCATAAAGCATCCTTCCGTTTTTGCATTCGCCATGCCTGAAAGCTTTGCGATGGGTAACCGTCCCTCAAGGTCATCCCTGTATTCGTTGCGCTTGCGGAACTTTAAAGCTCCGGGATAAAAGGCGCTCCCAGCCGCAGCGACTACCTTTGCAACGGCATCATCGTCAAACCTGCCTGCAAGGCAGTGCTCCGCCCGAGCCATGCTGGCCACCCAGTTTTCAAACGCCCCCTCGAAGATCATACGGTACTCCGCCCTGAAGTCTGTTTCTACCCTTTGGCCCTCTCGCAGTCCCATCGCAGCGTATGAACAAGAGCGAAATTCTTTTAGGGCCTCAGCGGTACCATCCAAGGATATCAACTCCTGTATCTCAACTTCGTCATCTGCCATGGCCCCCAATGCGCGGGCCACATTGTGCTGTTCTTCAATACTGAAAATCCCAAAGGTTTTCTCGTTTACGTTCTGACGCTGAACCTCAAGAAACGATATGTCATTGAAATCAATAGTTCTCTTGCCTATGCGGACCTCGCCGAATGCACCCGTGAATGCAGCTTCATCACGCAACCCCCTCTTGTCAAAAAACTTGCGATAGATATTCGCGCGGTCAGAAATAAGGAAGTGAAGGGACCAAACGTCCTTGTAGTCAGAAAGCTGCAACGTAATTTTCTTGTCTGCATCCGTGTTCAACTGCACAAAGCAAGGATACCCGCTTCGATCCTCAAAAGTTTCAGAGTCTGTTACTGTTTCGCTAGTGGCAACGCTGGCACTTATTGCAAACAGGACTGCGAGACTTGTTGATCTAATCATCGTCAACCTCACTTTTTTAACAGTGCCAGTCTGCTTGGGGGTGCTGGATTTGTAAACCTTGCAAGGTCTCTCGGAAAAGCACCTGAACAACACCACTCACCAGTAGAGCTTAACCTTGGGATTCGTTTGCAGTTACGCCTTGCCGAATCATTACATTGTTTGATACGAACATATGAAAGAACGTAAAGGAACAGTCCAATGGCCCAAGGTCGCTTCATTTCATACCTTCGTGTATCCACCGATAAGCAAGGCCAGTCCGGTCTGGGTCTCGAAGCCCAACGCAAAGCTGTTGCTGATTATCTGAACGGTGGCGACTGGGAGCTGGTCTGTGAGGTGGTCGAGGTCGAGAGCGGCAAGAACAACAAGCGCCCCAAGCTGGCTGAGGCCATCAACCTGTGCAAAGCCTACAATGCAACCTTGGTTGTGGCGAAGACGGATAGATTGGCCCGCGATGCTTACTTCCTGCTGGGCCTTCAAAAGTCTGGTGTGCCGTTCATTGCAGCAGACAACCCCCAAGCCAATGAACTCACTGTTGGCATACTGGCACTGGTTGCTGAACAGGAACGTCTGGCTATCTCGAAGCGCACCAAGGATGCTCTGGCTGCTGCTACGGCCCGTGGTCAGGTGCTGGGTGCATACGACAAGGAAGATAAGACCAAGTTCATCGGTCGCACTGGTACTGCTGAGGATGTAGCTAAGGCCCGTCAGGCACGCTCTGAGAAGGCCACACAGAAGGCACAGAACCTGAAGTTCGTCTTCGACCGCATCAACCCAGAAGGCACACTCTCACTGGCTGCAATGGCCCGTGCGTTGAATGCAGACGGTATCCCCACCCCATCCGGTCGAGGTCAATGGCAGGCCGTCACAGTGTCCCGTGTGATGCAGAAACTGGGCTAACGCTAATCCAATTGGAAGAGGCCCCGAGAAAACTTGGAGCCTCTCCATCGTATCACGCTGGGGACTTCATCCGCCCGGTTTCCACCTCAGAATCCAAAAGAAAAATTACAGACTAGAGTTCTAAATTCAGGGACGGTCGCGGCAATCCTTCACTTCCAATGTGTCGATGTTTCTGAAGTCGTCGCTTTTGGACTCCGTGACCAATGACACGTGCTTGGGGTTTCGCAACTCAGGCTCCACGCCAAGTATGTATCTGAAGTCGTCTCCTGCCATATCCATGATGCAATTAGCTTCACACCCGAACAAGTAAGGCAGGGTATCTCCATAATCTGTAGTGAATTCTAATGTTGCTGAGTGAATAATCCCGTCGTGGAAATAAACCGAAAGACTTGGTGAAAGTATTTCTTTTGTTGGTTCAAGTTTACAGTCCATTACGCCCGCCAATGTTGGGGGCGCAAAGCAAGCAAGAGCAACCGCCAGCCTCATTCCCTTCATCATTCAATTCTCCCATCTGACTTAGGGTCTTTGGTCGCCTTAGCCCCAAGCAGGGCATCTCCTGAACTGCCAACGTAGACAATCTGGAACTCTACCTGCGCTTTAGCCTTGCAGCTACTACAGCGAAGGTTTGGCACCACGTCCTGCAGGCGGGCTTCCCACCCAAGACGGTCTAACAGGGGATTGACGGCTAGGAGAGTGTTGTAGCCACAGACCTTGCAGGTGATTGACAAGTGGTTTCCTGAGATGCTGCCAAGCTGTGTCATGCGTTGACGGTATCAGCGTAAGAAGATCGGCAGCAACCCGCAAAATGGAACCTAAATTGGAACCTACTCAAGAACCTAAAAACCAAATAAGTAATTGTTTTTTATATGATCTTTATTCTCTCCGAGAGTCCCTGTCTCTCCGCCATTTATTGAAACACCCGGTTTTTGCGCAGAGCTGGACGGAAGTCTCCGGTGTCGAGGCTCTGCTGGTCCACGTGAAAATCAATTACCGCACGAAAATCGACGTCGCGCCGGGCTGCGATCGGGGGCACTCTCAGCCGGCGAAGGGAATGTCCAGAACGCCCACCACCGGCATCAGGAACGCCCCGTTGTCCGGGTCCAGCGCGTCGGTATGGGATCGGGTGATGGCTGTGACCGCGTCGGCGACGCTTTCTTCGGTTCCGTCGAACAGCGCAAGCGTGTCGGTTGCCGCATCAACATCCGACAAGCCGTTATGGACTGCGTAGAGCGCGCCGAGGTCGGTTTTGGTCTCGAGATATGCGCGGTCGGAGGTTTGCTGATCCACGAAGGCCTGTGAAGCGTCCTGTGCCGGCGCCGCCCTGGCCCCGTCGAGCACGGAGAGGATGAAGCTGTCGCGGCCCACCTCGTCGGATCCGAGCGCGTCGATCCAGAAATCGAACCCGTCCCGATCCGGCGCGCGGCCCAGCACGTTGTCATAGACCCGCGTGACAAGATCAGCGTCAGTCTGAACGTCGGAATATAGGGCGAGAGTTTCATCCTGGTCGAGGAAATCCGCCGCGATCTGCTGTCGTGACAGACCATTGGCAAAGGCGGTGGCCCAGAAATTCAACCCCAGCGCGTCCGGGGCGCGGTTGAAATACGCGATGTAAAGCTCGACAAAGCTTTCCAGTTCGGGCGCGGACAGGCTGGCCGGCCCAGCGTAGGTTTCCAGGTCAAGCTGTTCACTGCTCTGTTCGGTATAGAACGCCACAGTCTCGATCCGCGACAAGCTGTCGGTGCCCGTCCCGTCAGTACGGCGGTCTTCTACGGTGATGGTGTCCGGCGCGATTGTCACGGTAAAGGAGGACCGGTCCCCGAAGTATCGGGCGAGGTCTTCACCTGCCCCGCCATCCAAATGGTCGTCACCGGCGTTTCCTTCAAGTTCATCGTCACCGTCCCCTCCAAGAAGCCTGTTGTTCAGGGCGTTGCCAACCAGGATATCGGCATGGGCCGACCCTGTCGCATGCTCCATGTCCCCCATGAGCCAGACCATTTCGGTGGGTGCTGATGCGACAAGTTCCGCGTCGAATTGCGCGCCGGGCAGCGCGAAGCCGCTGCGTGTCTCGACCAGGTCGCTGAGTTGCACGAAGGGCAGCGCGATGATCCAGCCCTCGGATTGGCCAGAGACATCCACGCGGTCCTGCCCGTCGGCATCCCAGAGTGTGTAATAATAATCCCGGCTGACAAGATCGAAGGTCGTGTCGCCGGCATTCGTGGTGGTGTCGGGCCCGTAGAGGTATTGCAATGCCAACACATCCAGAACCATCGGTGTCGCGGGGTCCCAGCGCTCCAATTCGTCGGCGTATTGGTCGTCATAGGACATGATCGAGAACCAGTCGACATCCCGCACCAATGTCTGATCCAAGTCGGATATCACCGGGCGGCCGAGCGTGGCTTCGAACGGATGCTTGAGCCCGAGCGCATGGCCCAGCTCGTGGATCACCGTCATGAAGCCGTCCGATCCCGGTGCAAAACTGGACATGATGTTCTGCCGGGCCGCGAAATTCATGAAGATATCCCCGCCCTCTGTCCCGTATTGTTCAAAATCGTAGAACACGCCGGGACCCGGGTAATAGGCATAAGCCAGAGAGCCGTCACTCGCTTCGGTATTGTCAAGCGTGTAGACAATGTCAGCCCCGGCCTCGCCCGCATCGATCGGGCTGGCGAAATCGCCCCGATCGTCGAAATCCACGTCAATGAACGGCTCGAATGACGCAAGCGCTTCTGAAAAAATTTGAACCGCGGCCGGACGATCCGTCCAGACATCCCCATACAACCCGTCGGCCACCGCCCAGCTGATCGTGCGGCTGTCGGACAGGTCCCAGACGAAACCGCCCGTCATGACATCAATAACCGGGTCTCCCGTCGGGTCGAAGATGTCAGCAGTCAGAAAGGCCATGTCGAAGGTCCAAAAACAGGGTTGGTCTATCCGGTGACAACAAACGACGTCAGCGGCAGCGTACCATTCCGGACGTTAGCCGAAGGACCGGGGAAGTAAACTGAGTGGTCGCCTCGATGCCAGTGGTTCAACGAAGAATTGTTCAGGCGTTATACCATCCAGAACCCGTTTTTCTTGATCCGCTGGCGGATTGGCTGTTCGCGGCTTGGCAGATGGTTGCGATCGAACAAGTCGCGGACCTTTTGACCCCGGCTCTGGAAGATCATGCGCTTGAACGGCTCGTATTCCTTGAGAAGGCGCTTGATTTTATTGGGAGCGGCGATTGCCTCAAGCAAGGCAACAACCTCGTCCCGTTCACGCGCATACAGAAGCGGAATATTCCGGTAATGCGCACTGGTCTTTCCATCCAGATACCCGGCGGGCAACGCGTCACGCCCTCCGCCCAGCTTGTGAATCACCAAGGGTAGCGCGATCTGGTCCAGCCATGGCTTCAACGGCTGGCAGATCAACGGGTCAGGTGGATTGGCCTGAATATCCAGCGCCATGTCCAGGAAAGTCTGACCGAAAACATGCGGGCATTTGTAAAAGAAATACCCCGCGTTGAAATAAAGATAGCGGCGCCAGTATTCATCTGGCTGGCTCAGGTCCAGGGAGCTTTCGAATTCCAGACCGTAGCGGTCGTACAGCGATTTCCAGATCTCGGTATAGCCGGGGCCATAAAGTTCAAGCTGCGGCCAGGTGCCTTCAACGCGCAGCGACGCGCCCGGCCTGTCGAAATCGAACGGCACCTCGCCCAACTCTCCAGTGATCAGGGTGTCCGTGTCGAAGAAGATGAACGGCTCGCCCTTGGGCAAGGCAAAAAGCGCCTCGATCTTGTTGCCATAGGGATAGGCGCTGCCGAAATGCCTGGTCTCGAACGGCAGGATCGTGCCGCCATTTTCGGTAATCTTGTCGCGCAGCGGCTCTGGGCGGATCGTCGGATCCGTTTGCCACAGCGGGCCTGGCTGCGGCTCGGCGACGTGGAGCGAGAATCGCGAGTCCTGCGTGCTCTGTTTCATCGACAGCGTGAAAAGCAGCGCCTCGTACGCGAGCCGCCCCATCTGGCCAACAATCAGAACGTTCACATTTTTAGGTTGGGCCGTGCGGCGTGCCATAGCTGTCCCTTGATGAAAGGTTCATTCTTGAGGGGACCATAACCGCCGGTTCGGGCCGCGCCTAGGGTCTGGCCCCCGGGGTCATTCAATCCTCGGCGATCGCATAGACCAGTGTCACACCGGCACTGATTTCGGTCTCACCTTCGGCCACGGGCACGCCCGCATCAGCGGCGCGGGCCATCCGCAATGTCTCGGGACGTGGCGCGCGGCTTGCGGTCTCACTCAGGCTCAAAAGCCGGCCCAAGGTTACGCCCGACGCCTCGGCAAACAAATCGGCGCGCGCCCGGGCGTCCTCGACCGCCTTGCGTCGCGCGTCGTTCATCAACGGCTCCGGATCGGAGATGGTGAACTGCAACCCGCCCAGATTGGTCGCACCTTCGGTCAAGACAGCGTCCAGAACCGGGCCAAGAACGTCGAGGTCGCGTATATTTGCGGTGACACGGTTCGATGCGCGGTAGCCTTCGATGCGACGTCGCCCGTCGGTGGAGGACTGGTTCGACCACATCGGGATGAGCGACAGGTCGGACGTCTGGATATCCCTGGAGGCGATTCCGGCCTCGGTCAGCCGTTCCAGAATCGCGGACGTGATCGCGGATGTCTCGTCCATTGCGATTTTCGCGCTCTCCGCGTCGGCAGCCGCGCCCATCGTTATGATCGCCATGTCCGGAGCGGCCGACACGCTGCCATCGCCCGTGACCGTGATCCGTCCAGAAGTGTCGGCAAAGGCCGGGGCCAGACCAAGAGACAGGACAATTGCGCCAAGAACCGTAGAAAATTTCGACATTTCGACCTCTTGTGCACCTGCAAACTTTGATCAGGACAATCGCGACAGTCTCTCCTTTTTGCAAGCGTGGAAACGTACCGCGCGAAAGATCGCCTCGGATGCCCGAAGACCCATCATCGAGACTCCCATCCCTCGTGCAGGACTGTTAAACTCTCAACATGACGCCAGAATTTGCCCTGACTCTCTCTTTCGATGGTATCTCTCTTTTGCGACGCGTTCCCGGCGGCTGGGTGACGCTGGGCGATGTCGCCCTGGACACGGACGATCTGCGCGGAGCCCTCGCAGAACTGCGCGCCGAGGCTGACGCGGTCTCGGCAAAAGGCGGACAGGTCAAGCTGATCATCCCAAGTGAACAGATCAAGTATCTGTCGCTGCCCCACATGGCGCAAACGGATGCGGATTTGCAGACCGACATCCGCGCAGCGCTGGACGGAACCACGCCTTATGCGGTCGACGACCTGCGATTCGACTGGTCGATCGTCGATGGCTGGGTCTATGTCGCCGCCGTCGCCAACGAGACGCTGGACGAGGCCGAGGCCTTTGCAAAGAGCCACCATTTCGACCCGGTCGCGTTCGGTGCGATTGCGCCCGAAGGGCAGTTCAGCGGAGACGTGTTCTTTGGCGCAGCGGCAACCTGGGCCGGCCCCGCGCCGGACCGCGACACCAACGCTGTCCTGGTCCTGCCCGCCGACGCCGCGAAAGAACTGTCCAGCGAAGAAGACACCGCGACAACAGAAGCGTTGGACGTCGGGCGCGCCACTCCTGAAGCCCCGACCGAAGACAGCTCCGCAGCGAACCCGGGGGCCGTGGAAACACCACCGCCCGGTTCGGATGTGCCAGACCTCGTGGCTGCATCCGGCCCCCAAAGCGCCGCCGATACGGATGATCCTGACGAAGCAGAGCCCGGGGACAGCCCCGCCCCGACTCCATCTCTTCGAATGGAGCCACCGCAAGCGCCCAATCCGCCCTCCTTCGCATCGATCCGCGCCTCGCGGGATGCCACCGACACATCCGAAACGCCAACAGCCCCGCCGGTTGCCGGTGTTTCAGCTGGCACCGAAGTCCCCTCTGAACCACGGTTCAAACTTGGCGGTGCGCATAAATCGACAGGCGACACCGATGTCACCACGCCTGCCCTTCAGGTTGAAGACACCGCAGGCACCGGGACCGAACGCAAGGGCTTCGGCTTTTTCAGCCGTCGCAAGCCAGCTCCCGCAACGGCGGATCCCACCGCCCCCGACGCCACGGTCGCCGCCACCCAAGACACGGCGGACAAGGATGCGCCGCCGCCACGCAGGCACGACCCGGAACCGGCGCGGGCCGCCGTTGCCAGGATCGCCGCGATGCGCGCCCAACATCCCCCCGAAACCGAGGAACCGGAGACCCCGATCGCCAGCGAACGCCAACGGATGACAATCTTTGGCGCCCGGACCGAGCCCGAGATCGGCGGCAAACCGCGGTTCCTTGGCCTCATCCTGACCAGCGCGCTGCTTGTGTTTCTGCTGGCTGTCGCCGCGTGGGCCAGCGTGTTTCTGGACGAGGGCATTTCCCGTTTTCTGGACCGCGATTCCGACGCGCCTTCCATTGCACGCATGCCCGATGTCCAGCTCGAACCGCTTGATGGCTCTGTCACTGCACCTGCGGATGACGATGACCCAACCGAACTGGCCGCGCTGGACACCGGCAAAGGCCTCGCGCCGCCGGATGACGGGCTGTCCAATCTCTTGCCGCCGCCCCCGGCGCTGACGGCGGAGGAGGCCGAGGCGCGCTATGCAGCGACAGGCATCTGGCAAAGGTCCCCGCAGCCCCCAGACACGCCCCGGCAAACGACGCTCGATGATCTTTACATCGCGTCCATCGACGGGTCCGTTCAGCAATTCGATGCGGTGGCTTTGCCCAAGGCGCAGGCGCTGCGCAACGACCGGACTTACCTGTCGCAGCCCAATCCGGCGGCACCCGGCACGGATTTCACGCTGGATGAGCGTGGACTCGTGGTCGCGACACCCGAAGGTGCGATAAACCCCGACGGCATAAGGATTTTTACAGGCCCGCCGCCTGTCGTGCCGCCGAACCGCACCGCCCCGCCCGCAACCGACCCCGAGCCGCAGCAAGATGAACAGACCGTCGCGCGCGATCCCGCACTCGAGGAAACGCGGCCGAAAACCCGCCCCGACGGTCTGATCGAAAACAACGAACGGGCCCAGTTGGCCGGGCGCACCATGGCGGAACTTTCGGCGCTGCGCCCGAAACCGCGACCCGAGACGCTCAAGGCCGAGCAGGAAGCAGCGCAGCCTGCCGCGACAAAATTTGCGGTCGCCGAATCGACGGCGCCGGTCAACAGGCCGCGCAACTTTTCAGCGATCGTGAAGCAGACACGCGAGGCGCAACAGCAACGCCCGGCAGAGACCACCCAGGTGGCGGCCGTCGCTCCGCGAAGCGTCCAGCCGCGTGTTCCCTCGACCGCCAACGTGTCGCGACAGGCCACCGTGTCGAACGCCATCAACCTGCGCCGGATCAACTTGATCGGGGTCTATGGCAAACCCACCAGCCGCCGGGCGCTGGTGAGACTGTCGAACGGACGCTACCAGAAGGTACAGGTTGGAGACCGGCTCGATGGAGGGCAGGTTGCGGCCATTGGTGAAAGCCAGTTGCGGATCGCCAAGAATGGCCGGAACGTGGTTCTGGATATGCCGGACGGGTGAACGCGTCCGCTGTGGCTGCACGCCTCTTTTGCAGCAATACGGCTTTTGCCAGGTAAAGCGGCAAACCGCATCGCCGCCGGGTGTCATTTCCGCGCCAAGATCGCCATGGTGCGAGCAGTTCGAAAGGCATCTTCTGTATGGCTGAGTTTCTATTTCTCGCGTCGGTCTTCTTGCTGGCCGCTGTGATAGCGGTGCCCATTGCCGCGCGCCTCGGCCTCGGGTCGGTGCTCGGATATCTGCTTGCCGGGGTTGCCATCGGCCCCGGTCTGGGGCTGATCTCGGACGCGACCGATCTGCAACATTTCGCCGAATTCGGCGTGGTGATGATGTTGTTCATCATCGGGCTCGAACTTGAGCCTCGTGCGCTCTGGGACATGCGCCACCGCTTGATCGGCATGGGCGGGCTGCAAATCCTTGTCACGATGCTGACCGTCATGACAGGGGCGCTTTACTTGGGGTTTGTCTGGCAAACCGCGCTTGCCATCGGGATGATCTTTGCACTCTCGTCGACCGCGATTGTGCTGCAAACGCTTAGCGAAAAAGGGCTGATGCAGACAAGCGGCGGCCGATCCACCTTTTCGGTGCTGCTGACACAGGACATCGCGGTGATCCCGATGCTGGTCATCCTGCCGCTCCTGGCGGTGCCAGCCGCACCCACACTGACAGAAAACGGCTCCATCATGCGCAGTCCGCTGGATCAAGGCGATCACGGCGCGACACATGGCATGTCCCTGGTCGAAGGGTTGCCCGGCTGGGGTGTCACGCTGGTCACGCTTGGTGCCGTGGCGCTTATCATCCTCGGCGGCATCTACGGCGCGCGGCCGCTCTTTCGTTTCATCCATGCCGCCCATCTGCGCGAGATGTATACAGCGCTGGCTCTGCTCATCGTGATCGGCATCGCCTTTCTCATGACCGCTGTTGGCCTGTCTCCGGCGCTTGGCACGTTCCTGGCCGGCGTGGTTCTGGCCAACAGCGAATTTCGGCACGAGCTGGAATCCGACATCGAACCCTTCAAGGGGCTGCTGCTGGGCCTGTTCTTCATCACGGTCGGGGCCGGCATCGATTTCGAGCTGTTCTTTTCCGAACCGGTGAGCATCCTCGCATTGGCGCTCTCGATCATGCTGCTCAAGGGTATCATTCTTTACATGCTCGGGCGCGCCTTCAAGCTGCGCGGGCGGGACCAATGGCTGTTCACCCTGGGTCTGGCCCAGGCCGGGGAATTCGGCTTCGTCCTGATCTCGTTCTCGCTGCAACAAGCGATTTTTCCCGCCGATCTGGGGGATCGCCTCCTGCTGATCGTGGCGCTGTCCATGCTGATAACGCCCTTGGCCTTCTTGCTGTATGAATTCCTGTCCAAACGCATGAAAGACACCACCAAGCTGCCGGAACATGACGATATAGATGAGCAGGGCACCGTGATCATCGCCGGGATCGGGCGGTTCGGGCAGATCGTGAACCGCCTGGTGCAATCTGTCGGTTACACGACCGTCGTGATCGACAACAACCTGCAAACCATCCAGCTGATGCGCCGCTTCGGCTACGAGGGTTTCTTCGGCGACCCGCTGCGCCCCGATCTGCTGCATGCCGCGGGGATCGACAGCGCACGTGTGTTGATGGTGGCGCTGGACGACCCCGTGGCGGCCGAACAGCTGGTCACCTATGCCCGTCGCCTGCGCCCGGACCTGCACATCGTGGCGCGGTCGCGCGACCGCACGCACACCTATCGGCTTTACCAGGCCGGCGCCAACGACATTGTCCGCGAGCTGTTCGACAGCTCCCTGCGCGCGGGGCGCTATGTCCTGGAGAATATAGGGTTGACCGAATTCGAAGCGGCGGAAGCGGAAAAGCTGTTCTACAAGCACGATCGCTACACTGTGCGGGAGCTGGCCGACCTGTGGGATCCGAACCTGCCCTCGGCACAGAACGACCGCTACATCGCCCGCGCCCGCGAACTCGAGAAAGAACTGGAAGCCGCATTGCTTGCCTCGTTGGAAAACAACGATGACAACGCCGCATGAAAAAGCGGCCCCGAATGGGACCGCTTTCGCTAACAGATAAAGAGTGTCGCCCGATCAGGCGGCGGCGGGTGCCCGTGACGTCAGGACCTCGTCCACCTGCTTGGCCGCGGCCAGCTCATCGCCGCCGGAGGTGGCAGCAATCTCTCGGGTCAGGCGTTCCAGAGCCGCCTCGTAAAGTTGGCGTTCGGAATAGCTCTGCTCGCGCTGATCGTCGGCGCGGTGCAGGTCGCGCACCACTTCGGCAATTGCGATCAGATCGCCGGAATTGATTTTTTGTTCATATTCCTGTGCGCGGCGCGACCACATGGCCTTCTTGACCTTGGCTTTGCCTTTAAGCGTCTTCATCGCCTGGCTCACCACGTCGGGTGAACTCAGCGACCTCATTCCGATTTCCGTGGCTTTGTGTACCGGCACCCGCAGGGTCATCTTGTCTTTTTCGAACGAGATCACGAAGAGTTCGAGCTTGATGCCCGCAATCTCTTGATCTTCGATGGACACGATCTGGCCAACGCCATGTGCCGGGTAGACAACATACTCGTTCGGACGAAATTCGGATTTTTTAGCTTTCGACATTCAGAACCTTCCTTGGCAACCACTCAAGTGACACAGACGAAAAAGAACGATCGGAGGCTGCGCTTCCGGTCGTTACGATCCAGTCTACTAAAGCAAGCTAGTTCAGCTTAATTTTCATGCGCAGGGCAGCGCATGTCCCATGAGTGCGATTTCTAACAGAAATATAACACAAAAAACGCGCTTGCGGTAGCCGGGGCTATGAACCGATAAGTCTGTATAGTTTCAACGCATTACGGGCATTTGCGCCATCAAGCGCCTTGCCGCGTCCGAATCATCACCCGCCCTCGCCCGGCGCTTCCGAGAAGTATTTGTCGAGCTTGCCGCTCTCGCCATCATGTTCTTCGGCCTTGGGCAGCGGGTCTTTCTTGGTGATGATGACCGGCCACATCTCCGAGTATTTGCGGTTGAACTCCACCCATTTGTCCATGTCCGGCTCCGTGTCCGGGCGGATCGCGTCAGCAGGGCATTCAGGCTCGCACACACCACAGTCGATACATTCGTCGGGGTGAATCACCAGCATGTTTTCACCCTCGTAGAAGCAGTCCACGGGACATACCTCGACGCAGTCGGTGTATTTGCAGTTAATGCAGGCATCGTTGACAATGTAGGTCATAGGCGTTGTCCATCAGTCACTTTAGCGGGTAGCTAAGGCACTGGTGAAAATCATTCAAGAAGGTCTGACCGGGTTTGTTGCATGGCGCGACGATCTTTCTTGCTCGGGCGACCCTTGCCTTCGAACCGCGGCACATGCGGCGCAGACGCGCGCGGCTCGGGTGGCTGCAAATCCTCGTAGAGCATTTGCGCCTCCACCGCCGGGCCGCGTCGCTCTCCCAACGCCAGCACCTTGATCACGCGAACCTCTTTCGCTTGCGGAAAGGTTAGCACATCCAACTCCGACACCGAATAGGCCGGTTTTGCGACCGGCTGTCCGTTGACCCGGAGTTTTCCAGACGACACAACCTTGGCGGCGAGGCTGCGCGTCTTGAAAAAACGCGCGTGCCACAACCATTTGTCGACCCGGAGTTTCTGCACCGCTTCCGTCAAATCAATCCTTGTTCTTCAACCCCATAAGGGCGGCTGCAAAGGGATTGTCCGGATCGATCTGCTTTTCTTTCCTGGGCGGGCGCGACTGGGCGGATTTACCACCCGTGTCCCGTGGCTGGCCCTTGCCTTTGGGTTTGCCCTTGCCGCGCGGCCGATCGCCCTGTGGTTTGCCACCATCGCGGCGACCCTTGCCACCATCGCGGCGTGGTTGGCGATCCGGGCGGTTGCCGCGCCATGTGAAGGTGTAAAAGACTTCCGTTTCGGGTCCGGCCAAGGCGGCATCGGGTGCTGCGCCCGGGTCGATCTCGGTTTCGGAGTTTTTCGGCACCGGGGTCTCTTCGGGCGTGTCCCGCGGTGTGTCGGCCACGGGCGCCACGCTGTCGTCCGGCATGTCCTCGGCCGTCTGCGGCAGGTCGGCCGCGTCGGGCACGTCCGCCGGGGCGGCATCCGCACCCGCCGCATCTTGCGTGGTCACGTCCATGACGGGCGTATCCTCGACCGGGACAGCCCCATCGATGTTGGCATCCTGGTCCTGCGCGGTCGCGGCGTCGGCCTCCGGCACAACGCTATCGACGGCGCGCACCTTCTCGCGCTCGCCTTTTTCGGCCTTGTAGCCCAGACCGCCCATCAGATCGGCGAATTGCTCCAGCGTCAGCCCGGTGATCGACAACATGTCGGGGTTGGCTTCGAACCCGCCGCGGCTGTCCTGCGCGCGCAGCAGATCGGCCAGGCGTTCAAGCATGTCGATGCGGATCGCCCTGTCCCCGGCAGCGCGGTAGCCCGCGATCGTGTGATGCTCTGCAGGCGTGCCGGGTGTATTCGGCACCGTGACAAGCCCCGGCGGCGGCGCTTCGGGGAAAATGTCGAGATTTTTTGACAGGCTCCACAGCACCAGCCGCAATCGCGTCGGCGCAGGCTTCAGCAGAAGCGGCATGAAGATCGTGAACTGGCCGAACCGGATTCCGTGTTTGCGCAGCATGCCGCGCGCCTCTTGATCCAGAGCTTTCACGTCATCGGCCACCTCGGCGCGGGGCAATATGCCCAGGGCCTCGACCATTCGGAAGGCAAAGCCGCGCGCCAGGCCCGTCAGCGTCTCGTCCTTGTCCAGATTGATCAGCGGCTCGTACAGCGACGCGATCTTGCGATCGATGAAGTGCTGCAGGCGACGCTCCACTTTTTGCGCGACGTCCGGCCCAGCCTCTTCGTCGACGAACGCAACGACCCGCGGCTTGAGCGGATCATCCCCGGCGGTCAGCTTGCCAACCGCCTGTTCGCCCCACATCAGTCCACCCTGTTCGGTGAAATCCAGCTCGGTATCCGGCGCGTTATAGAACCGGTCCGCCCGAAGATGGAAATGTGGCGACAATGCCTGCAACGACGCGGTCTTGAGCGTCTTGGCTTCCTGTCCAGTCGCATCCTTGTCCTGGCGGAACCGGAACCCTTCGAGTCTGCCGACGAATTCGCCTTCGACGGTGACTTCACCCTTATCATTCACTTCGGCCAAAAGGGCCTCCTTCTGTTTCAACCGCCGCAAGAGCACGGATGTGCGCCGGTCAACAAATCTTTGGGTCAGGCGCTCGTGCAGCGCATCCGACAATCG
Source organism: Marivita sp. (assembly GCF_020055675.1). Lineage (GTDB taxonomy): Bacteria > Pseudomonadota > Alphaproteobacteria > Rhodobacterales > Rhodobacteraceae > Marivita. The sequence continues at coordinate 14,697 of NZ_JAIPUS010000006.1, forward strand.
GTCTTCTACAGCGCGCGTCAGTCCACGCCAATGGCTTTCGTCATGCACCCACCCCCGGCGCTGCGCGACATAGGTCCACGTGCGAATATACGCCAACCGTTTCGACAATGTGTCAATATCGCCGTCTGTTCTGTCAATCCGGTTGACCTGGCGCCCGAGAAAATCATCCGGTATCGCTCCGCGCTGGTGAAGGTGTCCATAGATAACTTCCAAAAGCCCGGCATGTTCCGCGTGGCTGATACCGCGAAAATCCGGAATGCGGCACACGTCCCACAAGAGCTGCACTGATTTGGGATCGGACGCCCGCGCCTCGACATCGGCCACGGCACTCAGCGCCTTGAGAGCCTGCAAATCATCCGCCTCGCGCGACTTGACGAGCCGTTCATCCTGCGGAGAGGCCTCGAGCGAATTGATCAGGGCATCGATGCTGCCGAACCGCAGATCCGCGCTGCGCCAGTTGAGCTTTCTCAGCGGTGTGAACCGGTGGTTGGTGATCGCCTCGGCCACGTCATCGGACAGTGGCCCCGCCTCGCCCGTCACGCCGAACGTGCCATTCGACATGCCGCGCCCGGCACGCCCGGCAATCTGAGCCAATTCGTTCGGCATCAGGGGCCGCATCCGCCGGCCATCGAACTTGGTCAGCGATGAAAACGCGATGTGATTGATATCGAGGTTCAAACCCATCCCGATGGCATCGGTCGCCACAAGGTAATCCACCTCGCCATTCTGGTAGAGGTCGACCTGCGCATTCCGCGTTCGTGGCGACAATGCCCCCATGACCACCGCAGCGCCCCCCTTCTGGCGGCGCAGCAATTCGGCAATCGCGTAAACGTTTTCGACCGAGAACCCGACGATCGCTGTGCGGGGCTGCAAGCGGCTGATCTTTTTCGACCCGGTATAGGTGAGCTGGCTCATCCGCTCGCGGCGGACAAACTCCACGCCGTCCACAAGTTCCGAAATCGGCCCGCGCATCGTGTCCGATCCCATGAACAGGGTTTCGTGCAGCCCGCGCATTCGCAGCAATCGGTCGGTAAAGACATGCCCACGCTCCGGATCGGCGCAAAGCTGGATCTCGTCGATCCCGACGAAATCACATCCCATGCCTTCGGGCATCGCCTCGACGGTACAGACCCAGTATTGCGCCCGTGGCGGAACGATGCGTTCCTCCCCAGTCACCAGCGCCACCACCGACGGCCCCCGCGCCAGGACGATCTTGTCATACACCTCGCGCGCCAGAAGCCGCAACGGCAACCCGATCATGCCGGTGCGCTGGCCCAGCATGCGTTCGATCGCGTAATGGGTTTTACCTGTGTTGGTTGGGCCCAGAATGGCCGCAACCCGCGCCTGTCCGGCCATATTGACGTCCTTTGCCGTCCTGCTCGCGCGATTTCAACGGGTCAGAGTGTCTGCCCGTTCACCCGCCGCTCCAGCCGCTCCAGCGCGTCGATCGCGCCGGAATCGTGCGGCCTGAGGTTCAGTACCCGCGAATAGGCGTCATACGCAAGGTGGGGCCGGTTCACCTGTTCAAATATCGCACCAAGCCCACGCAGCGCGCCGAAGTGATGCGGATTGAGCGCCAATGCCCGTTCGAGCGCTCCGGCGGCGGGGCCAAATTTCTCGACCCGGTAATAGGCCAAAGCCAATGTGTGCCAGCCTTCCGCAAACTCGGGCGCATGATCGGTCAGCGCTGTCAGATGTTCGATCGCCGCGTCAAGATTATCGACCTCAAGCGCATCCTCGCCACGTTTCAGCAGAAGGTCGATGCTGGCCGAGCCGGATTTCGACCATTCCTGCTGCACCTGCTTTTCCAACCGCGCCGCGGTGCGGGCGTCTTCGGCCCCGGCCAGCTCGTCCAGCAATTCGGACAAACGGTCCTCTTGCGCCAGGACCGGCGCGGCGGTCAGACAGGCGGCGGTTAGAAATGCCGCAACGGCAGATTTGTGTTTGCTCATCGTCATCCTCATAACCACTGTGGAACATAGCGTAACATATGGCAGATGCCAGTCTTGCAACCCGCAACCCGATCACAAGGAGACGATCAGATGAGCGACGTCGTGAAAGAGGCCGTCAGCGCCATGAATGTAAAACTCGATGGCGGCGGGATCGACGGCACGGCCCGGTTCAACATCGAAGGTGAAGGCAGCATGATCGTCGATGGTGACGGCGCGCGCGACGGTGACGACGCCGCCGACGTTACGCTGACCGCCGATGCCGAGACGTTTCGCGAAATTTTCGACGGATCGCTCGACCCCACCAGCGCTTTCATGTCGGGCCGTCTCAGCATCGACGGCGACATGGGTATGGCGATGAAACTGGCCTCGACGCTGGCCTGATGCCACAGGCCGCCCCCTATCGCGACGACCTGGCCGAGGGTCCGGACACCAAGGCCTACTGGCTGACCACGTCGGACGGGGTGCGAATCCGGGCCGGGCACGCGGCGTCGCAGTCGGGCAAGGGCACGGTGTTCCTGCTGCCGGGCCGGACCGAGTATATCGAGAAATACGGCCACACTGCGCGGGATGTCGTTCGGGCCGGGTTTGACATGGTGACCATTGACTGGCGCGGGCAAGGACTGGCCGACCGGCTGGGCGATGACCCGATGGTCGGGCATGTCGGCACATTTCTCGACTACCAGAAGGACTGGGCCGCGGTGCGCGCCTTTGCGCGCGACCGTGACCTGCCACGCCCCTGGCACATGATCGCGCACTCCATGGGCGGCTGTATCGGCCTGCGGGCGCTCATGTCGGGCAGCGACATTCGCGCGGTCATGTTCACAGGCCCGATGTGGGGTATCGACATGGCGGCCTATCTGCGCCCGGTGGCCTGGACCCTGACGCGGATCGCGAAGGCTTTGGGCCAAGGGCACCGGCTTGCTGCGGGCACATCGGCCAAAAGCTACCCCATGTCCGAACGGTTCGCGGACAACATGCTCACCACAGACCGCGATATGTTCGATTACATGCGCCGCCATGTGCAGGCGGAGCCGCGATTCGGGCTGGGCGGCCCGTCTTACGCATGGCTGGGCAGCGCGATTGCCGAATGTAACGCGCTTGCGCAGATGAAATCGCCGGCAATGCCGGCCTTGTGCTGTCTCGGCTCGAATGAACGCATCGTCGATACGACACGCATCCGCGATAGGATGACCAACTGGCCGGGCGGCAAGCTGCTTTTGGTCGATGGCGCAGAGCACGAAGTGCTGATGGAGACCGCGGGCACACGCAAACAGGTCACAGGTGCGGCGATGTCGCTCTTTGCAAGCTTCAGCACCTAGGATTTGCCGAACACGTGCCGGCGCCGCTATTGTACCGTGGCGCCAACGCGCATCCCGGCATGTCCGGGCGCGGCAAAGACACAGCACATGCCGTTTGGCACCCGGTCGCGTGGTTTCGTCGCCTTGCCCCAAGGCGCAAGACTGACATCGAGACCGACAAAATCCAGCACCTCGGTCACCTGATGTGCCGGTGTTCTCAGGGCCGCCCCGGCCAAAGGCCCGCCCGACAAAAGACGTTGGCAAAATCCGGCGATGAGCATGACAGCCTCTCAATGGCCCAAGCGCTTACCCCAAGCGAGGCGCGCAGCTTGGCACTGCTCCGGCGATAGCGGCTCTGGCGATATGGGCTTTGCCTCCTATGTTTTGCGGTATGGCGAACGACGTACTCACCTTTACCGATCGCGGCATCTATTGCGCCGCTGGCGATTTCTTCATCGACCCTTGGCGCCCTGTGGATCGCGCGCTGATCACCCACGGGCACGCCGACCATGCGCGGCCGGGGCATCGTCGTTACTTGTGCACGGACGCCTGCGCGCCGGTCATGCAGCACAGGCTCGGGGATATTTCTGTAGAAACGGTTAAATTCGGCGAGTTTCGCAGAATCGGCGATGCGTCGGTCTCGTTTCATCCAGCCGGGCACCTGCCCGGATCGGCACAGATCCGGGTCGAGGTCGCGGGCGAGGTCTGGGTCGTCTCGGGCGATTACAAGGTGGTCCCCGACGGCCTTTCCGAAACCTTCGAGCCCGTGCGCTGTCACAGCTTCATCACCGAATGCACCTTCGGCCTGCCGGTTTTCAAATGGGCAGACCAGGGCGACGTGGCCCTGCAATTGAACGACTGGTGGGCCGCCAACGCCGCCGCCGGGCGGTGTTCGATCCTGGGTGCCTATTCGCTTGGCAAGGCGCAACGCCTGATGCGGATGCTGAACCCCGATGTCGGCCCGATCCTGACCCATGGCGCGGTGGAGGCCACCAATGCCGTTTTGCGTGGACAAGGCTATGCTTTGCCGGACACGGTCCAGGTCACGCCGGACCTGGATACCAAGGATTATCCCGGCGCCCTGGTGATCGCGCCGCCATCTGCGGTCGGGTCCAAATGGGCACATCGATTCGGCACATCGTCCACCGGATTCGCCTCCGGCTGGATGCAGCTGCGCGGCGTGCGTCGCCGACGTGCAGCGGACCGTGGATTCGTCGTGTCGGACCATGCCGATTGGCCCGGCCTGATGCATGCCATCGAATCCACTGGAGCAGAAAAAATATACGCAACGCATGGTTATACGGATATTTTTGCGCGATGGCTGAACAGTCAAGGGTATAACGCAAAGGTCGTGCCCACCGAATTCGGCGGCAATGACGATGAGGTCGACGCCGCATGAAAGACTTTGCAACGCTTTTCACAACAATTGACCAGACAACCAAAACGACTGCCAAAACAAAAGCTTTGGCGAATTTCTTCACGCAAGCCAGCGATGATGACAAACTCTGGACCATTGCGCTGTTTTCGGGACGTCGCCCAAAGCGCGCGGTCACAACCACCCAACTGCGCGAATGGGCGGCGGAACAGGGGGATATTCCGCTTTGGCTGCTCGAAGAAAGCTACCCGGTTGTCGGCGATCTGGCCGAGACCATTGCGCTCGTCCTGCCTCCGCCGAGCCGGCAAAGCGACCTGCCGTTGACACATTGGATCACCGAGCTGAAATCCTTGGTCACTGCCGACATCGAGACCCGCAAAGCGCGGATCCTGGACGCCTGGGATCAGCTGGAGGCAACTGAACGGTTTCTCTTCAACAAGTTGATCACCGGCGGGTTCCGCATCGGCGTCAGCCGAAAATTGATGACCCGCGCCTTGGCGCAAGCGACGGGCCAGGAAGAAGCCAGCCTGGCCCACCGCCTGATGGGCGGTTGGACGCCCGAGACAACCAGTTTCCACCACCTGATCGAAGCCGAGGATTCGGTCGCCGACGAAAGCCGCCCCTACCCGTTTTATCTTGCCTATCAACTGGACGATCCTCCCGACGGGCTGGGAGATCCCGAAGACTGGCTCGCGGAATGGAAATGGGACGGCATCCGCGGTCAGGTGATCCTGCGGGGCGGCACCCATCACGTCTGGTCGCGCGGCGAAGAATTGATGACCGACCGTTTCCCGGAATTCGGCCGCCTGCCCGATTTTCTGCCGAATGGGACCGTTCTGGATGGCGAAATCGTCGCGTGGGATGGCGACCAGCCCTATCCCTTCAACACGCTCCAGGCCAGGATCGGTCGCAAGACCGTGCCGAAAAAACTTCTCAAAGAGGCCCCGGTGATCCTCCTGTCCTACGATCTGCTGGAGGAAAACGGACAGGACCTGCGTCACCAGCCGCTCAACCACCGTCGCGCGCGCATGAATGCGATCTTGCAGGAACTGCCCCGGGACGCACCGATCCGCGTGGCGCCAGCGCTGCCCTTCGACACCTGGGACAGACTTGCCGACATCCGCGTCACCGCCCGCGATCACCGCGCCGAGGGGCTGATGCTCAAACGCAAGGACAGCCCCTATCTTTCAGGGCGCAAGAAAGGCGATTGGTGGAAATGGAAGCTCGATCCACTGACCGTGGACGCCGTGATGATCTATGCCCAGCAAGGCCATGGCCGCCGTGCCAACCTATTCACCGATTTCACCTTCGCGGTCTGGAACGGCAACGATCTGGTCCCCTTTACCAAGGCCTATTCCGGCCTGACGGACGAGGAGTTTCGCCAGATCACCGCCTGGGTCCGCAAGAATACGCAACAGCGCTTTGGTCCCGTGCGGCAGGTCACCCCGCATCACGTCTTCGAGATCGCTTTCGAGGGCATCCATGCCTCGCCGCGCCACAAATCCGGCATCGCGCTGCGCTTTCCGCGCATGTCCCGCTGGCGGCATGACAAGCCGCTGCAGGAGGCCAACACGCTCGACGATCTGAAGGAGATGCTCGAAACCTACGGTTGACACGAGCACCAGTCCCGTCGGGTCCCGCGCTATTGCCCCTTGAACCTGTCGGCCACACGGCACAGGTTCGAAGACAACGAAGAACAGGAGACACCCAATGCTGCGCACGCCTTCCCCCGTATATGACGCCAACGCCCGGAGCGGCTCCAGAGACCTGGGGGATCTGCCAGTGTGGGATCTGACCCACCTTTACGCCTCCGACGACGCAGCAGAGCTGAAACGCGATCTGGACTGGCTGGAAGAGGCCTGCCGCAGCTTTGCCGCCGATTACGAGGGCAAGCTGGCCGATCTGACAGGCGAGGCGTTCCTCACCGCGATCCACCGCCACGAAAAGATCGAGAATATCGCAGGCCGCATCATGTCCTACGCGGGCCTGCGGTATTACCAGCTGACGACCGACGCCCAGCGCGCGAAATTCCTGTCGGATCAGCAGGAAAAGATCACGATCTACACCACGCCGCTGGTGTTCTTCACGCTGGAGCTGAACCGCATCGACGATGCCAAGATCGACGCGCTCATGGAGGCGAATGACGACCTCGCGCGCTATCGACCCGCGATCCGCCGAATCCGCGCCATGAAACCGTATCAATTGTCCGACGAGTTGGAGAAATTCCTGCACGACATGGGTGTCGTCGGGGATGCCTGGGAACGGCTTTTCGACGAAACCATCGCCGGGCTGGAATTCGAAGTCGATGGTGAACTGCTCAGCATCGAGGGCACCTTGAACCTGCTCACCGAACAGGACCGCGCGAAACGCGAGGCCGCCGCGCGCGAACTCGCTGCCGTCTTCGCCGAGAACATCAAGACCTTCTCCCGCGTTCACAACACGCAGGCCAAGGAGAAGGAGGTCATGGATCGCTGGCGCGGCATGCCCACGGCCCAGACCGGGCGGCACCTGGCGAATGATGTCGAACCCGAAGTGGTCGAGGCGCTGCGCGATGCGGTGGTCGCCGCCTACCCCAAGCTCAGCCATCGCTACTACGAGCTCAAGCGCAAATGGCTGGGACTGGACGTGATGCAGGTCTGGGATCGCAACGCACCCCTGCCGATGGAAACCACCCGCATCGTGGATTGGGACGAGGCAACCGAGACCGTGATGACGGCCTATCACGCCTTCGATCCACGCATGTCCGACATTGCCAAACCCTTCTTCACCGATGGCTGGATCGATGCCGCCGTGAAGCCCGGCAAGGCACCGGGGGCGTTTGCGCACCCGACCGTGACGGATGTCCACCCGTATGTCATGCTCAATTACCTGGGCAAACCGCGCGACGTCATGACCCTTGCGCACGAGCTGGGCCACGGCGTGCACCAGGTGCTTGCCGCCGACCAGGGGGAAATGCTGGCCTCCACGCCGCTGACACTGGCCGAAACCGCGTCAGTCTTCGGCGAAATGCTCACCTTCCGCCGCATGCTCGACAATGCAAAAGACGATGCCGAAAAGAAGGTGCTGCTGGCCGGCAAGGTCGAGGACATGATCAACACCGTCGTCCGCCAGATCGCGTTCTACGACTTCGAATGCAAACTGCACGAGGCCCGTCGCGGCGGTGAGCTTACCCCGAACGACATCAACGCGCTCTGGATGTCGGTACAGGCCGAATCCCTTGGACCGGCCTTCGAATTCATGCCCGGCTACGAAACGTTCTGGGCCTATATCCCCCACTTCGTACACTCGCCGTTCTATGTCTACGCCTACGCCTTTGGCGACGGTCTGGTGAACGCGCTCTACGCGAATTACGAGGAAAACCCGGTCGGCTTCCAGGACAAGTATTTCAACATGCTCAAGGCCGGCGGCTCGAAGCACCACAAGGACCTGCTTGCCCCGTTCGGTCTCGACGCCAGCGACCCGAAATTCTGGGACAAGGGCCTGAACATGATTTCCGGCCTGATCGACGAGTTGGAGGCGATGGAAAGCTGAACCGCCCGCCTGTGTGAACCGTCGGATGCCTCCGGCGGGGATATTTCCGGCCTTATGTATCAAGCGCACCAGCCGGAGGGCTGAGGCGTGATTAAGGTGCTGGTGTTCACGCTTTTACTGAACTGCTCCCAATCCATGTTGTTCCAATTTGAGACGGTTTTGGGGGATGGCCTTAACCTTGGTAGACATGCCAAGCCCCATCCCACTTTCGGTATCAACCAAACTCATGGCTACATCAGTGAAGTGCTGGCTTTGAGGGTCTCCTGGGGTTTGATATCGCACGGAGCAAACGACGACAGGGGAGATCATTCCGCGTTCGAATCCCTCTCTGGATATTGGAATAGTAATTTTCGCCCGGTGTCGGTGCGGTTCTTGAGGAAAAATGCGGTGCCCGAACCGACTGCGCTTCTGGCTGGCGATAAATGGGCGGGCGCGGGTCTCCTCCGAAACGGTCATTTCCCTTTCAATCGCGGCAGTACTTGCGAAGTGCACATCCACAGCGATTGCAGGACTATGCCCATGGTTCACCAGAGTGGCGATAATTGCAATTCTGCCCCCATCATCTTTGAAGGCCAAGTCCGATCCAACTTCCAGCTTCAGGGACAACCATGGGCGAGTTTGAGCAACGCCAAATTCTCTAGTGTCGATAGCCATTCGCCGAGTGGCGATGAGAGTCCACCCCACAAACAGAACACCAACCAAGGTGATGCCAGCGATCCACAGCGTAGCTATGAACATCCCATAAGCCCACGCAGCCATGTCTTGCTGGGCCTTCAAGTCATATTGGGACTGCTTGTCTTCGCTATTGGCGGTTACGGATTTTACGACACACTCAAACCACGCAAAAACTCCATCTTGGCTCAGGCTGGTCCGACAGAACTCTATGCCTTTGCTAGCTGCGCTTGTTTGGTTTTGGGCTACCTCACCGCGCTGGCTGGCGTGATCCTGCTGATATCTTGAGAAGCTATCATAAGAGTAGAACACCCCGATCCCGATCAATGCGAGTGCTGCTATTCCAAGTGTAGCTGCGATGATCCAACCGCTTTTAGACATGCCAACATAAACGCCGCTGAAAACTTCCCTCGGGACAGCTTGTTGCGGACGTTCACCTCTTTTTCACTGATTCCTATATCAGCAAGCCTTTCAACAAGTTGAGCGTAAGTCACCCCTTTGCGCTTCAACTCGGCCTTGAGCAGCCCCGCTGCTTGCGCCTCCCAGTCTGTTTGCTCTGGCATGTATCACCCATATAAATAAAAGTACTGTTTTCATTACATAGGGTATTGTATCCGATACGTCTAGGTACTATATTCGTTACGTAAGCAATGGATACAGTACAAAATGGCACAGCACTTTCTTCTCTCAGCAGCGTCCCGCACCCTCAGCCTGCGTTCGATCTACAAGGCAGGCGAGGAAGCGGCCTACCAGACGTTCTGCGAAATGCGCTGGCCTGAGACCAATGGCGAAGCGGTTTGCCCGCGTTGCAGCCATGACGAAACGTACAAGATCACCACGCGGCGCAAGTTCAAGTGCAAGGCATGTGCGCACCAGTTCAGCGTCACATCCGGCACGATCTTTGCCAGCCGCAAGATGGACTTTGTGGACCTGCTGGCGGCGATCTGCATCATGGTCAACGCCTCCAAGGGCGTGAGCATGATCCAGCTTTCCCGCGATCTGGACTGCCAGTACAAGACAGCCTTTGTGTTGGCCCACAAGCTGCGCGAAGCGATGGCGCAAGAAGTTCAGACAGGCGTTGTGCTTGATGGTCACGTCGAAGTTGATGGCGCTTACTTCGGCGGTCACGTTCGCCCTGAAAACGCCAAGGCAGACCGTAAGGATCGTCGCTTGAAAGAGAACCGTTCTGATAAGCGCCGCGTCGTTGTCGCTATGCGCGAACGTCCGGGCCGCACACTGCCGTTTGTTACCCTCTCTGAGGGTGAAGGCGTGGCGCTGGTGAATGAGCACGTCAGCCGCATGGCGACTATCTCAGCTGACGAAGCAAGCCATTGGGACCTGCTACACGCGGGCTGGAACGTCGAGCGCGTGAACCACAGCGAAATCTACAGCGACCACGGCAAGCACACCAACATGGCAGAAAGCTACTTCTCACGCCTCCGTCGCATGGTGGGCGGTCAGCACCACCACGTTAGCCCGCAGTACCTTCACCAGTACGCGAACCACGCGGCATGGATGGAAGACAACCGCCGCACCGACAACGGCACTCTGGCACACACGCTGGTCAGCAACGCGATGGATGCACGGGTTAGCAGGACTTGGAAGGGCTACTGGCAGCGGGCGGCTTGAAGTTGACGGTGATCAATGCTGTAACACTTCTGGTAGCAATGGAGTGAATTGTTGCAAATTGACACGGACGCGATAGAACTATTTGTTAGACAGTCTGGTGCATACGGCTTTTGGGGCTTCTTGCCTTCGTTTTCATAATTTGGGGGTTGCCACATATTCCCCCGATCGGGACCGCAGTTGGGACATTTTTGAACGATAGGCACAGAACAAACTTGGCGCACAAGCGTTCTATGCTTAAGTTACAGAACAAGAAGAACCAAAACAAAGACGGCAAGAATGAAGGAGGGAAGGCACCGTGACACAACTATCTTTTCTGACCTCAGTTGCTTTGCCGATAGTTCTAATCGCGCTGGTCTTCTCGCTTCCTTGGGTGCGAAAGAAACTAGACGTATGGGTAAAACACTCCCAAGAGCGATCAGAACTTATTGACGAATACCACGCTAACGCGATGATATTCTTGAAAAATACCGACCCTAACGCACACGCCGAACTTAGAGAAGTTGTCGTGTCGATGGGGGACGCCATGATGGATGGCGCGAAACTCATTCGGCTTGTCCTCTTTAGTAGGGCGCTCAATGGTCGCGCAGACGACACCGGCTCGGAAGCTGTGGCTGAGGGCGTTGCGGCGTTGAGCGACACTGCTCAACACGCGATGGCGCACGCTATGGGTTCCGCTCTTATCGTTTCTTCGCTAAACGCTGTATTTTTGGGTAGCTTTTACCGGTCGGCGCTAATGCTGGTGCTAAAAAGCCGCGAAGACCGTGAGCTGCGCGAACCTGCTCAAATTGTGTATCGCTACAGTAGGGCCGGACCGCGTTGGACCACCAAGCCTACGGCTTGCTAAGCCCTACGGGGCCAGCCTCCACACCCGCCCCTCACGCCGCACCACCCCACGCGCCTCTAGCCTCACAAGCGCCATATAGGCGCGCTGCACCGCGCTCTTGCGGGTAATACCTGGCACTGTCTCCTCTATGGCGTCAGCGATCTGTGAGGACGTACAGGGCAGCATAGACAGCGCCAGCCGCTTGCACCTGCCGCGAGACAATGGCCTGTCGTGCGTTCTGGCTGGCTTCTCGACGCCGCGCAGAGCCATCAGGGCTTCTACATGCTCAAGCCCTTCGCCCGCGCGATACAGCGCCAGCAGCGCGTTGTTGATGGTTCGATCCTGCATACCCCGCATGATGATTCACACGGGGCAGAAGATCAGCTAGATTGTTGGTGCGTTTGATACATAAGGCCGGATATTTCCGGCAAGAAGAAAGCCGGTAACGCGATCTTAACCAATCCGCGCCAGCCTGAAGGCGCGGTACAGGCGGGGACGCCGATGACCGCGCAAGGAGAAGGTCACACCTTCTTTCAGGGGTGTCGGCACCTGCGGGCACCCCTTTCTTCTTGCTGAAAATATCCTGGGGGTTTGGGGGCAAAGCCCCCAAGGCACTTGCCGGGGCCCGCGCCCGCGTTCACTTCAACTGGCTGTCTTTCGACCCGCGACGGTTGACGCCGCCACGCGCCACACGGGCTCCATCGCGATCCTGCTGGCATTCGATACACAGCTTGACCCCCGGCAGGGCGGCGCGCCGCTTTTGGGGGATCGGTTCATCACAGTCCGCACAATGGGTGCGGCTCTCGCCCACCGGTGACCGCCGTGCTTTCAGCCTGGCCAGCTCATCGGTGATCGAAGCATCTATTTGCTCCTGCACCGCGCCGTCACGGGTCCATCCCCCTGCCATGTTCCGTCCCTCCACGTCGTTCCCCGCAATATGGGCAGGTCCGATGCGCCTCGCAAGCGGCTTGTCGCCTCGCTGGCATCCCGCCATGTCGAGACCCTTCGAGACAAGCGGAGACCGCCGGTTTGCGGCGGCGCGGCGTTCGGATCAGGGTTGGCGCCTATGGTGGCGCACAAGATGATCACCCCGGTCACCTTCCACAACATCCCGATTTCTGAGAACACCGGTCATGCCCACGGGCGGGATCGCAGAGCGGTCATGTATTGTGCAAGCTTTGAGGCTTTTCTTGTCGCCGGACCCGGCTATATCCCGGGCAAAGGAGAAATGACATGCGCAGAGTTCTGGCGGTCCTGTTGACCTTGTTCACCTCGCTTGGCCACGCGGCCCCTGCGGGGTTCACCTTCCCGTCGATCGACGGCGGTGAAATCACCTTGTCCGACTGGCGCGGACAACCGGTCCTTGTCGTGAACACGGCGTCGCGTTGCGGATTCACATCGCAATATGACGGTCTGCAGAGGCTCTATGACACCTACAGGGACCTGGGATTGGTGGTCCTGGCCATCCCGTCTGACGATTTTCGGCAGGAATTGGCGAGCAACGATGAGGTCAAGGATTTCTGCGAGGTCAATTTCGGTCTGGATTTCCCGATGACAACCATCACAGCGATCCGTGGCGAGGACGCCCATCCCTTCTACAAGTGGCTGGAGGCTGAAGCCGGGTTCGCCCCAAGCTGGAATTTCAACAAGGTGCTGATCGCCCCGGATGGCAGCGTGGCCGCGACATTCGGCTCCAACGCGCGGCCAATGTCCCGGCCCGTGACCCAGGCGATCACATCTGTCTTGCCCTGATCAGCCCTGCAAGTAGCTCCAGATCTCGTCCTTGAGCGCCCCGCGCTTCTTGCGCAGCTCGGTTTCGGAGAACGTGTCGATCGGCTCGACATTGGTTTCGGCCCGATGAACCGCGCGGTTGATATCGTGATAGGTCTCGAAAAGCTTGGCGAAATGCGCGTCTGACTGCTTCAAGGCGCTCATTTGATCGACATGCTCTGGGAATTCCTCGGCCAATTCATGCGGCGTATGTGACAATGGTCCACTCCTTTGTTGGTTACCTGTCTTTCACCCTGTCAGAGCCACCATCGCCCTGCCTTGACCCGGATCAAATACCATTCACTCGCGAAGCTTTCTGCGGGTGCGGCGCGGGTCGGGATCGAGGCGACACGCTTGGCCGCGGAGTTGATCCACCATCTGCATGATCGATATTCGGCTGCATGTCATGCCCCTGTCGCGGTGATCCCTTGTCGCGGTGATTTTGCGCGGCCCTGGGCCGACCAGCGGACGGCACACTCCAGACCGGGCGAAGACGCGTTGACGCCTCTTCGCGTTTCCGTAACGGAAATGGGCGGGGGCCAGCCCCCGTCGCCCTTGGCGACTCCCCCGGCATATTTTCAAAGAGAAGAAGAGCGGGCGCGTGTCACTCCCACTCCATCTCCTCAAAGACCCGGCCCGCATTCTTGGTTGCCAGTTCTTCGAACGTGTCGAGATGATCCCAGTTCGACTGGTCGACATAATAGGCGCTGGCCAGGTCGCCGCCCTCTTCGATATGTGCGCCGATCCTGGCGCGCAGGTCCTTGACGTAATCCGAGGTATAGCGCGTGACTTGCGCCATGTTCGTCGGGTGGCCGTGACCGGGGATCACATAGGTCGCCCCAAGCGCCGTGAAGGGGCCGTCAAAGGTTTCGATCCAGGCATCGGTGTCGGTTTCGGGAAAGATCGGTGGCATCCGTTCGTGAAACGCGATGTCGCCGGCGATCACGATGTCCCATTGCGGAATCCAGACCTGTGTGTCGCCCGGATCGTGCGCCGGGCCAAGGTGCAGCACCTCGAATGTCACGTCACCCATCTGGATCACGTAGTCGTCGTCGAAACTGATAGTCGGCACCACCACCGTGGTGCCCTCGGCCCGGTCACGGTTATAGTTCTGCATCCCTTGCAGAATGAAATCCCCGTTCTTTTCCACTTCGGCGATCGCATCGGCATGGGCGAGAATATCGACGCCCTGTTCGGCCCAATAGCTGTTGCCCAGCATGGCGTGGCCCTGCCCGTTTTCATTGATGACCAGCTTCACCGGTTGGTCGGTCACCGCCTTGATCTCGTCATGCAGCGCCTGGGCCAGCCGAGCCGACGCGCCGCCATTGATGACCACAACGCCATCACCGGTCACGACAAAGCTCAGGTTGTTGTTGTGGCCGGCGTTTTCATAGGTCGGCGGGGCGGTGGCGCCAATGGCGGAAAAGACATGCGGAATCACTTCCACGGGTTTGTTGTAGAGCTCGGATTGCGGATACTTGTCGGCAATGTCTTCGCTTGCGCTGACGGCACCGGCGCTGAGTCCGATTGCAAGGATGTGGGTCATTCGCATGGGTGGTCTCCTCCTGTCGTGTACACATTCACGAATGCGAATAACAAATGCAATCCCTTTCCGATCAGGTGGCTTGTCACGGCGCGCGACGCGGGTAGTGTCGGGATCAAACTGTGGGGGGATGGCATGACCTTGGACGCGAAACACGCCCTTGTCACCGGTGGCGGCACCGGCATCGGCCTTGCCATTGCAAAGACGCTTTGCGCGCAGGGCGCTGTTGTGACGATCACCGGACGCCGGACCGACGTGCTGGAGCAGGCAGCGCAGGCGCATGACCTGTCACCGCAGGTGATGGACGTGCAGGACGAGATGGCGGTCGTGGACGGGATTGCACGGGCCGTGGCCCGGCATGGCCCCGTGCAGATCTGCGTGCCCAACGCCGGAGTCGCCGAGGGCCGCGCGCTGCACAAGACCGATATGGCCTTCTGGCGCAGCATGATGAACACCAATATCGATGGCACCTTCCTGACAATCCGCGAAAGCCTAAAGTCGATGCATGACACCGGCTGGGGGCGCGTCATCGCGATCAGTTCGATCGCCGGGCTGCGCGGGCTGAAGGGGGCGCCCTGCTATACCGCCTCCAAACATGCGGTGGTGGGGCTGATCCGGGGGCTGGCCGCAGATTATCTTGGGAAGCCCTACACCTTCAACGCCATTTGCCCGGCCTATGTAGACACCGATATCGTTCCGCAGAACATCGACCGCATCATGGCGCGCACGGGACTGAGCGAAGACGAGGCGAGCGACGTCATGGTCGGGGCCAACCCGCATGGCCGCCTGATCCCCCCCGAGGAAGTGGCCGAAGCGGCTCTTTGGCTGTGCGGCCCGAACTCCGGCAGCGTCAATGGTCAAGCCATCCAGATCGCCGGCGGCGAGATGTGACCGAGACCTGCGACCCTGCAGGCGGCATGTCCTGTCGCGGGCGGATGCACGAGATTGAACTTTTCCCCGATCTCTGGCACCTCCGAACAAATCTCTGAGCCTGAGGGGCCCTGACAATGACCGATTTCACCGCCACCCGCGACGCGTTTCATCTGCCCGATGGCATGATCTACCTGGATGGCAATTCGCTTGGCCCCTTGCCCAAGCGGGCCGTGGCACGCGTCGCCGCGGCGATGCAGGACGAATGGGGCGAACACCTGATCAAAGGCTGGAATGCATGTGGCTGGATGGACATGCCGGCACGGCTCGGCGACCGGATCGGTCGGCTCATCGGGGCGGAAGAGGGACATGTGGTGGTCGGGGACACCCTGTCGATCAAGGTTTACCAAGCGCTTGCCGCGGCAATCAAATTGACCCCCGACCGCCGTGTGATCCTGTCGGACACCGGGAATTTTCCGTCCGATCTTTACATGGCCGAAGGTCTCATTTCCTTGCTGGGCCCGGACTACGAGTTGCGGTTGGTGGAGCCCGAAGAGATCGAGGCGGCAATCACCGACGAGATCGCCGTGACGCTTGTCACCGAAATCGATTACCGCACCGGGCGCAAACACGACATGGCGGCTCTGACCGCCAAGGCGCAGGCGGCAGGCGTTGTCACGGTCTGGGACCTGGCCCATTCGGCAGGCGCGCTGCCGGTGGACCTTGCCGGGGTCCAGGCAGATTTCGCGGTGGGCTGCACCTACAAGTACCTCAACGGCGGCCCCGGCGCGCCCGCCTTCATCTATGTCGCACCGCGCCATGCCGACACCGCACTGCCCGCGCTGTCGGGGTGGCTCGGCCATGATAGCCCGTTTGCCTTCGACCTGGGCTACACCCCCGGTGCAGGCATCGCACGGATGCGCGTCGGCACGCCGCCGGTTGTGCAGATGGCGGCACTGGATGCCGCGCTTGACGTCTGGGAGGATGTGGACATGCAGGCCCTGCGCGCGCAGTCTATCGCCTTGTCGGAGCGGTTCATCGCCGGCGTGGAGGCGACCTGCCCCGATCTGACGCTCGCAAGCCCGCGCAATCCAGAGGCGCGCGGATCACAAGTCAGCTTTCGATTTGCAGACGGCTACGCCGCGATACAGGCCCTGATCGCACATGACGTCATCGGCGATTTCCGCGCGCCAGACATCATGCGGTTCGGCTTCACACCGCTTTACCTGGGCGAAGACGATGTGGATGCATCGGTCGATATCCTCGCGCGGATCATGCGCAACCGTCTTTGGGACACCCCCAACTTCAAACAGCGCAAAGCGGTGACCTAGAACGAGGCAGTCTCCGTCACCTTAGACTTACAAGGCGGTGACGCGCTGTCCGCCCACCGCGTGGCCTTGGGCCCAAGCCCGTACCGCATCGCCGAACGCCTCGAACAGAGGCCGTGACACAGGATCATTGGCCGCGTCCCATTCCGGATGCCATTGCACCGACAGGGTGAACCCCGGTGCATTTTTGACGTAGACCGCCTCGGGTGTGCCGTCGGGCGCATGCCCTTCGATCACGATCCGTGGCCCCGGAGTCTTGATCCCCTGCCCGTGCAGCGTGTTGGTCATCACTTCGGTCGATCCGAACAGGCGATGGAACCGCCCGCCGTCTGCCAGCGTCACGACATGACGCAACGCGAATTTCTCCTCCAGCGTACCATCGGGTGGCATCCGGTGATTCATCCGGCCCGGCAGATCGCGGATCTCGGGGTGCAGTGTGCCACCCATGGCGACATTCACCTCCTGGAAGCCCCGGCAGATACCCAGAAAGGGCTGGCCGCGTTCCACACAGGCGCGCACCAGTGACAGCGCGATCGCGTCGCGCGCCCGGTCGAAGGCGCCATGCGCCTCGGTCTCGGCCTCGCCGTATTCCTCGGGATGCACGTTCGGGCGGCCGCCGGTCAGCAGGAAGCCGTCGCAGACATCCAGCAACTCTGCGACCGACATGAACCGCGGATCAGCCGGCACCACCAGCGGCAGGCAATCGGCCACCTGAGCCACCGCCTCCGAGTTCATCGACCCTCCGGCATGCGCAGGGTACTGATCGTTGATCAGGTGCTGGTTCCCGATGATCCCGACGACTGGTCGGCTCATGTCCCGTTCCTTATATCTCGGCTGTCAGGCCCACCGCGTCTATCCCGGCCTTGGCGGCCGCCGCGTCATTATCAGACGTGTCGCCTGTCACACCGACGGCACCGACGACATTGCCCTTGGCATCCCGCACCAGCACGCCACCCGGCACCGGGATCAACTGGCCGCCCAAAGCCCCGGAGGCCGCATTGATGAAATAGGCCTGGCCCTCTGCACGTTGCATCTGCGCGGTGCCGGCGATGCCCAGCATCACCGAGCCATAGGCCTTTGCATGCGCGATCTGGAATCGCCCCGGGCTGGCCCCATCCTCGCGTTCGAACGCCTGGATGTTGCCACCCGCGTCAAGAACGATCACAGACAGCGGCTTCAGCTCGGCCGCACGCCCCGCATCGAGCGTCTTGCGGATGATGGTGCGCGCACGGCGCAAGGACAGGCTTGCCATTGTGTTTCTCCAGTTCAGGCAAAAAGGTCATGCGCCAGTTCAAGCGCGTCGACCAGTTTGTCCACCTCTTCTTCGGTGTTGTACAGTCCAAACGACGCCCGACAGGTCGCCGTCAGACCAAGATGATCCATCAAAGGCCCGGTGCAATGCTGGCCCGCCCGCACCGCGACCCCCTTTTTATCAAGAATGGTCGAGATGTCATGCGCGTGCGCCGCCCCGTCCAGCGTGAAACTGAAGAGTGCCGCTTTGTCGGGCGTTGTGCCCTGCACTTGCAACCAATTCAGGCCGTCCAGCTTTGTGCGGGCATAGTCGCGCAGCTTCGTTTCATGCGCGGCGACGTTGTCCATACCCAGACCCATCATGTAGTCAAGCGCCACACCAAGGCCGATCTGTTGCACGATGCCCGGTGTGCCCGCCTCGAATTTCATCGGCGGGTCGTTCCACGTGATCTCGTCCTTGTGGACCTCGCGGATCATGTCGCCGCCACCGATGAACGGCTGCATCTCGGCAAGTCTTTCCTGTGCGATGTAGATCGCGCCCGACCCGGAGGGACCATAAAGCTTGTGCCCGGTGATCGCATAAAAATCGCATCCGATGTCATCGACGGTCACTGGCATGTGAACCGCCGATTGTGACCCGTCGATCAGCGTTGCAATCCCCCGCTCGCGCGCCGCTTTGCAGATGGGTTTCACATCGACAACGGTGCCCAGCACATTGGACAGATGCGTGACCGCGACCAGCTTGGTCTTGGGGCCCATCGCATCGATCACCGCCTGCGGGTCCAGATGCCCGGTGCTGTCCACATCGACCCACTTGATCACCACGCCCTGGCGTTCGCGCAGAAAATGCCAGGGCACGATGTTGGCGTGATGCTCCATCACCGACAGGATGATCTCGTCGCCAGCCTCGAAGCGCGGCATCGCCCAGCCATAGGCCACCAAGTTGATGCCCATCGTGGTGCCGGTGTTCATGACGATCTGGTTTTCGTCCTTCACCCCGAGGAATTTCGCGATCACGCCCCGCGTGCTCTCGTATTTCTCGGTCGCGAGATTGGACAGGTAATGCAGGCCGCGATGCACGTTGGCGTATTCCTCGGAATAGGCGCGTGTCATCGCGTCGATCACCACCTGCGGTTTCTGCGCGCTGGCCCCGTTGTCGAGATAAACCAGCGGCTTGCCATTCACCTCGCGCGAGAGGATCGGGAAATCGCGGCGGATTTCGGTGACATCATACATATCCAGGGAGTCCTCCTGTCGAGATGCCCAGCAGGCTAAAGACCATACTCAGCCCCAGCATCATGCCCACAACAGCCAGGAGCAGGATCAACCCCGCTCGCAACAGGCTGCCTGACTCGTGGGCAACATCAATAAAATTCACAAAGATCCACAAACCCAGCACCGTTGCAGCGCTGATAACGACGCCGGACAGGAACACGCTGATCGGTCCGACCAAGGCGACAACGCCCTGCATCAGAACCCGCAGCGCCTGAAGCCAGATCACGAGGATCGCGATCTGACCCACGGTCGCCTGCCCACCCAGGGGCCGCCCGCAAATCGTGACCGCCCCGATCAGGGCCGCAACCGACACGGCAAGCATGGCTCCGAACACGGTGGGGCTGGCCAGAACCGGTCCCATCGCGTCCGTCCCGGGCATCAGCATCATCGACACCGAGAACATCAGCGTGTTGAGCACGATCACCAGCGCAAAGGCGATCCAGAGCGCCTGCGGCGGCAGATTCATCGCAAGCAAAAGACGCGCCACGTCGCGCGGGGCTGTCACCGTGTTAGCGGCCAGCCGCAGGAAGCCGGTTATCGTCACGCGTCGCCCCTCCGGTACACCGCCAGCATGCTGGCAAGCCAGAACCACATGAAAACGCAGAACCAGATCAGCCCCACGATGCTCAGTTCGATACCTGACCCGATATAGCCCGCAACAAGCCCGTTCAATAGCACGAGCGGCGCCGAGGCCAGAAGGCTCCAGAAAAGCGACAACCGCGCATTGTAAGACGGACCCTGGCCACCAAGCGCCCGTGCCACGCCATGCGCCACAAGCGCCAAGGCATAGAACATGAGCGGGGCCAGAAACACCGTCGCGAGAAGCGTGCCGCCCAGAAGCATGTTCAACTCGACATCTTCAAGATGCGCCTCGCGCGCCAAAGCCGGCCACCGGGCGATGAAAAGGATCGCGCAAGCCCCCATCAGGATGGCCAACGCACGGTCTTCGCGCTGCCCCGCTTGCGCCAGGCGGCGCACCACCCGTCCCGGCCCCCGATAGGTGGCCACGATATCCGATGTCACCGGCATGCGACCTCTTAACCGCGGCGCCGTGTCAGCCATGCTTCGACACGCTCGTTGATTTTCTCCTGCAGGCTTTCGTCCGCGATCTCCATCACCGCTTCGGCAAGGAAGGCAATAGTCAGAAGATCCGTCGCTGGCCCCTCTTCGATCCCGCGAGACCGCAGGTAAAAGAGTCCCTCTTCGTCAATTGCCCCCGACGTGGAGCCATGGGAACACACAACGTCATCGGCGTAAATCTCAAGCTCCGGCTTGGCAAGGAACTGGCTGTCATCGTCCAGCAGCAGCGATTGGCTGATCTGGTAGCCATCGGTTTTCTGCGCGCCTTCCTTGACAAGGATCTTGCCCTGGAACACGCCCGTCGCCCCGTTGCGCAACACCTTCTTGAACACCTGGCGGCTTTCGCAGTTCAGCGCGTCATGGGTGATGAACACCGTGTCGTCGTGGTGGAAATCCCCATCCCCCATGCAAGCACCCGCGACATGCGCGGTTGCGTTGTCGCCGGTCAGTTCGATCACGCATTCATTGCGCGTCAGAACGCCATTGGCGGTCAACGTGAAGGATTTGAAAACGGATGCCTCACCCAGCCGCGTGAACAGCGCGGTTGCCGCGCGGCGTTCATGGTCGCGCCCCTGCGCACGGACATGGTGAAAAACGCCGCCATCGGCGATCTCGACTTCCATGCACTTGTTGAAGCGCGCCGCAGCCGGGCCATTCTCCAGAAGCGTCAGTTCCGCGCCAGATTCAATCTTCACAACATGGTGCAAAATCGCATCCGAACCCTCTGATTCGTGGCGATAAACCAGGTTGATCGGCTTTGGCGCCTTGCCGGTCACATGGATCAGCAGACCATCGGTCGCAAAGGCCGTGTTCAGCGTTGCAAGTGGCCGGTGTACCGGGGTCTGCCCACGCGCTTCTAGCACTCCGTAGACATCCTTGGCCCAGTGAATATCCAGCGCATCGCCCAACCGGTCGAGGCTCACGTGTTCAAGGGCAAGATCGTCCGATTCCTCGACACTGAACACGCCATCGACAAAGACCAGCCTGAGGCAATCCACGTCACCAAAAACAGGCGTCTCGTCTGCTTCCAGCACCGCCGCCTTTGGCGCATCGGGTTGCACCAGGGTATCGGGCCGTGTGAATTTCCAATACTCGTCCCGCGCATGGGGAAGTCCCATGGCGCGCAGCCGGCTGACCGCGTCCTTGCGTGCCGCCTCGGACCAGTTGCCTGATGGCAGGTCCAGCGCCGCCAGCCGTGCCTCCGTCGCGTCTTGCTTGATCTGCGGCAGGGCCATTACGCCACCTCCGCCTTGATATCCGCATAGCCGTTGTGTTCGACCTCGAGCGCCAGTTCCGGACCGCCGGTCTTGATGATCCGTCCATCGGACATGATGTGCACGACATCCGGTTTGATATGGTCCAGAAGCCGTTGATAGTGCGTAATAACAAGGAACCCCCGCCCCTCGTTGCGCAGCGCGTTCACACCATCGGCAACCAGCTTCATCGCGTCCACGTCAAGGCCCGAGTCGGTCTCGTCGAGGATGCACATCTTCGGCTCGAGCATCGCCATCTGGAGGATCTCGTTGCGTTTCTTCTCACCGCCGGAAAAGCCGACATTGACGGGACGCTTGAGCATATCGGCGTCGATCTTCAGATCCTTCGCCTTCTCCCGGATCAATTTGAGGAATTCCGTCGAGGACATTTCCTCTTGGCCGCGCGCCTTGCGCTGTGAATTCACAGCCGTCCGCAGAAAGGTCATGTTGCCGACGCCCGGAATTTCCACGGGGTACTGGAAGGCCAGGAATACACCGGCTGCGGCGCGTTCTTCCGGCTCCATCTCGAGGATATCCTCACCCTCTATCGTGGCCGATCCCCCTGTCACTTCATAGCCATCCCGGCCCGACAGGACGTAGGACAGGGTCGACTTGCCAGACCCGTTCGGTCCCATGATCGCATGCACCTTGCCCGCCTCGACACTCAGGTTCACACCCTTGAGGATCTGCTTGTCCTCTTCCTCAAGTTTGACGTGCAGGTTCTTGATTTCCAGCATTTCTTTCCCTCTCTCTTGTTTCATGTCCAACCGCGTGCCGCGTCAGAAAGATTTCGTATATAGCCGCAGAATTTCCGTCAGCTTGTCGCGTGGCAGCGGTGTCGGCTCGATCTCGAATCGCGCCATCCGTCCGCGTGTCTCAACCGGCTGAACAAACTCTTCGATCGCGTGGTACAACCGGCGCCCGCCATAATCGTCGAACAGCAAGGTCAGCGGCTGCTCCGTCCGCAGCAGCGCCGTCAACGCGCAGGCCACCCGGAAGCGCCCATCGACAAGCACGAGATCCGGCGGCTTGAAGTCAGGCAAATCCCAGACTGAGTTCGGATAGGCATGGTACCGATCCCACTTCTTGTCCGAAACCGGCCGCCCCCATTTGCCGACCTTGCCGATATCCGCGTAGTGCAGCGTCACATCCGACGTCGTTCCGGCATGATCCAGGTAGCGCTGCATCATGTCGCGCCAGTCGGGATCCGTTTCGACGGAAAACACCGTCTTTCCAACCATCTCGGACGCCAGAACAGTGGACCCACCGCTCCCGTACTCGAGAATGACCGTGGCATCGGCGTACAATCCGCGCACCCAGTCGCTGACCTCCTGCGGGAAGGTCAGAGTCGGGCGGTCGATCACCGGCGCATCCTTGGTGACATCTGCCATGATCAGCCCCGATCCGTCAGAACGGCGGTGCCGCTGACGGACACCATCAACATCGAATTGCCGACCACCTCGTAATCCAGATCAACGCCGACCACCGCGTTACCACCCATGGCCACCGCGCGCTGCTCCAGCTCGCGCATCGCCGTATCGCGCGCGTCCTGCAGCTTGGCCTCATAGGCCCCGGACCGGCCGCCGACAACATCGGTAATCGAGGCAAACAGGTCCCGGACCACATTGGCTCCCATGATCGCCTCGCCGACAACGAGACCCTTGTAGTCCAGGATCTTTTGGCCCTCGATGGAATTGGTCGTCGTGATGATCATCGCGTTTTCCCGCTTACATTTACACTCATGTGCCCCGCGACGCCGCGTAGTGCGGCGACGTTCAGCAGGGTGAATCACCTGTCCAGATCAGCAAGCGCGATAGCTTTCACGCCCGGCGCCGCGAAGACCCCGGCAAACGTGAAAGCCCCTCGCCTGACCCGCATCAGCCAACGGACCCCTCCAGGGAGATCGCCACAAGCTGCTGCGCCTCCATGGCAAACTCCATCGGCAGCGCCTGCAACACGTCGCGGCAGAACCCGTTCACGACCAGCGCCACGGCCTCTTCCTCGTCCATGCCGCGCTGGCGGCAGTAGAACAGCTGATCGTCATCGACCTTGGACGTGGTCGCCTCGTGCTCCACCCGGCTCGAATTGTTCTTGACCTCTATATAGGGCACGGTGTGTGCCCCGCAGGTGCCGCCGATCAGAAGGCTGTCGCACTGGGTGTAATTGCGGCTGTCCTTGGCCTTGGGATGCATCGACACCAGCCCGCGATAGGTGTTCTGCGCGTGGCCCGCGCTGATCCCCTTGGACACGATCCGGGACTTGGTGTTCTTGCCCAGGTGCACCATCTTCGTGCCGGTATCGGCCTGCTGGTAGTTGTTGGCGATGGCGATCGAATAGAATTCGCCCTGGCTGTCGTCGCCCCGCAGGATGCAGGACGGGTATTTCCACGTCACCGCAGAGCCGGTTTCGACCTGTGTCCACATCACCTTGGCGCGGTCGCCCCGGCAATCGGCGCGCTTGGTGACAAAGTTGTAGATCCCGCCCTTGCCGTCTTCGTCGCCAGGATACCAGTTCTGCACGGTCGAATATTTCACCTCGGCATCTTCCTCGACGATGATCTCGACCACGGCGGCGTGCAACTGAGAAGTATCCCGCTGCGGCGCGGTGCACCCCTCAAGATAAGACACGAAGGATCCCTTGTCGGCGATGATCAAGGTCCGCTCGAACTGGCCCGTATTTTCCGCATTGATGCGGAAATAGGTGGACAGCTCCATCGGACAGCGCACGCCCGGCGGCACGTAGACGAATGAGCCATCCGAGAAAACGGCCGAATTCAACGTCGCGTAGTAATTGTCCGACACGGGCACGACAGACCCGAGATATTTCTTCACGAGCTCCGGGTGATCCTTGATCGCCTCCGAGATCGAGCAGAAGATCACGCCTGCGTCCTTCAACTCTTTCTGGAACGTCGTGCCGACGGACACCGAATCGAACACGGCGTCAACAGCGACCTTGCGGCCTTCGGCTGGCGCGTCCTCGGCACCTTCGACGCCCGCAAGGATCAGCTGTTCCTTGAGCGGGATACCGAGCTTTTCATAGGTGGCCAGCAGCTTGGGATCGACCTCGTCGAGCGATTTCGGCTTCACCTCCATGCTCTTCGGGCGCGCATAGTAATACTGGTCCTGGAAATCGATCGCCGGGTAATCCACCATCGCCCAGGTCGGCTCGTCCTTCTGAAGCCAGCGCTCATAGGCTTGCAAGCGCCAGTCTGTCATCCATTCCGGCTCTTCGTTCTTCTCGGAGATCAGGCGCACGATATCCGGGTTCAACCCCTTGGGCGCATAATCCATCTCGATATCGGTATTCCAGCCGTGCTTGTAGGCGCCACCGACTTCCCGCACCGCATCCACGGTTTCCTGATCGACACCTTCCTTGACGGTCGTATTGTCCAAAGCAGCCATGCTTCATACCCCTTTTTCGGTTGTCTCACGCGGCCCGCGCGCGGTGCTTTTCCCTTTTGGTCAGCCACACGTCGGCAAACCGCATCACATCGTTCTCGGTCGTCTCCGGTCCCAGCGACACCCGGATGGCGCTGCTGGCCGCGGCCTCGTCAAGCCCCATGGCGCGTAGCACCGCGCTGGCCCTGACCTTGCCGCTGGAACAGGCAGACCCCGCGCTGATTGCGAACCCCGCCAAATCCATTTGCATGACCTGCGTCTCTCCCTTCCAGCCGGGCGTCGCCAGGCAAGACGTGTTGGGCAGCCGCGTGCCTGCGTTCCCGACAAAAATAGTCTCTTTTGCCTCCGCCTCAATAGCGGATTCTAGAATGTTTCTAAGTTTTTCCACCCGGCTCCAGACCCCGGCGTCCAGATCCTTCACTGCAGCCTCCGCCGCGGCACCGAACCCGGCGATGCCCGGCAGGTTCTCGGTTCCGGAGCGCCGGCCCATCTCCTGGCCACCGCCCCGGATTTGCGCTGCCAGGTCCGTGCCCCGCTTGATGACCAGCGCACCGATACCTTTCGGGCCGCCGATCTTGTGGGCCGAGATCAGCGCCATTTCGCAACCGATCCAGTTGAAGGCCACCGGCAGTTTGCCAAACGCCTGCGTTGCATCCACCACTGCGACACCCCGGGGAAGATCCTGCACCACGCCGGTCTCGGAATTGGCCAATTGCACCGCCGACCGCGCCGGGCTGGTCACATCGACCTGCCCCGCCGCGTCCACGGCCAAAGCGGGATCGATCCAGGCACGCACCGCGTCATGTTCGATTTCGGATCCCGACAAACCGCGCCCCGCGCATGCCAGCGCCGCCGCTTCGGTCGCGCCGGAAACAAAAACCACGTCCGCCCCGTCCGCGCCGAAAGCAGACGCGACCTGCCCCCGCGCGCGCTCGATCAGGCTCTTGGCAGCGCGCCCCTCGGAATGCACCGAGCTGGGATTGCCGACGATATCCATCGCGGCAAGCGCCGCGGCACGCGCCTCGGCCCGCAACGGCATGGTCGCGTTGTGATCCAGATAAACCCGCGCCATCATCGAAGCGAACCCTTGTCTTTCTTCGTTTCAAAAATATCCCGGGGGTGAATTGGCCGCAGGCCAAGAGGGGGCAGCGCCCCCACAGTTTGCGTTTGCTGAGCAAACGCAACCGAGTCGGATTGGCGCAGCCAATTCGATCCCATCACTCGTCCACCACGGCGAAAAGGTTTGGCACGGCAGGACAGGGCGCCAATGAATTGCCAACCACGTCGGACAGCCGGGTCTGGTGAAGAAACACGTAGACATGCGCCGACAACCCTTCCCACAGACGGTTCGTCATGGATTGTGCCCGGCTCCCCGACAATCCTCCGGAGACGCCCGCCCCCTTGTGCATCGCGTCGACCGTTTCATCGACCGCCGCAAGGACATCCACCACCCGGATCTCGCTCGCCGGGCGGGACAGCCGGTAGCCGCCCCCCGGACCGCGCACCGATGCGACAAGCCCGGCACGCCGCAGCTTGACGAACAACTGTTCAAGATAGGGCAGCGATACATCCTGCCGCTGCGCGATATCGCCGAGCGTCACAAGCTCTCCCTCGGGTTGCAGCGCGATATCTGCCAGGGCAACCATCGCGTACCGGCCTTTCGTACTCAGTTTCATGGCCGTCTCCCAAACGAACTCGTCACGCAATTGACCTTGCACGGTCAATTGCATAAGACCGGATAGCACTTCGGGTCCATCCCGATTTAGAACCATTCTAAGTAGTCCGCGTGAGGCTGTCAACGTTTTCAGACCGCCGCACCAGAGCCCAGTCAGGAGCCACCGCACACCATGCCCGAGGTGATTTTTCCCGGACCCGAAGGCCGCCTCGAAGGCCGCTACCACCCGCAAAAGGAAAGCGACGCGCCGATTGCGATCATCCTGCATCCGCACCCGCAGTTCGGCGGCACGATGAACAACAAGGTTGTCTACAACCTGCATTACGCCTTCTACAAAATGGGCTTCACGGTGCTGCGCTTCAATTTCCGCGGTGTCGGTCGCAGCCAGGGCGAATACGATCAGGGGGTCGGCGAGCTGAGCGATGCCGCCTCCGCGCTCGACTACCTGCAATCCATGAACAACAATTCCAAGCATTGCTGGGTTGCGGGGTTCAGTTTCGGTGCGTGGATCGGAATGCAGCTTCTGATGCGCCGTCCCGAGATCACCGGTTTCATTTCCGTCAGCCCGCCCGCCAACATGTATGATTTCTCGTTCCTGGCGCCCTGCCCGTCCTCGGGCCTGATCGTGAATGGCACCGGCGACCGCGTGGCTCCGCCCGCCGACACGGCCACCCTTGTCGGCAAGCTGGCCGAACAGAAAGGCATCACGGTCACCCACGAAGAAATCGAAGGCGCCGACCATTTCTTCCAGGAACCGTACATGGACCCGATGATCGACACCGTGTCGACATACGTGAAACGCCGCCTGACTGAAAACTCGCGCTAGGGACGCCGCAAAAGATGTCGATGGTTCAAGACCTCGCCGAACGCCTGGCCGATGATACGCTGAAAGCGATGAAGCATCTGGATGATGATCGCTTCTTCATGGAGGTGGCCGCCGAACTCGGGGCTGCCTCGACAACCCTCGAGGAAGCCTTCCTCACAGCGATCCGCGTGCGCCTTGCCGAACGCAAGGGCCGCGCATTCATCCGCGCGCGCATCGAAGGCCAGAAGAAAGACGAAAACTTCGGACGCTGATCTGGTTGATCACGCTGCCTCGGTCACGTCGCAGGCACGGGAACGGATACACGCACGGGCAAAGACACAGGCCAATGCGAAAGGCCCCCTCGGACGAACACCCATCGGCCCGGTTGACCCGGAGGACCGAACAGATTGCGCTGCGTCCGGTCGCATGGTTTTGCACAACGGGCGCGACGCTTGCCGGTTTTGCCGACAACGGCCACCAGCGCGCTTTGCACCTCGCGTCGGGCGTCCGACTCGCCTACGGTGAGACAATGTCAGACACAGAACCTCAACGCACCCTCCTGCTCACCGGCGCAAGCCGGGGCATCGGCCATGCCACCGTCAAGAAATTCGCCGCCGAAGGGTGGCGCGTGATCAGCTGCTCGCGACAGGCCTTTTCCCCCGAATGTCCGTGGCCCGGGGGCGAGCGGAATCATATCCAGGTCGATCTGGGCGATCCGCAACAAACCATGGATGCAATCGAGGTCGTGAAGAACCGGCTGGATGGCGGACGGCTCGATGCGCTTGTAAACAATGCCGGAACGTCCCCGAAAGGCCCCGATGGCGAACGGCTCAACACGCTGGACACCGACCTGCGCGACTGGGGCAAGGTGTTTCACGTCAATTTCTTCGCCTCCGTGGTGCTCGGCCGTGGCTTGAAGGACGAATTGGCCCGCGCCAACGGCTCAATCGTGAACGTGACCTCCATCGCCGGGGCCCGCGTGCACCCTTTTGCCGGGGCCGCCTATGCAACCTCCAAGGCCGCGCTGGCCGCGTTGACGCGGGAAATGGCGCATGATTTCGGGCCCATGGGGGTGCGCGTGAACGCGATTGCGCCGGGCGAGGTGGAAACCAGCATCCTGAGCGAGGGCACAGACAAGATCGTCGAGACGTTGCCGATGCGGCGCTTGGGCCAACCGCAGGAAGTGGCGGACGTGATCTATTTCCTGTGTTCCGGGCAAAGCGGCTATGTCACCGGCACCGAGATCGAGGTGAATGGCGGCCAGCATGTCTGACGACCCCGACGATTGTGCGTATGACTGATCTTTGGCCGCCACGCTAATAGTGGATGGCGCGGCCCCAGGCATCCAGCACGCTCTCATGCATCATCTCCGACAGGGTCGGATGCGGGAACACGGCCTGCATCAGGTCCTCCTCGGTGGTCTCAAGCTGCCGACCAATGACATAGCCCTGGATCAGTTCCGTGACGTCCGCCCCGACCATATGCGCGCCCAGAAGCGCGCCGGTTTTCGCATCGAACACCGTCTTGACCAGCCCCTCGGACTCCCCCAGCGCAATCGCCTTGCCGTTGCCGATAAAGGGGAAGCGGCCGACCTTGATGTCAAAGCCCTTCTCTTTCGCCTGCGCCTCGGTCAGGCCGACGCTGGCCACCTGCGGCTGGCAATAGGTGCAGCCCGCGATGCTGTCCGGCTCAACCGCGTGCGGATGCCCGCCCGCGATCAGCTCGGCCACCATGACACCCTCGTGGCTGGCCTTGTGCGCCAGCCACGGCGCGCCGGCGAGGTCGCCAATGGCATAGAGTCCGTCGATCCCTGTGCGGCAATGCGGGTCTGTCACGACATGGGTCCGGTCGATCTTCACCCCCAACGCCTCGAGACCCAGACCTTCGGTATTGCCGACGATGCCGACCGCCGAAATCACCGTATCGAACTCTTCGGTGCTGACTTTGCCACCCGTCTCGATATGCGCGGTCACCTTGCCGGGGCCGCGATCCAGTTGCTTGACCATCGCCTGTTCGCGGATCGTCATGCCTTGGGATTCGAACTGTTTCTTGGCGAATTCACTGATCTCGGCATCCTCAACCGGCAGGATGCGATCCATCACCTCGACCACCGTCGTTTCGGCGCCCAGCATGTTGTAGAAGCTGGCGAATTCGATCCCGATGGCGCCCGAGCCGATGACCAGAAGCTTTTTCGGCATGCGTTTGGGTACCAGCGCGTGTTTGTAGGTCCAGACCAGATCTCCGTCCGCCTCCAGCCCCGGCAGCTCGCGCGCACGCGCGCCGGTAGCGAGGATGATGTTCCCGGCGGTCAGGTCTTCGGTGCCTGTGTCCGTCTTGACCTGCACCTTGCCCTTGGCGGGGATCGTTGCATCCCCCATTATGACGGTGACCTTGTTCTTTCCGAGCAGATGGCCCACCCCGGAATTGAGCTGTTTCGCGATCCCGCGCGAGCGTTTGACCACCGCCTCAAGATCGTAGCCGATGCCTTCGGCTTTCAGCCCGAATTCCTTGGAGCGGTGCATCAGGTGGAACACTTCAGAAGTACGCAGCATGGCCTTGGTCGGGATACAGCCCCAATTCAGACAGATACCGCCGAGATGCTCGCGCTCGACAATCGCAACGCGCAACCCAAGCTGAGCGCCGCGGATGGCGGCGACGTAGCCGCCGGGGCCGGCGCCGATCACGATCATGTCGAAGCTCTTGCTCATGGCCTGCTGTCCTCCCTCAAGGTCAAGTCTGGCAGAAAGCGTAGGCCAATGCGTCAAGGCTCACAATGGGCAGTTGGCAATAGGACCGAACCGGACCGAATGTTTCGCGCGCGAAACAATGGGTCAGCCAACGTTACCCATTAACCTTATGTTAATAAAGCAAATTTCAGGCCTCTGCCTTCTTTTCCCAGCGCCCCGATTCCTCGGACCAGTATTGCGCGGAACAGCCGGCGCCGGTCAGGTTGCGCCATTGCCCGCGCGCGGCTTCAACCGCGGCGCTGTCATTGCCGTCGAAAAGCACACAGACACGCTCCAGGGCCTGAACCTCGCCAGCGGTTACCCCGGCCCCGTCCACCGTCATCAGGCAGTGCGGGGTATTTGCCGCCTCTGCGGCCACCGTGAGCAACACCGGCTGGGCCGCGTCATGCGGCCCGCCGGCCAGGCCATGCGGCAGGAACCCGTCCTCGGGTCCCATCCACAACGCCTGGTCGAGCCACTTCATGCGCTCCATGTCGATGCCCCGCACCGCAACACGCCAGCCCGCGCCCATCGCCTTGCCCAAAAGCATGGGCAAGGTGACCTCGAGCGGCTTGCGCGTCAGGTGGTAAAAAAAGGCCGCTCCCATGGATCACTCCCGTGGCTCGAAGCGGTCCGAGATCAGACGGTCAAGCGCCCGCACGCCCCATCCCGTGGCTCCCTTGGGTGACATGTCCAGGTCGCTTTTGACTTGCGCCACACCTGCAATGTCAAGGTGGATCCAGGGTGTGTCATCCGCCACGAAGCGTTTGAGGAATTGCGCCGCAGTGATCGATCCCGCAGGACGGCCACCGACATTCTTCATGTCCGCCTTGGCCGATTTCAGCATGTCGTCATAGGCTTTACCCAATGGCATCCGCCACGCGCCCTCGGTTTCGGTTTTCGCGGCCTTGAGGAACGCATCCGCCAAGCCGTCCTCATTTGCATAAACGGCGGCATTCTCGTGCCCAAGCGCGATGATGCAGGCGCCGGTCAACGTGGCAAGGTCGATCATTGCGGCAGGTTTTTCGGCTTGCTGTGCGTGCCACATAACGTCTGCAAGCACCAAACGCCCTTCGGCATCGGTGTTGATCACCTCGATCGTGTCACCCTTCATGGAGGTGACCACGTCGCCGGGCCGCACCGCGTTGCCGGAGGGCATGTTCTCGACCAGCCCGACAAGACCCACGACATTCGCTTTGGCCTTTCGCTTGGCGACCGCATGCATCACGCCCGCCACGACACCTGCGCCCCCCATGTCCATCGTCATGTCTTCCATTCCGCCTGCCGGTTTGAGCGAAATGCCCCCGGTGTCGAAGACCACCCCCTTGCCGACCAGCGCCAGGGGTGCATCCGCCTTGGCGCCGCCGTTCCACCGCATGATGACAACCTTGGTCGGGCTGTCGGACCCTTGGCCGACGCAAAGCAGCGCACCCATGCCCAAATCGGCCAGTTCCTTTTCCTCGAGCACCTCGACCTCGACGCCGAGATCGCCAAGCGCCTGCAAGCGATTTGCAAATTCGGTCGTCGTCAACACATTGGCCGGCTCGTTCACAAGGTCCCGCGTAAAGTGAACCCCCTCTGCCACGGCAAGCCGCGGGGCCCAGGCGGCCTCGGCCTCTTCGGGCTTGGCGCACATGACCCTGGCTGCACCCACCGGCTCAGCTTGCCGGGACTTGTGATCGTCGAACCCGTAGCTGCGCAAGGCCAGGCCCAGCGCGATTTCCTCGGGGTGGCGCGTGCCTTCGACCAACACGGTCAGTTCGGCGCTGCCAGCGGCCACGGCCAGGGCCGCGCCGGCCTTGCGCGCCAGATCGGCAGTGGGACGGCGCGACAGCTTGACCATGTCGACCGCCTCGGCTGCGACACCGGCGGGCCAGCCCAGTGACATCACCTTTCCTTCTTCGAGTTTTTCCCACGCCTCGGAGGTGGTGGCACGGGCTATTGCTGTCTTGGTCAGACGGTTGAGCCTCCGGGCGCCCGCCGTCAGCTTCAGATCGGGGGTGATGCAGACCGCGATCCGCCCCGTGACTGTGTCGAGGGCATCGAGTTCGACAGGTTGGAAGGTCAATGCGCGAAGTTCCGCCATGTTCTGCTCCATAAGCTATGATCGGCATAGGGGTAGCGCCCGTGCGCGCGGTTGACCAGAGCCCGGTTTTCCCGCAAACCCTTGGGACGGGGGCAATGCGCCCCACTCTGTGTCGTGTGAGGGGGGCGGACGTGCCAAGATTCGACAGATATATGCTGTCGCAACTCATGGTCCTGTTTGGATTCTTCTCGCTTGTTCTGGTCGCAGTCTACTGGGTGAACCGGGCCGTGATCCTGTTCGACCGGCTGATCGCCGATGGTCACTCGGCCGGCGTTTTTCTTGAATTCACGGCCCTCAGCCTGCCCAGCGTCATCGCGCTGGTGCTGCCGATGGCGTCTTTCGCCGCCGCGGTTTACGTGACCAACCGGCTGATGGGCGATTCCGAGCTGACGGTGGTTCAGGCCACCGGCTACAGCCCATGGCGACTGGCGCGTCCGGTGTTATGGTTCGGTGTGATCGTCGCGCTGATGATGTCGGCGCTGACACATGTCCTGGTCCCTGCCTCGGTGGCACAGTTGAAAGAGCGCGAGGTCGAGATTTCGGGCTCGGTCAGCGCGCGCCTGCTGCGCGAGGGCGCGTTCCTGCACCCCGGCCCCGGCGTGACCTTTTTCATCAGCGACATCACCCCCGAGGGGGAATTGCGCGACGTCTTCCTGTCGGACCGGCGTCAGGACGACCGCGAGGTGACCTATACCGCCGAAAGCGCCTATGTCGTCCAGGGCGAGACAGGTCCGCGTCTGGTCATGGTCAGCGGTCTGGCGCAGACGCTGCGGCAGGACACGCGAACGATGTCCACCACGGTGTTTCAGGATTTCACTCATGATATCAGCACATTGATCGTGCAAAACCCAGGCGGAACCCTGCGTCCCCGGCACCTGTCCACGCTGGACATGCTGACCCGGCCCGAGGAGATGGCAAAAGAGGTCGGGGCCTCCGTTTCGCGCATCCTCGAAGAAGTGCACGGCCGCTTTCAGCAGGCGCTCCTGGGCATGGTGGCGGCGCTGATCGGGTTTGCCACATTGCTGACCGGCAGTTTCAGCCGCTTCGGGGTCGGCAAGCAGATCGTGGTGGCGATTTTCCTGCTGGTGGTGATCAAGCTGGTGGAAAGCGCGGTCACGGATCCGGCGCGCAACAACGCCGCCTTGTGGCCGCTGGTCTACCTGCCCTCGGTGGTTGGACTCGCCATTGCGGGCGCTGTCTTGCATCTTGCGGCGCGGCCGTTTCGACCATCGCGGCGCAGACGGGCGGAGGGGATGCCGGCATGACGCTTCATTTTTACTTCGCGCGCCGTTTCCTTTGGACGTTTCTGGGCATTTTCGGTGTCTTCTTCCTGTTCCAGGTGCTGTTGGACCTTGTTGAACAGATCCGCCGATTTGATAGTTCGGTCAGCTTTGGCGAGGTGATGCGGCTGACTTTGCTGAACACCCCTGACGGCATGTATCAGATCCTGCCACTGGTGATGATCCTCTCGTCCATCGCGTTGTTCGTGTCGCTTGCCCGGTCATCGGAGCTGGTCGTGACCCGTGCAGCCGGGCGATCCGGGCTGACCGCGCTTGTCGGGCCGCTGGTGGTCGCAGCAATCATCGGCACGCTGGCCGTTGCCATGGGCAACCCGATCGTGGCCGCAACCTCCAAGGCATATTCCGACTTGCGCGAAACCTACCGCAGTGGCGGAACATCGGCGCTGTCGATCGGGGCCGAGGGGCTTTGGTTGCGCCAATCCGATCCACGCGGGCAGACGGTGATCCGTGCAGCGCGGGCCAATCCCAACGGAACGGTGCTGTATGACGTGATGTTCGTCGCCTATGCCGAAGGGGGCGGTCCGGTGCGCCGGATCGAAGCCGAACAAGCCATGCTGGACAGCGGCGAATGGCGGCTGCGCGACGCCAAGGTCTGGCCGTTGATCGCGGGGGTGAATCCCGAGACCAATTCGGAACGGCATCCGACACTGACCGTGCCATCAACCCTGACCGAGGACAGCATCAAGGACCGGTTCGGACAGCCTTCGGCGATTTCGGTCTGGGAATTGCGCGGCTTCATCACCGATCTGGAGAATGCGGGCTTTTCCGCGCGCCGCCACGCGGTCTGGCTCCAGATGGAAATGGCGCGGCCTGTTTTCCTGGTGGCGATGGTGCTGATCGGCGCGGCCTTCACCATGCGACACAGCCGCATGGGCGGTACCGGGATCGCGGTTCTGTCGGCAGTTCTTCTCGGCTTTTCATTGTATTATGTCCGAAACTTCGCTCAGATACTCGGAGAGAACGGGCAGTTGAATGTGCAGGCGGCGGCCTGGGTTCCGCCGCTTGCGTCGATCCTTCTTGCGCTGGGTCTGATCCTGCACCGGGAGGACGGCTGATGCTGCGCGCAGCCATTGCCGGTGTGTCTTTGGCGCTGATGGTCAGCACCGCGACGGCGCGGGCGCAGACCGACGATGCCGTTCTGCTGGCGGATCAGGTTCTGGTGCAACAGGGCGGCGACACCCTGATCGCCACCGGCAATGTCGAGGCGCTGTATGACGGCACGCGCATGACAGCCGGCACCCTGGTCTATGATCGCACAAACGACACTCTCGAAATTCAGGGCCCTATCCGTATCACCCAGCCCAATGGCGATGTCCTGACCGCCACGCAGGCCGAACTGGACGAGGGCTTTCGCAATGGTCTGCTGGAAAGCGCGCGCTTCGTGCTGGACGACCAATTGCAGATCGCTTCGGCCCGAGCGGCAAGGGTCGATGGACGATATACCGCCATGAGCCAGATCGCCGCCACGTCCTGTCAGGTCTGCTCTGGCAAGGACCCTCTCTGGGCGATCCGGGCCAGCCGCGTCGTGCATGATGCCAAGGAACGGCAACTCTATTTCGACGACGCGCAATTGCGCGTGCTGGGGGTGCCGGTGTTCTACATCCCCCGGATGCGCCTGCCGGATCCGACGCTGGATCGTGCGCGCGGTTTCCTGATACCGGAATTGAAAACCTCGACGCTGCTGGGCTTCGGGATCAAGCTGCCATACTTCATTCCCATCGGCGATCACGCCGACCTGACGTTGACGCCCTACCTTTCGCCGATCACCCGCACGCTCGAGATGCGCTACAGGCAGGCATTCCGCCGGGGCGACATCACGGTCAACGGTGCGGTCAGCCGCGACAACCTTGATCGCGAGAAATTGCGCGGACATCTGTTTGCCGAGGGCGCGTTTCGCCTTCCCCGGGATTACCGGCTGACCTTCGACATCGAAGCGGTGAGCGACGATGCCTACCTCAACGACTACAGCAGCGATTTCAAGAAGGACCGGCTGGACAGCGCCCTGACCCTGACACGCACAAGGCGGGACCGGTTCTTTTCATTGGGCCTGATCCATTACGAAAGCCTGACGGATGGTGAGAACAACGCGACCCAGCCAACGATCATTGGCGATTTGCGCTACAACCGGCGCTATTTCCCATCGCGAATTGGCGGTGAAGTGCGGCTTGGCGTCCAGGTGCACGGGCATTACCGCTATTCCGACACCGATATCGACGGACCCGATGCCGATACCGTCGTCGATGGCCGCGACGTGGCGCGCGCCAACCTGGATCTGAGCTGGCGCAATCGCTGGACCTTGCCCGGCGGGGTCCGCGCCGGCGCGCTGGCGCAGCTTTGGCTGGACCATTTCGAGGTTGATCAGGACGTGAGTGCCGAAGGCAGCTATACGCAGGCCACCCCCGGCGCATCGGTGGAATTGCGCTGGCCGCTCGTCAGGCAGACGCAGAGCGGCGGCCGCGCCCTGCTTGAGCCTGTCGCCCAGATCGGCTGGGTCGGCGGCGACCGGCTGGCCCTGCCCAACGACGAAAGCACCCGCGTCGAATTCGACGAGGGCAACCTGCTGTCGCTGTCGCGCTTTCCCGCGCCCGACCGTCGCGAACGCGGCCTTGCCGGCGCGGCCGGTCTGCGCTGGATGCAGCAGGACCCGGACGGTTGGCGCGCGGCGTTGACCCTCGGCCGTGTCTGGCGCGACGAGACCGACAGCGCCTTTTCCCGCTCTTCTGGGCAGGACAGCACGGCGTCGGATTGGCTGGTCGCGGGACAATTCGCCCATCGCAACGGGTTGAACCTCCTGGCGCGCGGGTTGTACGACACGGGCGAGACCCGCTTTTCCAAGGCGGAAATGCGCGGCAATATCACTCGGGACGATTATTCACTGAATGCGTCCTACATCCTGCTGACCACCGACGCCAAGGAAGACCGCAAGGATGCGCAATCGCAATGGGTTCTGAATGGCCGCTATGACATCGACCGGCACTGGACCGCGACCGGCAACACCCGCTACGATATCGCCGAGGAACAGTTCCTCAAAGCGGGGCTGGGCGCGGAATATCGCAACGAATGCGTCGTGGTGGACTTTTCGGTCTCGCGGAACTTTGCCTCTTCCACTAACCTTGAACCATCTACCGATTTCGGCCTGACCGTCGCGCTGACAGGGTTCAGCACCGGCGGCAGCGGCAAGGAGTACCGCCGTTCATGCAGCTATTGAGCCCTTCCCTCCGCAAACTTGGCGCGCTGGCGCTTGGCGTGGCACTGGCCTTTGCGCCCGCCACCGTGTCGGCGCAAAACCTGTTCGAGCCCGTGCTGCGCGTCAATGACAGCGTGATCACGTTCTACGAACTGCAACAGCGTGAACGGATGCTGTCGGTGCTGAACGCGCCGGGCAATCCGGCGGAACTGGCGCGGGAACAGTTGATCGACGACCGGTTGCGCCTTCAGGCGGCCCGTTCCGCGGGGATCGTGCCGTCTTCGGAAGAAGTCCTCGACGGGATGAGCGAATTCGCCGGCCGCGCCAATCTGAGCCGCGAGGAATTCATCGCTTCGCTCGACAGCAGCGGTGTCGCCACCGAGACCTTCCGCGACTTTGTCCGCGCGGGTCTGAGCTGGCGGTTGCTGGTACAGGCGCGCTTTGCCGGACGCGTCAACGTGTCCGAGGACGAGATCGACCGGGCGCTTGGCGCGTCAGGCGGATCGAGCGTGCGGGTCCTGCTGTCCGAACTCATCATGCCCGCCCCGCCGCAGGAGGCCGAGGCGGTGCGCGACCGTGCCGAACGAATCAGCCAGACAACATCCGAGGCCGAGTTCTCCGCACAGGCACGGCGCTACTCCGCGACCGCAAGCCGCGACGCCGGGGGGCGTTTGCCTTGGCAGAACCTTGAGGATTTGCCGCCGGTCCTGCGTCCACTCGTGCTGGCGCTGGCACCGGGAGAGGTGACTGATCCGATCCCGATTTCCAACGCGGTGGCGCTGTTCCAGCTGCGTGGCCTCGAAGAGACCGGCTATACCCCGCCGACCTATGCCGCGATAGAATACGCCGCCTATTACCTGCCCGGAGGTCGAAGCCAGGAGACACTGGCGCAGGCCCGCGTTCTGGAAAGCCGGGTCGATCGCTGCGATGATCTTTATGGCGTGGCAAAGGGACAGCCCGAAGACGTACTGGAACGGAACGCCATGCCACCTTCCGAAATTCCCACAGATGTCGCCTTCGAGTTGTCCAAGCTCGACCCCGGCGAAGTGTCCACCGCGCTCACGCGCTCGAATGGGCAGACGCTCATGTTCCTGATGCTCTGCGGGCGCACGGCCGAGATGAACGAGGACGTCGATCGCGAACAGTTCGCGATGGGGCTGCGCAACCAGCGGCTCGATTCGCTGTCCCAAAGCTACCTGTCCCAATTGCGCGCCGACGCCCGCATCATCGCGCCATGACACCTGCTCCCATTGCCCTGACCATAGGCGAGCCCGCCGGGATCGGACCCGAACTTGCCGTGGCGGCCTGGGACGCGATCGGCGGTGAGGTGCCGTTTTTCCTGATCGGGGATCCGGCGCATCTGCCGGACGGCACGAGATGGACCGAGATTGTCGCTCCGGACGAGGTTGCAACCTGCGGCGCGGCCCTGCCGGTTCTGCCGCAGTCCTTCGATGGCCCGCGCAGCCCCGGCCAAGCACAGCCTGCACATGCCAAGGGTGTGATTGCGGCGATCGAGCGCGCGGTCGCACTTGCCGCCTGTGGCACTGCGGGTGGTGTGTGCACCCTGCCAATTCACAAACAGGCGCTGCAGGAGGGGGCCGGGTTCGGGTTTCCCGGCCATACCGAATTTCTGGCCCATCTGTGCGACAGCTCCGACGTGGTGATGATGCTGGCCGGTCCCGACCTGCGGGTGGTTCCCGTCACCATCCATATTCCACTGGATGAGGTAAAGCAGGCGCTGACGGCCGATCTGCTGGACGCGCGCATCCGCACCACCCACAGGGCCTTGAAAACGCAATTCGGACTCGCGGCACCGCGGCTCGCCGTGGCCGGTTTGAACCCCCATGCCGGCGAAGGCGGGCGCATGGGGCGCGAAGAGATCGACATCATCGCGCCGGTGCTGGACCGGTTGCGCGCCGAAGGCATGACGATTGCAGGTCCTTTGTCGGCGGACACAATGTTCCACGCAGCGGCACGAGACGGGTATGACGCGGCGATCTGCATGTATCACGATCAGGCGCTCATCCCGATCAAGACGCTGGATTTCGACCGGGGCGTCAACATAACGCTGGGACTGCCAATTGTGCGCACCTCGCCCGATCACGGCACCGCCTTCGACATCGCGGGCACCGGTCGGGCCAACCCGTCATCGACCATCGAGGCGCTCCGCATGGCCTGGCGGTTGGCGGGCACGGCGTCCTGACCACGGCACGACTGGAGAGGACAGTTCTTGCATATTTGGAAAGTGAAGACGCAGGCGATCTGCCCGTTGCACCGAGAGCGCCATGCCCACGATTGATTCCCTCCCGCCGCTGCGCGACGTGATCACGACACACGGGCTGAGCGCCAAAAAAGCGTTGGGTCAGAACTTCTTGCTGGATCTGAACCTGACGGCCAAGATCGCGCGGCAAGCCGGCGATCTGAGCGGGATGGATGTGCTCGAAATCGGGCCGGGACCGGGTGGTTTGACCCGAGGGCTGCTGGCAGAGGGCGCGCGCCGGGTGCTTGCGGTGGAAAAGGATGCCCGCTGCCTGCCCGCGTTGGCTGAAATAGCGGCCGTCTATCCGGGCCGGCTCGAGGTGGTACAGGGGGACGCGCTCGCGCTCAACCCGCTGGAGCAACTGACACCGCCAATCGCGATCTGCGCCAACCTGCCTTATAACGTCGGTACGGAATTGCTTGTGCGCTGGCTCACGCCGTCCGCGTGGCCGCCGGTCTGGGACCGGTTGACGTTGATGTTCCAGAAAGAGGTGGCGGAGCGGATCGTCGCAAAGCCGGGGTCCAAGGCCTATGGGCGGCTGGCCGTGTTGGCGCAGTGGCGCTGCGATGTCCGGATCGCCATGCACCTGCCGCCCGAGGCGTTCACACCGCCGCCAAAGGTAAGCTCGGCCGTGGTGCAACTTCGCGCCTTGCCCGCGCCCCGGTTCGAGGCGGATCCGAAGGTTCTGGAACGTGTGGTCGCGGCCGGGTTCAATCAGCGCCGCAAAATGTTGCGGGCCTCGCTCAAGGGGCTGTCACCCGCGATCGAGGATCATCTGACCGCCGTGGGCATTCCGCCCACAGAGCGGGCGGAACAAATCTCTGTTGAAGGGTTTTGCGCGCTGGCACGACAGCTGGCCATCCCCTGAAACCGACGTCTATTCGGCGGCGTCGGCGGGGTTCTGATCCGGGGTCTCATCGGATTTTGCCTCGGGCTTCTTGCGCGGTTTGCGTGGCGCGCGCGGGCGTTTCGGCTTTTCCGCCGCTTTTGCCTCGGGCGTTTCGACAAGACCGCTGTCGCTGCTGCTATCGCTTGCAGTGTCGACCACATCGGGCTGCGGGCTGGCTGACGGATCGTCAGGCTGCTGTGGCACAGGGTCCGGCTGCTGCTGATTTTGCGGCGTGTCCTGATCGGACCGGGCTGCACGATCCTGGTCGCGCTGCTGCTGGCGTTCGCGGTTTTCCCGCTCCTGCTGTTCGCGGCGGGCGTCCTGTTCGCGCTGTGCCTCGCTCAGCATGCGCATGTAATGTTCCGCGTGCTGCTGAAAATTCTCGGCATTCACGCGGTCATTTCCCAGCTGCGCATCGCGCGCCAGTTGGTTGTACTTGTCAATGATCTGCTGCGGCGTACCGCGCACCTTGCCCTCTGGGCCGGAGCTGTCGAACACACGGTTGACGACATTTCCGACAGAGTTGGAGCGGCTGCGGTTGTTCTTGTTCCGCGAACGTTTGTTTGAAGAACGCATTTGTTACTTTCCAGCCTTCTTTCAGCTGTTTTTGCGATTGCTGTGTGCGCTGTTAGCGCGGGTCCTATGCAATTGCATCCATGTGTGGCTTACGACCGCGCGAGAGGGGTATAACCCGGCCTCGACCGCAACGACACGTCTGCATAATCATGTCAGGGGCCTGCTTACAAGCATAAACTGTGCAAAATGTGATCGGTCTTGCGGATCATACGTCGGTTTGTGGCAGAAACGCGCCGGAAATCACACGGTCCCGGCCATCAAGGTCGGGATGCGTAGTGACATTTTCAAGTCCCGCGGCGTGGAAGAACGCGGTCACATCCCTGGCTTGGGTCGGTCCGATTTCGACCATCAAGCGTCCATTGGGAGCCAGGAAACGCGGCGCGCTTGCCGTGATTTCGCGGTAGGCAGACAGGCCATCCCCCTCATCCGTCAGGGCACCGCGCGGTTCGTAGGCAAGTTCCGGGGCGAGGTCCGGCATCTCGGATTCAGCGATATAGGGCGGGTTCGACACGATCAGGTCGAAAGTGCCCGTGACATCGCTGAACCAGTCGGAGACCCGCCAGTCGGCGCGATTCGACACCCCGACCGTCGCCGCGTTGCGGCGCGCCACAGCGAGCGCCGCGTCTGACACATCTGTCCCGAGCCCGCACGCACCGGGGCGTTCGTGCAGCAGCGACAGCAGGATGCAGCCCGATCCAGTGCCAAGATCAAGCACCGTGTCAAAGGCATGCGTCAATGCGGTTTCGACCAGCGTTTCGGTGTCCGGGCGCGGGTCGAGCACGTCTCCCGTCACCTGGAAATCATGCATCCAGAAGGCGCGCTTGCCGGTGATATGGCTGATCGGTTCGCGCCGCGCGCGCCGATCGACCAACCGTTGCAGATGGGCCATCTGGTCGTCGGTCAGCGGCGTCCAGGACGGCGCCCCCCGCTGCACCAGATCGACCAATGCGCTGGCATCGCGGGCCGGGCTGGGTGAACCGGCGATGTCCAGCCGGCGCCGGGCATCCTGCAAGGCGTCCTTTGGATCGTGGGTCACGTCATCTCGGCCAGCAGCCTGGCCTGCGCATCGGCGGTCAACGCGTCAATGATGTCATCCAGATCGCCCGCCATCACCGCATCGAGCTTGTAGAGCGTGAGGCCGATACGGTGATCGGTCAGGCGGCCTTGCGGGAAATTGTAGGTGCGAATGCGTTCCGAGCGGTCCCCCGAGCCAACCTGGCTCTTGCGGTCGGCAGAGCGTTCGTCCTCGGCCTTTTGCCGCTCCTGGTCGAAAAGCCGTGTGCGCAGCACCTGCATCGCGATCTCGCGGTTGCGATGTTGGGATTTTTCTGAACTGGTGACGACGATCCCGCTGGGAACATGGGTGATCCGCACCGCTGAATCGGTGGTGTTGACGTGCTGGCCTCCCGCGCCGGAACTGCGCATGGTGTCGATGCGCAGATCGTTGGGGTTGATCTCGATATCCACGTCCTCGGCCTCTGGCAGGACGGCGACCGTGGCTGCCGAGGTGTGGATGCGGCCGCCGCTTTCGGTTTCGGGCACGCGTTGGACGCGATGCACGCCGGATTCGTATTTCAACCGCGCGAACACGCTGTCGCCGCTGATCCGGGCCACGACGTCCTTGATGCCGCCGATCTCGGTTTCCTGGTGCTCGATAATCTCGACCCGCCAGCCACGCGCCTCGGCATAGCGTTGGTACATGCGCAACAGATCACCTGCGAAGAGCGCAGCCTCTTCCCCGCCGGTGCCGGGTCGTATCTCGAGCATGGCGGGGCGCGCATCGGCCTTGTCTTTCGGCAGAAGCGCCAGTTGCAGCGCGTGTTCCACCTCGGGCAGACGCATCCTGAGCGTGGAAAGCTCTTCCTGCGCCAGGTCGCGCATTTCCGGATCGTCCAGCATCGCCTCGGCCTCGGCAATGTCGGCGCGGACCTGTTTCCAGTCGGCGATCTGTTCGACCACCGGGCGCAGATCGGCATATTCCTTGCCGAGGGCGGCGATATCGCCGGACCCTTCGGCCATCTGGGCCTCAAGGTATTCGAATCGCGATGTGATCTGGTGCAGGCGGTCTTCGGGGATCATGGCAGGGATGTGATCGACCGGGGGCAGCGGGTCAAGTGGTCATCTCGTTCAGCGGCGCAAGCCCCGGGCTAGTCGCGTTGCGCCTCCAGCCGGTCCAGCCAGCTTTCGACGCGGGCCTTGTTGACACCCATGTCGGACTGGCCAAAGCGCGAGCGGGCGAAAAGCTCCAGGACGTCGTCGTTTTTCATCACCGTGGTATAATCCGGAAATCCCATCCATTGCGAGCGCGTGACATAAGTTACCATGCCGTCCTCGACACTGCCGGCCAGCACTTCGGTGCGGGGCGTGGCCAGGATGATGCGGTCCAGTTCGGCAAATGTCCCGTCATCAGCCGGGATGCGGCGTCGGACGCCTCCGGCAAGGTCCTGATCCGCCGTCACCTTGGGGTCGACATGCCACACCGCCGGGTCCGACGGGGCAAACCTGATCCATGCCAGCCCGCCCAGAATAATGACGATGATCGCCCAGAAAAACACTTTCACGATGCCTGCCTTGTCCCAATGGGCACTCTGCCCCTTTATACGGGTAACCCTGTCAGGCGCGGCGGGTCCAGCCCCAGAGCGACAGGATCTCTGTCACCACATGCGCCCCCGCAATCGCCGTCACCCCTGATGTATCGAACGACGGGCTGACTTCAACCAGATCGCCGCCCATCAGCTCGATCCCGGCGATATTTCGCAGGATGACCGCCATGTCCGCGCTTGATGGTCCGCCCCAGACAGGTGTGCCGGTGCCGGGGGCAAAGGCGGGATCAAGACAGTCGATGTCGAAGCTGAGGTATGTCGGGTAATCCTTTAGGATTTCGCGGATTTTCTCAGCCACGGCCTCGGGTCCGATCCGGTGCATCTCGCGGGCGTCGATGATGTTGAAACCAAGAGTGTCGGGGTTGTCGGTGCGAATGCCCACCTGGACCGAGCGGCCCGGATCAACCAGACCCAGCTTGACGGCCTTGTAAAGAAACGTGCCATGGTCGATGCGATCCATGTCATCGTCGGCCCATGTGTCGGTATGCGCATCGAACTGAAGCAGCGACAGAGGTCCGTATTTCTCGGCATAGGCTTCGAGGATCGGCAGGGTGATGGAATGATCACCGCCCAGCGTGACCGTTGCGGTGTCCTGCGCGAGGATGCCCGCGATATGGGTTTTCAGCGTTTCGGGAAAGTCCGATATCTTGGCATAGTCGAAGGCCAGATCGCCGTAATCGGCAATCGCGAAGTCGTCTAGCACGTTGAAATCCCAGCCATAAGGTTTGTCGTAGGGCTGCAGGCTCGATGCCTCGCGGACCGCGCGCGGGCCAAACCGGGTGCCGGCGCGGTGGGTCACGGCCTGATCGAAGGGCACACCGGTGATGGCAATGTCCACATTGGTCAGATCCTTGGTGTAGCGCCGCCGCAGGAAGGAGGTGGCGCCGGCAAAGGCGTTTTCGAAACTCGCCCCCTTCAGGTCATCGCGGGTGAACGCGTGGTCGATCTGGGTTTTCGCGTCTTCAAGCGCCATGGATCACACTCCGTGACGGGTCTCGATCAGGCGCGCGAAAAAGGACGCGCCGATGGGAGCCACATCATCGTTGAAGTCGAACGCCGGGTGGTGGCAGGACGGCCCGATCCCCTGCCCCAGGAACAGGAACGCGCCGGGGCGGGCATTGAGCATGTAGGAAAAATCCTCTGCCCCCATTTCGGGTGTGCGGTCGGCGATGACACCCGATGCCCCGGCCACGTTCTTGGCGACCGTGACCGCGAAATCGGTCTCTGTTTCGTGATTGTTCGTGGCGGGGTAATTGCGGTTGTACGCAAGATGCGCCTTCACACCATAGCTCGCCGCCTGCCCGGCAACGATCTCGTGGAAGCGGCGTTCGATCATGTCGCGCAGATCGGGATCAAAGCTGCGCACCGTGCCCGCAAGGCGCATGGTTTCGGGAATGACATTCGTGGCGGAGCCGGTTTCGATGATCGTCAGCGACACGACCAATGGCGACGCCGGATCAGCATTGCGCGACGGGATCGTCTGAAGCGCCTGCCCGATGGCCAGACCGCAAGGGACCGGGTCCAGAGTCGTATGTGGAAAGGCCCCGTGCCCGCCCTTGCCGG
Organism: Marivita sp.; assembly: GCF_020055675.1. GTDB lineage: Bacteria > Pseudomonadota > Alphaproteobacteria > Rhodobacterales > Rhodobacteraceae > Marivita. Next base: position 59,416 of record NZ_JAIPUS010000006.1, read on the forward strand.
TGATCGTGATCTCGAAATCATCCACCGCGGCCATGATCGGTCCGGGACACGTGCTGAACACCCCCGCGTCAACGAACGGATCGGTATGCAGCGCGTACACCTCCTGGATACCGAATCGATCCATGATGCCTTCTTCGACCATGATGCGCCCACCGCCGATGGTTTCCTCGGCCGGTTGAAAAATCAGCGCGGCCGTGCCTTTGAAATTCCGGGTCTCGGCGAGGTAGCGTGCGGCCCCCAGCAGCATCGCGGTGTGCCCGTCATGTCCGCAGGCATGCATCATACCCGGAACGGTCGAGGCCCAGTCGGCCCCGGTGATTTCTGCCATCGGCAACGCATCCATGTCGGCGCGCAGGCCCGTCACAGGGCCGTCACCCTGCCCGTGGATCAGCGCCACGACACCGGATTCGGCAATGCCTTCGTGAATTTCATCCACGCCGAAGTCGCGCAGCCGTTCGACCACGAAAGCCGCCGTTTCATGGCAATCGAGGCTGAGTTCGGGGTGCATGTGCAGGTGCCGCCGCCATGTCTTGAGGTCTTCGGCATAATCGCCGATCCGGTTGATGATCGCCATGTCTGGACTCCCTTATCGCGATGCCGCATCCCTGTTTCTAATGCCGAAGCACGGAGGCCTGCAATGACCGATGACCTGATCCATGACCCCAAGGGCGGGCTGCCCCGGCTCCTGGAAATCATGCGCCGGTTGCGCGACCCGGACACCGGGTGTCCGTGGGACATCGAACAGGATTTTGCGTCCATCGCACCCTACACGATAGAGGAAGCCTACGAGGTGGCGGATGCCATAGAGCGCGAAGCCTGGGGCGAGCTGAAGGGCGAATTGGGCGACCTGCTCCTGCAGTCGGTCTACCACACCCAGATGGCTGAAGAGGCCGGGATGTTCAGTTTCGATAACGTGGCAAATGCGATCTCCGACAAGATGGTGGCCCGACATCCGCATGTGTTCGGCGACGAGAGCCGCGAGAAATCCGCCGAACAACAGGTGCAGGACTGGGAACGGATCAAGGCGGCGGAACGCGCAGACAAGGCGCAGCGCGGCGTGCTGGACGGGGTCGCCAGGGGTCTGCCCGCGCTGACCCGTGCGATCAAGTTGCAGAACCGCGCGGCGCGGGTCGGGTTCGACTGGCCCACGACGGACGAAGTGCTGGACAAGATCGTCGAGGAAGCACAGGAACTGCGCGAGGTGCGCGACGAGGCCGAGCGGTTCGAGGAATTCGGCGATCTGCTGTTCGTCATGGTCAATCTGGGGCGCCACATGGGCCTCGACCCCGAGGCGGCTCTGCGCGCGGCCAATGCCAAGTTCACCCGCCGTTTCGAAAGCATCGAGGCGGCACTGGCCGAACAGGGCAAATCACCTGCCCAAAGCGATCTTGCCGAGATGGACGCGCTTTGGGATGCGGCGAAGCTGCAGGAAAAGACAGGGTAACCGGCCCCACAACCCGCCTGCCGGCGCGACGCGGCCGGTCTTGTCGGTACAGCGAACACCAGGCACCTGCGCCGACCGGGCCGTTGCCATCGGGGATGGCATTCAAAGCGCGCAATCGGGGCGCACAATCGGGACAGCCGCGCAAAACAAAAGCGCGCCCTTGAAAAGACCGCGCTTTTGAAAAGCTCGATGAGTGCGGCGCTTACTGCGCGTCTTTGATGAACTTCACGGCATCGCCGAACGTCTGAATGGTCTCGGCCGCGTCATCCGGAATCTCGATCCCGAACTCTTCTTCGAACGCCATGACCAGTTCGACTGTGTCAAGGCTGTCTGCGCCAAGATCATCGATAAAAGAGGCGTTTTCCACGACTTTATCCTCTTCGACACCTAGGTGCTCGACGACAATCTTCTTAACGCGATCTGCGATGTCGCTCATGTTATCTTCCTCACAGTTTCGTCGGCGCGAAGGCCGGGTTAGCCCTCGCCCGGGCGGAATTTGTAATGCCCTGACGGGCGGCGGTTTACGTCCCGCTTGAGGCGCGAAAGACCGAAGCTGCCCGGTGAAAGGGCTGGTCCGAAACCTGCGCCGCTATAGCACATGGGATCGGGATGGCAAACGCTTTCGCCACAAAGAATCGGCGTCGGCAAAGCCTGCACCAAGCGGTGCAAGAGCGCCCATAGCGCGCGCCGCGGGCACGGCGTCTAGAGCATTGCCATGCCGCCGTTCACGTGCAGCGTGGTTCCGGTGACAAAGCCCGCCTCGGCGCTGGACAGATAGAGCACAGCCGCTGCAATTTCTTGCGGCGTGCCCATGCGGCCCGAAGGAATCTGCGTCAGGATCGCGGATTTCTGGTCGTCGGTCAGCTTGTCTGTCATTGCCGTTTCGATGAACCCCGGTGCGACCGCGTTCACCGTCACACCGCGGCTTGCCACTTCATGGGCCAGCGATTTCGACATGCCGACCATGCCGGCCTTGGCGGCGGCGTAATTGCCCTGACCGGGATTGCCGGTGGATCCGACGACAGACGAGATATTCACGATGCGCCCCCAGCGCGCCTTCATCATGCCGCGCAGCACACCTTTGCAAAGCTTGAACGTCGCGGTGAGGTTCACATCGAGCACCGACTGCCATTCGTCATCCGACATGCGCATGAACAGGTTATCCCGCGTGATCCCGGCGTTGTTGACCAGGATATCGACACTGCCCATCGCCTCGGCCGCCTGCTTCGGCAGCGCCGCAACCGCCTCTGGATCGCTCAGGTTGCAGGGCAGGACATGGGCGCGGTCGCCCAGCGCGGCGGCAAGTGTTTCCAATGGTTCGGTACGGGTGCCGGACAGGCCGACCGTCGCCCCCGCGCCGTGCAAGGCGCGGGCGATTTCACCGCCGATGCCCCCCGAAGCGCCAGTGATCAGCGCGGTTTTGCCTGTCAGATCGAACATGTCGAGGTCCTTTTCATCATTTTCCACCCATATGCGCAAAGCGTCTACGCGCGGAGTATCAATTCGCGAAGCCGGTCAGCCGTTCTCTGACGCCGCCTTTACATCGGTGGCGGTGCCCACTGCCCGCGTCGCGACGCTGCGGTCGATCCGGCGGACCATCCCGATCAGCGCCTTGCCCGCACCGATTTCCCAGAAATCGTCAACACCTTGTTCCACCATCCAGGCCACCGACTCGCGCCAGCGGACGGCGCCGGTGATCTGATCGGCCAGAAGGCTGCGGATGCGGTCGGGTTCGCTCACGGCTTCGGCCAAAACATTGGCGACAACGGGAACCGACGGCGCGCGGATGTCCACATCCGCCAAGGCGTTTTCCATCGCCTTGGCGGCCGGGGCCATCAACGCGCAATGGAACGGCGCGCTGACCGGCAGCAGCATCGCACGCTTGGCGCCTGCCTCTCTCGCGAGATCGACCGCGCGCTCCACGGCTGCCTTGTGGCCGGACACCACGACCTGCGCCGGATCATTGTCATTGGCCGCAGCGCAAACCTCGCCCTGGCTGGCGGCCTCGGCAACCTTGCGCACCTCTTCCAGGCCCAGTCCAAGTATCGCTGCCATCGCCCCTTGGCCAACCGGCACCGCGTCCTGCATTGCCGCGCCCCGGGCGCGCAGCAAGCGCGCGGCATCGGTCACCGACAACGCGCCCGCCGCGGTCAGGGCCGAGTATTCGCCCAGCGAATGCCCCGCGACATAGGACGCCTGCATCACTGTAATGCCTTCTGCCTCAAGGGCACGGATCGCGGCGATCGATGTGGCCATCAACGCCGGTTGCGCGTTTGCCGTCAGGGTCAATGTCTCGATATCGCCGTCCCAGATCACCGCGCTCAGCTTTTCTCCCAGCGCCTCGTCAACCTCTTCGAAGACAATGCGCGCAGCGGGATAGGCCTCGGCCAGGTCGCGCCCCATCCCGATGGTCTGGGCCCCTTGCCCGGGAAAAAGAAATGCTCGGCTCATGACAGTCTCCAGCTTTTGTCGGCCCAAGCCATTACAGCCCGTGGTCACGCGACGCAACGCTGCCGCACGATTTCTGTGCGCTGGCGAAGATTGAACCACGCGAGCCACGCGGTAGGTGTGCCGTACCGCGACATGACACCGGAGTCGATCCATGCACGCCACCAACACACGGTCCAGCTACGGCGCGGTCACCAAGACGTTTCACTGGCTGACCGCGCTGGGCATATTCATCGTGATCCCGCTGGGCATCATCGCAAACCGCCTGCCTTATGACACCGCAGAACAACTGGCCGACAAGGCATGGCTGTTCTCCTTGCACAAAACGGTGGGCGTGACGCTGTTTTTCGTGGCATTGGCACGGATCCTCTGGGCGTTGAGCCAGCCGAAACCAGTACCGGTGCATCCCGATCGCACCACAGAAACCCTGTTGGCCGAGATCGTGCATTGGTTGCTCTATGGCTCTCTGGTGCTTGTGCCGCTGTCAGGGTGGATCCATCACGCCGCGACCGAGGGTTTCGCGCCGATCTGGTGGCCGTTCGGTCAGAATCTTCCTCTCGTTCCGGAAAACCAGCAGGTGTCGGGGATCGCGGCAGGGCTGCATATCATTTTCGAACGGGTGCTGATCGGGTCGCTTCTGCTGCACATCGCCGGCGCCGTGAAGCACGCGGTGGTCGACAAGGATCACACGCTGGCGCGGATGTTGCCGGGACGATCGGTGCCGGACAGTGCCGAAAGCGCGCCTCGCAGGAAAGTCCTGGCACCGGTTTTCGCAGTGGTCATCTGGGCGGCTGCGATTGGACTTGGCAGCGCGCTTGGCCTGTACCAAGACCATGGTGCAATCGCCGCCGAAGCCCCCGCACTGCAACAGGTGGACAGCGAATGGGTGGTCGAGAGCGGCACACTCGGCATCACGGTGCAGCAAATGGGATCAGCCGTGTCCGGGTCGTTTGCTGACTGGACAGCCGATATCGGTTTCAACGAGAGCATCGACAGCGGCAAGGCGGGGACGGTGACCGTGGAAATCGCTATTCCGTCCCTGACGCTTGGATCGGTCACGCAGCAGGCTTTGGGCCCGGATTATTTTGCCAGCGCGCAATACCCCACGGCACGGTTCAGCGCGGACATCCTGAACACCGACGAGGGGTATGTTGCCGACGGCACCTTGACGCTACGCGGCGTGGAACAGGCGGTGTCGCTGCCCTTTGACCTGTCGCTGAACGACAATGTGGCGACGATGGAGGGGAGCACTGTTCTCGACCGGAGGCCTTTCGGGATCGGAGAGAACATGACCGATGAAAGCCAACTGGCCTTCGAGGTGACTGTGGATGTCGCCCTGACAGCGGAACGGGGTGCAGAGTAGCCTTTGACCAATGGTCATGTGTCGACCGGCAATTGCAAGGTGGCATGATCGGCGTGACCATTGAACGACCCCCGACAGAGGGCCGTTCAGTGGTCGGGTCGCGCGACATTGCGCGACGCCTATCCGGTCATCACGCTGCCGGCATCCGTTGTTCCACGATTTCGGCCCACCACGAGCAGCCCGCCGGGATCGCCTCATCGTTGAAGTTGTATTCCGGATGGTGCACCGATGCGCCGTCTCCGTTGCCGACAAGGATATAGGCCCCGGGACGCTCTTCGAGCATGAACGCGAAATCTTCGCCTCCCATCACGAGATCCGCATCGTCGCAGGCTCCGGCGATCGACGTGGCAACGCTGGCCGCGAATTCGGTCTGTTCGTCGTGATTGACCATGACCGGGTAGCCTCTGTGATAGGTCACATCGACCGTGCCGCCGAACGTGTCGGCAATCCCTGCACAGACGCTCTTGATCCGTCTTTCCGCAAGGTCACGCATCTCGGTCGACATGGTGCGCACGGTCCCCTTGAGCTGTACGCGCTGCGGGATCACGTTGAATGCCTTGCTTGATGTCTCGAAGGAGGTGACGGACACCACCACCTGGTCGGTCGGATCGGCATTGCGGCTGGCGATGGTCTGCAACGCCAGCACCGCTTGCGATGCCATAACGGTGGTATCGATGGTCTCATGCGGCTTGGCCGCGTGACCGCCCTTGCCCTCGAAGGTGATGTCGAACTGGTCGGTTGCGGCAAAAAATGCGCCGGGCCGGATCGCAAAGCTGCCCACCGGTTTGCCCGGCCAGTTGTGCATGCCATAGACCTCCTGGATGCCCCAGCGATCCATCATGCCATCGTCGCACATTTCCTTGCCGCCGCCGCCGCCTTCTTCGGCGGGCTGGAAGATCACGACAACCGTGCCATCGAAATTGCGCGTCTCGCTCAGGTACTTGGCCGCGCCCAACAACATCGCCGTGTGGCCGTCATGGCCGCAGGCATGCATCGCGCCATCGGTCTTGGACTTGTAGTCCAGCCCGGTCTGTTCGTGAATCGGCAGCGCGTCCATATCGGCGCGCAAGCCGATCACCTTGCCGGATGCATTGCTCTTGCCCTTGATCACACCGACAACACCCGTGCGCCCGATCCCGGTGACGATCTCGTCGCAGCCGAATTCCTTGAGACGGTCCGCCACCAAAGCGCTGGTGCGGTGCGTTTCGAACAGGATCTCGGGGTTTTCGTGCAGATCGCGTCGCCACGCGGTGATCTCGTCGTGCAGTTCGGCAAATCGGTTCTTGACCGGCATGTTGGTCATCCTTGTGTTGAGTGGAACGGAGTCTCAGCCCCGGAACGTGACCCAGACCGCTCCGGGCTTCAAGTGGATCCGACGCCTAGAGTGCCGGACCCAGATCCATTCGGCTCCCGTCGCTGAACCGCGACAGGCGGAACCGGCCAAGATCGTGGCCCGGTGCCGCGCCGCAGACCAGATCGGCCAGCACGCGGCCCATTCCCGGACCGATGCCAAACCCGTGCCCGCTCATTCCCGTGCCGATGGTCAGGCCGGGGATCGCATCGACACGGTCCACGACCGGCACCACGTCCGGAAGTGTGTCGATCATCCCGGCCCACATCGCGCGGTAGCGGATCGGCCCGACCTGCGGGAACAGTCGTTCGACGGAAGCCGCCACTTTGCGCAGTTTGGCGCTGTTGGGCTTCGGGTTCAGAACGCGCATCCTTTCGAAGGGGCTGACCTCGTCCGCCTGCCACTGGCGCCTGGTTGTCCAGGCATCCGGATATCCGCCGGGAGCCGCGGGATAAAAGCGCGTTCCGAACGGATCGGCCCGGAGCTGTGCGGCGTATTTCGGCAGCGCCCGGACAGCGTCCGGTCCGATGAACAGCTCGTGAAAGCCGCCCGCCGCCAATGACGCACCGCCATCGGCGCGCATGCGAAAGGCGAAATCTGCCGCCGCCGCGGCGCCCTGATGCGGCAAGGCCACCGGCTCCGTCGCCCCGGCGCTTGCACGAACGGATAATTGCGGGATTGCCACCCCGTGCGCCCGCAGGAACAAGGACGACCAGGCACCTCCGGCAACCACGACATCGCAACAGGCAATGCGCCCGGCCTCGGAATGGACACCGGTGACCCGTCCGCCTTCGAGATCGAGCTTGCGGGCCGCGCAACCCTCGACGATCACCGCGCCTTCGCGCACGGCGATACCCGCCAGCGCCGGCACCGTGACCCAAGGCTCGGCCCGCATGTCGGAAGGCGTGGTCAGCGCCCCGTGGATGCCTGATTTCGCCAGGTCCGGAAAACGCGCCTTCAGCGCCGAACGGTCCAGAAGTTCGGTATCCACCCCCTGCGCTGTCGCATGCGGCAGCCAGTTGGCAAAGCTCTGAAGCTCGGTCTCGCTCTCGGCGAGATAGGTCACACCCGACCGCACCAGCCCGATATCGACATTGGTCTGCGCCGCCAGCTCGGTCCAGAGATGGTTTGCCTCGACCATGATCGGCAGTTCCTGCGGATCGCGTCCCTGCTGGCGGATCCAGCCCCAGTTGCGCGAGGATTGCTCTGCCGCAATGCGCCCTTTTTCCAAAAGCACAACGCGGCGCCCCTTGCGCGCCAGGAACAGCGCCGTGCACACCCCGATAACCCCGCCACCGATCACCACAACGTCGGTTTCGCGCGGCGGCGGTCCGGGAAACGCGATGGGCGTGGCGTCCGAGATCGGAAATGGCATCATGCGGACAGATGCTCCAGCAGTCGCTCCATGAACGCCTGCCCTTGCTTGAACTGGGCCAGCGTAATGTATTCATCTGGCTGATGCGCCACGGCGATATCACCGGGCCCACAGACCACAACAGAATATCCGGCGGCCTGGAAATGGCTCGCCTCGGTCCCGTAAGAGACATGCTTCGTGCCGTTATCTCCCGTGAGTTGGCGCACCAGCGTTTCCGCTTTGCTGCCATCCTTGGGCTTGAAGGGCGGCAGGGAAAAGGCGGGGGTGATCTCGATCCAGGCCTCGGGGCGCACGGCTTTCATTTCGGCCTCGACCTCTGCGGCGGCGGCGCGCAGCTTGCCTTCCCAATGCTCCAGGGTTTCTCCCGGCACGACCCGAAAACCAAGACCGAATTCGCAATCCTTGGCGGTGATGTTATGGGCTGTGCCACCCGAGATCTGGCCGACATGCACATTCGTGTAAGGCGGATCGAACTGCGCCGCGACGGGTCCCGGCGTGGCAGCGGCGCTTTCGGCGTTCATCCGGTTCGCCCATTCGATCAGCTTGGCCCCGTACATGATCGCGCTGACGCCCGTATGCATGATCGATGAATGCACTTCGAATCCGTGGACATGCACCCAGAACGTCGTGCCCCCCTTGTGCCCCGTCACCGCCTTGAGCATCGTCGGTTCGCCGACAATCACCGTGTCGGCGCGCGGCACCCTGCCCTGCATCGCCTCGATCAATGGCGGCGCGCCGGCGCATCCCACTTCTTCGTCATAGCTCAGGGCGATCTGCACGGGCCGCAAGACGCCGCGCGCCTGCGCCTCGACCAGTGCCCAGATCGCCAGCGCGTCAAACCCTTTCATGTCGGTGGTTCCGCGCCCGTACAGCTTGCCGTCCCTTTCGGTCACTGTGAACGGATCGGTGGTCCATGGCTGGCCATCAACCGGGACAACATCGGTATGGCCTGACAGGATCACGCCGCCCGGCAGTTCGGGTCCGACATGGGCAAAAAGCGCCGCCTTGCCCGGGTCGTCAGCTTTGACATGCCGGTGGCAGGTGATTCCGTGATCTGCAAGATAACCCTCGACCCAATCGATGAGCGGCAAGTTCGTGTCGCGGCTGACCGTTGGGAATTTCACCAGATGGTCAAGAATCTCGCGGGGGGACAATCGTGTCTGCATGTGTTCACTCTGCGTCGGATGACATAAGGTAGTCCGCGTAGACCGTGTGATGATCCGATGGCCGGACATCATCGAATTTGCGTTGCAGCGCAACCGGCCCCGCCGTGCGGGCAACATCACGTGTCCGAGACAGATGGTCAATGGCTCCGAACAGGTGCAGCCCGCGGTTCAGGTGACAGGTGGCGCCCGGCGTCCGGTCGAAGATCGCGCGCCCGGGTCCTCCAGAATGTCCACCCTGCGGGAACCGTGCAGCGTATCCAGGTCGCCAACCATAAAGACGGTCTTTCCGGCGTCGATCCACGGGCGCATGCGAGCCCGGACCGGCGCAGGCGATTTCAGGCGGTTGGACCGGCCGGACTATTCGCAATGCATGTTCACGACGCGGACCCGCACGGTGCTGCCCCGATCTTGGACCCGTACCATGCGGCGCGCGCCCCCGGGATGCGGCCCGGTACGATCAATACCCGCTGTCTGTCACCAGCACCTTGTGACCGGGTTCCACCTCGCGGTAGACCGATGGTTCGGGTTGGTAATCGAGCCCATGAATGGGCGACGGGATCGGTTTGAAGTTCAGGTCCTTCTCCGACTTGCGCCTTTGTGGATCGGCAATCGGCACCGCTTTCATCAAGGCTTGGGTATAGGGGTGCTGCGGGTTTTCGAACACCGCGCGGCGGGGGCCGATCTCTACAATACGGCCCAGGTACATAACGCCGACATGATGGCTGACCCGCTCGACCACCGCCATGTCATGGCTGATGAAGAGATAGGAAATGCCCAGCTCTGCCTGCAATTCCATCATCAGGTTCAACACCTGTGCCTGCACCGACACATCGAGCGCCGACACCGCCTCATCCGACACGATCAGCTTGGGGTTCAGCGCCAGCGCGCGCGCAATGGCGATGCGTTGCCGTTGCCCGCCCGACAATTCATGCGGGTAGCGCTGCATGAAGCTGCGCGGCAGTTCCACGCGGTCGAACAGCATTTCGACCCGTTCGCGCATTTCCTTGGAGGTTCCCATGCCATAATTGCGCATCGGCTCGGACACCTGGTCGGCCAATTGCATCTGCGGATTCAGCGATGCGAAGGGATCCTGGAACACCATCTGCATGTCGCTGCGCGCCTGGCGCAGGCCGGTCTGGCCCAGTGCCATGATATCCTTGCCCTCAAGAAAGATGCTGCCCTCCAGCGGTTCCACCAGTCGAAGGATCGATCGTCCGGCCGTGGATTTTCCGCATCCCGATTCCCCGACAAGGCTCAGAGTCTGTCCCTTGTTCACCGAAAACGACAGGTCCTCGACGGCATGGACATTGGCGACCGTGCGCCGGAAGAACCCGCCTTTCACCGGAAACCGCGTCGTCAGGTTCTTGACGTCGAGAAGCACCTCTTCGGACCCGGTGATCGGCGGCACATCGGACCCGTCCCGGCCTAACAGGCGCATCGGACGCGGCAAGTCGGTGCCTGCCATCTCTCCGAGCTTGGGCACTGCGGCCAACAATGACTGGGTGTAGGGGTGTTGCGGGTTTTCGAAGATCTCCTGGACCGTGCCTTCTTCGACCTTGTTGCCCCGGAACATGACAACAACGCGGTCGGCCATCTGCGCCACCACGGCCATGTCATGCGTGATGAATATCACCGCCGTGCCGGTTTCCCGCTTGAGACGGTCCATCAGGGCCAGGATTTCCGCCTGGATGGTCACGTCGAGTGCCGTGGTCGGCTCGTCCGCGATGAGAAGGCGCGGCTCGCACGCCAAGGCCATCGCGATCACCACGCGCTGCCGCATCCCGCCCGACAGCTCGTGCGGGAACTGTTTCAGACGACGCTCGGGTTCGGGGATTCGCACCTGCCGCATCAGGTCCAGAGCGCGCGCCTCGGCCTGGGCCCGGCTCATGCCCTTGTGCAGGCGCAGGCCTTCGGTCAATTGCTTGCCAACGGTAAAGACCGGATTGAGTGCGGTCATCGGCTCCTGGAAGATCATCCCGATCTCGTTGCCGCGGATCGTGCGCATCAGGTCCTGATCCGTATCGGAAAGATCGACGGTTCCCTTTTCCTTGCGATCGAACAGCATGTGGCCGCCCGTAACCTCGCCACCGCCGTATTGAACAAGGCGCATCAAGGCGAGGGACGACACCGATTTGCCGGATCCCGATTCCCCAACCACACAGACGGTTTCGCCCGGGTTGATCTCGAACGAGACATCCTCGACACCGACAACCGTCCCCGATTTGGTCTGGAATTCAACCCGAAGATTATCAATCTTGGCGATGCTGCCATCCGGCATGAGCGCGATCCTTTTGCAGAAGTTGCACAATTGCTAAACGACGCTCGGGCAAAGTCAAACGCTCTGTAAGCGGACGCGACGCAAACCGACCTCGGGGCTTGCATTTCGGAATAAAAAATTGTTTCGATGTGCCCCTAGTGGATGTGGAGCGCGTGGTCAGCGGTGGGTCTTGGTGATCTTGAACAGCAGGAGCCGCCGCGCTTCGGCGCTTTTCCCGGCAACAAGAACGACACGGGAAAACTGTGTCCAACAAGGAGAGACGAATGAAACTCACAACCCTTCTCATGGGGGCCGCTGCGGCTGTCGCCCTTGCCCCTGCCGCGTTCGCAGAACGTGGATCGGACGGTGAAGTCCGGATCATCTACTGGCAAGCGCCCTCCATCATGAATGCGTTCCTGTCGGGCGGCACGAAGGATGTCGAAGCCGCCTCGATGGTCATTGAACCGCTTGCGCGTTACGATCCGGACGGAAATCTCGTGCCGTGGCTGGTCGAAGAACTGCCGACCGTCCAGAATGGCGGCATCAGCGAAGACCTGACCTCGATCACATGGAACATCACGCCCGGCCTGACATGGTCCGATGGCACGCCGTTCACTTCCGAGGACGTCAAGTTCACCTACGAATATTGCACCGATCCCGAAGGCGGCTGCGCGCAGGTGACGAAATTCCAAGGCGTGGAGAGCGTCGAGACACCTGACGAAACCACTGTTGTCGTGACTTTCGACGGCCCGACCCCGAACCCCTATGGCCCGTTTGTCGGTGGCGAAAGCCCGATCCTCCAGAAGGCACAGTTCGAAAACTGCGTGGGCGCGGCTGCATCGACCTGCACCGAGGAAAATTTCAACCCGATCGGCACCGGCCCGTTCGTTGTTGATGAATTCAAGCCGAACGATGTGATTTCCATGTCGGCGAACGAGAATTATCGCGACCCGGACAAGCCCGCTTTTGCATCGGTCACCTTCAAGGGGGGCGGTGATGCGCGCGCTGCGGGTCAGGCCGTGATGGAAACCGGAGAATTTGACTACGCCTGGAACCTGCAACTGGCCCCTGACGTGATCGCCGCGATGGAAGAAGGCGGACAGGGCGTCGCCGTTGCCGGGTTCGGACCGCTGCTCGAACGCATCATGGTCAACCAGACGGACCCCGACCCCAACTTGCCCGAGGGCGAACGCTCCACCGCGGCGCACCCTCATCCCTTCCTGCGCGAACCGGCGGTGTACAAGGCCATGTCGATGGCAATCGACCGCCCGCTGCTGGTGGAAATCGGGTATGGTCAGGCCGGTCGGGTCGGCTGTTCCTGGGTCCCGGCCCCCGAGGCATTCGCGTCCACGTTCGAGGGCTGCGACGTTCAGGACATCGAAGGCGCCAAGGCGCTGCTGGATGAAGCCGGCATCGTCGACACGGATGGCGACGGCGTGCGCGAACACAATGGCGAGCCGCTCTCGATCCTGTACCAGAGCTCGACCAACGCGGTGCGTCAGGATTTCCAGGCGCTGATCAAGGAATGGTGGGAGCAGATCGGCTTTGAAGTCGAGCTGCGCAACGTCGACAGCTCGGTGTTTTTCGGCGGTGACCCGGGCAGCCCGGACACCTTCCAGAAGTTCTATGCGGACGTTGAGATGTACGCCAACACCTTCAACGGCACCGACCCGCAGAGCTATCTCGGCAACGGCCTGTGCGACAAGGCTCCGCGCCCCGAAACCCAGTGGCAAGGCGAGAACATCAGCCGCTTCTGCATGGAAGAGTATGATGCGTTGCATGCCGAGTTGACCGAAACCGCCGACATGGCAGAGCGTCAGCGGATCGGTCGGGAACTGAGCGCGATGATGACCGACAATGGCGGCATGATCCCGCTGGTGCACCGTGGTCGCCTGTCTGCCCACTCCAACACGCTGGGCGGCGTTGATCTCAATGTCTGGGACAGCGAATTGTGGAACGTCGCAGACTGGTATCGCATGGACTGATGCCCTGGTTTGGGTGCGTGACATCACGCACCCTACGCTTGCCCGGCAAGGTGCGTGCGTGCACGCATCTTGCCAGTTTTTCCAAGACTCATGCCCCGAGGCGCCACACGATGCTGACCTTTGCCGTCCGACGACTTGTCCTCGCCGTTCCGACGCTTCTGTTCATCAGTTTTGTCATTTTCATGCTTTTGCAACTCGCCCCCGGCGACCCGATGGCGCAGGTTCCGCTGACCGTCCCGCCAGAGGTCAAGCAGAAGATGCGCGAAGCGCTTGGCGTCGGGGAACCCGCGCTGGTGCAATACTGGAAATGGTTGGTGCAGGTCTTCTGGACCGAACCGAAAGTGTTCATCGACTGGGCCACACGGTCCAGCGGTCTTCTGGGCTGGCTGCCGGATACGCAGCTTTACCAGGACGAACTGCGCGTGATCTCCTGGCAGACCCGGTCGCCGGTCATGGACACCGTCATCCAGCGCATCCCGCAAACGCTCTGGGTTGTCGGCATGGCGTATGTCGTGGGCATCCTGATCGCCCTGCCCATCGGCATCTATTCGGCCTACAGGCAATATTCGGTTTTCGATCAATCGGGCACTTTCATCACGATGATCGGCTTTTCGATCCCGCCGTTCTTCACCGGCCCGTTGCTCATCGTCATTTTCTCGGTGCAACTGGGCTGGTTCCCGTCGATCTATGACACGACGCATATCGTGAATGACTGGGCCAGCTTCAAGTTTCAACTGCAACAGATGATCCTGCCGGTGATGGTGCTGGCGTTGCAGACCACGGCTCAGATCAGTCGCTACATGCGCGCTTCGATGCTCGACAATCTCAACCAGGATTATGTCCGCACCGCCCGCGCCAAGGGGCTGTCGGAGGCCGTTGTCGTCACCGTCCACGTCCTGCGCAATTCGATGATCCCGGTCATCACCGTCATCGCGCTCAACGTGCCGGCCATCTTCGGCGGTGCGATCATCACGGAGAACGTGTTCAAGGTAAACGGCCTTGGCCAACTGCTCATCACGGCGCTGTTCGCCAGCGATCTGCCGATGGTAATGACAATCACGTTTATTTTCGCCTTCCTCATCGTCATGTTCAACCTGATCGCCGATATCCTGTACGGCCTTCTCGACCCGAGAATCCGCTATGACTGATCCCCTCCCCGCGTCCCCCGCCCCGATCGAAGCGCTGGCCGACAAAGGCCCGCTGGCACCGCCACGCAGCCAGTGGAAAGACGTGTGGGACCAGTTCCGCAAACACAAGGGCGCAATGTTCGGCGGTGGATTTCTGATTTTCATCACCATTGCGGTGCTGATCGGGCCATTGATCTGGCAGGTCGACGCGCAAAAGCTCGACATTCGCAACAAGGACATGCGGCCGATCTGGACCGCACTTCTGGACAGCTCTGCCAAGGTGTCCTGGACCCGGCCCTTCGGCACCGACCAGCTGGGGCGCGACCAGTTTGCCCAGATCCTTCAGGGGGGTCGCATCTCGATGGCTGTGGGATGGGCCGCAATGGTCCTGAGCCTTGTCATCGGCACGACTGTCGGCGTTCTCGCCGGGTTCGTGAAAAAGGCTGACGGCATTCTGATGCGCCTGACGGACCTGTTCCTGTCCCTGCCGATCCTGCCGATGCTGCTGGTCGCGGTGACCCTGTTCCGCCAGCCCTTGCGCCAGGCGTTCGGGCCCGAAGGCGGCATGTTCGTCCTGATCGTCGCGATCATCGCGGTGACAAGCTGGATGCCAACGGCCCGGATCGTGCGCGGCGACATCCTTGCCCTGAAGGAGCGCGAATTCATCCTTGCCGCGCGCTCCATCGGCACCACGCCGTTCAAGATCGTGCAGCGCCACCTGCTGCCGAATGTCCTGTCACCGATCATGGTGTCGGCCACGCTGGGCCTTGCCACCGCGATCATCACCGAATCCGCGCTCAGCTTTCTTGGGGTCGGGTTCCCGTCCGACTTCCCCACCTGGGGCAAGATGCTGGCGGATGCCGTGTCGCGGATGCAGCAATACCCCGAACGCGTGATGCTGCCGGGGCTGTTCATCTCCTTGACGGTCTTGTCGGTGAACTACCTCGGCGACGGCCTGCGTGACGCGCTCGACCCGCGCATCCGGGGGCGCTGACGCAACTGGCGGAGTCCTTGGGCCGAAAAGGCCCTCTGGTCCCCGCCAACGGCGGACCGGGGGCACCCCCCCCACCGGTCCGCGTCAAGAGCCAACGCAGCCTCGCTCATTGCAAATAAAACCAGAAACCCCGCGATGCGCAGATCACCAGAAGACTGGTTCGGGCAAACTCACCACGAAAGAACGGCATTCCACAGGTCCTGACCGGTCCGGAATTCTCTCCCGGCCAGCCGCGCGCGCCTCCGGTCTCCAGCCCTTGTCGAGACAACAGCCTCCCGCCATCTGACACGTCAATCAGATGAAAGGAGCGACCCCATGTTCGAATCTCTTGGCTTCGAGACCCTTACGGCGCCGCAAGCGGCGGTCGGGCTTGGGGTGATCCTGGGTGCCGCCTTCGGCGCCCTGGCCGAGCGCACGAAATTCTGCTTTCGTCGCGCTTTGGTTGGTGAAGACCGCAAGCAGGCAATGGGCGTCTGGATGACCGCGCTGGCCGTGGCTGTACTTGGCACGCAGGCCGGTGTGCTGACCGGCGCGATCAGCTTTGACACTCACCGCTTGCTGGCAGGGGACCTTCCGGTCCTCGCCATTGCCCTGGGCGGTCTGATGTTCGGCGCGGGCATGGTGCTCACACGCGGCTGTGTCTCGCGACTGACGATCCTGTCTGCCAGTGGCAACCTGCGCGGCGTCTTTGTCCTGCTGGTGTTTGCCATCACCGCCCATGCCACGCTCAAGGGCATCCTTGCGCCCCTGCGCACCACGCTGGGCTCTGCCACCCTACCCTTGGGCGAAACAGTGTCCCTCGCTGCTCTGCCCGGTGGCGCGCTGCTCTCGTCTGCGCTGATCGCCCTGGCCGCCCTGGCCATTGCACTGCGGTCGGGCAACCGGGTCAGCGCGCTTGTCATGGCCGCGCTGCTTGGTGCGCTGGTGCCTGCCGGGTGGATCGGCACGGGTTATGTGCTCTACGATGATTTTGACCCGGTCGCCCTGCAAAGCCTGTCGTTCACCGCCCCCTTCGCCGACACGCTGTTCTGGACCGTCGCGTCCAGCTCGATACCCGCCACTTTCGGCGTCGGGCTGATTGGTGGCGTCCTCGCCGGGTCCCTCGTGACGTCCCTCGCGTTTGGCAGCTTCCGGTGGCATTCCTTCAGCGCCCCGGCCGAAACCGGCCGCTATGCTGGCGGTGCCGTGCTGATGGGCGTCGGTGGCGTGCTGGCCGGAGGCTGCACAGTGGGCGCGGGTCTGGGCGGAGTGCCGACGCTTTCCATCGCCGCCCTTTTGGCCATCCTGTCCATCGCAGCCGGTGCTTTCCTGGCAAATGCGCTGCTGACACCTGCCCGGCGCGACGCCTATGCGCAACCGGCTGAATAAGGCTCAGATGTCGATCTCGCCCTCTTCCGGCGGCGGCAAGCTGTCGAGAGGGGGCGCATCCTTTTTCCTCCTGAGCAGGATGTCCCCGTTAGGAAGCACGACCGGCGGGTCATAGGCCGACCAATCCTCGACCTGCTCCATCAAGTCGCGCAGGGCCGGTCCCATTTCCTCGGCGAAACTGCGGATCGCCGGTTCCATGTCCTTGGCCAGCCCTTCAAGCTCTCGAAGCGCCGGTTCCATCTCGTCCATGAGCCCCCGAAAAAAGAGCTTTGCCCCCTCCTCCATGAGGCTGGTGCCCTCATCCTCCTGCGCAGAGGCTGCGGATGTCGTGATGGCCAGAGCCAGTGCAATGCTGGAAATCTGTTTCATGGTTCGGATATAAGCCACATGACAGACGATTGCACCCTTGGGTGCAGACCCTACAGATCGATATCCAGAGACACCGGATAGTGATCCGACCCCGTCAGCAAGGCCTGCCGCAATTCGGGTGCCGTCCAGCAAGCCGGATCGTCGAATGGATGCCAGATCCGCCAGCGACGCGCCTCGGCCCGAAGATCGGGGGAAACCATCACGTAATCCAGAAGCGCTTGCAAATACCGCTCTTCCTGCGGGATATAAAATCGCGCCGTGGTCGGCTGTGCCACAATCCGCCGCGACAACGCCCGCGCCGCATGTGGATCGAACAAGGCAAGATCGCCGCGTCCCAAGACAATCTCGACCGAACTGCGCCCGAAAAGGTCTTCGTATTCATCCAGCCCGGGACCGTCATTCAGATCCCCCAGCAAGATGACCGGCTCCGCCTTCGCCAGATGCTCTTCGACCCGTGCGCGCACCCAGATCGCCTGCGCCAATTGTTTGCGCCGGTTCGCGATCGACAGGCGCATCACGTCGTTGCGATTTGCCGCGCCATGTGGCGCCTTGGATTTCAAATGCGTGCCGATCAGGCGGATCATCTGCCCCGTCGCGCGCACCGTCATCGCCACTTCGAACGGCGGCTTGGAAAACACCACCTTGTCTTCCGTCGCGTCCACGTCGAGATCAATGCGAAAGGTCCCGTCAAAACGCGGCGCACCCTCGCCCGGCGGCATACCGGGCACCGGCGCAGGTCCCTTGGGATCATGCGCTGCCGAGAGCATGACGGGGTCGTACATCAACGCGATTTCCTGCCGGGTGTCATTGGCAAACCCCATCACCGCCTTGCAGGCACGCAGATCAAAGACGCTGGCAAAGGTCTCAAGCGCCCGGACAGTGTCGCGCCGGCGGTTGGTGTCCGGGGCCTCGATCACCAGCACCGCATCCGCATCCATCGCCGTAAAGACAATCCCGAGCGCCTCGATCTGCATGGCCTTGGTCACGTCATGCCGCACCGACCAGCTATCATCGGCAACCAGCCTGCCATCGTCGTCGAACAGCACATCGAACCACTCGACATTGTAGGTGGCGATCCGCATCACGCGTTTTCCCGGGCCGAGATCTCTTCCCAGGCGCGATTGATGTCGATCAGGCGGCGTTCGGACAGCTTCACGGCCTCCTCCGGCACGCCGCGCGCGATCATGCGATCGGGATGGCTTTCGCGCACCAACATCCGCCATGTCGCGCGAATCTCGTCCAGCGGCATTTCGGGATCGACCCCCAGCACATCAAAAGGATCCCGCTGCGCGTCCGGCACGAAACGCGACTTGAGCTGTTTGAACGATCCTGCCGGCAATTCGAATATCTGCGCCACGCGGTGCAGGAACGCGTCCTCGCCATCATGATACGTCCCGTCCGCCATGGCGATATGAAACAATCCCTCCATCAGGTCGCACAGCGTGCCCTGATCGTTTCCGAACATGGTGCGGATGCGCTTGGCATAATCCTCGAACCCCGCCACGTCCTGCCGTGCAAGATTGAAAACGCGTGCAGCGCCCGCCTCGTCCTCCCTGGGGATGTGAAAAACCTCGCGAAAAGCCATGACCTCGTCACGGGTCACACGCCCGTCTGCCTTGGCCATCTTGGCCGACAGGGCGATCACCGCGATGGTGAAAGCAACGGTTTTCTCCGGCGGTGTGCGCAAACGGTCGAACACCGCAGCCAGCCCCTCGCCCGACGCGAGGGACGAAAGGGCTTCCGAAATGCGCGACCAGATCGACATGGCTACAGTTTACGTCAAAACGCCAGCTCTGTCAGTGCGGCATCAGAGCCGTTTCTGCATCAGGACAAGGTCAATCCAGCGCTCGAACTTGAAGCCCACCTCGGGCAGCACGGCAATCTCGGTAAAGCCGATGGCGGCATGAAAGGCGCGGCCTGCCGGATTTTCTCCGCTGACGGCAGCAATCAGCGAATGCACGCCCTCGCGGCGCGCCTCTGCCGCCAGCGCGCTCATCAACGCACGCCCCGCACCGCACCCCCGCGCCTGTGGCGCAAGTGCGATCGAATGTTCCTTGGTCCGCGCATAGCCGGGACCACCGCGAAACGGGAAATACCTGGCATAGCCCGCCGCAACGCCCGCCACCTCGACGACAAGAAACGCCCGCCCCCGCGCCGCGATATCGTCCTGCACGGCCTGCAGGCTCTTGCGCTCGGTGGTGAACGTGATGCTTGTGGTGTCGATCATATCGTTCAGGATCGCCATCACCACCCCGGCATCCCCGGGACGCGCGGGGCGGATGATCATGTCAGGATGCGCCGCCCGCTGCCAGTCAGGAACACCGCCTCCATCATCCGCTCGGGCCGGGTGCGAAACGCCACGCGGTCATCGTCGAACACCGGCGCCAGGCGCGTTTTCAGATCGTCCACATCAGGCCCACAGATCGTCAACCTCTCGAGCCGCAGCGCCGCAGCGGGCAGCGTCATTCCCGGCGGCGTGTCGGTGTGCCACTGGATGATCGCGGGAAACTGGCCGCCGAACGGCAAACGCCCATCCGGCGGCACCAGCATGCTCCAGCTCAGATCACCGCGCGTCAGATGCACCGGCGCCCCGGCCTCGGGAAACGCGTCCTGCGCCGCCGCGATGTCATCACAGCGCAGGATCCATTTGTCGAGCCGCGCCGCACCGGTGAACTCATCGAGCCCGAACCAACGCGGATATTCCGGCGCGGGCTGGGACGGGTCAAGGGCGATGGCCTCGAGATACAGCCCGTCCTCCAGCCCGAGCAGGTGGTTATGCGTCGCGTAATGCGCATGCTCCCCACCGGGCAAAAGCGGCACGCCAAGCGCCGCCTCGCCATGCGCCACCGCCTCGGCCAGGGTCTCCCCCGCCACTGCGACATGATCCAAAGTGAACATCAGAACCGACCTCCCCGGTTTCTTTGTTTTTCAAATATCCCGGGGGGTCGTTCATTGCGGCGCCATTGGTGCAAGCCCAATGGACGACGGGGCAGAGCCCCCGGCCTGTCGGATCGGCGACGCCGATCCGACACCAGGCTCACCCCCGCGCCTCGCGGATGAGCCGCAGTATATCCTGCGCCGCCTCGGGGATGTTCGTCCCGGGTCCGAAGATCGCCTTCACGCCCGCATCCTGAAGGAACTTGTAATCCTGCTGCGGGATCACCCCGCCGCAGATCACGAGGATGTCGCCCGCGCCTTGCGCCTTGAGCTCCTTGACAAGCTCCGGGGCCAATGTCTTGTGCCCAGCGGCCTGACTCGAGATCCCGATCACATGAACATCGTTGTCGATCGCATCCTGCGCCGCCTCGGCGGGCGTCTGGAACAATGGCCCCACATCCACGTCAAAGCCGATATCCGCGAACGCGGTCGCGATCACCTTGGCGCCCCGGTCGTGGCCGTCCTGCCCCATCTTGACCACCAGCATCCGCGGGCGTCGGCCTTCGTCCTCGGCAAACGCCTCGACCGAGCGCTGAATCGCGGCAAAGCCCTCGTCGCCTTCGTAGGCTGCGCCATAGACGCCTGCCAAGGTCTTGACCTCGGCCCGGTGGCGGCCAAACACTTTTTCCATCGCCATGCTGATTTCTCCGACTGATGCGCGTGCCCGCGATGCCTCGACCGCCGCCTCCAGAAGATTGCCGCCGTCCTTCGCGCGCCGCTCCAATTCCGCCAAGGCCCTGTCACAGGCCGCCTGATCGCGGTTGCCGCGAATCGTCTTGAGCCTGTCGATCTGGGACTGGCGCACCTTGACGTTATCCACATCCAGGATATCCAGTTCGTCCTCGGTCTCGCGACGGTACTTGTTGACGCCGACGATCACATCCTCGCCCCGGTCGATCAGCGCCTGGCGCGTGGCCGCCGTTTCCTCGATGCGCAGCTTTGGCATGCCGCTGGCCACTGCCTTGGTCATGCCGCCCATCTCGTCCACCTCCGCGATCAACTTCCAGGCTTCCTCGGCCAGATCATGGGTCAGCTTTTCAACATAATAGGACCCCGCAAGCGGATCGACGACATTCGTCACACCGGTTTCTTCCTGCAAGATCAACTGCGTGTTGCGTGCAATGCGGGCGGAAAACTCTGTTGGCAGCGCAATCGCCTCGTCCAGCGCGTTGGTGTGCAGGCTTTGCGTGCCGCCCAGGACCGCGCTCATTGCCTCATAGGCGGTGCGGATCACATTGTTGTAAGGATCTTGCTCGGCCAGGCTCACACCAGAGGTCTGACAATGCGTGCGCAGTACCTTTGAGCGGTCGTTCTTGGCCCCGAGTTCGGTCATGATCCGGTGCCACAGAAGCCGCGCCGCACGCAGCTTGGCCGCCTCCATGAAAAAGTTCTTTCCAATCGCAAAGAAGAACGACAGCCGCCCGGCGAAGCGATCCACATCCATGCCGCGCGCCATGGCGGTCTGGACGTATTCCTTGCCGTCGGCCAGCGTGTAGGCCAGTTCCTGAACGAGGTTCGCGCCCGCCTCCTGCATGTGGTAGCCGGAAATGCTGATCGAGTTGAATCGCGGCATCTCGTTGCTGGTGTACTCGATGATATCCGCGATGATCCGCATCGAGGGCTCGGGTGGGTATACATAGGTATTCCGCACCATGAATTCCTTGAGGATGTCGTTCTGAATGGTGCCGGACAGGACCGACCTGTCGTGCCCCTGCTCTTCGCCCGCGACGATGAAATTGGCAAGGATCGGGATCACCGCGCCATTCATCGTCATCGACACCGACACCTGATCCAGCGGAATGCCGTCGAAAAGGATCTTCATGTCCTCGACGCTGTCGATCGCCACGCCTGCCTTGCCGACATCGCCCGTGACCCGCTCGTGATCGCTGTCATAGCCCCGATGCGTCGCCAGATCGAAGGCAACCGACACCCCCTGCTGACCGGCAGCCAGGTTGCGGCGGTAAAAGGCATTCGATTCCTCGGCCGTGGAAAAGCCCGCATATTGCCGGATCGTCCAGGGACGGCCGGCGTACATCGTCGCCTTGACGCCGCGCGTGAACGGGGCCTCGCCGGGGATGGACCCCAGATGCGGCAGCCCATCCACATCCTCTTCGGTATAAAGCGGCTGGACATCGATACCTTCCAGCGTTTTCCATGTCAGCGCGTCCAGCGGTTTGCCGCGAAGTTCTTTTTCCGCAAGCTGGCGCCATGTGTCTTTCTTGGCTGTCATTTGGCGTGTCATCCTTTTGTCTGCGCCCGCGTGTCGCCGATCCATGGCGTCCCGCGCGGCGGTGAGGGTCTGATGGGCGTTCGTCCGATGGTCACTTTTTTGCACCCCGCCCCGTTTCGAGCCTTCGCATTGGGCGATCCACGCCCTATGTGTCCAAGCATGAACAAGATATTATCCCTGATGCTGGCCGGCATGATGACGCTGTCCTCCGCCGCGTGGACACAAGAGCGGGAAAACGAGGCCACGATCGACGATATGTCAGTGGACATGATCCGCTCCGCGCAGGACGTGACGCTGTCCGATTTCCTGTGGATCAAGCGCCCCATCGTCGTTTTCGCCGATAGCCCCGCCGACCCGAGATACGTCCAGCAGATGCAGTTGCTGCTTGACGAGCTGGAAGCGCTCGACGCGCGCGATGTCGTCATCATCACCGACACCGACCCCGATGACCGGTCTTCCATCCGCACCCAGCTGAGGCCGCGTGGCTTCATGCTGGCGGTGATCGGCAAGGATGGAAAGGTCGAACAGCGCAAGCCGCTGCCGTGGAGCGTCCGTGAAATCAGCCGCGCCATCGACAAGATGCCGATGCGCCAACAGGAAATCAATGACCGCACGGACGGCCTGCCACGGGGGTAAGGCCAGTCCCCATGCCCCGAAGGCAGATCGCCTGATATCGTCAACACCAGAGGCACGCGCCTATTCGAACTCCATGATGATATCATCCACGGCCAGACTGTCGCCCGGATCGGCATTGATCTTCAAAACAGTGCCTCTGCGTTCGGCGCGCAAGATGTTTTCCATCTTCATCGCTTCGACGGTGCACAGCGCCTGCCCTTCTTGAACCTCGTCGCCTTCACCGACATCGATTTTCACGATCAGGCCCGGCATCGGGCACAGCAGCATTTTCGATGTATCCGGCGGCACTTTCTCGGGCATCCTGCGTGCAAGTTCCGCCTGACGCGCCGTGCGGACGTGGACCTTGAGGTCCGCGCCCCGCGTGCGGATGCGGAACCCGCCCGAGACCTTGCCGACCTTCATCACCAGCGGAGCGTCGTTCACCGTCATCCGTGCCAGTTGATCGCCCGGCGTCCAGGCCCCTGCAACGCGCAATTCGGTACCATCCGCAAAGCGAACGGTCGCGCCGCTCTGATCCGCCGCAATGGTCACGTCGAAATCCCGCTCCTGCAACGCGACATTCCAGTCATCTCCGACCTGGCGTTCGTGATTGTCGAGCGTGCCTGAAATCCGCGCGCGGCGAATCTCGGCGACGCGGTTCATCGCGGCACAGGCAGCGACGACCCGTTTCAGCGCCGTGTCGTCCAGTGTCACCCCGTCAAAGCCGTCGGGATATTCCTCCTCGATGAAGGCGGTGGTCATTTCGCCGGCGATGAACTTGGGATGATCCATAACGGCAGCGACGAAAGGCAGGTTGTGGCCAATGCCCTCGACCTCGAACCTGTCGAGCGCATTGCGCATCATCTCGATCGCTTTGCCGCGGGTCGGGGCCCAGGTGCACAGCTTTGCGATCATCGGATCGTAGTACATGCTGATCTCGCCACCCTCGAACACGCCGGTGTCGTTGCGCACGATGCCATCGCCCAGCGGCCCTTCCTCGGGTGGGCGATAGCGGGTCAGGCGGCCAATCGACGGCAGAAAGCCGCGGTAAGGGTCTTCGGCGTAAAGCCGGTTCTCGATGGCCCAGCCATTGATTTTCACATCATCCTGCTTGATCGACAGCGCCTCGCCATTGGCGATGCGGATCATCTGTTCGACCAGATCGACGCCCGTGATAAGTTCGGTCACGGGGTGTTCCACCTGCAACCGCGTATTCATTTCAAGGAAAAAGAAGTTCCGGTTGCCATCGACGATGAATTCCACCGTCCCGGCGCTGGTGTAGCCCACGGCCTTTGCCAGAGCGACGGATTGCTCGCCCATCGCCTTGCGTGTGTCTTCATCCAGGAACGGGCTGGGCGCTTCTTCGACAACCTTCTGGTTCCGGCGCTGGATCGAACATTCCCGTTCGTTCAGGTAGATGCCGTTGCCATGCGCATCACACAGCACCTGGATTTCGATATGACGCGGCTGGGTGATGAATTTCTCGATGAAGATGCGGTCGTCGCCAAAGGATGACGCGGCTTCGTTCTTGGACGACTGGAACCCTTCGCGCGCCTCATCGTCGTTCCACGCGATCCGCATGCCTTTGCCGCCGCCTCCGGCGCTGGCCTTGATCATCACCGGATAGCCGATCTCGCTCGAAATACGCACCGCCTCCTCGGCGTCCTCGATCAGGCCCATGACACCCGGCACCGTGGACACATCGGCCTCCTGCGCGATCTTCTTGGAGGTGATCTTGTCCCCCATCGCTTCGATCGCCCCCTTGGGCGGCCCGATGAAGGCCACGCCTTCAGCTTCGAGCGCCTCGGCGAATTTCGGGTTTTCCGACAGGAACCCGTAGCCCGGATGCACCGCCTGCGCTCCGGTCTGGCGGATCGCGTCCATCACCTTGTCGATCACGATATAGGACTGGTTCGCCTGTGGCGGGCCGATATGCACCGCCTCGTCGGCCATCTCGACATGCAGCGCGTGTTTGTCGGCATCCGAATAGATCGCGACGGTCTTGATGCCCATCTTGCGGGCGGTCTTGATCACCCGGCAGGCAATCTCGCCCCGGTTGGCAATCAGGATCTTGTCGAACATGTCTGTCCCTTTCTGTCTGTCTTTTCTTGGCCGCCGGCGCGACCCGCGGCGATAGAACGAAAAAGACCGCCGCAGCCTGACGGCGCGACGGTCCAATTCCCGAATGAATGTGAGTGGTAGCGCGCTGCGTCAGCAGCGTTCGGGATAGGCCTGGCAGTAGGCGACATTGCCGGCTGCGCCGACGGCTGCACCCGTTGCGGTATCCCCGCCGGTTGCGACCGCTGTGCCCGCACCGGCCGCACCGCCCAGAAGCGCCTGCTCGCCCAGCGTGTCGCCGCAGGCGGAAACGCCAAGCAGCGCACAGACGACGAGGATGGATTTGCGGCTGAGACCAGTCTGTTCCATGAGTGTGTTCCTTCTCGAAAGAGTACCTGTCGTGAAGGAACGCATCGGATTGGCCGCCTGTTCCAGCCCCGATCCGGATGGTGCCAGGTTTGAGAAAAACTTTGCCGTTCGGTGTAACATTCTGATGTAAAATGAAAAATGTCAGGCGTTTGACCTGGGGTATGGCCAAACCGCCCGACAGGCACAGGGTAGCTGAGAAAACCTGGCGCAAACTGCCAACGCCAAGTCACCAGGAACGCGGGCAGCGTGCCACAATCGCCCAACGGATCAATCGACCGTTTGCGGCAACTTGCCGTTTCGGCCTGTTCCCGCTTAAAGTGTCCCGGCGTCAGCGATTTCATGCCCACATTCCGTCTTCGAACGCCTCAGGAAAGCTGGCGCGCGCCGCTTTTTCGTCGATGATCAGCTGCGCGTCATAGCTTTCGGGATCAAAGGGGTCGTCATAGGGCAGCACCTCGCGTGCGAACAGCCAGCTCAGCCGCCCGGCATCGAGATTGCCGCGCTCGAACGGTGCGTCGCCGAAATGCGCCCACAATGCGCCCATGAAGGCCAGATCGGCGCGTTTGTCCGGCGCGCGGCGGTCGCGATAGCGGTCCCGCCGGATAAGAGGCGTGGCACCCTTTGGATTGGGCCGCCGGATGGTGAACTGGAAATCCGTTCCGGGAAGCCGCCCCGGAAAGCCGCGATGCTTCAGCATGGGACAACCCCTGCGCGCATCGGCGAAAAGGGGGCGGACGTCTGTGCCCGCCCCGTTTTCAGTTTACTTGTATTTGCCGGTTTGAACGGGCTCGTGGCTGATCGGTTCCGGATCGATGACCACAAACTCTTCTTCAGCCTGCTGTTGTGCACACGCCGAGAGCGCTGCAAAAAGGCCGGCTGCGGCAAGAAGCTTGATGCTCTTGGACATCTTGTTCTCCTGTCAGGTTCAGTAAAGGACCCAACAAAACCAGATGATGGTCCTGCCTGTCCTCGGTTCGAGGTAAAGACTGCTTGGGTGCAGTCCTCTTCAGGATATCCTGAAATCCGGGCCGAAAGATATCCACAGCCCAAGACAACGCCGCGCTGTGGCGCAAAAGACTCAAACCGTTTCCAACTGGACAGACGGTCCGCAAGATTTTGTAGTCGCATTAAAAAAGCTCCAAGATGCAGGTCTCGTCTTCTATGCGATACGCTTCGAAAAATTGCACGACTTCGGGATTGGTAATACCGAATTCGGTTTCGGTCCTGGCCAGGGAAATCACGATCTGTCTGGGCTGCGGCCCGGTATCGGCGATGCGGGGAATCGCATACGCCTCGCACAGATGCTGCATGTCCACCTCCACGTCATCATAGGCGCGCCCCTCCTGCCCGATCTCGGGCGCGATGAAACGAAACCGGTAGACAAGCCCCGCGCCGGGCCGGTCCCAAAGCATTTCCTGGAACATCACGGGCTGGCCCGAAGGCACGGAGAGAGGCTCATCAGACGCGCACGCAGCTGTCCCGCCAAGTGCCATTGCACCCATGACGAGACATTGCCCAGCTCCTCCAATCGCCATTGACGGCCTCCCTCCGTAGGGTGCGTGCTCACACGCACCAGCGCCGCTCAAAGCGGAATGTTGTCGTGCTTCTTCCAGGGCATGTCCTGCTTTTTCGACCGCAGCGCGGCGAACGCCCGCGCGACACGTTTGCGGGTGCTGCGCGGCTGGATCACCTCGTCAATAAAGCCGCGTTCCGCCGCGACAAATGGATTGGCGAAGCGGTCTTCGTATTCGGCGGCATGGGCGGCGATCTTTGCCTCATCGCCCAAATCCGACCGGTGGATGATCTCGGTCGCGCCTTTCGCGCCCATCACGGCAATCTCGGCTGTCGGCCAGGCATAATTCACATCCGCCCGCAGGTGCTTGGACGCCATGACGACATACGCCCCGCCATAGCTTTTGCGGGTGATGACCGTGACTTTCGGCACCGTCGCTTCGCCATAGGCATAGAGCAGCTTTGCCCCGTGCTTGATCACGCCGTTATACTCCTGCGACGTTCCCGGCAGGAAGCCGGGCACATCCACCAACGTCAGGATCGGGATACCGAAACAATCACAGAACCGCACAAAGCGCGCAGCCTTGCGGGCGCTGTCGATGTCCAGCACCCCTGCCAGAACCATCGGCTGGTTCGCGACAATCCCCACCGTCTGTCCTTCCAGGCGGACAAAGCCGGTCACGATGTTCTTGGCGAAGTCTTCCTGTATCTCGTAAAAATCACCCTCATCCGCGATCTTCTGGATCAGCTCTTTCATGTCATAGGGTGTGTTGGGATTCTCAGGAACCAGCGTGTCCAGCGATGACTCCACCCGGTCGACGTCATCGAAGAACGGGCGCCTGGGGGCGGGCTGCTGGTTGTTGAGCGGCAGGAAATCCACCAGGCGCCGCACCTCGGCGAGCGCCTCTACATCATTGTCGAACGCGGCATCCGCGACCGAGGATTTCCTGGTATGCGTCGCCGCGCCGCCCAGCTCTTCTGCGGTGACCTGTTCGTTGGTGACGGTTTTCACCACGTCAGGCCCGGTGACGAACATGTATGAACTGTCCTTCACCATGAAGATAAAGTCGGTCATGGCCGGGCTGTAGACCGCCCCGCCCGCGCATGGCCCCATGATCACGCTGATCTGCGGCACCACGCCCGAGGCCATGATGTTGCGCTGGAACACCTCGCCATAGCCGGCCAGGCTGTCGACACCTTCCTGGATACGTGCGCCGCCTGAATCGTTGATCCCGATCACCGGCGCGCCGTTCTGCATCGCCATGTCCATGATCTTGCAGATCTTCATCGCATGGGTCGCAGACACCGATCCGCCCAGGACGGTGAAGTCCTGACTGAAGACATAGACCATCCGGCCATTGATCGTGCCCCAGCCGGTGACAACGCCGTCGCCCGCCGGGCGGTTCTTTTCCATCCCGAAATCGGTGCAGCGATGGGTGACGAACATGTCGTATTCTTCAAAGCTGCCTTCATCCAGCAACAGCTCGACCCGTTCGCGTGCCGTCAGCTTGCCGCGCGCGTGCTGTGCGTCGATGCGTTTTTGCCCACCACCCATGCGGGCGTCGGCGCGGCGGGTCTCCAACTCTTGCAGAATATCTTTCATGGACCATCCCTTTTTGCCTTTCGCACGACCATACTGTGGTGCGGCACGCACTCAAGAGAAAATGAGCAAATTTGCAAACCATGGAAAGACTTCTGCTTGCTATTTGCAAATTTGCAAATTGTATCGTTACGCCGCCTCATATGGACATTCCCGGAGACCGGGCGTAGCGATATCCAATGAGTTACATCTCAAAGGTCCGCTTCCTCGACCGCGCCACACCGCCGCATATTGTCACACTGATCCTGCTCGCGGGGCTGTCGGCGCTTGTGATGAACATCTTTCTGCCCTCCCTGCCCAACATGACCGCCTATTTCGACACCGAGTACCGACTGATGCAGCTGTCGGTGGCGGTCTATCTTGGCGTGAACGCGGTGCTGCAAATCCTGATCGGGCCGATCTCGGACAAGCTCGGTCGCCGCCCGGTGATCCTTTGGGGCCTTGGCGGGTTTTGCCTTGCCACGCTGGGCTGCATCTATGCACCCGATGTCTACACCTTCCTTGCGTTTCGGATGGCGCAAGCGGTGATCGTCACCGCGATGGTCCTGTCGCGCGCCGTGGTGCGCGATTGCGTGCCGCAAGACCAGGCCGCGTCGATGATCGGCTACGTGACAATGGGTATGGCGGTGGTGCCGATGATCGGCCCGGCCTTTGGCGGCATTCTCGACGAAATGTTCGGCTGGCAGTCGAACTTCTGGCTGCTCTTCATCCTTGGCCTGGGCATGTTCTGGCTTTCCTGGGCCGACCTTGGCGAGACCGCCAGCGTCAGCGGCATGTCCATGACCGCGCAATTCGCGCAATACCCCGAGCTTCTGACCAGCCCGCGTTTCTGGGGTTATGCGCTTGCCGCCGGCATGTCCTCGGGCGCGTTCTTTGCCTACCTGGGCGGTGCGCCCTTTGTCGGCACCGAAGTGTTCGGCATGTCACCGGCCATCCTGGGTTTCTTCTTCGGCGCACCCGCGATCGGCTATTTCCTCGGCAATTTCATCTCGGGGCGCTATTCGGCGCGGATCGGCGTCAACCGCATGGTCTTTGCTGGCACGCTGATCAACGCGGCTGGCATACTTCTGTCCATAAGCGTCTTCTGGCTGGGCTTTGGCACCGAATGGAGTTTCTTCGGCTTCATGACCTTCGTCGGCCTTGGCAACGGCATGACAATCCCCAACGCCACCGCAGGCATGCTGTCGGTGCGTCCCCATCTGGCCGGCACGGCAAGCGGTTTGGGCGGCGCAATCATGCTGGGCGGAGGCGCGGGCCTGTCCGCCCTGGCCGGCGCGCTCTTGGTGCCGGGATCGGGCCCGTGGCCGCTTTTGTGGATCATGCTTGCCACCGCGATCTTTGCGATCTTCGCGATTCAGCTGGTGATCTGGCGGTCGGCGCGGCTTGCCGGGCTGGACAGCGCCGGATGAATTTGCAAACTCGGCAGTGACGCGCTGCAAAGCTGCAAATCCCCGAGGCTGACATGTCGACTCAAAAACTTTATGCCGGTGCCAAGCTGCGCGAGATCCGCACCCGACTGGGCATGACCCAGCGCGATTTCTCGACCAAGATGGGCGTGTCCCTGCCCTATCTGAACCAGATGGAAAACAACAAGCGCCCGCTGTCCACCACGGTGGTGCTGGCCCTTGCGCAGGAATTCGGAATCGATGTGACCGAATTGGGCCAGGGGGATGCCGAGCGCATGATTTCAGACATGCGCGAGGCGCTGGCCGATCCGATCTTCTCGGACGCCACCCCCCCGATTGCCGATCTTCGCCTGACCGCATCGAACGCGCCGGGATTGGCGCGGGCCTTTCTCGAACTGCACAGCGCCTACAGGCAGACCCATGAACGGCTCGCGTCGCTGGACGAGGCCCTGGGGCGCGAGGGCGCGCAGTTGCAGCCCTCACCCTGGGAAGAGGTGCGCGATTTCTTTCACTATTGCGACAACTACATCGACGCCGTGGACCGCGCCGCCGAGCGGGTGGCCACCAAGCTGACCGGATCGGACCGCGTGCGCGCCGCCATTCGCGGGCTCGAACACGAAGGGCTGCATGTCCGTTTCGCCAACATGCCCGAGCTGCGCCGCTTTGACGAATTACGGCAGGAAGTGACCGTGTCGTCGCTGGCCGCGCCCGAAACCCAGACTTTCCAGATGATGCTGCAACTGGCGCTGGCACGTCATGGCAAGCTGCTGGATGCAACGCTCGATCTGGGCCGGTTCCAGTCCGACGCGGCCCGCGACATCGCGCGGCTGGGTCTGGCCAATTATTTCGCCGGGGCCGCGGTGATGCCCTACGGGCAATTCCTGCACAGCGCTCATGAAACCCGCCACGACCTGGAATTGATGGCACGGCGGTTCGGGGCGTCGATCGAACAGGTGGCGCACCGGCTGTCGACCCTGCAACGCCCCGGGGCCAAGGGGATCCCGTTCTTTTTCGTTCGCGTCGACCAGGCCGGCACGATCACCAAGCGGCACAGCGCCACGCGCTTGCAATTTGCCCGCTTCGGCGGGGCCTGTCCGCTGTGGAACGTGCACCGCGCCTTCGAGACTCCGGGCCGGTTCCTGCGGCAATTGGCCGAAACGCCGGATGGGGTGCGCTATATCTCTCTCGCACGGGATGTCTCCAAGACCGGGGGGCATTTCGGCGCGCCCGTGCGGCGCTACGCGATCGCGCTTGGCTGCGAGGTGAAACATGCCGGCGCGCTGGTCTACGCCGACGGGCTGGACCTCGCCCGCGATGGCGCCTTCGAGCCGATCGGGATTTCCTGCCGGATTTGTGAACGCTCGAATTGTCATCAAAGATCGGTCCCGCCGCTGGAGCGCAAGCTGACGATCCAGACGCACCGGCGGGGCATCCTGCCCTACGAGTTGATTTGAGCAGCAAGGATGCAGTGACGCATCGTCTGTTCCCACCTGCGGAACCACTTGGAGGTTCCACCCCCAAACCCCCGGGATATTTGAAAACCAGAGAAGATCAGGACGCGGCGACGGGCCAGCGCTGTGCGAGGCAGGCCATGAGTGCATGGTCAGTAGCGTCAATCGGGCCTGTCGCACCGGGACGGAACCGCAGGCGAAAGCTGTGCAGGAGTGTCTCCCGCGGGACAGCAGCCTTATAGCCGAAGCGCCGCGCGTTCTCAAAGAAATCGCCGTTGCCATGCGGCTCTGGCCAGATCGACAGCCCCTGCCGGGCCAGCCGCAGCCAGTCGAACCTTGGTCCGGGATCGGTCTTGCGGCCCGGTGCCATGTCCGAATGGCCGATGACCCGTTCGGGGGGGATGCCGTGGCGGGTCATTATCTCCGCGACCAGGCGCTCCAGCCGATCCATCTGGCAAGCGGCGAACGGCGTGTGACCGGTATTGGCGATCTCGATCCCGATGGAACGGGAGTTCACGTCGTCGACCGGCCCCCACGCCCCGGCGCCGGCGTGCCAGGCGCGGGCGTCTTCGTCGACCAATTGCCAAAGCGTGCCATCGGATGCCAAGACGTAATGCGCCGAAACCTGTGCCTGCGGATCGCAGAGCCAATCGCGCGCCGTCGCGGCACATTCCATCGCCGTGTAGTGCAAGACGATCAGGTCAGGCCGCGCGCCGCCACGGCGCGGGCCGCAATTCGGCGATGGGTGCCAGAGCGGCGTCAGTTGCGGACCGCGCGGAACGGGGCCGGGTCCCAGTTGCAGGCAAACCCGTCCCCATCGGGGTCGAGGGTCTTGCGATCCCGCTCCGGGCCACCGGCGGCAAGAAACGCCTCCTGCGCGAGATCTGACGAGGCGAAGCCGGCACAATTGCGCAGATGCCGGTTTTCAGACGCAAAGGACGAGCGGCGATAGATCGGCGCGCCCTTGGGATTGTCGGTCTGCAGCGCGTAGGCCACGATATTCGGCGCATCCGTCCCCGGGCGTGTGGGCAGCGCCTCGGGCTGGATGACCTGGTAGCGCGAGCGGTTCTGCGCGATCAGGGCTGCGTCGCTTTCGATACTGCGCGTGTTGGACACGGCGTCGAAATCATTCTCGGTGGAGATGCCGGCGGCATTTTCCACCGGCTGCGGCGCCGGGTTGCCGGGTGAGGCGTTGACCGGATCAACACCCGAATTTGCGCGACGGGCCGCGAGGGCCGCGTCGTCCAGGGGGCCTGTCGCCGAGAGCGGCGCGCCGGTCACCGGCGCGGGCGGCGTGATCGTCGTGGCCGGTTCACGACCTTCGAGCACTTGATCGCGGCGCTGTTGGTAGCTGTCGTAATCGTCGAAGCCGACGCCGCTGTTCGGCACCTCCGTGGAACAGGCCGCGAGCGCCAAAAGCACGAGGCCGCCGATCGACGCACGGGTCAGACGTCGGGAGTGTGGGGATTTTCTGCTCATGTCCTGGCTCATCTGGCGCGTGTTACCACCATTGGGCGGGTTTCGCCACAAACCCGGCCGCGCGTTCCAGAGCGTAGGCGGTGTTCAGCAAATCGCCCTCTTCCCACGGCCGGCCGATCAGTTGCAGACCAAGCGGCAGCCCGGTGGTGTCCAGCCCGACCGGAACAGATATGCCGGGCAGCCCGGCAAGGTTCACGGTGACGGTGAACACGTCATTGAGATACATCTGGACCGGATCATCCTGCTTGCGGCCCAGTTCGAACGCCGCCGAGGGGGTGGCGGGTGTCAGGATCGCGTCGACGCCCTGGGCGAAGACATCCTCGAAGTCCTTCTTGATGAGCGTGCGAACCTTGCGGGCCCGGTTGTAATAGGCGTCGTAAAAGCCGGCCGACAGCACATATGTGCCGACCATCACGCGGCGTTGCACTTCGGGGCCAAAGCCTTCGGCGCGAGTCTTCTCGTACATCTCGGTGATGCCGTCGCCCTGGGACAGCTTGGCGCGATGGCCATAGCGCACGCCGTCATAGCGCGCGAGGTTCGACGACGCCTCGGCGGGCGCGATGACGTAATAGGCGGGCAACGCGTATTTTGTATGCGGCAAGGAGATATCCTTCACCACGGCGCCCGCGTCCTCGAGCATCTTGCGGCCCTCGGCCCAAAGCGCCGCGATCTCGTCGGGCATCCCGTCCATCGTGTATTCGCGCGGGATGCCGATGGTCTTGCCGCGGATGTCGCCGGTCAGCATCGCCTCGAAGTTGGGCACGGGCAAATCGGCGCTGGTGCTGTCCTTGGGATCATGGCCGCACATCGCCTCAAGCATGATCGCGGCGTCGCGCACATCCTTGGTCATCGGGCCGGCCTGGTCCAGCGACGAGGCGAAGGCAACGATGCCCCAGCGCGAGCAGCGGCCATAGGTGGGCTTGATGCCGGTAATGCCGGTGAAGGCGGCGGGCTGGCGGATCGACCCGCCGGTGTCGGTGCCGGTGGCAGCGAGGCAGAGGTCAGCGGCGACGGCAGCGGCCGACCCACCGGACGAGCCGCCCGGCGTGAGCGCGGTGTCGTCCCCATTGCGCCGCCACGGATTGACCGCGTTGCCATAGGTCGAGGTTTCGTTGCTGCTTCCCATGGCAAACTCGTCCATGTTGAGCTTGCCCAGCATCACCGCGCCGGCATCGAACAGCTTGCCTGACACGGTGCTTTCGTATTCGGGTGTGAAGCCGTTCAGAATCGCGCTGGCGGCCTGGCTTGGCACGCCCTTGGTGCAGAACAGGTCCTTGATGCCAAGCGGGATGCCGCAAAGGTCGGGTGCGTCGCCGGCCTTGATCCGGTCATCGGCGGATTTGGCCTGGCCAATCGCCACTTCGGGCGTCTTGTGCACGACCGCGCCCAGGGTCACGGCACGGTCCACCGCCGACAGGCAGGCTTCGGTCAAGTCGACGCTGGTCACGTCCCCCTTGCGCAGCGCGTCGCGGGCTTCGGAAATCTTGAGCTTGCTCAGGTCGGTCATTATTCCACCACCTTCGGAACCGCGAAAAACCCTTCGCGCGCGTCGGGGGCGTTGGCCAGGACCTTGTCCTGCATGCCGCCGTCGGTCACCCCGTCCTCGCGCCGCTTGAGCCGCATCGGTTCCACGCTGACCATCGGCTCGACGCCGTCGACATCGACCTCGTTCAGCTGCTCGATAAAGCCGAGAATATTCGAGAATTCCTGTGCCAGCGCGGGCAGCGCATCGTCTTCGACACGGATGCGCGCAAGCTTGGCCACACGGGCGGCGGTTTCGGTATCGATGGACATGAGGCACCCTTCGGATCGCGATACAGACTGTCAACCTGCCTTTAGCGGTCCGGGATGAGGGGTTCAAGTGGAAGCGATGCGGCCGTCACCCGCGCGTGACCACGAACCGGCAGGCGCCGTGCCCGGTGACGGCGCAGCAGGCGGTTTCCGTGCAACGGCAGTCGGGCGCGACAAGGGTTTGGTAGAGCTGGGTGAAAACCGCGGAATGCCAATGGCAGAGCGGTATCGGGCTGTGTTCGCCGCGCACGATGGGGTTCTGCGCAATTTCAAACACCCAGGGCGTGACGACCCGGAAATGGCCGGAACCTGCAAAGGTCCAGGCGTGTTTGGCAATTGCCCTGGACAGGGCGCGCGCCGCCAAACCCGCCGGCAGCGCCCTGAGGGCGCGCTGTGCAAGGACGGGGATGCGATGCGCGAGGATATACCGGGCCGTCGCGTGCCCGGCCTCGGACGCCAACAGCGGCGCCATTTCAGGCGCGTCACGGCGCAAGGCCTGATGCAGGCGCGCCGCTTGGCCCTCGGGGATCATCTGCGACCCGTCCGGCACCATGTCCACGCCCGCATCGGCCAGCATCCGCGCGACTTGCGCCTGCCCACCGATGCCTTCGATCTGCGGCAGAAGCTGCAAGATGGCGTTGGGACCGATCACGCCTTCGGTCTGCACCCCGTCAGACATCTTCCATTTGCTGCGTTCCGCCACCGCAGGCCTTTACCTCGGCCCCGTTTGGCATCTTGAAGCTTTGTGTCCGATCGGCCGACCGCTCTTTCATTTGCGCCTTCACCGCTTCGCGCCGTTCGGCCGCCTTGGCGGCCTTGTCAGCGCTGGCCTCCCAATCCTCCATCTGCGCCTCGGCGATGGTCCGGGTCTCGTCGAAGTGGAAATCGAGGTTGTTCTTCGATTGCGGCCCGGTATAGCCGACCTTGCCCAGATCATAGAAGGTGCGCGCAAAGCCCGCTTTCAGGAAGGCCTTGAGACAGCCCAGCAGGTAGCGCCGCCGGAACCCGGTGCCGCGCCACGGGTAATGGAACAGCGCCTTGCGCATGTAGAAGCGACGGTAATTCTTCATCACGCCGTCCAGCAATTCGCCCCGCTCCATCGCGGCCGGCTTCATGATCGGCGTGACAAAGTTGTAGCGCGAGAAGTCGAAGACCTCGACCTTGTCCTTCAAGTCCTGGAACAGCGGTGTAAAGGGCCACGGCGTATACATCGCCCAGTTCGCCAGATCCGGCTGCCAGTCCCACGCCATCTGGAAGGTCTCTTCCAGCGTTTCGGCGGTCTCATTGTCCAGACCCACGATGAATTGCGCCTCGACAAGGATATCCGCCTCGCGCAACAGGCGCACCGCTTCCTTGTTCTCGGCGACGGTGGTTTCCTTGTTGAACTGGTCCAGCTTCATCTGCGCCGCCGCTTCGGTGCCCAGTGACACATGTACCAGCCCCGCCTTGCGGTAGAACTTGAGCAGATCGCGGTCGCGGTAGATGTCGGTCACGCGGGTGTTGATGCCCCATTTGACCTTGTCGGGCAGGCCGCGGTCGATCAGTTCCTGGCAGAAGGCGACGAATTTCTTCTTGTTGATCGACGGTTCCTCGTCGGCAAGGATGAAGAAGCCGACGCCGTGATTTTCGACCAGGTCCTCGATCTCGTCCACCACGTCCTTGGGGTCGCGCACGCGGTAATCGCGCCAGAACTTCCACTGCGAACAGAAGGAACAGGTGAACGGACAGCCGCGTGCAAGGTTGGGGATCGCGACGCGCGTGTTCAGCGGGATGTAGATGTATTTCGACCATTCCAGAACGGTCCAGTCCGGCTTGATCTTGGTCAGGTCCTTGACCGTGCTCGCCGCCGGGGTCGCGACGATCCGGTCACCGTCCTGGAATGCCAGACCCTTGATCTTGTGCTTGTCGGCAGGCCAGCGCCCGTCCTCGATGGCGAGCATCAGCTCGGTGCAGATCTCCTCGCCCTCGCCGCGCACGATGACGTCGACCCAGGGCGCCTCGGACAGGACCTGCTTGTACATGAAGGTGGCATGCACGCCGCCCAGCATCCGCACCGCGTCGGGCACTACGTCCTTGGCGACCTTGAGCACATCCTCGGCCCGGTAGATCGACGGCGTGATCGCAGTGACACCGACCACATCGGGCTGAATGTCTTCCATTTGCTTCGCCAGATCGGCATCCGAGAGATTGTCGGTCATCGCATCGACAAAATGGATGTCATCGAATCCGGCCTGCCGCAGGTGGCCCGACAGGTAGGCGACCCAGGCCGGTGGCCAGGTGCCCGCGATCTCTGCGCCGCCGGAGCGGTAATTCGGGTGGACAAACAAGATGCGCATGACGGGTCTCCCTGATGTGTCACTTCAAGTTGACATATTGATTGTCCATTTTGATTGACACAGATCAAACCGCAGTGACCTCTTTTCGGCGGTGTTGGGTGTGCTAGCCTGCGCCTGATCTGGAGAAAGGAAATATGGAATGAATATCATTTGGCTGGGCCACGCGGGATTCCGCATCGAGATTGGTGATCAGGTGCTGCTGATCGACCCGTGGCTGAACGGCAATCCGATGATGGAAGGGCAGGATCATGGCGCCGCCGTTGCGGGTGCGACGCATATCCTCGTGACACATGGGCATTTCGACCACACCAACGGCGTCGCGGAATTGTCCAGAAACACCGGCGCGCCCCTGTCAGGGATCGTCGAGCTGGCCGGGCGGCTGCACGCCGATGGCGCGGTCGAGGGACATGCCTTCAACAAGGGCGGGACGATCACGCTGGGCAATGTGGCGGTGACGCTGGTGCCTGCCTCGCACTCATCAACAATGCCTGTGGACGGCCGCAGCGCTTATATGGGCATGGAAACCGGCTTTGTCATTCGCGGCGAAGGCCGCACGATCTATGTCTCGGGCGACACCTCGATCATGGCCGACATGGACTGGATCGGGGACCTTTACAAACCCGATATCGGCATTCTTTCAGCGGGGGGGTACTATACCATGGATATGGCCGGGGTCGCCTATGCGGCAAAGCGCTATTTCAACTTCAAGACGCTGGTTCCCTGTCACTACCGCACCTTCCCGGCACTCGAACAATCCGCCGAAGGGCTGATCCGCGCTCTGCCCGATGTGGACGTGATCGAACCACAAGTGATGCAGCCGATCGCGCTCTGATCCGGGGGCAAGCCTGTTCGAACAGGCTTGCCGCATTTTCGAAAATGCGGGCAAGGGCTTTCGAAAGCCCTTGCCGCTCATCCTGCCGCGGACAGCGCCTGGTCGAGATCCGCGATCAGGTCTTTGGGATCCTCGATGCCGATGGAAATCCGCACCACGTTCGGCGCAGCCCCTGCCGCTATTTGCTGTTCCTCGGTCAACTGCCGATGCGTGGTCGAGGCGGAATGGATGACGAGGCTACGCGTATCGCCCAGGTTGGCGACATGGCTGAAGATCTCAAGCGACTCCACCAGCTTTACACAGGCGTCATAGCCGCCCTTGAGTGCCACGGTGAACAACCCGCCCGCGCCCTTGGGGCAAATCTTCTCGACACGGTGATTATAGGGCGACGAGGGTAGCCCGGCATATGTCACCGCCTCGACCGCGTCATGGGTTTCCAGCCAACTTGCCACGGTCATCGCGTTCTCGACATGCTTCTGCATCCGCAACGACAGCGTCTCGATCCCCATCATCGTGTAATGCGCCGCCTGCGGATTCAACGTCATGCCCAGGTCACGCAGTCCGATGGCGATGCCATGAAACGTAAAGGCGAGCGGGCCAAAGGTCTCGGCGAATTTCAGACCATGATAGGCCGGCTCGGGCTCGCTCAGCGACGGGAACTTGTCGGATGCGGTCCAGTCGAATTTACCCGAATCCACAACGCAGCCGCCCGTGACAGTGCCGTTGCCCGTGAGAAATTTGGTCATGGAATGCACAACCAGCGTGGCACCGTGTTCGATCGGGCGACAGAGGTAGGGCGTCGCCGAGGTGTTGTCGACGATGAGCGGGATGCCGGCGTCATCGCTGATCCGCGCGATGGCGTCCAGATCGGTGATGTAGCCGCCCGGATTGGCGATGGATTCGCAGAACACCGCGCGGGTGTCGTCGTTGATCGC
Organism: Marivita sp.; assembly: GCF_020055675.1. GTDB lineage: Bacteria > Pseudomonadota > Alphaproteobacteria > Rhodobacterales > Rhodobacteraceae > Marivita. The sequence goes on from NZ_JAIPUS010000006.1 coordinate 98,214, forward strand.
CGCTTTCACTGCATCCGGGTCGTCGAAATCCACGAAGGTCGCGGACCAGCCGAAGCGTCTGATCGTGTGGCTGAACTGCGTGACCGTCCCGCCGTAAAGGCGCGTCGACGCGACGATGTTCTTGCCCGGCCCCATCAGCGGAAACAGCGCCATGATCTGCGCCGCGTGTCCCGAAGAACAGCAGACCGCACCCGCCCCGCCCTCGAGCGTCGCCATGCGTTCCTGCAACGCGGCCACGGTCGGGTTGGTCAGACGCGAGTAAATATACCCCACCTCTTGCAGGTTGAAGAGCGCCGCCGCGTGATCGGCATCGCGAAACACGTAGGCCGTGGTCTGGTAGATCGGCGTCTGCCGCGCACCGGTCGCCGGGTCCGGCCGCGCACCGGCGTGAATCTGTAGCGTGTCGAAGCCGTACTCGGGTCCGTCTGTCATGGATCGTTTCCTCTTGGATGCTGCTGTTGCCCCAAGGATTAGGCCATCACGGGATGGCTCACAACTGTTCGTGCCGGGAAAGAATGACAACCCGACCCGCGCCCCGCCGATGAAACCCGTGTTTTGCTCGCGGCACCTGCGGGCGAACAGCGTTCCGCGGGCTTGCAGTACCGGATTGTTCTGCGACACTCCAAGCAATCGAAACGCAAGATGGACCAGCCCATGCCCCTCCCCGCCGAGATGACCGCAATCGAGATTTCACAGCCTGGCGGACCCGAGGTCCTGCGCCCCACGACGGTGGCGGTGCCGCACCCGAAGGCCGGCGAGATCGTGATAAAGGTGGCCTGCGCCGGAGTGAACCGGCCCGATGCCCTGCAACGCGCAGGTGCCTATAATCCGCCGCCGGGCGCCTCGCCGCTTCCAGGATTGGAGGCGGCGGGCCACGTGGCGGCGGTCGGCCATGGCGTTTTCCGGTGGAAAGTCGGCGACGCGGTCACGGCGCTTTTGCCCGGAGGCGGCTATGCGGAATACGTCGCAACCAGCGCCGATCATGCGCTGCCGGTGCCGGATGGCATGGCGCTGGACCAGGCGGCCGCGCTCTGCGAGACGTTTTTCACCGTGTGGTCGAATGTCTTCAAACGCGGCGGCTTGCAGGCCGGGGAGCGGTTTCTCGTGCATGGCGGCTCAAGCGGAATCGGCACCACGGCGATCCAGATGGCGTCCTTGCGCGGCGCCCGCGTGTTCACCACGGCGGGGTCCAAGGAAAAATGTGATGCCTGCCTTGAACTGGGCGCCGAAGCCGCGTGGAATTATCGCGAGGTGGATTTCGTCGACAAGATGCGCGGGATGGGCGCCGCAGACGTGATTCTCGACATGGTGGGCGGCGATTACATATCGCGCAACCTCAAGTCGCTGGCAGAGGATGGCCGTCTGGTCCAGATCGCCTTTCTTCACGGATCCAAAGCGGAGGTGAATTTCGCGCCGATGATGATGAAGCGGCAGACGATCACCGGTTCAACTTTGCGCCCTCAATCGGTTGCCGCCAAAGCCGCCATCGCGCGGGAGCTCGAGGCGGAGATCTGGCCGCATTTGGCTGCCGGACGGATCGGACCCGTGATGGACAGCACCTTTGCCTTGGCGGACGCGGCGCAGGCGCATGCGCGCCTGGAAGGCTCCACCCATATCGGGAAAATCATTCTGAGCGTGACCGGCTGATACCGGGCTGCAAGAGCTTTCCAAAGCTCTTTTCACGCGGTTTCGAAACCGCGTTGCAAGCCGCTTCGAAGCGGCTTCCAACGCGTCCGAAGCCTAACCAGCGAACCCGATCGTCGCCTCGACCGCACGTTTCCAGCCGCCGTATTTTCGCGCGCGCGCCTCGGCGCTCATGTCCGGATCGAAATGCCGGTCGGCTTTCCATTGCGCGGCGAATGCCTCCATGTCCGGCAGGACCCCGGCCTTGTAGCCGGCCAACCAGGCCGCCCCCATCGCGGTCGTCTCCAAAACCTGCGGGCGTTCGACCGGCGCATCGATGATGTCGGACAGGAACTGCATCGTCCAGTCGGACGCGCTCATGCCACCATCGACCCGAAGCGTCGCCTCGTTGAAGTCTCGCAAAGCGGTTTCGGAGGTGCTCGCCCAATCCGCCTTCATTGCATCAAGCAGGTCGCGCGTCTGGTAGCCGACGCTTTCAAGGGCCGCGCGGGCAAACTCTTCGGGTCCCGAGTTGCGCGTCAACCCGTAAATCGCACCCCGGCATTCAGCGTTCCAGTAGGGTGCACCGAGGCCGGTAAAGGCCGGAACAAGCACCACCTCCTGAGCCGCGTCGGCCTTCTGTGCAAGCGGTTGCGTTTCTTTCGCTTCCCGGATGATCTTGAGCCCGTCGCGCAGCCATTGCACCACGGCCCCTGCTATGAAGATCGACCCTTCCAGCGCGTAGGTCGGTTTTCCATCAAGCTGATACGCGATCGTGGTGAGCAACCGGTTGGTCGATGTCACCGGCGTGTCACCCGTGTTCAGGAGGGCAAAACAGCCCGTCCCGTAGGTTGATTTCAGCATCCCCGGCTTGAAGCACGCCTGCCCCACGGTTGCCGCCTGCTGATCGCCTGCGATGCCGAGTATCGGGATGGCGCGCCCAAAAAGATCGGCACGGGTTTCACCGAATTCGGCAGCGCAATCCTTGACTTCGGGCAGCATCGACATCGGAATGCCCAGCCTGTCGCAGATGGTCCGCGACCAGCGGCCCTTGCGGATATCATAGAGCATCGTGCGCGCTGCATTGGTCGCATCGGTGACATGCACCTTGCCGCCGGTCAGGTTCCAGACAAGCCATGTGTCGACCGTGCCGAACAGAAGATCGCCGGCTTCGGCCCGCCCGCGGACACCGTCGACATTGTCGAGGATCCAGGCCAGCTTGGTGCCGCTGAAATACGGGTCAAGCAGAAGCCCGGTGCGGTCGGTCACGACCGTCTCGAACCCGTCCGACTTGAGCGTCTTGCAATATTCGGATGTCCGCCGGTCCTGCCAGACGATCGCGTTGAACACCGGCTTGCCGGTGTTGCGGTCCCATACCAGCGTGGTCTCGCGCTGGTTGGTGATGCCGATGGCGGCGATATCCCCTGTCCCGGCACCCGCCTTTTCGATGGCCGCGCGGCAGGTGGCCGCCGTCGTCGACCAGAGGTCCGAAGGGTCGTGTTCGACCCAGCCGCTATTGGGATAATATTGTTCGAATTCTTCCTGCGCCGACACAACGGCCTTGAGGGTTTCGTCAAAAATGATGGCGCGCGTCGAGGTCGTGCCTTGGTCGATGGCAAGGATGTGGGTCATGGGCAGCGAGCCTCCTCATGGTGACGTGCGATGTCGGTCCAGTTTTTCAGGACGCTGGGAAAGGATCAAACAGGAAAGGAATAAAGGGGATCGGGGCGCAACACGCGCGCCCCGATCGAAAGGCAATTTACTGCCAGGACTTGATCAGCTCGTCATAGGCGATGGTTGACGGCTCAGGATCTTCGTTTTCGAGCTTCGGCTTCGGAGCGCCCGGCTCGGCCAGCCAGAACTCGGCACCCTTTTCCTCGTTCATGACGGGACCGAGATCACCCTGCACACCGGCCCGTTCGAGACGCTCCAGCACTTGCTCTTGCTCTTCACACAGACCGTCGAGCGCTTCCTTGGCGGATTTGGCACCCGAGGACGCATCGCCGATGTTCTGCCACCACAATTGCGCGAGACGCGGATAGTCCGGAATGTTGAAGCCCGTATCCGTCCAGTTTTCACGCTCCGGTGACCGGTAGAATTCGACCAGCCCGCCGAGACGCGGTGCGCGTTCGGTGAAGCTTTCATGATCCAGCGTGCTTTCGCGGATGAAGGTCAGGCCATAATGCGACTTTTCAACGTCCACCGTCTTGGAGGCGATGAACTGAGCGTAGAGCCACGCGGCCTGCGCCCGGTCCACCGGAGTGGACTTCATCAGCGTGGCCGATCCCACATCTTGGTAGCCGATCTTCATGCCCTCTTCCCAGTAGGCCCCGTGCGGGCTGGGCGCGAGACGCCACTTGGGTGTGCCGTCCTCGTTCATCACCGGCAGGTCGGGATCGACCAGCGACGCGACGAATGTCGTGTAGAGGAACATCTGTTGCGCAACACGTCCCTGCCCCGGAACCGGACCCGCTTCGGAGAAGGTCATGCCGGGGGCCTGGGGTGGAGCGTAGTTTTCCAGCCAATCGACATATTTCTCGATCGCATAGACCGCGGCGGGGCTGTTCGTTGCACCACCGCGCGCCATGCAGGAGCCGACGGGCTGAAAGTCGTCATTGACGCGAATGCCCCATTCGTCGACCGGGGTCCCGTTGGGCAGACCCTTGTCGCCCATGCCGGCCATCGACATCCATGCATCGGTGAAACGCCAGCCGAGGCTTGGGTGGCGGCGACCGTAATCCATGTTTCCATACACGGTCTGGCCGTCGATTTCCCGGCCGGTGAAGAATTCCGCGATGTCCTCGTAGGCGGACCAGTTCACCGGAACACCCAGTTCGTAGCCATATTCCTCTTCGAAGGCGGCCATGATGTCCGGGTCGGTAAACCAGTCATGACGGAACCAGTAGAGGTTCGCGAACTGCTGGACCGGAAGCTGGTACAGCTTGTCATCCGGGCCGGTGGCCGAGGCGGTGCCGATGAAATCTTCAAGATCGAGGTCCGGATTCGTCACCTCGGCGCCTTCGCCGGCCATCCAGTCTGTCAGATTGCGCACCTGCTGGTAGCGCCAGTGCGTGCCGATCAGGTCGGCGTCATTGACATACATGTCGTAGACATTCTCGCCGGTCTGCATCTGAGTCTGGAGCCGCTCGACCACATCGCCTTCGCCGATCAGGTCGTGAGAGACCTCGATACCGGTGATCGCGGTGAACGCCGGCGCAAGCACCTGGCTTTCGTATTCATGTGTCGCGATGGTTTCCGAAACCACGTTGATCGACATGCCCTGATACGGCTCTGCAGCGTCGATAAACCACTGCAATTCCGCTTCCTGGTCCGCGCGCGACAGCGCAGACCGTTCGATTTGTTCATCCAGAAAGGCGCGCGCGGCATCCATGTCGGCAAAGGCAGGGCTGCCCCCGATCATGAGCGCAAGCCCCAAGGCTGTGCTGGATTTGTAAAGACGGTTCATAGATATCCTCCCGAAAGTGAACCAAGGGTTTGTTGGGCACCGGATGCATCCGATGCCTGAAATCCGGCGTCAGACGTAGCGGAACACCGCCGCGGCATAGGCCAGACATACGATCAGCGCGTAGGGCTGAAGCTCGGGGCCCATGAAACCCAGCCAGGCCAGGTTGATGAAGGCAGAACCGAGCAGCGTGATGAACAATCTGTCACCCCGCGTCGTTTGGATCCGCAAGATACCGGTGCGCGGCGTCTCGGGAAATTTGATTGCCAGGATTGTGAAGACGATCAGCAGGCTCGCGATGACAAGGAAGAAAATCGCGGTCGGCCATGTCCATGCCATCCATGAAAGGTCCATCAGAAGATCCTCCGTGTATTCACGTGTGTCATCTTGGGCGTTTCGTCACAGGTCATCCGCATCACACCCTCCCCAGGGCAAAGCCCTTGGCGATGTAGTTACGCACGAAATAGATCACGAGCGCGCCGGGGATGATCGTCAGCACACCCGCGGCGGCCAACACGCCCCAATCCACGCCGCTTGCGCCGACGGTCCGTGTCATCGTCGCAGCGATGGGTTTGGCGTCCACGCTGGTCAGGGTGCGTGACAGCAGCAATTCGACCCACGAGAACATGAAGCAGAAGAACGCGGCGACCCCGATGCCCGACGAGATCAGGGGCATGAAGATGCGGGTAAAGAAGCGGCCGAAACTGTAGCCGTCCAGATAGGCAGTTTCGTCGATTTCCTTGGGCACGCCGCGCATGAACCCTTCGAGGATCCAGACCGCCAGCGGCACGTTGAACAAGGTATGCGCCAAGGCCACCGCAATATGCGTGTCGAACAGCCCGACCGAGGAATAAAGCTGGAAGAACGGCAGCGCGAACACCGCGGGCGGCGCCATGCGGTTGGTCAACAGCCAGAAAAACAGGTGCTTGTCACCCACGAAATGATAGCGGCTGAAGGCATAGGCCGCAGGCAACGCGACGGCCAGCGAAATCACCGTGTTCATCGTCACGTAGATGATCGAGTTGATATAGCCCGTGTACCAGCTCGCGTCGGTCAGGATCGTGCGGTAATTGTCGAACGTGAACGTCTGGGGCCAGAGCGTGAAGGAACTCAGGATCTCGGCATTGGTCTTGAAGCTCATGTTCAGCAGCCAGTAGATCGGCAGCATCAGGAACAGCAGGTACAAGCCCATGACTATGGCCGACCCGTTCACCTTGACGCGTTTGCGGGTTCCGCCTGCCGTCAGATCTCCGGGAATATCGGTGGTTGTCGTGTCAGCCATTGTTCAGCTCCCCCGCTTATCGAGGTTGACCATCACGGTGTAGAACACCCAGGAGATCAACAGGATGACCAGAAAATACATGATCGAGAACGCTGCCGCCGGACCCAGATCGAACTGTCCAAGAGCCATCTTGACAAGGTCGATGGACAGAAGCGTCGTGGTGCTGCCGGGGCCACCGCCGGTGACGACGAAGGGTTCGGTGTAGATCATGAAGCTGTCCATGAAGCGCAGCAGGATGGCGATCATCAGAACACCCATCATCTTGGGCAATTCGATGAAGCGGAACACTTTCCAACGCGACGCCTGGTCGATCTTGGCCGCCTGGTAATAGGCGTCCGGGATGGATTGCAGGCCGGCATAGGCCAGAAGCGCAACAAGCGAGGTCCAGTGCCAGACATCCATCACGATGATCGTCACCCAGGCGGCAACCGCGTCGCTCGTGTAATTGTAATCGATACCAAGGGCATCCAGCGTGTAGCCCAGCAGCCCGATATCCGCGCGACCGAAAATTTGCCAGATCGTGCCGACGACGTTCCAGGGGATCAGCAGCGGGAGAGACATCAAGACAAGGCAGAAGCTGGCCCATATCCCTTTCTTGGGCATGTTGAGCGCCACGAAGACACCCAGCGGAATCTGGATCAGCAGAATGGTGCCCGAGAAGAACAACTGGCGGCCCAACGCGCCCCACATGCGGTCATCGCGCAGCATCTCGCCGAACCACTCAAGCCCGGCCCAGAAGAACTGGTTGTTGCCGAACGTGTCCTGCACCGAATAGTTGACCACGGTCATCAGCGGGATCACCGCCGAGAACGCGACAAGGATCAGCACCGGCAGGACAAGGAACCACGCTTTCTGGTTGACTGTCTTTTCCATCACGCGGCCTCCCCAACCGATTGCGACCCGTCGGGCGCCACGCGCCAGTCGTTCACATAAACATTCACATGCGCCGGATCGAAGCTCACGCGGGTCATGTCCGCCCCGATGACGTCGTCCTCATTGGCGATTATGTTGATCTCGTGACCTTCGAACGTGGCGCGCACGATCTTGTGGCGGCCCACATCCTCGACCCGTTGGATGCTCACCGGCAAGCCGTCGGTCCTGCTCAGTTTCACGAATTCCGGGCGCACACCGATCTCGACCTTGCTGCCCTGCATTGACCTGTAGCCGCCGCCCAGCGGGATCGTCGAACCGCCGACACGCGCCTCGGTGCCCTGCACGTCCGCCGTCAGGACATTCATCCCCGGCGAGCCGATGAAATACCCGACAAAGGTATGTTCCGGCCGCTCGAACAGTTCTTCGGGCGTGCCGATCTGCACCACGCGACCGTCATACATCACGACCACCTTGTCGGCGAAGGTCAGCGCTTCGGTCTGATCGTGGGTGACATAGATCATCGTATGGCCGAATTCGTGATGCAGCGATTTGAGCTGCGTGCGCAGTTCCCACTTCATGTGCGGGTCGATCACGGTCAGCGGTTCATCGAAAAGCAGCGCATTCACGTCCTCGCGGACCATACCGCGGCCAAGGCTGATCTTCTGCTTGGCATCGGCTGTCAGCCCGCGCGCCTTTTTCGACAGCACGTCCTCCATGCCGATCATTCGGGCGATGTTGTTCACCCGCTCGGCCACGTAGGCCTCGTCCCGGCCCCGATTGCGCAATGGAAAGGCAAGGTTATCGTGCACCGTCATGGTGTCGTAAACGACCGGGAACTGGAACACCTGCGCGATGTTGCGCTTTGCCGTGGGGGAGTGGGTGACGTCCTGCCCATTGAAAAGGATGCGTCCCTGGCTTGGTTGAAGAAGCCCCGATATGATGTTGAGAAGGGTGGATTTTCCGCAACCGGACGAACCGAGCAGGGCGTAGGCCGCACCATCGTCCCAGTCATGGTTCAATTCCTTGAGGGCGTAATCCGCCTCATTGGCCGGGTTGGCCAGATAGGAATGGGCGAGGTTGTCGAGGGTGATCTTGGCCATCTTTACCTCTCCTTAAGCCGCGAGCGCGTAGGATGCGGGCGCAACGAGCTTGCCGCGTTCATCGAATATGTAGACATGCCGCGGGTCCAGCCACACCGTCAGGTCTTCACCCAGCGCCAGGTTGTGAACGCCGTGGATCAGGCCGACCCAGCGTTCGCCATGATGGTCGAGATGGACAAACGTCTCTGACCCGGTCAGCTCTGTCACCGTCAGGCGTGTGGTGAACGACATCGCATCGGGCACGTGCTGACCGATCTCGATGTGGTTGGGGCGGAACCCGGCGGTGTAATTGCCATCTGGCACCTCGGCCAACCGGCCCTGTACCGGTGTCGATTGCCCGTCTCCGAAGGTCAACTTCGTTCCGGTCTTGGTGATGGGCAGGAAATTCATCGGCGGATCGCTGAACACCCGCGCTGTTGTGGCATCGACCGGCTGGCGGTACACCTCTGGTGTCGGTCCGAACTGCGTCACGCGGCCTTCCCACAGCGTTGCCGTGTTGCCCCCCAGAAGCAGCGCTTCTTCCGGCTCCGTGGTCGCATAGACAAAGATCGATCCGGACTTTTCAAAGATCTTCGGGATCTCGATCCGCAATTCCTCGCGCAGCTTGTAGTCCAGGTTGGCCAGCGGTTCATCGAGAAGGACGAGACCTGCATTCTTGACCAGCGCGCGGGCCAAAGCGCAGCGCTGTTGTTGGCCACCGGACAATTCCAACGGCTTGCGGTCCAGCATCGGGGTCAGCCGCATCAACTCTGCCGTTTCGCGCACGCGGCGATCGATCTCCGAATTGTCGACCCCCATCAGCTTCATCGGAGAGGCGATATTGTCATAGACGGACATCGACGGGTAATTGATGAACTGCTGGTAAACCATCGCCACCCTGCGGTCTTGAACACGCTGGCCTGTCACGTCGTGGCCTTGCCAGATGATCTGGCCGGTCGCGGGCTGGTCCAGCCCTGCCATCAATCGCATCAGCGAGGTCTTGCCCGACAGGGTCGGCCCCAGAAGGACGTTCATCGTGCCTTTTTCAAGCGTCAGGTCCGTGGGGTAGATATGCGTCTGCCCCTCCACGACCTTCGACACGCCTTTCAGCTCGAGTGTCATACCAGCATCCTTATTCTGCGGCCTTGGGCATGGCCCGACGATGCGCCGACATCCAGGTTTCCAAGTCCTTGATCTGGTCACCGCGCAATCGCAGGCCCAGCTTGTTGCGCCGCCAGACCACGTCTTCGGCGCTGCGCGCGTATTCACGTTCCATGAGCCAGAGGATTTCCGCCTCGGTGAGCGTCGCGCCGAAATCACGGCCCAGATCGCTTTTCCGTGTCGCGTCGCCCAGCACCGCATCCGCCTCGGTGCCATAGGCGCGCACGAGCCGCCTGGCCCAGAAGTCGTCCAGGAAAGGATACTGCGCCCGCAGGTTCGCAACAAGCGTGTCCACTTCATCCACCGCGAAATCGCCGCCCGGCAGGGTCACACCTGCCGTCCACGGACCCTTGACCCCGGGCAAATGCTCACCGATCTTTTCAAGTGCGCTTTCGGCAAGGCGGCGATAGGTGGTGATCTTGCCGCCAAAGATGTTCAGAACCGGCGCACCACCCGTCGCGTCGACCTTCAATGTATAGTCACGTGTCGCCGCAGTCGCGCTAGACGCGCCATCGTCGTAGAGCGGGCGAACCCCCGAATAGGTCCAGACAACATCATCGTCCGTCAGGTCGCGCTTCAGATACTGGTTCGCGAAGTTGAGAAGGTAGGACTGCTCCTCGGGTGTACAGACAGGTTTGTCCGACGGCTCGGTGTGTTCGGCATCGGTGGTGCCGATCAGGGTGAAATCCGTCTCATAGGGGATGGTGAAGATGATCCGCCCATCCGTGCCCTGGAAAAAATAGCATTTGTCGTGGTCATAGAGCTTGCGCGTGACGATGTGCGAGCCGCGAACAAGGCGCACCCCTTCCGTCGAATTGAGCCGCACCTTGGTCTGGATGATGTCGCCCACCCACGGGCCGCCCGCGTTCACCAGCATGCGGGCATAGTGGGTCTGAACTTCATAATTTTCGGTATTTTGCGTTTCGACGCGCCATAGATCCCCGTCCCGCGCTGCAGACACCACCTTGGTGCGCGGCAGGATCGACGCGCCGCGCGCTTCTGCATCGCGCGCATTCAGAATGACGAGCCGCGAGTCCTCTATCCAGCAATCGGAATATTCAAAGGCCTTCTCGAACCGATCATCAAGCGGCGCGCCCTCTGGCGCGCTGGTCAGATCAAGGGTCCGGGTACTCGGCAAAATCTTTCGACCGCCAAGGCTGTCGTAGATAAAAAGCCCAAGACGAATAAGCCACGCCGGCCGCCGCCCCTTCATCCAGGGCATCACGTAACCCAGCAGGCGCGAGGTCGGGGTATCCGACTCGAACCTCATATCCTCATGATATGGAAGGACAAACCGCATTGGCCAGCTGATGTGCGGCATCGCTTTCAACAAAACTTCCCGCTCGATCAACGCTTCGCGGACCAGCCGGAATTCAAAATATTCGAGGTATCGCAACCCGCCGTGAAACAGCTTGGTTGACGACGACGACGTGGCGGAGGCCAGATCGTTCATCTCGGCCAAGATCACGGTCAGACCACGACCGGATGCGTCCCGGGCGATGCCACATCCATTGATGCCGCCACCAATGACGAAAAGGTCTACAGGTTCGCTGGAATGGTCGATCACCGCTCACCACCTCCCCTTGGGTCACGTATTGAGCTCGATTTATGCAGCCGGCATGCGATTCATGCAAGGAGGTTTTTTTCGTTTTTGTTCGTTTTTCTTTATCCGGTTGATTTTGAGGGATATTTCGCATTGGCAATCGACGGTGTTTGGTCTTTAGAATGTCCAGACCACTTGACCGGTGACGACGCCGTCACCGCCTCCGCAATCCAGTTTGAACGAGTCCGCCGATGTCTCATGCTTTCCGCCACCGCGACATTCTCGAAATCGCGCGAAAAAACGGGAAGGTCACGGTCGAAGGTCTCGCACAGCATTTCGGCGTGACGCTGCAAACGATCCGCCGTGACCTGTCCGACCTCGCCGAGGAGGGTCGGCTGGAGCGGGTGCATGGCGGCGCGATGCTCCCGTCAAGCACCAGCAATATCGGCTACGAGCAGCGCCGCGTCCTCAACGCAAAGGCAAAAGCCGCGATGGCCAAATCCTGCGCGAACCGTATCCCGAACAATATCTCGCTTTTCCTGAACATCGGCACCAGCACCGAGGCCGTGGCCCGCGAGCTGCGCAATCACCGCAACCTGCTGGTCGTGACCAACAACATGAACGTTGCCAATATTCTTGCCGAAACACAGGAATGCGAAGTGGTTGTCACGGGCGGCAACCTGCGGCGCGCCGACGGTGGGCTGGTTGGCAAACTCGCGACAGAGACCATCCTGCAATTCAAGTTCGACTTGGCCATCATTGGCTGCTCCGCCCTGGACGAGGATGGTGATCTGCTCGATTTCGATATCCAGGAGATCGGGGTGAGCCAAACGATCCTGCAACAATCGCGGAGAACCTTCCTCGTCGCCGACGCTTCCAAGCTCAAACGTAGCGCACCGGCCCGGATCGCGTCCTTGTCGGAGGTGGACACCCTGTTCACCGACGCGCCGCTTCCCGATCCCCTGCCCCGCAAATGCGCCGAATGGAAAACCGACGTGGTGGTAACATCCGGGGCTGGCCAGACAGCGCTTTGAACTATCCGCGTCAGGGTCGGGACAAGATCAGCCGCGATATCGACTTTTCCCCGGATGATGCAACTGTCCACCTCGTCCGGCTGGCGGCGCGAGACGGGCGTCGGCCATCATGAACGCCGCGCCGCTCAAGGTTTCGAAATGCCCCGATTTGGGCGGCGCACTAGGCGCTGATGCGGTCCAAGCGTGAAAAACTAGATTCCCGGTTCGTTTCGCAGCAAGATAAATGGCGATTGCTCCGAAAAGGAATTTCAACATGACACTTATTCAAAACGAACAGGAACAGGACGATGACACCGGGCTCAACCTTCTGGTCGAGGATGAAAACGTTCAGTTGATCTCATCAAAGATCGAGCAGGCAAGAGAACTGGTCGATGCAAACGACCCGCAAAAAGCGATCGAACTGTGCCAGGAAATCCTTGACCTGGGAGACCTGCCCGTGCCGTTCGCAGCGAAGGCGGCAGGGGTGCTGAGGTCGCTTGGCCAGATCGAGGCCGCCGACAAGATCAAGACCGTGATCGTCGAAGAGCTTGACCGCGTACATCACAGGTTGAAAAGCCCCGAATACGCCCTTTTGCCCGCCGCCGGTGTGCTCGCGGATCTTGGGGAGGCAGAGGCCGCTGACGAATTGGGACAAAAGGCTATCGAGGCCGAGCCCGACAACCAACTCGTTGTCGCCGGGTATCTGTCTATCCTGGCCACGGTTAACCGACCGGAAAAAGCGCGGGACGTCGCAATGACCTTCCTGAAGGCGCATGATCAACCTGTGTTGCCAGCCATCCATCTGGGCATGATTCTGTCAAAAGTCGGTTTCAACGGTGCCGCGCTGGCCTGCCTGGAATACGCGAAAGCGAACTGCAAGACCAAGACCGAGACCGCAAGGGTCGAGTACCTGCTTGCGTCACATGGATCCCCAGCATCCGCCCTTGATCAGCACGGCATGGCAGTCGAGCTTTTCGACAGTTTTGCGGTGTCCTACGATCAGCAATTGAATCTGCTTGGAAACAACGGACCAAACCTGATTTTCACCACGCTGGAAAAACTTGAATTCGACAAGGCAAAGACGCGCAGGATCCTCGATGCGGGGTGTGGAACCGGGCTGTGTTCGGCATTTCTGCGCGACTATGCCTCCGAGCTGATCGGTATCGACCTGTCGATCAAGATGCTCGAAGTCGCCCGCGAAAAGGAAGGATATCACTTTTTGGCGCGCACCGATCTTTCGGTCTTGGAAACCTACCCTGAAGGCCGTTTCGACATGATCGTCTGCGCTGATGTTCTTGTCTATTTCGGAGCCCTCGACACCATTTTCTACAACTTCAACAAAACTCTGCACCCCGGCGGCTGGCTGCTTGTGACTGTCGAACACGAAGAGGATCCATCCGTCAGAACGGGCTACAAGCTTTATTCCACTGGGCGGTACAAGCATTCCGATTCCTATTTGACCGAAACGCTCAAGGATATCGGCTTTCCGAAACCGAAACTGATAACTCACGCCCGGTTGCGCAACGACATGGGCCATCCGATTAAAGGGACGGTTTTCGCGGTTCAAAAACCGGCTCTGCTGCTCTGAGGGACTGGGCCGGGGTCTGGACCCTCGGATTTTAAAGCACGCCGACCTACAACGCGCCGGCCTGGATCCACTCATCGAGTTTTTGGCGGCTGACCTCGAAATGCATGCTGTCTTCGCGTCCCCAGGAGGCCCCCCAGACCCACCCTTCCTTGCGGAAGAAATCGGCCAGAATTGTTAACCCCAACTGGGTCTTGCCATCGCCCAGCGTATCGAGCACGCCGTCGATGTTCAGGTCGACGGCCAGCCCGAAGGCATGCGTCGAAGCGCGGCCACGGGTTCCGCGAATTTGCCTGACACAGAGCGACCCGGCTGTATCGATTCGCGCGTAGAGATCGGGGTCGGTCACGCGGATTTCTTCGAAGACGCGGCGCAGGGACTCCGCTGCCGGCTTGAGCAACCGTACCCGGATCGGACCCACATCCTCGAGCACGAGTTTGCTCTTGAGCCGCGGGTTGGTCATTTCCTCGCAGCGGTTGGACAGGTTTTCGCGCGGCGGGCCGAACACCCGCGCAAGATAACTCGGCCCCGCGATGGTCAGACCCTCGTTTACCTTGCGGCGGTTGGCGATCAACACCACCTGCGCGTAAGCGTCGATGATATCGTTCTCGCCATTACGCCGAAACGTTTCGTCATCGTTGGACGGAGCCATCGTCGCGTTCTGGCTTGGCGCAGGCGCACGGGAGGCCGCCGAGGCGGTTGAGGCAACCTTTGCCAATTCCTGCGTCAGATCTTCCAACCGGATTTGCAGATCCTCGACCTGCTGGTTCAGAATCTCGATTTCGATGCGCGCCCCGGAATCGATGGCGGGACCGGCGAAATCTTCTTGCTGAAGCAGCTTGGGCACGAAGATCCAGATGATCGGCGCGAGAATGATCGCAATGCCAAGGATAATCGCCGGAAGCAGGCGCATGGGCCACACTGCCTTTCACAAAAAATTTTGTCGAATTAAACCGGATTCCGGCTTTCAAGCCAAGGATAAACCGGCATCCCGACCCAAATCGAAAGGCTCAAATCATTCTGAACCGGTCGGACCGGTCAATCGTCACGGCAGTATGCAACGGCCCCAACCGCGCGCCGCATTGTCCGGCTGGACCGGTCAAAATCATTGCCGGTGGATCGCAGCTGGGCTAGACTTTTTGCACCAACGCTTTTTCATTCGAGGACATGTATTGCTATGTCGTATATTCAATCACGTTTCGTAATAGCCGTTGCCGTAACGCTGGCGATGCCGCTTGCAACCAAAACTTATGCACAGGATGCAACCGCGGATGAAATGACCGCAGACGAGATCACCAAGGCATTCGAAAAACAAAGGACGCGCGGATTGGTGCTGGTTCCCTCCGAGTCCTCCGATCAGACCGACGCGGAAACTCCGGGGACCACTGTCACGTCGAACACCACTGCTGAGACAGGGTACAACGAAGTCGAAAAATCCGATCAAGTGAATATCAAGATCACCTTCGACTTCGACAGCGCGACATTGCGTGACGATCAGAAGCCGCAGCTTGCCACGCTGTGCCAAGTGATGCAGTCGGTCGATGTGCAACTCTTCCAGATCGTCGGTCACACCGACAGCTCGGGGTCTGCATCCTACAATGAAAACCTGTCTCTGCTGCGTGCGAAAGAGGTGAAGCGGCATCTCGTGAATGAATGCGGAATCGCAGAGACCCGGCTCGAGGCAATCGGCATGGGCGAGACTGTGCCCTTCGATCCAAACGATCCCCGCAGCGACGAGAATCGCCGGGTGGAATTCCAAGCGCTTGGTTAATGACTTCGGTCACCGTCTGAACCCGGAGTCATCATGACAGAAAGCCGACCAGGAGATCTTTTCAAGCCCGGCGACCTGGTGAACAACACGTACCGTGTCGAAGCTCTTCTGGGCCGCGGTGGGACATCCGATGTCTACCGGGCCCGTTCGGAGATCTCGGGTCGGCTTGTTGCACTGAAGGTTCTCAAATCGGAGTTTTCCTCAAACGAGGATTACCTCCTTTTGCTGACGCGCGAAGAAGCCATGCGCGAAATCCGGCACGACGCAATCGTCCGGTACTCGGAGAACCACCGCACGGCAGACGGCCATGTCTACCTTCTGATCGACTATGTCGACGGGCCGGGCATGGACAAGAAGCTCAAGGAAGGACCGATGTCCTCCGAAGACCTTCTCGTGATCTGTCGACGGGTCGCGGAAGGCCTGGAGGCTGCGCATGAGCGCAAGATTTTTCACAGGGATCTGTCGCCTGACAACATCATCCTGCGTGACAATGACCCGGCACAGGCGGTGATCATCGATTTCGGGATCGCCAAGGACACCAACCCGGGCGCGGAAACCATCGTCGGCAACGAATTCGCCGGAAAATACGCCTACGCGGCGCCCGAGCAATTGTCCGGCAAGACCGACGCCCGCACGGATATCTATTCGCTTGGTGCGTCACTGCTTGCCAACTTCCGCGGCAGGTCTCCCGATGTTGGCCGCAACCCGATGGAGGTCGTTCACAAGAAGGCCGAGGCACTCGATACCAAGGGGGTGCCCGAGCCTCTCAAGTCCATTCTGGACAAGATGACCAATCCCAATCCCGACGACCGTTTCGAAAGTGCCGCCGCCGTGCTGGCCGCTTTGGACGGCGAACCCTTCGACCCGCCCAAGCAAGACAGGCTTTCGGACGAAACCGTGATCGCGCCAATCGCAGCCGCAGCAAAAGCCGCGTCAGAGCCTGCGCCGGAGATCGTTGCCGCTGGCGAAAGATCGACACCGCCGACAGGGACAAAACCTGCGTCGGACAAAAAAAAGAGCGGCGCATTGATCCCGATGGTCATCGGTGGGGTCGTCGCGGCCGGTGTGGCCGGGGCCTTCGCCATGGGGGTGTTCACTCCGGCGCCCACCCTGCCCCTGGCGGATCCGTACCGGCTCTCTGTTGCCAAGGCCCGGGACGCCGCGCCGCGTGCCGTTGGCTTCGTGCCCAACGAGGACATGGCAACCAACCTCCGTGAACAGATCCGTGCACTGGACGGAACCTTTGATCTGACGCTTGCCAACGGTGCCATTGCCGAAAGTTGGGGCCAGGACGTTCTGGCGGTCGTCGATGCAATCGACGACATGGAAATCTGGCGCATTTCGCTGTCGGGTGATTCCGCAGAAGTGGAAGGATCAACCACGAGCAAGCCGATCTACGACCAGGTTCAGGCCGCTTTCGACGCCGGGATCATGGGCGCGCTGAACGGGGAACCGTCGCTGACACTGGATGAAATCATACTCGCGCCACAACAGCTTGATCCGATCCTGAAGACCTTTGCGGATTGCGGACCGCTGTCGCTGGCGGACCGACCCATGGCCGGCTACGGGCCGGACAGCCCGGTTATCGTGACTGGTGTCATGTCCAGCCCGCAAAGCCGCGACGCGCTCGGCAATGCGATGTCGCCGGTGGTTGGCGGGCGGCCGCTTGATCTGAATGTGGAAATTCTGAACAACACCCTGTGCCTGATCGAAAACGTGATGCCGAAAGCGCCATCAAGCGCGATCGACATGGCGTTCTACCACGGGGACAAGGGCAATACCCCGAACCCGACCGGGGAGTTCGTGGTCGGTGAAAACCCGGTCATAGACATCGACCTGCCCGCCGGCGTCACCGACGGGTATCTTTCGGTGTCGGTGCTGGATGTGTCCGGGGATGTCTACCATCTTCTGCCCAATCTGAACCGACCCGACAATTCCGTCGAGGGCCTGCGTGACGCAGAGACGGGACCGATGTCGATCCGCGTCGCCTATTCCATCGGCGAGGCGAGGGACCCGGCGTTTCGCGTCGATGACTCGACCTTGGGGAAATCCAAGATACTGGTCATTCACTCCAGTGAACCGTTGTTCAACGAGATGCGGCCGACAAGTGAATCCGCGTCGAGCTATTCCGAAGCGATCCTGACACAAGACCGAAACCCTGCCTCGCGGATCTATTCGCTGGACAGCCGCATCCTGGAAACCCTGTCACGGTAACCCGGTCGGACTTCCCGGTCAGGTCACGTCCACGACGATGAGCGTGATGTTGTCGGCCCCGCCGCCGTCGAGGGCGATCTGGATCAGTCGGTCAACCACGGTTTCGATCGGTTCCTTGTTCATCACGTCCTCGATCATCCTGAACGTGGCGTATTTGGTCAAACCGTCAGAGCATATCAGGAAACGATCGCCCGGTTCGACAGCTCCGCGGACCTTGTCGAGTTCCAGCGTGTCGCCCACGCCCACAGCGCGGGTGATGGCGTTCGCTTGCGGGTGATGCTCGGCCTCGTCCCAGGTCATCTGGCCCGATGCCACGAGGCTGGCCACCAGTGAATGATCGGCGGTCAGCATCTGGATCTCGCGGTGGCGCAGCCGGTAGATGCGACTGTCACCGGCCCAGATCCCGACGAAATGCGAATTGGCCAACATGAGGCTGGCCACGGTCGCCCCGATGGTGGGCACGCCACGGGCCGCCGCCTCTTGCCGGATCAACTCATGCGCCGTCTGGATGGCGTGCCGCAGCGCGTGCATACGATCGGTCGCCGACAGGCCGGGTTCGATCGTCGCGATCAGGTCGGTGATAAGTCGGCTTGCATAGTCACCCGCCTCATGTCCGCCCATGCCATCCGAGACGACCCAGATACTTTGCTCCGGCAGGGCGAGAACGGAATCCTCGTTGACCTTGCGCTTGAGACCGACGTGACTGCGCGCGTTGAAACGGACCTGAGGGCCAACAACATTCATGAAATGCACTCTTTCCAAAAATCGGCGGTCAGATCGAACAAACCTTGCATGGTCGATCCGACCGGCAAACCGTTGCACACCATGAGCCGTGCGTCCTCGTCCATCGTGGTGCTCCAGATTGTCGGGGTATCAAAGGACCTGGCGAGCAGCGCCGTCGACAGGGAAGCGGCGATCTGATCGGTGTCACCTGCGCGGCACACCACCGACGACCCGGCTGCGATCTGGCAGGTGGACCCGCCTTGCGCAGTCGCAAGCCGAATGTCAGACAGCTTGCTCTCCAGCGTTTGCTTGCTGATATCCTCGTCGAGCACCGACAGAGAAAGAGTTTCCAGCGCTTCAAAGATCTTGGCGTACCGGAAATGCGCCTCCAGGGCCGGGACGGACGCGGACAAGGGCCCCATCAGTGTCAGGGGAAAGCGCCGGCCGACACGGTCGACAGATGGCATCAAGACCCCCATGATCCCGCTGGGACCGGCCACCCCGGGAGACAGGCAGAAGCGCCAGATCGGCACGGACATGTAAAGCTCATCCCACCCTGAGCCATATGCGTGCGCCCCGGAGACGAGGCATCTTTGCAGCCAGTCGTCCCAGACAGAGGAAAACCCGGGTGGCGTGTTGATGCGGAGAAAATCACCGACTGACGGGATCTTCCCGAAGACTCCGAACGGGGCAGAGCGCATCAGAACGTCTTCGGGCAGTTGAACTTCGAGAGCGCCGGCAGCGCAAACGGGTTCAGGACTGATCCGGCCTGAAGTTGGAAGATCGAAATGCGGCCACCGACATTGAAGATGACGCGCTTGCGATCCTCGACATTCGTGCGCCGCACCTCGGCGGCATCCAGCAGCCGGAACCACGCCCATGGACCGTCCTTCTGAAGGGTACTTTCCACGCTTTGCGATGAAGGGGCAAAGGTGATCCGGGCCAGGCCGACACCGCCGGGCCATTCAAGCGCAACCGGCGTTGGCGCGCCGCTGCGATGAGCGAACGGCACTTGTTTGCCATGCACATCGAGAAGAACCGATTCCGCCTTCGGATCCAAAGCCTGCGGCATCATCTGGAACTGGATATTCGGCGTGCCGCCGGCAAAGAACGCCTCTCGAATCTCGGCTGCGTGTTGCAGTTGTTCGAGCACGGTCGGGCTGATGCCAAGATCAACTTCGTTCACCTGTTTCCACGACCAAGGCCGCGTGCGGGTGTCGATGTACTGAATGAGGTTTTCGGTCACGAAGCTGTCGATCAGGCCCGCCGGTCCGAAAAGCTTTTGAAAGTCGGCGATGGCAACATCTGCACGGGCACGCCGATTGAACGGATAACGGTCATTCAAAGCCTTTTCGCAGAAGGGCAGGATGTTCGACTGCCAGCTTGCATTGAGGCCGGAACGGGTATTGTCGGAGGTGATGCCCGATGATCCCGAGGCGATCTGTGTCGCCCAGCGCTCCAGCGGACCATCTGCACGCGCGGCGGCGTCTTGGAACCGACGGATCGCGGCACCACCTTCGCTGCTGGTCGACGAGCCCGAGAAACTCATCTTATTGAGTTCCTGGTAAAGCTCCGTCAGCAGGCCGATCAGTTCATCGAGGCGGGATGGCAGTCCCGGTTCGGGTGCCTGCGTCAGTTGATGCAACCACGCGAAGCGGTCTTCGACATAAGACCCGGGAGGTTTCGGCGCGGGTTCGCCCGCCGCCCTGGCCGAGTTCGACAGCGCCTCCAGCAGCATTCGCGTGCGGAAGCCTGCCCGCGTCTGCATATCGCGTTCGGCAATCGCGGTCGCCCCTTCGGCCAGCGCACCGGTCGCGCCCGAGCGATCCTCGGTCAAGCGTGTTTCTTCCGAGATCGCCTCTAGAAGGTTCACGATGGGCGAGGTCGGCCCCGAGAGCACATTCGTTACCTCGACGGCATGGCTCAGAGATTCCATCGGAATGATATCGACGTCCCCGAGAAGAGCGTCGTAAGCCGCGATATAGTCGTTGTAGTACAGATCCAGCACGTCGCGGCTGAGGGCCGCGAGCGCCTGTTCGGTCTGGTCGGCAACGCCACGCGGCCCGAGAACCCAGCTTTCCCGCTGAATCCGCTCGGCGACACCCAGCGCCTCGCCAAGGAACACATCGTTGAAGCCGTTATAGGTGAAGATTCCGTCCACGCCATCGGTCAGTGGCTTGCCAGAGGATCGGACCAGCACCCGCGACACGGCCGGACCGGCTGCGTCGGTGATCCGCCATTTCGGCAGCGCAACTGCAGCCGGGCTGTTTATGATGCCGTTATAGACGCGCTGTGCCAGCGGCATTTCCGACAGAAGTGTCTGAACCTGCTCGACCAAGGGGCCGTTCAGTTCGATCTCCTGCATGGGTTGATCGAGAAGCGCATCGAGATGCATGGCGAGATCCTGGCGGAGTTCCTCGCGGGCCGGTCCCGGGAAGGACAATTCCCAGTCAATCAACATCCATTCTTTCACCAGGTCCTGGTTCATCGGCCCTTGCAGGCCGAGCATGAGGTAGATCTTGAGCGCCTCGTAGAGAACATCGGGGTTGTTCATGTTCCCGCTGATCTGCTCTTCCAGCCGCAGCAAGAGCCGCGGCAGCAGGCGCTGGTTCATTGCGCGACGGTAGGTTTGCGCGGCCTGGGAGCCAATGACATCGCCCTGGTAGAGACCATATGTCAGGCGCCGCTCGGGCGCGGGGTCGGACAGGGTCGGGTTGGTGGGCATGTCGCGCAGCCCGTTCAGGGCTGCAACCACGGGGACAAGATCTGTGTCGCCGATGGGGCTGCCTGGCAGTGAATTGGTGGCAGAGGTGTATTCCGCGACATGCGCATTTGCCCGGGCGATAAGCTCGGTGTTGCCTTGAAAGGACCGCACGAGAAGGGCTCCGGTCCCGGTGGCCACCATGATCGTCGCGATGATCGCGGCCCATTTGGTGATCTTGTAACGCCGTTCGACCGTGTCATCTGCCGAGACGAGCCCCGCCTCGCGGAATATCACGCTCTCGAAAAGCCGCGTGAGGAAATAGGACCGACCCGCGCCCTGCCCGGTGCCGATGGCTTGTCGACCAATGCCGAAGGTGCGCGCCATGCTGAGCATCAACCTGTCAATCGGTGTGCCCTCCTGGGTGCCCGAGGTGAAATAGACCCCGCGCAGCATCTGGCGATGCTGATAGCGGTTTTCCTGAAAAACTTCGGTCAGAAACGCCTTGGCGACGCTGCGCATCGACGCGACCTGCGACGGGAAGCCCGCGACAAGCGTGCGCCGTTGAGGATCGGTTTCCGCCTGCATTCGTTCGAGCGACTGGGAATTCAAGCGCTCCAGCAGGGCCGCGAATTCCGCGTCGAACCCGGCACTCGGCGACGCTTCGGCCTTGCCTTTCTCCAGCGGAAACGTGAAGCCCCAGACCTGTTCGCGGTCTTCCTTGCCTAGATTGTCATGGAATTCGGTAAAGCCGGCAATCAGGTCGGCCTTGGTAAAAAGGACATAGACCGGGAAGCGCACACCCAGTTTGTCCCGCAGTTCGGTCAGTCGGGCGCGTATGGCGGCGGCATGGCCCTTCTGGGTCATTTCGTCCTGAAGCGCCAGATCGCTGAGACTGATTGCGATGATTGCCCCGTTGACCGGCTGACGCTTGCGATATCGTTTCAGCAGGTTGAGAAACCCCATCCAGGCCGCATTGTCGACCTGCGCGTCGCTCTCTTGCGTCGTGTAGCGTCCGGCGGTGTCGATCAGGACGGCGTTGTTGGTGAACCACCAATCGCAGTTGCGGGTTCCGCCCACTCCCCCGATGGCGGTCTTGCCGATCTCATCGGCAAGTGGGAATTGCAGGCCGGAATTGACGATCGCCGTTGTCTTTCCGGCACCCGGCGGGCCGATCATGATGTACCAGGGCAATTCGTTCAGGTGCTTGCGCCCGTTCTTGGATTTGCGCAGGGCGGACATCGCCGACTTGAGCTTGTCACGTAGTTCGGTGATCTCCTCGGTGGCGACATCGTCGCCCATGTCGACGCTTTCGGCGATCTCTTCTGTCATCGCCTTTTCGCGCCGGCGCCTGAGCAAAAAGATCGTCAGACCAATGGCCCCAAAGACCAGGGCAAACAATCCCACCAGCAGCAGTCGCGGCACGCCCCCTGCTAGCGGCCGGCTTTGGTCGGACCCGATCAGCGGCCCAAGATACCAAACGAGTACAGACAGCGCGAGCGCGGCAAAGAACAGGCCGAAATAGATGGATGTGAAGAAACGTAAAAACTTCATGATTCCCGCTCCTGAACCAGAACGACCTCGATGCGCCGGTTTTTGGCGCGCCCCTCGCGCGTGCCATTGTCGGCGATCGGTTCGGCGTCGGCACGGCCTTCGGCGCTGAGACGGGACTCGTCGTCCATGGTCGTGGCCATCGACGCCATCACCGATTTGGCCCGCGCCAGCGACAGGTGCATGTTCGACGGGAACCGCGAAGAGCGTATCGGGATATTGTCGGAGTGCCCGACGACGATGACCTGGCCCTGCTCATCGTTCAGCGCCGTCGCGACTCGCTGGATCGGATCCCGAAACCGGTCCACAAGCGTGTCAGACCCGGACCCGAACATGCCGGACCCGGTCACGCGGATGACAAGCGTGTTGCCCTTGCCGAACACGTTGACGAGTCCTTCGTCGATTTCGGGCTGCAGGAAGGCCACGACCTTTTCAAGCCGCACCTCCTTGGTATCGACAGGCGGCGGGGGTGGTGGCGGCGCGCGCCGTTCGAGTTCTGCCACCGGTCCGGCATCCACGATGGACAACTGGCCGATCAGGTTTTCCGTCCGGTTCGACAGGATATAGCTTAGACCCGCGAATTCGGACACCAGCAGGATTGCCATCGCGCCCAGCGCGATCCAGACCGGTTTCCAGGCTGACAGCGCACGATAGGGTTTGTCTATTCCCTTCCAGTTCGGGGACAGGTCACGCTCGAGCGCGCCGCGCTGGTTGCGGATCAGCGACGCGAGCCCGGATCGGATACGGGCATGTTTGTCCGGACCGCCCTGCTCGACCCTTAGACGCCCCTCGAATCCGAGCGACAGGCACATATACATGAATTCAAGAAGATCGATGTTGTTGGCGGGCTCTTTCTCTAGCCGGGCCAGGAGGTCGTAAAACCGGTCGCCGCCCACCGTCTCTCGATGGAATGTGCCGACCATGGATTGCAGACCCCAACTGGACTGTCCTCCCCAGGGCGTGTTCAACACGACGTCGTCCAGTGTCGCACAGAGCGAATAGCGTGCAGCCTTGACCGTCTGAGCCGGAATTCCCGCCTGCAAGGCGCGGTTTTCGAAGGCGCGCACCTCGGAGACGACCGAGTGGCGCAGCTTGTCTGCGTCCATGTGCTGCGCACGGTTGCGAATGCGGCTGATCAGGGAGAACAGGGGCGCCGCACAGGCATTGAGCCGGTTCAGGCCTGTCAGGACCTGTTCCTGTGCATCCTGTCGAGCTTTTGACGGATTGTCCGGGCCCGCCTGCGACGATGGGCCGGAGGGAATGCCAAATGTATCTGTGTCGGGATGCCCTGTCGACTGCGTCTCGTGCTGAGGCTGCGATGCGGCGGAGGGCGCATGGGGCGGCGATGGCGTTTGTGGGGCCATGCGGCGTCCGCCCGGATTGGGTTTGATCACCGTTCTGTCGGTGTCATCCGGTTCGGCAAACGGGTCTTCGTCAGACATCGCAGCAGCCTTTTCTAGCTATTCCGTATCGCCCACAGCTCCATGTCAAGTCCCGGGTATTGTCCTGACACATGCACGGCGATGCCACCGGATGTTGTCATCTTGCCCCAGTACGGACTGTCGGCGTCGAGTTCAAAATACACTTTTCCTGCCTGATAAGGGACCTGTCTTGGCGCGACAGGCAAGGGCCTCAGGGTAATGCCCGGCAGGGCCGAATTCACAAGTTGGCGTATCTCTTCAACGGGTCCGATCTTGGACTGGCCCGCAAAATGTCGTCTTATGTCTTCCGCCGGCATATCGGCTTTCACGGCCAGCACGAAACCCGCGGTCGAAAGCAGCTTGCGATCCGCGATGAGACCGACACTGATCCCGTACTTGCGTTCTTCCAGGTTGATGTGCACCGCAGATTGTTCAAGCACCGCGCTCAGGTATTGGCGCAATACGCGCATGACCGGAAGAAAGGTCGCCGGCTGGTCGGCGTGCGTATAAGGCGGAAGCTTGGGAACTTCCTTGTTTTCGGCCATGAAAGACGCAAGTTCGCCCACCAGCGTGACACAGGCCCGATAGACGGTTTCGGGGTGAACATTCTCGATGTTCGCGAAATGGCGAAAGATCGGCAGCGCCCGGTTGACGGTCATGAGCAGAAGGAAATCCGAGATATCCGCCGCGCCCTTGGCAGGCCCGCTTTCGGACAGGCGACCCGCAAGCGCCTGCATCCTGTGAGACAAAAGTCCCTCCAGTTCGCTGACGAACCCGGCCAGGCTCGGCGCCGCCCGAATGTCGACACAACTTGGAATGAAGGCGCGATCAAGAAGAATTTCCCTGTCGGGGCGCACCTCGATGATGCGTGCGATCGGGATTGCCAGCATGTCCGCAAGATCATCGACCTCGAGCGCGAATTGCAGGCGCAGCTTGCCAACACCGATGGTCACGCCCTTCCTGACCGCCCCCATCACATCCGTGATCTCGATCTCCGACGGGCGCAAGCGACTGGCCGAATTGCCGCTATCGCTCAGGTCGACCTCGGTCGCGCCCTGGCGTCGCTGCGGGATCGTCAGGACAACCACGCAGTCCTTGATGTTTTCGGGTACGTCCAATGACGGCGGATGATCCTCTGCCTGCGGGACGCGGAAGACCGTTCCATCCTGGGTCAGCCCGGCACAGGATTTCACCGCGAATTTCCCGATCTTGAGCGCTTCTTCATCGATCTCAAGCTCGCTGAAACCCCATGCGTAGGGGATGACACGGCGTGCCAGCCCCGCAACCAGCGCTTCGGTGTAGCGGTCAGCCTGCTGAAAATGGTGGGGCTGTAGAAACAGCCCTTCCGTCCAAAGCACTTTGTTGTCCCAGGACACTCAAGTTCCCCCGTCATTCTGCGTGCAAAGCCACGCTTATTTTAGTTTTTCGAGTTGCTCCTTGTACGCCCGAGCGAACTCTCGGCTGAACAGCTCGTGAAAATCATTTTCGGCCTGATCGGATATCTGGGCATACATCTTTTCGTATACTTCCCAGTATCGGGCCTTTTTTCCTTTAAACATACTTCCAATCGCGGTGGATGTCTCAATCTGACCCGACAAGACCTGCGGATCAAGCTTGGCGAGCACTCCTTTGATCGCCGCCTCCATACCGGTGACCATGGCGATTTCATGTGCCTTGATGTCATCGAGCGCCTGTTCGACTGCCGATTCAGGACTCAGGTAGCCTTTTGCCTTGGGTTTCACCAAGGCGATTACCGCATCATCCTCGCTCAGCGCGAACTTGAGCGGGTTGTTTCCGCCCGAACTGATCATTGTCTGGTCAATGCGAAATTCCGATTTGATCGAGGTGCGGGTCATCAGAACCTCGCGCAGGCCCACGATCATCATGCGCAGCACACGGCCCATACGCGCCATCGCGCGTTCCAAATCGGCATCCTCGATGACAAGATCTTCAGCATCGAGCGCCGCGATGAACGCCCGTGCCGCCGACTGGTCGCCGCCCTGTGCGGGAAGCTCGGTCTGCTCGGCTCCTTTTACCGCTGCGGGCGGCGGTGCGGGTTCCGAGTCTTGGGACCTGTTTTCGCGGTCGACCGCAGCGGGCGCTGCCGGTACATCCGGTATCTCGGGCATGTCGCCGGGCGGGGGCGCCCCGCTTTCGGCGTCATCGGGTTCAAGCAAGTCGTCCCAGTCGTCGGGGATAAGTCTGGCCGATGGTGTATAGCTGTCCGTCACCGACGGGTTGTGCATCGGAACGGATGCACCTTCCCCCTCGCGGCCGTCTTTCGGTTGCTTGAAGAACTCGTCTTCGTCTTCACCGAGCGGTGGCAGAAGATCGTCTATCGGATCAGAGGCCTCGACGTTTTTGGGACCGGTAGGTCCCCCTTCAGAGCCAAGCAGGTCATCCAGAAAATCGCCATCCGGGTTCGGATCATCCAGCATCGCCAGAGGATCGGGCGACTGATCGGCCCTCCCGTGGGAAATGCCGCTCTGGTTTGGCGGCGGCGGTGCCAGATCATCGATATCCGGCAGTTCCTGTCCAATCTCGATGACCAGCTCGTACCCGCCGGCCGATAACACATCGCCATTGTTCAGTGTCGTCGGTGTCCGGCCGAGCGGCGCCTTGGAATAATTCAGGAACGTTCCATTGGTGGAGAAATCGACGATCACGATCTTCCCGTTGTGGTCCTCGATCACAAAATGGTTTTTCGACAGCATCCGGTCCGGGTCCGGGAGAACCAGATCGTTTCCCGGTCCCCGGCCGACGGTCAGGCTGCCGCCCTTCATCGGAACCGGACGACCGTCGCCCGGCACCATGCCCGATGATTGGAACCTTAAAGTCACCGTCATCACGCGCGGTCAGCCTCCTACAAGCACGGTGAATTCACCTTTCAAGATCACGCCGCCGCAGGCAACAGTGTCTCCTACCCGGGCTGCGGGTATCTTGCTGATCAAGACCGACATCGACCCCTTCAAGATCGGATGCGGAAAGGCCGGGTTGCACAAGTCCGTCATCCGCGCCGCCGGAAGTTTACCGACAAGCACGGTCGCGCAACACGGCGGAATGATCGGGAGCGGCACCGGAACCGGCACGGGCGGGGCCGGCGGCGGACCGGGCGTAAAGCATGTATGAAGATCCAGCATTCTGGCTTGTGGCATTCCCGGCATCTAGACACCCTCTTGCTTGTCATGGCGCTTTCCATTGCCACCGCGCCCGATATCCAGCGCGCGGGCGATCAGCATCTCGAGGTGATGCTCGAAAGTGTCGGCCGTGTCGGCAAGCGATTTCATGTTCATGCACAACACCGATGCCGAAACCGCATTGTGCGGCGCCCCCGCGTTGGCAAGTTCGCCCTCGCCCAAACTCCCCTCGGCATAGGCGGCCGCCATCGCACAATACACGGTATCGTCGTCGATATCGGCCAGTTCCATCGCCTGGCGCGCGGCCTCGCGGTTCTCGGCATCGGGCTTGAACACCCAGCGCTCAGCCGCGGCCAGCGGTACCGGCGGCTGATGGCTGTCATGCCCGACCAGGTCGCGTGCGGCCAGACAGCTCCACCAAACCGCCTCTCGCGGCGGCAGCGCGACAGCCAGCATATGCAGCATATCCAGAAACTCTCCGTCTTCCTGCAATGCCTGAAGCATCTGCGGAACCGAGGCGCTGGCCGGAAGCGCGGGCTGCGACCGGAGCTTCGCATTACCCATGGCAAGCATCCGCGCCGCAGGCTCGTCCGCTATCTTCTTTAGGTCATCGAACCGGAATTCCATACCGCGTGCGTCCTCAATTGATCATGGTTA
This sequence comes from Marivita sp., assembly GCF_020055675.1. Taxonomy (GTDB): domain Bacteria; phylum Pseudomonadota; class Alphaproteobacteria; order Rhodobacterales; family Rhodobacteraceae; genus Marivita. Next base: position 126,011 of record NZ_JAIPUS010000006.1, read on the forward strand.
AGCCGCCCTTGAGGATCAGCGATCCACCACCCTTCACTTCTGTCATGGTGTAGCCTTTGATCTGGATCATCGGCCCCTCGATTGCGATGCCAGAGGGCGAAAGCTCGATCGAGCTGCTTCCCACCTTCAGGACGATCTTCTTCATCGCCGAAATATCGATCTGGCCCAGCTTGGCCTCGATCGTGATATCGCCCTGCTCGACCTTGGTGGTCATGTCCTTGGTCACGGTCTTGGTGTTTTTGCCCTTGATCGTCTGGATGTAATCGTCGTCCACTGTCTGCTTGTGGTTGCGCTTGATTTCCTGCGTGTAATCGACACCCACCAGGTGATCATGGGCCAACCCGATGGTCTGCGCGAACTTTCCCAACACGTTGTGATCATGCTTGGCCCCGATAAACTGGCTGTGGTCCAGGGTGACAACATGCCCGTGGGCGCCTTCGATCGTCTCGTTGAACTTGTTGTCCGCCGCCGCGCTCATCAGGCCATCATAGGCCATTTTCAGCGCACCAGCCAAGGACGGGCTGGCCCCGAACCGCAGCTGCGAAATCAGTTTGGACGCGCTCGACATCATGTCGGAATGCGCGGTCTTGTTGCCGATCTGCAGGTTGTAGCTTTCCCCGACCGTCTGCTTCTTGTGCTTGAACGTCGTCTCGGTCTGGTCGTTGTTGACGATATGCTCGAAGTCCTTCTCGGCCTGAACGCGGACAAGCTCTTCGCCCTTCTTGTCCTCGAACATCAGCTCGTTGAACCCCCCACCTTCTTTCGAGCTGTTCGTCTTGATGCCTGACTGGGTCTTGTCTGCGGGCAAGTCATACGGAGGCCTGTTTTTGTCGTTATACAGCATACCGATGCAAATGGGCCGGTCCGGATCACCCTCCTCGAAACTGATCACGACCTCCTGTCCGATGCGCGGAATCGCGATGGCCCCCCAGTTCTTGCCGGTCCAGGGCATCATTGTGCGCACCCAGCAAGTCGACCTATCGTCGTTCTGGCCGTCCCTGTCCCAGTGGAACTGCACCCTGATACGCCCATATTGATCCGTGTAAATTTCTTCTCCTTCCGGACCCGTCACCACCGCAGTGTGGATGCCGCCTACTTTTGGCCAGGCGGTTTTCAATGGCGCGCGGTACTGTATCCTGGAGTCGACAACGCGGAATTTAACCTCGTGCGGTTCATCCGGATTCAAACTGAAATCGATATCTTTGGCCATATCCGCGCTTTCAGTGAAGTCGGCTCTGCCAAACATGTCGATCTGGACCAGTTTGTGTTCACACTCGATCAACATCACATCTTTCGGATCCTTTTCCCGAGGAAGTTTGGAAATCGAGAAAGTATAACCAACGGCAAGATTGATCGCATCCGAAATACCGGAGACCAGATGGTGAGTGACCGATTCCGCGTCCATTCGGACGCGTGCGAAATAATCCCCGATTCCGGAGTCACGAAAATGCCCCGGATAGTCATAGCGTTCATACACGTCTTTCCGGGATCCTGCCTGGACATTCTCGCTTGCGGAGGTTAGATCGGCATGCGGCTTTTTGAAATTGTAATCGTTCAGAACAACCTTCGCGCTTCGAACCGTTTCCGCAGCACTCCACTGCATGACATAGGGCATCGAGGTCTCAAGGTTGGACTTCATCGAATATTCGCGATATTCAAGCGACGAAGGCTCTGCAATCGCTTCATGTTTGCCGCAATCATCGATCAGGACAAGTTTCTCGGTCCATTTTGAATGATCGAAATAATAATATATCCCCTCTTCCTCCATCAACCGATGCAGAAAATCGAGATCGGTCTCGCGATATTGCACGCAGTAGTCCCGCGAAGGATACGTATGCGAGAGCTTGAGGTCCAGGTCAGCGTTTAGGCCATATTTGCCAATAACCGATTGAATAATATCGACAACGGAGAGCCCCTGAAAGATTCGCAGGTCCGTGCGCCGCGTGAGAAACCAGAGCCAGGGCCGGATGATGGCGCGGAACTGTCCACCGTCAATCCGATCAGCCATGAATTCGGCTGATATACAGGTCCCGCGAAACCATCGTTGAGCTGCCTTGTCTTCGCTTTCGCAAACGAGATGCATCTTTTTCCCGACGATGCTTTCGAGATCCAGTTTCTTGTTTGCACAGAAAAAGTGAACCTCAATTGTCGGGATTTCGCTGATACGCTCATGCACGCGCGCGGCTATTGGCAGAAGCTTCTTGTGCTCGCATCCACCCTCGAGCCGCAAAGGGAATTTCGAAGGATCGAGATTCTTCAGCATGTCTGCCGTTCCTTCAGATTACTTTGAGAGTAAGTCAATAAAAGTTTCCAACCGAAATTCAGTTCTGCCCGCTCGTGGCTCTGCGGTCGTTTGGTTTCAGTCAAACTCATAGGTGAAGTCTCCATCGGACACGTCTATCGCCACCTTACTGACGGTTTTCCCTTCCATCATGCGCTTGAGGAATTCTGACGAAATATCCGGTAACATCGTGTTGGTGACGATGGCGTCAATCATTCGGCCACCGGATTCGAGTTCCTGGCAGCGTGACACGATCGTTTCGACCACAGCGTCGGAATATTCGAACGGTACGCCATGCGCGTCGTTCACACGCGCCTTGATCCGATCAAGCTGCAGTCGCGTGATTTCCCCGATCATCTCGGAGCTCAGCGGATAATAGGGAATGGTCACGAGGCGCCCCAGTAGGGCCGCCGGGAAGATCTTGAGAAGCGGGTCGCGAAGCGCTTTGGCAATGCCTTCGGGTTCAGGCATCAGGTCGGGGTCCGAACACATATCCATGATCAAGTCAGACCCGGCATTCGACGTCAGAAGGATCAGCGTGTTCTTGAAGTCGATCACACGGCCTTCACCATCTTCCATGACGCCCTTGTCGAAGACCTGGAAAAACACCTCGTGGACGTCCGGATGCGCCTTTTCCACCTCGTCAAGAAGAACGACGGAATAGGGCTTGCGCCGGACCGCCTCGGTCAGAACACCCCCTTCACCATAGCCGACATAGCCGGGCGGCGCGCCTTTCAGGCTGCTGACGGTATGCGCCTCCTGGTATTCGGACATGTTGATCGTGATCACGTTCTGTTCACCGCCGTACAGTACCTCGGCGAGCGCCAGCGCCGTTTCCGTCTTGCCGACCCCGCTTGTGCCGGCCAGCAGGAACACACCGATGGGTTTGTTCGGGTTGTCCAGCGCGGCGCGGCTGGTCTGGATGCGCTTGGCGATCATCTCCATCGCGTGGTCCTGACCGATCACCCGCTTGGCAAGGTGGTCCTTCAGGTTCAGGACTGTCTGCAACTCGTCGCTCATCATCCGGCCGACGGGAATACCCGTCCAGTCGCCGACCACGCTGGCGACCGCCTGTTCGTCCACGATGGGCAGGATCAGAGGATTTTCCCCCTGCAACTCGGTCAGTTCCGCATTCTTGACCTTGAGTTGACTCAGCAGGTCGGCGCGCTCTTGTGCCGTCATCGGGCTTGCTTGTGCCGCCTCTTCGCCGCCCGCCTCGGGGCTGTCGACGGGCGCGCCACCCTCGCGCAGCTTTGCGCGCAGATCCAGAATGTCGGTGACAACCGTCTTCTCGGCTTGCCAGCGATTGTCGAGCTCTTCGAGCCGCGCCTCTTCCTCTTGCTTGAGCGCGGTGATCGCTGCACGACGGTCATCGACATCCATGCCCGCGGTCTCATCGCGCCCGATGATGTCCAGTTCGGTCGTCAGCGCATCGATCCGTTTGCGACTGTCATCCACCTCGGCCGGAACAGCATGCTGGCTGACAGCGACACGGGCGCAGGCGGTGTCGAGCACGCTAACTGATTTGTCGGGCAATTGGCGGGCCGGGATATAGCGTGCCGATAACGTGACGGCTGCTTCAATGCCTTCGTCAAGCACCTGCACCTTGTGGTGATTTTCGAGCATCGACGCGATGCCACGCATCATCATCACGGCCTTGGGTATGCTGGGCTCATCGACCTGCACCACCTGGAAACGCCGCGTCAGCGCCGGGTCTTTCTCAATGTGCTTCTTGTACTCGGCCCAGGTCGTCGCGCCTATGGTTCTCAGTGTCCCACGCGCCAGCGCCGGTTTCAGCAGGTTGGCCGCGTCCCCGGTTCCGGCAGCGCCACCGGCACCGACAAGCGTGTGCGTTTCATCAACGAACATGACGATCGGAACCGTCGATGCCTGCACCTCGTCGATGACCTGGCGGAGCCGGTTTTCAAACTCCCCCTTCATCGATGCCCCCGCCTGGAGCAGTCCGACGTCAAGCGCCAAAAGACGGGTTTCCCGCAGTGCCGGCGGGACATCGCCGCGCGCGATCCGAAGCGCAAAGCCTTCGACGACAGCGGTTTTCCCGACCCCGGCTTCTCCGGTCAGGATCGGATTGTTCTGGCGCCGGCGCATGAGAACATCGACGATCTGCCGGATCTCTTCGTCCCGGCCGACGATAGGGTCGATTTCACTATTATGGGCCTGTTCCGTGAGGTCGGTGCAGTATTGCGACAACGCCTCTTGCTTGCCCATCGCCCCGGGAGCCACCGCGCCCGACGCTTCGCCGGGCACAGCCCCACCGCCGGTTTGCGACCCGTCCTGCGGGCGCAGGCTGTCCTCGGAGGACCCATCGACCACCTTGGCAAAATTATCGGACAGATCGTCAGCGCCGATCTTCGAAAACTGCTCGGAGATATTCATCAGGATCGCCCGGAGCTCCGGGGACTTGAGCATGCCGAGAATCAAGTGGCCGGTCCGCACCTGATTGGAATTGTAGAGCAGCGATCCATAGACCCAGGCCCGCTCCATCGCATTCTGAAGATGGGAACTGAGATCCGAGATCGAGCTTGCGCCGCGCGGCAGCGCATCGAGCGCGCGGGTCATGTCCGCCGAAAGCTTGGCCGGGTCGATCTCGTAATGTTGAATGATCCTTTGAATGTCGGAATTGTCCAGTTGGACGAGCTGCGCCAGCCAGTGGACAATTTCGACATAGGGATTGCCCCGCATCTTGCAGAACACCGTGGCGCCTTCGATTGCCTGATACCCAACCTTGTTGAGCTTCCCGAACAGGGCGACACGGCTTATCTCGGTCATTTCGATCTCCTTCGCTCACGTGCGACAAGGTTTTTCCTAGGCCGCGAGGCCGTCTTCAAATGCAGTATCGGTCAATGGTGTCAGGAACAGGTCCGCCACCTCGTCGGGGTGATCCTCGGAACCGATCCAGCTTGTCAGCCCCAGTTGTGTGCTTTGTCCAAGCTGCGCCTGTGGCACATCTTTTCCAACAAGCATTAGGTTCAGATCCCAATCGAGGTGGTCGCCAACGTAATTTCGAACGATCGCCCGCAATCTTCTCAAAGCCGGGGTACCCGGCAGGAACCGCTGGTAGTCTTCCAATGACAGCGGGCCGACACGAAGCCTGAATTTGGACGAACTGGACCAAACCCGGTCCCCGACGCATGTTGCAAACCCCAGCCCGGATACCCCTCCGAGCTGCCAACGGTCATCCGGTTCGAGGTTCAGCCAGTCACCGACGAATTCCTCCAGGGTCACGGGCGCCGCGAAAAAACCGCCAAGCAAGGCAATAAGGCCCTCCCCGTTCTTGGGAGCTGCCGACAGAACACCTGCATATTGCAGCTTTGCAAGATCCGGCATGGCGTCCCTGTCGCGCAAATGCGTCCCGAAATACCCGGCAAGCGCGCCGATCTTCATCTCGGTTTCCGTTTTTTCACCACGGTCGAAGGCCGCCGCCGGTTCACCTCTCATCCAGGCGCGATACAGCAAGCTCGTCACGCGATGCGTCAGCATATCGGCAAAGGCAATGAAGGTCGGGTCGTGATGATTGATCTTCCGGCTGCGCGCGTATTCCGTCAGGTGAAGCGGCAATGGTCCGTGCGGACCGAAGAGACCGAAGAACAGGTTCGTCAGTTTGGCCGGAGCATCCGCGGTTTGGTGTTCGAATCCGGTTACCGTGGACTTGGGGAAGGCAAGGTCCGGTTCCTGACCGAAACGCACCTTTTCCTGCCCCGGACGTCGGGCCGTTCCAAGACGGGGGCTTTGATCGAAATGCGCCTCGAGGACGCGCATCGCGAAAAAGATATGATGGGATTTTGGATCGCGGACCAACCGTTCAAAATGGGTCAGATCACGCGATTCACCCCCAGTGCCGGTGACCATCGTGCAATCTCTCCACGTTGTTGCGTTTTCAGAGTTGTTTCCGTGAAACTGTTTATCGTCGAATACTTGCGAAAGAAGCGTTCAAGCACAGAGCCCAGCGTGAATATCGAGCTGCCTTCGAACAGGCTCTCGTCGAACTCGATGGAAATCTCCAGCCCGCGCACGGCCGTGGACAGGACGCCATCGTGAATGCGCCGCACGATGGGGCGTGTCGTGACCGCGACAATTCCCTCTAGTTGCCGCTCCAGCGCGTTGTCCCCAACTGGCGTATAAAGGCCAACCAATTCGCGCAAGGCCGCCGCCCCTCCGCCCGGAGCGTCCGTTTCGTCTGCAATCGACAGGTAATTCAGACTCAGGTGACTGACCGCGCGCCACGCCGCCTCGCCCTGCGCCATACAGGTGCGCGGTTTGGTCGGCCCGATCAGCGTGCGGATCTTCGAAACCGGTCCGCCATCCGGCAGATGGAACACGTTGTCGACACCTGTTGGCAGCAACATCGGAAGATCGCGGTTCGTCACCATGGCCTCGACCGCCAGTTGGCTCAGATCATCGGGATACGGCGCCTGATTGGCATCGACGATCGACAAATAGCTTTCCGATCCCAGGTAATTGGTGCGCATGCCGCGCAAGGCCTCGCCCTCGCTGCGCTGCCGCAAATGGCGCTTGTGCGTGTAATATGCCGCACCGCCCCCTCCCGCAGCGGTAAATTCGTCGGACGAGTAGAAGGCCTTCAAGGGAAGGTCGTCCTGGCCTTCCTTGCGAATTCCGCTGACCTTCGTGATCGCGAAAATCTCGAAATCCTTGGGCGCCGTGCGATCTGCGACAACATGATGTTCGGTCACTCTATGCGTGATCGGCACCCTGTCGCAGCGCTTGGCGAAAAGATTGATGGCCGGAACGCAATGCAGCTTGAAAGCCTCTGGCGTCACGTTGGGTGCGATGTCTGACCGGTTGTCGCGCAACAGGACATACAGATCGACGCTATCTCCGGTCGCACGCGACAAGGGCGCGCGCAGGCCCGACATCTCGACGAAAAGATTGCGCTCGGGCATCGCGAAGTATTCCTGCAAGAGGCGATACCCGTCGAACGAGGGGCGCGGCGTCGGCAACAATGCTTCTTCCGGGGCAAGGCCTCTTGGTCGCACCGGATCCTTGAGCGGCATCGACCATTCATCGCGGCGATCGACCGACCGCGCGACAACCGTCGCCGGCTTGGCGCAGAGCATTTCGAACATGGTCCAGCTTGCGCTTACCTGGGCGCCCAGAAAGACCGTCAGCTTGTCCAGGGGAAGATCCTTGATCGGCGCACCGCCATGCCGCGTAAGGCGCAGCCGCACCGCCGCCCGCGCCGATGGATCCTTGGCGACACCTGCCGCCACCAAGGCACCGCGGCCATCGATATACTCTGCCTCGGATACGGTGACAGGCCAAAGCTCCAGGTCATGCGCCGTCCTGAATTGGCAGCTTTTCTGCGCGCCGGGAACGGGCTTTGATCTCAGAACCGTCTGGCGCGGCAAGGTGAACCCGTCAGCCACATCGGCGTTTTCCATGTCCGGCGTCAATTCGGCAATCATCATCGACGGGGTCGGAGCCAGGAAATGCGGGAAAACAACATCGAGCAGATGACTGGTGAAGGCTGGGTATTGAAGCTCCAATTCAAGCTGAACCCGCGCCGTCAGAAAGGCCGTGCCTTCCAGAAGCCGCTCGACATAGGGGTCAAGGATCTCGAGTCCGTCCATCCCGAGCCGCGCCGCGATCTTTGGGTAGCTTTGGGCGAATTCGGCCCCCATCTCGCGGAGAAAGGCCAGTTCCGTTTCATAATGCTTCAGCAGTCGGGTATCCAAAATGGTCTATCCCCCGTACTCAAGCGTGATATGGCCCGTCGTCGTATCGAACTGGGTGCGCAGGTAAAGCTCGGCCGGAACCGGTTCGGCCCACATGTCGGCCATGATATCGAAGGCAATCAGGGATTCCCGACCGACATCTTCTGACCGGCTGATGACGGTCAGAGACCCATCAAGGATCCTGGGTTCGAACAGTTCGATCGCCGCACGTATCGCGTCGCGCACATCCGAAGCGCGCGCCCGCGTCGAATAATCTCCAGTCGAATCCGGTACACCGTAGTTGACGACCGACCGGCGCACGTTCGGAAATTGATCGGGATCGATTTCGGAATCGAGATTTCCGGTATTCAAAAGCCAGGACAGGTCACGCTGGATGATCTCTCGCAACCGCCGGATATCAATCACCCGATTGTTGACGTTCTCGGTTTCGGTCTTGGGGTCATCGTCGGTCAGGCGATCGAGGATGGACGGCTGCAGCCGCTCTGTCAGTGTCCGGTCAGCCATCAACGCCGACCTCGCCTGCGGCGTCCGCATTGACCGGAGCAAACTGGAAATTGCGGGTGTCCATTAGGGATATCTCGGCTTGATCCGTCGTCAACAACCGCTGGCCTAGTCCAGCGAATGTGTCGTTGCCCAGATTTTGCCATTCGGTGACACGCGACAGCTTCATGGCGTCGCTGCCACGCTCGGCTGTGCCCGCGTAGCGCGTCGGAATGAGCCCGACCAATTCGCCCCCGTTTAGAAGTGTCAGGTTCGCGGCGGTCCAGACCGCGTCGCGCAGATCTTGCGGCGGTTCGATCCGGAGGCTGGCGAGCACGTTGAACGGCATCCAGAAATATTTCCCGTTGATGATGATTTCCAGAACCGGCCCGAGCCGCATGTCCGCATCCGCGATCCAGTCGAAATCCTTTTCGTCAAGCGTGCCCGAGGTCATCGGAGCCAGGTCGAACGCCTTCTCGCGGAGCTCCGCGGCCTTGTCCGCTTTGCCCCCTGCCAGGGCCTTGAGGCTTTGGCCCATGAGGGCGACCCAATCCTGCGGCTCTCCGAAGATCAGGGCATCCTTTTCGCCGGAAAAGACCTTTTCCCGAAACACCTCGCAGATAATTGCCTCGCGATAGGTCTGTGCCATCGGCAGTGCTGCCGCATCGAGTTGGGCACAGAGCTTGAGCTGTGTGACCGCCCGTTTCCAATCGCCCATGACGCAAAGCAGCTGGAACAGGAAGGTGCGCAGTTTTGCATCGTCCGGGTTGGCCCGGACGCTGTCTTGCAAGCTCGCCAATGCACCGGACAGATCTCCAGCTTTCAGTAGGTCTGTAGCGGCATTCTGCACAGGCGAACTCCTTTTCAGTAGGACCGCGCCGCCAATGGGCAACGCGGCAGCTTTCAGTCTTGCAGATCGCGTTCCTAGACTTCGTTGTTCTGCTCGATGCTCCAGGCGAAATCGACCGTGCCGCCCTTGGCCGCGCCATTCTTGTCCTGTTCCTGGTAAGACACTTTGACTTCTGCGAAATTGATGGTGTAGTCGAATGTCTGTTCTGGCGATCCGGGAGCTCCGCCGGTCGACACGGATGTGACCATGACATCCTTCATTTCGATTTTCATGTACTCCAACGGCGAGTCGCCGGCCTTTCGGTTGATAAGGGTCGCCGTCGGAATGTGAGTCCCTTTTGCGCATTTCTGCATCAGGACCGGCGCACTCTTGTCGATGGGGGCACTCACTGTCAGATCGTTGAAGCTGGCTTTGCCGCCACCGCCGCCGCCTTGCGCATGCATCGTGCCGAATTGCTGGAGTCCCCAAGTCCACGACAGGACATCAATCCAATCCGTGTGATTCTTGTCCTTTGACTCGCCCGGTATGGCTTCCAGCTTCAGAAAGCAGTCGATTTGCATAGCTCTTTCCTTTCAAAAATTCGGCGGCTGTCACCGCACTGGTCAGTTTCAAATTGTCCCGCATCCGCAAGGCAGAACCGGGGATTAATCCTTTTCCGAGGGCAGCTTGGACACCAACCGAAGCGAAACCGAGAGCCCTTCAAGTTGATAATGGGGGCGCAAGAAGAATTGCGACTTGTAATACCCGGGGTTTTCGGGGTCGGCTTGTACCTGGACTTCCGCAGATGCGAGCGGCTTTCTTGCCTTCGTGGTTTCCGATGAAGACTCCGGGCTGCCATCCACATATTGCAGGATCCAGTTATTCAACCAACGCTCCATGTCCTCCCGTTCCTTGAAAGACCCGATCTTGTCGCGCACCATGCACTTCAGATAATGCGCGAACCGGCAGGTCGCGAAAAGGTAGGGGAGGCGTGCACCAAGCTTTGCGTTGGCTGTCGCATCCGGATCCTCGTAGACGGCCGGGCTGTGCAGAGATTGCGCACCAATGAAGGATGCAACATCCGTATTCTTGCGGTGCAAAAGAGGCATCAGGCCCGCTTTGGCGAGCTCAGCTTCCCGCCGGTCGCCAATCGTGACTTCGGTTGGGCATTTCATGTCGACACCACCGTCATCCGTGGGGAATGTATGCGTCGGGAGTCCTTCGATCGTCCCACCGGATTCGACGCCGCGGATGCGACTGCACCAACCGTATTCCTTGAAGGATCGGTTGACGTTGAAAGCCATCCCGTAGGCCGCGTTAACCCAGGAGAATTTGCTCGAGTCCCCATCGCCCACATCTTCTTCAAAGGCGAATTCCTCAACCGGGTTGGTCTTTGCCCCGTAGGCTTGGCGCCCCAGAAACTTCGGCATGGCAAGCCCGATATACTTGCTGTCCTCGCTCTCTCTCAGACTGCGCCAACCGGCATATTCCGGCGTCTGGAATATCTTTGTGAGATCGCGCGGGTTCGCCAACTCGCTCCAGTTTTCGAAATTCATCAGCGATGGAGCAGCTGCGGCTAGGAATGGCGCGTGCGCTGCCGCACCGATTTTGGCCATTTCGCCAAGAAGTTCCACGTCTGGCGGGGTGTGATCGAAGTAGTAGTCCCCGACAAGGCAGCCATAAGGCTCCCCCCCGATCTGGTCATATTCCTCGCCGTAGAGCTTCTTGAAGATCGGTGATTGATCCCACGCCGTTCCCTTGAATTTGCGAACGGTCTTGTGCAAATCCTTTTTCGAGACATTGAGCACCCTTATCTTCAGCATCTCGTCGGTTTCGGTGTTGTTCACGAGAAAATGCAGCCCGCGCCAAGCGCTTTCCAACTGCTGATACTCCTCGTGATGAATGATCAGGTTGACCTGTTCGGACAATTTGCGGTCAATCTCGGCAACCATGGCTTCGAGCGAGAGAAGGACGTCCTCCGAAATCAGCTTCGAGTTCTCAAGCGCCTGCTGCGCAAGGGTATGCACCGCCGACTCGACTGCGTTCTTTGCGTTTTCCGTCCGCGGTTTGAATTCCTTCTGAAGCAGGCTGGCGAAGTCGGACTCCGATGCGTCCGCTGTCGTTTCCGAGACTTGCGCTTCTGTAGCTTGTTCGGCCATGGCTTATCCCTCGTCCTTTGCGGCGTCATCTGCGTCGCCCGGGGCGGCTTGTGCCGCAAGCGACGTCAAAAGGGCCGGGTCATTCAATGTCTTGGCAAGAAGGTCTTCCGCGCCGGGTTTTCCGTCCATGTAGGTCATGAGATTGGACAGTTCGTTGCGCGCTTCCATCAGCTTGCGAAGCGGCTCGACCTTGGCAGCGATGGCCCCCGGCGAAAAATCATCCATGCTCTCGAACGAGACATCGACCGAGAGATTGCCTTCACCGGTCAGTGTATTCGGGACCGAAAACGCCACACGCGGCTTCATGGCCTTCATGCGGTCATCAAAGTTGTCAACGTCGATCTCGAGAAACTTCCGATCCGCGACATTGGGCTGCTCGACTTCGGATTTGCCTGCCAGGTCAGACATTACGCCCATCACGAATGGCAGCTGCACCTTCTTTTCCGAGCCGTACAATTCGACGTCGTATTCGATCTGCACCCTCGGCGCCCTGTTACGTGCAATGAACTTCTGAGAACTGGACATATTATTTCCTCGTCTGTTGACCGATTTTATTCCATTGACGCACGCGTGCCGGCCATTCGGAGATGCGCGCTACCATTCGCTTGATCCTTCCGCCTGCGCGTCGCTTTCCTCCACGCCGGCGACCAGCTTGACGTTCTCGGCCCCCAACGGGGCCAGGTCGTTGATGATATCCAGAAAGTCCGCTCCAACGAGCCGGTGCGCGCGCCTGAGAATGATCGGCAACGGGCTCGATGGCTCATGCTGTGCATAGTAAGTGATTATCCGATCCAACGCCGCCTTCACATCGGCACGCGTTTCAATCTGGCCTGGCTCCCCACCGCCGCGTTGCATCGGGGCCCTTGCAGCCGGGGCGGCATCAGCGGCGTCTTCTTTTGGCGCACCTTCGGAAGTTTCGACATCCACGTATTTCGAAAGGACCTTCGAAATGCTCTCCAGAACTTTCTGCAAATCGTCCAGCGACGGCCCGAACCCCGGGGTCTTTTCGAGAAAGACGGCGTCGATTGCCCTGACATTCTCTAGAGCCTCCGCAGTCGCTTCGTAATAGGTTTTGAGTTCTTGGTCATCGGTGTCGGCAAACGCGGCATCGATCTCGTTTTTCGACATCCGTTTTTCGTCGTCCGCAGCCTCGACATCGCCCGTGGCAATCTCGATATCTTTCAAGGTGAGGCTTCCAAGCGCGCGACTGTTGGTCAATCGGGCCGAGGTCCTCAACCCGCGAATGATCGTGGCGCGCCCGCCAAGTCCGGTGACGGCATTGATCCGCATCATCGGATCCATGTCATCTTCCTCGTCGAGCTGCGGATGGCAGGTTTCCCAATACTGCTCGAGGCATCCGCGAATATAACGCGTCATTTCCGCGAAACCGACAAGTCCGGTCAGCCGGATTTCGCTCTGCGCAAGATACACAGCTGCCCTGATGTCATGCGTCCGCTCGAGAACGGCCCGGGCCTTCTTTGCGAGATCCTTGTAGTCGGGATCCTTGGCCGCAACAATTTCCTCACCGGCTTGCCGTTCTTCCTCGGGCTGACCCGCCAGTTCCATCGCGATGAAATCGGGATCATATTCGAGGTTGTCGCCGCTGGGCGCACCGTCACCATGTGATTTTAGGAGGTCGGACAAAGCAGCAACCTTTGAAAAAAAAGATAAAAATCGTATGACACACAAATCGAGCAATAGAACTATCGAAACGGTACCAAGTCTTTGCAAAAAATCCAGTGTAACTTGTGACCCAACGTAAATTTCTGAGATCTTTGAATATGTTTTTTCTGTATTCACAAGACGACGTGTGCCGACACCGGCTTCTTCTTCCATAAAGCACCAGGACGTCGGGGATCAGCCCTGGACCGACCTCGTGGGTCGCCACAAAACGAACCGGCACCCGCAAGACGCGTCGAGCAATCACAGGCGCCTGCACTTGACCGATCCGGTGACTTCGCGTTTCCTTCCGGGTATCCTTGCAAAGTTCGGCGGGACAGGATGGACAGCCGAAACCGGGATATAATTGTTAATCGCGTGCACGCGTATTTCTTGGACCAAGCGCTTTTGCGGCAGACATTTTTCAAGGCCCGACGCGGATCAGGCCACAGACCCGGAGGTCTACATGATCAATACCTCACCCTGGCTGACTGCCATCGCATGTATCTTGGTGGCGGCTGGTGCCAGTGCCCAGTCTGGCAATCTGTCAGTCGAGCTGAACAAGTTCGAAACCAGCGAAACCGGCGGGTGCCAGGCGTATTTCCTGTTTAGAAACGACACCGGGAAAAGTTTCGAAGGTTTCGAGATGAGCCTTGCGATCCTCGACTCCGGTGGGGTCATCGACCGGCTTTTGTCGATCGACGCGGCCCCCCTACCCGTCGAACGGACAACGCTGAAACTTTTTGCGATCCCGGACATCGACTGCGCCGACATTTCGGAAATCGTCTTGCATGACATGCCCGCCTGCAAACCGCAGAACGAAGACGCGGTCGACTGTTTCGAATTCCTCGAACTTGGCAGCAAAACCGACGCCCAACTGGTGAAATGATATGTTTGCAGGATTTGCAGACCTTGGCACCGGCGCGCCGATCATCTTGCTGCTGGGTGGTCTGTCCGTGTTTTCGCTGGCCCTGATCGTCTACAAGATCGCACAACTGTGGTCGGTGACATCGAAATCCGACACCCGGGAAGCGGCCCTGAACAGTTTCGAGTCTGGGAACCTGTCAGAAGCCCAAGCCAAGGCGACGCATGGTCAGACACCCGCCAACCGGGTGTTGGCGTTTGCGATCAAGTCCCTCGGTGAAGGGCGATCCGGCGCTGCATTGATGACCGAGCTCACACGTCGGGGAAACGAGGAGTTTGCGCAAATGTCGCGTCATATCCGGCTGCTGGAATTGATCGCGATGATTTCGCCGCTTCTCGGGCTCTTGGGAACGGTGCTCGGGATGATCCAGTCGTTTCAGGAACTCGAACTGGCCGAAGGAGCCGCGAATGCCTCGCTCCTGGCCGGCGGCATCTGGCAGGCGCTGTTGACAACCGCCGCAGGTCTGTTGGTGGCCATTCCCGCCGCAGTTGGCGCCACGCTGCTTTCGGCACGTGCCGAACGCGGGGCACAGGTGATCGAAGGCGCCATCGCGCAACTCATGCTGATTGCGGATCAGCCGTCCAGGTAGGTGTGCCAACATGCATGACCCCGCGACAACCGTTCTCAAGCGCCCGACACCGCCGCGCGCGCTGATCTCGTTGGTGCCGATGATCGACGTGATGCTCATTCTGCTGGTCTTTTTCATGGTCACCTCCACCTACCTGAACCTCGACATGATCCCGGCCGTGGATCACGTGGATGACGCCTCGGACACGCCCGCCAGCGGCGTCGAGACCTCGGCCCGCACGATGTTGATCCGGGTTGGGGCAGATGGCGTGCCAACCATGCAGGGACAAAGCTTGGAAGCCCGGCAACTGGACGCGCTGTTGGTCCAAAGGCTGCAAAGCGCGCCCGATCTCCGGGTCATGGTGCTTCCGACAGGTGCGGCCGACATGCAGGCCCTGGTGGCGGTGATGGATATTGCCACGAGGGCCGGAGTCACCAACCTGCGCGTGATCCGGTTGGAGGCAACGGAATGAAGCTGTCGCGACCGCCTGCACGCCAGCCCCCGGAAACCATCGTCGCCCTGATCGACGTGGTGTTTTTCCTGCTGGTGTTCTTCATGCTGATTGGTCGCATGGACGCCACGGCGCCGTTCGAGGTCAGCCCGCCAACCGCGACAACCGGCGCGACCATGCCGTCCGGCGGCATCACCCTGTCGGTGGCCGAGACCGGGGCGCTTGCCATTGACGGCGCTCGGATCGAAAGCGGCATGTTGATGGAAATCCTGTCGGACCGACTGGCCGGGAGCCCCGGGACACTCGTGCGCATCAATGCGCATCGACACGCCGAACTGCGCCATGTCCTGCCGCTTGTCGGCCGCATCGAAACGCTGGGCGCACGCGATGTGGTTCTTGTCGTCACACCCGAAACCGCCCCTCCGTCTCCATGACGCATCCGGCCCTGATATGGATTGGTGCGCTCGCCATATCCGCCGGGCTTCACGCCGCAAGCGCCTACGGTTTGTATCTGGCGACGCGGCCGGGGAACGTTCCGGATCAGGCCCTTCCCGAGACGGAAATGCAGCTTTCCGCCTACCGGGTGCAGCGCAGCGAGGCGCGCGAAACACGGTCAGAGTCCGATCAGGCAGCCTCTGGCGACACGTCTGGTTCCAACGTGAGCCAGGGCCGCATCGCGACATCCCAAGCAGCCCCGATGACACCGGATACAGCGGCAGCCGACATCGCGACACCACGTGGCCGCAAACTGCGCGCCGATCTGGCGGATGCAACCGACGTGCAGAGCGTTGCCGACCCCGGAGCCGACATCGCCGCACAGTCCATCACGCAAACCGCGCTGGCACCATCAGCGACCCCCACAGGCGACGCGGTGGCATCGCGCCCATTGACACCCCTCCATGTCGCCCGATCGCAGCCTGTGTCCCAGACGACAGCGGTCACGGCCCGGCCTCCAAGCCAGCAGATCGCCGCGGCATCCCCGTCGAGCAATACGCTTGCACCGGCGCCGGTTGCCGGTCTTGCCCTGACCGGTGAGGACGCACTTTCGTCAATCCCCGCCGCCACGGTCCAGCCCGCAACGATGCGGCCCGAACCGGGCGCTATAGAAAGCGAAATCCTTGATCAACCACAGCTTGATCGCGAGACGGCCGCCGAAGCGCCACCGCGCGCGCTGGCGGTCGCGCGACAAAGGTTTGACGCGCCACGCGCACCAGCGATTGTGCCACCGGCAGATCGCGCCAGGGCGAACCTGGCTTTTCCGGACCCGGACGATGGCCGCGTCGATCCGGTTTCGCTCGCCGCCTTCCAGAGCTTCAAGGAACCCGACGACCTGAGCAGGTCGGCAGCCGGGGTCCGCGACGGCATCAAGGCAACACTGAGCGCCATCCCCTGTTCACGTTTGCAGGTGCAGTACGATCCCGACGATAACAGCCTGCTCGTCTCGGGCCACGTGCCGGACCCGGAACTGCGTGATACCGTCGTGTCGGCCATGCAGGCGCAGATGGGACAAGACATCCCCGTGCGCGAAGGCCTCCTCATCCTGCCCCGCCCGCAATGCGGCGCCTTGTCCGGCATCGCCAGCGTCGGGTTGCCCCAATCCACCGATCAGATCACCAACCCCTTGCTGCTGGGCGAAGACACCCACGCGCGCGAGTTTCGCTATACTGCAGGAAGCCCGTTGGTGATGGCACTACAGGGCGCGGATTATGACGCCTATGTCTATGTCGATTACTTCGACGCCGATGGCAACGTGCTTCACTTAAGCCCCAACCAATACACTCCCCTCGAAAAGACCGAGGCCAAATCGGAGCTTCAGATCGGTTCGGATCATGTCCTGGAACCGGGAGAACCCGGGCTCTACATCAAGATCGGCCCGCCGTTCGGACAGGAAATCGCGGTCGCCTTTGCTGCATCGACACCTCTTTATGATGGGGTCCGTCCATTGGTGGAGCCGGCGGCTGCTTATCTGGGCTGGTTACGGGAAAAGGTCGCAGAGGCCCGCGTCAACGATCCGGATTTCAAAGGCGAATGGGTGTATTTCTTTATCTCGACCTCGGTCGAGTGATCCGCGGAAACACGATAACTGCGATTGGCCGAACTTGCTTTGCGCCCGCAGCCGCCTTACCGTCAGCGCATAAACGATGGCGTCCACATGCGGAAAACCGCCGCATGGGGACGACGCACCGCAAAAAAATGAATTCACATACTCGTTTCAAGACGAAAGAAAGGCAGCAGAGCCATGATTTCAAAGAAAACCGTTTCTCGTTTTGTCGGTCTGCCTGTTGTTTTCGGGCTGGTCACCACGCCTGTCCTGGCAACCACCCCTGACCCGGCGGCCAGCGGTCCGCCGGCCTCCTCGCTCGCTCAGATCGAAATCATCTACCCGCGTTATGCACAGGTCGGGGGGGAAGAAATCGGCGGGTCGGAATCCGAACCCGGCGGCAACGACAACCCGCGTGTCGCGCGAACCGGCCCACCCGTGGAAGCGTCGGAAGCGCAAACCACGCAGATCGTGACCCGATTGAACCAGATCCAGCGCATCTGCGAATTCATGGGGGATGAGTACCGAATCGCATGTTTCGCAACCACATACCGTCAACTGGCCAACGATATCCCGGCGAATGGGGATTACGCGGACTCGCGTGACGTGCTTTTGGACACGGCACGCAGGCTCGACAATCTGGCGCGCAGCAATCTTGATCGCAGCAAACCCGCGCTTCGGGCCCGGACTGACACGCCCAGCGGGCAAGTCCAGACACCACCGATGCGCGCTGTTCAGGCGCAGAGCGTCCCGGAGCTCAACCGGCAGGCCAGCGCCATCGTCGAGGAAGCGGAAACGGTGCTTCTGAGGTCCGCCAGCTCGGATGCCGCACGATCGATCCATTACCAGCGCATCGCCGCTGCGGTCGGCTCGAACAAGGTGCTCCTCCGCTCGGGGTGATCGATCACTCCAGCCCGTAGGCCGCCCGGATACCGCGCTTGGTGCCGGGTCCGATGTCACCATCAATCGCCCCGGTGTAGAACTCGTAGGCCTGCAATTGCGCCTGTAGCTCGCGACGGGTTTCTTCGGCGAACATCGTCGGTCGCTCAAGCAGGAGGTTCAACACGTCCTGGCTGCCGCTTCGCAAAGCCGCATAGAGGTAGGACGCGGCGTCTTCTGGTCCCTTGTCGGGGATCAACCCGTCGTCGATCAGCGCCGCGAAATTGAACTGCGCCTCCGGATGTCGCAGGTCCGCGGCGCGCTCAAACAACTCCAGCGCCTTGTCCGGATTTGCGCGCAGACCCAATCCACCCTGGTAGTGCAGAAAACCCAGGTCGTTGAGCGCATCCGCAAAGCCCTGATCGGCAGCCGCCCGGTACAGTTCCAATGCGCGCGCTTCGTCGATCTCGACGCCAATCCCCTGCTCGTAGAGCTTGGCCAGTTCCATCTGCGCCTCGGGCGACCCGCGCTCGACCGCCTGCTCAAGAAAGCTGACAGCCTGTTCGGGATCGAACCTCGTATCCTCCGGGTTCAGGCGGATATAGGCCAAGCCAAGCATGGATCGCGTATCGCCAAGATTGGCCAAGGCCAACAGCTGCGACTCCTGGTCAGGGCGCAGTTGCGACCAGGTTTTCGACGGTTCTTCGGTCGCCAGATCGGTTTCGCCATCCGGTGCCCCGGACAGGTAGAATGGCTTCCCGGTGAGCGAACCATAGGTATAGGGTTCCTGCAGATTGCGGGTTTCCCGAAGCACCGCGTCGCGCACCTGCCGGAACATGAGGCTGATCTCGAGGCCCGGCTTTGCCATCTTTTCCATCAGTGCGCGGGCATAGGGGCTGTTGCCTTGCGTCCCGTCCAAAGCGACCTGCCCGTCCTTGGCCGCGAACGCGACAAGCGTGCCCCGGTCCGGGTTGGCCGGGGCCAGCCCCCCGACACCCCGCGTCGCCTGATCGGTCGATTGCAGTTCCGATTGGGCCACGGCATCGGTATCGATCTGACCGCCCAAGGGATTGTCGCGGCAGCTGTCGAGGATCACGATCCGCATGACGCGCGCTTTCTCGACCACTTGCAGCATCTCCTTGAGCGACACGGATTGCTGCTGCACCTCGATATTGGAGGTGGGTTGCGCATCGACCGGGATCAGGAAGTTCTCTCCCTGCACCTCGATCCCGTGACCCGCGAAGTAGATCAGGGCGAGATCTGCCGTTTCTGCGCGAAACGAGAAATCATCCATCACCTGTCGCAACTCGGCGAGGCTCAGGTCGATCCCCCGCGTCACGTCGAACCCGATCTCCGTGAGCGTTTCCGCCAGACCCTCGGCATCGTTGCGCGTGTTGGTCAGCGTCGGGATCGACTCATATTCACCCAGACCAATGACAAGAGCAACGCGATCCGGGCTGGCGAGTGCCAAAGTGAAGGACGATGCCAGCAGCAGGAAAGGCAGGACGAACAGACGGACGATGCAGCTCATGTCAGATATGCTTTCGCTGATTGCGGTGGGCTTGGACTTTATCATACGCAACATGGACGTGGATTTCACTCACTTCTTCGCGAAACCCTGGATGGTTCAGCCAGAACCCTGATCTTTCAGGAGGACGTTAACGACGCATGGGAAAGCTAGACTGCCAATAAACATTCGCGGCAGGCCAAGCTTGACTCGACTCCGTTTAATACGGCTCAATGTCGCCACGATAATTGATCATCAAACCGCTCTTGCCCCAAAGATACGCAGGACGGTCACGTTCATGACGGTATTTAAGTGTCCTGCGCTCCAGCAGCGAAAATATAATTGCAATGGCTCACTGCTGTGTTGGCGGGTGCCATGATCAAAAAAATGGATATACCATGGAAGAAGATCCCGATTTTGACGATTTCCTCGATCCCGACGGAAATTATGGCTCTGTGGTTCCCGGAGTTCCAGCAACCGGCGGAATATACTCCGCTGACGAATTTTCCAGCGTTAACGGCGGCCCGGATGTCGATTGGTTCGAAGCAAACTTGGAGCAAGGCCGCGAATACGAGATTCAACTGAGAGGCGCCGACACAGAAGACGACCGCACGCTGGCGGACCCACGTTTCGTTGGCGTCTATGGCGTTTCCGATAACGAGGCAGAGCTATTTTCAGGAAGCGGAGACGACAATAGTGGGACCGGCCTGAACAGCCGAGCGCTTTTCACGGCACCTTATACAGGGACCTATTATTTCGCGGTCGCCGAAGGAGACTCTCAGTCTTCTGGCCTTGGCGGCACCTACACGCTTGAGTACTTTGACCTTACGCCGACCCCGATCGAACAGACCCTGACTCTCAACGAAGTGCTCAACGAAGGCGACGACATAACTTTGTCGATAGACACGCTGATTCCGGACGGCATTTCCTTGCCCTTCCCGGGCACCGGGGAACCTGAAGACCTCATCAGACAAATTGATCTGACTGTCACGACAACCACTGACAGAGCGTCGGTCGACGAGGATTTCACGGTTTCCTATGAGTTCGGATCTCCTCAGGTCATCAGGTTTGCCGCTCTGGAAGATGATCTGGTCGAGGATGACGAAGGCGTGGAACTCCGGGTCACGGGGTTCGTTGACTGGATCGTCCCATCCGATCGTCCCGCAATTACAAATGTCCTCGGTGATCCGGTAAACGGCGACACTCAGAGGGTGAACATCGACATCACGTTCAATGCGGTGATCAACTCCGCCCCCGAGGGCCTCCCGGATCCAATTCTGGACTATACCTTCACCGGACCCGAAGTCATCGGGAACGTTCTGACCAATTTCGAGGACGGCAGCCTTGAGACGTTCGAAGCGCTGCAATTCAGCTTCGACAACGATATTATTGCCGGTGAGCTTTTGGCGAACGGCGATATCTCGATCACCGGGTCGACCGGCTCCCGCGGCGATACGGTTGTCTTGCGGTTTAGCGTTGAGGACGAACGGGGCGCCATCACCCTTTCAGAACAGGAAATTCAGTTTGGCGCCCCTCAGGACGACTACCTTCCTGGCGAAACGGCACTCGACCTTGGGCGTATCGACCTCGACATCTCCGAGCATGTGGACAAGCGCACGCTGCGTTTCATGGGGCCCGGTGCCGCCTATGCCCATATCGCCATGAGCCAGGCCATCGCCGATGCCGGCCTGGAAGAGGATGACATCGTCAACCCGCGCACCGGCCTCGTCGCGGGGTCGGGCGGGCCCTCGACCAGCGCGATGCTGGCGGCCCACCAGACCGTGCTGGAAAAGGGCAGCCCCAAGCGCATCGGCCCCTTCGCGGTGCCCAAGTGCATGTCCTCGACCGTGTCGGCCAACCTGTCCACGGCGTTCCGCATCAAGGGGATGAACTTCTCCATCACCTCGGCCTGTTCGACCTCGCTGCACTGCATCGGGATGGCGGCGCAGCAG
>NZ_JAIPUS010000007.1 GCF_020055675.1 Marivita sp.
GTCTGGATCGTCATGTGCAACGAGCCAACGATCCGCGCCCCCTTCAAGGGCTTGCTCTCACCGAATTCCTCGCGCAGCGCCATCAGCCCCGGCATCTCGGTCTCGGCAATATCCAGCTCCTTGCGGCCAAACTCGGCCATGGAAATGTCGCGGACGGCGTAGTCCGCGGCGGTTACAGTGTCAGGTTTGTTCATTCTGTCGTTCCTTGAAATCCGTTGGATTATTGCGCGGCCACGGTCGCGCCGAAGCTGCGGGCCAGTTCATCGGCCAGATCGGTCCTCTCCCAGGAAAACCCGCCGTCATCCTCGGGCTGGCGCCCGAAATGCCCGTAGGCGGCTGTCCGGGTGTAGATGGGCCGCAGCAGTTGCAGGTGATCGCGAATGCCACGCGGCGTCATGCGGACCATTTCGCGCAGGCGGTTGGCCAGGTCTTCTTCGCCGACCTGCCCGGTGCCCAGCGTGTTGACATAGATCGCCACGGGCTCAGGCACGCCGATCGCATAGGCGAGCTGGATCTGGCACTTGTCCGCCAGGCCAGCGGCCACGACGTTCTTTGCCAGGTAGCGCGCGAGATAGGCTGCGGAGCGGTCGACCTTTGTCGGGTCCTTGCCCGAAAAGGCACCACCACCATGGGGCGCTGCGCCGCCATAGGTGTCCACGATGATCTTGCGGCCCGTCAGCCCTGCATCGCCGTCGGGGCCACCGATGACGAAATTGCCGGTTGGGTTCACGATCAGCTTGTCATCGGCTGGCAGGTCCCAACCCTCGGCCTTGAAGACATCGGTGATATAGGGCTTGACCATCTCGCGGACCTCGGCCTGGCTGAGGCCTTCGGCGTGCTGCGTCGAGACGACAACGGTATCCAGACCCGATGGCTTTCCGTTCGCGTACTTCAGGGTCACCTGGCTTTTGGCGTCGGGTCCGAAATTCGGCTGCTTGCCAGATTTGCGATCCTCGGCCATGTGGCGCAGGATACGGTGCGCGAACTGGATCGGCGCGGGCATCAGCTCGGCGGTTTCCTTGCAGGCATAGCCGAACATGATGCCCTGGTCGCCGGCACCTTCCTCGCCCTTGTCGCCCTCATCGACGCCTTGCGCGATGTCGGCGGACTGGGCGTGCAGGCGGCAGACGATCTCGGCATTGCGCCAGGAAAATCCGGGCTGGTCGTAGCCGATGTCGCGGATCGCGTCTCGGGCGATCTGCTCCACGTCCTTGAGCACGGCTTCGGGACCACGCACCTCGCCGGCTATGGTCACGTGATCGGTGGTTGCAAGCGTCTCGCAGGCCACGCGGGACTGCGGATCGGCCGCCAGGTAAGCATCCAGAATAGCGTCCGAAATCCGGTCGCAAACCTTGTCCGGGTGCCCTTCGGACACAGACTCGCTGGTAAACAGCCAGGTCTTGTCGCTCATCTCGTTCCTTTCTCCACTGCTGTGGGGTTTGGTTGGTCTTGGCAAGTGAACTTGCGGGGTGTCAGGCGATCTTGCGATCTGCCGCTGACGTATCGGGTCGATAGGCCAGGCTCGGGGCCAGCCATGTCTCGACTTCTGCGATCTCCATTTGCTTGCGCGTGGCGTAATCCGACACCTGATCCGGTCCGATGCGCCCGATGCCGAAATAGCGGGCCTCGGGGTGCGAGAAGTAGAGCCCCGACACCGCCGATGCGGGCCACATTGCGCAGGATTCGGTAAGCGTTACGCCAGTATGCGCCGGCGCATCGAGCAGATCGAAGATCGTGCGCTTCTCGGTATGGTCCGGACAGGCGGGATAGCCCGGCGCGGGGCGGATGCCGCGATATTCTTCCTTGATCAGGGCGCTGTTATCCAATCCCTCGTTCGGCGCATATCCCCAAAGACTGCGGCGCACGCGGGCGTGCAGCGCTTCGGCAAAGGCCTCGGCCAGGCGGTCGCCCAGGGCTTGGACCATGATCGAATCGTAGTCGTTGCCCTCGGCCTTGAGCCGGTCGGCGATATCATGCACCTCTGTCCCGGTCGTGACGGTGAAGCCGCCCACCCAGTCGGGCGTGCCCTCGGGGGCGATGAAATCGGCAAGGCACATCTGCGCGGTGTCGCCGGTCTTGTTGCGCTGCTGGCGCAATTGCGGCATCCGCGCGCGCAGGGTATCGCGGGACTCGTCCGTCCAGACCAGGATATCATCGCCCTGGCTGTTGGCGGGCCACAGCCCGACCACCCCGCGCGGGGTGAACCAGCCCTCGGTCTCGATCCGGTCCAGCATCGCCTGGGCGTTCTCGAAAAGCTCGCGCGCCGTTTCGCCCTTGTGCGGGTCGTCGAGGATGGCCGGATATTGTCCCTTCATCTCCCAGGTCGAGAAAAACGGCGTCCAGTCGATATAGTCGCGCAGTGCTGCTATCTCGATATCGTCGATCACGGTCAGGCCGGGGGACTGCGGCACAGGGGGCGTGTAGCTGTCCCAACCGCCGTCAAAGGCTCGCGACCGGGCCTGCACCAGTGGCGCCGTGGGCCTGTCGCCGGTGCGGTCGTCGCCCGCGCGCATCTTGACCTGCCCCTCGGCGATCCCGGCCAGGTACTCCGGCGCCGCCGTCTTGGACAACAGCTTGGACACCACGCCCACCGCCTTGGAGGCATCGTCCACATGGATCACACCGTTGTCATACTCCGGCGCGATCTTCAGGGCGGTGTGTTTCTTCGAGGTGGTCGCCCCCCCGATCAACAGCGGCAGATCGAACCCCTGGCGCTTCATCTCGCCCGCGACATCGACCATGCGATCGAGCGACGGCGTGATGAGCCCGGACAACCCGATGATGTCGACCTTTTCCTCTTTCGCCTTGGCGAGGATGTCCTCGGTCGGCACCATCACGCCCATGTCCACCACGTCGTAATTGTTGCACTGCAACACGACGCCGACGATGTTCTTGCCGATGTCGTGTACGTCGCCCTTCACCGTCGCCATCAATACCTTGCCCTTGGCCGAGGTGTCGCCCTGCAGGCGCTTTTCCTCTTCCATGTAGGGCAGAAGATGGGCGACGGCGGTCTTCATAACGCGGGCGGATTTCACCACCTGCGGCAGGAACATCTTGCCTGCGCCGAACAGGTCGCCCACCACGTTCATGCCGTCCATCAGCGGCCCTTCGATCACGTGCAGCGGCTTTTCGGCACGCTGGCGGCATTCCTCGGTGTCCGCGACGACGAAATCGGTGATGCCGTGGACAAGCGCGTGCTCCAGACGTTTCTCGACCGGGGCCTCGCGCCACTTGGGGTCTTCCTTTTTCGTCGCCTCGCCGCTGCCCTTGTACTTGTCAGCGATGTCCAGAAGCCGCTCGGTGGAATCATCACGGCGGTTGAACAGCACGTCCTCGACCGCGTCACGCAATTCGTCGGGGATATCGTCATAGACCGTGATCTGGCCCGCGTTGACGATGGCCATGTCCATGCCCAGCGGGATCGCGTGATAGAGAAACGCCGAGTGCATCGCTTCGCGCACGGCATTGTTGCCCCGGAAACTGAACGAGACATTGGACAGCCCGCCGGAAATATGCGTGTCCGGCATGTCCGCCTTGATCAGCTTGATCGCGTCGAAAAAGGCGTTGGCATAGTCGTTGTGGTCCTCGATACCCGTGGCCACGGCAAAGATGTTGGGATCAAAGATGATGTCCCAGGGCTGGAACCCCGCCTTGTCCACCAGCAGATCATAGGACCGGCGGCAGATCTCGTACTTGTGCTGCGCGGTCTCGGCCTGGCCGTTCTCGTCAAAGGCCATGACGACCACGGCAGCGCCGTAACGGCGCACCGTGCGCGCCTGTTCAAGGAACGCCGCCTCGCCCTCCTTGAGCGAGATCGAATTGACCACCGCGCGGCCCTGCACGCATTTCAGACCGGCTTCGATCACCTCGAACTTGGAACTGTCGATCATCACCGGCACACGAGAGATATCGGGCTCCGACGCGATCAGGTTGAGGAAAGTCACCATGGCCTGCTCGGAATCGAGCAGCCCCTCGTCCATGTTCACGTCGATGATCTGCGCGCCGTTCTCGACCTGCTCGCGCGCCACGTCGAGCGCGGTGGCATAGTCGTCCTCCATGATCAGCTTCTTGAACTTGGCTGACCCGGTGACGTTGGTGCGCTCACCTATATTGATGAAACTGGAAACACTGCTCATGCCGCGTCCTCCTGAATGGCGCCGGGCGCCTCGAACATTTCAAGCCCCGAAAGGCGCATCCGCCGCACCGTCGCCGGGACCTTCCGCGGCGGCTTGCCGGCGACCGCCTCGGCGATGGCGCGGATGTGGTCGGGCGTGGTGCCGCAGCAGCCGCCGACGATGTTGACCAACCCCGCCTCGGCCCAGTCACCCAGATGCGCGGCGGTCTCTTCCGGTGTTTCGTCATAGCCGCCCATCTCGTTGGGCAGGCCCGCGTTGGGATAGGCGCTGACGCGGGTATCGGCCACTTCGGACAGGGTGCGCACATGCTGACGCATCTCGTCGGCCCCCAACGCGCAATTCAGGCCGATCGAGAACGGCTGCGCGTGGCTCATGGAGACCCAGAACGCCTCGGGCGTCTGCCCCGTCAGCGTCCGGCCGGACCGGTCGGTGATGGTGCCCGAAATCATCAGCGGCGGCACCGTCAGACCCTCGTCAGCGAGGCTGTCGATGGCGAAAAGGGCCGCCTTGGCGTTGAGCGTGTCAAAGATCGTCTCGACCAGCAGCAGGTCGACCCCGGCCTCGATCAGGGCGCGTGCAGCGTCGCCATAGGCGCGCGCCAGGTCGTCGAAGGTCACGGCGCGATAGCCCGGATCGTTCACGTCGGGGCTGATGCTGGCGGTCTGGTTGGTCGGCCCGATCCCGCCGGCAACCCAGCGGGGCCGGTCGGCCGTGGCCACGGCCTCTGCGGCCTCCCGGGCGAGCCGCACACTTTCCACGTTCATCTCTGCGGCAAGGCTCTGCATGCCGTAATCCGCCTGGCTGATCGCATTGGCGCCAAAGGTGTTGGTGCACAGGATATCCGCCCCCGCCTCAAGAAAGGCGGTGTGAATGTCGCGGATCATCTCGGGCTGCGTCAGGCTCAGCAATTCGCTGTTGCCGCCAACGTCGCTTTTCCAGTCGGCAAAGCGCGTGCCGCGATAGACCTCCTCGCCCGGTTTGTGCTGCTGGATCATGGTGCCCATGGCCCCGTCCAGCACGAGGATGCGGTCTGCGGCATGGGCCGTGATGTCGGTCTCGGTCATTTGGTCTCTCCTCAGGCGGCGCTCTCGGCCGTGATCTCTGGCGTCAGCCCAAGCGCGCGGCACACCGCCAGGCTCACTTCGGGCCGATTGAGCGTATAGAAATGGAACTCGGACAGGCCCGCGTCCAGTAAAAGCCGGCATTGTTCCGTGGCGACACTGGTGGCGACCATGGCGCGGGTCTCGGGTGCATCGTCCAGACCGTCGAACATCCGCGCCAGCCAGTCGGGCACAGAGGCGCCGCACATGGCCGAAAACCGCTTGATCCCGGCAAAATTCGTCACCGGCATGATCCCCGGCACGATGGGCGCCGTGATGCCGGCGGCGCGGGCCCGGTCCACGAAACGCAGGACCTCATCCGTATCGAACGCATATTGCGTGATTGCCCGGGCCGCGCCCGCATCCAGCTTGCGCTTGAGGTGATCGAGATCGGCCTGCGCACTCGCGGCCTCGGGGTGAACCTCCGGGTAGGCGGCGACCGAGATGTCGAAATCGGCCACCCGGCGCAACCCCGCCACGAGTTCGGCAGCGTCACCATAGCCGTCCGGGGCAAGGCTTTGCCCCTCGGGCAAGTCGCCGCGCAGGGCCACGATCCGGCTGATGCCCTTGTCGTGCAGACCCTCGGCCAGCCGGTCGATCTCGTCCCGGCTGGCGCCCACGCAGGTCAGGTGTTGGGCCACCGGACGCCCGGTGCGCGCGCCCACCATGTCCACCACGCGCGCGGTGCGGTCACGGGTGCTGCCACCCGCGCCATAGGTGACCGAAAAATAGTCGGGTTCGGCACCGGCCAGTTGATCGACGGCGCGCACAAGCGCCGCTTCACTGGCTTCGGTCTTGGGCGGGAACAGTTCGAAAGACACAGTGGCGGGGGCATCGGGATTGGTCCCGGTCATGCGGTATTCTCCAATTGCAAGGGCACAGGGATGAGATAAGTGCCGGGGCGTTTTAAACCACCCCGGCGGGCCAAGTCACGCAGGCTTGCGGAAGTGCTGCACGCCCCAGGCAAGATGACCGTCATCGGCGGCCTTCACCCAGTTCTCCAGCCCCACGGCCATCTTGTCGAGATACTCTGCCGAGGCTCCGGCCTCGCGCAGTTTGGCATAATTGGCGATCAATTCTTCGCGCACGCGGGAATAATGCGCGCGCAGGTCGCTCACCGCGTCCTCCTGCTCCACGGTCTCGAAGCCAAGCGCCTCGGCCGCCTCGCGGTAAAACCGGGGTGACCCCAGGTCGTTGAGCTGCAGGCGATCATAGACCGGCTGTAGCACCGCCGGGTCAGCGGCATCGGCTTGCATCGGGTCGGTGAAAATCAGATGCCCGCCGGGCTTGAGCACGCGCCACGCCTCGGCCAGTACATTGGCGCGCTGATCGGAATGCAGGAAGGCGTCCTGGCTCCACACCACGTCACAGCTGGCATCGGGCTCCGGCACGTCTTCGAACACGCCGTGGCGCACCGTGATCTTCCCGGTCAGCTTGGCCGCGCGGATCTTGCCAAGATTGTACTCGTTCTGCGTCTCCGAAATGTTGAGGCAGACCGCCTCGCAGCCAGTCTTGCGGACCAGCGTGCGCATGGCACCACCGTAGCCCGCACCCATGTCCAGCACCCGGGCCGAGCCGTCCAGGGTTGGCAGCCGGTCGATCATCGACTCGATGGTCCGGTCCGACGCGGTGCGGATGTCCGGCGTTTCGGCGTAGCGGCCGATATGCAGGTCCTCGCCGCCCCAGATCGTGGAATAGAACGTATCCGCATCATCGCTGTCATAATAATCTTCGGTGATGTCGCGGATATCCTCCTTGCCGTCTTCCGACGCGCCCCACCGCACCAGGTGCAGGGCCGATTTCTCGGCCACGTGGATGAAGAAATCCGGATCGTCCTCGGCATAGGTTTCCTGGAAATCGCCATAGGTGCGGACCCGCTCGAAACCGGCCTCCGACAGCAGGCGGCGCGTGTAGTTCTTGCGGATCGGGCACATGTTGAGCGTGTAGGACGACCCGTCCGGGAAGGAATACCGCATCCGGCACAGCCCCTCGTCGACGTGATCGGGCTCCGCCGTGACCTTGTTGCCGCAATAGTAATACTTGTGCTTGGTCGAGTACCCGCGGTCGAGCATGGCGTCGTAATTGCGCTGGTCCAGGATCAGCAGCCCGTCATGCTTGAGCGCGGCATAGAACTCCGCCAGCGCGCGGCGGCGTTCGGATTCCTTGTGCAGATGGGTGAAGGAATTGCCCAGGCAGACAATCGCGTCATATTTGCCGTTGATGTCACGGTTGAGCCAGCGCCAATCGGCCTGCGCGGTCTTGAGGATCAGGCCCCGTGCCTGTCCGTTCTCGAACGCCTTGGCCACCATCGAGGCCGCCCCGTCGGACGCGGTCACATCAAAGCCCGCCTCGGTCAGCCGGACCGAATGGAAACCGGTGCCGCAGGCGACGTCGAGCACCCGTTCCTTGCCGCGGGCACGCAGGATGTCGATGAAGAACTGACCCTCGCTCTCGGCACGGCCTTCCCAGTCGATCAGCTCGTCCCACTTGTCGACGAAGGTGCTGACGTATTCCTTGCGATAATGATCGGTCTCGCGATCGGCCAGCGGATCCTCGCTGTAAACCTGATCGGTCATCGTCAGTTCGGCGTTTTCGGCCATCGGTTGGGTCATGTGTGTCTCCAGTTTCGAACTGTCCCGTTACCGCCGATCCAGATGACCGCCGGCTGCACGATATCGCTGCGCAAGCCGCAGGGGCTGCACCGTTCGCATTGCTTATTTCGATGTTCGCCGCGGCTCGCGTGATCCTACCGCGGGATGCAGTGTGGTCGGGCCCGCGGCCTGTCCCGGTCAATGAAAAGCCTTTTGCAGGCTCACCACCATTCCGAGGCGTCCACGGTGCCATCCAACCTGTGCGCCTACCATCACTAACCAATAGCGACGGTTCAACCCCCATTTGCGACATTCTTGCTAAGACAATGATTTACACCGATAAAAAGTCCGTATGGGCGGTTCCCGACTCGCGAATGGTTCATCCGCGACACGACGGCCCAACCGCAGGGTGCACCAGGACCGTTACCCGGACCATCGCCGGCGGATGACGGGCGGTATGCCCAGGGTCTGGAACCGGGGTCTGGAAAATGTCCCGTGATTTCAGAGGATCCGCATGGCGCGGGCCGTTAACGGACCGCCTGCGACCTAGCCGCGCGCCTGCCGGAGCTGCCAGCCGCGCAGCGCGGCAACCACGAGATCGGGGCATTCCGCAAAGGGCAAATGCCCCGCCGGCATCATCTGCGCAACCCCTTGGGGCGCGCCCCGGATGATCCCGATCTGGTGCGCCGGCGGCACGATCGGATCGCGTGACCCGATGATGGCAAGCACCGGACACCCGACCTGCGCCAGACCGGCCCCGACATCCGCGTTCAGCACCCACATCGCCGTTGCATAAAGCGCGCTTGGATCGCAGGCGCTCAGCTGCGCGCGCATCGCCTCGGGCGCGGGCACCTCCAGCTTGCGGTCCGCCGCTGCCAGCGCATAGCCCTGCTGGAACTTCTCGGGCGATGACAACCACATCGTCATGCCCGCGCGAAACGCCATCTCGCCCAGCATCGGCACCGAAAAGAACCGCGCCCCCGGATCGAACGTACGGCCCCGGTCGCCCTTCGTCAGCGCCCCGATCAGGACAAGACTGTCGATCAGCTCGGGATACCGCTGCGCCAGCCACAGCGCCATCATCCCGCCGGTCGAATGTCCGATCACCAGCGCCGGCACCCCGCCGAACCGGTCGCGGATCTGCTCTGCCAAACGGTCGACCCAGCCACCAGTTTCCAGGTCTTGCGCAATGGTTTCGGCATCGTCACCCGGCATGTGCCCCGGCAGGTCGAACACCGCCATACGGTCGGGGGACCACCGAAGGCGGTCGATCATCGTCTCCCACATGTGATGCGTTTCCAGCAAACCGGGAAGCAGTACAACCGGTGGACCAGACGTGGGATCGGACATGAGCGCAAGCCTCTCTTGGTACACTTGCTCCGGGCGACGCCGCTATATTCACCGCCATTGGCCCATCGTCAACGCCCGCAGCGAACCGCCTCAGCCGACGACCGCTTGCATCGCAATGGCCCCAATATACATCGCCAGGAGCAGGACGCTTTCCCGCCCGATCCCGCCGGGTCCCTGCTTTTCGCGGAACAACAACCCCAGCAACAACACACCCGT
Organism: Marivita sp.; assembly: GCF_020055675.1. Lineage (GTDB taxonomy): Bacteria > Pseudomonadota > Alphaproteobacteria > Rhodobacterales > Rhodobacteraceae > Marivita. The sequence goes on from NZ_JAIPUS010000007.1 coordinate 9,394, forward strand.
CATCAGCAGTGCCGTCGCCAGCCAGAACAGGTCCGGCGATCCGATCGCGTGATAGAGCGACCCCGCGCGATATCCGAAATCCGACACGGTCAGGAACAGGATGTCGAACGTGTTGCCCCCGATGATCCCGCCGACCGCCAATTGCAGCGCGCCGCGCCGCACCGCCGCCAGCGTGGTCACGAGTTCGGGCAAGGAGGTCACAACAGCCGTCATCAGCGCCCCCACGAGGGTTGCCGAAACACCCAGTCGCTCGGTCAACTGGCCGCCGACCTGCGAAATCACCCAGCCCGCAACGCCCATGACCAGCATCAAGGCCAGGAACTGCCCGACCAAGGCACGCGCGGGCCGGTCGGGGCCGTCCTCTTCATCCGGCACATCATCGCGGGTTTCCTCGGTCCGCACCGGCCGCCACATGGGCGCGTCGCGCAGACGCGATGTCGCCACCACGCCGACTGCGTATATCCCGACCAGCGCGAAAGATGCCGGATGTACGCCGATCACCGTGAAGTCCGGTGTTGTAAACGCGGCAAAGGGCACCGCCAGCATCAGCATCAAAAGCCCGCATTGAAACACATTGGCCAGCTCTGCCGCCGCATGTTCCAGGTTGGCCCTCCGGTGCAGCAGGTCGGCCAGTGCCAGGAATGCCGTCTGTGCCGCGATGCCACCGATGCCGTTGGCAAAGGCCAGCGACGCACGGCCATCCAGCGCCGAGCTCAAGGAAACGATCGTGCCGGAAAAAGACGTGGCCGCCCCCAGAAGGACCCCGCCGATCAGCGCTTCACCGAAACCGGTGCGATCCGCGATGCGATCCGCAAGGGTTGTCATCCTCAACCCGGCAAAGAGAACGACACCCGCCGCGATCCCGCCAAGGATCAGCAGCAGGGACAGGGAACCTGAAGCAAACACCAAGCTCAACGCGCACTCGCCGTTCCGGTTTCCCGCAAAGTCTTGTTTTCGGAACCCCGAACACGAACGCCACGTTGGCCTTTCAGATCATCGTTTGCACCAAGGACCTGATATGACCCGCCAAGGCCCGGAACCTGTCCTGACAGGTGTGAAAGCCAAACCGCTTACCTGGCTTGTCGGCCTGATCTATCTTGTCCTGTCGTTCTGGGTGCTCTCGGCCATGGCGGTTGTGGTTATTCCGGTGGTCTTCGCCGTTCTGATCACGCTGCTTGTCGCCCCGCTGGACGAATGGGTCCACCGGTCCCTGCCGCGCGGCTTCGCCTGGATGGCACATCTTGTCGTCATGCTTTTGATCGTTGCCGTCGTCATCATGGTGTTCGGCGCGCTCTATTTCGCCGGCCAGCAAACCCTGCAAGCGATGCCCAGCATCACCGACGAATTGAACGAGCTCGTGCCCCAGAGCAGCGCGCAGACGCAGGATCAAACTCTCCCCTTCGCCGGGGAAATCGGCGCAATCTGGGGCAAGGCAGGAAGCAATTTCGGCGACTGGGTTGTCCAGCGGGCGACCAACTTTGCAAGCTCTGCCGTCACGATGACAGGCGCCTTCGTGACCGCCTTTCTCATCGTGTTCTTCCTGGTCCTTCTGATGCTGATCGAAATGCCGCGCTGGCGGTCCAAGACAGGCGATCTGCTCTCGGCTGAAAATGCGCAGATCTGCCACGACACGATCCGCAGCATCTCCGGGCGCCTGCGAAAATTTCTATACGTGCGCACCCTGATCGGCGTGCTTCAGGCCGCGCTCTACACTGGCTGGCTTGCCCTCTTTGGTCTGGATTTGCTGGTGGTCTGGGCAGTCCTGACTTTCATTCTGACCTATATTCCCAATATCGGGTCCATCATTTCCGGTCTGCTGCCGGTACTCTATGCCTTTCTCGTGCTTGACCCGCTCACGGCCTTCTGGATCGGGGCCGGTATTTTCGCCATCGAACAGATCGTGGGCAATTTCATCGACCCACGGTTTCTGGGCCGGCAGTTCATGCTGTCGCCGGTAATCATCCTGGTCGCGCTGATGTTCTGGGGCTGGCTCTGGGGCGTTGCCGGCGCGTTCCTGTCCACGCCTCTGGTGCTCTGCCTGCTGGTTGTGTCCCACTCGATCGAACCGCTACGCCCCGTTGCACTTTTTCTCAGCAACCAGTCCAACATGGACCATCTGGACCGCGCCCTGTCAAATTGACGCGCGGCGCCCCCCAGCAGACCGGGACGATCCGCCCGGCCTGTTGACCGTATAAAGGCCGGCAAAGCGCCACGCTTCACCGGCCCATTTGCTAACAAGTGGTTAATCCGTCCCGGTAACCCCTTGATATCTCGTGCCATGACAGCGTCCCACGCGTGGGACGGGGCGGCTCACACGTGCCGCTCAACCATCATTTTCTTGATCTCCGCAATCGCCTTGGCCGGGTTAAGCCCCTTGGGACAGGTCTTGGCGCAGTTCATGATCGTGTGGCACCGATAAAGCTTGAACGGATCCTCCAGCTCATCGAGCCGCTCTCCGGTCGCCTCGTCCCGGCTGTCGATGATCCAGCGATACGCATGCAACAGCGCCGCCGGTCCAAGATACCGATCCCCGTTCCACCAATACGATGGGCAGGCCGTGGAGCAGCAGGCACACATCACGCATTCATACAGCCCGTCCAGCTTCTTGCGATCCCCGATCGACTGCTTCCATTCCTTGGCCGGCCGGTTCGTCTTGGTTTCCAGCCACGGCATGATCGACGCGTGCTGGGCATAGAAGTGGGTCAGGTCCGGGATCAAATCCTTCACCACCGGCATGTGCGGCAGCGGGTAGATTTTCACGTCGCCGTCGACCTCATCAAGACCATAAATGCAGGCCAGCGTGTTGATCCCGTCGATATTCATCGCGCAGGACCCACAAATACCCTCGCGGCAGGACCGCCGGAACGTGAGCGTCGGATCAATCTCGTTCTTGATCTTGACCAGCGCGTCGAGGATCATCGGCCCGCATGTATCGAGGTCCACGTAATACGTGTCCACACGGGGGTTTTCGCCGTCATCCGGGTTCCAGCGATAGATGCTGAACTTGCGGACATTGGTGGCCCCGTCCGGCTTGGGCCAGGTTTTGCCCGTGCGGATCGTCGAATTCTTGGGGAGCGTCAGTTGAACCATGTCTCTCTCCTTAGCGAAGCAATGCCGGCAGCCCCTCGGCCGCCAGGCAACTCAATGTCTCGGGTGTCGAGACGATATCCGTGACGATTTGCGCCGTGCTTTCCGTCGGGCCTCCCACGCTGTCGAGCGCCAGCGCCCGGATCTGCACCGCGCTGGCGGTGTCGATCACACAGTCCAGCGCCGGTTCCAGCGGCACGCCGGGAAACCGCTCGACCAAAACCGGCGTCACGGCCGACCGGGCGGCGTCGCGCGCGATCCTGTCCTGCTGCTGCACCGAACAGCCCGTGACAGCCAAAGCCGTGACGAGGAAAAGCGCAAGGCGCATCAGAACGTCCGTTCCTTCGGCGCGATTTTCGTGACCGCGATGCCGCCTTCCTTTTCAGTGGTCAGAGGATCGGTCAGAACCGGACGGTAGCTGAGTTGGGTCTCGGCCCCGTCAACCCGCGCGATGGTGTGGACACGCCAGTTCGTGTCGTCCCGTTCGCCATGGTCCTCATGCGCGTGCGCGCCGCGGCTTTCCTTGCGGGCCTCGGCGCCGGCGATGGTGGCCAGGGCGTTCGGCATCAGGTTCGTCAGCTCCAGCGTCTCCATCAGGTCCGAGTTCCAGACCAGGCTCCGGTCGGTGACATGCAAATCATCGAGCTTGGCTGCAATGGCGCCCATTTTTTCCAGACCGTCCTTCATCGTCTTGGCGGTCCGGAACACGGCGGCATCGGCCTGCATCGTCTTCTGCATCTCAAGCCGGAGTTCGGCTGTCGGCACAGTCCCCTTAGCGTTGCGCAAACTGTCGAACCGGTCGAACGCCTTGTCCACCGAGGCTGTGTTTGTCTCGGGGATGGCGCTTTCAGGATCGACAACCTTTCCGGCCCGGATCGCGGCAGCCCGGCCGAACACGACAAGATCGATCAACGAATTCGAGCCCAGGCGGTTCGCCCCGTGAACGGATGCACACCCCGCCTCGCCCACCGCCATGAGGCCCGGAACGACAGCATTCTGATCGTCCTTCGACGGGTTGAGCACCTCACCCCAGTAGTTGGTCGGGATGCCGCCCATGTTGTAGTGGACCGTTGGCAGAACCGGGATCGGTTCCTTGGTCACGTCGACACCGGCGAAAATCTTGGCGGATTCGGAAATTCCCGGCAAACGTTCGGCCAAAGCCTCTTTCGGCAGGTGCGACAGGTTCAGGTGGATGTGGTCGCTTTCCGCGCCCACGCCGCGACCCTCGCGGATCTCCAGGGTCATGGAGCGGGACACGTAGTCCCGTGGCGCGAGGTCCTTGTAGTTGGGCGCATAGCGCTCCATGAACCGTTCGCCTTCGGAGTTGGTGAGATACCCGCCTTCGCCGCGCGCTCCTTCGGTGATCAGGCAGCCGGATCCGTAGATCCCGGTCGGGTGGAACTGTACGAACTCCATGTCCTGAAGCGGCAGGCCAGCCCGCGCCACCATGCCGCCGCCGTCACCGGTGCAGGTATGCGCCGAGGTCGCGCTGAAATAGGCGCGGCCGTAGCCACCCGTGGCCAACACGACCATCTTGGCGTTGAAGACATGCATTGTGCCATCATCGAGCTTCCAGCAGACAACGCCGGTGCAGCGTCCATCGTCCGACATGAGTAGATCGATGGCGAAATATTCGATATAGAACTCGGCGTTGTTCTTGAGCGATTGACCATAAAGCGTGTGCAGAATCGCGTGGCCGGTCCGGTCTGCGGCGGCACAGGTTCGCTGGACGGGTGGTCCGTCTCCGAATTCGGTGGTGTGGCCACCGAACGGGCGCTGATAGATCTTGCCTTCCTCGGTGCGCGAAAACGGCACGCCGTAATGTTCAAGCTCGTAAACCGCCTTGGGGGCTTCGCGGGCGAGGTATTCCATCGCATCCGTGTCACCGAGCCAGTCAGACCCCTTGACGGTGTCGTACATATGCCACTGCCAATGGTCCGGGCCCATGTTCGACAACGACGCGGCAATTCCGCCCTGCGCGGCCACGGTGTGCGACCGGGTCGGGAACACCTTGGTCACGCACGCCGTGCGCAAGCCCTGTTCGGCCATCCCGAGCGTGGCACGCAAGCCTGCGCCGCCCGCGCCGACGACCACGACGTCATATTCATGCGTCTCGTATTCGTATGCAGTCATAGTCTGTTTTGCTCCGATGTCTCAAAGGGCCATTTTAGCGATTGCAAAAACGCCAACGGCGGCCGCGCCGTAGCTAATGCAGGTCATGCCGAGGATCAGGAGTTTCTCCCACACGCCATGAACATAGTCTTCGACCAGCGTCTGGAAACCGTCATTGAAGTGCTTGAAGCCGACGATCAGGGTCAAGGCGGCGACGATCGCCGGGAAGGGGCGCGCATAATAGGCCTGCACCTCTTCGAAGGACGACCCCAGAATTCCGCCAAAGGTGAACACGAAGAACGGGATCAGGATCAAAAGCGCGACGGACGATTTTTTCATCGCCCAGAAATGCTCCGTCCCGGATTTTGCTGCGCCCCAGCCGATGGCGCGTTTGCGGTCTGTCAGAAATGCCATGTGTCGCGCCTCACCAAAGGATGATTACAGAAAGAACCGTCAGGACCCCAGAGCCGATAACCACGATCCAGCCAAGCATTTCGGCCCGGTCGATTTCCAGCATCTTCGCGTTGTCCCAGATCAGGTGCCGCACACCGGCGAGGGTATGGTACCACAGCGCCCAGAGTGACAGGAACATCACGATGTCCCCGAACCAGCTTGTCACGAACCCGTCCGCGACGGCAAAATACCCCGGCCCTGTCGACGCTGCGAGCAACCACCAGACAATCAACACGGACGCGACGATCAGGGCGTTGCCGGTGATCCGCGTCAAGATCGACGTCACGGAGGTAAGCTGGGGGCGGTAAATTTGCAGGTGTGGTGACAGGGGCCGCTTGCCCCGATTGACGTCAGCCATGATCCGAGTCCTTTCCAGTTCCTAAGCACTGTTCTATTATTTTTATACGACGTGTCACGCCGACCATCCACCGCGGGGCGCGGTTTTTTGGCGCAATTGGACAGATTCAGGGGATTTTGTGATCACACGCCGGAAATCAGTGATCACAAAACCCCGGCCTTTCCAAAAATAGATGAAATCTCTCGGGTTTTTCTGATTTCAGTTCAATATCTCCTGGAGCTGTATCCGTGCGATCACGTCTCGAAAGCCGGGACAGGCCGCGCAGACGCATGCCTGCCTCACACCGGCATCAGCGCCCAGTAATCGAGGTCGAGCAACACATGCGGGAGATATTTTCCCGTCTCGTCCTTGAGATCGAAGGACACGGGCTCCGACGTCGCAACCAACCGCAGGCGGAGCGCCCCGACCCCCGGCGCCCCGGTTTCGGCCTTGTCCAACACCTCTGACCAAGCGCGCACTGTTGTTCCACTGAAACACGGATTGGCATGTGCCCCGCCGTTCAGGCCGGCGATCATCTGCGCGTTGGCAAGCCCATTGAAGGACAGCGCACGCGCCATGCTGATCACATGTCCTCCGTAAACAAGACGAGCCCCATCAGATCGAAACGTGGAATCGAAATGCACCTTGGCGGTGTTCTGCCAGAGCCGCGTCGCCATCATGTGCTCGGCCTCTTCGATGGTTACACCATCCACATGGTTGATCTTTTCGCCGATCAGGTAGTCGCCGAACCGGTGCTGCTCTCCTGCGAGGTCAAAATCATAGTTGGTAAAATCGAGTCCCTTGGGGATCACGAGCTCCTCTGCGGGAACCGCAGTTTGCAAATCGGGCACCACGGTGTCCGGTGCGGCCGCATCTGGGTCGCGTTTGCGGACCATGACCCAACGGACATATTCCATGACCAATTCGTCATGCTGATTGCGCCCGCGAGTGCGGACCCAGACCACTCCCGTCTTGCCGTTCGAGTTCTGCTTGACCCCGATCACCTCGGACTCTGACCGCAACGTATCGCCAGGCCAGACCGGGGTGATCCAGCGCCCCTCGGCATACCCCAGGTTGGCCACCGCGTTCAGCGACACGTCCGGCACGGTTTTGCCAAAGACCACGTGAAACGCGATCATGTCGTCCAGAGGGCTGAACGGCAGGCCGCAGGCCTGCGCAAACTGGTCCGAGGAATAGAGCGCATGGCGCGCCGGGTAGAGGGAATGATACAGCGCACGCTCTCCGGCCTTCACCGTCCGCGGCACCGCGTGGCGGATCACCTGCCCTACTGCGTAATCCTCGAAAAAGCGGCCTGCGTTGGTCTTGGTCATGCGTCACCTCGTGGACCGGGCACCTGCCCGGCGTTTTCTATTGCTGCCCCAGCTTCATCTCCGGGCTATAGGGGGTATCGACCTCCTTCGTCACCGCCTGTCCGCAGCGCATCACGCCATTGGCAGCGTCGTAGGCATAGGTGGGATCGCCATAAAGCGCCCACCCGTTGCCCAGCGCCTCGGACACCTTGTGACAAAAGGCAGATGTGTCGTCTTCGGTTAAAAAGCGATAGATTTTCATGACTTACCTCGGAAACGGCCAAACGCCGAGCCATGCGTGAATCGCGGCGATCACCCCGAACGCGACAAGCGTGATCACGACGAGAAGCACATCCTTCTTTGCCGCGCCCGGCTCCGGGCGGTCCCAGACAGGTTCGGCGCGATTGATCAGAATGACCTCGATCACAGCCCAGGCCAACAAGCCGCCGAACAGGATGATGGAGGCGACATCACCATTGACCAGCAGGTGGGCCACCGCCCAGATTTTAACGGCGGTCAGTTGCGGGTGCCGCATCTTGCCGCGCAGGCGTCCGGTGGTGGCGCTCATGCCGAAGACGAAAATGGCGATCAGCATCAGCAGATTGTTCACGTGCACAAGGAATGCCGGCGGATACCAGACGGGGATGAACTCCGCCCCGCGATAGCCCCAGATCATCAGGCCGAGACTGATCAAAAGCACGACAGTGACCATGGTCTTGCCGCGGTCGCCCAACGCAGCGCGCTGCTCTGGCATGACGCGTTTGAAAATATGGGCCCCAACCCACAACAGAAGACCGAGAACTAGAAGACCCATCATGGCTTACCCCGCTTGGATGGTTTCGATTGCCTCTGCTTTTGCCAGTATTTCACGGGCCGTGGCAACGTGAAGATTTTCAACGATCTTGCCATCGACGACGGCAACGCCCTGTCCGCCTGCTTCCGCCGCCTCGAAGGCCGCGATCTGGCGGCGGGCCAGATCAATCTCATCCGGCGTCGGCGCAAAGGCGGTGTTGGCGATATCCACCTGCGCCGGGTGGATCAGCGTCTTGCCGTCAAAACCCATGTCGCGGCCCTGTGTGCATTCCCTGGCCAGTCCGTCATCATCCTTGAACGCATTATAAACGCCATCGACGATCACCAGACCTTCGGCCTTGGCGGCAAGCAAACAGATCGAAAGCGATGTGAGCATCGGAAGCCGGTCGGCGCGGAACCTTGTCTGCAAGTCCTTGGCAAGGTCATTGGTGCCCATCACCATGCCCGCCAGCTTTGGATGCGCGGCAATCTCGGCCGCGTTCAGCATCCCGCGCGGCGTTTCCATCATCGCCCAGATCGGCAAGTCGCCCGTTATCGCGGCCAGCGCATCAAGTTGCGCGGCGCATTCCACCTTGGGCAGCAGCACCGCATCACACGCCATACCCGCGACCGCCTTTGCGTCATCGCGGCCCCAGTCTGTGTCCAGGCCATTGATCCGCACGATCCGCACCCGTGCGCCATAACCGCCCTGGGCCAATGCGTCTTGCAAGGTGGCCCGTGCAGCCGGCTTTTCCTCGACCGTAACCGCATCCTCCAGATCGAAGATGATGGCATCCACCGGAAGGCTCCGCGCCTTGTCCAGGGCGCGATCCCTTGATCCGGGAATGTAGAGAACCGAACGATATGGGCGGCTGCGCATGTCCATGGCAATCTCCTTGGCATCTGGACGAAAGATTATTGCGCCGAAGAGCTACATTTTCGTGTAAAAATTGCAATAGGAGATTTGCCGCATCGCAGCAAGTGCAGTGACATCCCGGTACTGCGGGCGCGGCGTTAACCAAATGTAAGATCCTGCGCCGGACGATTTGCCAATCACAGCCAAAACGGGGGAAGGCAATGAAACAGGATTTTTGGAAAATGACGATGCTGGGCATCGGGGCGCTTCTGGCCTCGGCCTCGCTCTCTCAAGCGCAGCAGACCTGCGCGCCGCGCGATCAGGTGATCGAACGGCTCACCAGCACCTATGGCGAAACCCGGCAAAGTATCGGGCTGGGCCAGAACAACGCGATGGTCGAGGTTTTTGCCTCCACCGATACCGGCACATGGACCATAACGGTCACGACGGCCAACGGCATGACGTGCCTTGTCGCCAGCGGCCAGGCGTTCGAACGTTTGGCCCGGACACGGGCGGTCCCGTCCAAAGACGCCTAGCCAGGGTCCAGCAGCTAGGCCACGGCGTCCCAGATCAATTTCGACCCGGTGACCGTCAAAAGAACATAGGTCAAACCAAAGAACACGCGTTCGGGGACAATGTGATGGCCCCGAACGCCCAGATACGTCCCCAGAATGGCAACCGGGGCCAGAGCCAGGTTGAGTGTCAGCGTTTCAAAGGTGAAAAAGCCCATCGCGGCATAAATGCCCGCCTTTATGACATTCATCGCCCAGAACACGATCACGGTCGTCGCCTGAAACGCGGTCTTGCTCAGCCTCCGACCAAGCAGATAGACCGCCGCAACGGGACCGCCCGCATGGCTGACGAAGCTTGTAAAGCCCAGCGCCACACCCGCAGTCACCCCCGCCGTTGGCGACAGCGCTCGCTGCCCCAAACGGAAAAAGCCGACAACCTGCGTCAATTGCCACAGAACGAAACCGATCGAGATCCCGCCGATGAGCAAGCGGATCACGTCGTCATCCGCCCATTCAAAGAACAGCGCGCCCAGGATCGTGCCCGGCACACCGCCCAGAAGAAGCAGACGGGTCTCCGGCCAACTCCATTTTCCCCAATAGGCTGGAAGGCTAGCCACATCGATCAGCATGAGCAGAGGCAGCATGATCCCCAGCGCGATCGACGGCTCGACCACAAGTGCCAGAATCGATGCGCTGGCAAAGGCCGCACCGGAACCAAAGCCCCCCTTGGAGACCCCGGCAAACAGCACGGCAGGCGCGCCAATCGCAAAAACTGTCCAGCTCAGAACATCCATTCCAGCCCCGCTTTCCTAGGGAATATCATCGACATATCCGGTCATTCCCTGCTCCGCCAGCCGGGACATGCGTCGTCGCCGCTCTTGCGAAACCGCAATTGTCGAACTAGCACGATCCAAACTCAAAACGGACCGGAGACAAATTCCATGGCCAGACCCAAGATTGCCCTTATCGGCGCGGGACAGATCGGGGGCACTCTCGCCCACCTCGTGGCACTAAAAGAACTGGGCGACGTCGTGATGTTCGACATCGCCGAAGGCACGCCCGAAGGCAAGGCGCTGGATATTGCCGAATCCGGCCCCTCCGAAGGGTTCGACGCTAAGCTGAAAGGCACGCAGGACTATGCCGACATTGCAGGTGCGGATGTGTGCATCGTCACCGCCGGTGTGCCGCGCAAGCCGGGCATGAGCCGGGACGACCTGCTGGGCATCAACCTAAAGGTGATGAAATCCGTGGGCGAAGGTATCGCCGCCAACGCCCCCGACGCGTTTGTGATCTGCATCACCAACCCGCTCGATGCGATGGTCTGGGCACTGCAGAAATTTTCGGGCCTGCCGGCGGAAAAGGTCTGCGGCATGGCCGGGGTTCTGGACTCAGCGCGCTTCCGCCACTTTCTGAGCCTAGAATTCGACGTGTCGATGAAAGATGTCACCGCCTTCGTGCTTGGCGGTCACGGCGATACGATGGTGCCGCTGACCCGCTATTCCACCGTTGCCGGTATCCCGCTGCCCGACCTGGTCAAGATGGGATGGACCACGCAGGACAAGCTTGATGCGATTGTTCAGCGCACCCGCGACGGTGGCGCCGAAATCGTCGGTCTGCTCAAGACAGGGTCTGCCTTCTACGCGCCCGCGACATCCGCCATAGAAATGGCCGAAGCCTATCTCAAGGACCAGAAGCGTCTTCTGCCCTGTGCCGCTTATTGTGACGGCGCGTTTGGCCTTAATGGGTTTTATGTCGGTGTGCCCACCGTGATCGGCGCAGCCGGGATCGAGCGGATCGTCGATATCAAGCTGATGAAAGAAGAGCAGGCGATGTTCGACAATTCGGTGAACGCGGTCAAAGGCCTTGTCGAGGCGTGCAAAGGCATCGACGAAAGCCTCGCGTAACCATCTTTGGAAGATCAATGGAAAGCGCCCCGCGACACGTCGTCGGGCGCTTTTTCTGTCAATGGCCCGATGGCCACGTTTCGTCTTATTCCGGCAGTGCATGAACGTCCGGTGGTGTGGGTGGATATCTTTCTGTACTTTCACGCGCGAGGACCCGTTCTGGGGTGCGCTGCCCCCATCGCTACCAAATTTCCGGAAATTTTACAGATTCGTATACCTCCGCCCTGCAAGACAAGGCGCCACGCGGGACCGGCATATTTTGTGATCACACGATTTTTCTGTGTGATCACAAATGTCGCTTTTTTCGCCCTATTGCCGCTCCGCGTCAAAAAAACCGTTAAAGTGAGGCGGTATACACTCTTATATCGGCAAAAATCGCAGCAACAAACGGGACAGTTGATCGATGAACATTCACGAGTACCAGGCAAAAGCCCTGCTACGCAGCTACGGAGCCCCGGTGTCGGATGGCCGCGTGGTTCTGAAGGCCGAAGAGGCCAAGACCAAGGCAAGCGAAATGGACGGCCCGCTCTGGGTGGTGAAGGCGCAAATTCACGCTGGCGGCCGCGGCAAGGGCACGTTCAAAGAAGGCAGCGCCGGCGAAGCGGGTGGTGTGCGTCTCACCAAATCGGTCGAGGAAGCCGCAGAGGAAGCCAAGAAGATGCTTGGTCGCACGCTTGTCACCAAACAGACAGGTGACGCGGGCAAGCAGGTCAACCGCATCTACATCGAGGACGGATCGGGCATCGAGACCGAGATGTATCTCGCGCTGCTCGTGGATCGCCAGACCTCACGCGTGTCGTTTGTCGCCTCCACCGAGGGTGGCATGGATATCGAGGAGGTCGCGGAAAACACACCCGACAAGATCCTGAGCTTTTCGGTCGATCCCGCCACCGGCTACCAGCCTTTCCACGGCCGCCGTATCGCCTTCAACCTTGGCCTGACCGGCAAGCAGATCAAACAATGCGTCGCGCTGATGGGCACGCTTTACAAGATGTTTGTCGAAAAAGACATGGAGATGCTCGAGATCAACCCGCTGATCGTCACCGATGCGGGTGATCTGAAATGTCTGGATGCCAAGATGGGCTTCGATGGCAACGCGGTCTACCGCCACCCCGACATCGCCGAGCTGCGCGATACAACGGAAGAAGACCCCAAAGAGCTGGAAGCGTCCAAGTACGACCTCAACTACATTGCCCTGGACGGCGAAATCGGCTGCATGGTGAACGGCGCGGGGCTTGCCATGGCCACCATGGACATCATCAAGCTGTACGGCGCCGAGCCTGCCAACTTCCTTGACGTTGGCGGTGGTGCAACCAAGGAAAAGGTGACCGAGGCGTTCAAGATCATCACATCGGATCCGCAGGTCCAGGGCATCCTGGTCAACATCTTCGGCGGTATCATGCGCTGCGACGTGATCGCGGAAGGCGTTGTCGCGGCCGTGAAAGAGGTGGGTCTCAAGGTTCCACTGGTTGTGCGCCTGGAAGGGACGAACGTCGAAGAGGGCAAGAAGATCATCAACTCCTCCGATGTTGACGTGATCGCCGCCGACGATCTCAAGGACGGCGCGCAAAAGATCGTGAAAGCGGTCAAGGGCTAAGCGTAGGGTGCGTGTTGACACGCACCTTTGTGACGGAATTTCAGGTGCGTAACATTGCGCATCCCACATTAGGAGAACGCCACATGGCTGTCCTCATCGACGAAAACACCAAAGTCATCTGCCAGGGCCTCACCGGAAGCCAGGGCACGTTCCACACCGAACAGGCCATCGCTTATGGCACCAAGATGGTCGGCGGCGTGACGCCCGGCAAAGGCGGGCAGACCCATCTCGACCTGCCGGTCTTCAACTCGGTCCACGAGGCCAAACACACCACGGGCGCGAATGCTTCCGTGATCTACGTGCCGCCGCCCTTCGCCGCAGATTCCATCCTCGAGGCGATCGACGCCGAGATGGACGTGATCTGCTGCATCACCGAAGGTATTCCGGTGATGGACATGATGAAGGTCAAGCGCGCGCTGGAGACCTCGAACTCCATCCTGATCGGCCCGAACTGCCCCGGTGTCATCACACCCGACGCCTGCAAGATCGGCATCATGCCGGGCCACATTCACAAGCGGGGCACCTGCGGCGTGGTTTCGCGCTCGGGCACGCTGACCTATGAGGCGGTCAAGCAGACCACCGATGTGGGTCTGGGCCAGTCCACCTGCGTCGGCATCGGTGGCGACCCGATCAAGGGCACCGAGCATATCGACGTGCTGGAATGGTTCCTTGCTGACGACGAGACCGAAAGCATCATCATGATCGGGGAAATCGGTGGCTCTGCCGAAGAGGAAGCGGCGCAGTTCCTCGCCGATGAAAAGAAGAAGGGCCGCTGGAAACCGACCGCCGGGTTCATCGCAGGCCGCACCGCGCCTCCGGGCCGCCGCATGGGCCACGCTGGCGCGATTGTCGCCGGTGGCAAGGGCGGTGCCGATGACAAGATCGACGCGATGAAGTCTGCCGGCATCGTTGTGGCCGAGAGCCCTGCAGGTCTTGGCGAAGCGGTTCTGGAGGCAATCAAGGCATAACGTGTGGATGGGCAATATGCCCATCACACCCACGCCAAAGGAGTCGACAAAGATGACGATGGATTTCCAGACGTCCATTCGCACCTGCCTGTTGCAGAAATATGCCACCTTTCAGGGGCGGGCATCGCGGTCCGAATATTGGTGGTTCTTTCTCGCCTTCATTATTGGCGGTCTGATCACCCAACTGATCTGGTGGGTGCTTTACCTCGTCTATATTCTTGCCGTGATCTGCCCGATGCTCGCGGCGGGGTATCGGCGATTGCAGGATACCGGCCGGCAGGGGTGGTACATCTTTATCCCTTTCGGTCTGAGCCTGATCACAACGCTGCTCACGCCAACCATGCCCGATCCCGATGCGATGGCCACCGGGCAAATGCCGAACATGGGGAACATGGCGCTGCTGTCGGTCGTTGGCATTGTGCAGATAATCGTCAGCCTCCTGTTCCTGTGGTGGCTGACACGCCCGTCCGAGCCTGAAACCAATGCCTATGGCCCCCCGCCGGCACAAAACGCCTGATATCGTCTGCCCCAAGAAAAAAAGGTTGCGTCATGACAGACCAGAGCCCAAACGATCATTTCCGCGCCTCGAGCTTCCTGCAAGGGCACAACGCGGCCTATCTGGAACAGATGTACGCGCGCTATGCAAACGATCCGAATGCCGTCGATGACGCATGGCGGACGTTCTTCAAACAGCTGGGCGACGATGACACCGCTGTCAGAAATGACGCGACCGGCCCAAGCTGGGCGCGCAGCGATTGGCCACCGACGCCAAATGATGATCTGACAGCCGCGCTTGACGGCCAGTGGCCCGTGGTCCCGGCCGAAGCCAAGGCCGCCGGTGACAAGATCAAGGCCAAGGCCAAGGAAACCGGTGTCGAGGTCACCGACAACGCGATCCAGCGCGCCGTGCTGGACAGTATCCGTGCGCTGATGATCATTCGCGCCTACCGCATCCGGGGGCACCTTGCTGCCGACCTGGATCCGCTGGGAATGCGCGAACAGACGCCGCATCCCGAGCTGGACCCCAAATCCTACGGGTTCACCGACGCCGACATGGATCGCCCGATCTTCATCGACAACGTTCTGGGCCTTCAAATCGCGTCGATGCAGCAGATACTGGATATCGTGAAACGCACCTATTGCGGCACCTTTGCGCTGCAATACATGCATATCTCGGACCCCGAGCAATCCGCATGGCTGAAAGAGCGGATCGAAGGCTACGGCAAGGAGGTCGCCTTTACCCGTGAAGGCCGCAAGGCGATCCTGAACAAGATGGTCGAGGCCGAAGGCTTTGAAAAGTTCCTGCATGTCAAGTACATGGGCACCAAGCGTTTTGGCCTTGATGGCGGCGAAAGCCTGATCCCGGCGATGGAGCAGATCATCAAGCGCGGGGGCTCGCTGGGTTTGAAAGAGGTCGTCATCGGCATGCCGCATCGTGGCCGCCTGTCGGTGCTGGCCAACGTGATGCAAAAGCCCTATCGCGCGATCTTCAACGAATTCCAGGGCGGCAGCTTCAAACCCGAAGACGTGGATGGATCGGGCGATGTGAAATACCACCTCGGTGCCTCGTCGGACCGCGAATTCAATGGCAACTCCGTACACCTGTCCCTGACTGCCAACCCCTCGCATCTCGAGGCGGTGAACCCGGTGGTCCTGGGCAAGGTGCGCGCGAAACAGGATCAGTTCAAGGACACCGAACGCAAGCAGATCCTGTCGGTCCTGCTGCACGGAGATGCGGCCTTTGCCGGACAGGGTGTCGTGGCCGAATGTTTCGCGCTCTCGGGCCTGCGCGGACACCGGACCGGCGGCACGATCCATATCGTCGTGAACAACCAGATCGGATTTACCACGGCGCCGCACTTCTCGCGCTCCTCGCCCTACCCCACAGACAACGCGCTTGTGGTCGAGGCGCCGATCTTTCACGTCAACGGGGACGACCCCGAAGCGGTGGTTCACGCCGCCAAGGTCGCGACAGAGTACCGGCAGAAATTCGGCAATGACGTTGTCATCGACATCTTCTGCTATCGCCGCTTCGGCCACAACGAAGGCGATGAACCGATGTTCACCAACCCGTTGATGTACAAGAAGATCAAGCAGCAGAAGACCACCCTGTCACTCTACACGCAACGGCTGATCAAGGATGGCTTGATTCCCGAGGGCGAAATCGAGGACATGAAGGCCGCGTTCCAGTCCTACCTCAACGATGAATTCGAGGCGGGGCGGAATTACAAACCGAACAAGGCGGACTGGCTGGATGGCCGCTGGTCGCATCTCGACCAGCACGAACGGGACAAGTATCAGCGCGGCAAAACCTCGATCACGCCGGAAACATTGGCGGATATCGGCAAGGCGCTGACCACCCCGCCCGGGAAATTCACCCTTCACAAGACGATCAACCGCCTGCTCGACACCCGCAAAGAAATGTTCAAATCCGGAGAAGGCTTCGATTGGGCCACCGCCGAAGCGATGGCCTTCGGCTCGCTTCTGACCGAAGGCTACCCGGTACGGCTCTCGGGTCAGGACAGTACACGCGGCACGTTCAGCCAGCGGCACTCTGCCCTCGTCAACCAGGACAACGAGGATCGCTATTATCCTCTCAACCACATCCGCGAGGGGCAGGCGCGCTACGAAGTGATCGACTCGGCCCTGTCGGAATACGCGGTCCTGGGCTTCGAGTATGGGTATTCGCTGGCCGAACCCAACGCGCTGACCCTATGGGAGGCGCAGTTCGGCGATTTCGCCAACGGCGCGCAGATCATGTTCGACCAGTTCATCAGCTCCGGCGAAAGCAAGTGGCTGCGCATGTCGGGTCTCGTCTGCCTGCTGCCGCATGGCTATGAAGGGCAAGGCCCGGAACACTCGTCGGCCCGTCTGGAACGCTTCCTTCAGACCTGCGGACAGGACAACTGGATCGTCGCCAACTGTACGACACCAGCCAACTACTTTCACATCCTGCGCCGCCAGATCCACCGTGACTTCCGCAAGCCGCTGATCCTGATGACGCCGAAATCGCTTCTGCGCCACAAGCTCGCCGTGTCAAAGGCGGATGAGTTCACCACCGGGTCGAGCTTCCACCGCGTTCTGTGGGACGATGCGCAATACGGCAATTCGGACATCGAATTGGCGGCCGATGACAAGATCAAACGCGTCGTGATGTGCTCCGGAAAGGTCTATTTCGATCTGCTGGAGGAACGTGACGCACGCGGCATCGACGATGTCTACATCATGCGGTTCGAACAGTTCTATCCGTTCCCGGCGATCTCTGCCGTCAAGGAACTCGAACGCTTCCCGCAGGCGGAAATGATCTGGTGCCAGGAAGAGCCCAAGAACCAGGGTGCCTGGACCTTCATGGAGCCGAACCTGGAATGGGTGCTGGGCCGGATCAAGGCCAGGCACGCCCGCCCGCGCTATGTGGGCCGCGCAACATCGGCTTCGCCCGCGACGGGTCTGGCCAGCCAACACAAAGAACAGCAAGCGGCGCTCGTGAACGAGGCGCTGACGATTGAAGGGACCAATCAATGACCACCGAAGTGCGTGTACCAACTCTGGGCGAATCCGTGACAGAAGCCACGGTTGCCACGTGGTTCAAGAAGCCGGGCGACAGCGTCGCGGTCGATGAAATGCTCTGCGAGCTGGAAACCGACAAGGTCACCGTCGAAGTGCCGTCCCCCGCCGCTGGAAAGCTTGCGGATATCGTCGCCACGGAAGGCGACACTGTCGGTGTCGATGCGCTCCTGGCCAATATCGCCGAGGCAGGAGAGGCTGGCGCAACTCATCCCGAAGTACGCGCGTCCGAGAAAAAGGCGGCGCCCGCCAAGAAAGAGCCGGCCCCGGCCCAGCAAGAGGGTGGCGACTCCATCGACGTGATGGTGCCGACCCTTGGAGAATCGGTATCCGAGGCGACGGTTTCGACCTGGTTCAAGAAGGTTGGCGACACCGTGGCACAGGACGAGATGCTGTGCGAGCTGGAGACAGACAAGGTCTCCGTCGAAGTCCCCGCTCCCAGCGCCGGAACACTGTCCGAGATCAGTGCCGAGGAAGGCAGCACCGTCGAAGCCGGCGGCAAGCTGGGTGTGATTGGCGGCGGTGACGGGGCCGCGGCCTCTGCCTCCGCGCAGGAAGTGGCGCCCCCCCCCGCGGCACAGCCCAGCGATACACGCAGCGGCGATGTCGAAGACGCACCCTCCGCCAAGAAAGCCATGGCCGAAGCCGGTGTCAGCCGCGATCAGGTTCAGGGGTCGGGCCGGGATGGCCGGATCATGAAAGAAGACGTGGCCAAGGCGGTCGCCGCAGCGTCGTCAACTCCGACACAAAGCGCGGCACCCCAAAGCGCGCCGCGCGGACCTGTTTCGGCCGATGACGCTTCGCGCGAGGAACGGGTAAAGATGACCCGCCTGCGCCAGACCATCGCTCGCCGCCTCAAGGATGCTCAGAACACCGCCGCGATCCTGACCACCTATAACGAGGTGGACATGACCGAGGTGATGGCGCTGCGCAGCCAATACAAGGACCAGTTCGAGAAGAAGCACGGGGTACGGCTAGGCTTCATGTCCTTCTTCACCAAGGCCTGCTGCCATGCTCTGAAAGAGGTGCCCGAGGTCAATGCCGAGATCGACGGCACGGACATCGTCTACAAGAACTTCGTCCACATGGGCGTCGCCGCCGGCACGCCGCAAGGCCTGGTGGTCCCGATCATCCGCGACGCCGACGCGATGGGCTTTGCTGCGATCGAGAAGGCCATCAACGAAAAGGGCAAACGCGCCCGCGACGGCAAGCTGTCCATGGCGGAAATGCAGGGGGGCACCTTCACCATCTCGAACGGGGGTGTCTACGGGTCGCTGATGTCCTCACCGATCCTCAACCCGCCGCAATCGGGCATTCTTGGCATGCACAAGATTCAGGATCGCCCGATGGTGGTGAACGGCGAGATCAAGATCCGCCCGATGATGTACCTCGCCCTCAGCTACGACCACCGCATCGTCGACGGCAAGGGCGCCGTGACCTTCCTCGTGCGCGTCAAGGAAGCGCTGGAAGATCCGCGTCGGTTGTTGATGGATTTGTGAGGACGGCGCGTGCAAGCACGTCCCCTGCCATGGTGCAGGGTGCGTGATCTCACGCAATTAATGGTGCCTACAACATGACCCCCGAACTCACCGCCCTTACCCTCGCCGCCCTTTTGCAGATCCTTCAGCTCGTGCTCTACTCGATCGTCGGTCAGAAACAGGTCGGCACCAGGGCAGCAATGAAGCCGCGCGACACGCCTGTGCAACTCACCGGCACAGCAGGCCGCCTGCAACGCGCGATGGACAACCATTTCGAAGGGCTGATCCTCTTTGGCGTCGCCGTCATGGTCATCACCTATTCCGGACAGAACGATGGCACGACGGCAATTGCCTGCGCGATCTATCTCGCCGCCCGCGTTCTTTACATCCCGGCCTATGCCTTCGGGTGGGTGCCCTGGCGGTCGGTGATCTGGTCCGTTGGTTTTCTGGCCACGCTCTACCTGCTATTGACTGCCCTTATGTAGCTTCATCTTGCCCGTAAACTCCGGGGGAGTCGCCGGCACGGCGACGGGGGCAGCGCCCCCTGCCCCGACCCAACACAAAGGACACCGCAAAATGGCACAATACGACGTCATCGTCATCGGCTCCGGCCCCGGCGGCTATGTGGCCGCGATCCGCTGCGCGCAGCTTGGCCTCAAGACCGCCTGCGTCGAGGGCCGGGAGACGTTGGGCGGCACGTGCCTCAACGTCGGCTGCATCCCGTCCAAGGCGATGCTGCACGCCACGCACCAGTTGCACGAGGCCGAACACAACTTCGCCAAGATGGGACTGAAAGGCAAAAGCCCCTCCGTGGACTGGAAGCAGATGCTGACCTACAAGGACGAGACCATCGAGGCCAACACCAAAGGCATCGAGTTCCTGTTCAAGAAAAACAAGATCGATTGGCTCAAGGGGTGGGGATCGGTGCCGCAGGCCGGCAAGGTCAAGGTTGGCGATGACACGCATGATGCCAAGAACATCATTATCGCGTCCGGCTCCGAAGCGTCGAGCCTGCCGGGGGTCGAGATCGACGAGAAGGTCGTCGTCACCTCCACGGGCGCGCTCGAACTGCCGAAGATCCCGAAGAAGATGATTGTCATCGGTGCGGGTGTAATCGGTCTGGAACTTGGCTCCGTCTACAGCCGTCTGGGCACCGAGGTCGAGGTGATCGAATTCCTCGACACCATCACCCCCGGAATGGATGGAGAGGTTCAAAAGACGTTCCAGAAGATTCTGCAAAAGCAGGGTCTGAGCTTCACTCTCGGAGCGGCGGTGCAGAAAGTCGACGCGAGCAAGACCAAGGCGAAGGTCACTTACAAGCTGCGCAAGGATGACAGCGAACAAACGCTTGATGCAGACGTCGTGCTCGTCTCGACCGGGCGACGCCCCTTTACCGACGGGCTGGGACTCGATGCGTTGGGCATCGAGATGTCGCAGCGCGGACAGATCAAGACCGACGCGCACTGGCAGACCAACGTCAAGGGCGTCTATGCCATCGGCGACTGCATCGACGGTCCGATGTTGGCCCACAAGGCCGAGGATGAGGGCATGGCCTGCGCCGAGGTCATAGCCGGCAAGGCGGGCCATGTGAACTACGGTGTCATTCCGGGTGTGATCTACACCCATCCCGAGGTGGCCAATGTCGGCCATACCGAAGAAGAGCTGAAAGAGGCCGGGCGCAATTACAAGGCCGGCAAGTTCAGCTTCATGGGCAATGGCCGCGCCAAGGCGAATTTCGCGGCTGACGGGTTCGTGAAGATCCTCGCCGACAAGGACACGGACCGGATCCTGGGGGCACATATCATCGGTCCGATGGCAGGTGATCTGATCCACGAGATTTGTGTCGCCATGGAGTTCGGAGCGTCGGCCGAGGACCTTGCCCTCACATGCCACGCGCATCCGACCTATTCGGAAGCGGTGCGCGAGGCCGCCCTCGCGTGCGGGGACGGCCCGATCCATATGTAAACGGAAAGGACAACGCGGCAAGCCGTTTCGAAACGGCTTGCCTGAAGCGCGTTCAAACGCGCTTACACACGCGGTTTGCAAACCGCGTGTGTAAGGTCCTTCGAAGGACCTTTCCTGCCCCTGATGAAAGCGGCGGCGCCCTGTTTCGGGCTGCCATGCGCTTTTGACGACAGACCGCCTGCAGTTTGGTCACAATCGCCCGTCGTGGGCGCGCACCGTCGTCTTGGCCCCAAGGATCACCGACCGGACGGCGATCTGCGGAGCATGCATCGGGTCGAGCCGATTATTTCCCTTCCCGTCGGGTTGCAGAGGTGTTCTACATCAGCCTTCTTGCTGATGACGGCGGGTCCTGTGGCACGCGCCGTGCCGGGTCGGTCTTTGCTTCACTCTTGCGCCACATGGCCCCGGGCCTCGGCGTTCAAACGGTTGGATGCGGTTTCAATCCGGTCTTCCAGCAGGGGCAGAAACATGCTGCGCGGCAAACCCGGAGGAATCGGATCGAGGAATTCGACAACAGCCGTGCCGGGTCTGCGGTAGATCCCGCGCTTGGGCCAGAACAGCCCCACATTTGTCGCCACCGGAACGCAAGGCTGGTTCAACTGATCGTAGAGCACCGCTGTGCCGACCTTGTAGGGGGCCTTGACCCCCGGGGCGACCCTTGTGCCCTGCGGATAGATGATCAACTGCCCGGGTGTTGCCGCGCCGCTTTCCACTGCCTTGACCATCTGCTTGATGGCCGCGCCACGTTTGCCGCGATCCACGGGAATACACCCTATGCGCAGCGCGTATTGCCCGACGACGGGCGCGTACATGAGAATGCGCTTCATGATGAACTTGCCAGCCGGCAGGGCTGAAAAGACCAGAAACACATCCAGAAAGCTCTGGTGCTTGGACGCGATGATACACTTGTAGTCCGGCGCCGCACCGCGAATTTCGGTGCGAAGCCCGATCATCCATGGCGCGGCCCAGCGCACGAACAGGCAGACCGCCATACTGCCTGCGCGCGCCCCCTTGCGGGACAGCATCGCCCAGGGAAACAGGACCAGACCGACAACGGCGATCGACAGGTAGACCGCGCTGATGAAGATCAGCGAACGCACCCATTGAACCGCGTAAGCCATCACGCCAATTCCCCCAGGACCCGGCGTGCGGCGTATTGCGTGGCGATGAACGCGACCAGCCCAGAGAGCGGCGGGATCAGCATGACCCAGACCCAGCCCCATCCCTGGAGTCTCAGGTCGGTCAGGAACCCGGTTGCATCATCCTGCGCCGGGATCAGGAACAATGATGCGATGCCGAAAAACGTGCCGAACGCGGCCCCGGTCAGCGCCCGCAGCGCGAATCGGCGGACAAAGGCGCTGGCAATGTAGGTGTCCTTCGCCCCGACCAGCCGCAAAACCGCGATCACCTGCGCATTTGCGGCAAGCGCGGCATTAGCCGCAAGCGTGACCATCGCCGCCGTTGCCAGCGCGATCAGAAGGGTCGATGCCCAGCCAAGCAACCTTAGCCGTGCAGCGGCGTCGATCAGCGGGCGGCGCCAGCGGGCGTGATCATCGAGCACGGCTGCGGGGGCCTCTGCCGAAAGGCGCAGGCGCAGGCCCGCGGCGTCATAGCCCTCATCACTTTCGGTGATGTCGATCAGTTGCGGCAGCGGCAGATCCTCGACCGGCAGGGTTGCGCCGAACCAGGGGCTCAGCAGCGCGCGCTGCTGGTCCAGCGACAGCGCCCGCGCCTCTTCGATGCCGGGCGTCGTCCGCAGAACGCGCAGCGCCGCCTCGGTCTGGGTCGCGGCTTCGCCAGCGGGCGCCGAGATGCGCAGGGTCGACGATTGCGCCAGTTCGTCCCCCCATCGATCCGCGACACGGCCCGCTGCCGACGACAGCGCCAGCGCGAACACGGCAAGAAAGGCCATTGCAAAGGCGCTGAACACGGTCAGCCGGGCGGTAAAGCCGGTGGGCGGTACCACGCGATCGGCCTTTTCGTCGAATTGCAGCATCTTGGCCATGGCGCGCGGGTTTAAGGTCACAGATCCGCCCCCGCCACCTGCAAACGCCTGTTCGAGATGCGCAGAACACGGGTCTGCACCTGTGCCTTGGCGGCGCGGATCAGGCCGAGATCATGCGTGGCGACAAGTACCGTCTTGCCCATGCGGTTCAACTCGACCAGCAACATCAGCAAGCGCTGCGACATGTCCCAGTCGATATTGCCGGTGGGTTCATCCGCGAGGATCACATCGGGCGACATAATCACGGCGCGCGCCAATGCCGCGCGCTGGCGTTCACCACCGGACAGTTCCGGCGGCACGGCATCGGCGCGCGCGGTCAACCCGACCCAGGCCATGAGCTCTTTCAGATCGGCCTCGTTATCGGCGACATCCTGACCCGAGACGGCCAGCGGCAGGGCAACGTTTTCGGTGACCGGCAGATGGTCAAGAAACTGGCAATCCTGGTGCACGACGCCGATCTTGCGCCGCATCAGCGCCACGTCATCCCGGCTCAGGCCACGCACGTCGCGATCGAACAGGCGCACGTGCCCGGATGTCGCCTGAAGCGCGCCGTAACAGAGCTTGAGGAACGTGGTCTTCCCCGATCCCGACGGGCCGGTCAGGAAATGGAACGATCCCGGCGGAACGCTCAGGGTCATGTCTGTCAACAATTCACCGCCGCCATAACTGTAGGCCACGTTTTCCAGCTCGATCACGGCGGTCTTGTCCCTGCCTTTTGTTCGGCGTAGTTGTGCCTGAGCATCGTTGCGGTTTCAATCCGGCGGACGGTCCAGAATTGTGTTTAACACGAACAATCGCGCGCCTATGGTGCTTTGAACGGTGGGTATAGACATTGGCCGCCAGTTGTGGGCCAATGAGACGGGGGCAACAGGCAATATGCGGCTGACATGTCCGAGCTGCGGGGCGCAATACGAAGTCCCGGATGACGTGATCCCCGAAGATGGGCGCGACGTGCAGTGTTCCAATTGCGGCAACACGTGGTTTCAGCAGCCCGACACCAGCAACAGCCCAGAGGCGTTCGAAGCCGACGCGGCCGCGCCCAAGGATGCTGTGTGGCACCCGGAAGTTGAAAACGATATCGATGACATGCCATCGGTCAACACCGGGGCAGCGCCGGGCGACACACCGCCGAAACGGCGCGAGCTCGATCCGTCGGTCGCGGATATCCTGCGCGAAGAGGCCGAGTTCGAGGCCCGCACGCGACAGTCCGAGGCCGGCTCGCTGGAAGATCAGCCCGATCTGGGCTTGCAGGAACCGGAAGACGAGTCCGCGAAACGCGCCCGCCAGGCGGAAGACCGCATGCGCAAGCTGCGCGGTGAGGACGCGCGGGCTGCCCCCGCTACCGCGGATCGCCCGCGATCCCGCGGGGACATGCTTCCCGATGTAGAGGAAATCAACCAGACCCTGCGCTCAAGCTCGGACCGGCAGGAAGTGCGGTCGGTTCAGGCTGATCTGGACGAGGATGATGATCCCTCCGGCGGCTTTGGCCGTGGCTTCTTCCTTGTGCTCGTCATTTTCGCCATAGCCGCGGGGCTCTATGTCTTTGCTCCGCAGGTGGCAGACGCCCTGCCGCAATTGCAGGCGCCTCTCGATACATATGTTTCGATGATCGACACCGTGCGGACGTGGCTCAATGCACAGGTCGCGTCACTGATGGAGATGGTCACCGGCGGTGCCGCGGATGTGCCCACAGCCGAGCAACCGGCGCAGGGGGATGGGGATGCGACACAGGCCGCGCCGGCCACCGACGGGTCCGGTTCGTAATATCCCCGGTCCGGCGTCACCGACACAGGTCCGGACGGTCGGATTCAGCCATCTGGACTTATGGGTGAATGCCATCTGGCCCTAACGTGCCTTCCCCGATCCGATCAAGATACTCAAAGCGGGGCCAAGCGGGCAGACCCAGATACCTGATTCCCAGACGGAGGTGATCCCATGGACGGCACATTGACCCAAAACGACCTCAGCCATGTGGTCGAGGCCGACAAAGCCCACGTGTGGCACCATCTGATCCAGCATAAACCCTTCGAGGCGAATGATCCCCGGATCATAGTCGAAGGCAAAGGCATGCGGGTCTGGGACCAGAAGGGTAAAGAGCATCTCGATGCCGTGTCAGGCGGGGTCTGGACGGTGAACGTGGGCTATGGCCGCGAAAGCATCGCCAAGGCGGTCTACGACCAGCTCCTGAAGCTCAATTATTTCGCGGGGTCCGCCGGGTCGATCCCCGGTGCGCTTTTCTCGGAAAAGCTGATTTCCAAGATGCCGGGATTGGCCCGGGTGTATTACACGAACTCCGGATCCGAGGCGAACGAGAAAGCCTTCAAGATGGTCCGCCAGATCGCCCACAAGCGCTATGGCGGCAAGAAGCACAAGATCCTGTTCCGTGACCGCGACTATCACGGCACGACCATCGGCTGCCTGTCGGCCGGCGGCCAGGACGAACGCAACGCGCAGTATGGTCCCTTCACGCCCGGTTTCGTGCGCGTGCCGCATTGTTTGGAATACCGCGCTGCTGATCAGGGCGCCCCGACCGAGAGTTACGGCGAATGGGCCGCCGACCAGATCGAGGCGGTGATCCTTCGCGAAGGGCCGGATACCGTGGGCGCGCTCTGTCTCGAACCGGTGACGGCGGGTGGCGGCGTGATCCCGCCGCCCCAGGGATACTGGGAGCGTGTGCAGGAAATTTGCCGCAAGTACGACATCCTGTTGCATATCGACGAGGTTGTCTGCGGGCTGGGCCGCACTGGCACATGGTTCGGATACCAGCATTACGGCGTGCAGCCCGACATGGTCACCATGGCCAAGGGTGTCGCTTCGGGCTATGCTGCGATTGCGTGTCTTGTCACGACCGAGGACGTGTTCTCGATGTTCAAGGACGACCACGAGGACCCGATGAATTACTTCCGCGATATCTCGACCTTTGGCGGCTGCACCGCCGGGCCGGCGGCCGCGATGGAGAACATGCGGATTATCGAGGATGAAGGGTTGCTCGAGAACACCACGGCGATTGGGGAATACATGCTGGACCAACTGCATGGCCTGGCGGACAAGCACGCCGTGATCGGCGATGTCCGCGGCAAGGGCCTGTTCCTCGGGGCCGAACTGGTCGAGAACCGCGAGACCCGCACTCCAATGGCGGAAAAGCGTGTGCAGAAGGTGGTCGCCGACTGCATGCAACAAGGCATCATCATCGGGGCCACGAACCGGTCCCTGCCCGGTTATAACAACACGCTGTGCTTCAGCCCGGCCCTGATCGCGTCCAAGGACGATATTGATCAGATCATCACCTCCGTGGATGACGCGTTGGGCCGCGAATTTGGGTGACTGACCCTTTGATCCCGGCCCAGCGCGTCAACCGCGCTGGGCCACCATCTTGACCTGCCGACCTAAGACAACACACCGCGACCGATATCGCCGCCATGAGTGGACATGCGGCGCGTTCGACGCCGCCGCGCGGCAGAGCGTCCCGGCGGCCCCCATGTCGGCACGTTCCGGCAGGCGACCCGTTACAAGGGGCGCTGCCGCGGCATGGCGCGGGTCTCGATCCTCGACAGCGAACAGCCCATAGTGAAAGCCGCGCGTCCCGCGCTGGCTGGATCGGGGTAATTTCGATATGCACGGGCATCAGGTCGCCGCGTTCTCGGACATATCGCCAAGATTGCGGGCACCTGATGTGACGGAGGTGGTTCACTTCCATGAATTCTCGGCACGTACATGGTTTGATCGCGTCATCTGTGTTTCAAGCACGCAGTGCAACGCCAGATCATCGCGACAGTACAAGAGGTTTCCGAATGACGATCCTGACCTACGACTGCACAGCCTTCGACGGGCAGAAGCCGGGCACCTCGGGCCTGCGCAAGAAAACGCGGGTGTTCATGAAACCCGGTTATCTTGAGTGTTTCGTTCAGTCGATCTTCAACGCGATCGGCGGAGTTGCGGGCAAAACGCTGGTTGTCGGGGGGGATGGTCGGTTCTTCAACGCCGAGGCGATCCAAACGATCCTGCGCATGGCGGCGGCCAATGGCGCAGAGTGCATGATTGTCGGGCAAGACGGTCTAATGTCGACACCCGCGGCGTCGCACCTGATCCGCAAGCGCGGCGCGGATGGCGGGCTGATCCTGTCGGCAAGCCATAATCCCGGTGGCATCGACGCGGATTTCGGTCTCAAGTTCAACACTGCCAATGGCGGGCCTGCGCCAGAATCGGTGACGGATGCAATCTTCGAGGCGACCAAGACCATCGACCATTACAAAACGCTTGATACAGCGGACATCGACCTGACCGGTATTGCCGAAACCGCGCTTGGCGACACGCGGATCGAGATCGAGGACCCGGTGGTGGATTACGCCATGCTGATGGAAGAGCTGTTCGATTTCGACGCGCTGCGCGCCTTGTTCGAAAGTGGTTTCACCATGCGTTTCGATGCAATGCACGCCGTGACAGGCCCCTATGCGAAGGCACTATTCGAAGACCTGCTTGGCGCGCCTGACGGCACGGTGATGAACGCTGTGCCGTCCATGGATTTTGGCAAGGGCCACCCCGACCCCAATCCGATCTGGGCCAAACCGCTGGTCGATCTGGTCATGTCCCCGGACGGGCCGGATTTCGCCGCCGCGTCGGACGGGGATGGCGACCGCAACATGATCCTCGGCAAGGGCATCTATGTCACGCCGTCAGACAGCCTTGCCGTACTGGCGGCAAACGCGCATCTGGCCCCTGCGTATGAACGCGGGATCGCCGGAATCGCCCGATCCATGCCAACCAGCGCTGCGTGTGACCGCGTGGCAGACGCCTATGGGATCGAATGTTTCGAGACACCGACGGGATGGAAATACTTTGGCAACCTTCTGGACGCCGGGCGGGTGACACTCTGCGGAGAAGAAAGCGCTGGCACGGGCAGTGACCACGTTCGCGAAAAAGACGGGCTCTGGGCGGTTCTGCTTTGGCTGAACATCCTCGCGGTGCGTCGCATGTCGGTGAAAGACGTTTTACTGGACCATTGGCAAACCTATGGCCGCAATTACTATTCCCGGCACGATTATGAGGCGCTGGATACTGGCACGGCACAGGAGTTGATCGCGGATCTGACCGACCGGCTGGACAGTCTCGCGGGGCAGAGCTTTGGCGCCTGCACCGTCACCAAGGCAGACATCTTCTCCTATTTCGATCCGGTCGATGGCGCACAGAGCCACAATCAGGGGCTGCGTATCTTTTTCGAAGGCGGCAGCCGCGCGGTATTGCGCCTGTCCGGCACGGGAACCGACGGGGCGACACTTCGCGTGTATCTTGAACGGTACGAAGGGCCGGCGGGCGATTTGACCCTCACACCCCAGATCGCGCTGCACGAGATTGCCACGGCAACGGCAGAGATCACCGGACTGGCAGTGCGAACCGGTCGGACCGCGCCGGACGTCATCACCTGAGACAGGCAGGCCGTTTCTGAAGTCCGGTGCTGTCTACCCGTTTTGAACGCGGATCAAGGACGCGCGACGCGTCAGTATCTGGCGGCGGATGAAGGCCATCACGAAAAGCGCGGTCAGGATCAGGATGATCGTTGGTGCCGGCGCACTGTCCAGGAAAAAGCTCAGATATGTGCCCGTCAGCATGGCACCCACGTTGATCAGGGCCGACAGCCAAAGCATCGTCGAGAATTGCCGCACCAGAAGAAAGGCAATCGCCCCCGGCGCGATCAACAGCCCGATGGCAAGGATCAGACCCACCGCAGAGAGTGTCGCGACGATCGTCAGCGACAAGGCAGAGAGCAATCCGTAATGCAGCGCATGGACCCAAAGGCCCGACGCGCGCGCCTGTGCCGGATCGAAACTTTGCAGCAACAGGTCTTTCCATTTCAGGACAAGGCCGGCGACCACGAGGGCCGATATCGTGCCCGCCAGCCAAAGTTCGTTCGTCTCCACCCCGAGCATGTTGCCAAAGAGTATGTGATCCAGGTGCGCGTTGGTCTCGATCGAGACATAAAGCACGATGCCAAGTCCGAACATGCCCGAGAACACCACCCCCATCACGGTGTCCTCTTTCACGCGGCTGTTTGACGACAGGTACCCCGTGGCTACCGCGCAGGTCATTCCCGCGACGAAGGCCCCCACAATCAGCGGAATGCCGAGGATATATGCCAACACGATGCCCGGCAAGACAGCGTGACTTACCGCGTCCCCCATCAGCGCCCAGCCCTTGAGTACCAGAAAACACGACAGGATCGCGGTGGGCACGGCGACCATGGCCGAGATGAAGAAAGCGTTTTGCATGAACGCAAACCGAAATGGCAAAAGCAGGGTTTCAAGGTCCATCATGCACCGTCCTTTGCCGGATGGTCCGGCAATAGCCCGTCATCTGGTCCATCCTGCAAGACGTCTTTCGCCTTGCGTCGGGCGGCCAGAAGACCGTGGCGCGGGGCAAGGACAAACGCCGCGAGAAAGATGAGGGTTTGCAGGCACACGATTATGCCGCCTGTCGCCCCATCAAGAAAGTAGCTGATATAGGCTCCGGCAAAGCTCGTGATCGATCCGATCGCAACCGATGTCACGATCAGCCGCGCAAAGCGGTCGCACAGAAGATATGCTGTCGCTCCCGGTGTCACCACCATCGCGATCACAAGGAACGCGCCAACGGTCTGCATCGCGGCCACGACGGAGGCCGACAGAAGGACAAAGAACACCGCCTTGAGCAGCCGTGGTCTCAGCCCGATGGCGCGGGCATGGTTTTCATCGAAGAACGTGACCATCAGATCTTTCCACTTTGCCATGAGCACGGCAAGAGAGACGATTCCGATGATCGCCAACTGCAGCGTGTCCCCGGGTGTAATGGCAAGGATATTGCCCATCGTGATGGTCTGGATCGACACCGACATCGGGTTGATCGACACCATGAAAAGGCCAAGGCCGAAAAAGGACGTGAAGATCATCCCGATGATGACATCCGGCTTCAGCCCTGATCGTTCTGACAGGAACAGCATGGTCGACGCCGCCAATCCCCCCGCAATGAATGCGCCCAAGGCGAAGGGCAAGCCAAGGATATAGGCCCCGGCCACGCCGGGCACGACGGAATGGGACAGCGCGTCGCCAATCAATGACCACCCCTTGAGCATCAGGTATGAGGACAGGAACGCACAAACCGACCCGACCAGCGCCGACACCCACATCGCGTTGACCATATACGTGTATCCGAACGGTTCCATCAAAGACGCGATCATGCGTCCGGCTCCGTCCGTTGGGTCTTGTCGCCGTATTGCACGAAGGGACGTTCGTCGTCGGTAAAGATCGTCACCTCGCGCGCGTCCTCATCGTCGTGCAGGGTATCGCCGCCCAGCGTGAAGTGACGCAACACACCGCCAAAGGTCTTTTCGAGATTTTCGCGGGTGAAGGTTGTTTCGGTTGGTCCAAAGCTGAGCACCGTGCCTTTCATCAGCACCGTTCGGTCGCAGAACTCGGGCACCGAACCAAGGTTATGAGTCGAAACCAGCATCACCCGCCCCTCGTCTCGCAAGTCGCGCAGCAGGGCGACGATCTGGTGTTCGGTCTTGACGTCGACCCCGGTGAAGGGCTCGTCCAGAAGGATCACCTGCCCGTCCTGCGCCAGCGCGCGTGCCAGG
The DNA here is from genome assembly GCF_020055675.1 of Marivita sp. Taxonomy (GTDB): domain Bacteria; phylum Pseudomonadota; class Alphaproteobacteria; order Rhodobacterales; family Rhodobacteraceae; genus Marivita. The sequence goes on from NZ_JAIPUS010000007.1 coordinate 39,940, forward strand.
AAAACGCGTTTGCGTTGGCCGCCCGACAGTTCGCCGATCTGGCGGTGGCGCAGGTCCTGGATGTTGACGCGGCGCAGCGCGTCGTCCACGGCGGCGCGGTCCTTTGCACTGGCTCGGCGGAGGAACCCCATCTTGCCGTAGCGGCCCATCATCACCACGTCTTCGACCAGCACCGGAAACGCCCAGTCCACTTCCTCGGATTGCGGCACATAGGCCACGAGGCTGCGGGCCAGCGCCTCCTTTACCGGCAGACCGAGGATGCGTATTTCGCCCTGCGATGCCGGAACGAACCCCATGATCGCCTTGAACAGCGTCGATTTTCCGGCACCATTCACCCCCACCAGCCCGGTGACGGTGCCTCTCGGGATCTCGAAGCTGGCATTCCACAGGGCAGTGTGGCCGTTGCGGTAGCTGACCGTCACATTGTGTGCCGACAACCCTGCGTCCCTGGTGTTGGGCGAGGTCGCGTGGCTGGTCCGGCGCTCTTGGTCGAGCATGATGTGTCCTCACGGTTTCGGGGCTGCACGGCCCTGCAGGCCAGGATCAATTCGCGGCAGACGTCAGCCCGTCCGCCACGGTTTGCGTGGTCACGCGCAGCAGATCGAGATACGTCGGCACCGGGCCGCCGGCGTCGCTCAATGAGTCAACATAGAGCACGCCGCCATAGGCTGCACCGGTTTCCCGCGCGACCTGTTCTGCCGGTGAGGTATTGACGGTGCTTTCACAGAAAACCACGGGGATATTGTTGTCGCGCACACCGTCGATCACGGACCGCACTTGCTGCGGCGTGCCCACCTGATCGGCGTTCATCGGCCAGAGGTAAAGCTCTTGCAGGCCCAGGTCGCGGGCGAGATAGCTGAAGGCGCCCTCGCAGGTGACAAGCCAGCGCTGCGATTGCGGCACATCGTCCACCGCGTCGCGCAACGGCTCCAGCGTCGCGCGCAACGCCTCCTTGTAGCGGGTTGCGTTCTCGGCATAGACGGGCGCGTTTCCAGGATCCTGTTCGGCAAAGGCCTTGGCGATATTATCGACATAGATCAACGCGTTGTCCAACCCCATCCACGCGTGCGGGTTGGGCTTTCCGGCGTAGCTTCCCGCCGCGATGGATATCGGATCGATTCCATCGGACACTGTAACGGAGGGCATATCGCCAAGGTTCGAGACGAATTGTTCGAACCAAAGCTCGAGATTGAGGCCGTTCCAGAGGATCAGGTCTGCATCGACCGCGCGCACGATATCCTGCGGCGTCGGCTGATAGCCGTGAATCTCGGCCCCCGGCTTGGTGATAGAGACAACCTCTGCCGCATCACCGGCAACATTGGCTGCCATGTCCGCCAGAACGGTGAAGGTTGTGACCACCTTCAATTTCTCTTCCGCCACAGCGCCCGTCCCCAGCGCAAGCAAAGCGGCTGACAGGATTGTCGCAGTTTTCGATTTCATCGAACGTGCCTCCGTGGTCGCCAGGTCGAGCCCACCATGAAAATGCAAGTCATTCGCATTTATTACCCCCTGCAGCCTGCTTTGCAAGGGCACGGCTGGAAAATTCCTGTGCCGTCGCGGTTCAGTGATCAAGTCACCGACAGCGTGTCGTGCCGCGTGGCAGCATTGATATGACGCGACCTTCACTGCGGGGAAAAACGCCACACGGCTGGCCCGCCACAGTGGAGACATTTCAAACCCCAAGGAGGCACTCCATGAAAAAACTCATCCTCTCCACCATTCTCGCCGCGACAACTGCCGTTTCCGCGGCGGCGCAGGATGCGTCCAAGCTGGTCACCGTCGTGACATCGCCGGACGCGCAGACGCAGCTCATGTCGATGGTCCTGACCTTCCAGGCTGCGCAGCAGGGTGCGGATGCCCATATTCTGCTCTGTGGTCCAGCCGGGGATCTCGCGCTGCAGGACGCTCCCGAAAGCGCCACTGCGGGACAGCCGCCACGCGACATGAGCCCGCAGGGCCTGATGCAGATGATCCGGGACAAGACAGACGCAACCGTCGAGGTCTGTGCGATCTATCTTCCGGGCCGGGGCGATGACCAGTCCGTTCTGCTGGATGGAATCGGCGTTGCAAAGCCTGACGAGATGGCAGCCACGCTGATGGCGGCAGATACACGTGTTCTAAGCTTCTGAAACGTCCCCACCGCGCCAGTCATTGCGCGCGGTGGGACCGTCCTCTCTGTCAGTCTGTCGCATTTGTCACAAGCACATGTGCAGTGTAGGTGTTTGACCAGCCAATCGGCTAATATCGAAACCGAGGTCAGACACGGGGATGGCTGCGTCCCCCCTGGCGCCAAGCGCTGGACGTTCAAAAATGGATGCATCCTGGATCGACAAATTTGCGGGGCTGAGCCGCCTGCCGGAGGACATCCGGTCCGAACTCGAGGCAGGAAGCCAGATCGTGACCGTCCCGGCTGGCAAGGAAATCTTCGAGCCGGGGCAAACCGTGGACAACCTTTTGCTGCTGCTGGAAGGGACGGTGAAGGTGCAGCAACGCTCCGACACCGGACGCGAGGTGTTTCTCTATCGCGTGCATGCCGGTGAAAGCTGTGTCCTGACCACGGCTTGCATGCTGGCCTTCGAAGATTACTCTGCCGAAGGCATTTCCGAAACCGAGGTGAAAGCGGTGGCCATTCCGCGCAAGACCTTTGACACGCTCGTGGCCCGGTCGACGGTGTTCCGGGAATTCGTCTTCACCGCCTATTCTCGTCGAATCACCGACCTATTCACCCTGATCGATGACATCGTGTTCCAGCGCATGGATGTGCGGCTGGCCTCGCGGTTGCTCGAACTGGCGGACAGCACGGACACGGTGCACGCGACCCACGCGGTTCTCGGCACCGAACTGGGCACCGCGCGCGAGGTGGTCTCGCGGACCTTGTCGGAATTCCAACGCCGCGGCTGGATCGAGCAATCGCGCGGTGAGGTGCGGCTCATCGGGCACGACGGGCTGGAACGCCTGGTGAGAAGCGCACACGCGCAGGTGTGATCCGCGCAAGACAAGCCCTTTCCTCCAAGTCTGTGACCAAGTCACTGAAAATTCGGGCGCTGACGTGCCATAATTCGGGTGTAGATTCTCGATGGAGGGAAACATGACTACGAATATGGGAAAAATCGACCGCGGCCTGCGACTCGGCATTGCGGTCCTGTTGCTGGTCCTCGCGCTTGGGACGAATGTGCTCGGATCCGGCATTCTGTTCTGGCTGGCCGTGATCGTCGCGGTTGTCTTCGCGGTGACGGCGTTCATCGGCAATTGCCCAGCCTACAGCATCATCGGCGTCAAGACCTGCCGCAACGGCTGACACGCCAAAGCCGCTTGCACAGCTCATGTGCCGCCGTCTGGCGGCGCTGAGCCTTCGTTCGGGCGAATCCCGATCGCAGGCAGACCCTGCCAGAAACCCCACACGGCATAGCCAAAACAGCGCCTAACCGTGAACGGTCGCGAACTCAAACGCGGCACGACGACGCCCGTTGGCCTCGGCCCCGCGGCACCCGGCGCATTCACCTTGGAAGACGCCCTGTGCGGGCCCGATCCCTTTCAGGACTTTACGGAAATTCAGTGGTGAGCCGTGCAGGGTTCGAACCTGCGACCCACTGATTAAAAGTCAGTTGCTCTACCAACTGAGCTAACGGCCCACTGTGCCGCTACCTAGAAAGACGTCGGGGGACGGTCAACCCCCAAAAGGACCCAATCCCGGCCAAACTTCACGAATTGCGCGGAGTGGCGAAGTCAACGCACTGGAAAGATGACGTCCGGGGGCGTATATCCGCGCTCATGACGCACGATACGGCACAGGCCATCTCATTTATGAAAATGCACGGGCTCGGCAATGATTTTGTCGTGCTGGACGGGCGTGTGCAGACGGTAAAGATGACGGCAAATCTGGCACAGGCGATTGGCGACCGGCATCGCGGCGTCGGGTTTGATCAGCTCGCGATCATCGAACCGAGCGAGGGCGATGCCGCCGCCCGGCTGACGTTCTACAACGCGGACGGATCCACTGCGGGGGCTTGCGGCAATGCCACGCGATGCATCGCGCGCCACCTGATGACCGAAACAGAGCTCCCCGAATTGGTCCTGACCACCGAGCGAGGACATTTACGCGCGCGGGATGCGGGGCGCGGTCTCACCTCGGTCAATATGGGTCCACCGCAACTTGCGTGGGACAAGGTGCCACTGGCAAAGGAAACGGACACGTTGGAACTGCCAATCGACGGCGCGCCGACAGCGACCGGCATGGGCAATCCGCATTGCACCTTCTTCGTCGCCGATGCCGAAAAGGTGGACCTTGAATCGCGCGGGTTCGAGATTGAGCATCACCCGCTTTTCCCCGAGCGCACCAACGTGCAATTCGCCAGCGTGATTGGAAATAACCATCTGCGCATGCGGGTCTGGGAGCGCGGTGTCGGCGTGACGCTTGCCTCCGGCTCATCGTCTTGTGCCACTGCTGTCGCAGCCGCGCGGCGTGGCCTGACCGGACCGCGCGTGCAGATCGACCTTGATGGCGGAACGATCGAGATTGACTGGCGCGACGACGGTGTCTGGATGACCGGGCCGACCGCCCATGTCTTTACAGGGACACTCAGACCAGACTGGCTGGAGCAGGCGTCATGACCCTGCCAAAGTTCACCACCATGGGCTGCCGCCTCAACGCCTACGAAACCGAGGCAATGAAAGACCTGGCCGGACAGGCCGGTCTGGAAAACGCCGTGGTCGTCAACACCTGCGCCGTCACCGCCGAAGCGGTGCGCAAGGCGCGGCAGGAAATTCGCAAACTGCGGCGCGAGAATCCCGAGGCGAAACTCATTGTTACCGGATGCGCCGCTCAGACCGAACCCGGCACCTTTGCCGAGATGTCCGAGGTGGACGCGGTCATCGGCAATACCGAGAAGATGACGCCGGACACATGGTCCGGCCTTGCGGCCGATTTTGTCGGCCAGACCGAAGCGGTGCAGGTCAATGACATCATGTCGGTGACGGAAACCGCGCAGCATCTGATCGACGGGTTCGGCACGCGCAGCCGGGCTTACGTGCAGGTACAGAACGGCTGCGATCACCGCTGCACATTCTGCATTATCCCCTACGGCCGGGGCAATTCACGCTCCGTGCCTGCCGGCGTCATCGTGGACCAGATCAAGCGGCTGGTGGACACCGGCTTCAACGAGGTGGTGCTGACCGGCGTGGACCTGACCTCTTGGGGCGCGGACTTGCCAGCGACGCCAAAGCTGGGTGATCTCGTCATGCGCATCCTCAAGCTGGTGCCCGATCTTCCGCGCCTGAGGATCAGTTCGATCGACAGCATCGAGGTGGACGAGAACCTGATGCAGGCAATCGCCACCGAGCCGCGCCTGATGCCGCATCTGCACCTGAGCCTGCAACACGGAGACGATCTGATCCTCAAACGCATGAAACGGCGGCATCTGCGCGACGATGCGATCCGCTTTGCCGAAGAGGCGCGCGCACTACGGCCCGACATGACCTTTGGCGCGGACATCATCGCGGGCTTCCCGACCGAGACAGAGGCGCAGTTCGAAAACTCTCTGAGGTTGGTCGACGAGTGCGACCTGACCTGGCTGCATGTCTTTCCCTACTCCCCGCGCAAGGGAACGCCCGCTGCGCGGATGCCGCAGGTCAATGGCAACACGATCAAATCCCGCGCCGCACACCTGCGCGCGAAAGGGCGGGACGCGGTGACCCGTCACCTGCACCAGCAGCAAGGCTGCGCGCATCGCGTCTTGATGGAAGCGCCGGACATGGGCCGGACTGAGCAATTCACGGAAGTCCGCTTTGCCAGCCCCCAGCCGGTGGGCCAGATCGTCAGCACGACAATCAGCGGGCAGGAAGACCAGCACCTCGTCGCCGCGTCGATGTGACGGCACGTGAATATCCGTGCCCGAACGCCACAGCTTGATGTGGCAAGATCATCCATGCTCGCGGCTGTCCCGCAAGATCCGTTGCGCCTGTCACTGTTTTGCGCCAGAACGCCGCAATGACGGATAAATATCGCGCGCTTCTTGTCCATCTGCTCACCGCCACGGGGGCTGTTTTTGCCATGCTTGCGCTGCTCGCGGCAGCGCAGGAAAAATGGTCGATCATGTTTCTCTGGCTGGTGGTGGCATTTGCCGTCGATGGCGTGGATGGGCCCTTGGCCCGCAAATACGATGTAAAAGTGAACGCGCCACGCTTTGACGGCGTGCTGCTCGATCTGATCATCGACTATCTGACCTATGTGTTCATCCCTGCCTTTGCCCTGTTCCAATCCGGCCTTTTGCCTGGCTGGATGGGGTGGTTCGCGATCATCACGATCACCTTCGCATCGGTGATGTATTTCGCGGATTGCCGGATGAAGATGCCCGACAATTCTTTTCAGGGCTTTCCGGGCTGTTGGAACATGCTTGTCCTCGTGCTTTTCGCGATAGAGCCGAATTTCTGGGTTTCACTGGCCATCGTCGCGATCCTGTCGGTAACGATGTTCCTGCCACTGAAATTCATCCATCCCGTGCGCACCGAACGCTGGCGCACCCTGTCGCTGCCCATCGCACTTGCGTGGACCTTCTTTGCCGGCTGGGCGGCCTGGGTAGATTTCCACCCCGAAAGCTGGGCGGTTTGGGGGTTGATCGCAACGTCCGTCTACCTGGTGCTGGTCGGAATCGTGCAACAGGTGGTCCCGGCCAAGCCGTCGTGACCGTCCCGCGCTGTCGCGGGGCTTCGGCGGGACGTCATCTAGCGCCCGGGCGGGCGGAAAGGCCCGTTGCACAGCGCGCTTGTCAGCAAACTGGGCGGTGTCGTGATCGCGCCGGCGCCACACTCCGGGTCCGGGCCAGACCGGCCCCGAAACACGTGTTGGCACTGGCCCGGATCGGGGCATCGAGGGCGGGATCACGCCTTTAGCCGGTAGCCGCGCCGGAAAAATGACCACGCCACGAAATTGATCGCCACCGTGCTGACAACCGCCACCACCGCGCCCAGCAGCGGGCTGCTGTCCGATACGCCGATCATGCCCCAGCGCACACCGTCGATCAGATAGAAGATCGGGTTGGCATGCGAGATATCGTTCAGAAGCGGCGGAAGCGCCTCGACCGAATAGAAGGTGCCCGACAGGAAGGCGAGCGGTGTCACGATGAAATTGGTGATCGCCGCCATCTGGTCGAACTTCTCGGCAAAAATACCGGCGACCATGCCGATCCCGGACAAAAGCGCACCCCCCACGACGACGAAAAAGAGCGCCGCCAAGGGCTGCTGCGGCACGATACCCAGAAAGACCCAGAGCGCCACTGCGATGGCAAGGGCCACCATCAACCCACGCGCGACCCCCCCGGCAAGGTAGCCGAGAACCAGCTCGCCCGCAGAGAGCGGCGGCATCAGCGTGTCGACGATATTGCCCTGGACCTTGGCCACCACGATCGAGGACGAGGTATTCGCAAAGGCGTTCTGGATCACCGTCATCATCAGGATGCCCGGCGCGATGAAGGTGGTGAAATCAACCCCCATCACATCCCCTCGGCGCGGTCCGATGGCGATGGTGAAAATCAGCATGAACAGCCCGGCCGTGACCACCGGTGCCAAAAGCGTCTGGGTCCAGACATTGAGGAACCGCAGCACCTCGCGCTGGCCCAGCGTCAGCAGGCCCAGCCAGTTTACGCGCCCGAAACGGCGCTCCTTCGCGATCATCTGCCCGGTGTTCTGCATTCATGGCCTCTTGACGGTCTGCGCGGGTTGTAACTCTCCCGTGCATGATTAGAATAGATGCTGACTTAGAGATTTCGGGCGGCCAACGCAAACGGCCGCTTTTTTTGATGGAGGGCGAGAGATGTCCTGGACCGATGAGCGTGTTGAGCTGCTCAAGAAGATGTGGAACGAAGGCCAGTCAGCGAGCCAGATTGCCAAGGAGCTGGGCAGCGTGACCCGCAATGCCGTGATCGGCAAGGTGCATCGCCTGGGCCTGTCGAACCGCGCCGGCGCGACGCCCGCGGCGGCCAAGCCCGAGCCGAAGCCGGCCCCCAAGGCCGCGGAAGAGGCCAAGCCGAAGCCCGAGCCCAAGGAGCTGGCGGCGGAAAAGCCCGCCAAGCCAGCCGTTTCGATGGAAACGAAATCGGCGAGCCCGGCCGCAAACGCGCGCAAGCAGATCATTCCGGCGGGCCAGCCATTGCCGCCGCAGCCATCGGCGAATGAAATCAGCCCCGAAGCTTTGGCGAAGGTGAATGCTATCGAAAAGAAAGCCAAGAAACTGACCCTGATGGAGCTGACCGAGCGGACCTGCAAATGGCCCGTCGGGGACCCGGCGACATCGGATTTCTGGTTCTGCGGGCTTCCGGTCCAGCAAGGCAAACCCTATTGCGAGGCCCATGTCGGAGTTGCCTTCCAACCCATGTCATCGCGCCGCGACCGGCGGCGATGATCCGGGCGTCCCACGGCTGGGACGCCCTGCCAGACACGTAAGATCAATGGGTTACAGGGACGGATTTACCGTTTCTTTACCATTCCGGACCGACCGCCCGACCATATCACCGGGCGGGCGGGACCCCTAAAGGCCGCTCTGCCCACAGGGCCGAAACACGGCTCTGCGACACCCCCGGCAGAGGACTGGATTTGACTGAAGAGCCCCCGAGCAGGGGCGGTCGCAGAGCCTGCATCGCGGGGCGCGAACAGTACGAACGGAGCGAGACTGCGCAAAAGCGCTGGCTGGTGCCGGGCATGGCCGGCACTTCAGTTGGTCCGGGTCCCACGCGCCTCTGCGCGCCGGGACGGCAGGCTGCGCCGTCAATTCCGCGGTCGGTTCGGGCTTTCGCCGGGCGGCGCGACCGCCTATATGCAGCGCATGACCCAGAACCCCCCTTCGCTTCGCCCCGATCTTGCGCCAGCCGCGCGGCTGTCCGACGCGCCCCGCGCCGGCCAGCCCACCATCGGCATGGTGTCGCTGGGGTGTCCCAAGGCGCTGGTGGACAGCGAACGCATCCTCACCCGACTGCGCGCCGAAGGCTATGGGATCAGCCCGGATTATTCCGGCGCCGACGCGGTGATCGTGAACACCTGCGGGTTTCTCGATTCGGCCAAGGCGGAAAGCCTCGATGCGATCGGCGAGGCCCTGGTGGAAAACGGCCGCGTGATCGTCACCGGCTGCCTGGGCGCGGAGCCGGATTACATCACCGGCGCGCATCCCCGCGTGCTGGCGGTGACCGGGCCGCATCAATACGAACAAGTGCTGGACGCGGTCCACAGCGCGGTGCCGCCTGCGCCGGATCCCTTTGTCGACCTGCTGCCCGCTTCGGGCGTGTCGCTGACGCCGCGTCATTACAGCTATCTGAAGATTTCCGAGGGCTGCAATCACAAGTGCAAGTTCTGCATCATCCCGGACATGCGCGGCAGGCTCACGTCGCGGCCCCCGCGTGCGGTGCTGCGCGAGGCGGAAAAACTGGTCGCAAGCGGCGTGCGAGAGCTTCTGGTGATTTCACAGGACACCTCGGCCTATGGCACGGACTGGACCGACCGGGAGGAGAAGTTTCCGATCCTGTCGCTGGCCCGTGACCTGGGGTCCCTGGGCGCCTGGGTGCGGATGCATTACGTCTACCCCTACCCGCATGTGCGCGATCTGGTGCCGCTGATGGCCGAGGGGCTGGTATTGCCCTATCTGGACATCCCGTTCCAGCATGCGCATCCCGAGACGCTCAAGCGCATGGCACGGCCCGCCGCCGCCGCGCGGACGCTGGACGAGATCGCGGCTTGGCGCGAGATCTGCCCCGACATCACCCTGCGGTCCACCTTTATCGTCGGCTATCCCGGCGAGACCGAGGCCGAGTTCCAGACGCTGCTGGACTGGATGGACGCGGCGCAGCTGGACCGGGTCGGGTGTTTCCAGTACGAGAATGTCGCCGGCGCCCGGTCGAACGCCTTGCCGGATCATGTCCCCGAGGCGGTCAAGCAGGAGCGTTGGGACCGGTTCATGGAAAAAGCGCAGGCGATTTCCGAGGCCAAGCTGGCCGCGAAGGTCGGGCGGCGGATGGATGTGATCATCGACGATATCGACGCCGACGGCATCGCCACCTGCCGCACCAAGGCCGATGCGCCCGAGATCGATGGCAACCTGTTCATCGATGAGGGGACCGAAGGCCTGAGCGTCGGCGAGATAGTGTCGGTCGAGGTGGACGAGGCCGGGGAATACGATCTCTGGGGGCGTCTTTGAGGATCGGATCAGGCTGCGCCTGATGCGACCGCTTGGGGGCTCTGCCCCCAAACCCCCGGGATATTTTCCAACCAGAGAAGACCCGGACCGCAGCGGAAACCCGCCATGCCTTGCCGCGCCCGGCGCGCGGGTTACCTTTCGGGCATGACACAGAGATCCGAAACGCGCGTGCTTTACAACGACGACTGCCCTGTCTGTTCGTTCGAGATCAACCACTATGCCGCCTATGCGCAAAAAGAGGGGTTGCCGATCCGGTTCGACGATCTGAACGGGCCCGACCGGGCGGCCTGGGGGATCGACGAGGACAAGGCGGCGCGCCGGCTTTACGTGATGCGAGACGGGCAGGTCCACTCGGGCATTCCCGCCTTTCTTGAACTATGGCGCGAGATGCCGCGATACCGCTGGCTTGCCAGGGTGATCGGTTTTCCGGGGGTCCGTCACATGGCGGGCTTTGGCTATGATCACCTGCTGGCGCCGCTGATCTATCGCTGGCACCTTCGGCGTCGGGCGCGGCGTGTCAGCCAGTCGCGGTGACGCGCCCCCACGCCGGCGCGGCTTTAGCGGTTGTCGAGGTAATGGCGCACGCAGCTCTGGACATGGCGGAAGCGGTCGCCGCCCAGGTGCTTGCCGCCATACCAGCGGGTGACGACGATGATGTGATCTGTCAGGGCGTCGCGTTCGAGCATCTGCAGGATGATCTGCCCGGCCCCGCCTTCGCCGTCGTCATTCTTGAGTGGCGGTCCTTCGGAAAACAGCACGGCCCAGGTGTTATGCGTCGCCTTGGCGAATTTCCTGGCGCGTTTCAGGTCCTTGAGAAACCCCAATGCTGCATCGCGGGTTGCGACGGGACCGCCGCTGACCGCGTATCTGGATCCGCGATCGGAGATGACGCGGTCAAACTGTTTCATCTTCGAGATTGAGCTTCATATCGACCAGGACCTGTTGCAGCGCGAGCGTTTCGCGCAGCAGGCGGCGCGCCTCATTGGCGCTGATCACGCCATCCTGGATCGATTGGTGGTATTCGGACATCAGCATGGCAAAGCGCTGGCTGAGCGCGACGACATCGGAATTGACCCCGCCTTTCCTGGTTTCATTGTCGCGGCGGGTCTCGAAGGTCAGGGAAATGCCGCGCAGTTCGGCAAGGGCGGCGGTGACATGGGGGTAGCTGGACACCTGTTCCAGCGCCGCCACCGCATCGATCGGCATGAAGCGGTCCGCGTGTTCATCGTGGTCGGCGTAATAGCGGCCAAGTGTCGCCTTGGATTTGCCGGTGATCCGGCACGCTGCCTCGATGCCGACGTCCTTGACAAGCAACTCGGAATGTTTCTTCAGATACGGACCGAACGTTGGCATATACAGACCCCTTTGGATCGTCCCGCGCACTCTGGGACCCATGGTGCCTGTTTTCCCTGACTTTGATCTTAATGCAATGGGATGTTGGTGCTGGAGCCGAAGGTGTCGGGTTCAAGGCACACCTTGTCCGGCCCGATGTGGCGATGCGGCGCGCCCGGAACCTTGCGCGCCGGGGCCTGTTGCGGCACATGACGCGGCATGGCGAAGCTCTACTTTCACTATTCGACGATGAACGCGGGGAAATCCACCCTGCTGTTGCAGGCCGCGCATAACTACGAGGAGCGCGGCATGACGGTCTGCCGGATGACAGCGGCGTTCGATGACCGGGCCGGCAAGGGGCAGATTGGCTCACGGATCGGGTTTGCCCGCGAGGCAGAGACCTTTGCGACCACCGACGATCTGTTCGCACGAATAGTCATGCTGCAGGAGCGCCAGCCGATCGCCTGTGTTTTTATCGACGAGGCACAGTTTCTTACCCCGGTGCAGGTCTGGCAACTGGCGCGGGTGGCCGACGATCTGGGCATCCCGGTGATGGCATACGGGCTGCGGGTGGATTTCAGGGGCGCGTTGTTTCCCGGTTCGGCGACCCTGCTGGCGCTGTCGGATTCGCTGCGAGAAGTGCGCACGATCTGTCATTGCGGGCGCAAGGCCACGATGGTTGTCCGCCGCGATGCGCATGGCACCGCGCTGACCGAAGGCGACCAGGTCCAGATCGGCGGGAACGAGACCTACGTCAGCCTGTGCCGCAAGCACTGGCGGCAGGAAACCGGCACGCGGTGATGTCGGGGCCGCCCCGGTCGCCCCCCCCGAAATCATGAAAGATTTTCAGGAACGCAAGCGCCGTGGAGCTTGTTCTTTCCATGACTGCAACAGCATGACTGGAGAGACCAATGACCAAGTTACTCGTATCCGCCCTCGCTCTGACGCTTTCGACCGCAGGTGCCTGGGCCGAAAGCCACACGGGTTCGGACACAGACGGCAGCATGTCGGAGAGCGGCATGGGTGCGTCCACATCGATGGATGATGCAGACGGCCTGATCCGCACGCGGGACATAACCGGCGGCAATGTCTACACGATGAACGAAGCCGATGACGAAGGCTGGTCGCCTGACACCATGTACGACGCGGTCGGTGCAGATTGGAACGATATCGGTGAAATCGAGGATATCGTCTTGAACCGGACCGGCCAGATGATCGGTATCGTTGCCGAGGTCGGAGGTTTTCTTGATGTCGCCGACAAGCACGTGATGATTCCGGTCGCGGACCTGAACCTCGCGGCGCTGGATGACAGCAGCTATGCCTTCGTGACCAGGCACAACGAAGAGCAGCTGGAGAGCATGGAAGGCGTTGACGAGGGCTTCTGGGAGTGACCCCTTTCGAAATTCGGGACAGAAGGGGGCCGTTTGGCCCCTTTCTTGTTCGAACAAAAGGATCGTGCAGCCCAATGGCCAGGGATCAGGGTCTGGGCTCTGACAGGTCGCCCTTCGGGATGACATGCGACGGCGTGACGGCGCCGCTTTCGCCAAGGGCGGACCGGGTCATGCGGACGTCTTGTCGAATGGCATGAGCACAGGACACAGCTTCACCAATATCTGAATTGACGTGGTGCGACCTGGGAACCGGACCTGCCCCTGTCACGTTGATTGGTCAAAGGAGGTATCCAAATGGACCGACTATCTATCATTCTTTCGCTTCTCAGTGGTTCCTTGATCACCGGGACACTTGTCATAACGGCCTTTTCGATGGGGTACTACACCTGGTGGGTCATCGGCGCGGCCGCGGTCATCGGGTTCGTGTTGGCGTGGCCAAGCGCCTATTACGTGTCGCGCATGATCAAGAACCGCGACACCGAATGGCCGACACGCGACAACCCGATGCGCGATGGAGCGATACCGCGCCGGAATGCCGAGGAGGTCTAGACCGGGTTCGGCAGCGTCGCGCCCTTGGCAAACGCAAGCGCGTTGTCGATGGCCATAAGGCCCATCGCCTCGCGCACTTCGAGGGCCGCTGTGCCCAGATGCGGCAAGAGCGTGACGGTCTCCATCCCGATCAGCGCCTGCGGCACATCGGGTTCATGTTCGTAGACATCCAGCCCGGCGCCGGCGATGGCGCCTTTTTCCAGCGCCGCGATCAAATCATCCTCTTTTATCACGTCCCCACGCGCGATGTTCACCAATCGTGCGTGGGGTTTCATGTTCGAAAGCACGGATGCGTCGATCATGTGGTGCGTCTCGGCCCCGCCGGGGACCGCTATGACCAGCACATCCACCTGTGCGGCCAGATCGGCAAGCGACGCGACCTGTTCGGCGGGAAAGGGCAGCGGTTTGGACGAGCGGTTGTAATACTTCAGCGTCATTCCGAAGCCGTGATGCGCGCGTTGCGCAATGGCTTGTCCGATGCGGCCCATGCCAACAATACCAAGCGTCTTGCCCGTCAGGTGCAGGCCCAGCAATTGCGTCGGGTGCCAGCCCTGCCATTGCCCCGCGCGGACAAGCCGTTCGCCTTCGCCCGCCCGGCGGCAGGTCATGAGCATGAGCGTCATTGCGATATCGGCGGTCGCGTCGGTTACGGCACCCGGCGTGTTGGTGACCGCGATGCCGATGGATTTCGCGGCGGCGGCGTCGATATGGTTGTATCCGACACCGAAATTGGCCAGCAGCCTTGCGCGTGGATTTGGAACGGCGTCGAACACATCGGCGCTGTAGAGATCGCCAAGCGTGGGCAGAACGATGTCGTAATCGGACAGGCTCTGGACCAGTTCGGCGCGGTCCATCGGGGTCGTCTGGTCGCGCATGGTGGTGTCGAAATGCGCCCGCGCTTGGGCGATGACGGTGTCCGGCAGGGGCCGGGTGATCAGCAGTTTCAGCACAGGCGCGCTCCGTTCGGGGTGTCGTGGTCGGGGATGGCGAGAACGATGGCGCCCTGCGCATCGGCAAAGCCCAGCACAAGCGCTTCGGACATGAAGGGGCCGATCTGACGGGGCGGGAAATTCACGACGCCCATGACCTGCTTGCCGACAAGCGTTTCGGGCGCATAGTGGTCGGTGATCCGGGCCGAGGATTTTCGGATGCCGACCTCGTCCCCGAAATCGACCCAGAGCTTGATTGCCGGTTTTCGCGCCTCGGGAAAGGGTTCCGCACGCGTGACGGTCCCAACGCGGATATCCACTTGTTCAAATGTGTCGAACCCGATTTCAGCCATTGGCGAGGTCCTTTGACCGTTTGGCAGCGGCGTCGATGGTATCGGCCATGAGCCGTGGCAGGCCGGTGTCTTCGTTCATCAGAACGTCCAGCCCGGCCTGCGTTGTGCCGTTGGGGCTGGTCACATTGACCCGCAGCTGGCTCGGGGTGTCGTCTGACTGCATCGCCAGCGCGCCAGCCCCTGCGACCGTCGCCTTGGCGAGCGTCATCGCCAGATCGGGGGCGAGGCCCTGCGCTTCTCCGGCATGCGCCATGCATTCGATCATGTGGAACACATAGGCCGGGCCGGATCCGGACAGGCCGGTGACGGCATCCATCTGGTCCTCGGTCTCCAGCCGCACGGTCTGGCCGATGGCCGACAGCAGCGTTTCTGCATCCTGCATCTGTGCTTCGGTCACCCGGGCGTTGCCGATGATCGCGGTGATCCCCTGTTTCACCGCGGCCGGCGTGTTCGGTATCGACCGAATGACCGGGGTATCGGTACCGAGCATCTTTTCGAATGTGGCGATCGTGATCCCGGCGGCCACGGAGAGGAACAGGGTTGTGCCATTGCCCAGTCGCGCCAGCGACGGCAGTGCATCGCGCATGATCTGGGGTTTGACGGCGACCAGGACGATGGCCGGGTCAGCCGGCAGGTCAGCGTTGAGGTTTATTCCCTGCCCCTGCACCCAATCGGACGGGTTCGGATCGTTGATCCAGACGGATCCGGGCGGCACGCCACCGGCAAGCCAGCCTTCGAGCATGGCTGATCCCATCTTGCCGCAGCCCAGAAGGACCAGACCGCGTTTGGCGATATCCGAGTGTTGCATGGCGCCCCCAACGATTTGCGTCAGGGGGCAGTGTTACGCGCGGCCGTATGCCTCTGCAATGGCGACCTGAAGCGCGTCTTGCGGATCCCGGTTGCCCCAGACGACAAGCTGGAACGCCGGGTAGTAGCGTTCCGCGCCCATGACGGCGCAGGAGATCATCGTATCGATCTGTTCGGCGCTGGCGACATTGCCGCCCGCCAGAACGAGACCGTAGCGAAAAATCATCAGATTGGCCTCTTGCCAATATGTGAACGCCCCGGCCCAGCACTGGTCGTTGACCGTGTTCAGGCTTTCGTAGAGCGCCGGCAGGCGGTCCTTTGGCGGCTCCATGTCGAAGGTGCAGATCAGGCGGAGCGTCTCGTCGAATTGCGACCACGCCAGCGTGATGGAGTAGGTGCGCCACTGCCCTTCCACCGCCATGGCGATCTGGTCCTCGGCGATCCGGTCGAAATCCCAGTCGTGATGAACGGCAATGTGTTCAACGATGTCGATGGGGTGAACGTCGTCTTCAAGATACTGTTCGGACAGGGCCATAGCGCCGCCTCCTGTTGCCTGTGCGGAAAGGCGGGCCAGACCCTACCTTTCGATGCCTGCTCTAGGGGCTGCGCATTTCTGCTTGGACCCCTACCACATATGCTGCATAGCCGACGCACCCGCGTAAAGCTATATTTCCATGACACACACAATAAGTTGTGGAGAAGTCCAGCAGATGTGGGGCGCGCCGGTTGGTCCACATATTGTGGAAACAGTCACGAAATTCGCGGCTGCCTTGCCCGAAACAGCGCGATGTGCCGCGCTGCGGCACCCCGGCATGTGCCGGGGCCGGTCGGGACTTCACTGCAATATTGGAAACGCCGCGTACCCGCACCTGACGGCTGCGATGCAGGGCGCAGCCCAGAACGGGACCGGGCCAATCCCGTGGTTGATCGGTCCCGGATCACATGTCTTCAGATGGCGTCGCCTGGCAAGACGCCGGGGTTTACTTCTGCTCGGCGTCCATCGCGTCAAGGCGCGCCTTGAGCGCCTCGTTCTCTTCACGGGCCTTCATTGCCATGGCGCGCACAGCGTCGAACTCTTCGCGGGTGACGAAATCACGTTCCGCAAGCCAGCGGTCCATCATGGATTTCATCGCTGTTTCAGCTTCTTCACGCGCGCCCTGAGCCACGCCCATGGCGTTGGTCATCAGTTGCGAGATGTCCTCGAATACCTTGTTGCGGGTCTGCATTGTTTTCTCCGATCTGATCTTGCCCTCTATATGGGGCGCGGACCCGGTCGGCACAAGGTTGACTTCGCCCCGGAGCAATGAACATCTGCACCCATGTCGACCGGCCTGCCCTTTCCGAATGTCTCTCCGGAGCTTTTTTCCATCTCGATCTTCGGGATGGACCTTGCGCTGCGCTGGTATGCGCTGGCCTATATCGCCGGCATCCTGATCGGCTGGCGGATCGCGGTTGCAGCCGTGAAGCGCGCGGCGCTCTGGCCCGCGAACACACCGCCGATGCGGCCCGAACAGGTCGAGGAATTGCTGACTTGGGTGATCCTCGGGATCATTCTTGGCGGGCGGCTTGGCTTCGTGCTGTTTTACCAACCCGCCTATTATTTCGCCAACCCGATGCAGATCCCCTTCATATGGCAAGGCGGCATGGCGTTTCACGGCGGGCTGATCGGGGTAATTCTCGCTGGCTGGCTCTATTGCATGCGCGCCTCCATCCCGTTGCGCTCAGCGGCGGACATGATGGCCCTGGCCACACCGCCGGGCCTGCTGCTGGGGCGGATCGCCAACTTCATCAATGCAGAGCTTTGGGGCCGGCCGACGGAGCTGCCCTGGGGCGTGCAGTTTCCCGGTGCGGCGGCACAGGCCTGTGGACAGGCGGCGGGAGAGATCTGTGCGCGGCATCCCTCGCAACTCTATGAAGCGGTCCTGGAAGGCATCCTGCTCGGCGGCGCCTTGCTGTGGCTGGCGTTCCGGCGCGGGGCGCTCAAGGTGCCGGGGCGGATCGTCGGGCTGTTCATCGGCGGATACGGCGCGGCGCGCTTCCTGGTCGAGTTCTTTCGCCAACCTGACGCGCAGTTCGTGTCCGAGGGCAATCCGCTTGGCCTGGCCTGGCATGTGGGCGGATACGGGCTGACAATGGGGCAACTGTTGTCGCTGCCGATGATTGCCATCGGGCTCTACCTCTGGAGGTCGGCGCGCCGGACATGACCGCCCTTGCCGAGATACTGAAACGACAGATCAGGACGACCGGGCCGATGTCCCTGGCACAGTACATGTCGGCCTGTCTGCTGCATCCCGAACACGGCTATTACACAACGCAGGATGCGCTGGGCGCGGCGGGTGATTTCACCACCGCACCCGAGATAAGCCAGATGTTCGGCGAGGTGATCGGCCTCTGCGTCGCGCAGGCTTGGATGGATCAAGGCGCACCGGAGACGTTTGCATTGGTCGAGCTTGGACCGGGGCGCGGGACGCTCATCGCCGACGTGATGCGCGCGACTTTGCAGATCCCCGGGTTTCACACGGCCGCCGCGCTGCACCTGGTCGAGGCCTCGGCGCGGATGCGCGATTTGCAAGCCGCCGCCCTGCCCGCGCATCAGCCGGTGTGGCACGATACGGTCGAGACCCTGCCGGAGGATATGCCGGTCTTCGCGATTGCGAACGAGTTTTTCGATGCCCTGCCGATCCGCCAGTTCCAGCGCGACCACAACGGATGGCGCGAGGTGATGGTGGGCCTGTCCGAGGCGGGCAGACTGCAACGCGGACTGAGCGATCCGGCACCGATCGACATGCTGGAGCACCGGCTTGGAGATACGGCACCCGGTGCCTTGGTCGAGGTCTGCGCACAGGGGCAGACGGTGATCGACGCGGTGGCGCACCGGATCGCTGCACAGGGCGGCATGGCGGTCGTCATTGATTACGGCGGGTGGCGGTCCGATGGCGATACCTTCCAGGCGGTGCGGGCGCACCGGCCGGTTGATCCCTTCGAGGCTCCGGGACACGCCGATCTGACCGCGCATGTGGATTTCGAGGCCTTGGCGCGGTCGGCGCTCAGGGCGAAATGCGCGGCGACGCAACTGACCAACCAGGGTGTTTTTCTTGAACGGCTGGGAATCACACCGCGGGCGCAAGGTTTGGCCAAAAGTCTGGACCCGGCAGCCCTGGGGGCGCATGTTGCCGCGCATCGACGGTTGACCCACCCCGATGAAATGGGTTCCCTGTTCAAGGTGCTGGGGCTTTACCCCGGCACCGCTTCGCCGCCACCGGGACTTGACCCATGACGCTTGAGATCATCACCTCGGACAGTCTTGCGCCCCTGCGCCACGGGTTCTTCACGCGCCGCGGCGGCGCGTCCTCGGGGGTCTTTGCCGGGCTGAATTGTGGATCGGGATCGACCGACCAGTCCGAGATCGTCGACATCAACCGCGCGCGGGTGGCCGAGGCGATGCAGGTCGCCGAAGACAATCTTGTGACAGTGCACCAGGTTCATTCAGCCGATGTGGCGACAGTGGACGGTCCGCTGGGCGCACCCAAGCCCAAGGCCGATGCGATGGTGACGGATACGCCGGGGCTTGCGCTGGGGGTTCTGACTGCCGATTGCCAACCGGTGCTGTTCGCCGACCCGGAGGCGGGTGTCGTCGGTGCGGCCCATGCCGGGTGGCGCGGCGCATTGGACGGGGTTCTGGAGGCGACGGTCGAGGCGATGATCGACCTCGGCGCCGACCGGGAGAACATCACCGCCGTGATCGGCCCAAGCATCAGCCAGAGAGCCTACGAGGTTGGCCCGGAATTCCTTGAGGCATTTCTGGACGATGATCCGCAATTCGCGCGGTTCTTCGCCAATGGGGCGGACGGGCGGTACCAGTTTGATCTGCCGGGCTTTGGACTGCACAAGCTGCGCACTGCGGGCGTGGATGCGGAATGGACACGGCATTGCACCTATTCCAATGCGGACCGGTTCTACTCCTACCGCAGGTCCACCCATGCGCGCGAGGCCGATTACGGCCGGCTGATCTCGGTGATCCGGCTCTAGGTTCCAGGTGGCACGGCTTTGTCGCCTGCCGCGCAACAAATACCAAGATTGCCGCCTTATGGGCCGGCGATCTTGATGCGAGCGGGTGCAGGCCCAAGCCCACAGTTTATCAAGGGTCTGTTTTCACGAGGTATTTCGAAACATCGCGTCCGGACACACGCGGCAATTTTGGCCGGAAACAATCCCGGCACTGCCCAAAATCAATCACGACAATACACCGGGATTGTCCATGTTCGGTCACAAACGTGCCCCAATGCGCCGCTTAATTACTGCCAACGAAACAGAAGATCACCAATCGGAGCAATCCCATGTCGCGTACATCGAAATTCGTCGCCTCTGTCGTCGCAACCTCGAAAGAAGAGCGTCTAGTTCTTCCGTTCCAGCGCGGCACGGCGCGCAAAGCCATGTTCGATCGGCAGAAGGCGGACACCGCCAATGATCCGGTTCGCAAGCTGGCCTGACCCCGCGGGGTAATCCCCCGTCCGGTCCATCCCCTCGACACCCGCAAATGTGGCGGGGTTGTCCTGGCACAGTCGACAAATCCCCAGTTGTCGAAACATTGGTCGCGGAAACGCGGCCAATTTTTCGTGTTTTTTGACGAAGCGTCAGGGTTGGGACAGTGTTGAGGTATCGAAAAGCACCGTCCTTCTGGTGTTGTTGGTGGGGGCCAACGCGGATGTGACCTAAAGCCAAAGGGATCACATGGCTGAAACCTCGACCGATCGCGCGACGGCGGATTTCAATCCCGGCGCCGTCTTGAACGGAATCGCATCGCGCAATGATGCCCCGCCGCGCAAGATGCCGCCGACCCGGACCATCGACGCCACCGCCTTGCGGGCGGATCAGACGATTTTCGATGACAGCTTCACCGTGCCGGCCACGGCAACCTTCGAATCCTGCGCGACCGCGTTTGCGCGCGGGACATTGATTGCCACGGTGATGGGGCCGGTCGCGGTTGAGGATCTTGTGCCCGGTGACCTTGTCGAAACCCATCGCGGGCCACAGCCCGTGGTCTGGAAAGGCAGCACGACCTACCTTCCGAATTTCGCCTCCGACGGAACATCCTTGACGCATCTTCTGCGCCTGCCGGGACACGGCCTGGAACAGAGTGATCTGCTTCTGGGTCCCGCGGCACGGCTGGTGGTGCGCCAGGACAGGTTTGCCGACCTGTTGAATTGCGACGCCGTGCTGGTGCCGGCATCGGATTACGCCGATGGCGACCGCATCCTGCGCGTGACGCCTCCGGGTCCGGTGGAGCTTTATCATGTGGCGGTGCGCCAGCACGCGATCATCCGGGCCAACGGGCACGAGCTCGAAAGCTATCACCCGGGCCGCATGTCCGAAGGAGAGATCGGAACATCGGTCCGCAGGATGATGCAGACGATGTTCCGGCATCTCGAGTCACTGGAAGATTTCGGCGATCTGGCCCTGCCGCGCACGACACGCGCCGTGCTCGACACGCTGCGCGTGGCCTGAGTCAGGCAGAGTCGTCCAGCCGCGCTTCGAGAACGTCGAAGGGAACGCCCGGCTCGTCCTTGGCGCCGCGAATGACCAGCGATGTCTTCACGCTGCCCACGTTGGGCGAGGTCAGAAGATCGCTTGTCAGGAAGCTCTGGAACGTGCTGAGGTCAGGGGCCACGCATTTCAGGATGAAATCCACTTCTCCATTGAGCATGTGGCACTCGCGAACGAGCGGCCAATCCCTGCAACGCTCCTCGAACGCGCGCAGATCCGCTTCGGCCTGGCTTTGCAGCCCGACCATGGCAAAGACCTGAACCTCGAAACCAAGTTCGCGGGGATCGACCTCGGCATGATAGCCGCGGATGAAGCCCTGTTCTTCGAGCGTGCGCACGCGGCGCAGGCATGGCGGGGCCGAAATCCCGACCCTGCGGGCCAATTCGACATTGGTCATGCGACCGTCCGCCTGAAGCTCGGCCAAGATTCTCCGATCAATTGGATCCAACCGATGTGACGGCATTGCAAGCACCTCTGTTTTTTTGGCAATGTTACATCACCGGTGGAAGATGCGCCATATTGTTTCAACATTGCGCAATAATATTAAGGCGGGTCTGACCCTTCGGATAGAACGTGCATCCGTTTGCGAAGGCGTCTCGGGGTGCCTATATCGGAGTTAACGAAATGTTAATCCTGCTGCGACGCGAGGCTGCCCCATGTCCGACACACGCCACACCAAAGTTTTGATCATCGGCTCCGGCCCGGCGGGCTATTCTGCCGGTGTCTATGCCAGCCGCGCCATGCTTGAGCCGGTCCTTGTACAGGGGATTGAGCCGGGTGGCCAGTTGACCACGACAACGGATGTCGAAAACTGGCCCGGCGATACCGAGGTGCAAGGCCCTGACCTGATGGTCCGGATGGAAGCCCATGCCCGGGCAATGGGAACCGATATCATCGGCGATATCATCACCTCGCTCGATCTGTCGAAGCGTCCGTACACCGCGCACTCCGACAGCGGAACGGTCTATACCGCCGATTCGGTGATCCTGGCCACCGGCGCGCGCGCGAAATGGCTGGGCCTTCCGTCGGAAGAGGCGTTCAAGGGGTTCGGCGTGTCGGCCTGTGCGACATGCGACGGGTTCTTTTATCGCGGACAGGAGATCGTCGTGATCGGCGGCGGCAACACCGCGGTGGAAGAGGCGCTGTTCCTGACGAATTTCGCGTCCAAGGTGACCCTGGTCCACCGGCGCGGTGAATTGCGGGCGGAAAAGATCTTGCAGAACCGTCTTTTCAAGAACCCGAAGATCGAAACGCTGTGGCATCACCAGTTGGACGAGGTGGTCGGCACAGACATGCCAAAGGGCGTCGAAGGCGTGCGCGTCAAGCATGTAGAGACCGGCGCCATCACCGAGATCCCGTGCAAGGGTGTCTTTATCGCCATTGGGCACGCGCCCGCGAATGAGCTGGTCAAGGACGTGCTGGAGACGCATATGGGCGGATATGTCGTGACGAAGCCGGACAGCACGGAAACGTCGATCCCCGGCGTGTTCGCGGCCGGCGATCTGACGGATCACAAATACCGTCAGGCGGTCACATCGGCAGGGATGGGATGTATGGCAGCCCTGGAGGCAGAGCGGTTCCTGGCCGAGGCTGGCGACGATTCGGGCAAGGACGTGACCGAGCCACTCGGCTACGGCGCGCCGGTCAAGGAAGGCGCGGATTGAAACGGGCAGGGTTTCCCCTGCCCGTCGCGTTCATCAAAGGCCGGGCGTGATCGCCTGGCCTTTTTCGGGTCAGCGCACCTCGCCACTGGGCGTCGGCGTGTCGGCGGTTTCCACCGGTAGGATCGGATAGACCACTTCGGGCATCTCACCCGTCAGCGCGCCGAGGAAAGCGGTGATGTCGGAGACTTCGTCTTCGCTCAGGTCGGCGCCCAATTGCGAGCTTGCCATGATCTCGACCGCGGTGCGCAGATCCCAGACCACGCCAGAGTGGAAATAGGGGGCGGTCAACGCGATGTTGCGCAACGGTGCCGCACGGAAGACGTATTCATCGTCCACGGTCTCGGTCACGATATACCGGCCCTTGTCCCCTTCGGGCAGGATTTCCGCGCCGGGACGTTCGACAAGACCGAAGGGATAATACCCGTTGCCGCCGAGGTTGATGCCCGAATGGCAGGACGCGCAGCCCGCATCGACGAAAGTCTGCAACCCGCGCACTTCTTCTTCGGTCATCGCGCCGTCATCGCCATTGAGCCACGCATCGAACGGGGATGGGGTGATCAGGGTCGCCTCGTAGGCTTCGATCGCCTTGGCGAAGTTGTCAAAGCTGACGGGCTCGTCTTCTTGGGGGAACGACGCTTCGAACCACTCCACGTATTGCGGCATGGAATTGAGCGTGAGAAGCACGTTGTCCGGCGTATTCGCCATTTCGACACCGGCCTGAACCGGGCCCTTGGCCTGTTCGGCAAGGTCGGGCGCACGGCCGTCCCAGAACTGCGCCTGGTTGAAAACGGCGTTCAAAACGGTCGGAGAGTTGCGCGAGCCTTTCTGCCAACCGTGACCGATCGACACCGGCATGTTGTCATCGCCGCCCGTGGCAAGGTTGTGGCACGAGTTGCAGGAAAACACACCCGATGCCGACATGCGGGGATCAAAGAAGAGTGCCTTTCCAAGGTCGATCTTTTCCGGCGTGATCCGGTTTTCATTGAGCGACGGCACGGTCGATGGGAGCGGCGCGAACATGTCAAGCGCAAGCTCCCGAAGCTCGGTCGAAGCTGACGCTCCATTCGCAATCGCGATTACGGATACAGCCAAAGCTGCGGAGTGACGTAGGGTCGGCATGGTACAAAAAGTCTCCAGATTGAGCCTGAGGTTCGCGCGCCTGTATGGATAATCGCCTTCGGGAAAGGCTGTCCTTGATTGACATCAAATTCCTGCAGCAAAACCGTGGAAATCGTTGCCTGGCCACAAATCCGAGCCCGCCAGACATCGCAACAACCAAAACTGGCGCAAATTCCGCACAATTTTTCGAATTTCAGGTGAACAGGGGCTTGCCGCTGGACTTCGTCTCCATGCCGGGCGTACCCAGCAGCGAAACTTGGCAGTGAGAAGATTTATGTACCCCCGGAACCTTGCCCCGATCCCCGAACTTTTCGTCTCCTATGACAGCGCACAGAAGCTCAAGCAGGAGGCCGGCGATCTGGTCAGCCACGACCTGACGCCGCGGCAGATTTGCGACCTGGAACTGCTGATGAATGGCGGTTTCTTTCCGCTCAAGGGGTTTCTGGGCCAGGAGGATTACGACCAGGTTGTCGACAACATGCGCCTGGCCGACGGGACACTCTGGCCGATGCCGATCACGCTCGATGTGTCCGAAGCGTTTGCCGACGGTCTCGAGATTGGTCAGGACATCGCGCTGCGCGACCAGGAAGGTGTGATCCTGGGCACGATGACGCTGACCGACCGCTGGACACCCGACAAGGCCCGCGAGGCAAAGCAGGTGTTCGGCGCGGATGACGATGCGCACCCGGCGGTGAATTATCTGCACAACACCGCCGGAAAGGTCTACCTGGGCGGGCCGGTCACCGGCATCCAGCAGCCCGTGCATTACGATTTTCGCGGCCGCCGCGACACGCCGAACGAGCTGCGCGCCTATTTCCGCAAGCTGGGCTGGCGCAAGGTCGTGGCGTTCCAGACCCGCAACCCGCTGCACCGCGCGCACCAGGAGCTGACCTTCCGGGCCGCCAAGGAAAGCCAGGCCAACCTGCTGATCCATCCGATCGTCGGCATGACCAAACCGGGCGACGTGGATCACTTTACCCGTGTGCGCTGCTACGAAGCGGTTCTGGACAAATATCCGCAATCCACCACGACGATGAGCCTTCTGAACCTTGCCATGCGCATGGCCGGCCCGCGCGAGGCGGTCTGGCACGGATTGATTCGCCGTAACCACGGCTGCACCCATTTCATTGTCGGCCGCGATCATGCCGGCCCCGGCAAGAACTCGGCCGGCGAGGATTTCTACGGCGCCTATGACGCGCAGGACCTGTTCCGCACACACCAGGAAGAGATCGGCATCGAAATGGTCGATTTCAAACACATGGTCTACGTGCAGGAACGCGCCCAGTACGAGCCGATGGACGAGATCGCCGACAAGGATGACGTGACGATCCTCAACATCTCCGGCACCGAGCTGCGCCGCCGCCTGACCGAAGGGCTGGATATCCCGGAATGGTTTTCCTTCCCCGAAGTGGTGGCCGAATTGCGCAAAACACGCCCGGCCCGGTCTCAGCAGGGGTTCACCGTGTTTTTTACCGGTTTTTCGGGGTCCGGAAAATCCACGATCGCCAATGCCCTGATGGTCAAGTTGATGGAGATGGGTGGGCGGCCCGTGACGCTGCTGGACGGAGATATCGTGCGCAAGAACCTGTCGTCCGAACTGGGGTTCTCCAAGGAACACCGCGACCTGAATATCCGCCGGATCGGCTATGTCGCGTCCGAGATCACCAAGAATGGCGGCATCGCCATCTGCGCGCCGATCGCACCCTATGCGACGACCCGGCGCGCGGTGCGTGAAGATGTCGAACAGTTCGGCGCCTTCATCGAAGTGCATGTCGCGACCAGTATCGAGGAATGCGAACGCCGCGACCGCAAGGGGCTTTACAAGCTCGCACGTGAGGGCAAGATCAAGGAGTTTACCGGGATTTCAGACCCCTATGATATGCCCGAGACCCCCGAACTGCGCGTCGAGACCGAGAATGTCGATGTCGACAATTGCGCGCATCAGGTCATCCTGAAGCTCGAAAGCCTTGGGCTGATCGCGGCACAGTAACCTTTTGGGTGTGCGCCCATGCTGACCATTGCGCTCACCTCGATCCCGCCTCGGTTCGGCACGCTGGCCAAGGTGACGCAGCGCCTGTTGGCGCAAACCATGCCGGTGCGGGTGGTCGTGTCGATCCCCCGCCGATATCGCCGGTTCCCCGGTGTGGTGCCGGACCCGGATCTGCCACCGGGGGTGATCCTGCGCCGGACGCCCGAGGATTACGGACCGGCGAGCAAGCTGCTGGGTGTTGTCGAGGATCCCGAGGTCAACGACATCCTGTACTGCGACGACGACTGGCTCTACGCGCCAACCTGGGCCGAAGCCCTGACCACGGCCCGGTCTGGCCCGGGTATGGCGGTGGCTGCATCAACATTCCCGGTGTCGCGCATCAAGCGCAGCGCACAGCCCCGCCTGGACCGGGTGGCACAGGGATTTGCCGGCGTTCTGGTCAATCGCGACATGTTCCAACCCGATCTATTTCATCTGCCGGACGCCGCCTTTGCAACGGACGACATATGGCTGTCCGGCTACATGGCGGCACGCAATATCTCGGTCGTGCCGGCACCGGCAGCCCGGGCGCTCTGTGCGCCTGTCCCGGTGGAGGGTCCGCAACTGCAAGACAGTCAGGTGGGGGGCGTGTCACGCGCCGGGGCGAATATTGCATGTGCCGATGCCCTGACACGCCTGTTCGGGGTCTGGCCGGCAGCCGATACCGATTGATGTCAGCGCGCCAGCCGTGTGCGCAGGCGGTGTCGTCACCCATGCCCGCAAGACACCAAAGGCGCGGGGACCCGCGCCTTTGACAGTGTCAGTGCACCGTTACAGGTGCGAAATCATTCTCGCGTGCCAGCATGAAGGCCAGCTTTTTGTCCTTGACGAGGGCGAGGCGTTCACCGTCGGCGCGATGCACCGCGTAGATCGTTTCCTCGTTGCCCAGCTCGTCCTGCACGTCTTCGGGCAAGTCAGCCACGGCGACCGGGCGGACATAGACAAGGTTGGATTGATCTTCATCCTTGAAGTTGAACGGCGTATTCATGGTCTATCCCTTCTTGATCTGGATTGTCTGCACCACGGTCTCCGGGCGCTGCAACGTCAGGTCGACATGCAGCAGGCCGTTTTCCATGACGGCTTCTCCAACTTCGACGCCATCGGCGAGGACGAAACTCCTCTGAAACTGCCGCGCCGCAATCCCGCGATGCAGGAAGACACGGTCGGCGGATTCGTCCACTTGCCGCCCCCGGATGACCAGTTGTCTGTCTTCGACAGTGATGCCGAGATCTTGTTCCCGAAAACCGGCAACGGCCAGCGTGATGCGGTATGACCCGTCTGACGTCTGTTCAATATTGAAAGGCGGGTAGCCTTCGCTGCCGGATTTCGCGGTGCGTTCCAGCAAACGCTCGAGTTGTTCGAACCCGAGCAGATGGGGATAGGATCCCAAGGTCAATTTCGTCATCGACACGTCCTTTTCGTAAAGCGACTGTGTAGGGTGGCCCCGTTATGGCGACCGATACAGAGGAATATGGGGAAGCGACCGGCAAGACGCAAGGGCTTTGCGAAACGGCGGAATACCGCTATTATCCGGGTCCCGGCTATATCCAAGGACTGTCTGACGTCATGAATGCCCATAACGATCTGTCGATGAAGACCGATGATGTGCTGCGCGTGGAGCTTGAGGTGTTCCGCCGCGAACATCGGGACCTTGACGAGGCCATACGCGCGATGCAGGCCGCCAGCACCGCTGACCAATTGACACTCCAACGGCTCAAGAAGAAGAAACTGGTGCTCAAGGACAGGATCGCGCAGATCGAAGACCGCCTGTTGCCCGATATCATCGCCTGAGCCGCGATGGTCTGCGCGAGTTGCCCCGCGTTGCGATCCGGCTATAGTGCGCGCTCCAATTCCTGAAGGGGCCAATGCACCATGCCGCAACCGATCAAAGTAGGCATCATCATGGGATCGCAATCCGATTGGCCCACGATGAAAGAGGCCGCAGACATGCTGGACAGGCTGGCGGTCGCGTATGAGACAAGGATCGTGTCGGCCCATCGGACGCCGGATCGGCTCTGGGACTACGGAAAGACAGCTGTCGACCGGGGGTTGCACGTGATCATCGCCGGCGCCGGCGGTGCGGCGCATCTTCCCGGCATGATGGCGTCCAAGACGCGGCTGCCGGTGATCGGCGTTCCGGTGCAGACGCGCGCCCTGTCGGGCGTTGACTCCCTGTATTCGATCCTGCAAATGCCGCGCGGATTTCCGGTGGCGACCATGGCCATCGGTGCGGCAGGTGCGGCCAATGCCGGTCTGATGGCAGCCGGGATGCTCGCGCTGAACGATCCCGACCTGGCCACACGGCTGGACACATGGCGCGCTGATTTGTCGGCATCGATACCCGACGCCCCCTCTGACGACGGATAATACGCATGACCCTTCCGCTTCCCATCGGATCAACCATCGGCATCATCGGCGGCGGTCAACTCGGACGCATGTTGTCGGTCGCGGCCAGTCGGCTCGGCTTTCGCTGCCATGTTTTCGAACCCGGGGCACAGTGCCCGGCAGGCCAGGTGGCGGACCAGGTGACGACGGCGCCTTACGACGACGC
Source organism: Marivita sp. (assembly GCF_020055675.1). GTDB lineage: Bacteria > Pseudomonadota > Alphaproteobacteria > Rhodobacterales > Rhodobacteraceae > Marivita. The sequence continues at coordinate 68,385 of NZ_JAIPUS010000007.1, forward strand.
CGATGCGCTGCGCGCCTTCGGGCACGCCGTCGATGTCATCACCTACGAGTTCGAGAACATCCCGACCGACGCGCTGGACCTGTTGCAGGACCTGGCCCCGATCCACCCGGGGCGCGAGGCGTTGCGGATCAGCCAGGACCGGCTGACGGAAAAGATGTTCCTTCAGGAACTCGGTCTTGCGACCGCGCCCTTTGCCGATGTCACCGACGCCGCCTCTCTGGAGACCGCGATTGCGCGAATCGGCACGCCGTCGATCCTGAAAACCCGCCGGTTCGGATACGACGGCAAGGGACAGGTGCGGATCACCGACCCCGCGGCCGCGGCACAGGCGCTCGAAGACATGCAGGGCGCTCCCGCGATCCTTGAAGGCGTCGTCGATTTCTCGCATGAGGTGTCGGTGATCGCAGCGCGCAGCCTCGATGGCGCGGTTGCGGCCTTCGATCCGGGCGAGAACCTGCATGAGGACGGCATCCTTCGCAGCACGACCGTCCCTGCCCGGCTGAGCCATGCGCAACAAACCGATGCGGTTCTGCTGGCCGCGAAGATCGCCAACGGGCTGACCTACGTCGGAGTTCTGGGCGTCGAGCTCTTCGTCACACCCGCCGGCCTGATCGTGAACGAGATCGCGCCCCGTGTGCATAATTCCGGGCATTGGACGCAGAATGCCTGTGCAATCGACCAGTTCGAACAGCATATCCGTGCGATCGCAGGCTGGCCGCTTGGTGATGGTCAACGCCACATTGACGTGGTGATGGAAAACCTGATCGGCGACGACATGGACCGGGTGCCGGTTCTGGCCCGGACGCCCGATTGCGCGCTGCATCTTTACGGCAAGGCCACGACCAAGCCCGGTCGCAAGATGGGCCATGCGAATTTCGTCAAGCGGCCCTGATCTTCTCCGGTTTCAAAATATCCCGAGGAGTTTGAGGGGCTGGCCCCTCAATCCCTCAGGAACCGCTCGGCCACCGGCCCGGTGAGATGCGCCACCGTGCCACCGGCGATCGTCGCCACCACGCGGCGGCTGTCGGGCTCAAGCACGATCAGGTCGGCGCGATTGCCGGGCACCAGGGTGCCGCGATCCGTCAGGTCCAGCAGCGCGGCAGGCCCCGAGGAGACCAACCGCCACGCGGTCGCGACATCGCACAGGCCAAGCTCAGCGAGCCGGAACGCGGCGCGCAGGGGCGAGGGATAGTGATAATCGGATGCCAGCGCATCGCACAGGCCCGCCGCAACAAGGTCGGCAGCGGCGATATTGCCCGCATGACTGGCCCCGCGCACCACGTTGGGCGCGCCCAGAACGATATGTGCACCATCGGCGCGCGCGGCGGTTGCGGCCTCCAGCGTTTCGGGAAATTCGCTGACCCATGCCCCGCGTCCGGCCCAGAGCGCGCGGTCCTCTTGCCTGCGGTCGTCATGGCTGCCGATGACCACACCGCGTGCAGCCAGACGGGCGCACAGCGCGTCCAGCGCCGCCGGCACCTCGGCGGACCGGGCATGCAGATCCTGCATCAAGGCCAGATGCGCCTCGGGGCTGCGCCCGCTTTTGAGCGCTTGTCCCGTCAGGCGGGGCGGCTTTCGCCCCTCGGACAGGCGCTGATGCGGGAGGTGATCGTTGAACACGACATAGTCGATCCCGAAGCGGTCGATCGCCGCCTCTGCGCGGCCAAACGCATCGACCAGATGGGTTTCAAGCCGCAATTGAACGCGCAGGTCGATGGGCAGCGTTGTCCGTATCTCGCTGACATGGCCGAAGACATGTTCGGCAAAATCGGGGCCACGCATGCCGCCTTCCCAGGAAAAGAACTGCGCCAGGACGGCGGTGGTGATGCCGTTGGCGGCAAGCTCGGAGGCGGTGGCGATCACACCATGTTCCGCCTCTCGCAGGGCGCCGCGGCGCGGGGCCATGTGCCGCTCGAAGCCGTCACCATGCGGATCGACGATACCCGGCAGGATCCAATAGCCCGACAGGTCCACCTCACGCGGGGCGGCCACGTCGGTGACCAGGCCGCCCTGCACCGACAGAGGCGCCTCGGACCAGCCATCGGATCCGAGCGTCGCGGCCCCGACAAAGGTGCAGTCCAGCGTCATGGCGTCACTCCGGGCACAGGCCAAGGATACAGGCGACCTCGGCAGAATTGACCGTCTCGGTCCAGTCCAGTTCGGGATCGAACCGACCGGTCCGCAGGAACAGGTCAACCTGCGCGATCACCGACGGGGCCTGCATGATGAAGGTGTGGGTGACAGGCATCGTCAGATGCGAACGCATGCCCTTGACCTTGGTGGAAGCGACCGACACCTTGCCGTCATCCGGACCCGGGATCATGTTCGAGAAAATCAGGTTGAGCGACCGCGTTCCCGCGATCACCCCCAGGTCGAAATCCACCGGCGGCAACGATCTGGGAAGGTCGCTTGCCGCGGTGCCCAATTGCAGGCCCGCCGGACCGTTGAGCCATGCAAACAGCTCCAGCCCTTCGAGTTCATCCACAAGTTCGCTGCCCTGATTCGGCGGCGCGAGCATGACCACGCGCCCCAGGGTGTCGGGCCGATTGCCCTGAAGCCAGACGCGCAGCAGGATGCCACCCATCGAATGGGTGACGAAATGGACCCGGTCCGCGCCGCAATCGGCCACGGCCTGCGGCAGGGTTTCCTCGACCAGCGTCTGAATGCGCGCGCTGGTCGAGGGATATCCAGGCGCCTTGACCGTGTATCCCTTTGCCTCGAGCACCGATTGCATCAGCGCGAACGAGGTTTCGGTCCGTGCCAGACCGTGCAGCAGGATCACGCAATCGGCCCGCGCCCGGGTGGCGGGAAGGCTGCTGGCCGCAGCGGCAAGGACGAACAGGAGGACACGGATCATGGGTGTCAGATACGCCCTGACTGCACCAATAGGAAGGGGTCCGGCCCCTAGCGGCGCGACGTCACGGTCAGAAGCACACCGCCCAGCACCAGGGCCGCCGATATCAGCAGTCGCGATGTGATCTGTTCGGACAAGAAAACCGATCCTCCCAGGATCGCGATCACCGGAACCGTCAACTGGGTCACCGCCGCCGTCGTTCCGCGCAGCCGCGGCAGCACCGTGTACCACAACGCGTATCCCAGCCCCGAGGTGACGGCCCCCGCAAGAATCGCCATCGACAGGCCAAACGCCGTTGCTCCGGCAAGGTCCAGCCTGTCCGAGACGGCGCTGGTCGCCAGAGCCCCGACGACGGCAACGGCTGCCGCGACGCAGAAATTTGCAGCCGTTGCGCCAAGCGCGTCGGAAGCACCGCGCCCGCCGATGGAATAGACCCCCCAGGCGATCCCGGCGAGGGCCATCAGCCCCGCATGCCACAGGCTTGGCGTGGCGGCATGGCCCGGCCAGAGCAGCCAGACGAGGCCGGCAAATGCCACGCCGGCCCCGAGCCAGCGGCGCAAGGCGGGACGTTCCCCCCGGATCAGCGCCTCGGTGAACATGGTGATCTGCACCAGTCCGAACAGGATCAAAGCGCCCAGACCGGCATCGAGGCTTTCATAAGCCAATGAAAAGCCGAAGATATAGACAAACAGAGCGGTCACTCCAACAGCGCGCCCCGCGCCTCCAAGCTCGAGCCGGCGGTCTCGCAAGAGGACCAGCGTGGCGAGCATGATCGCTCCGGCACAAAGCCGGATGACACCAAAGCTCAGCGCGTCGATATCTCCGTCCGACAGCGCCAGCCGGTTCAGGATCGAGTTTGCCGCGAAGGCCACCATGGTCAGGCAGGTAAGCAGAACGATCTTCATGCGTGTGCGTAGCGCGCCAAGTCTGACAAGACCAGACGCCTTTTTGCCAGGTCTGCCTGGGCCGGCACGCGCAACCTTGCCATACCCGGAAACGAACAAAGGCACCCGAAGGTGCCTTTGTCCTGCCCAGAGGGCATTTGCATTCGCGTGTCCCGAGGGACAGCGGCTGATCTTACATCATGCCGCCCATGCCGCCCATGTCGGGCATGCCGCCGCCACCGGCGCCTGCGCCTTCTTTTTGCGGCAGGTCGGCAACCATCGCTTCGGTGGTCACGAGCAAGCCGGCAATGGACGCCGCGTCTTCCAGTGCGGTGCGGACAACCTTGGCCGGGTCGATCACGCCGAACTTGAACATGTCGCCATATTCGTCGGTCTGCGCGTTGTAGCCGAACTTGAGGTCATCGCTTTCGCGGATCTTGCCGGCCACGACGGACCCGTCGACACCCGCGTTTTCCGCGATCTGACGCAGCGGCGCTTCGAGTGCCTTGCGCACGATGGCGATACCGGCATTCTGGTCGCTGTTGGCCCCTTCGAGGCCGTCGAGCGTCTTGGCGCCCTGCACCAGGGCAACACCGCCACCCACGACAATGCCTTCCTGAACGGCAGCGCGTGTCGCGTTCAGCGCGTCATCGACACGGTCCTTGCGCTCTTTCACTTCGATCTCGGTCATGCCGCCAACGCGGATGACAGCAACACCGCCTGCGAGTTTCGCAACACGTTCCTGCAGCTTTTCACGGTCGTAGTCAGAGGTGGTTTCCTCGATCTGGTTGCGGATCTGGGTGACCCGTGCCTCGATCTCGGACTTGTCGCCATGACCGTCGACAATGGTGGTCTCGTCCTTGGTGATCGAAACGGTCTTGGCCGTGCCGAGCATATCCATCGTGACGTTTTCCAGCTTCATGCCGAGATCGTCGGAGATGACCTGACCGCCTGTCAGGACAGCGATGTCCTGCAGCATGGCCTTGCGACGGTCGCCGAAGCCGGGAGCCTTGACGGCCGCGATCTTGAGGCCGCCGCGCAGCTTGTTGACCACGAGGGTCGCCAGCGCTTCGCCTTCAACGTCTTCCGCGATGATCAGCAGTGGCTTCTGCGACTGGATCACCTGCTCGAGCAGCGGAACCAGCGGCTGCAGCGAGGAGAGCTTCTTCTCGTGCAGCAGGATCATGCAGTCTTCCAGCTCAGCGATCATCTTGTCCGAGTTGGTGACGAAATAGGGGCTCAGGTAACCACGGTCGAACTGCATGCCTTCGACAACATCGGTCTCTGTTTCGAGGCCCTTGTTCTCTTCGACGGTGATGACGCCCTCGTTGCCGACTTTCTGCATCGCATCCGCGATCTGGCGGCCGATCTCGGCTTCGCCATTGGCGGAGATGGTGCCAACCTGTGCGACTTCGGCGCTGTCTTCGACGGGGCGCGCGGCAGCCTTGATCGCTTGCACGACCTTTTCGGTCGCCAGGTCGATACCCCGCTTGAGGTCCATCGGGTTCATGCCGGCGGCAACCGCCTTCATGCCTTCCTTGACAATGCCTTGGGCCAGCACGGTCGCGCTCGTCGTGCCGTCACCGGCTTCGTCATTGGTGCGGGACGCGACCTCTTTCACCATCTGGGCGCCCATGTTCTCGAACTTGTCTTCCAGTTCGATTTCCTTGGCGACGGTCACACCATCCTTGGTGATACGCGGCGCGCCAAAGGACTTGTCGAGCACCACGTTGCGGCCCTTCGGGCCCAGCGTCACCTTGACCGCATCGGCCAGGATGTTGACGCCTCTCAGCATACGGGTGCGGGCGTCTGTATCAAATTTTACGTCTTTTGCAGACATCTCATAGTCTCCACTAAATTAGTCAGAGTTTGTGTTCGCGATCACAACGGGCGTTCAGGCAGCTTTCGCTTCCGCGTCGTCCGAAATGATGCCGAGGATGTCCATCTCCTTCATGATGAGGAGTTCTTCGCCATTGACTGTCACCTCGGTGCCAGACCATTTGCCAAACAGGACCTTGTCGCCTTCTGCAACGGCCATCTCGATCAGCTCGCCACTATCCTTGCGCGCACCATCGCCACGCGCAACAACCACGCCTTCTGCGGGCTTTTCCTTGGCGCTATCGGGAATGATCAGGCCACCGGCAGTTTTATCGTCGCTCTCAACGCGACGGACCAGCACGCGGTCATGAAGCGGTTTAAATGCCATCTTCGAGTCTCCTTACTCAAAGGTTTCCACCAGGCCCCCCGCGGTTCGAGGGGCCGTTATCACTCACCGAAGTCGAGTGATAACGAAGTGTAGTTAGGGAGGCTCGCGCGACGTGTCAACAGCGTTGTCGTCAAAATTTGACCGGGCGCAGCGCAGCCGCGCCCTGTGCGTCAATGGCTGGGTGTCCGCTCGGCCCAGCCGGCGAAAATCTTCTCAAGCGCGACCACCACATAGTACAGCAGGATGCCCATCAGAGCGAGCGCGATCAGCACCGCGAACATCAGCGGATAATCCGAATTCGTCTTGCCGGAATCGAACAGCGCCCCAAGCCCCCGCCCGTGCGGCGAGACGATTTCCATCAGGTTGGTCCCGATAAACGCAAGTGTCACGGCCACTTTCAGCGCCCCGAAGAATTCCGGCAATGTCTTGGGAAGCGCGATCTTCCAGAAAATCGTGGTCTGGGACGCGCCCAGCGACCTCAGAATGTCGCGATATTCCGGTTCCAATGTGCTCAGCCCGATGGAGACGGACACGGCGATGGGAAAGAACGAGATCATGAAGGCGATCAGGATCGTGTTGAAGTTGTGCTCACCGACAAAAAGCAGCGCCACGATGGGGACCACCGTGGCCTTGGGGATCGCGTTGAACCCCACGAGAAGCGGATAAAGCGCATCGCGCATGAGTTTGGAGAACCCCATTATCATGCCGAGAAGAACGCCGAACACGATCGCAAGGACCAGCCCGACCACCGTGCGCCACAACGTCTGCCACCCCATCACGAGGAAAAGCTCCCAGTACTGGGCATAGGCCGGCGGCAGATCGGACGGAGAGGCCATCACGTAGTCGGGCCAGCCGTTTGCCCAGACAAGCATTTCCCAGACCAAACCGAAGATGACAATTGCCGCCATCGGCACGAGGATTTGGCGCAGTTTCATGATGCCGCCTCTTCGACGCCGCTGCGTCCCTGTGCGATCTGGATCTGGCGGCGGAGGATGTTCAGCGCCTCGGCCGACTCGCTGGTATAGAGCTGTTCGATATCGCGCTCTGCGGTCAGATGCACATCCATCACATACTGCGTGCGCGCAGGACGGCCGGACAGCACCACGACCTGATCGGCCAGGAAAATCGACTCGCGCAGGTCATGCGTGATGAGAACGCCGGTGAACGGTTCTTCCGATTTCACCTTGTGCATTGTTTGCCAGAGGTCTTCACGGGTGAACGCATCCAGCGCGCCGAACGGTTCGTCGAGGATCAACACCTCGGGTTTGTGAACGATCGACCGACACAGCGACGCGCGCTGGCGCATGCCGCCGGACAGTTCGCTCGGGCGTTTGTCCTCGAACCCCTCAAGCCCGACCAGGGAAAGCAGCTTGCGCGCGCGGTCTTCTTTTTTTCTTTTCGACATCTTCGTCGGGACAATTTCGAGCGGCAGGATGACGTTCTGCAGGATGGTGCGCCATTCAAGCAGGACCGGGTTCTGAAACGCCATGCCAACGGTCGATTTCGGCCCCTTGACAAGCTCGCCATGCAACCAGACCTCGCCGGCGTCGGGTTTCATCAAACCGGCCACCAGCCGTGTCAGCGTGGATTTCCCGCATCCCGACGGGCCGACGACAGCCGCAAATCCGCCCTCGGGCACCTTGAGCTCCAGCCCGTCAAGGACCGGAAGAGGCCCGTCCTTGGTTTGATAGGCGTGTCGGACACCCCTGATTTCGATGAGATTTTCAGACACGCATGCGGCCTTTTTCTTGTGGGCTGCCCGGACCTGTCCGGACAGCCGGCATGGTTATTTCAGCATCCGCGCCGACGCATCGGGAAGGTAGGCATCGGTGAAGTACAGGCTTGCATCGGGCTCATTCTGAAACTCGTAGGTTTCGGCAAGCTGCTCGAGCGCCTTTTCCATGCGGTCCGCTTCGATCCCGCCCATGCCGTTTTCCATCGCGTACTCCGTGGCGACATTGGCCTCGATCGACAACTCCAGACGGCGCTGCTCGAGATCGGCATCCGCCGCCGGGTTGCGTTCAACAAGGCTTTCGATGGCAGAGGCCGGATCGGCAATCGCGTCTTTCCACCCCGCGGCAACCGCTTCTAGAAAGCCCGTGATCAGCGCCGGATTGTCGGCCGCGAAATTGGTGTTGACGATGATCGCGTTGCCATAAAGCGCCACTCCGTGATCCGCCATCAGGATGGTAGAGATATCGTCCTCCGGCACGCCAAGACGCACGAGGTTCAGATAGGACGAGAAGGAAAACCCGGTCACCGCGTCCACGTTTCCTTCGGCCAGCATCGGCTCGCGGGTGGGAAAGCCGACCGGCTCGACCGTGATCGCGTCGACATCCAGATCATTGGCCGTTGCGAAGGCCGGGAACTGCGCCCAAGCGCCATCGGGCGGTGGCGCGCCCAGAACCTTGCCTTCGAGGTCCTTGGGCATTTCAACGCCAAGGGATTTCCGGCCCACGATGGCAAAGGGGGGTTTGTCGTAGATCATCATCGCCGCCGTGACCGGGGCGCCGGGATTCTGGTCGAGAAACTTGATGAGCGAGTTGATATCGGCAAAACCCACCGGAAACGCGCCTGTCGCGACTTTCGGGATCGCATCGAGCGAGCCTTGACCGGCGGAAATCTCGACGGCGAGGCCCGCCTCCTCGAAATGCCCGTTGTCGATCGCGGCGAAATACGGCGCGGCCGGACCTTCGAATTTCCAGTCCAGCGCAAACGGGAAATCGGCTTGGGCAAAGGCTGCGCCCGCCATGCTCAGTGTTGCGGCCACTGCCGCGAGTGTGTGTTTCAGCATAAGGAGACTCTCCAAGTTTTGTCGGGGCAAGCTGTGCGATCCCTGCGCAAAACGAAATACCAGCGCGGAGTTCAGGTGCCCAACACCGCCGCTTCACGCCCTCTGCGCACAATTATTAATCAAATGCCGGGCATTTACGCAAGGTTCATCTCCACGGGGGCTCTCAACCCGCGTCCCTATCCAGACTGCCGGCCCAGTCCACCAAACCCTGATGCCCGCTCGGGGTCAGGGCATAAACGCCTTTTTCCACCTTGCGAAACCAGCCGTAGTGATTGTCGCGCATCAGCGTCGTGGCATTGCGCACCCCGGTCGCCTTGGCCACATGCGCGCCTTTTTCGGCCCCCGTCTCGGCAAGGTACATTGCGCAGCGCAGCGCGTCCTGGCGGTAGGCGGTGACGATTCCGTGGCGCGTCGCCCCACCGGCATTGGGGTCGCCCTGCAACCTCGCGAATTCACGCAGGAGCGTGTTGCGCTTGGTCCGGCTGCGGCGCGGAGTGTAGGGGCCGGGATCACATTGCGGCTCGACCATGCCATCGTCCCGCACCGTCAGAAACCCGAGGCCCAGCCTGCGGCACAAGACGCGATTCTCGCGCAAGGCGCGGCGCGCGTTGCGGCCTGTCGGTTTGGGCACCGCGAGATAAACCAGGTCCGTCATACGCAGCCGCGCCACCGCCTGATGGTACAGCGTGAGATTCAGGCGCAGTTTCAACTCCACGATCACCGGGTCTTCGTCGCCCCGCACGGCCACCATGTCGGCCTTGCCGACCTCTCCTTTCACGGTAAAGCCCTGCGCCTCCAGGTAAGCTTTGATCGGCGGATAGAGGTCTGCTTCGCGGTTCATGGCCTATCAATGCGCGACCGCCTTGCCGCTGGCAAGCGCAGCGCCTAGCTTGGATGTATCCAGCCTCGAAAGGACAGTCCGATGATTGCGCGCGTCGTCTCGATTATGTGTTTCCTCTGTCTCGCCCAGCCGGCGCTGGCGGTCTGTTCCGGGACGGATCTGCGCACCACCCTGAGCGCCGACGAACAGGCACAGCTGGACAAGGTGCTTGACGACACCGTGTTCGCCGAAGGCAACCACTGGAAGGCCACGCGCGGCGACAGCACGCTGCACCTGATCGGCACCATGCATCTTGACGATCCACGGCTTGCCGCGCCGGTGTCCCGCCTGCGCGAGACAGTAGAGGCCGCCGATCTGTTGCTGCTCGAAATGACAGCCGAGGACGAAAAAGCGTTGCAACAAAGCCTGAGCACCGATCCGAGCCTTTTGATCATGCCCGATGCGACCCTGCCCGAATTGCTGAGCGAAGACGAATGGGACCAGATGTCCGAGGCTTTCAGGGCGCGCGGCGTGCCACCCGCCATGGCCGCACGTTTCCAGCCTTGGTATGTCTCGCTGCTCCTGGCGGTGCCGCCCTGCGCCAATTTGCAAGACATGTCATCCGGGGGCCTGGACGCCAAACTCGAAGCCATTGCGCGCACTGCGGATGTGCCCCGCGCGGCGCTGGAGGATGTGAACACGGTGTTTGCCGCCTTCGCCGGCCAGCCGCGCAAGACCCAACTGGACATGATGCTGTCCTCTCTGGTCGATCCGGCGGTCAGCGAAGACCTGTTCGCGACCTTGCTGGCCAGCTATTTCGACGAAGCCACCGCCGAGGGCTGGGCGGTGTCCGAAATCCTCGCCCAACGCTACAGCCCGATTGATCCCGATGCGGCCGCCGACGTGTTTGCCACCATCGAACAGGAGATGCTGGTTGACCGGAATCGCGCCTGGCTTCCCGTGTTGCTGGACGCGACACGGGCCAATGAAAGGGTCGTCGCCGCCTTCGGCGCCGCCCACCTGCCCGGAGCCGATGGCGTTCTGGCCTTGCTTCAGGCTGAAGGGTTCACGCTCGAACGGTTAGCCTTCTGAGGATACCCTGCCGCGCACCTGGCTGTCATCCTTGAGCAGGAGCGCCAGCGCCCCCATGGTGATGCCCAGCCCGACAAGGATCAGCGCCGGCGGCAAGGGCCGGCCCAGCGCCATTTCCCAAAGGATGACCCAGCTTGGCGTGAGATAGGTATAGGCCATGACCTTGGCTGACGGGAGGCGCAGGCTGGCATATTGCAACAACAGGAAGGTCGATGCGGTGGCCGCGATCGCGGTGTAGCCAATCGCGATCCAGACGATCGCCGGAAGCGTCGCCCACTCTGTCGCCACCATCGCCGGGGCGCCGACGATCACCAGCAGGATCGCCCCGGCCATCAGCGTGCCGAAGGTAAAGACCGCCGGCCGTTCCCCCCGGTTCAGCGTCGGCACCAGCGGGGTATAGACCGCGTGCGCGATACAGCCGACGAAAAAGATCGCCTCGCCCCGGCCGATGCCAAAGTTCAGCATCCGTTCGAAATCGGCGCGAAAGATCACCCAAAGCGCCCCCAGCGCGCCCAGGCACAGCGCCAGCGCCATCCGCCCGGTCAGAACCTGCCGCAGGAGCAGCCAGCCGAACCCCGCCGCCATCAGCGGGGTCAGCGTGAACACCGCCGCCATCGACACCGGCGCCCCGGTCTTCAGCCCCTCGAACATCAGCACGAAATAGGTGGAAAAGAACACCGCCAGCACAAGGTACCGCCACGGTGCGCGAAACGCCCCCCGGTCAAAGCCGCCGGTCGCCATGACAAGCACGCCCAGCAGCGCCGCCGCCAGCACGAAGCGCACCGCGTTCAGGGCTTGCGGCGCGATATGCGGCGCCGCCATCGAGCCAAGCGAAAACGACCCCGCCACAAGGGCCGAAAAGGCGAGCATCGCCAAATGGCCGCGCTTTGCCTCTGTCATGTCAGGTTCCCGCGATATCGAACTCTTTGACCGCCGCCTTGAGGTAGGCCAGCAGCGTCTGCACCTTGGCTGTGCGATGCAGATCGACATGGGTCACCAGCCAAAGCTGTGCCGCCCACTCCGCCAGCGGCGGCATCACCGTGACGAGGTTCGGATCAGCCTCGCCCTGACGCAACGGCAGGAACCCGATCCCGGCCCCGCTGCGCACAGCCAGGTTCATGCTATTGGTGTCGGTGGTGCGGAACACGACCCGGTCATACGGCACCTTGGACCGCAACCATTTCTGGTACGGCGCCCGCCCGTCGGGATTGTCATGGGCGACAAAGATGTGGTTGACCAGATCGCCCTCGTCCTTGGGCAACCCGCGCTCGGCAACATAGCTCCTGGAGGCATAAAGCCCGATCTTGAGCTCGGTCAACGGCTGCACCACGTTGTCCGGCTCGTCGGGCGCGGTGCCCGCGCGGATGGCCACATGCGCCTCGCCGTATTCGAGACGGAACACGCGGGCATCGGTCAGGTAACGCAGAACGACATCCGGATATTCCGCCTTGAAATCCGCCAGCACCGGCACGAGGAAATCGGACAGCTCGACGATGGACGTGATCATCAATTCGCCGCTGACCTCGGATCCACGTCCCTTGATACGGCCGACAAGCTGCTGCAACTGATCCTCGGTGGTCTGCGCCACGCGGGCCAGGTCAGCGCCGGATTCGGTAGGGGTATAGCCCCGCGCATGGCGCTGGAACAGCTTGACCCCCAGCCGCGCCTCGAGCGCATCGATATGCCGGATCACGGTGGCATGGTGCACCCCCAGAACGTCGGCGGCCCCGCTGACCGTGCCCTGCCGCGCGACCTGATAGGCCGTCCGTACTTCGTCCCAATGTTCCATAGCCTGCCTTTGTGCAAATGCTCACACTTAATGCGCATTTCTTTCTATATCGTGCAAAAATACAATCTCTATAAGGAGAAAACAAGTCAAAGGCTTCTCTGATCGGAATACCTCCCACATGACCAATACTGTTCTGCGCATCGACGCCTCCGCGCGCCACGACGGCTCTGAAAGCCGGGCCCTGACACAACGCATCCTCGACCGGCTTGCGCCCCAGAGCGTCATCCAGCGCGACCTGGCCACCGCGATCCCGAGCCTCGACGCCGATTGGCTGGCCGCCAGCTGGACCCCCGAGGATCAACGCAGCGACGCCCAGCGCGAAAAGCTGGCGCTGTCCGACAGCCTGATCGCGGAACTCAAGGCCGCCGATACGCTGGTCATCGGCACACCGATTTACAATTTCGGTATCCCGGCCCCGCTCAAGGCATGGATCGACCAGATCGCCCGCGCCGGCGTCACCTTCCGCTACACCGAAGCCGGGCCCGAGGGCTTCATGACCGGCAAGCGCGCCATCATCGCCATCGCCTCGGGCGGAACGCAGGTCGGGTCCGATATCGACTTTGCGAGCGGCTATCTGCGCCACATCCTGGGCTTCATCGGCATCACCGATGTCCAGATTGTTGCGGCCGACCTGCTGATGATCGACGCCGAGGCCTCTCACGCAAAGGCAAACGCGGCGCTCGAAACGCTCGCGGCCTGACCGAAAAACGGCGCGCGGCTTGACTCTGCGCGCCGATCCGGCCTAAACGCCTTACAACTCCGGGAAGCGCGACTTTCCGGTCCCTTGGACCCGGTCCGGGATCGCCCCCCACCAGCGTGTTACGCCCGTGGGGGCAAAACTGTTTGTTTGCGTCCCTTGCGGGACGACACGTTTGGCATAGGCGCTGCTGGCCCTTACATCGGGGGCAGACCCAGCGGCAAAGGAGGCGAAAGCCCATGTTTGAAAATCTGTCCGACCGCCTCGGCAGCGTCTTTGACCGGCTGACCAAACAGGGGGCGCTGTCCGAGGATGACGTCAAGACCGCGCTGCGCGAAGTGCGCGTGGCCTTGCTCGAAGCGGATGTCTCCCTGCCCGTGGCACGCGATTTCATCAAGGCAGTGCAATCGAAGGCAACCGGGCAGGCGGTGACGAAATCGGTCACGCCGGGCCAACAGGTCGTCAAGATCGTGCATGACGAGCTGAAGCACGTGCTGACCGGGGATGAAGACCCCGGCGCCCTGAAAATCGACAACCCGCCGGCACCGATCCTCATGGTCGGCCTGCAGGGCGGCGGCAAGACAACCACCACCGCCAAGATCGCCAAGCGCTTGAAAGAGCGCGACGGCAAGAAGGTTCTCATGGCGTCGCTCGACGTGAACCGCCCCGCCGCAATGGAACAATTGCAGATCCTCGGCACCCAGATCGGCGTCGATACCCTTCCCATCGTCAAGGGCGAGGATCCGGTCGCGATTGCCAAGCGCACCAAGACGCAGGCCAGCCTCGGTGGCTATGACGTCTATATGCTCGACACCGCCGGCCGGTTGTCCATCGACGAAGAGCTGATGGCGCAGGTCGAAGCGGTGCGCGACGTCACCACCCCGCGCGAGACGCTGCTGGTGGTCGATGGCCTGACCGGTCAGGACGCGGTGCACACGGCGGAAAACTTCGACGACCGCATCGGCATCAGCGGCGTCGTCCTCACCCGGATGGACGGCGACGGGCGCGGCGGCGCGGCCCTGTCGATGCGCGCCGTGACCGGCAAGCCGATCCGCTTTGTCGGCCTGGGCGAAAAGATGGACGCGCTGGAAACCTTCGAGCCGGACCGGATCGCGGGCCGCATCCTCGGCATGGGCGACATCGTCAGCCTCGTGGAAAAGGCGCAGCAGACGCTGGAAGTCGAACAGGCCGAGCGCATGATGAAGCGCTTCCAGAAGGGTCAGTTCAACATGAACGACCTCAAGATGCAGCTCGAGCAGATGATGAAGATGGGCGGCATGGAAGGCATGATGGCGATGATGCCGGGCGCCCAGAAGATTGCCAAGCAGATGGATGGCGCGGGCATCGACGACAAGATGCTGCGCCAGCAGATCGCACTGATCCAGTCGATGACCAAACGCGAACGCGCCAACCCGCAACTCCTTCAGGCCAGCCGCAAGAAACGGATCGCAAAAGGTGCGGGACTCGAAGTCAGCGACCTCAACAAGCTGCTCAAGATGCAGCGACAGATGTCGGACATGATGAAGAAGATGGGCAAGATGGGCAAAGGCGGCATGCTCAAACAGACCATGAAGGGCATGTTCGGCAAAGGCGGTACGCCCGAAGACATGGATCCCGGCCAGATGGACCCCAAGGCGCTGGAACAGGCCGCCAAAAAGATCGGCATGGGCGGCATGCCCGGCATGGGTGGCGGCGGCGGCCTGCCGCCCGGTCTCAGCGGGTTCGGGAAAAAGAAATGATGTCTTCTTCTCTTTCCAAATATGCAAACACCCGGCCTGCCGCAGGCATGACGCGCAGCCTGCTGGCTCACGGCGCAGCCCGCACCGCGAAACTGCCGCGCGCCAGCGCGACATTTTGATCGCATGACCGACGCACCCGTCCTCACCACAGCGCGTCTGCGCCTGCGCGGCCACAGCCGGTCCGACCTGGACAGGCTGTGTGACCTGATGGGCAGCGATCACGCGCGTTTCATGGGTGGCCCCGTTCCGCGAAAGGACGCGTGGCGCTGGCTGGCATCAGAGGTGGCGATGTGGAACCTGATGGGCCACGGCGCCTGGGGGATCGAGACGTCCGACGGCCGTTTCATCGGTCAGGTCGGCCTGGTGCAACCGCCGCATTTTCCGGAAGTCGAAATTGGCTGGATGCTGCTGCCCGAGGCCGAAGGCAAAGGCTACGCCTTCGACGCGGCCAGCGCGGCGCGCGACTGGGCATGGGACCAGGGTTTCGAAACCCTGGTCAGCTACATCACCCCCGAAAACACCCGCTCCCGCGCTCTGGCTGACCGGCTCGGCGCGACGCCCGATCCGGATGCGCCCCTGCCTGACGGCGAAACAGCCAAGGAAATCATCGTCTACCGCCACAGCCCCGACGACAGCGACGGCAGCCCGGAGGCCTACGCATGAGCGCACCGGGAACGCAGGCGCAAGCGCCTTCGAAGGCGCTTGGACCGCGGTTTGCAAACCGCGTCGCAAGCCTTTTCGAAAAGGCTTGCCGCGCATGAGTCTGACCAATGCCCCTACCCTCGAAACGGATCGCCTGATCCTGCGCTCGCCGGCAAAACGCGACGCGGAGGCGATGATCGCCTTCCTGATGGATGACACCCGCGCGGCGGGGTTCGGGGGATACACCAACCGCCCGGACTCGTGGCGCTGGTTCGCGCTCAACCTGGGCCACTGGCACTGGCACGGCTACGGCTATTTCACGATCGAAGACAAGGCGACGGGCAAACCCGCCGGTATCTCAGGCATCTGGAATCCCGAAGGCTGGCCCGAACCCGAGGTGGGTTGGGTCGTCTTCGACGGGTTCGAAGGCAAGGGCATCGCGTTCGAGGCTGCGACCCGTGCGCGTCGCTGGGCCTATGACGATCTCGGATTCACCACGCTGACCTCCAACATCGTGCCGGGCAACACCCGCTCGATCCGCCTGGCCGAACGCATGGGCGCCGTCTACGAACGGACCTACCACAACCCGAACATGGGCGAAGACCTGCTCTACCGCCATCCGGGACCGGAGGCGCTGGTATGAGCTTGGACATCCCCGTTCTCGAAACGCAGCGCCTGGAGATGCGCGCGCCTGAACCCGAGGATTATCCCGATTTCAAGGCAACCTTCGCATCCTATCGGTCCCGCTTCATGGGCGGGCCGCTCAATGGATACGAGGCGTGGATGCTCTATGCCGCCGAAATCGGTCATTGGGAAATCCGCGGTTTCGGCATGTGGATGGTGCACCTCAAGGACAGCGGCGAGACCGTCGGCATGGCGGGTGGCTGGTCGCCGGCGAAATGGCCCGAACGGGAAATCGCCTGGATCATCTGGCCGGACCGCGCCGGCAAGGGCTACGCGCTCGAAGCGACGCATCGCGTCCGGAGCCATTTCTACGAAGATCGCGGCTGGGACACCGCCGTGAGCTATCTCGACCCCAAGAACCTCGACAGCATCCGCCTGGCGGAACGGCTGGGGGCGCGCAAAGATCCGGAGGCGCCCTCGGTCGATGGCAGCGATGTCGTCTACCGCCATCCTGCCCCGGACGCCCTGCGTGGCACGCAACTCGCGCATGGCATCGACATGGAAATCGCGCATTACCAGGACCCTTTATTCAAACCGAAAGGCTGGGCCATTGACTGATATTGGGACTGACATGACCATTGATCCCGTGACCCGCGCGGCCGAACTGCTCAAGGGCCATCGCGACAGCATCGACAGGCTGGATGCGATCCTCGTGTTCACCCTGGCCGAACGGTTCAAACACACGCAGGCCGTTGGCGAGCTGAAAGCGCGCCACGACCTCCCGCCCTCAGACCCCGCGCGCGAAGCACGACAGATCGCGCGGCTCGAAGAGCTTGCGGCTCAGGCCGACCTGGACCCTGAGTTCGCCAAGAAATTCCTGAATTTCATCATTCAGGAAGTCATCCAGCACCACCAACAGAAACAATCCTGACGGGCCTCCCGTCACTCTGGAAAATCAGGAGAATACCACATGGCTATCAAGATTCGTCTCGCCCGCAGCGGCTCAAAGAAGCGCCCGTTTTACCGCATCGTGGCCGCCGACACGCGGATGCCGCGGGACGGCCGCTTCATCGAAAAGCTGGGCACCTATAACCCGCTCTTGCCGAAAGACAGCGAAGATCGCGTCAAGATGGATGCCGAGCGCATCAAGCACTGGATGGACCAGGGCGCAAAGCCGACCGACCGCGTGTCGCGCTTCCTCGAAGCGGCCGGCGTCGTCGAAAAGAAAGAGCGCAACAACCCCAAGAAAGCCACCCCGGGCAAGGCTGCCCAGGAACGCGCCGAAGCCAAGGCTGCAAAAGCGGCCGAAGCGGCAACCGACGCGGCATCCGCGGACTGATCGCGGACCGCTCTTGCAGATGGCTGGCCCACCCGGCCATCTGCCCCCCACCCGAATGGCCCGGTCGTCCCGGCACCCCTCGGGCCACTGTCTGATTATTGTCACAAAGTGGCGGCCCGCGCGGAGATTCGCGGCTGTCCGGCACCGGGGCAAGGGTCCAGTGCCTTGACGCATGCCAACCTCCACATCATCTGACATGATATCGCGGCCCTCAGTACGCCCCCTATGTCACAAGGATTCGTTGCCATGTTTGCGCGCCTCGCCATTTTCTCCAGCCTTGTTTTCGGCCTCGCTGCCCCCGCTTTTGCCGCAGGTCCCGAGGCCCCCCCGGCAGAGCCGGCGATGACGGCCCCGGCGGCAGAGCCCGCACCAACACGCCCACAGTTCGTGTTCACCCTGCGCGGCGGCGTTGCCGCATCGCCAGAGTATTTCGGCTCCGATGATTACGAGATCGGCCCGGACCTGGGCTTTCGCTTCAACTCCCTCGCGCTTGGCAATGGCCGCAGTTTTGGCAACCCCGACCCCTGGGCCGACAGCATGGGCCTGACATTCGGCGGGTCGTTCCGCTTCATCCAGGACCGCGACGCCGAAGATTTCGACGAACTCTCCGGTCTTGAAACCATCGACGCCGCAGTCGAGCTCGGCGCCTCCCTGCGCTACGGAACAGAGCATTTTGCCGCCTTTGGCGAGATGCGCCGCGGCTTTGGCGGACATGAAGGCTGGGTTGGAGAACTCGGCGCGGACGCGATCCTGCGCCCGTCCGACCGGCTCAGGCTCACCTTGGGTCCGCGCATCTTTTACGGCGATGACACCTATTCCGACACCTATTTCGGCGTCACCGCCGCCGAGGCCAGCGCCGACCTGTCGGCCTATGATCCCGAGGGCGGCATGGTGTCGGCCGGTGTCGAATTCGGAGCAAGCTATCAGATCAACGATGATTGGGGCCTCGAAGGCGCGCTCACCTGGGAAAAATACACCGACGACGCGTTGGACAGCCCGATTGTCGAACAGGGCTCGGATGAACAATGGGGGCTGCGCTTTGGCGTGACCCGCGTGTTCAGCATCGGCGGCTGATCGCCTTTGACGGCGATTGCCTCTGACCACCGGTGTGGTCTATCCAGTCGTTCGAAGCGACCGGGAGCAAAAATCGGTGAATGACAAAGTCTGTGTCGGAGCGATTGCCGGGGCCTTCGGGGTCCGCGGCGAAGTGCGCTTGAAAAGCTTTACCGCCACGCCGGAGGATATTGCCTCTTACGCGCCCCTCGAAACCGAGGACGGCGCGCGATCCTTTTCCGTCAAGATCACCCGCCAGATCAAGAACGGCCTTGCCGCGCGACTATCGGGCATCACCGACAAAGACGCCGCCGACGCCCTGCGCGGAACAGAGCTTTACGTCCCGCGTGATCGGCTGCCGTCGCTGCCGGATGATGAATTCTACCATGCCGACCTGATCGGGCTGCCCGTCACCGATACCGGGGGAACGCCGCTCGGAACCGTGATGGCGGTGCTCAACAACGGTGCCGACGACCTGTTGGAACTGCGCGCGCCCGGACAGAAACAATCGGTACTCCTGCCCTTTACCAAAACCGCCGTGCCGACGGTGGATCTTGCCCAGGGCCGGATCGTTGCCGATCCCCCCGAGGGTCTGTTCACGTGATGCGAAAGATCGTCATTCACGCGGGGTTTCACAAGACCGGAACGACCAGCGTGCAATCGATGCTGCGCGAAAATGCACCTGTGCTCGCGCCGCATGTGCGCGTGCTGCTGAAGCAGGATTTCGAGGATCTGACGAACAAGGCCCGCGCCTTTTCGATCGATCCCCGGGAAAAAACGCTGGCATCGGTCGACCGTGCCGCAACCGCGTTTTTCGACAGTCTGGACTTGGATGATCCGCGTCCGATTCTCATGTCATCGGAAGACCTCTCCGGCCACATGCCGGGCCGCCACGGGCTGGAATGTTACGACAGCGCCGGTCTGGTCATGAAATGCATCGCCGACGCCGCCCGTGCCAGGCTTGGCAAGACCGCGGACGTGCTGTTTTATTTTTCGACCCGCGCGCGCGCGCCGTGGTTGCGCAGCACGTGGTGGCAAAACCTGCGCAGCACGCGGCTGACACATGATTTCGCCAGTTACTGCGCCCAGTTCGACGCAGCGCGCAGCCTTGACGACATCCTGGCCGAGGTCGCTGCCGACGTGGCACCCGCCGGCGTCATGTCCTTCCCGCTTGAGACGGCGTCCGATCTGCCTCTTGGTCCGCTGGAGCCGCTTCTGGCGCTTCTGGACATGCCCGATCTCGACCGCGCCGTGCTGCGGTGTCTGCCGGCCGAAAACGTGCAACCCGATATCGGGATCGACCGCGTGTTTCTTGCGCTCAATCAAAGCGCCCTGCCCGAACAGGATGTGAAAGCCGCAAAGCGCATGATCCGCAGGATGGGGCGCCGCGCCACAAGCTGACCGGCACAGCGCCGCAGAACCGCCCCGAAATCACCATGTTTGCGACACAATGCGGTCGGGGTTTCGTCATACGACGGCGCCATCATCTCACAATCAATTGGGGACGGGCTGTTTGGTGGGCTTCTTGAAACGTGTCGTTCTTGGTCTGGCTGCGCTCTCTCCGGGCGTGGTTTTCCTGACGTTGCAGGAATTCGCCGTCTCCATGGCCTTCCTCGTGCTCGGCCTGTTCGGCGCGATTGGCGTGGCGGCCGTTGCCGTGGCGATGTCGCCCCCCGTGAAACAGGTCCCCTCCAGCGCGATCCTGTCGCGGCAGGATTACCCGTCACTGATCCTGGCCTCGGCTCTGCCCGACCTGAGAGCTGTGGCGCCCGATCCGCTCCAGCTTCGGGCGGTCTTGCAGACCATGATGGCGCCCCCCGCGACGGATCAGGATCTGCTGAACGAAGACCGGCAGATCGCGATGGTCCTGTCCCAGATCATGGCCCGTTGGGACAAATCCGACATCATGACCCTGACCGACGATCAGACCCGCGAGCTGTGGCTCGTGGATCGGCTCATGCGCGCCACCCCGGCAGAGGCGGGCGCGCTGGCGGGGTATTTCACCGCGCCCAATGCCATGTTGACCATGCGCGATACGCTGGCCGCCCCGGCCACTGCCTGAACTGGCAATCGCGCCGACAAGCCGTTAAGAGCGGCCCGTCAGCAAGAGGCAGACCCGATGAACACTCCCAAGACACCGCCGCAGAAATCGCACGGCCGCAAAGCCATCCGCCCGACGCGCGAACCGCGTGCGTTGATGGACCAGGCCCCCGACCTGGCCAAGGCCTGGAAAGCCCAGGTCATCACACTGTTGCCCGAGGCGTTTCCCGGCATCCTGGGCGAATCGCTGACCGGCCGCGCGCTCAAGGATGGGCTCTGGCAGTTGGACAGCGTGGCCCTGCGCCAATTCGGCGAAGGCAAGCACCGCAACGTCGATGACACACCCGCAGGCGGCGGCGCGGGCATGGTTCTGCGTCCCGACGTGATGGGCGCGGCGATCGACCACGCGCATGCACGCATGCCCCCGGCCGCGCCGCTGATCTATCTCAGCCCGCGCGGCAGGCCCTTTACCCAGGACATGGCGCACAGCCTTGCTGCCGGACCCGGCGTCAGCCTGATCTGTGGCCGCTTCGAAGGCCTGGACCAGCGCGTGATCGATCACTATCGCATTCTCGAAGTCAGCCTCGGCGATTTCATCCTCACCGGCGGCGAGATCGCGGCGCAAGCCCTGATCGACGCCTGCGTGCGCCTGCTGCCCGGCGTTCTGGGAAACGATGCCTCGACCGAGCACGAGAGCTTTTCCGACGGCCTGCTGGAGCATCCGCAGTATACCCGGCCGGCAGAATGGCGCGGGCAGAGGGTCCCGGATGTGCTGATGTCGGGCCATCACGGCGAAATCGCCAAGTGGCGCCACGCGCAATCCGAATCCCTGACCGAACAGCGCCGTCCCGATCTGTGGGCGCGCCATACCGCGACACCAAAAACGTCTTAGCGCAAAAGCGCGTTGGAACGCGCTTGCCGACGCGGTTTCGAAACCGCGTCAAAAGGGCTTTGCAAAGCCCTTGCCCGGCGTCGGGGGCCGGGATTTGGTCCTTGATTTGCCCCCGGGCTTCTGGTTTACCGCGCGTGTTTCGGGTGTCAGCCCGGTGCGGTGATTCCGTGTCGTCTTCGAACATGGCATAATCGCACCCGTCCCGGACCTGACAAGACAAAGACGACCTGATCTCTGGCGGGCGTGGGAAACACGGACCCGGACGAAGACCAAGAGCTCTGAGGCGCGCACACCTTTGCGGGGCAACCGCAAGCAGTTTAGGAGAAAAGCGATGAACCTGATCGCTCAACTGGAGGCGGAACAGATCGCCGCCCTCGGGAAGACAATTCCCGATTTCAAAGCAGGCGACACGATCCGTGTCGGCTACAAGGTGACCGAAGGCACCCGCACCCGTGTGCAGGCCTATGAAGGCGTCTGCATCAGCCGCCGACAGGGTGATGGCATTGCCGGGACGTTCACCGTTCGCAAGATTTCGTTCGGGGAAGGTGTGGAACGTGTCTTCCCGCTCTATTCCACGAACATCGACAGCATCGAGGTTGTCCGCCGCGGCCGCGTGCGCCGTGCCAAGCTGTACTACCTCCGTTCGCGTCGCGGCAAATCGGCCCGTATCGCGGAAGATGCAACGTATAAGCCCCTCAAGGGCGCAAACGCGTAAGGACCCCTGCGATGAAAAAAGACATCCATCCCGATTACCACCTGATCGACGTCAAGATGACCGACGGCACCGTGGTCCAGATGCGGTCCACCTGGGGCAGCGAAGGCGACCAGTTGTCGCTCGACATCGACCCGTCCGTGCACCCGGCCTGGACCGGCGGCAATTCGCGCCTCATGGACACCGGTGGACGCGTTTCGAAATTCAAGAAAAAATACGAAGGCCTCGGATTCTAGACCCCGCTGCCAACCGAGAGACAAGGGCCGCCCGGACATGGGCGGCCTTTTGCGTTCCGCGCCAGCGCAAAGGATCGGCAAGGCCCCGCATTCTCGGCGACACGGACACGTCACGTGAACGGGCCTGCCTTTGCGCAGCCCCTCTCGGGCCTCTGGCCGCCGCCCGGCCGGGCAAAACAGGTGAGACGCGCCTGCACCGCTGAGCAACCGATTTGACGACGGCCCGCTTCTCACGTTGCAACTCGCCGCATCTATGCGCATAGCTGGCAAAAAGCACCTGAGAGCAGACGCATGGCGCATATCATTGTTGTCGGAAATGAAAAGGGCGGCGCTGGCAAATCGACCGTGTCGATGCACGTGGCCACGGCGCTGGCGCGCATGGGCCACAAAGTCGGCGCGCTGGATCTCGACCTGCGGCAAAAAACGATGGGCCGCTATGTCACCAATCGCCTGGAAGAACTGGCACGCACGCAGCTCGATCTGCCCAGCCCACGCTTTCTTGAACTGCCCGAGATCGACCCCGACAGCCTGCAACCGGGCGAGAACATCTATGACCACCGCCTGTCCGCCGCCGTGGCCGAATTGGAGCCCGGAAGCGATTTCATCCTGATCGACTGCCCCGGGTCGCATACCCGCCTCAGCCAGGTGGCCCATTCGCTGGCCGACACGCTTGTCACACCGCTGAACGACAGCTTCGTGGATTTCGATTTGCTGGCCCATACCGATGCCGCCGGCGAAAAGATCGAAGGCCCCTCTGTCTACTCCGAGATGGTCTGGAACGCCCGCCAATTGCGGGCCCAGGCCGGGCTGCCCCCGATCGACTGGGTGGTGCTGCGCAACCGCCTTGGTGCACAGCAGATGGTCAACAAGGCCAAGATGGAAAAGGCGCTGGAGCGGCTGTCCAAGCGGATCGGCTTCCGCGTCGCTCCCGGTTTCAACGAACGGGTCATCTTCCGGGAGCTGTTCCCCCGCGGCATGACGCTGCTCGATCTCAAGGATATGGGCGTCAAACAACTCAATATTTCCAACATCGCCGCCCGTCAGGAATTGCGCGACCTGATCAAATCGCTCAACCTGCCGAATGTCTCGATCACCTTCTGAATGACCTGAATGACCGGCACCTCCCGCAAAGAGCTATGGTTCCGCATCGCCTTCAGCCTTGCCGGACTTGGGCTTCTCGGGGCGACGATCGCCGTGCGCGGCATCAGCAATTCCGCGGCCCTCGTGGAGGTAGTGGGAATCGCCGGCCTGTTCTTCGGCGGCACCGCGATCTGGTCCGCGATCCGGCTTTGGCGCAGTCGCAACTGACTTGCCTTGCTCCGCGTGCTTGTGTTTGATCGGGCCAAAAGGATACCACCATGCCCGCTCCCCTGAATCGCTTCAAAGCCCGGCTCGCCTCGGGCGAGCCTCAGCTTGGCCTTTGGCTCGCCCTTGGCAGCGGCTACGCCGCCGAGGTGGCCGCCTCCGCCGGGTATGACTGGCTGCTGATCGACGGCGAACACGCGCCCAATGACCTCGGATCGATCCACGAACAGCTCATGGCGCTGTCAGGCCATCCGGTATCGCCGATCCTGCGCTTGCCGCAGAACGACCCCGCCTTGATCAAACAGGCCCTCGACATGGGCGCGCAAAGCCTGCTGTGCCCGATGGTCAACTCTGCCGAAGACGCCCGCGCGATCGTCCGCGCCATGCGCTATCCGCCAGACGGCATACGCGGCGTCGGTCATGTGCTGGGCCGCGCATCCCGGTTCAATGGCGTGCCCGATTACCTGCAAACCGCGCAGGACGAATTGTGCCTGATCGTTCAGGCCGAAAGCACCGTGGCGATGGATGCGCTGGAAGAGATTTGTGGCGTCGATGGCGTGGACGGCGTGTTCATCGGCCCTGCGGATCTCTGTGCCGACATGGGCCTCTTGCCCGACATCGCCCATCCCGACGTGCGCGCCAGCATTCAAGACGGGTTGCGCCGCATCCGCGCCACCGGCAAGGCGGCGGGCATCATCGATACAGATCCGGTCCTGATCCAGCAGGACATGGACGCCGGCGCCAATTTCGTCGCCCTCGGGGCGGATTTGCTGGTGCTGGCCGGCGGTTTGCGCAGCCTTGTGGACACATGGAAACCCCGGACCACATGATCCGGGGCTCCCGACAGCACCTTGGGGTTGGGCCTATTCGGCAGGTACTGTATCCATCGCCGGGCTGCGGCGTGCAAAATGCTGGCGGTTCAGGCGCAGCACCAGCGCGATCGCGATCGCTTGCGCCACCAGCGCTACCGCTGTGACGGCCCAGTAGGCGACACCGAACTGCGCAACCGCCCCGGCAGCCACCAGCCCCTTGTTCAGGAAGAACTGGATCATCACCGCAAAGGCCACCGCCGGGCAGACCAGCGCATAAGAGCCGGGGGATGTGCTGGACCCGATGACAAAATCACGGAAATAGCCCTGACGGCGCATGACCACAGCACCCAGCAGCAGAAACGCCACCTGCACCGACACCAGCCGTGCCAGGAAAATCATCGTTTCACCCGGCTGTACCTGCACATCGAAGGCAACATGCAGACCGTGATCCTGCCGCAGGAACAGGATGCCCAGCACGGTGACAATCGGCACGATGATCATCAGCGTCGGTCCCGATTCCCGCGCGGTGCCATGCTGCAGCATCGACGCAAAGGCCGTGATCGCCGCGATCACGGTATAGAGGATCGCCGCCACCCCGAAGACCGTCGACAGGACCAACGCGATGGCCACGGTGGCGGGGGTCGTGCTCATCGCGGCGGGCGCGGCAAAGCCGACACCGATCATCGAGATGCTGAACGCCGGCAAGAGCTGCGCAAAGGAGTTATGCGCCGTCACGTCGAACACACCGCCCTTGGACAGCACACGCCCCAGGAACGCGCCGATCATCGAAAAGGCCATCACGCCGATCCCCGCGAAGGCGATCAATGCCAGCGGGAACAGGTACTCCACCACGCTCCAGAGCTGCGGCACAAAGACCAGCCCGACAATGAACATCGCGTTCACGCTCATGGCCAGCGCCAGCGGCATCGCCAGCAACGTGGCTTCGGCATTGGTCTGGCGCAGCTTGGCATAGTCATCGGTCTGCTTGAAAGCCGACAGCGCTTGCAGGTTCCAGATCAGGGACTTGATGTTGAGAAAGGCAAACACCGCGATGCCGACCAGCGCCACCGTGATCCCGGTCTGCAGCGCAAGCCCCCCCGTGGCAAAAGCCGCCGTGATATCCTCGAACACCGGCACGGGCTGACCGGGATGCGGCACCCAGAACATCAGGAACATGAAAAACGTCACCGCGATGCCGCCCGCGCCAAGCGACGCAAGGAAATAGATCGGCGAATAGGTATCGGCAGGTCTGGTTGTGGAATGATCCATGACGGGTCTCCTTTATATTCTGGTTTCGGAATATTTATACATTCCAATTTCAGAATGTAAAGACACAGGCGCACGGAATTTGTCAGCGCGGTCGCATCTCGCGTGAAGGCGTCCACAAGTCAGCCCAATATCTTGTGGATAATCACGGCCACCTCACCACATGCGGAGACAAATCGTTGACTCGCCGGCAGGCCCCGCGACACACTGCCCGAACGGCAGGGAATCAGGCAGGTTTCACAGGTGCGCTTTTCCAAACTTCGTTTGACAGGGTTCAAAAGCTTTGTTGACCCCACCGATCTGGTCATTGCCGATGGCCTGACCGGCGTCGTGGGTCCGAACGGCTGTGGCAAGTCCAACCTGCTCGAGGCGCTGCGCTGGGTGATGGGCGAGAACCGCCCGACCGCAATGCGCGGCGGCGGCATGGAGGACGTGATCTTTGCCGGCGCCGCCACGCGCCCTGCCCGAAACTATGCCGAGGTGTCGATCCATATCGACAATTCGGACCGGCTCGCCCCGGCAGGGTTCAACGATCAGGACCAGATCGACATCGTGCGCCGCATCACCCGCGACGCCGGCAGCGCGTTCAAGACCAATGGAAAGGACACGCGCGCCCGCGACGTGCAGATGCTCTTTGCCGACGCCTCCACCGGCTCGCATTCCCCCGCCCTCGTGCGGCAGGGCCAGATCAGTGAACTGATCAACGCCAAACCCAAGAACCGCCGCCGCATCCTTGAAGAGGCCGCTGGCATTTCCGGTCTCTACCAGCGCCGCCACGAGGCCGAGCTGAAGCTCAAGAACACCGAAGCAAACCTTCTGCGTGTCGATGACGTGATCGAACAGCTTGCCGCGCAGCTGACACAACTGGCCCGGCAAGCCAAGCAGGCGGCCCGCTACCGCGCCATCGGCGAAGAGCTGCGCCACGCCGAGGGTCTGCTGCTTTATCGCCGCTGGAAGGACGCCGACACCAGCCGCGCCGAGGCCGATGCGCAATTGCGCGAGCGGACGACAGCGGCGGCCAAGGCCGAAACCGCCGCGCGCGACGCAACCAAGGCGCGCGAACAGGCGGATGACGCGCTGCCCCCCCGGCGCGAGGAAGCCGCCATCGCCGCCGCCATCGTGCAGCGCCTGACGTTGCAACGCGACACCCTCTCCGAACAGGAACGCCGCGCCGAGGAGACGATCCAGACCCTCACACGCCGCATTGAGCAGTTGACCAGGGACATGGAGCGCGAAGGCGGCCTCAACCGGGATGCCGGCGAGACAATCCAGCAATTGGAATGGGAAGCGCGCGAACTCGAAAAGGCGGCCCAGGGCCATGACGACAAGATCGCCGCAGCATCACAGACGGCATCAGAGGCGGGCGCGATCCTGCAAGCCCGCGAAGCCGACCTGAGCCAGAAGACCGAAGATGTCGCCCGCCTCGCGGCGCGGCACCAATCGGCGCAGCGCCTTCTGTCGGACGCACGAAAGACGCTGGACCGGAACGAGGCCGAAACCACCCGCGCCCGCGCGGCAATGACAGCGGCGAAACAGGCGCTCACCGCGGCCAACACCGCCGCGGACCAGGCGCAGGAGGAACAGACCGCCGCACGCGACCTGTCCGAACGCGCCGATCAGGTCCTGACCGAAGCGGAAGCCGCCCGCGCCGAGACGCAATCGCTCGAAGCAGATGCCCGCGCCACAAGATCCGAAGCCGAAGGCGAGATGAGCGCGCTGTCTGCCGAGACCACCGCGCTGGCCCGCTTGCTGGATCGCGACACCGCCGAGGGGGGACAAATCCTTGACCGGCTGCAAGTCGAACAGGGCTTCGAAAAGGCGCTTGGGGCTGCCTTGGCCGACGATCTGCGCGCCCCCGAGGTCGGCGGCGATGGCCCGACCGGCTGGACCATCCTGCCCGCCTATGACACCGATCAACCCTTGCCCGATGGCATCACGCCGCTCACCCGTCACGTCTCGGTCCCCGAAGTTCTGGAACGCCGCATGGCGCAGATCGGCCTGGCCGATGCAGACGACGCCGCGCGGCTGCAACCGCTCCTGAAACCGGGACAGCGGCTGGTCAGCGTCGATGGCGATCTCTGGCGCTGGGATGGCTATCGCGCCTGGGCCGAAGACGCCCCATCGGCGGCGGCGCTGCGGCTTGAACAACTCAACCGGCTGGAAGCGCTGAAGCAGGAAACCGCGCGCGCCTCGGCCCGCGCCGAGGGCGCCCGCGACGCGCATGACAGCCTGACAGACCGTCTTGCGAGCCTCACCGAGGCCGAGAAAACCGCCCGCAAGGCCCGCCGCGATGCCGACGCTGCCGTCACGGACGCCGCGCGCAAGCTCTCTCGCGCCGAGGCCGACCGCGACATGGCCGAAGGCAAGCTCGAAAGCCTTGGCCTTGCCCTGTCACGCCACGAGGACGAGGCGACCACCGCGCGCGCGCAACTGACCGAGGCCGAGCGCGCGGTTGGCGATCTCGAAGATCTCGACGCCGCGCGCGCCGAAGTCGAGGACCTCAGGATGACCGTCGAGGCGGCGCGCATGACCATGATGGCCCGCCGCTCCGAACAGGACGAACTTCGCCGCGAAGGGGACGCCCGCAAGGCCCGGTCGCAGCAAGTGACAAAGGACCTCAGCGGGTGGCGGTACCGGCTCGAGACGGCGGAAAAGCGCAGCGCCGAACTCGCCGACCGCCGGACCGCCGCGCAGTCGGAACTCGATGCGGCCTCTGGCACCCCGGCCGAGCTTGCCGCCCAGCGCGACAGTCTGGGCCACGAGATCACGCAGGCCGAAGCGCGCAAGGCCGCCGCAGACGACGCCCTTTCCGCTGCCGAAGGCAGCCTGCGCCATGCCGATCAGGCCGAACGCGAGGCCGAACGCACCGCCTCTGAAGCGCGCGAGGCCCGCGCCCGCTCCGAAGCCCACGCCGAAGCCGCACGCGACGCCGTGATCGCCGCCGCGGAACGCATCGCAGACGAACAGGACACCAGCCCCACCGCGCTGCTGCAAAAGCTCGGGGCCGATCCCGACGCGCTGCCCAAGGCCGAGTCGATCGACAACGACGTGACCCGCCTGAAGCGTCA
The DNA here is from genome assembly GCF_020055675.1 of Marivita sp. Classification (GTDB taxonomy): domain Bacteria; phylum Pseudomonadota; class Alphaproteobacteria; order Rhodobacterales; family Rhodobacteraceae; genus Marivita. The sequence goes on from NZ_JAIPUS010000007.1 coordinate 97,249, forward strand.
ACGCGACGCGCTGGGTGCGGTCAACCTGCGCGCCGAGGAAGACGCCCGCGATGTTCAGGAAGAGCACGATTCCCTTCTGTCCGAGAAGGAGGATCTCGAAGAGGCGGTCAAAACCCTGCGCTCGGGCATTGCGTCGCTCAACCGCGAGGGCCGTGAACGGCTCCTGACCGCATTCGAGCAGGTCAACAACAACTTTTCCCTGCTCTTTACGCATCTGTTTGCCGGCGGCGAGGCCAACCTGGTCATGGTCGAAAGTGACGATCCCTTGGAGGCCGGGCTGGAAATCATGTGCCAGCCGCCGGGCAAGAAGCTGTCGACCCTGTCCTTGCTGTCGGGGGGCGAACAGACCCTCACGGCGCTGGCGCTCATCTTTGCGGTCTTTCTGGCCAACCCGGCCCCGATTTGCGTTCTGGACGAGGTCGATGCGCCGCTCGATGATGCCAATGTGACGCGTTTCTGCGACCTGCTGGACGAGATGTGCCGCCGCACCGAAACGCGCTTTCTGATCATCACGCATCACGCCGTCACCATGTCGCGCATGGACCGGCTCTTTGGTGTCACGATGCAGGAACAAGGGGTGAGCCAGCTTGTTTCGGTCGATCTGAACAAGGCCGAAAAGATGGTCGCGTAATCCAGTCTCGGCAGTGGCACTTGCGCTGGCGCTGGTGGTGGATGGTCCGTGCGGCCTTGGTCCGTCCAGAGACCGCGTCCAAACCTTTAAAAATCGTAAAGACGGCCCCGTAACCCACTGAAATCACTGAGCCGGTAGGCTGTCCCACGCGTGGGACGCTACCGCCGCCGGTTCCGCACCGCGCCACGCCAATGAGTCGGCACGATGATCAGCGCCCCCAGGGAGGACACGATCGCGTTCAGTCCGGGCGATCCGAATCCGATCCCGAACATGATGCGCACGAAATAGGCCACGAAGGCCCCGCCCACGCAGATGATGATGCTCTGAAGAATCCCGTTTCTGGTGAACCCCGTCTTCTCCGAGATATATCCGACGATCCCCGCGATCACGACGGTGCCCATCAAGATCATGAACATGATGTCTCTCCCAAACGGGTCCCGACCGGGACCGCCGATCCATGCAGGAAATCCGCCGCATCCTGTGCGCCCTTGCCGGCCCGTTGCGCCCGGCTGATCCTGACCGCGCCCTGCCCGCAAGCGATCGTGAACCGATCATCCAGCGCCGTTCCCACGGGCCCCGAGCCATCGACCACGCAGCTTCCCAGGAGCTTCACCCGGTCGCCGCCGATCAGGGTCCACGCCCCCGGGAAAGGCGACAGCCCGCGGATCAGGCGGTCCACCTCGGTCGCGGGGCGGGACCAGTCGATCCGGGCCTCGGATTTGTCGATCTTGTCGGCATAGGTGACGCCCTCATCAGGCTGTTGACGTGGGATGAGCCCGCCCGGATTTTCCAGCGCCTGCACGATCAGATCGGCACCGATGCCGCTCAACCGGTCATGCAGCGCCCCGGTTGTCTCTGTCTCGCCGATCGGGGTCGCGGACCGCAGCAGGACCGGGCCGGTGTCCAGCCCCGCCTCCATCTGCATGATGCACACCCCGGTCTCGGCATCCCCGGCCATGACCGCGCGATGGATCGGTGCAGCCCCCCGCCAGCGCGGCAGGAGCGACGCGTGGATGTTCAGGCAGCCATACCGTGGCGCATCCAGAATCGGCTGCGGCAGGATCAGCCCATAGGCCACCACCACCGCGACATCTGCCCCGAGCGCGGCAAAGTCCCGTTGGGCGACCTCGTTGCGCAGGCTCGTCGGGTGCCGCACATCAAGTCCCAACGCCACCGCCCGCGCGTGGACGGGGGTGGGCCGGTCCTTCCTGCCCCGGCCGGCAGGACGCGGCGGCTGACTGTAAACGGCGACGATCTCATGACCCGCCTCGACCAGCGCGTCGAGAACCGGAACCGAGAAATCCGGAGTGCCCATGAAGACGATCCGCATAGCCTATCCCTTCCGTTTCCGCGCGCGCCGCAAGAGCATATCGCGCTTGGGCCGGCTCAGATGATCGAAATACATCCGGCCGTTCAAATGGTCGATCTGGTGCTGCACCGACGTGGCCCAAAGGCCGACGAAATCCTGTTCCTGAACAATTCCATCCGCATCCATGAACCGGACGGTTACGGCGCGGGGCCGGTCTATGGTGGCGGACACGCCGGGCAGGTTTGGGCTGGCCTCTTCGTGGCTGCGCAATTGACCCGAGGCGTGCAGGATCTCGGGATTGGCCATGCGCACCGCCTTGCCACGCTCCTGGGAGGCATCGACCACGGCAAGCCGCTGCATCACGCCGATCTGCGGCGCGGCAAGACCGACACCGGGCATGGCTTCCATCGTGTCTATCATCTTGTCCAGGATCGCACGGATCTCGTCGGTGATCCTGTCCACCGGGTCCGCTGGCATGCGCAGGCATTTGTTCGGCCACGGCAGGCAGCGGCGCGCCGTCATGCCAAGGCCGTGTAGCGGGCTTCGACCTCGGAGCGTGCATCAAGGTCAAGCCGATCAAGGATCACCGTTCCGTCCAGGTGGTCCAGTTCGTGCTGCGCGCAGGTCGCGGCAAAGCCGGTCAGCGCGGTTTCACGGCGGGTGCCGTCAAGGTCGGTATAGGCCAAGGCTATTTCGGTCGGCCGCGTGACCTCGGCGGACACGCCGGGGATCGACAGGCAGGCCTCGGTTGCCACGGCGGTTGTTGTACCAGCCGTCAGGATTTCAGGGTTGATACAGACATAGGGCGTGCGCGGGCCTTCTTTCCATGTCGGATCCATCACGAAAACGCGCTGCATCACGCCGACCTGCGGCGCGGCAAGCCCGCGACCGGCGGCGTCATACATGGTCTCGAACATGTCCTGCACCAGGTCGTGCAATGTCATCGGATTGGTGACAGGCGCGCAGACCTCGGACAACCTGGGGTCGGGCCATTTGACGATGTCCAGCACACTCATGCCCGCGCCCTTTCCCGCTTGAGCTTGACCATCTTGCGCGTGATCATCTGGCGCTTCAACGGCTTGAGGTGATCGATGAAGAGCTTGCCGTTCAGGTGGTCAATCTCGTGCTGCACACATGTCGACCAGAGACCGTCAAACTCTTCTTCGCGCGGGGTGCCTGTTTCGTCGAGCCACCCCACCTTGACGGTCTCGGGCCGGGTGACATCGGCGAATTGATCGGGGATCGACAGGCAGCCTTCTTCGTAGACATTGCTGTCGTCCGAGAACGACAGGATCTCGGGGTTGAACATCACCAGCGGGCGCGAGGGTTCGTTTTCGTCCTTCACGCAGTCCAGCACGATCAGACGCGACATCACGCCGACCTGCGGTGCGGCCAGACCGATGCCGGGCGCGTCGTACATGGTTTCGAGCATGTTATTGGCCAGCGTGCGCAGATCGTCTGACAGATCAGGCACGGGCGCACAGGTCTTTTTCAGACGCGGGTCCGGATGGAGGATGATCGGCAATTTCATGGCAGTGATCTAGGCAATCCATGTGCCAAGGGCAAGTGACCGGGGCTTGCACCTGACGTTCACTGGGGTAGCGTCGCACAAAATCCCAACCGAGCGGAGCAGGACATGCGTGATTTCTTCAACATCCCCAACGATCGGCGCGGCACGCATAGTGCCAAATGGGATTTGCTTGAAAGCAAGTTCGACGTGGACGCGGAAGACGGACTCGCGATGTGGACGGCGGACAGCGATTATCCGACCGCCCCCTGCGTGCTGGCGGCGCTGCAAGAGGCGGTAGATCACGGCGTGTTCGGTTATTTCGCCGATTTCGATGCCTACCACGCGGCGATCCAATGGTGGATGAAAACGCGGCACGGCTGGGAGATCGACACCGATTGGATCCTGACCTCGCAGGGGCTTGGCAACGCGATCGCGCTTTGCGTCGACGTCTGGACCGATCCGGGCGACCGCGTTGTCACGTTCAACCCGGTCTATCACGAGTTCGAATGGAAGGTCCGCCGTGCCGGGCGGACACCGGTGCAATGCGAGATGCCACTTGACGGGGACACCTATCGGATCGATTTCGACGCCGCACAGGCGCAGTTGGACGGCACCGAGAAGCTGCTGATCTTCTGTTCGCCGCAAAACCCCTCGGGGCGCATCTGGACACAAGACGAGTTGCGCCAGGTGGCCGAGTTTGCCGCGCGCAACGACCTCATCGTGATCGCGGACGAGATCCACCACGATTTCATCTATCCCGGCCAGACATTCGTGCCGTTCGACGTGGCCGCCCCCGACGCGCGGGAGCGGTTGGTGGTTCTCACGGCATCGTCCAAGACCTTCAACATCGCCGGGCAAAAGACCGGCAACATGATCATCCCAGATGCCAAACTGCGCGAAGTGATGACCCAACGTTTGCGGTCGCTGGACTATTCGCCGAACGCCTTGGGGATCAAGATGGTGACAGCGGCCTATTCCCCCGAGGGCGCGAACTGGGTGGATGCGCAAATCGACCATCTGATCGAGAACCGGCGCATATTCGACGAGGCGGTCAACGCCATTCCCGGTGTGCGGTCTTTGCCCCTAGCGTCGACCTATCTGGCATGGGTTGATTTTTCCGGAACGGGCATGAGTTTCGAGGAGATCAGCGACAGGGTCCGCAAGGAGGCCGGCATCGCGCCCAGTCCGGGCCCGGAATTCGGCCCCGGCGGAGAGAGCTTTTTGCGATTCAACCTTGCCACGCAGCGTTACCGCGTCGAGGACGCCGCCAAACGTCTGCAAGAGGCGTTCAGCGATTTGCAATAAGGTCAGTTGCGCGGCTGGCGACCATGGCGCCGGTCAGGGCAAAGACCAGCACCGCGGCATGGTCGAGCAGCGTGATCAGCGTCACGCAGCGCCTTTCTTGAACGGCTTCATGCCCTCGCGCGCCAATTCGTCGGCGCGTTCGTTCTCGGGATGCCCGGCGTGGCCCTTGACCCATTCCCAGGTCACGTCGTGGCGCTGCTGCGCTTCGTCCAGCCGCTGCCACAATTCGACATTCTTGACCGGTTTCTTGTTGGCGGCCTTCCAGCCATTGCGTTTCCAGCCATGAATCCAGCCGGTCACGCCGTTCTTCACATAGGCGCTGTCGGTGATGATGGTCAGCGAAGACGCCCGCGCCAACGTCTCGAGCGCGTGAATCGCGGCAAGCAGTTCCATGCGGTTGTTGGTGGTGTTCGCCTCACCGCCTGACAACATGCGTTCCTTGAGGATGGTGTCGCCGTCCTTGGCCTGCATCAATACGCCCCAGCCGCCGGGACCCGGGTTTCCGGAACAGGCTCCGTCGGTATAGGCATAAAGGTCAGGCATGGGCGGTGATGGATATCCAGTTTTCTTCACCGCCGCTTAGCCCTTTGTCGCGGCCGCGTCGAGTGGAACCGACGGTAAATCCCGCAGCTTGCAGCAGCGTCGCGAGGTCGGGTTCGGTGTAGTAGCTGTAGTGGCGTCCCAGATTGTCGCGACCCTCGCCTGTGCCTTCCTTGACGGCGATGTGGAACAGGCCACCGGCTTTCAACGCCGTGTGGAGGGTCGACACATGACGTGGCATGTCGGCGCGGGAGGCGTGCAGCAGGCTGAAATTGGCCCAGACGCCGTCATAGATCGCGGTGCCTGTCAGGTCGTCGAAGGTCGCCTGCCACGCGGTGACACCGTCGATCTTCCCGGCAAGCGCGATCATCCCGGACGAAGCATCCACCGCGTCGACGGCGCAGCCGGCCCGCGCCATGTGCCGCGCGGATGTGCCGGGACCGCAGCCGAGGTCGAGCACCTTTGCCCCGCGCGGCAAGGCGGCAATAAAGGCGGACAGTGTTGCGCCCGGTGTCTCCGACGAATCGAGCTTGGCGTAATCCCCCGCGCGCGCATCGTAGACGGCGATCGTGTCGCGATCGGTCACCGGAAGACCCCGACTGACAGGCAGGCCACGACCAGCGCTGTCAACAACACGCGAAGCTGCATCCACCATTTCGGGGCAAGGCCCCATTGCCAGAACGCGAAATCCAGGATCAGCAGACCCAGAAACCCGAAGATCAGGTTGGTGCCGGCAGAGACCGGTCCGCCGCCCGCCATCAAGAACGCCCAGAGCGCCGGGATCACCGACAGCGCATAGCCCGTCGCCGCGCGCCCGCCATGTGCCTTGGTGGAAAACCCCCAAAGCACGCCGGACATGAAGCTGAGGATCACCATGCCGTAGCTGAGCTGTACATAGGGTCCGATGAACCGGGGGCCCAGCGTGTCCAGCCCCCATTGCGCCGCAGCATCGGACAGCAAGGTCAGCGCGCCCCAGGCAAAGGGGATCACGCCGGCAAGGCCAAGGGTCAGGGCAGAGCGGGGTATTTGCGTCATGGCGAGTCCGTCGTTTCGTGATGCTGCGCGACGTAGCTCAGGTTGTGTCAGTTGCCAACAAGACGGTTGCGGCAAATGACCGGTGTTGCGACCAATGCATGGCAGATCAGCAGTGGGCGCCCCCCAATGACGCTATACATTTGCCTGTCAATGATCTACACGCGCGCTTTGGTCCAATGGTGGGCCGCCCTTACATAAAGACGACTACCGTGAAAAAAGCCCTGCAAGACGCCCTTGATGCCCGTGGATATGACACGCTGACCCCTGTTCAGGAGGCGGTTCTGAACCCCGGATACGTCGGCGCAGACCTTCTGGTGTCCGCCCAGACCGGATCGGGCAAGACGCTTGGGTTCGGCCTTGCGATTGCGCCGACGATTCTCGAAGCCGAGGTCTTCGCTGCCGCGGGCGCGCCGGTGGCTTTGGTGATTGCACCGACCCGCGAACTGGCCTTGCAGGTGAAGCGCGAACTGGCGTGGCTTTATGCGCAGGCGGGCGTGGTCATGGCCTCGACCGTGGGCGGCATGGACATGCGCGATGAGCGCCGCGCATTGGAGCGCGGAGCGCATATCGTCGTCGCCACGCCCGGGCGCCTGCGCGACCATATCATGCGCGGCTCAATTGACCTGAGCGAATGTCGCGCAGTGGTTCTGGATGAAGCAGACGAGATGCTGGACCTCGGCTTCCGCGAAGACCTCGAGTTCATTTTGGGACAGGCTCCGCAGGAGCGGCAGACGCTCATGTTCTCTGCCACCGTGCCAAAGATGATCGCGACGCTGGCCAAAAGCTACCAGCGCGATGCGATCCGGGTGGTGACAAAATCCGACACCAGCCAGCACGCAGATATCGCCTACCGCGCCATGCAGGTGGCTGACAGGGACACCGACAATGCGGTGATCAATACGCTGCGCTTCTACGAAGCGCCGAACGCCATCGTCTTTGCCAACACCCGCGCGATGGTGAACCGTCTGACCACACGCCTGTCGAACCGGGGATTCCAGGTTGTGGCGCTCTCGGGCGAGCTATCGCAGACGGAACGCACCCACGCCTTGCAAGCGATGCGCGACGGCCGGGCGCAGGTCTGCGTGGCGACTGACGTGGCCGCACGCGGCATCGACCTGCCGAACCTCGATCTCGTGGTGCATGCCGAATTGCCGTCGAACCACGAAACCCTGCTGCACCGGTCCGGCCGGACCGGTCGCGCCGGGCGCAAGGGGGTGTCGGCCCTGATCGTCACGCCGAAAGTGCGCAAGAAGGCGGAGCGCATTCTTGCCATGGCCAAGCTGAAATCCGACTGGGGCGCGGCGCCCTCCGCAGAGGAGGTGCTGGCGCGCGACGAGGATCGGATGTTCGCCGATCCCGCGTGGGAAACACCCGTGGGCGAGTCCGAGGAGGCGGTCGTCTCCCGTCTGGTAGCGGAAAAGACGCCCGAACAGATCGCGGCGGCCTATCTGCGCCTGTTCCGCGAACAGCATACCGCGCCCGAGGAACTGTCGGACCCGGCAGCCAAGCCAGAGAAGCGGGCCGAGTTTGGTCCAAGCGTCTGGTTTGCGGTGTCTGGTGGCCGCGCCGCCGAGGCCGAACCGCGCCGGATCCTGCCGATGATTTGCGGCGCCGGCGATCTGAGCAAGGATGATATCGGTGCGATTCGCATCCAGCAGGATCATTCGCTTGTGCAAATCCGGGAAAGCGCGGTGGCGCAGCTGCTGAATGCCGTCGGACCCGAGATGACGTTGGAAAAGGGGGTGACCCTGACCCGTCTGGACAAAGCCCCCGACTTTGATCGCGGCGCAAAGCCGGGTGGCAAAGGTGGCCCCCGCCCCGAGCGCAAGCCGTATGGCGACGGTCCAAAACCAGCGCGGACATCCGACCACGACCGGCCCAGAGCGGACGCTGTGACGCCCGCAAGGGACGACACGCCGGCGGCACCGAAATCCGCCGCCCCCATCGACTGGAATGACGCGCCGACCCCGCGTGTGCGCAAACCGAAACCGGCGGATCGCAAGGGTCCGAAACCTGCGGGAAAACCCGACGCAAGGTCCGATGGCCCGCCGCGCGCCCGCAAGCCGTACCAAGGCAAATCCGATGGTCCGGCGCAGGACCGTAAACTCCATGGCGACACGTCCGGAGGCGACCGCCCGCCGCGTCGCTCCGAACGCGAATTCCAGGCCCAGCCCTACAAGGGCAAAGGCGGCAAGCCCAAGGGCCCGCCCCCGCCCGAGGGCAAACCGGACAGCAAAAAGAACATCGCGCGCGCCAAGGCCAGCGACCCGTCGCAAAGCATGCGCAAGCCCCGTGCCGGGGCTGGGAAACCGGCAGGCAAGTTCGGCGGGAAACCGGGCGGCAAGCCGGCTGGTAAATTCGGGGGGAAACCCGGCGGAAAACGGTGATGCGGCACGTGTGAACGCGCAGGCGACAACAGCTTCACCCCGGTGGGGTGCGTGCCTGCACGCACCGCAAGGGCACTCTCAGGCCGGGATCCTCAGCACACGTGGAACCTTGAATTCCACGTCTTCAACCGCTGTCTCGACCTGTTCCACCGTCACTTCGAATCTGTCGCGGAACGCCTCGATCACCTCGTTGATCAACTCTTCCGGGGCCGAGGCGCCCGCCGTGATGCCGATGCTGCCGATCCCTTCGAGCGCGCGCCAGTCAATATCCGGGGCGCGCTGAACCAGTTGCGCATAGCGGCACCCCGCCTTGCGCCCCACCTCGACCAACCGCCTGGAGTTCGATGAATTGGGTGCGCCGACAACCAGCATGGCGTCGCAGTCAGGGGCCATTGCCTTCACAGCCTCTTGCCGGTTGGTGGTCGCGTAGCAGATGTCTTCCTTGTGCGGGCCGACGATCCTGGGAAACCGGTCTTTCAGCGCCGCTACGATGTCGATCGTGTCGTCCACACTGAGCGTCGTCTGGGTCACGAAGGCCAGTTTGGCCGGATCACGCACCCTGACCCTGGCCACATCATCGACCGTTTCAACCAGAAGTACCTCGCCTTCGGGCAATTGTCCCATCGTCCCGACGGTCTCGGGATGACCCTCATGGCCGATCATGATCATCTGAAGCCCGTTTTCGTGGTGCCGGGTCGCTTCGATGTGGACCTTGCTGACCAACGGACAGGTTGCATCGACATAGATCATCTCGCGCTTTGCAGCCTCGGCGGGGACGGCCTTGGGCACGCCATGCGCGGAAAAGATCACCGGGCGGTCGTCGGGGCACTCGTCGAGTTCCTCGACAAAGACCGCGCCCTTGTCGCGCAGGCTGTCGACGACAAACTTGTTGTGCACGATCTCGTGGCGCACATAGACCGGCGCGCCCCATTTCTCGATCGCCATTTCTACGATCTTGATTGCGCGGTCCACACCGGCGCAGAACCCGCGCGGCGCGGCGAGGTACAGTTTCAGGGGTGGTCTGGTCATGCAAGCCTCCGTCTTGCCCCGAACCTAAAGCCTCTGGCGGCCCGGTTCCAGTCTTGAAGCACATCGCGATTGCGGCGAACTGGCCTATCCCGCGCGCGCGCCCTCTGCGCGCCCCCCGCGCTGCCCCGGTGAATTCGCGGTTGCAACCCCTGCGCGACGGGGGCATTGCGTTGGAATGCGCCTCACCGACTATCTCCGCGACAACGCGCCGTTCCTGACAACGGGGGCGATGCTCACGTTCCTGTCGTCATTTGGGCAGACCTATTTCATTTCCCTGTTTGCAGGCGAGGTGCGCCTTGCCTTTGATCTGAGCCATGGTGCCTGGGGCGGCATCTACATGATCGGAACGATGGCCTCAGCCGCGCTGATGGTCTGGGCCGGCGGGCTGACCGACATCTTTCGGGTCCGCATTCTTGCCCCGATCGTGCTGACCGGGCTGGCGCTGGCGAGCCTTGCAATGGCCCTCAACCCGTGGGTCTGGGCCTTGCCGTTCATCGTCTTTGCGTTGCGTTTTTTCGGGCAAGGCATGTGTTCACATATCGCCGTGATCGCGATGGCCCGTTGGTTCGTGGCAACAAGGGGGCGGGCGCTGTCCATTGCGTCATTGGGCTTTGCCACCGGTGAGGCTCTGGTTCCAATGGCTGTCGTCGCGGCGATGACGGTGATGGCGTGGCAAAATCTCTGGGTGATGGCGGCGGGCGTTTGCGTGCTCATGATCCCGGTCCTCAACCGGCTGCTGAGGCAGGAACGCACCCCGGCCTCGCACGCGGCAACCGATGTATCGGTCGGGATGCGCGGACACCACTGGAGGCGATTGCAGGCGCTGCGTCATCCGCTGTTCTGGTGCATGGTTCCCGCTGTCTTGGGACCGGCCGCATTCAACACGGCGTTCTTCTTTCACCAGGTGCACATTTCCGAGGTGAAAGGCGTGGAGCATCTGGTCTTTGTCAGTTTCTTCCCGCTCTACACAGCAATCGGCATCACGGCGATGGTGGTCTCGGGCTGGGCGTTGGACCGGTTGGGCACGGCGCGGCTGACCCCGTATTACCAACTGCCCATGGTCATTGCTTTCCTGATATTCGCCAACACACAAAACCCATTCGGCCTGGCGCTTGGGTTCGTTTTCCTTGGTCTGACTTCGGGCGCGAATACAACCTTGCCCAATGCGTTCTGGGCGGAATTCTACGGCACGGCCCATATCGGGTCGATCAAATCCATGGCGACAGCGGTCATGGTGCTCGGGTCTGCCATCGGTCCGGGACTGACGGGTGCGCTGATCGATTTTGGCATCGGGATCGAGACGCAGTTTTTCGCGATTGCCGGATACTTCCTGCTCACGACACTGACCATGTTCTTCGGCATCACCCGCGCAGCACGGGATGTACCGCCCGGCCAGTCTTCGGCAGATGTCAGAACGCCGCGGCCGTGATCAACGCGACGACGATATAGCGGATCGTCTTGGCAATTCCCACCAACAGAAAGAACAGCCAGACATTGGTCCGCATCACGCCGGCCACGACGGTCAGCGCGTCTCCCAATGGGGCCCAGCTTAGCAGCAGGGTCCAGACGCCCCACCTCAGGTACCACTGCCGCGCGCGCTCCAATTGCGCTTCTGTCACCGGAAACCACCGGCGTCCGTGATAGCGCTCGATCACCCGGCCCAGGACATAATTCAGCCCTGAGCCAAGGATGTTCCCGACACTGGCAAAAGCGATAACCCAAAAAATGTGGATGTCGTCGCGCAGTTGCAGCGCGACGAACACGATTTCGGATTGAAACGGCAGGATGGTCGCCGCGCCGAAGGCGACGAGGAACAATCCGACCAAAGCGAGAAGGTCACTCCACATGAGCCATCTTGCGCCGGGTCACTGTCACTCCTGATCGGCCGAGACCGTTTCACGGTCCGATACCGCGTCCCGCGGCGGGCGACCGATCACGTCTCGCAACTCAGACAGTTCGATGAAGTTGTCGGCTTGCCGGCGCAACTCGTCAGCAATCATCGGCGGCTGGCTGCGGATTGTGGAGACCACCGACACCCGAACGCCCCGGCGCTGCAGGCTTTCCACCAGCGGCCGGAAATCGCCATCACCCGAGAACAGCACGATGTGATCGACATGCTCGGACAAGTCCATGGCATCGACCGTCAGTTCGATATCCATGTTGCCCTTGACCTTGCGACGACCCTGGCTGTCGGTGTACTCCTTGGCCGGTTTCGTCCGCATGTTGAAACCATTGTAATGAAGCCAGTCCACCAGCGGGCGGATCGGCGAATACTCGTCATTCTCCAACAAGGCAGTGTAGTAGAACGCGCGCAAAAGCTTGCCGCGGCGCACGAACTCCTGGCGCAGCAGTTTGTAGTCGATGTCAAACCCAAGTGATTTTGCCGCCGCGTAGAGATTGGAGCCATCAATAAACAGCGCCAAACGCTCGTCTTTGTAGAACATGAACTGAGCCTTCCTTAAAATAATCGGGCGGCCAAACGAACTTTCGGGAGTGGTTGGTCCGAAGCTTTACTGCAAGGCCGCGTCGTGTGAATTAATGATTTTACGTAGTGCCGCAAGGTGCATTGTCTCCGCAGCAGCCCAAGTATGACAGTAATATGAATGATTTTTACATAGCCCTGGGGGCAAATCTGCTCTCCGGTACGGCGTCGCCGACGGCCTCCGTTCGTGCAGCGCTGGCCCGCCTGCAACAGCCCGATATCCGCGTCGAACGCGTAAGCGCCCTGTATCGAACACCGTGTTTCCCCGCCGGCGCCGGGCCGGATTACGTGAACGCGGCCGCGCATGTGACCTCTGTCCTTGATCCGCACGCGGTGTTGGCGCGCCTGCATGAAATCGAGGCGGATTTCGGTCGGGAGCGAAAAGAACGTTGGGCAAGCCGGACGCTGGACCTTGATCTGATCGCCTGCGGCGCCCGGATCCTGCCGGATCGCGAGACATACGACCGCTGGCGCTGCATGCCCCTTTCAGACCAGAAAACCAGCAGCCCATCGCAACTGATCCTGCCGCACCCGAGAGTGCAGGATCGTGCATTTGTCCTTGTACCCCTCAGGGATATTGCGGCAGACTGGGTGCATCCCGTGCTTGATCGATCCATCACGGACATGTGCAACGCTCTCTCGCCCGGGAAATTGGGCGAGATTGTTCTGATTGAGCACTGATATCGACTTGTAATCGCGGTTATCGAGCGATATGTGCTGTAACTTCAAATGCTATTCAGCGAAGTGGAGTTTCCATGGCCCGCGTAACGGTTGAAGATTGCGTCGACAAGGTTCCCAATCGGTTTGAGTTGGTGATGCTGGCTGCGCACCGCGCCCGCGAAGTGACGGCCGGTGCCGCTGTGACGGTCGATCGCGACAACGACAAGAACCCGGTTGTTGCGCTGCGCGAAATTGCAGACGAGACCCAGTCGGCAGACGAGCTTCGCGAACGTCTGATCGAGTCGAACCAGACACAGATCGAAGTCGACGAACCGGAAGAGGATGCAATGGCGCTGCTCATGGGCGCGGAACCCGACAAGCCGGCCGAAGACGATCTTTCCGAGGAAAAACTGCTGCGCGCGCTGATGGAGGCGCAAGGCCAGAGCTAAGGTCTGCCGCAACGCGGGCCGCATGTGAATGAGGCACCGATGATTGCCGCTGACGACCTTGTTGCGCTGGTGCGCAACTACAATCCACGCACGAACGAAGCGTTGATCCGCGCGGCCTATGCGTACGGCCGCGAGATGCACGAGGGCCAGTTTCGCCATTCTGGCGAGCCCTATTTCTCGCATCCTGTCGCCGTTGCCGCGATCCTGACCGAACAGCAGCTCGATGACGCCACGATCATCACAGCGCTGCTGCACGACACGATCGAAGACACGAAATCCACCTATTCCGAAATCTCGGCGCGTTTCGGCGACGAGGTGGCGATGCTGGTGGACGGCGTCACCAAGCTCACCAACCTGCAACTGTCGAGTTCCGAGACCAAGCAGGCCGAGAACTTCCGCAAGCTCTTCATGGCCATGTCCAAGGATTTGCGGGTGATCCTGGTAAAGCTGGCCGACCGTCTGCACAACATGCGCACGATCAAGGCGATGAAGCCGGAAAAACAGGTCCAGAAAGCGCGCGAGACGATGGACATCTACGCGCCGCTTGCAGGCCGCATGGGCATGCAATGGATGCGCGACGAGCTGGAAGACCTCGCCTTTCGCGTCCTCAACCCCGAGGGCCGTGCGAGCATCATACGCCGCTTCATCACGCTCCAGAAAGAAACCGGAGACGTGATCCATCGGATCACAGGTGACATGCGCTCGGAGCTGGAAAAAGCCGGTGTCGATGCCGAGGTGTTCGGGCGCGCCAAGAAGCCGTATTCGATCTGGCGCAAAATGCAGGAAAAGGAAATCGGCTTTTCCCGCCTCTCGGATATCTACGGCTTCCGCATTATCACCCGGTCCAAAGCCGACTGCTACGCAACGCTGGGTGTCATCCACCAGCGCTGGCGCGCCATTCCCGGACGTTTCAAGGATTACATCTCCGAACCGAAACAAAACGGGTACCGATCGATCCATACCACCGTTTCGGGCCGCGATGGCAAACGGGTCGAGGTTCAGATCCGGACACGCCAGATGCACGACGTCGCCGAAACAGGCGTGGCCGCGCATTGGTCTTACCGGGACGGGGTCCGAAGCGAAAACCCGTTTGCCGTCGACCCGGCAAAATGGGTCGCCTCGCTGACCGAGCAATTCGACGGGGAGGACGACCACGACGAATTCCTCGAAGCGGTGAAGCTCGAGATGTATCCCGACAAGGTGTTCTGTTTCACACCGAAAGGGGATGTGGTCAAACTGCCGCGCGGCGCCACCCCGCTCGATTTCGCCTATGCCATTCACACCCGGATCGGATCTGCCTGTGTCGGGGCCAAGGTCGACGGCATCCGCGTGCCGCTCTGGACGCGTTTGAAGAACGGGCAATCCGTCGACATCGTGACCGCCGAAGGCCAAAGCCCGCAGGCGACATGGCTTGATATTGCAACCACCGGCAAGGCGAAATCCGCCATCCGGCGCGCCCTGCGCGTGGCGGGGCGGGAACGCTTTGCCCAGTTGGGACGCGAACTGGCACGCTCCGCGTTCGAGCATGTTGGCAAGAAAGCCAGCGACAAGGTGCTGGAAATGGCAGCGCGGAACCTGCGAATTGCCGATGCGCAGGAACTGCTGGCCCGGCTTGGCAGCGCGGAAATGTCGGCGCGCGAAGTGGTCGCGGCCGTTTATCCGGACCTTGCGCCCGAGCCAACGGAGTTTGTCGAAACACAAAGTGCGGTGATCGGTCTGAACCAAGGACAGGCGTTCCACCGTGCTCCCTGCTGCCAGCCGCTGCCCGGCGAACGCATTGTCGGCATCGTGCAGCGCGGCAAGGGGGTAGTCGTGCACGGTATTGATTGCGGCGCGCTCGAAGGAGTCGAGGATCAGCCGTCGCGCTGGCTCGACTTGCATTGGGCCACCGGAAACCATCCCCCCGTCTACACGGTTTCCCTTGAACTGACGATCGGCAACGATGCGGGGGTGCTGGGGCGCATTTGCACATTGATTGGCGAACAGAAGGCCAATATTTCGGATTTGAACTTTGTGGATCGCAAACCGGACTTTTACAGACTGCTCCTGGATGTCGAACTGGGTGACGCCAACCACCTGCATTCGGTGATGTCAGCACTCGAGGCGGAAAGCGATGTCGCCTCTGTCGTCCGACGGCGAGATCCCGCATTGTCGATGCAAGCGGCCGCGGCCGAATAGTAGATCGAAGGGATTCGCGTTGGTATTCAAACGGCGGGACAGGCGGTCAATCTGGGCCACCCTCCGCGAGGCATTGTGGCCACGTGGCGGGTGGGGCCGCGCGGCGCGATATGTCCAGCACCGTCTCAACCGATTGCCCGATCCGCCCGAAACGATTGCACGCGGTATCTTTGCGGGTGTGCTCACCACATTCACTCCGTTTTATGGCCTGCACTTCATCTGTGCCGGCATCCTTGCCTGGATCATGCGCGGCAACATCGTTGCCGCGCTGCTGGCCACCTTCTTTGGCAATCCGCTGACCTATGTTCCGATCAGCATCGCGTCATTGCAAACCGGATACTGGCTGCTGGACCTTGGAGAACCTGCGCATGAACATGGCAGCATCGGCTATAAATTCGCCAAGGCGGGCGAGGATCTTTGGCGCAATTGCGTGGCGGTCTTTACTCAGTCGGATCCCGATTGGACCGCATTGACGATCTTTTACCGCGAAGTGTTCTTTCCATGGATGGTGGGGGGAATCTTGCCGGGGATCATCTGCGGGCTGATCTGCTATTACATCTCGGTGCCGCTGATCCGCGCCTACCAGAACCGCCGCAAGAAAGGTGTTCTCAAGGCGAAACTTGCATCTCTCAAGAAAAAGAAGAAACAGGCTGACGACACACGGTCAGCAGACTAGGTTCAGCGGTGACATGGAGGCGACTATGACGAACAACGCAGGCCATATAAGGCTGGGTGTGAATATCGACCACGTGGCAACGCTTCGCAACGCGCGCGGCGGGGGGCTTCCCGATCCGGTACGTGCAGCACTGCTAGCGCAAGAGGCCGGGGCCGACGGGATCACGGCGCATCTGCGCGAGGACCGCCGGCATATCATCGACAGCGATATCGACCGCCTGATGGAAACGCTCACGGTGCCGCTCAACTTCGAGATGGCCGCAACGGACGAAATGCAGAAGATCGCGCTGCGCCATAAACCGCATGCGGTCTGTCTTGTGCCCGAAAAACGCGAAGAACGGACAACCGAGGGTGGGTTGGACGTTGTCCGCGAGGAAAACAAGCTGGCGCATTACATAGCCCCGCTGCGCGAGGCCGGGTGCCGTGTGTCGATCTTCATCGCGGCTGACGCGCGCCAGATCGCGGCCGCCCATCGCATCGGCGCCGAGGTGATCGAACTGCACACGGGCGCGTATTGCGATGCCGATGCCGAGGGCCGGACCGACGATCGCGACCGCGAACTCGAAATGATCCGAGAAATGTCGGCCCATGCCCATTCGCTCGGGCTTGAAGTGCATGCCGGCCACGGATTGAATTACGACACGGTCACGCCTGTCGCCGCGCTCCCGGAAGTGATGGAGCTCAACATCGGTCATTTCCTGATCGGCGAAGCCGTGTTCCGCGGGCTTGGTCCCGCCCTGCATGAAATGCGTCGCCTGATGGACGCGGCACGCGCGTGAAAGAAGCGCCATGTCGCGGCCTGCCCTGACACGTCTCGCTGTCCTGATCGGGCTTGTGTCGATCTTCGTTCTGGAATCTGCGAGGTACGGCGTCACCTTCACCGAACGCAAGGTCGGGAACACGCCGGTTACGACCCTGTCGCAGGACGGCGCAGACGGGCCGGACGTGGTTGTTGCACATGGCTTTGCCGGGTCTCGGGAGATGATGCAGGGCTACGGGCTGGTTCTGGCACAGGCCGGTTACCGGGTGCACCTGTTCGATTTCCAAGGACATGGCACGAATCCCGTGCCGATGTCCGGTGATGTCACGCGGATAGACGGCACGACCCGACGGCTTTTGGATCAGACCAAGTCGGTGATTGCAGATCTTCCCGAGCGCCAACCTGTCGCCCTGCTCGGGCATTCCATGGCAACCGATGTCTTGATCCGGGTTGCCGCCGAGGTCGAGACCGGACCGCTGGTGCTGCTATCTGCATTTTCGCAGGCGGTGACAGAGACTCAGCCGGAGAACATGCTCCTTGTCGCGGGCCAATGGGAACCGCATCTTCGCGCGTTCGGCGTGTCCACGCTCAGGATGCTTGATCCAGAGGCCGAGGAAGGCGAAACCGTAATGCGCGGGGATGTGATGAGATCCGCACGCGTTGCGCCGTGGGTCGAGCATGTGTCCATCCTGCATTCGCGGGCCGGCCGTGCCGATGCGCTGAACTGGTTGAACAGGTATTACAACCGCACCCAAACAGTATCGGTCCCGTTTACCGGCTGGGCCTTCCTCGCGCTGATGGCGGCGATCACACTGTTGTCTGTCCCCCTCGCGCAGCGGCTCTTGCCAAGCCGCGACCTGCCCCCGAAACAACAACCCGGCAGCGCGCGATTTGTCGCCACACTCGCGGTTCCAGCGATGCTGACGCCAGTCCTCGCCCTTCCGTTGGATTTCGGGGTCCTGCCGGTTCTGGTCGCCGACTACCTTGCGATTCACCTCGGCGTCTTCGGCGCGCTGACATTGTTGATGCAGCGACTGCTTTGGGGGCGCGTGACATTCGGCTGGCTCGGTGCGCTTCCGATGGCTTTCGCGATTGTCATCCTGGTTGCCTGGGGCATCGGCGTGTTCGGCTTTGCGCTTGATCGCTACGGGGCGAATTTCCTTCCCGTGACCGAGCGCCTGCCAATCATCGCAGCGCTGATCCTTGGGGCTGTGCCGTTCATGGTCGCGGACGCGCAACTGGTCTGGAAAGCGTCGATCTGGCGGCGCATCGCGGCACGGGTTGCGCTTTTGCTGTCTCTGGGAATTGCAGTGGCACTGGATTTCGAAGGATTGTTCTTTTTGATCATCATTGCGCCGGTGATCGTTCTGTTTTTCCTGGTTCACGGCACGATGGGCCGGGCCTTTGGCAAACGCGCCGGGCCGCTTGTCGCGGGTCTCGCGCTTGGTATCATCCTTGCCTGGGCGCTTGGCGTCAGCTTTCCCATGTTCGACGCGTCAGGAGGCGGCACGTGATACTCGGAATTGGCACCGATCTGGCAAATATCGATCGCATCGCCGGCACGCTGGAACGGTTCGGCGACCGGTTCCGCAACCGCGTGTTCACCGATATCGAACAGCGCAAGTCGGAACGTCGCCGCGATGTCGCCGGCACCTATGCCAAACGCTGGGCCGCAAAGGAGGCCTGCTCCAAGGCGCTTGGCACCGGCTTGCGCATGGGGATCGCCTGGAAGGACATGTCGGTACGAAACCTGCGCACGGGGCAACCCGTGATGGAGGTCACTGGATGGGCCCGGGATCGTCTGGACGAATTGACACCGCCGGGTTTCGACGCGGTCATTCACGTCACGCTGACAGACGATCACCCATGGGCGCAGGCGATGGTGGTGATCGAAGCACGGCCCCGTCCTGCCCCCTCGGCTTGACACCCGCGCCGCCCCCGCTCATGTAGCGCGGGACACTCGAGCAAAAGGCAGGATCATGGCCTCGGAATCCACCAAAAGCGGCACAATCGTCGAGACGATCAAAACCATCGTCTATGCCCTCTTGATTGCCGGGGTGTTCAGGACCCTGTTCTTTCAACCCTTCTGGATACCCTCCGGGTCGATGAAAGACACGCTGCTGATCGGCGATTTCCTGTTCGTCAACAAGATGTCCTACGGCTATTCCTATGCCTCCTGCCCGTCGCTCTATCTGCCGAATTTCGGCATTGATATCGACGCCTCGGACCTGTGCGGCTGGGCTGATGGCGACAACACCCGCCTGTTCGGGTCCGAGCCGGACCGCGGCGATGTGGCCGTGTTTCGTCACCCGGTGACCGGCCGCGATTTCATCAAGCGCGTGATCGGCCTGCCCGGAGACAAGATCCAGATGATCCGCGGCGTGTTGCACATCAACGGGACAGCCGTCGAAATTGAACCACAACCCGATTTCGAGGAAACCGCAAACCCGCAAGGCCCGCAAGGTCTGCGCCCGCGCTGCGCCAACGGGCCGGTTGGGAGCGGGGGCACCTGCATCAAGGAACGCTTCCTTGAAACACTGCCCAATGGCAAAACCCATTCGATCCTGAATATCGGCAACCAGGGCTCGGACAACACACCGGTCTATGCCGTCCCCGAGGGCCATTACTTCATGATGGGGGACAACCGCGACAATTCCTCGGACAGCCGTGTGCCCAGTGTGGCGGGCGGTGTCGGATACGTCCCGTTCGAAAACCTCGTGGGCAAGGCAAATCGGGTGATCTTCTCGTCTGCCGGATCGTCTATGTTGTTCTTCTGGACATGGCGCGCTGACCGCTTCTACGAGAAAATCGAATAGTGAAACTCTCGGCTGACCTACAGGCGCTGTCGGGGCGTTTGGGGCATCGGTTCAACCGCCCCGAGTTGCTGGTCCGCGCAGTGACCCATTCCTCGCGCGGCGGCGTCAACCGGGAGGACAACCAGCGGCTGGAATTTCTTGGCGACCGGGTGCTTGGCCTTGTCATGGCCGAAGCCTTGCTGGCCGAGGACAAGGCCGCCAGCGAAGGCCAGCTGGCGCCGCGCTTCAACGCCCTTGTGCGCAAGGAGACATGCGCAGAGGTCGCGCGCGAGATCGATCTGGGCGCGGCACTCAAACTTGGCCGGTCGGAAATGCTGTCTGGCGGTCGGCGCAAGCAAGCCCTGTTGGGCGATGCGCTCGAAGCGGTGATCGCGGCAGTCTACATCGATGCCGGGTTCGATACCGCGAAAGCGTTGATCCTGCGTCTCTGGGGCAAGCGGATCAACTCGGTCAAGGAAGATGCCAGGGATGCGAAGACCGCGCTGCAAGAATGGGCGCAAGCCCGCGGCATGGCACCACCCATCTATGTCGAGCTGTCGCGCGACGGACCGGACCATGCCCCGATCTTCGTCATCGAAGCCCGGCTGGAGAACGGGCAATCGGCAGACGCCAAGGCCGGATCGAAACGTCTGGCCGAACAGGCTGCAGCCAACGCGCTGTTGGCCGTGATCGAAGCGGACCAGTCTTGAGCGACAACCTGCGTGGCAGCTTGTTCATGGTGCTGGCGATGCTGGGCTTTGCCATAGAAGACGCTTTCTTCAAGGCGGCGACCGGCACCGGCGATGTTTCTGCCGGGGTCGGCACAATGCTGTTCGGCATCTTCGGCGCCGGGTTCTTTGCGCTTTACGCCCTGTGGATCAAGGAACCTCTTGTCAGGCGCGCCTATATCGAAGGCCCGCTCTTGATTCGCTCCGCCTTTGAAATTCTCGGGCGCCTGTTCTTCGCGCTCAGCCTTGCGTTTGCGCCGCTGTCCACGACATCCGCGATTCTTCAGGCCGCCCCCCTGGTTGTGACGCTTGGCGCGGCGCTGGTGCTCAAGGAACAGGTGGGGCTGCGCCGCTGGATGGCGATGTCGGTCGGGTTTGTGGGGGTCTTGATGATCGTCCGCCCGACACCCTCCGGCTTTGATGCAACCGCGATCTTCGCGGTCCTTGGCATGATCGGCTTTGCCGGGCGCGACCTGATGACCCGTGCCAGCCCACCCGAGGTGTCGGCAACGCAATTGGGAATTCTCGGCTTTCTGATGGTGTTCATCGCCGGTGTCACGATCACACTCTTCGAACCCGCGTCTCTGGCCGCGCCGAGCCTGCCGGCGCTGGCGCTTCTGGCCGGGACCGGCCTGTCCGGTCTGATCGGCTATAGCGCCCTGACCAAGGCGATGCGCACCGGCGAAGTCTCGGTGGTCGCGCCTTTCCGCTATGCCCGGCTTTTGATCGCATTGGTGTTTGCCTATCTCGTATTCGGAGAACGGCCCGACGCGCTCACCCTGATCGGCGCCACGTTGATCGTGGGCAGCGGCGTTTACACCCTGGTGCGCAGCGGACGCAAAGTCGGGGCTGGCTCTGGCCGATGATCTGGAGTATGACGCCGAACTTCTGGAGATGGATGACAGTATGACCACGCGCGCCGGTTTCGTCGCTTTGATCGGGGAGCCCAATGCGGGCAAATCCACGCTGACCAATCAGATGGTCGGCGCGAAGGTGTCCATCGTCACCCACAAGGTGCAAACGACGCGGGCGCGCATCCGGGGTGTGGCCATCGAAGACGATGCGCAGATCGTTCTGGTCGACACACCCGGCCTTTTCCAGCCGCGCCGGCGGCTTGACCGAGCAATGGTCGCCGCGGCATGGTCCGGGGCGTCGGATGCCGATGTCGTCGTCCTGCTGATCGAGGCGCATCGCGGGATCACCGACGGGGTCGAAGCGATCCTTGAAAACCTGGGCGAAGTGGCCGGCGACCGTCCGGTTGCCCTTGCCATCAACAAGATCGACAGAGTTGAAGCGCCGCATCTGTTGAAGCTGACGAAAGACATGAACGACAGGTTCCCGTTCACCGAAAGTTTCATGATTTCGGCTGAAAAGGGCCATGGCGTGAAGCACCTGCGCAAATGGCTCGGCTCCATGATGCCGGAAAGCCCCTGGCTCTATCCGGAGGATCAGATCGCGGATTTGCCTCTGCGCATGATCGCGGCGGAAATGACCCGTGAAAAGCTCACGCTGCGCCTGCACCAGGAATTGCCCTACCAGTTGACAGTCGAGACCGAGAGCTGGGAAGAGCGCCCGGACGGGTCCGCCCGGATCGACCAGATCATCTACGTGGTTCGCGACGGGCACAAAGGCATCGTGCTGGGCAACAAGGGCGAGACGATAAAGGCCATCAGCAAGGCCGCCCGCGAAGAGCTGGAAGAGTTCCTTGGCCGCCGCATCCACCTGTTCATGCAGGTGAAGGTGCGCGAGAAATGGCTGGACGAGGCCGAGCGGTATTCCGAGATGGGTCTCAATTTCAAGGACGGCAATGGCTGAGGCCCGGCTGGCCAGCGGTTTCTGGGTGCAAGCCTACCTGCACCGCCTGTCGCTGGTCGACATCCCCGCCTTTGTGACAGCACATGGTGACGACACCGCGGGCGCGGTTCTGATCAAGCTCAATACACTTGACGGTCAGGCCAAGGCCTTCATGCGCCAGTATGACCTGATGAGCGGTGAACGGGAATGGCAGGTGCTTGCCGACGGAGCCGAGCCGGATGTGGACGCCAGCATCGCGCGGCAACGCGGTTTCGACCGGGATCTTTGGGTGATCGAGGTCGAGGATCGCGACGGCCGGCATCTTCTGGATGAAGACGGATTATCGGGCTAGGCTGGCAGCATGGACTGGCGCGACACGGGTATTCTGCTGAGCAGCCGCCGACATGGCGAAAGCTCCATGATCATCGATGTGTTCACCCCGGAGCGCGGACGCCATTCAGGCGTTGTCCGGGGCGGCGCGTCGCGCAAGGTGGCCCCGATCCTGCAACCCGGCGCACAGCTTGATCTGGCCTGGCGCGCACGGCTCGAAGAACATCTGGGCAGCTTTTCCGTGGAACTGCAACGCTCCCGCGCGGCAATCGCGATGCAGGACAGAACCATCCTTGCCGGGTTGAACGCGGTTGTTGCCCTTTTGTCGTTTGTCCTGCCGGAACGCGAGGCGCATCCCGGGCTTTATGCGCAAACCCGGACCTTGCTGGATCTGCTGGACAAAACGGACCTCTGGCCGCTGGCCTATCTGCGATGGGAAACCGCGCTGCTGGAGGAGATGGGATACGGCCTCGACCTTCGATGCTGTGCCGTCACCGGAGCAGAGGATGGCCTAGTCTATATCTCGCCAAAATCCGGGCGCGCGGTCTCGGCCAGGGGAGCCGGGGATTGGGCGGATCGGATGCTGCCTCTGCCCCCCGCTCTCAGGGGAGAAGGCGATGCCACTGATCCGGATATCGCGGCGGCGCTCGGCGCCACGGGGTATTTCCTCGAACACAAGCTCGCGGCGGACCAAAGCGGGCAGCCCCTGCCGGCCGCCCGTGCACGGTTCATCGACCGTCTTGCCCGCCCGCGTGAGCCGTCCGGGTGAAAACCATGATGTCGCCGGTCTTGATGCACAGGATCGAGATGCGGCCCGCGACCGCCCGCCGGGTCATGACGACCCGTTTCGTCATGGCGCTGTTTCACGCTGCCGGCAAACCGGAGACGCCATCAAGCCAGACGGTGTGTTTGGCCTGTGCCTCGAACGGTTTGCCATTGATCTTGTGCCGGACCCACATCCAGACACGATCGCAGAACAGTGCCGGGCCGTTTCGCGCGGAGCGCGCATCAAGCGGGGCGCAAAGGCAGGTTTCCCGACCGCATCGCTCAGGTCAGACCGTCGCAGCAGGGGAAATCAAGCCACCCCGTCTTTTCAGTTGCGGGAAGCCACGATAGGTAATGCGTATGAACATGACGGTGCCGAATATCCTGACACTCCTGCGCCTTCTGGCCGCGCCGGGAGTCGCTCTCATGTTCCTGTATTTTTCGCGTCCTGCTGCCGATTGGTTTGCGCTCATCCTGTTCATCCTGGCGGCCATCACGGACTGGTTCGACGGCTACCTTGCCCGTGCCTGGAAACAGGAAAGCAAGCTTGGCGCGATGCTGGACCCGATCGCGGACAAGGTGATGGTGGTCATCGCGCTTCTGGTCATTGTCGGGTATTCCTCGATGTCGCCCTGGCTCGTGCTGCCGGCGACATTTATCCTCTTCCGCGAAGTGTTCGTCTCGGGCCTGCGCGAATTCCTTGGCGATACCGCGGGCACGCTCAAGGTGACCCCACTGGCCAAGTGGAAAACCACGCTTCAGATGGTTGCTCTTGCGGTTCTCTTTGCTCAAGGCGTGTTCGAACATTACCTTGGTATTTCGGTGATCGGCATGGATCCGGAGATTTTTCAGGATGTCCTGTCGGGCAATGTCGAAGACCTGCACGGTCTGCGGTGGAAACACACTGGCATGATCTGGGCCGGGACCCTTGGGATCGCACTTTTATGGGTTGCCGCCTTTTTGACATTGATCACCGGGTTTGACTATTTCCGCAAGGCGGTGCCCTACTTGAAGGATTGATCAGATGGATGTTCTGTATTTTGCATGGGTCCGGGAACGGATCGGCCTGCCCAAGGAAAAAGTGACAACCGACGCCGCAACCGTGGCCGAGCTTGTGGCCGAATTGCGTGCGCGCGAAGAACGCTATGACCTTGCCTTCTCTGATCCCGCCGCGTTGCGGGTGGCCGTGGATCAGGAACTCACCGATTTCGATGCGTCCATCAGGAACGCACGCGAAGTGGCGTTCTTCCCGCCGATGACTGGCGGCTGACCCATGCGGATCATCGTTCAGGACGCCCCCTTCGATTTCGGGCAAGAGGCCGAGACCTTTGCCAATGGCCGCCACGATATGGGGGCGATTGTTACGTTCACGGGCGTGGTGCGTGATTTCCGCGGCGGCGGGCTCAATGCGATGGAGATCGAACACTACCCCGGCATGACGCAAAAGGCGCTTGAGAAAATCGCCGAAGAGGCGCGATGCCGCTGGTCCTTGGGTGATGTTCTGGTGATTCACCGCTACGGACAAATGACGCCCGGCGAAAAGATCATGATGGTCGCCACAGCCGCGCCGCACCGCAAAGATGCCTTCGAGGCAGCAGAGTACCTGATGGATTACCTCAAATCCCGCGCGCCCTTCTGGAAGAAAGAGCACAGCACCGGTGGAGAGGCCGGCTGGGTCGCCGCAAAAGACGAGGACGAGGACGCGCTCACCCGCTGGTAGGTTGTGGACAGGACATTTTGGTCATATCGTTTGACCAATACAAAGCAATCGCCAGCACCATGCCGTTTCAACCCGTCACACAAGAAAAACTGTCCACATCTGTCACGCGCCAGATCGAGAAACTGATCCTGCAAGGTGTATTGCGTCCGGGAGAACGCCTGCCGTCGGAACGTGAACTTGCGGACCGGCTGAACGTCTCGCGCCCCTCCTTGCGTGAATCCATCCAGGACCTGTCGGAACGCGGCTTGCTGACAAGCCGTGCAGGCGCGGGGGTGTATGTGGCCGATGTCCTCGGGTCAGCGTTTTCGAAGGCGCTGATCCAGCTCTTCGCGGCGCATGACGAGGCGGTGTTCGACTACCTGTCTTTCCGCCGCGACATGGAGGGTTTGGCAGCGGAACGCGCGGCACGGTTGGGGTCGGACACGGATCTGGCGGTGATCGGCGCGGTCTTTGACCGCATGGAAGCCGCGCACGCGAAACGCGACCCGTCCGACGAGGCGGCGCTGGACGCGGAGTTTCACCTGTCCATCATCGAGGCCAGCCACAACGTGATCATGCTGCACATGATGCGGTCGATGTACCAACTCTTGCGCGAAGGGGTGTTCTACAACCGGCAAATCATGTTCCGCCAAAAAACGACCCGCGCGACGCTCTTGGACCAACACCGCGCGATCAACGACGCCCTGCAAGCGCGCGACCCAGAAGGCGCGCGGCAGGCGGTGGTGGATCATTTGTCGTATGTGGAGACGTGTCTGGCGGATAACCGCAAGGCCGACGCGCACGAGGCGGTGGCCCGGCAGAGGTTGGAGCATGTCGGGCGGAAATAGGTATTAGTGTTCCGTTTCAAACCCGTACCATGGCTGCGATTTCGATCCGACCGGGTCTGATTTGGAGCCAGAACGCGGGCTTTATTTTCATTAAGGTCTGGATCCACCGTCTCATGGACGCGGCTTTCGCATAAAAAGCCAGTCAGAAGATGCATCATCACCTTCTAGTAAGAAGCCAGCCTTTTCCAGCACGCGCCATGAAGCAACGTTTTTTCTTTTGACCCTCGCAATTAGTGTGCTCAAGCCGGAATTTTCAGCCAGGCTTTGTCGCGCAAACGCACGCACTGCTGCACTGGCAAATCCCTGCCCCCAATAGTCACGACCAATCCAATAACTGAGTTCAGCAACCTCAAGGTCCTCTGGATCGCATTCAAAGAGCAACCGAACCTGCCCGATTGGAAGGTTGTCATGAAGGACTGCATAAACTCGATGATGATTTCTGGCGTTGGCAAGATCAATAAGCGCTTCTGCCATATTGCAAGACAACGGGTTTGGATAATCCTCTGGCATGTGTTTCCACATCAAAGGGTCATCCAACAAATGTCTGAAGCGCGGTAGGTCGCTTTGTTCCCATGGCCGCAAACGCAGATCGAGCGAAAAAGCGGCTTTGGTCTTTGGAACTCTTGGATGCGCAATGTCCAGGATTTCATTGGTGTGCAGGTCATCAATGACCTGTGCAGGCAACCAACCACTTTGCAAAGGGTCATAGGCGACAGGGATGTCATTGGCATTGCAGAACGACAACTCAGCCTGCGTCAGGATTCCCTCAGAACGGCGCCGGTTAAGCTGCAGCGTCTGTCCACATGGAAGCAGATAGCTTTCTTTGTCGGTGCGGGGCATTGAATCCTCCCAGTGTCATTTCGACTTGGGCATCACAAAATAAGTTACAATGATTATTCATCTTTATTTTTAGAAACAGTTTGTTTCTCTGTCCAAGCACAAGCCGAGTGGCATTCGTCCCGATGCCGTCAGCCGATCGAATTTCCGCCGCATACATTTGTTACGCCAGAAGAGGGAGGCCAGGTTCTCAGTCAACGGCATACCAATATGGTCTCCGATCTCTGCTCTAGTGCCGCATCTCGGTCATTCATCCCGGATGATCAGATAGCTCTTTTTGATCTGCGCTTTTCATTGCACGGCCTGTTCTGAACGAGGTCTGTAACGGGAGATCGGCGGCGCTTTATGATTGCCGTGTCTGGCTACGGTCTAAACCCTAGTGACCACTCCATGGGCTTACGCACACCAAATAGCCAGGCCAAGGGGCAGTATCGTCCATTTGGCTCGGACCAATGCGGCGGCTTCGCGTTGATTCCGTACTGGGCTTTGGCGCGCGCAACTGCGTCTAGCTTGCCACGCGCGCTTTCATCAACCCCTCCGCCTTCAACCGCCCCAGACACTCGTCCAGCGACTGCCGGGCCCGCGCGATCAGGGTGTCGATCTCGTCCTTCGAGATCACCAGCGGGGGGGAGATGATCATGCGGTCTCCGACGTGGCGCATCACCAGGTTGTTGGCAAAGCAGCGTTCGCGGCAGATGAGGCCGACTGTGCCTTCGTCAGCCTCGAACTTGGCGCGGGTGCCTTTGTCCGGGGTGAGGGCGATGGAGCCCATCATGCCGACAATCCTCACCTCGCCCACCAGCGGGTGGTCGGTCAGCGACTCGAACTTTTCCTTGAGATACGGCGCTGTCTCTTCCCTCACGCGGGTGACGATGCCCTCCTCTTCCAGAATCCGCAGGTTCTCCAGGGCCACGGCGCAGGCAACCGGGTGGCCGGAATAGGTGTAACCGTGGTTGAACTCGACCGCGTTGATAACCTCGGCCACGTCGTCACAGATGATCGACCCGCCGATGGGCTGATAACCCGAGCTGAGCCCCTTGGCGATCGTCATGATATGCGGGCGGATGTTCATGGTCTGGCTGCCGAACCAATTGCCGGTCCGGCCGAAGCCGCAGATCACCTCGTCCGCGATCAACAGGATGCCATACTTGTCGACGATTCGCTGAATCTCGGGCCAGTAGGTCTCGGGCGGCACGATCACGCCCCCTGCGCCCTGCACCGGCTCGGCGATGAAGGCGGCCACGCGGTCGGGCCCCAGATCTTGAATTGCGGTTTCCAACTGGCGGGCGCGTTCCAGCCCGAAGTCCTCTGGCGGCATGTCGCCGCCTTCGGCCCACCAGTTCGGCTGGTCGATGTGGTGAATGTCGGGGATCGGCATCCCGCCCTGCATGTGCATGCCTTTCATGCCACCCAGTGACCCAGAGCCGACCGACGATCCATGATAGGCGTTCCAGCGCGAGATCACGATATTGCGTTCGGGTTGGCCTTTTTCGGCCCAATAGGTGCGCACCATGCGAAGGTTGGTGTCATTCGCCTCGGATCCCGAACCGGCAAAGAACACATGGTTGAATCCGTCAGGGGCGAGTTCCGCCAGCTTTTGCGACAGGGCGATCGCCGGCACATGCGTTGTCTGGAAGAACGTGTTGTAGAACGGCAGCTCTTCCATCTGCCGCGCGGCAACCCGGGCCAGTTCCTTACGGCCATAGCCAATGTTCACGCACCAAAGACCCGCCATCGCATCGAGGATCCGATTGCCATCGCTGTCATTGAGCCAGACGCCATCGGCCCGCGTTATGACGCGTGCGCCGGTCTCGCCAAGCCCTGCCCCATGCGTAAAAGGATGCATGTGATGCGCCGCATCCAGGGCCTGCAATTCCGAGGTGGGCATGTGATTGCTGATCAAGGCCATGGGAGACATCCTTTTGACGGGCTTCTATCGCGGTTGGCGGCAAAATATGATCAAATTATTGCAAGTCAATCGAATCGGGCGAGTCCCTGGTTGATTTGCTCCATGCCCTGCGTCACGTCGCGCTGCATTGCCTGTGCCGCCGCGTCTGCATCGCGTGACGACAGCGCTGCCAACACATCCTTGTGACGGTCCGGCAAGTTCCGGGTGCCCATCTGACCGCAGACCACCCGCAGCGACGGGCCAAAACGCAGCCAGAGGCGATCCACCATCCCGGTCAGGATCGGTGCGTCGGCAAGGCTGTTGAGATCGGAATGAAAGCGATGATTCTCGACAAGATACCGGCCGACATCCCCCCGCCTGATCGCATCGTCCAGACATGCGTCAATGGCGGTCAGGCGAGCCACATCCCCGGCACTGGCCCAGCGCGCCGCACGGCGCGCCAGCTCTGGCTCAAGCGCAACGCGCGCAACGGTCAATTGGTCCACCGCGCGCTTATCCAGCACCGGAACAGCGATACGGCGATTGCCCATGAACTCGAGCCCCCCTTCCGCCGTCAACCGCCGCAAGGCCTCGCGCACCGGGGTCATGCCGACGCCCAGCGCGTCTGTCAGCCCCTGGATCGTGACAGGTTGACCGGGTTCGAACTCCCCGAACAGGATCTGGTCGCGCAGTTGGCGATAGACGCGCTCATGGGTCGGCGCACGATCCGCGCCAGCACCGCGCCCGGGTAATGTTTGACCGCGCATCGCCTGTCTCTCGTTATGCCGCGTCTTTGAGCAGACTGCCGGAACACTGCCCTGTGACAAGTCATCTTGCACGATCGCGCAGGGCGTGAAAACATCATACCTATTGCCAGATTGGGCAACATTTGATCAAAATAAAGTCCAAAAGGCTACAAGCGTCTTGGGATCAACGGGAGAACTTCATGAAAACTCATCTGCTGACGATGACCGCAGGTGCCGCACTTCTGGCCACGGTGGCCCATGCCCAGGAAGTGCGCGTCTACAACTGGTCCGATTACATCGACGAAGCGCTGCTCACCAAGTTCGAGGAAGAAACCGGGATTGATCTGATCTACGACGTCTTCGACAGCAACGAACTCCTGGAAACCAAGATGCTCGCCGGCGGGTCCGGATATGATGTGGTCGTCCCCACAGGCACGTTCCTGCAACGCCAAATCCAGGTGGGCGCGTTTCAAGAGCTGGACAAATCCAAATTGCCCAACATCGACAACATGTGGGACACCATCGAACAGCGGACAGAACAATATGACCCCGGAAACGAGTATTCGATCAATTACATGTGGGGCACGACCGGCCTCGGCGTGAATGTCGACAAGGTCACCGAGGTGCTCGGGGATGACGCGCCCATCTCGTCGCTGGACCTGATCTTTGACCCGGAGAACATGGAAAAACTCGCGGAGTGCGGCGTGCATTTCCTCGATGCACCGACCGAAATGGTGCCGGCCGCACTCAGCTATGCCGGGCTCGATCCGGACCGCAAGGATGACGAGGCCCTGGCCAAGGCCGAAGAGGTACTGATGGCCGTGCGCCCGTATGTGCAGAAATTCCACAGTTCGGAATACATCAACGCGCTCGCCAACGGAGATATTTGCGTGGCGTTCGGCTGGTCCGGCGACATCCTTCAGGCGCGTGACCGCGCCGCGGAAGCCGACAATGACGTGAACATCGCTTACAACGCGCCGACCGAAGGGGCGCTGATGTGGTTTGACCAGATGGCAATCCCGGTTGATGCGCCGAACCCGGATGCAGCGCATACGTTCCTGAACTTCATCATGGATGCACAGAACATGGCGCAGGCGTCGAATTATGTCTATTACGCCAATGGCAACAAGGCCGCGCAGGAATATCTGATCGAGGACGTGATCGGTGACACGGCCATTTATCCGGACGCGGCAACACTCGAAAACCTCTACTCGGTGACCCCGTTCCCGCCGCGTCAACAACGTTCGCTGACGCGGATGTGGACAAAGGTCAAATCCGGCACCTGAGCCAGACCATCTCCGGGTCCGGCGGGTGCGCCCGCCGGACAGGTATCTCGTGCCAAAGGACTTCACCGTGGCCCAGACCGTCTTTGCTCCCTGGGACGATCCCAACGAAAAACCACTTATCCAGTTCAAGAACGTCACGAAACGGTTCGGCGAATTCATTGCCATCGACGATCTGACACAGGATATCTATTCCAAGGAGTTCTTTGCCCTTCTTGGCCCGTCGGGATGTGGCAAAACCACGATGATGCGCATTCTCGCCGGGTTCGAAACGCCGACAGAGGGCCAGATTCTGATCTCGGGGCAGGACATGTCGCATGTGCCGCCCAACAAGCGCGCGGTGAACATGATGTTCCAATCCTACGCGCTGTTTCCGCATCTGTCGGTCTGGGACAACATCGCGTTCGGGCTGAAACGGGAAGGCAAGGACAAGGACACGATCGCGGCGCGGGTCGAGGAAATGCTGCGCCTGACACGCCTTGATCGGTTCGCCAAACGAAAACCGCACCAGATTTCGGGTGGTCAGCGCCAGCGCGTTGCCCTTGCCCGCAGCCTGGCCAAGGCGCCGAAACTTCTTCTCCTCGACGAACCCTTGGGCGCGCTCGACAAAAAGCTGCGCCAGGACACCCAGTTCGAGCTGATGGACATCCAGGAAAAAACCGGCACAACCTTCGTCATTGTCACGCACGACCAGGAAGAAGCGATGACCGTCGCGTCCCGCGTCGCCGTGATGGACGAGGGCAAGATCGTTCAGGTCGCCACCCCGGACGAGATCTACGAAGCTCCGAACAGTATCTATGTCGCTGACTTCATCGGCGACGTGAACCTGATCGAGGGCCGTGCCGAGGCGCGCATGTCTCCCGCCACGCCCCGGGATCAAATCGAGCCGACGACCACACCGGACCCTGAGGGCGCACCGCCGCCACCCGCGAAACCCGATGCGCCACAGCCCAACGCCTATGGCGAATGGCTCCAGAACACGCTGCTGTTTCCGTTCCTTGGCAAGCGCGCGCCGAACCCCAAGGAGCTGCCCGCCCCGTCCGAGACCAAGCCGACGCCTGCCCTGCAATCACCGGTCAAGACCGGGGGCATCGCCCTGCATTGGGCTGACGGGCACCCGCCGATCGTTGTCGCGAACGGCGATCCCCAACTTGCAGGCGCGGCAGTGACCCTTGCCCTGCGGCCGGAAAAGCTGAACATCGCGAAGAACAAGCCGGATACCCCGAATGCTCTGCCCGGCACGGTGATCGATATCGGCTATCTTGGAAACCTGTCGACATATCACGTGCAACTGGACAACGGCCCCATGGTCAAGGTGCAGGTCACCAATGTCCGGCGCATTGCGCGGCGCGACATCACCTGGGAAGATGCGGTCTGGGTCAGCTTTTCAGAAACCTCCGGCGTCGTGCTGAAAGGGTAAGGACATGCGCCGCTTTCTCCTCATCGCGGTCCCCTACCTGTGGCTTGTTGCCCTGTTCCTGATCCCCTTCGTGATCGTGCTGAAGATCTCGCTGTCCGATATCGCACTGGCGCGCCCGCCCTACATGCCGCAGCTTGATCTGTCGGCCGGGTGGGAAGGCCTCAAATCGTTCTTCGCCGCGCTCGATTTCGAAAACTTCGTCTTCCTGACAACCGACGATCTCTACTGGAAGGCCTATCTCAGCTCGCTTCGCATCGCGCTGTTCTCGACGGTGATAACGCTGCTTGTGGGCTATCCGATCGCATACGCCATGGCCCGCGCCGCCCCAGAATGGCGCCCCACCCTTCTGATGCTGGTCATCCTGCCGTTCTGGACCAGCTTCCTGATCCGCGTTTACGCCTGGATGGGCATCCTGTCGAACGAGGGGCTGCTGAACCAGTTCCTGCTGTGGACCGGGATCATCAGCAGCCCGTTGACGATCCTGAACACCAACACGGCTGTCTATATCGGCATCGTCTACACCTATCTGCCGTTCATGATCCTGCCGATCTACTCGGCGCTGGAACGGATGGATGACAGCCTGCTCGAAGCCGCCGAAGACCTTGGCTGCTCGCGCCTCAGCGCGTTCTGGCTCGTCACCGTTCCGCTGTCGAAGAATGGGATTATCGCGGGCTGCTTCCTCGTTTTCATCCCGGTGATCGGCGAATTCGTGATCCCATCTCTGCTGGGTGGCTCAGGCACGCTGATGATCGGCAAAGTCCTGTGGGAAGAATTCTTCTCGAACCGTGACTGGCCTGTGGCCTCTGCGGTGGCGGTGATCCTGCTGCTGATCCTGGTGATCCCGATCATCCTGTTCCAACGCAACGAACAGAAACAGCGCGAGGCGAACGGATGACACAGCGGGATACAGGTTTTTTTGGACCGCAAATCCCCTGGAGGCTCGGGGGTGCCCCTTACGGCCGGTCGGCCGCGCCGGCACTCGAAACCTCGGGAGGCACGCCATGACTCGCTTTTCGTGGTTCAACGCCACCGCGCTGACCCTGGGCTTTGCCTTCCTTTACCTGCCCATGATCATTCTCGTGGTTTACAGCTTCAATGCCTCGCAACTGGTTACCGTCTGGGCTGGCTTCTCGACACGCTGGTATGGCGAAGTGCTGCGCAACGAGGAATTCCTGAATGCTGCTTGGGTCACGCTCAAGGTCGCGGTCATCAGCTCCAGCATTGCAACCGTTCTGGGGACCATGGCGGCCTATGTGCTGGTGCGCGCCGGGCGGTTCAGCGGGCGCACGCTGTTCTCGGGCATGATCTATGCCCCGCTGGTCATGCCCGAGGTGATCACCGGCCTGTCGCTGCTCTTGCTTTTCATCGGCATCGGTCTCGACCGGGGCGTGCTGACCATCGTTCTGGCCCACACCACGTTTTCGATGTGCTACGTGTCGGTGGTCGTCTCCTCCCGCCTGATCAGTTTCGACCAATCCCTGGAAGAGGCGGCGCTCGATCTCGGGTGTTCCCCGTTCGAAGCGTTCCGGCTTGTCACCCTCCCGATCATCGCCCCGGCGGTAATCTCGGGCTGGCTTCTGGCCTTCACCCTGTCGCTGGACGATCTGGTTATCGCCAGCTTCACAACCGGCCCCTCGGCCACGACCCTGCCGATCAAAATATTCTCGGCCGTGCGCCTTGGCGTCAGCCCCGAGATCAATGCGCTCTCGACCATCATGATCGCCATCGTCACGGTCGGCGTCATCACGGCATCGCTTGTGACGAAACAGGCGGCCGTCAGACAGGCGCGGGATGAACAGCTGGCCGAACGCCCCCTATGAGGCGCATTTACGAGCCACTGGCCTATGACACGCCCGCAAACTGCTGGTGGCGCGACACAACACCCCCCGCAGACCAGCCGCAGCTTGACGGCGACCACAGGACAGAGGCCGTCGTCATCGGCGGCGGCTTCACCGGGCTGAACGCAGCCCTCGCACTGGCGCGGTCGGACGTGAAAGTCACCGTGATCGACGCGGAACAGCCCGGCTGGGGAGCATCTGGGCGCAATGGCGGCTTCTGCTGCCTTGGCGGGTCGAAGCTGGGCGGCGGTCTGATGGCGCGTCGCTTTGATCAGGACCAGCGCAGCCAGTGGCACAAGACGGAACGCGCGGCGGTCGACCATGTGGATGCGCTGCTGTCGGAAAACGGCATCGACGCAGACCGCCATTCGAATGGCGAAACACTGCTGGCCCATACGCCCAGGGCCATGCGCGACATGCTGGCAAGCACAGATGAAGCCAAGGCAACCTATGGCGTCACGCCCGAGATCATTCCCGCCGAACAGCTGCGCCAACGCGGCCTTGGCGGGGCGTTTCACGGTGGCGTCACCCTGCCCATCGGCTTCGCGCTCAACCCGGCGAAATACCACGCAGGCCTGGCCCACACCGCACAGGGCCAAGGCGCCCGCCTCTTTGGCCAGACGCCTGCGCAGTCGATCACGCGCACCGGCCGCACATGGCGCGTGACCACCCCGTCCGGAGTGATCACCGCCGACACCGTGATCCTCGCCACCAATGGCTATTCGTCCGAGGACGTGCCGGACTGGCTGCGCGCCCGGTATGTCCCGGTGCAATCGTCGATCATCGTCACCCGTCCGATCACGGAGGGCGAGCAAGCCCGTCAGGGCTGGACGAGCCTCCAGATGTGCTATGACAGCCGCATCCTGCTTCACTATTTCCGGCTCATGCCCGACGGACGGTTCCTCTTCGGCATGCGTGGCGGTCTGCGTGCAACGCCACGCGCCGAGGCCGCCCTTTCCCATAAAATCCGCGCGGATTTTCATGCGCTCTTCCCGGCATGGCGGGATGTCGAGGTCACCCACGACTGGTCAGGGCTGCTCTGCCTGATGCGCAGGCTGACGCCTTTTGCCGGGCCGGTGCCGGACCATCCCGGCCTCTTTGCAGCCATGGGCTATCACGGCAATGGCGTTGCGATGGGCAGCTATCTTGGAGCGCGGCTGGCCGACGCCGTGCTGGGACGATCACCCCGTGGCCCGGTGCCCGCATTTATTGCCGCGCCGCCCAAAAGGTTCCCGTTCGGGGCGTCCCGCCGCGCGCTCCTTGCGCCAGCCTACACAGCCGCCGCCCTGCTGGACCGGTAGGAACGCCTTTCGAAAGGCGTTTCCGACGCGGTTTGCAAACCGCGTCCAAAGCGCGTTCGAACGCGCTTGACCCAAGCCATTTCGAAATGGCTTGAAAGCGGCCCAATCTCTTGTGCCGCTCTCGCCTGTTCGCTATTCCGGACGGAAACGCGAATTCAGGGAGGAGCGTCATGCTCAAGCGTCCGTTCGACAAGTCGAAACTGCCCAGCCGTCATGTCACCGAAGGCCCCGAAAGGGCACCACATCGCTCCTACTACTACGCGATGGGCATGACCGAGGAAGAGATCCACCAGCCGCTCGTCGGTGTGGCGACCTGCTGGAACGAAGCCGCACCTTGCAATATCGCGCTCAGCCGCCAGGCTCAGGCCGTCAAGATGGGCGTGAAACAAGGCTACGGCACGCCTCGCGAATTCACCACCATAACCGTGACCGATGGCATCGCGATGGGCCACGAGGGCATGCGCTCCTCGCTCGCCTCGCGCGAGGCGATTGCGGACACTGTAGAGCTCACGATGCGCGGCCATTCCTATGACGCGGTTGTCGGTCTTGCCGGCTGCGACAAATCCTTGCCGGGCATGATGATGGCGATGGTACGGCTCAATGTGCCGTCGGTGTTCATCTACGGCGGTTCGATCCTGCCGGGGCGTGCCCCGCAGGTGGACGAGATTCCCGAAGATTTCCGCTCCCGGGACCTGACCGTCCAGGATATGTTCGAAGCGGTCGGACGTCATCAGAACAAGGAAATGTCCGACAAGGCGCTGGACATGCTCGAACGTGTCGCCTGCCCCAGCGCGGGCGCCTGCGGTGGCCAGTTCACCGCCAACACGATGGCCTGCGTTTCCGAAGCGATCGGCTTGGCGCTGTTCAACTCCTCGGGCATGCCGGCACCCTACGAATCCCGCGATCAATACGGCGAGGCGTCGGGCAAAGCTGTCATGGATTTGGTCGAACAGAACATCAAGGCGCGCGATGTTGTGACTCGCAAGGCGCTGGAAAACGCCGCGCGCGTCGTGGCCTGTACCGGCGGCTCCACCAATGCCGGTCTGCATTTGCCAGCAATCGCGCATGAGGCCGGGATCGAGTTCTACCTTGAAGACGTGTGCGACATCTTCCGCGACACGCCCTATTTCGTCGATCTGAAACCGGGCGGCGCGCATGTCGCCAAGGATCTCTACGATGCGGGCGGCATACCCGTCGTGATGAAGGAGCTGCGCAAGGCGGGCCTGATCCACGAAGACTGCATGACCGCTTCGACCCGTACAATCGGAGAGGAACTGGACCTGATCGAGCGTGAATCGGATGGCAAGGTGATCTATTCCATCGACACCCCGATCACCAAGACCGGCGGTGTCGTGGGTCTCAAGGGCAATCTCGCGCCCGAAGGGGCCATTGTGAAAGTCGCCGGGATCGCAGCCGAACATCAGGTCTTCACGGGTCCCGCACGCGTCTTTGAATCCGAGGAAGACGCCTTTGCAGCCGTCAAGGATCGAGGTTACGAGGAAGGCGAAGTCATCGTCATCCGCAACGAAGGCCCCGCAGGCGGCCCCGGCATGCGCGAAATGCTGGCCACCACGGCGGCCCTGTCCGGCCAGGGCATGGGCAAAAAGGTCGCCTTGATCACCGACGGCCGTTTCTCGGGCGCGACACGCGGCTTCTGCGTCGGCCATGTCGGCCCCGAAGCCGCGCTTGGCGGGCCAATCGGTCTCCTCCAAAACGGCGATATGATCACCATCGACGCTGTGACCGGGTCGCTCAGCGTGGATTTGTCGGACGAGCAATTGGCGCGCCGCAAGGCAGACTGGACCGCCCCGCGCGAGACACTCTACACCTCGGGGGCTATCTGGAAATTCGCTCAGCTTGTCGGTCCCACCTATAAAGGCGCCGTGACACATCCCGGTGGCGAAGGAGAGTCGCACCAGTATTGTGACCTGTGACGCGCCGGGTGCACAAACTCTGCGCCGCGCTCCTGGGCGCGGCGGTCTTGATCGGATGTGATGAGATCGACCCATCGGGCCGAATGTCC
This sequence comes from Marivita sp., assembly GCF_020055675.1. Taxonomy (GTDB): domain Bacteria; phylum Pseudomonadota; class Alphaproteobacteria; order Rhodobacterales; family Rhodobacteraceae; genus Marivita. Next base: position 134,494 of record NZ_JAIPUS010000007.1, read on the forward strand.
CTGCTGGGCACATCGGCGGGGGCAGAGGCGTCGGTTCTCACCTCCGCCGGTCTTGCGGGCGGGGACATACGTGTCTCCGGCCCCGACGGGTATTGCGTCGATCCCAACTCCCTGCGCCGTAGCGCCACGGGCGGGTTCGCCGCGATTGCCAGCTGTAACATCCTGTCGGGCGGCGCGCAGGGCCCGGTGATCGAACCGGCCCTTGCAATCGTCACGGTCAGCAAGGCCGATGGTCCCGCGCCGACGCCGGCCGACCTCGCCGCAGCGCTACAGACCGAGCTTTTGAGCACCCGCGAACTGGGCGCCGTGACGGTCGGACAAATGGCCAGCGGCGGGGCAGAGGCATTCGCGGGCAGCGATCCCCGCCACTGGCGCGGCGCGTTCCTGGTCGGCCCCTATCTTGTCGGCGTCACGCTCTATGCGCCCAGAAACAGCCCGCTGGCCAGCACGCAGGGTGCCGCTTTCCTGAACACGGTTTCTTCACGCATCCGCGCCAGGTTCGTCCCTGCCACCGGCGAGAGTGCAGAACAGTCGCAATCGCCGGAGAATGAACAGAGGGCGGGACTTGGCCGTTTATTCGAACGCCGCGATCTGCAACAATGATCCTCAAACGGCAGCCTCAATAGCCGGGCCACCAAGCAGGAGCGAGCAGCTCATGTCGGAAATGAAACCCGGTTTTCTGGACCGCGTGCTCCAGCAATCCGCGCTCAGACGGTTCCGCCGCTGGGCCGAGACCGCGCGCGACACCGATCTCAAGGATCTGCGCCGCAACCGTGCGGTGGCGCGGCGGATGAGATATCACCTCGATGAACTGATCCATGTCGCCGATGACCGGCTTGCCCTGCCCGTGATGGGCAACCAGGCGGTGCCGGTGCCTTATGACGCCGATTGGTCGTGGCGCCCGGAACTTTTTTGCGGGCCGCTTCCGGTACCAGGGATTTCCTCTGTCGAAAACAAATCCACGCTGGGGCGCGAGGTGACCCTGTTTCATGACTGTGCAGAGTCAGAACTGACGCTGCGCCAGCTTCGCAACACCAGCGCCGAGGATCTGGCCGCCTACGGATTGCGGCTGGATGTGTTCCAATTTGACGGATCCTACCTGTCGCTGGTGATCGACCTGCCCGATGCCGCGGCCTATGATCTCAAGCGGCGGCATTTGGTCCGGTTCGACGCGATCGTTGAGCTTGAGCGGCCCCTGGAAGTGTTCGCGCGGCTGAATATCCAGCATGGGCCGAACACGGAACAGATCGTGCGGGAATTGCCCTCGAACGATCGCGCGCTCGTGGTCGAGTTTGACCTGGCCTATACCAATCTGAACGAAAAGCGGGTGGAGCGGCTTTGGGTCGATCTGATCTTCGAGAGCCCGGAAATGAGCCAGGTCGTGCTGCGGGATCTGTATTTCAGCCGCCGTCCGCGCGCCGAGTTGTGAGGAGCTGGGTATGACCGCCTATTCGCTGTCAAAGAGCCGTTTTTTCGAAGGGGTCTGGGAAGGTGTGATCGCCGGGGATGCCGATGACAGCCCGACCCCGCGGGTGGATGTCCGGGTCCATGACCGGGCGGTTCCGGACGTATCGATCGAGCCTTTGCCGGAGCCGGCGTCCTGGCGCATCAAGGTCCCCGTTCCGGCGAACATGATCGCGGACGGGGTGCATACTTTCGTGATCTCGGAGGCTGACCTGGGACTGTCCCTGGGTGATTTCTCGATCATCGCAGGCGACGCGGTGGGCGAGGATATCCGGTCGGAAATGGCCTTGTTGCGGGCCGAGCTGGACCTTTTGAAACGGTCCTTCCGCCGCCATTGCCGCGACACGGCCTGAGCGGCGTCCCACGGCTGGGACGCTGGCACGCCCATATACATCAAGCAGTTACAGGGACGGATTAGGAAAATCTTAAGGTTTGGCCCCGGTCCGGGAAATGCGATGTTCAGATCTTGATCGTCTTGCGCCCTCGCCATGAGGCCGGGCGCGCAGGGCAAAACCGGCAGCAACCGTTTGGCCCCGGGGCCTGAGCCCGAGGATGTGGTGCCAGTCGTCGGGGACCGGCGATTGACCTTCCTGGTCCAGACGGGCAATCATGGCCACACCCTGAACCGGAGAAGATATGTCCCCGTTGCGCGGCATGGCGCTGAAACTCAGCGCTGTGTTTCTATTTGTCATCATGGCATCCCTGATCAAGGCCAGCTCGGATGTGGTGCCGCCCGGGGAGGCGGTGTTTTTCCGATCATTCTTCGCGCTGCCGGTGATCCTTGGCTGGCTGACGTTGCGACGGGAGTTGAGCACCGGGTTGCGGACGCGCAACCCCTCGGGGCATTTCTGGCGCGGCCTGTTCGGTGTGAGCGCGATGGCCTGCGGCTTTGCCGCACTGGGGTTGTTGCCGCTGCCCGAGGTGACGGTGCTGGGCTATGCCGCACCGATCCTGACGGTGTTGTTCGCGGCATTTCTGCTGGGTGAAAAGGTCAGGCTGGTGCGGATGTCGGCGGTGGCGATCGGGCTCGTGGGCGTGGTTATCGTGATGTTGCCACAACTGGGCAACACCGCGATGGGCACCGGCGCGCGCTGGGGTGTCGCCCTGGTTCTGGCGTCGGCCACGCTGCGGGCATTGGCGCATGTGCATATCCGCAAGCTGGTGCAGAACGAAACCACATCGGCGGTGGTGTTTTATTTCGCGGTCACGGCCTCCTGTCTTGCGCTGCTGACATCGCCGTTCGGCTGGGTGATGCCGGATACCGTGACGGCGGTTCAATTGATCGGGGCCGGATTGGTCGGCGGCGTGGCGCAGATCCTGCTGACCGCGTCCTACCGACAGGCAGAAGCGGCGTTCCTGGCTCCGTTCGACTATGCATCGATCCTGTTTGCGTTGGCCATTGGCTATGCCGTGTTCGACGAGATCCCGACCGGTCACACGGTGGTCGGATCCATCGTGATCATCGCGGCCGGGATCCTGATCATCTGGCGCGAGCGTCAACTGGGGGTCAAACGCGGGCCGGCGCGGTCGAACCTGACACCTCAGGGCTGATTGCATTTCCAACGCGGCAGGCTTAGATCACGTCCAGCCAAGACAGGGTGACGGAGCCGCATTGCATGAACTGGATCACCAATTACGTCCGACCGCGGATCAATTCGATCTTTTCGCGGCGGGAAATCCCCGAGAACCTGTGGGTCAAATGCGATGAGTGCGGCACGATGCTGTTTCACCGCGAGATGTCGGACAACCTGAATGTGTGCACCAATTGCGGGCATCACATGAACATCACGCCACGCGACCGGTTTACCGGGCTGTTCGATGCCGGTGTTTTCACCGAGGTGGACGTGCCCGAACCCGTGGTCGATCCGCTGCATTTCCGCGATCAGAAGAAATATCCGGATCGGTTGCGCGCGGCGCAGAAAGCCACCGGCGAGGCCGAGGCGATGCTGGTCGTCACCGGCGAGGTCGGGCGCACACCCGTCGTCGCCGCGGCGCAGGATTTCAGCTTCATGGCCGGGTCGATGGGCATGTATGTCGGCAACGCGATCATTGCCGCGGCTGAAAAGGCGGTCGAGCTGCGCCGGCCGCTGGTGCTTTTTTCCGCCGCCGGGGGCGCGCGGATGCAGGAAGGCATTCTGAGCCTGATGCAGATGCCGCGCACCACGGTGGCGGTCCAGATGCTCAAGGAGGCGGGGCTGCCCTATATCGTGGTGCTGACGCATCCGACCACCGGCGGCGTGACCGCGTCCTATGCGATGCTGGGCGATGTGCAGATCGCCGAGCCGGGAGCGCTGATCTGTTTTGCAGGCCCGCGGGTGATCGAGCAGACGATCCGGGAAAAGCTGCCCGAAGGGTTCCAGCGGGCGGAGTATCTTCTGGAACACGGGATGCTTGACCGGGTGACGGACCGCCGCGCGCTGCGCGAAGAGCTGGTGCAGATCATTCGGATGCTGATGCAGTTGCCGCCGCCCGTGGCCGGGGATCTGCCCGCGCCCGGCGCCGTTGACAGCGCGCCAATGTCGGCCATGCAGGACCCGGAAACCACGTGACAGCAACCCCGCGCTCCGACATCATTCTCGAGCGGATGATGTCGCTTCACCCCAAGATCATCGATCTGACGCTCGACCGGGTCTGGACGCTTCTGGCGGCGCTGGACCATCCCGAGCGCGATCTGCCGCCGGTCATTCATATTGCCGGCACCAACGGCAAGGGATCGACGCAGGCAATGATCCGCGCCGGGCTCGAGGCGACGGGTGCGCGGGTGCATGCCTATACCTCGCCGCATCTGGCGCGATTTCACGAACGGATCCGGTTGGCCGGGACATTGATTTCCGAGCCGCATCTGACCGAGGTTCTGGATGTCTGCCACGCCGCCAATGACGGGGCGGATATCACCTATTTCGAGATCACGACCTGCGCCGCGTTGCTGGCTTTTGCGCGCACGACGGCGGATTATACGCTGCTCGAGGTCGGATTGGGCGGGCGGCTGGATGCCACAAATGTCATCGAACGGCCGGCGCTGACGATCATCACGCCGGTATCGATGGACCACGAAGGGTATCTGGGCGATACGCTGGGCGAGATCGCGGGCGAAAAGGCCGGAATCCTGAAACGCGGCGTGCCCTGCGTGGTCGGTCCGCAAGAGGCGGCTGCGCTGGAGGTGATCGAGGCGTGGGCCGAGCGCGTTGGGGCACCGTTGCTGGTGCATGGCCAGCACTGGCACGTCACCAGCGAGCGCGGCAGGCTGGTCTATCAGGACGAAACCGGATTGCTTGACCTGCCGATGCCAAACCTGCCCGGTCTGCACCAGGTGCAAAACGCCGGCGCGGCGCTTGCCGCCCTGCGGCATCTTGGACTGCCCGACGCCGCGTATGACGGGGCCGTGGAGCGCGCCGATTGGCCCGGACGGATGCAGCGGTTGACCAACACGACGCTGAATGTCCTCGCCCCCGATGTCGATCTCTGGCTGGATGGCGGACACAACCCGGCTGCGGGAGAGGCCCTCGCGACGCATCTGCGCAGCCTGCCAAGGCGGCCCACCTACCTGGTTTGCGGGATGCTGAACACCAAGGATGTCCGCGGATACCTGCGCCCGCTGGCCAGCGTGGCCGATCATCTGACCGCAGTGTCGATCCCGGACGAGGCCAATACCCTGCCCGCCGCAGCCACCGCAGCGGCGGCCCGCGACGTGGGACTGCCAGCGCAGGAGGCAGGGGATGTCACGGCGGCCCTGTCGCAGATTGCAAGGGACGCGCCAGGGGCCCGTGTGCTGATTTGCGGGTCTCTTTATCTTGCCGGGCATGTCCTTCGACTCGTTGAATAAACAAAATGTGGCGGGAATCCGCTTCATATTGACGAAACCGGACCAAAACGCCTATATGTCGATCATATCGAGAAGTTGTCGCGGGTTCGCGATTATCCGGGTGTTGTCATGGTATTGGTACGGTCTGTCGGAAGCGCAGCACTCCTGATCGCAGGGGGTCCGCTGCTGGCGCAATCCGCGGCCATCACGGAAAGCGACAGCGCTTTTTCCTTCACCATGAACGGGTCCACCATGAGGGTCACGCGCAGCGGTCCGTCCTGCCCGTCTTCGTGTATTCAGCCGATGCGGGCCGCCGCCGGGGTCGAGACCTTCGGAGAATTGGAAGTCATTGATTTCCTGCAAAACCCTGTCAGCGATGGCTCTGGCCTCTTGATCGATGTTCGGATGCCCGCGACTTTTTCCGCCGGATCCGTGCCGGGGGCGGTGAACGTTCCGGTCAGGACATTCCGGCCGGACAATCCGTACCGATCCGACCTTCTTTCTGCGCTCGGCGTCCAGACAGCCGAGAGCAGCCCCGGTTTTGCGAAGGCATTCACGCTTGTGATCTTCGGCAGCGGGCCGGACGACGCCGATGCGACCGCCGTGATCGGGCATCTTCTTGATGCGGGGTATCCGGCGGGCAAGATCGGCTATTATCGCGGCGGTGCCGCGCGCTGGAGCGCCTTGGGGCTGAATACGGAGGTGGGGCAATGACGCAGGCCGGCACGCATCAAGGCTATATCCGGATGGCCCTCATGGGCACGGCCTTCATCGGTCTGACCGTGGTTTTGATCGTGTTCCAGCCGGGCTCCTCGCGGCAGGCGCAGGTCTCCATCGTCTCGGATACAGTCGACACCAGCGTCACGCGCGATGCGGCCCGGCTGGACGATCTGAACGCCGTGACCGCGCAAGCGGAGGAGGCCGCACCAAAGACCCGGCAGGTCACCCCGGTCAATCAGGACCCCCCCGGCACAGACGGGCAGCGGCCAGCCGTGACAGCGGACCATCAGCCGACAAACCTGCGCGACATGACATTCAGTGCGATATCGCAAGTCAAATCCGCCACCACCGGTCAAGCCCCTGCCCCCGGCCAGCCCGGCAGCCTGCTACACAGCGTTGTCCAGCGCAGCATGTCCACCGATGCACCTGCGGCGGGCAAGCCAACGCCGCCCCGTTCCGAGCCCTTGCACGCGGCGACCGGCGCCGATGACAGCCCCGGGTCCAGAACCTACCAGGTGCGAACGGGGGACACGCTGGTCGGTATTGCCGAGGCACTTTACGGCGATGCGAACATGTCCACGCATCTGTTCATGAACAACACCGAGATCATGCCGCGGCCTGACAGCCTGACGCCGGGGATGGTGCTGACGCTTCCAGCGCCGGTGGCTACTACATCTGGGAATTAAAGCCACTGATAGGAAAATGTGGACAGTGGGCAGCTAAATGTTGACCGATGCGAATCACTATGTCAAAGTCCAGACAGTCCTCGTGAGCGGTCAATGTGACAGTCACGGAGCAAGGGGAAGTTCGGTGTATTTCAGCTCTGACACACGCAAGGTCTCTGCCCGGTTCGGGCGCCCCTGCGGATGTCTGGTCACATCCGGCGACCGCGCCTTCCAAGGCGTATCGCCCCAAGGTGTTTTCGGCGTTTCCTCGCGCCATCATCGACGGAAGGCATAGCAAGGACCTGAAGACAGGCAAAAACAATCGAGCAGCCTTGGAGGTCCTTCGGGACCTCTTTTTTTATGCCTCGCCCCAGCCCTCTGCCTGCATTTCGCGCAACCGGCTGGCCGTGCGTTCGAATTCGAACGTGCCGGCGCCTTCGACATACAGCATTTCCGGCTCTGCCGCCGCTGACGCGATCAGGCGCACGCCGGCTTCGTATAAGGCGTCGACAAGGGTGACAAAGCGTTTCGCCTCGTTGAAGTTCTGGCGGCTGAGGCGGGGAATATCCTCGATGATCAGAACCCGCACCGCCGCCGCCAGGGCAAGGTAATCGGCGGGTCCGAGCATCCGGCCGCAAAGATCGTAGAATTTCACCCGCGCCACGCCGTTGTGAAAGCGCGGCAATTCGATTTCGCGTTTCTGGACATGAAGGATCAGGCTCTCCTCCTGGCCGTTGGTGAGTTCGTGCCACACGCGGTCGATCTCGGCCTTGGCGGTGGCATCATTGGGTGTGAAATAGACCTGCGCCCCGGCCAGCCTGTCCTGCCGGTAATCGGTGGGCGAGGCCAGATGGTGAACCACCATGTGCTGCTTGAGCATGTCGATGAATGGCAGGAAGATTTGCCGGTTGAGCCCATCCTTGTAAAGATCATCCGGCACGCGGTTCGAGGTCGTGACAACGACAACGCCATCGGCAAAGAGCTTTTCAAACAACCGTCCGACGATCATCGCATCGGTGATATCGGTGATCTGCATCTCGTCAAAGGCCAGCAGGCGGACGCTGTCGGACACCGATTTGGCCACCGGTTTTATCGCGTCCTCGACACCCTCTTGCCGCGCCTTGTGAATGGCCGCATGGATTTCCTGCATGAAGGCATGGAAATGTACCCGGCGGGCCGGGATATCGAGGCTTGCCACGAAGAGATCCATAAGCATGGACTTGCCGCGGCCAACGCCGCCCCAAAGGTACAATCCCCTGGGCGGCGCGGGAGACTTTCGGAACAGGCCTTGCCTGGGTGGCTTGCTGAGCGCGGCGCGGATGCGTTCGAACTCTGGCAGAACCGCTTCCTGGGCCGGATCCGGGGTCATCGACCCATCGGCCACGCGTGCGGCATAAATTTCGGGCAAGGTGGTCATACGCGCCGATTACCGCGTCTTTGCGCGTTTGTGGAGAGGGGTTATTCGACCGCGCGGATCAGCTTGCGATCCAGCACCCGCAGCACCGTGCGCAGCTCGTGGCCGCGCTTGAGCACCTGGCCATCCATGCCGATCACCGCGTACTGCCCTTGCCGGTTGCGCAGCTTGGGGCGTTTTTCGATCCGGTAAAGCGGGTTTTCCGCAGTGCGCCGAAAGACCGAGAACACCGCCACGTCGCGCAATGTGGATATCCCGTAGTCGCGCCATTCCCCGGCGGCGACCATGCGCCCATAGAGCGACAGGATCACGCTCAGCTCGGTCCGGTGAAAGGCCACCTGCTCGGGTGCGCCATGCGATGCGGGAAACGGCGTGATACTGTTCATACCCCATGATGTGTGAGAGGCGGGTCCGAAATCAAGCAATTTACCGCGATCGTCTTGTTTTTCAGAGACACCCGGCGCCCGGCTTTGAAAACAGGTGCCGGGCCTGAACGCGATGGAACCGATCCAGTTTTGCGCGACCTGCCATGCCCTGCCTGTGGTCGGTGTCTTCCCTGTTCCTCCTGCCGGGGCACCTGCGAGGGTACCCGCCGGGCGGGTTGCGCGATCATTGGCATGTCTGTCCGGGCGAAAAGGATGTCGCACGCGCCTTTTGACGCTTGCGCATGTTTCGGCGCCGGTCAGGCGAATGACCCCTGGCAGAACCAGCCCGAGGATTTCACCCCGCCATGGGCGTAAAAGAGCCACAGGCGGTGGCCCTGCTTGGTGACGACCTCCCAGTAGTCGCGCTGGCCGCTGCGCCACGCCGGATCATCAAGCCACCATTCCGGCGCGATGCGTTCGGGACCGCGGGTGCTGTGGACATGGTGATCGCGGCCGCGCCAGCGAAAGGTGGCGGGCAGACGCGGCACATCGGCGACCATCACGGGTTCCGGCGGCCACATCAGGAGCGGGCGGAGCTTGTCCCGCTGCGGCCAGTGCCGGACCGGATCGGACCATGCCGCAGCCACCGCCAGGGATGTTTTTTCCGGGATATGGCTGTCGGCGGGCTGTATGCGGGTGATGGCGTCGGTGCCAAGGCGCGTGCCAAGCCGCCCGATCAGCCGGTCCAGAGACCCCGGCACGGCCCCCGCTCTGCGGGCGCGCCCGGCTTCGGTGGCTTCGAGATGGCCCGGAACGGTGCGCAGATGGAGCGGTTCGTGCACCACAGCTTCGAGCCGCAGCATATCTATGCCATAGCCCGCATCCAGGTCCGCTACCTTGAGCCCCAGGAGCGGGCGGATGTGATCGGGGTCGTCAGACGGTCTGGCCAGCGTGACATTCATCCACTGCATCGTGTCATCGGCGCGATATGCCTCGAACCGGAGCGTGCGGGCGCCGCGCCCCTTCTTGTTCAGCGCGGCACACAGGCGGGGCAGCATCCGATCGATGGCGGCCATCACGTCGTCCTCGAGCCCGATGGGATCGGGCAGGCTGAGCCGGGTGGCAAAGCGGTCGGGGGGCGGGGCCGGGCTGACCGGTTCGGGAAGCGCGCCCAGCGCCTGATCCATGCGCGCCACCAGCCCCCGGCCAAAGCGCCGGGCCAGGCCCGCGCGGGGCTGTTCGACAAGATCGCTCACCCGGCGCAGACCCAGCCGGGATAGCTGCGCCATCGTGTGATCCTCGAGCCGCAGCGCAGCGATGGGCAACGGCGCCAATGCCTTGTAGGTCTCCCCCGGCGCGGCAATGCGGGTGTGGCCCCGCGCCGGGGCCGTGGCCCGTGTCGGGGCTGCACCGCCACGCTCCCAGTGCCGCCGCTTGCCCGCCCGCGACCGGGTGGCGCGCGCCTCCTGGTCGATCGCGTCGCCGTTGCGGTGATGCGCGCGCCCCTGCCCGCCGCCGAACCGCGCCAGCGCCCAGGCCCCGCCCAGCGTGTCGGCAATGCCAAGCTGCACCGTGAGGCCCAGATCGGTGCAATCCTGTTCCACCTGTTGCGCCAGTTGCTCCTCTCCCCCGAAGAGATGTGCACAGCCGGTCAGATCGATCACCAGCGCATCGGGTTCCTCGCGCGCGACCCAGGGCGAAAACTTGCCCGCCCAGCGGTGCAGCACACCCAGAAAGGCTGCCTCGGCATGCGGGGTCGACACGCGGGTGAGCAGATCGGCAGACATCGCATGGGCATCGCGCAACGGCTGACCCGCGTATAATCCCGCCGCCTGCGCCAGCGGCGACAGCGACGCCAGCACCTGCGCCTGCCCTGAGTCGCGCACCACGGCAAACGGCACCGTCCCCAGATTGGGATCGTGGCGGATATGGCGTTCGGCGGCCAGCCGGGGAAACCAGATGGACAGGACACGGCGATTGATCATGAGACTCGCGGGCAGCAGATGTTCTATATTTGTTCCATACATCTCGCAGCCCCTGAGAGTCGAGAGAAACCCGGCACGGGTCCGCCGCAGATTCTGTCGGTCGCACCGCTCGTCGCGGCACTGGCAAGGCGCAATTTTCCGGCCCGAGGTGTCGGAATCAACGGGTCCAGCCCCTAGCGCTTGCAAAGCTGCGGTTTTAGAGCAAGGGTCATCGCGAACCGACTATCAAGGGAGACGCATCATGCGCACACGGGCCGCTATTGCCACACAAGCCGGCAAGCCACTGGAAATCACGGAGGTCAACCTCGGCGGCCCGCGCGCCGGGGAAGTCCTGGTCGAGATCAAGGCCACCGGTATTTGCCACACCGACGAGTTTACCCTCTCGGGGGCCGACCCGGAAGGACAGTTTCCGGCGATCCTGGGCCACGAAGGCGCCGGCGTTGTCGTCGAGATCGGGGAGGGCGTGACCAGCCTGAAACCCGGCGATCACGTGATCCCGCTTTACACCCCGGAATGCCGGCAATGCGAATATTGTCTGCATCCCAAAACCAACCTTTGCCAGTCGGTCCGCGAGACGCAAGGCAAGGGCGTGATGCCGGACGGCACATCGCGGTTCACAACCCTCGATGGCGATCCGATCCTGCATTACATGGGGTGTTCGACCTTCAGCAATCACACGGTCCTGCCGGAAATCGCATTGGCCAAGATCCGCGAGGACGCGCCCTTCGACAAGGTCTGCTATATCGGCTGCGGCGTGACCACCGGGATCGGGGCTGTCATCAACACCGCCAAGGTCGAGATGGGAAGCCGCGCGATTGTCTTCGGTCTGGGTGGTATCGGGCTCAACGTGATCCAGGGCCTGCGGCTTGCCGGGGCGGACCAGATCGTCGGGGTCGATATCAACCCCGACAAGGTGGCGATGGCCGAAAAGTTCGGCATGACGGATTTCGTCAACCCCAGAGAGGTCGAGGGCGATCTTGTGCCCTATCTCGTGAACCTGACCAAGGGCGGCGCGGATTATACCTTTGACGCCACCGGAAACGTGCAGGTGATGCGCGACGCGCTGGAATGCGCCCACAAGGGATGGGGCGAGAG
>NZ_JAIPUS010000012.1 GCF_020055675.1 Marivita sp.
CTGATTCCCGGAACGATCGCATAGCCGGTATGGCCGCCCCTGGCACTGTCATACATCACGCGCAGGATCGACGGGTCGGTGCCGATGTCATGCTCGCCGATGGTCAGTTCGGTCACCGGCACACCTGCCTCGACCATGGCGCGGGCCCGGTAGAAAACATCCCACCCGTCCGATCCGTCGCCGTTGAGCGTGGTGATGCGCTGTGAAAGTGCTGGAATGGAGACCTCCGAAACGTCTGCCCCCTTCTGCCCAGTCCTCGGGGCAAGGTCCAGTGCCCGCGCCCCTTGAACCTCTCCGCGCAAGAGGTCACCTTTGGTCTGAGCAGGAGGCCGCAATGCCGCATGACCACGCGCATCATCACATCGATCCGAAAGCCGGCGATGGCCGCCTGATCGGGGCGGTTGCAGTCAATCTCGGACTGACGGTCGCGCAGATCATCGGCGGCATCCTGTCCGGCTCGCTCGCGCTGATTGCCGACGCGCTGCACAACCTGTCGGACGCGGCGTCGCTGGTCATTGCCCTGATCGCGCGCAGGATCGCCCGCAAGGGGGCCACCGCGACCATGACCTATGGCTATGGACGGGCCGAGGTCGTCGCGGCGCTGGTCAACTACACCACGCTGATCCTGCTGGGGATCTACCTTTGCTACGAAGCGGTGCTGCGGCTTTTCGATCCGCACGCCGTCGATGGCTGGCTCGTGGTGATCATCGCCGGGATCGCGCTGGTGGTGGATCTGGTGACGGCGGCGCTGACCTGGGCGATGGCCAAGGACAGCGTCAACATCCGCGCGGCCTTTCTGCACAACCTCGCCGATGCGCTGGGATCGGTTGCGGTGATCGTCGCGGGCACGCTGATCCTGCTCTTTGACTGGCAGATCATCGACCCGCTCGTCACCTTCGGGATCGCAGGTTACATCCTGTGGATGTCGTTCTCCGAGATCGGCGGCGTGATCCGCATCCTGATGCTGGGCAGTCCGGCGGGCATCGACACCGACCGCCTGATCGAGGACCTGCGGACCGTGGACGGGGTGCAGGATATCCACCACGCCCACCTGTGGCAGATGCAGGAACACGAGCCCGCGCTCGAGGCGCATGTCGTCGTGGCCCCGGGCCGCTGGAGCGATGCCGACCGGATCAAGGCCGCGCTCAAGGACAGGCTGGCCGGGGCCGGGGTCAGCCATTCGACACTGGAACTGGAATGCGCGCGCCATGCCTGTACCGATTCCCAGCGCATCGGCCACTCTTGATCGGCCACTCTTGACGGATCGCCGGGGCGCCGGGTATGTCACACGCATGACCCGTATCGCAACACCCCTCTGCTGCATCATCCGCTAATCCATCTGGCGGGCCGGTCTTCTATTCCCATATCGAAGTGAAGTTGCTACTCCCGCCGCAATCCGGCCCGCGAGGAGCATCCATGACCATCCAACTGACCAACACCGCGACGCGCAAGAAAGAGCCGTTCGTCCCGCTCGATCCGGAAAACGTGCGGATGTATGTCTGCGGGCCCACCGTCTATGACCGCGCGCATCTTGGAAATGCGCGCCCCGTCATCGTGTTCGACGTGCTCTACCGTCTGCTGCGCCATGTCTACGGTGCGGATCACGTCACCTATGTCCGCAACTTCACCGATGTGGACGACCGGATCAACGAAACAGCCCAAAAGCGCCGCGCGGCAGGGGCGGATGGAACGCTTGAGGCGCTGATCCGCGAACGCTCGGACGAGACGATCAGCTGGTATCACGCCGACATGGACGCGCTTGGTGCATTGCGCCCCGATCATGAGCCCCGCGCGACCCAATATGTTGACCAGATGATCGCCTTCATCGAAGACCTGATCGCCAAGGGTCACGCCTATGCCGCCGAAGGTCATGCGCTCTTTGCGGTGGATAGCTGGCCCGAAGGTTATGGCAAACTGTCCGGCCGGTCGGTGGACGACATGATCGCCGGTGCGCGGGTCGAGGTGGCCCCCTACAAGCGCAATCCGATGGATTTTGTGCTTTGGAAACCGTCGACCGATGATCTGCCCGGATGGGACAGCCCGTGGGGCCGCGGCCGCCCCGGCTGGCACATCGAATGCTCTGCCATGGCGCATGAGTTGTTGGGCGAAACGTTTGACATCCACGGCGGCGGCAACGACCTGATGTTCCCGCACCACGAGAACGAGATCGCTCAGTCGAAATGCGCGGGCCACGGTTTTGCCCGGTACTGGCTGCACAACGAGATGTTGCAGGTCGAGGGCAAGAAGATGTCCAAGTCGCTGGGCAACTTCTTTACCGTGCGGGATTTGCTGGACCAAGGCGTGCCGGGCGAGGTGATCCGGTTCGTGTTCCTGTCGACGCATTATCGCAAGCCGATGGATTGGACGGCGGAGAAGGCTGAGCAAGCGAAGAAAACTTTGCGGCGTTGGCGCCAACTTGTGAAGGATGTCGAGCCGAGCTCTCCCGCAAAGGATGTTGTCGATTTTCTGAGCGACGATTTGAATTCTGCTGGTTCGATAAATTTCCTCCGAAACATTGGGCAGGTCTTGTTCCAAAAATCTGGAAGTTGGACCCCTTCATGTGAAACGCTTGGTGATCCCGAATGGTGCAAGTTGGCACGAGAATTCAAGGCATCAGCGCAGATGATGGGTCTGCTGACCGACAATCTCGGCGGCTGGGACAGCTTATCTGTTGATCTCGCGCCCTATGCGGAGCGGCTCGCCTCCCTGCGTGAAATGGCGATGCAGACGAAGAATTTTGTAGCCCTTGACGCGATGAAAACTGCTTTGACAGAGGCTGGGGTCGAGGTGCGTATGTCCAAAACCGGGGTGGAACTGGTTCCCGGTTCGGGGTTTGATCCGTCTAAGCTGGAGGGCGTTTAATGGCCCACTGTGTCAACGCTTCAGCCCGGCGGTACGCCGGGCAGCCCCCGACCGCCCCGTTTTGCCGAAGGCAAACCTTTGGTTTGAAGGGCGGGGGCTTCTCCCCCGCCTGCGGCCCGGTGCTGCCCTTTGAACTTTGCGTCCACGCAGGGTCGGGCGCGGCCCTCACCACAAAGGCCACCAAATGACCAAAACCCGCCTGACCCTTTACGACACCACACTGCGCGACGGGCAGCAGACCCAGGGCGTGCAATTCTCGACGCCCGAGAAACTCCGCATTGTCGAGGCGCTCGACGCGCTTGGCATCGACTATATCGAAGGCGGCTGGCCGGGGGCGAACCCCACCGACAGCGCGTTCTTCGAAGAGGTCGGCCACACCAAAGCCACCGTAACCGCCTTTGGCATGACCAAACGCGCCGGACGCTCTGCCGAAAATGACGATGTGCTGGCCGCCGTCATGAACGCCGGCACCAGCTCGGTTTGTCTCGTCGGCAAGACGCATGATTTCCACGTCACCGCCGCGCTTGGCATCACGCTTGATGAAAACACCGAGAACATCCGCGCCTCGGTGGCGCATATCGTGGCGCAGGGCCGTGAGGCGCTGTTCGATGCCGAGCATTTCTTCGATGGATACAAGGCCAACCCCGACTACGCGTTGGCAGCCCTGCACGCCGCCCATGACGCGGGCGCGCGCTGGGTCGTGTTATGTGACACCAATGGCGGCACGCTCCCCGACGAGGTATCGAGGATCACTCAAGCGGTGATCGCCTCGGGTATTCCGGGCGACCATCTGGGGATCCACACCCATAATGACACCGAAATGGCTGTTGCGGGCACCCTTGCCGCCGTCGATGCGGGCGTGCGGCAAATCCAGGGCACGTTGAACGGGCTGGGCGAACGCAGCGGCAATGCCAACCTGACGGCGCTTATCCCGACGCTGCTGCTCAAGGAACCTTACGCAAGCACCTATGACACCGGTGTGACGCTGGAGGCGCTGGCGGGGATGACCCGAATCAGCCGGATGCTCGATGAAATCCTGAACCGCGTGCCGCTGAAACAGGCGGCCTATGTCGGATCATCGGCCTTTGCCCACAAGGCCGGGCTGCACGCCAGCGCGATCCTCAAGAACCCGACCACCTACGAACATATCGACCCGGCCACCGTCGGGAACCGCCGGGTCGTCCCGATGTCGAACCAGGCGGGCCAGTCGAACCTGCGTCGCCGGCTGGCCGAGGCGGGGATCGAGGTGCCGGACAAGGACCCGGCGATGGCGCGTATCCTCGACCGGATCAAGGCGCGCGAATCCGAAGGCTATTCCTACGACACCGCGCAGGCGAGTTTCGAGCTGATCGCCCGCGACGAGCTGGGCCAATTGCCCGACTTCTTCGAGGTCAAGCGCTACCGCGTCACGGTCGAGCGGCGCAAGAACAAGTACAACCAGATGATCTCGCATTCCGAGGCGGTGGTCGTGGTCAAGGTGGACGGCGAGAAAAAGCTGTCGGTCAGCGAATCCATGGACGAGGCAGGTAACGACCGGGGTCCGGTCAACGCGCTGTCCAAGGCGCTGTCCAAGGATTTGGGACGCTACCAGAACATCATCGACGAACTGCGGCTGGTCGATTTCAAGGTGCGGATCACGCAAGGCGGGACCGAGGCCGTGACCCGCGTCATCATCGACAGCGAGGACGGCAGGGGCCGGCGCTGGTCCACGGTCGGTGTCAGCGCGAATATCATCGACGCCAGCTTCGAGGCGTTGCTGGACGCGGTACGCTGGAAACTTGTGCGTGACGTTGGGCTATTGGACTCCGCATGAGATTTGACTCCGATCTGACCGCCTGCGCGCAGCTTGTCGAACGGGGTGATCGTGATCGATTTGCCGCGGCAATGGCCGCGCCCGTGGATGCCCGGAAGGTTTTGTTCCCGATCTATGCGTTCAACATCGAAGTGTCCCGCGCGCCTTGGGTGACCCAGGAGCCGATGATCGCCGAGATGCGGTTGCAATGGTGGACCGACGCCCTGGAAGAAATCGCCACCGGCGGAGGTGTTCGCCGGCACGAGGTTGTTTCGTCTTTATCCCATGTGCTCGATGCCGCCGGGGCGCGGATGTTGCAGCGGGTGGTGACGGCGCGACTTTGGGATGTCTATCGCGATCCCTTCGAAGATCAGGCCGCATTTTCACGATATATCGAAGACACCTCGGCGACGCTGATGCTGGCCGCATCCACGGCGCTGAGCGACGCGGCACCACCGGCGTTGACGGACCTGGGATATGCGGCGGGGCTCGCGCAGTTCCTGCGCGCCGTCCCCGAACTGGAGACGCTTGGACGCCGGCCCCTGGTGGACGGTCGCCCGGAGGCCGTCCGCGAACTGGCCCGCGACGGCCTGGATCGACTGTGGCGCGCGCGCAAGGCGCGGGGCAGGGTCCCGGATCGGGCGCGTGCGGTGGCGCTTGCCGCATGGCAGGCAGAGCCGATCCTGAAACAGGCCGTGGCCGATCCGCGCCGCGTGGCGGATGGGACGCTCGGACTGTCCGAAGCGCGGCGGAAAGCGCGGTTGATGTGGGTCGCGGCGACCGGCCGCTGGTAGCGGCTCAGGCGGCGTCTTCCTGCGGGTGCAGCATCAGCCAGATCAGCGCGCCACCCGCCAGCATCAGGAAGGGCGCCATGGCCATGTTCACCGCACTCCAGCCTTCGGCGGGCGTGCCGCCCGAACAATTGAGCAAGCCGCCAGACGCCAGCGAGGCCAGCGTCACGCCACCGAAGACCAGAACATCGTTCATACCCTGCACCCGGCCGCGCTCGTGCGGTTCGTGTGCGGCGGTGAGCATGGCGGTGGCGCCGATGAACCCGAAATTCCAGCCGAAGCCCAACAGGATCAGGGCGACGTAGAAATTCGCGATATCGACGCCTTGCAGGGCCACAGCACCCGCCGCGGCCAGGATCACGAGGCCGGTTGCGACGATCTTTTCGACGCCGAAGCGCACGATCAGGTGCCCGGTGAAGAACGAGGGCGCGAACATCGCCAGCACGTGGGCCGACACGATGTCGGCGGCGTTCCCGGCAGAGTACCCGCAGCCGACAACGGCCAGCGGAGTCGAGGTCATCACGAGGTTCATCAGCGCATAGGTGACCATGGCGCAGATGATGGCCACCGCGATGCGCGGAGTTTTCAGCAATTCCAGCCGCGTGCGGCCCTTGGGGTCATCTGCATGCGGGGCTTTCGGCTTTGGGATGTCGATGAACAGGAACAGCGCGGAACCCACGATGTTCAGCACGATCACAGCGACATAGGTGCCGAGGAACGGCACGACATAGGTATCTGCGGTCGCCTTGACCAATTGCGGCCCGATGACGGCGGCGGCCAGCCCGCCTGCCATGACATAGGAAATCGCTTTGGGCCGGAACGCGTCCGTCGCTGTATCTGCGGCGGCAAACCGGTAAAACCCTTGCGCGGACATGTAGATGCCGGTCAGGAAGCTGCCCAGCAGGAAAACCGGGAAGGATGCGGTATAAAGCCCGTAGGCCCCGATCATCCCGCCCAGAGCGCCCCCGATGGCGCCCACAGTGAACCCGGCGCGACGGCCGTATTTCTGCATGAAGGACGAGATCGGAGTGGCCGTCACCATAGAGCCAAGCACGATGAGCGAGATCGGCAGCGTCGCGAAACATACGTTGGAGGCCAGGGATTGCCCTGCCAGCCCGCCAACCGTGAACAGCATCGGCATCTGCGCCCCGAGGATCGCTTGCGCCAATACAAGCACCACAACGTTGCGCTTGGCGCGACGGTTTTGTGTGGCATCGTCCGGGGCGGCATGGTCAAGTAATGTCATGCGTGCAGCCCTAGGCTTAAATTCAGAATCCTGCAAGTTTGACCTTGGCAGCGTGGCGCTTTGCCTCGTGGCGGAGCAGGGGTCAGTGGATGGCTGACGTAGCCGGACCAGAGCATCGCGGTGATGGGCGGGTTGCCATTATCGGGGGGTCTGCAGAAGCGCAGGAACTGGCATTGCGGCTTGGCCGTGACACGCGGCTCTGGCAGTCCGCACGCAATCGTCGTTCCGGGCAGGGGGTGTCCCGGTCGATCAACCTGCGGTCGATGGCCGCAGGTGCGTCAGCCTTGGTGATCGCGCCGCATCCCTGTGATCTGGACAGCCTGCGGCTCGGGCTTCGATTGGCAGAAGAGACGGGCCTGCCTCATGTCACGCTGGCACGCCGGGAATGGCAGGCCGACCGGCGTGACAGGTGGATCACGGTCCGCTCGGTGCAGCAGGCTGCGGAAGTGATCGCGCCAGCCACGCGGGTTCTTGTCACATTGGGGCGTCCGGCCCTAGGGCAGCTTCGGGCGCTGCGACAGGCGCATCTTCTGGTGCGGCAGCTGACCCGGCATGACGATCCGTTCCCGATGAGACACGGCCGGTATCTGCATGGCGACGCGCCGTTTTCGGTTCCGGACGAAGTCGCTATGATGCGCAGGGTCCGGATTGACACGGTGCTGACGTGCAATGCAGGCGGGACGGGCGGCTGGCCGAAGGTCGCGGCGGCCCGGCGATTGGGAATGCCCGTCGTGATGGTTGCGCGGCCGCGGATCACCAGTGGCCCGGTTGTGCGGTCGGTTGCGGCCGCGATTCAATGGTTGGAGGCAAGGACGTGGTTGGACGCCTGATCGAAACCGAGGCCTGCGTGGCCGAAGGCGCGGAGTGGCTGGCCCGGAATGAGCCGCGGTTCGCGTGGGCGCTCGAACAGACAGGGCCTCTTCCGCTGCGCCGCCGCCCTGACGGATTTGCCCAGCTCTTGAGCGCGATTGTCAGCCAGCAGGTCAGCGTTGCTTCGGCGCGCGCGATCTGGGGCAAGCTGGAGGCGGCGGGCGCAGTGACGCCGGAGGCGGTCTTGCGCCTTGATCAGGACGGGTTGCGCGACCTTGGGCTAAGCCGGCAAAAGGCCCGGTATGCCTGCGCGTTGGCCGATGCCGGGATAGATTATGACGCGCTGCGCACGGCCCCGGATGATGCCGTGGTCAAGACATTGACAAAAGTGACCGGGATCGGCGTCTGGACAGCTGAAATCTACGCCATGTTCTCGCTCGGGCGTGCGGATGTTTTCGCACCGGGCGATCTGGCCTTGCAGGAAAGCGCGCGGATGCTGTTCGATCTGCCCGAGCGTCCGAAGGAAAAGCCGCTGCGAACGATGGCCGAGGCCTGGAGTCCCTGGAGATCGGTTGCGGCACGGGCGCTCTGGGCCTACTACCATGTCGCAAAGGACCGAGAGGGGATCGCATGACACGGGTGTTGAACGCAGGCCGCAAGGAACCGGTATCGGGCGAGACCCGCTCTGTCGTGGTGTTCCTGCACGGCTATGGTGCGAATGGGGCCGACCTGCTGGGGCTGGCCGATCCGCTGGGCGAACATCTGCCGGACACGCTGTTCGTGGCGCCCGATGCGCCCGAGGCCTGTGCCGGCGCACCGCTTGGCTTCCAGTGGTTCCCGATCCCGTGGATCGATGGATCGTCCGAAGAGGAATCAATGGCGGGCATGTCCCGCGCGGTTGATGACCTCAACGCCTTTCTGGACGCGCTGATGGTGGACGAGGATGTGCTGCCGGAACAGGTGGTCCTGTTCGGATTCAGCCAGGGAACGATGATGGGGCTCCACGTGGCGCCGCGCCGCGAGGACCCGGTGGCGGGCATGGTTGGCTTCTCGGGCCGACTGCTTGCGCCGGATTTGCTGGTCGACGAGGTGACCAGCCGCTTCCCGATCCTGCTGGTCCATGGGGATCAGGACGACGTGGTCCCGCCGCAATCCTTGCCTGACGCGGCGGAGGCGTTGCAGAATGCGGGCTGGGAAGATGTGTTTGCGCATATCATGAAGGGCACCGCGCACGGCATCGCGCCGGACGGCCTGTCCGTTGCGCTTGCGTTCATGCGAGACAAATGCAGCCTTTAGAGTATCCGTCTTCATCAGGACGGGCGGTCGATTGGGCATGCGCTATCGCACGACACCGGCCGCATCCACCAGTTCCAGAAAAGCGGGATTGCGCTTCATCAAGGTTGCGTGCCGGTTGGGAAATCGGCGTCGGAGCCTGTCCAGATAGGTCAGGCATTCCTGCTGTTTGCCAAGCCGCCGGCTCAGCCAGATGCAGCGCGTGAGCGGCGCTGGATTGTTCGGATGCAGAACGTGTTTGCGGTGAAAGCCGTGATACATCCCGGCAATGTCGTTCTGTGCTTCGCTCAGGTGGATATAGAGATCGATCAGCCGGTCCTTGTCGCGCGCGGGCACTGAGTCCAGCGCGCGCAGCACTTCGGCCCTCACGTCCTTTGCAGAGATGTCGAAGCGGGCCCGAGTGCCTATCAGATCATCGATCAGGTTATAATACCGGGCGCGATAGGCGTCGAAGCTGTAGCCTTGAACCATGTCGCGGCACGCCGCAGCATAGCGGAGCTGGTCGGCGTGAACCTTCAAGATCGCTTGCGAGATCGCATCGAGATCGCCCGGCGCCACAAGCTCACCATTGATGCCGGGATGGATCATTTCACGCGGCCCGTAATCCACATCATAGCTGATCACCGGGCAATCGCAGGTCAGCGCCTCCAGAATGGCAAGGCCGAAACCTTCGGTCATCGTGGGGGCGAGCGATAATAGCGCGCCGCTGAAAACCCTTTCTGGCGCATCTGTATGCCCCATCAGGATCACCCGGTCTCCGCAGTTGTAATGGTCGATCAATTGCTGCAACCGCGCCTCGTCCACGCCCCTGCCATATATCAGGTAATTGCACTCGGGCACGAGGTGCATGATCCGGCGGAACGCTTCGATGCATTGGTGGATCGGCTTCCAGGTCAGATCAAGCCGCGACACCGTGCAGATATCCGCGCGGTTGTCGTGGCCCGTGGACCGGATGTCGGTGTAATGCGGGATCACGCGGATCGGGGCGGCGAGCTGCATGTCGGCCTCGACCCGGTGCTTGTGTGCCTGGGTGGCGGTGACGATGGCGTCGCCGCGAAACGTCTCGATCATGACCTTGGAGCGTGATGCAATTTTGCCTTGAGGATCGCGATGATCGCCATGCAGGAACATGACTTGTTGCGCCTGGATTGGCCCGCACAGGTGGGTCGAGGTCAGGCCATCGATAAAAACGATACAGTCTTCCGGGAAATGGGTCTCGGCTAGGGCCTGTCGATGCGCGATCTCGTCATTGAAGCGCTGGCCCAGGGTGAAATCCACGATGTCGATCAAGGCGCCGTTTTCGCGCCGGGTCCGGTAAAGTGGGACTGCGCCGGCAAATGCCGTTTTTTCCACGATGCCATCCCCGTAGGCGACGCGGCTTTCGACCAAGGTCGCGCCAAGGTATTTCAGCCGGATGTTGCGCGTGGGATCGGTCAGGATCTGACGTGTGGTCAGTGTACCGGCGGTGCTCTGGGATACCGAGTCGCGCATGACGCAAGTCTGGCCATCCAGGTAGCGGATCTGTGTTTTTTTGCCCTTGTGCCTTTTTTGCGACGTCCATCTGGGCGCTGTGGGAATTTTGCAATCCGTAACCGGCTTGGGCGGAGCGCAAAATTCATAAATCGACCGGTGGTCAATCCTTTGGTCGAGCATACCCTGCGTCACCAGATCGGAAAACGCGATCTTTTGTGCGCAATCATGTTTCATGTTCAGCAGCGTCACCGCCGTGTCCGGCCGATCCGCAAACAGGTTCATCCGTCGGAAAATCGCGTGAACCTTGCCGCCCGGCACCGTTGAGCCCAGCCTCGTCAGGATAGATACGATGTGGGTCGCGGACTGGCCGGGCAAAGATCGCTCCTCCTTACGCACCGTCAGGACCGGCGCGCAGCGGCCCGAACGAAACGGGATGTGTCAGCCGCGCCAAATCCAGCCACCACCAAGGATGCGGCTGCCGCCGGTCTCGTAGAAGACGCAGGCTTGCCCCGGTGACACCCCTTCTTCGGGGGTCAGAAGCTCCACCTCGGCCTCGGTATCCGACAGCGGGCGAAGGATTGCCTCACGAGGCGGACGCGTGGAGCGAACTTTGACCGAGACGTGCCATTCGGTCCGTGAGTTGAAGCGCGCATCCCCCAACCAGTTGATCTCGCGCACGGGCACCACGCGTGTCGACAGCATCTCTTTCGGGCCGACGATGACCCGCTTGGCGTCCACGTCCAGCTTGACCACGTAAAGCGGATCGCTCAGCCCGCCGATCCCCAGGCCCCGGCGCTGGCCGATGGTGTAGTGGATCACGCCGCTATGCTGGCCCAGCACGCGGCCATCGACATGCACGATCTCGCCCGGTTCTGCCGCACCGGGGCGCAGCTTCTCGATCACGCTGGCATAATCGCCGTTCGGCACGAAACAGATGTCCTGGCTGTCGGGCTTGTCCGCGACTTGCAGGCCGTAGCGCGCCGCAAGTTCGCGGGTCGCATCCTTGGACGGCAGGTGACCCAGCGGAAAGCGCAGGTAATCAAGCTGTTCCGGCGTGGTCGAGAACAGAAAATAGCTCTGGTCGCGGTTCGCATCCTCGGCGCTGTGCAGTTCCGGGCCATGTTCGCCCATCTTGCGCTGGATGTAATGCCCGGTTGCCATGCAATCGGCCTCCAGGTCGCGCGCGGTTTCCAGCAGGTCCTTGAACTTCACCCGTTCGTTGCAGCGGATGCAGGGCACAGGGGTCGCACCCCCGAGGTAGCTGTCGGCAAATTCGTCGATCACCGCGTCCTTGAAGACGTTTTCATAGTCGAGAACGTAATGCGGAAAGCCCATGTCCTCGGCCACGCGGCGCGCATCGTGGATGTCCAACCCGGCACAGCACGCACCCTTCTTGGCCAGAGCCGCGCCGTGATCGTAAAGTTGCAGCGTCACGCCGACGACATCATATCCCTCCTCGGCCAGTTGTGCCGCGACCACCGAGCTGTCCACGCCGCCTGACATCGCTACGACAACGCGCGTCTCGGAGGGGGGCTTGGCAAATCCAAGCGAATTGAGGTGAGGCGCATCGAGGGCCATCGGGGTGTCTCCGCTAGGTTGGGATGATCGCGCAAAATATAAGTAAATCCGGCATACTCTCAACCCTTTGCTTCATATCGAATTAAGGCGTGTCGCGCAAAGCTCTGAACACGCAAGAACTCGGGGCTTGGAAAGGGCCGGAAAATGTACCTCAAGAAAGCCAGCGGTCCGCGCACCGTCACCCTGTCGGATGGCACGGTCCTGTCGCATGCGGATTTGCCGCCACCCAATACCTATCGCTGGGTCGCGTCGCGCAAGGCGGTGGTGGTTGATGCTGTGGTGCATCGCCTGATTTCAAAGACCGAAGCTCTGACGCGCTATGAACTGAGCGAAGAAGAACTGGATGCCTGGATCGCGGCTGCCGCGCGGCACGGGCGTGACGCCCTCAAAGCGACAAGCGTGCAACGCTATAGATGATCCTTTCGTTATTGTGCAATCAGAAGTTGTATTGCCTGTGCGATCGGTGATAACCTTGGCTTAACCTTTTTTGGTCAGTGTTCCTCGTGCCGGACGTTGACATTGCGGAGAAACTGGATGCGCGTACTCTTGGTCGAAGATGACCCGACGACTTCAAAGAGCATCGAACTGATGTTGGGCAATGCCAATCTGAACGTCTACTCCACCGATCTGGGGGAAGAGGGCGTCGATCTGGCCAAGCTTTATGACTATGATTTGATGCTCTTGGACCTGAACCTGCCGGATATGAATGGATTCGATGTGCTCAGGCAACTGCGCCTTGCGCGGATCGAGACGCCAATCCTGATCCTGTCAGGCAACGACGCCAGCGAGGACAAGATCAGGGGCTTCGGCTTTGGTGCCGATGACTACCTGACCAAACCGTTCCACCGCGACGAGCTTGTTGCGCGGATTCACGCCATAATCCGGCGATCCAAGGGGCATTCCCAGTCGATCATTCGCACCGGCAAGTTCGAGGTCAATCTCGATGCCAAGACGGTGCAGGTCGGTGGCACGACCGTGCATCTGACGGGCAAGGAATATCAAATGCTGGAATTGCTAAGCTTGCGCAAGGGCACGACGCTTACGAAGGAGATGTTCCTGAATCACCTCTACGGCGGCATGGATGAACCGGAGCTGAAGATAATCGATGTGTTCATCTGCAAACTGCGCAAGAAACTGGCCGAAGCGACGGGTGACAGCAGCTATATCGAAACCGTCTGGGGGCGGGGCTATGTGCTGCGTGATCCGGAACTGGCGGAAACCGGACGTATCGCGATTGGCGCCTGAACCGATCTTTTGATCGGCGCGGCGATGCTGCGAAGCATCGTCCTTGTCTCGTCTCTTGAAACATCCCCGCACATAAACTGGCCCTTGCCGTGTTTCAAATCTGGACGCTCTGCGGTCCCGGTCCTATCACTCTGTCCAGGAACGTGGCCAAGGGGGGCATATGGCAGAGCAGGAAACACCGGTGCAGGACCTGTCCAAATACGATGCCCGTGTCGAGCTTGAACGGTTGGCCACCCAGCTGGCCAAGGCGAACCGCGCCTATCATACCGAAGACGCGCCGGACATTTCGGATGCGGACTATGACAGGCTCAAGCAGCGCAATGCCAGAATCGAGGCGGCGTTTCCCGATCTGAAGCGCGCGGACAGCCCGACCGACCAGGTCGGCGCGCCGGTGGCCGAGGGGTTTGGAAAGGTCCGGCATGAAATCCGCATGATGTCGCTCTCCAACGCGTTCGACGATTCAGAGATCATGGCTTTTGATCAAAGCATCCGTCGATATCTGGGGCTGAAAGACGACGACCCCCTGGCTTACACGGCCGAACCCAAGATTGACGGGCTTTCCTTGGCGCTGCGCTATGAAAAGGGCGCGCTTGTGCAAGCCGCCACGCGCGGCGACGGGGTGGTGGGCGAAAACGTGACCGCCAATGCGCGCACCATTGGCGATATCCCGACGCGGCTGGAAGACGCGCCCGAGATCCTCGAAGTGCGCGGCGAAGTGTATATGAGCCACGCCGATTTCGCCGATCTGAACGGACGGCAAGCCGCCAAGGGTGCGAAAACCTTTGCCAACCCGCGCAACGCCGCTGCCGGGTCGCTGCGCCAACTCGATGCGGCCATTACACGGGATCGCCCGCTGCGGTTCTTTGCCTATTCCTGGGGCGTACTCAGCGCGCCTTTGGCTGACACACAGACCGGGGCCATCCAACGCCTGCAAGACCTGGGCTTCCAGACCAACCCGTTGACCCTGCGCTGCACCGGACCGGCAGAGATGGTCGCGCATTACCAGATGATCGAGACCATGCGCGCCACGCTTGGTTACGATATCGACGGCGTGGTCTATAAAGCGGATGATCTGGACTACCAGTCGCGCCTCGGGTTCCGTTCAACCACGCCCCGCTGGGCGATCGCGCATAAATTCCCGGCTGAACTGGCCTGGACGCGGCTCGAAGCGATCGACATCCAGGTGGGTCGCACCGGGGCGCTCAGCCCCGTGGCTCGGCTGACACCGGTGACGGTGGGTGGTGTCGTCGTGTCGAACGCCACGTTGCACAACGAGGATTACATCGCCGGGCGCGACGCAAGCGGTGCGCCAATCCGGGACGGCAAGGATATCCGGGTCGGCGATTGGGTCCAGGTCTATCGCGCCGGGGACGTGATTCCGAAGGTGGCGGATGTGGATCTTGGCCAACGTCGGAAGGACGCAACGCCCTACCCGTTTCCCACGCATTGTCCTGAATGTGGCTCTGACGCGATCCGCGAAGAGGGGGACGCCGTTCGACGCTGTTCCGGCGGTCTGATCTGCCCGGCGCAGGCGGTGGAAAAGCTCAAGCATTTCGTCTCGCGCGCCGCGTTCGACATCGAGGGACTGGGCGCGAAGCAGGTCGAGCAGTTCTATACTGATGGCTGGATCGCCGAGCCTGCGGATATCTTCACGCTCAAGGATCGCTATGGCAGCGGTGTGCAGCAGCTCAAGAACCGGGAAGGCTGGGGCGAGAAATCGGCGCAGAACCTGTTCGACGCGATTGATGACAAACGCGCGATCCCGCTTGGGCGGCTGATCTTCTCGCTCGGGATCCGCCATGTGGGGGAGGTGGTCGCGAACCTGCTCGCCCGGTCTTATGGCACATGGGGTGCGTTTGTTACCGCGATAGACGCGGCGCAGGACCGGGAGAGCGAACATTGGGCCGGGCTCACAGGGATCGACGGGATCGGAACCGTGGTGGCCACTGCATTGGTGTCGAGCTTCGCACAGGAGGCGGAGCGCGCCTCGATCGACCGGCTGGTGGCGCATCTGGATGTGCAAGAGGCCGAGCGCCCGCAAACCGAAGGCAGCCCTGTGGCGGGCAAGACGGTGGTCTTCACCGGCACGCTCGACCGCATGACCCGCGCCGAAGCCAAGGCGCGCGCAGAAGCGCTGGGCGCCAAGGTGTCGGGCTCTGTATCCGCAAAGACCGATCTGCTGGTCGCCGGGCCGGGGTCCGGATCAAAAGAGACCAAGGCGCGCGATCTGGGGGTCGAGATCATCGACGAAGACGGCTGGCTCGACCTGATCGAGGGCACATGAGCGGCAGGCCGGAAATCCTGTTTCCGCTCTTTGGCGACCTGGGCGGGCTCAAGGGCATCGGCCCGAAAACGGCTGAGGCATTGCAGCACATAGGTGTCGGCTCGCCGCGCGACCTGCTTTTCACGCTGCCCCATTCCGTGGTGGATCGCCGCCTGCGGGACACGGTTCAGGGTGCCGAGCTTCCCTGCACATTGACCGTCGAGGTGCAGGTCGGCCAGCACCGCATGCCGCGCAACAAGGCAGGCGCCTATCGCGTCACGGTCGAAGATGCCAAGACCGCGTTCCAGATCGTGTTCTTTCACGCGCGCGGCGATTATGTCGCACGGATTTTGCCACCCGGCGCGCGGCGAATCGTGTCTGGCAAGGTCGAGGTCTTCGATGGCATGGCGCAGATGGTGCATCCCGATCATGTGCTGTTGCCGGATGAGGCTGATACCCTGCCAGAGTTCGAGCCGGTCTATCCGCTGACGGCAGGGATCACTCAAAAAACCATGGTCAAGGCGGCGACGGACGCTTTGGCCCGTGCGCCCGACCTTATGGAATGGGCAGATGCACAGTTGGTCGCACGTGAAGGCTGGCCCGGCTGGCAGGCCGCGCTGCACTTGGCCCATGCCCCGCAGGGATTTGGCGCGGTGTCGCTGGACAGCCCTGCGCGACGTCGGCTGGCCTATGATGAACTCTTTGCGCATCAATTGACGCTGGCCCTGGCGCGGGCGCAAAAACGCACCAAACCGGGGATTGAAACCAAGGGTCGTGGCGTTTTGCGCAACAAGGTGCTGTCGGCGCTGCCGTACAGACCCACCAGCGCACAGTCTCGCGCGATAGACGAAATCAGGGGCGATATGGCCAGTCGGTCCCGCATGAACCGTTTGCTGCAGGGGGATGTTGGGTCGGGCAAAACACTTGTGGCCTTCATGGCGCTGCTGACGGCCGTGGAGGCGGGCGGGCAGGGGGTCATGATGGCGCCGACGGAAATTCTCGCGCGGCAGCATCTGGAGGGGCTGCAACCGCTGGCCGAGGAAGCCGGAGTGGTGCTCGAACTTCTGACCGGTCGCGACAAAGGGCCCGAACGTCGGGCCAAATTGGCGGCGTTGGCGCAGGGGGATATCCAGATCCTCGTGGGCACGCACGCGGTGTTCCAGAAGGATGTGGATTTTGCTGATCTGCGACTGGCCATCATCGACGAACAGCATCGGTTCGGTGTGCGCCAGCGGTTCGAACTTGGCCGCAAGGGAGAGGCGGTCGATGTGCTCGTGATGACTGCGACACCGATTCCGCGATCCCTCGCGCTTGCGCAATATGGCGATATGGACGTCTCTGTTCTGGATGAAAAGCCGCCAGGCCGCACGCCGGTCAAGACCGCAATGTTGTCGAACGAGCAAATGGATGGCGTGGTCGAGCGTCTGCGCCAGGCCGTGGCCGAGGGGCGTCAGGCCTATTGGGTCTGCCCGCTGGTCGATGAAAGCGAAGTCTCTGACCTGACCGCGGCAGAGGACCGGTTCAAACGGCTGCGCGCTGCCTTGGGCGAAGACGTTGTCGGCCTGGTGCACGGGCAGATGCCGCCGGCCGACAAGGACGCCGCGATGGCACGCTTTGTTGCCGGGCAGACCGGTGTTCTGGTGGCCACCACCGTGATCGAAGTGGGCGTCAACGTGCCCAACGCATCCATCATGGTGATCGAGCGCGCGGAAACCTTCGGGTTGGCGCAGCTTCATCAATTGCGCGGGCGCGTCGGGCGGGGGGCGGCGGCGTCAACCTGTTTGCTGATGTACCAGCCACCGCTGGGCGAGACGGGGTTGAAACGTTTGACCACCCTGCGTGAGACAGAGGACGGGTTCCGCATATCCGAAGTCGATCTGGAGATGCGCGGCGCGGGCGATGTCCTTGGCACCGTGCAATCCGGGTTGCCGCGTTTCCAGATCGCCGATCTGGAACGGCAGGCGGGCCTGATGAAGGTGGCTCAAGATGATGCGCGCCGCCTTTTGCAAGAAGATCCGACGCTGATGTCAGAGCGCGGCACGGCGGCACGCAGCTTGCTGTACCTGATGAAACAGGATCAGGCGATTCAACTGATTTCGGTGGGCTGACCGCTTTTGTTCTCAAATGTTCTCAAAAAGTTCTTTACAGCGGAGGGGGGATATGAGAACAAAGCGGCAACAAGGAGGATATCACCATGATTCAGCGGTTCACGACCTCGTTTTACTCGACCAAGGCCCAGGGCAATACAGGGCTTCTCCAGGACGCCTTGGGGGCCATATCGTTGGTCGTGTTGTTGATCGCGGCCTTGCATCTGCCGGTGCTTGTCTGAATTTGTTGCCTTTTTCTGCCTGCGTGTTTGCCTGAACGCTCATATGCATTCTGTCCCGATAGATGCACCTGTCCCGGAAGGTTGCCTGCCTTCAGAGCCGTGACGGTCTCAACAAACGCGCACCTTGTCCGCCGCCTTCATTTTTGAAGTGCGGCGGTTTTTTTAACGGGCTACGTTTTCTAACGGGTCAGCTCAGGCTGGCTGGGTTTCCGCAAGATGTGCCGCAGCCTCGGACGCCGCGTCCAGCGTCAGAAGAATTGACGCGTGCCGGTTCTTGAATTCGGCAGCGGGCTTCAACACCTCCAGACCGTCAAAAGGCGCGGCCGGGACCGGGCCGCCGTCCTTGAGCATGGCGCGCAATTCATCCCGCGCCGTGCTGATCTGCCGGGGTGTGCAGCCGATGATCGCGCCGCCGACAACGGACGCTGCCGCCTGGCCCAAGGCGCAGGCTTTGACGTCCTGGCCAAAGCCGCTGACGGCCCCATCCTCCAGCACCAAATCCACCGTCACTGTCGATCCGCAAAGCGGCGAGCGTTTTTTCACTGTGGTGCTCGGCGCATCGAGCCGGACATGACACGGGATGTCGGCTGCCAGTTCGAGAATGCGCGCAGAATAAAGCTTTATGAGATCGGTATCGCCAGACATGGCTTTCCCCTTCGTCGTTTCCCTTCTAGATAGGTGACGATGCAATAGATGCAAAAAGGTTTTTCCGCATGACGTTTGATCCTGCGACTTTGGTCTATAATGACGCAGGCCTCATCCCGGCGGTCGCGCAGGATGCGACGTCTGGCGAGGTTCTGATGATGGCCTGGATGAATGCCGACGCGGTGACCAAGACGCTTGAAACCGGGCGCGTCACCTATTGGTCGCGGTCGCGGGCCGCGTTCTGGGTCAAGGGTGAAACGTCGGGCCATGTTCAGGAATTGGTCGCTTTGCGGGTCGATTGCGACCGGGACTGCCTGTTGCTCATCGTCAATCAGGCCGGGCCAGCCTGCCACACCAATCGGCGCTCGTGTTTTTACATCGAAATTCAGGATGGCGCGGAAGTCGAAATCATGGCGCCATTGCAGCCGTAGAATTTGCATATTTGAAAAGAGAAGAAGCTGCGGGACGGGTCTATACTCCGACCATCTGCCGCAGGTCTTGTGGTGTTGCGCCCTGTGCACGGTAGAGCGCGATGGCGCGCGCGTCGTCCCGCTTGGCAAGGCGTTTGCCCGTGTCATCACGGATCAACCGGTGGTGGTGGTAGATCGGCGTTGGCAGATCGAGCAGAATTTGCAGCAGCACATGAATGGGTGTTGCGCTGGCCAGATCAGCGCCACGGATCACATGTGTGATTGACTGCGCGGCGTCATCGATAACGACACTGAGGTGATAGGCGGCTTGTCCCGTGTCCCGACGCGCGAGAACGACATCGCCGACCTGCTCTATCATCTCGGCGCGCGTTAACCTTAATGCGGGGTGAATGCCGGTCTCGGTGTAACGCGGCAGGTTCGGGACGTGATCCAGTGCCTTGCTCATGTTCACGCGAATGGCATCGGTTGCGGTTCGATCTTTCCAGTCGCGGTGCCGGCATGTGCCGGGATAGACAAGCCCGTCGGGCCCGTGCATCGGCGCGCCTTCCTGCGGCGCGGAGGCGGCGTTGCGGATGTCGCCCCGGCTACAGGCGCAGGGGAAAAGCAGGCCGCGCGCGCCAAGATGGGCGAGGGCGCGGTCATAGGCGGCCGCGTTTTCGGATTGGCGCAGGACCGGGTCTTCCCATGTCAGGCCGAGCCATGACAGGTCTGTGTATATCTGCGCTTCGAACGCGGCGCGGCTGCGCGCGGTGTCGCTGTCCTCGATCCGGAGCAGGAAGCGACCCTGTTCGGCTTGGGCCATGTCATACGCAAGAAGCGCCGAATAGGCGTGGCCGAGATGCAAGGGCCCGGTCGGGCTGGGCGCGAAGCGGGTCGTAAACGTCATCCGACGGCCCGGTCAGCCGTCGCCGCGGCGGCGCAGCGCTGGCCACCGGGCGATGCAGGGCGTGATCGTGGTTGAGACCTTGTCGATCGGGAACGCCGCCAGTGGCGGCAGAGGACCACCTATGCAGGTCATGCCGGCTCCAGGCGCGTCTCCAGCCAATGTGACCATGCCGTCTTGGCCCGGTCCGTATACGCCTTGTAGCGATCGCGGCGCCCGCGGCGTCCTCCCCTGAGGCCGTCGACCGGCCGGAAGAGGCCGAAATTGACGTTCATGGGCTGAAAGGTCTTGGCGTCTGCGCCGCCGGTGATGTGGTGTATCAGTGCGCCATGGGCGCTGTCTTGCGGCACCTCGGGCATGGGTTGGCCAAGGATATCAGCGGCCGCCATGCGGCCCGCCAGCAAACCCATCGCGGCGGATTCGACATATCCCTCAACACCCGTGATCTGGCCGGCGAAGCGAATATTTGGTTTGGATCGCAGGCGCATCTGTTCATCGAGCAAGCTGGGACTGTTGAGAAACGTGTTGCGGTGGATGCCGCCAAGGCGCGCAAAGCTGGCATTTTCGAGGCCGGGAATCATGCGGAAAACAGAGGTTTGCGCGCCGTACTTCATCTTGGTCTGAAAGCCCACGATATTATACAGCGTGCCCAGGGCATTGTCCCGGCGCAACTGCACAACCGCCCATGGCTTCACGTCCGGTTGGTGCGGGTTGGTCAGCCCCACGGGCTTCATTGGACCATGCCGCAAGGTTTCGCGTCCGCGTTCGGACATGACTTCGATGGGCAGGCAGCCATCGAAATAGCCGGCGGTCTCACCCTCGTGAAACGCGGTCTTGTCTGCGCCGAGAAGCGAGTCGATGAAGGCCTCGTATTGGTCGCGATCCATCGGGCAGTTGATATAGGCGCGTTGTTCTTCGACGGTGTCTCCCTTGTCGTAGCGCGATTGCATCCATGCCTTGGACATGTCGATGCTGTCGAAATAGACAATGGGCGCGATGGCGTCGAAAAAGGCCAGCCGATCCGTGCCCGTTTCCGTCTGGATTGCCTGGCCCAGGGCACTGCTTGTCAGCGGGCCGGTGGCGAAAATCCAATGGCCGCTGTCAGGCAGGTCCAGGACTTCCTCGTGGCTCACCGTCACGTTCGGGTGAGCCCGGAGCCGAGCGGTGATTTCGGCGCTGAACGCATCGCGATCGACGGCCAAGGCGCCGCCTGCGGGCAGGCGGTGCTGATGGGCCGTGTTGATGATCAGACCGTTCGCCGCCTGCATTTCCCAATGCAGAAGGCCCACTGCGTTCTGTTCGTCGTCATCCGAGCGGAAGGAATTCGAACACACCATTTCACCAAGGTCGCCGGTCTTGTGCGCGAAGGTTTCGACCTTGGGGCGCATTTCATGAATCACCACGCGCACGCCCGCATTGGCAGCCTGCCAAGCGGCTTCCGATCCGGCCATGCCGCCGCCGACGATGTGAAGTTCCTGTGTCATGGGGTGGATGTAATCCTTGTTTTCGTGTTTGTCACGTCACTGATCCGGCTCGATAAGGCCCAAACCGCGCAGGTAGACGCCGATGCCGGTTTCCAGCAATTCTTCGGGGGGAAAAGGCGCGGTTGTGCCGGGAGAGTTCCGCGCGAAGAGTTCCACAACACCGTGGCTGAGCGCCCAGATATGGGCCGAGAACATCGAGGCGGGCGGCCGCTTTTCCGGCGGTATGTGCTGCGACAAGTCATTGGCGGCGCGTTCCAGCACCGAGCGCGCACGGGTCGACAGAGCGGCAAGCTCGGGTGTGCGATTGACGGAAATACCGCTTTCGAACATCGCGATGTAATGGCCGGGATGCTTGCGCGCGAAGGCGAGATAGGCGCGGCCGGTCGCTTCAAAGGCGGCAAGGGCGGAAGGCTGGCCGCTCTCGTAGGCGTATTGCATCACGTCGGCAAAGATTTCGTAGCCCTGCATCGCGGCTTCGGCGATCAGGTCCTCGCGGCCCTCGAAATGGCGGTATACGGCGGCAGGGGTCACGCCGGCCTGCTTGGCCGCTTCGGACAGGGTAAAACCTGTCGGCCCTTTTTCGGTGATCAGTTCGAGCGCCGCATCGACGAGCGCTTGGCGCAAATTGCCGTGATGATAGCCGCGTTTAGCCATCCCAGATATCCGGACCGCCGCAGACACGAGGGTCGATCCTGCCCAGGGCCTTGGTGTCTTTATGCGCGTAGTCGAGAGCCATCAGCACGCTGCGAATGGCGTTGATCCGAGCGCGACGCTTGTCGTCAGAGCGCACGATGGTCCAGGGGGCGTGATCGGTGTGGGTCTTGGCGAAGGTTTCCTCGATCGCGGCGCTGTAGGCGTCCCATCTTTTCAGACCTTCAACGTCGATCCAGGAAAGTTTCCATTGCTTGAGCGGATCGCGTTCACGTTTCAGAAAGCGGCGCAACTGTTCGGCGCGCCCGACATTGAGCCAGATCTTGAAAAGCTGAATGCCATCATCGACCAACATCTTTTCAAAATCAGGGGCTTGGCGGAAGAACTGCATGCGCTGATCCGGCGTGCAGAATTCAAACACATGTTCAACCACGGCGCGATTGTACCAGCTTCGGTCAAAGAACGTGATTTCCCCGGCGGCGGGCAGATGGTCGATATAGCGCTGGAAATACCATTGCGTCGCTTCGGTGTCAGACGGTTTGGACAGCGCCACGACATTTGTGCCACGCGGATTAAGGTTCTTGCGGAACCTTTTGATTGTGCCGCCTTTTCCTGCAGCATCCCGGCCTTCGAACACAATCACGACACGGGTCCCCGTCTCGCGGGCCCAGGTCTTCATCTTGACCAGTTCTATCTGAAGCGCGCCCAGGTCCTTCTTGTATGCCTTGCGCGGCATACGCTCATCATAGGGGTACTCAGGATTGATGAGTTCACCTTTTTCCCGGCGTTTGATGGCGTTTCGGATATCTTCGGGGGCGTCATCGTCGAAAAAGGCGCTGATTGCACCATCGAAGGGGAGGTCCATCTTCGGCTCTTTCTGTCGTCTGTTCTGAATTGAATATGGGATGTTAACGCGATTAACGCAAACCCGCGCGTGAGGCTGCCCGGTCAATGGCGCCGATGACCTCGGGTTCGGCAGCGTGGTGGGGCATGTGGCCGATTCCTTCGAGGACGGTCAGATTGGCTTCTTTAATCTGGTTGGACAAGGGGATTGAATGGATCGACAGACCCACCGTGGTGTCGGCATCGCCGTGAATGATCTCGGTCGGGACGTCTATGCTGCCGTAGCGGAGGTGGAGAGCCTCGATCTCGTCCAGCAGATTGGCGCGCTGCATCGCGTTGGCGCGCATGGACACGCGGCGCAAGGTGAGCGGCACGCCGATATAATCTGCATATTCTTCTGGCGCAGATTGCGGGCGAAATACGCCGTCTATGGCGTCCGCGACGATCGCGTTGGGTGTAAAAGCGGTGATGGCTGGCACGACAGTTGCGCTGCCAAGGTCGCTTGATGTGACCTTGTAGAAGGTGCTGATCCCGGTATCCCATGGATTTGACGCGGCAGAGACAAGCACGAGAGCCGACAGAACGTCAGGCTGTTCGACGGCCCAGGCCAAGGCTACCGCACCGCCGTATGATTGGCCCAGAACCATCGGTTTTTGCAGGCCAAGTTGTCGTGACGCGTCGGCCAGAAGATTGGCTTGCTGGATGATCGTGGTGCCATCCGGGTTGACGCGATCCGTATACCCGAGGCCGGGACGGTCGAACGCTGTCACGCGATAGCGTTCCGCCAGTTTGTCGACCAGAGAGAAGGTGAAATCGCGCAGGTTGCCGCTGGCCCCGTGGATCAGCACAAGGTCGGGGCCTTCGCCCTTTGTCACATAGTGAACACGGGTGCCATCGACGTTCAGGAAGTTGCCGATGGGCGGAAACCGGTCCTCGGCCCGCGCCTCTCGATAGGAGGCGGTGCAGGATGTTGTCACAACCAATGCGGCTGCGCATCCCAACAGCACGCCAAATCCCTTTAACGCCAATGCGACCTCCTATTTGTTGCGCAAATCGGTGCGGGACGTTCCAATCTGTTCGATATCGAACGGAGTTGTCAGGTAGATCTCTGACAACCAGTTGCCATAGAGAAGATGCGCATGGCCGCGCCAACGGTTTTGCGGTTGTTTCGAAGGATCGTCGTTTGGATAGTAATTCGCGGGCACGTTTGTCGGTGTCCCGCTGGCGACGTCGCGGTCATATTCTTCTTTCAATGTGCCGCTGTCGTATTCGAAATGGTTGAAGACATAAAGCGCACGATGATCCGGGTCCTCGATCAGGCAGGGACCGGTGTCTTCACTGTCGATCAGGATCGGAAGCCCGGCTTTTTCGACGTCCTCGCGGCGAATTTCGGTCCAGCGGCTGACCGGGACCACCATGTCGTCGGAAAAGCCCCGCAGATAGGGTGAGGCAGGAGCGAGGTTGCGGTGGCGCATGCAGCCGAATGCCTTTTTCGGCAGGCTGACCTTCCGCACGCCGTGGAAGTGATTGATCATCGCCATGCCACCCCAGCACACGCCGAAGGTGGAATGCACATGGGTCTGGGTCCAGTTCATCACCTGCAAGAGCTCGTCCCAGTAAGTCACTTCGCTAAATGGTAAATGTTCGATCGGTGCGCCGGTGATGATGAGCCCGTCAAACTTTTCGCCGCTGTCGGCCACTTCGGCGAAGGGGCGGTAAAAGCTTTCCATGTGATCGGCGGCGGTGTTCCTGGCCTGATGCTCTGTCATGCGGATCAGGCTGAATTCGATCTGCAAAGGTGTGGCCCCGATCAGCCGGGCGAACTGGTTCTCGGTCTGGATTTTCTTGGGCATCAGGTTCAAAAGCGCGATCCGCAGCGGCCGGATATCCTGTGAACTGGCCAATTCATCGGGGATCACCATCACGCCTTCGCGTCGAAGCACGTCATAGGCGGGCAGGTTGTCGGGCAGTTTGATAGGCATGGATTACAGTCTTTTTCGGTCAAGCGCGCGGCCGATCAGACCCTCGAAGGCCCGCGGCGAAGCATCGGCAATCAGGTCGGTCGCGTTTATGGTCACGCCCCAGCGTTCTGCCATTCTCTGATAGCGGGGCTGGCGATGAGCCAAGGCTTTTGCATACGTCCATCGAATGAAGTCGTCCGGGTCAACATCGGACTCTTTCTTGTTGTATTCATTCAGATATTCCGCCCATACCCTTTTCAGGAACTCGGGTTGATAGGCCATTGGTTTCGGGGCGCGATCAAAGCGTCGGATCAGCTCTTGTGTATGCGCCTCGTCCCCCTTGATCCAGACCAGAAGGGCATGTTTCGACAGCTCGGTCAGGATCGGATCCGTTGGATCGTCCGGATCGACCCATTCGCAGATCGAACCGCCGGTGTCACAAACGAAGTGCGGATACCCGTACAGGTCGATGGCGCGGTCGATGAAATAGCCGGTGTCGAGCAACGCCGATATCTCGGCGCGGCGGAACTGTTCCTGTCGCTTGTGATATTCGTCAATCGGCATGCCGCCACGTGCCGGGTCGCCCGGCTTGCCGAGATAGGTCGCGACGGGAGCGAGATTGTCAAAGCTGAGATTGGAACCGATATAGATCGAATCCGACATCAGCAGATCGCGCAGGAACGGCACCTTCATCGCTTCGCGCTTGGCATTGTCGACGATGTATTCGCCCATGTAATGGGTGCCGATGCGGTAGTCTATGGAGTAGTGGAACCACGCGCCCGTATCGCGCAGGAGGTTCGACATATGGGTCTTGCCCAGTCCGGACATGGCAAAGAGCACCACGCGTTTATGCGGCGCATTGTGCCATTCTTCTGCCGATGCGTAGATCATTGCGCCAACTCCATGCCGGAAACCGCTGCCCATGCGGGGTTAGCGATGCGGCACGGCGGCGTCAAACGGTTGTGGCGTGGCGACGCGACAGTCGGGTGTCTTGCCTCGGCGACATGGCGTCGAATTGCCGGCAGCCCTTTGGGCAGGGGCGCGTGATCCCTGCGCTGCGCATGTCATTCAAATGCCCGCCAGACAGAGCCCGACGGGGCTAGACTCTTCTACGGGACGGTTCAGAAATCGACCGTCAGGGACAGGCCGACGCCAAGGGCGGTATTGTCTTCGAACCTCGTACCGGACGCGTCCTCGGCGTCGCCGATCCAGACATATTCGAGACCCCCGCGCAACGTCATGTTGTCCATGGCATACTGACCGCCGACCCCGAGGCTCGCGAACCCGTCGCGCGGAGCAAGCCGCGATGTGGCATCGC
The DNA here is from genome assembly GCF_020055675.1 of Marivita sp. GTDB lineage: Bacteria > Pseudomonadota > Alphaproteobacteria > Rhodobacterales > Rhodobacteraceae > Marivita. The sequence continues at coordinate 25,899 of NZ_JAIPUS010000012.1, forward strand.
CATTCTGTGCTTCGTAGGTGACCTGTGCAAAGCCGGAGACATCATCGGTGAAGGCACGCCCGACACCGAGCTTCCACGTGGTGCGGTCGTTGTCGAAGCCGGTCACGTTGCCGCCAGTGACCCCTTCGTATTCGGGGGTGCGCACGTCCCATTTTGACCATTCGGTCCACTTGACCTGACCATAGACCAGCGTGCCCGGCGCAACCCCGGTTTGAAAATCCAGTGTGACAACCTGTGGCATTTTCACCTTGGTGTCGCCCCCATCGGTGTCGATGTCCAAACCGGCGAGTGTTTCCGAGGTTCTGAACCTGTGGTCGATCTCGCTTTGCCAGGACAGCACGACGCGCAGCGCGATATCGGGAATCTCGTAGGCGACGCCCAGGAGGGCCCCCCAGTCGCCCACGCGGCTCCCGCTGGCGGTGTAATCCATCGAAGTGTCGACATCCTGGGCCGCGGCACCCAGCGTTTCGGCGCGTGCGCCCAACTGCTGCGCCTGCGCTCCGAGCGTTTGCGCCTCTGCGCCAAGCTGCTGTGCTGTCGCGGCATCACCGGCGCGCCCGGCTGCCTCGGCCTCTGCGCCCGATTGCTGGGCCTGAGCGCCGAGCGCTTGCGCTTCGGCGCCCAGGGTCTGCGCGTTGCGTCCCACGGAGCTGCGGACCAGCAGATCGGGTATGAGGATATCCGCCTGGCTTTCGACATAGCGCGCGCCGCCAAAGACCGAAACGCGGTCGCTGACGCTGTACTTGCCGACAAGCGCCACCTGGTCGCTGTCCCAATCGGCGGTCAGGCCCGAATACACCCCTTTGGTATATTCCGCGTTCGCGTTGTAGGGATCGTTCAGATAGAGACCGAAGGTGAAGCTCTCGGTGAACTCGTTCTTGTAGGCCAGCCCATAGCCCGTGTCATTGCCCAGCATGTTGCCGGTGTCCTCCTCGCCGCCCCCGGCCGCGGTCAGCTGAGGGGTGTATTTGCCCGACAGGTCCGGACTCAGATGTGAAAAGCTGAGTTGGAGCTGGTCGTTCGGCGTAAACAGGAAATTGTAATCATTACTGGAGTGTTCGATTCCGCCTGCCTGCGCCGCACCTGCGGCGACGGCAAGCGCAACCGCGCTTGTCATCAATCGTGTCACTGGACCCTCATCCCTAATTTTGGCTGTTCTCCTCGATCTTGCGGTACCCAACGGAATGACGCGCGGTCAATTTTGACCCAGCGTCATGCGGCGCGTTGTTCCGCAGCGTCACAATTTCGTTACGTTACCGGGGCGCGGTCCGCGTCGTGGACCAGATGTTGTAGTAATTCGCTCCGAATATCAGCGCAGCCCCCATCAGAACGAACGGGTCGAGCGGTTCTGCGTAAAGCATCACGCCAACGATCGCGATTACCGGCAAGCGCGCGAAATCGATCGGCATCACGATGGTGGCCGGGGCCAGGGACAGCGCGGTGGTCAGGCAGTAATGCGCAACCAACCCGGCCACCCCAATGATCACGACCCAAGGGATATTGGCTGCGGTGGGCAGGGCGATATCCCCGTCAAAGCCCGCAAAGGCGAGGCCCAGAAAAGCCTGCATCACGGTCAGGTAAAACAGAATGCAGGTGATGGTTTCCGTACGCGTCAGCCGGCGGGTGAATACCGCCGAACCGGCAAAGCCGATGGCCGCCAGGGCCGCTGTGACCTGACCGACGTGAAAGGTCTCGGGGCTGGGCCGGGTGACCACAAGAATGCCGATAAAGCCGACCACCGCCGCGATGCCCTGTGACTTGGTCAACCTTTCGCCAAGAACCAGCGGGGCCAGGACAATCACCCAGAGCGGTGAGGTGAACTCAAGCGCGAAGACCTGTGCCAGCGGGATTGCGGTGATGGAATAGAACCAAAGGTTCTGGCCTGCGAAATGGCTGACATTCCGGATGAAATGCAGGCCCAGTTGTTTCGTGCGGACCTGGTGCAGCGTGCTGGCCCACCCGGCGACCACCAACACGATGCCGACACCTATGACGCTGCGATACATCATGATCTCGAACGTATCGAGGTTCAGGCTCACCGCGCGCCCGGCAATCGCCATCGACGTGAAAGACACGATAGCCCCGATCATCCACAAGCAGGCCCGGACGGTTGGCGTCAGGCTCATAGAGGCAGACCGGGTTGCAAGGACAGATCAGTCGGGCGGCAGATGACAACAGCCTTTCAGAAAGCGTTGCTGGCCGGGCTTGCGCAGCTGCATGGTCACCAACCACCCGTAATCGCGGTCGCTCATCCCGTCGGTGCAGGTGGCACCTGTGATAGTCGCCTCGATCACCTCGTTGGTGTCAGCCGACGCCGTGATCAGGGCCGGGCTTCCGCGGTGTCCTTCGGCGACGTCGACAGTGTCGAGGGCGAAGTCGGTGTCGCCATCGGCGGGATGGGAATAACGCGCCTCCGCGCCATGCAGCGCCAGGGCCCAAAACGGTTCGGTGCCGCCGCAGACCAGACCGATGGGCACCGTGCTGTCCGCCAGCGTGGCAACCTTATCGCGCGCCAGGAATCGCGTCGCGATCCAGCCATCCCGCCCGTTCCGCGCGATATGGGCCCAGTTGCCCGAGGCATCGAACCCAAACACTTCGATCCGCTTTGCATCCTGCGCAAGATCACCGATATCGGCGCTTGTTGCCCGAGGCTCGGCACGGATGTTCAACACATCATCGGCAGCAACGCCGGTCACGCGGTGATAAGTCGGCTCGGCCAGAGCCGATCCGGTCACGCCAAGCACCGCCAAGCCGATGAATGCAAGGTTCATTCCCACTCGATCGTTCCCGGCGGTTTGGAGGTGATGTCATAGGTCACGCGATTGATGCCCTTCACCTCGTTGATGATGCGCGTTGCCGTTTCGCCAAGAAACTCATGGGTGAACGGGTAATAATCTGCGGTCATCCCGTCAACGGATGTGACAGCGCGCAGTGCGCAGGCATAGTCGTAGGTCCGGCCATCCCCCATGACGCCAACGGTGCGCACGGGCAGGATGGCGACGAAGGCTTGCCAAATCTCGTCATAAAGCCCGTGTTTGCGGATCTGGTCGATATAGACCGCGTCGGCCTTGCGCAGGATGTCCAGCTTGTCGCGGGTGATCTCGCCGGGGCATCGGATGGCAAGGCCGGGGCCCGGGAACGGGTGCCGTCCGATAAAGCTGTCGGGCAGCCCCAGCTCGCGCCCGAGGTCGCGCACCTCGTCCTTGAACAGCTCGCGCAGCGGTTCGACCAGCTTGAGACCCATCTTTTCGGGCAGGCCACCCACATTGTGGTGGCTCTTGATCGTGACCGATGGCCCGCCGCTGGAGCTGACGCTTTCGATCACGTCGGGGTAAAGCGTGCCCTGCGCAAGAAATTCCGCGCCGTCAATGTCGTTCGCGTATTTCTGGAACACGTCGATGAAAAGGCGGCCAATGATTTTTCTTTTTGTTTCCGGGTCGCTTACGCCGTCAAGCTCACCCAGGAACAATTCCTGTTCCTGCGCATGGATCACCTGGAGATTCATGTGATCGCGGAACATGGTCACGACCTCTTCGGCCTCGTTCAGGCGCAACAGGCCATGATCCACGAACACGCAAGTCAACTGTTCGCCGATCGCGTCGTGCAGCAGCGCCGCCGCGACTGAACTGTCGACACCGCCCGACAAGGCGCAGATCACCTTGCGGTCACCGACTTGGTCGCGAATCTTGCGGATCGCCTCGTCCTTGTAGGCGTCCATTGTCCAGTCGCCCGTGAACCCGGCAAGCTGAACGAAATTCTGGTACAGCGTCTTGCCGTTCGGCGTGTGGTGAACCTCGGGGTGAAACTGCACCGCGTAGAAGTGACGCGACCGGTCGGCCGTGATCGCGAACGGGGCGCCGGGCGACGTCCCCAGAACTTCGAAATTAGGTGCAAGATCAGACACATGGTCGCCGTGGCTCATCCAGACCTGTTCGCGGCCGGACCCGTCCATGAACCATCCATGCAAAATATCGTCGCGCTGGTCGGACGGCGTGACCCAGGCGCGGCCAAACTCGGCGGTGGCGTGCTCGCCTGCTTCGACGGTGCCGCCCAGATCCTGCATCATCACCTGCTGTCCATAGCAGATGCCCAGGATCGGCACGCCCAACTCATAAACTTTCGCGGGCGGGCGCGGGGACCCATCACGCATAACGCTGTCGGGACCACCGGAAAAGATGATCGCCTTGGGCGCAAAATCTTCCAGAAAGCGATCGGTGACGTTCTGGAACGGGTGAATCTCGCAATAGACGTTGAGTTCCCGCAGGCGGCGCGCGATCAACTGCGTCACCTGGCTGCCGAAATCAATGATCAGGAGGCGGTCATGGTCATGTGTGCTCATGGCTCCTGATAGGCAGAGCCATGGTAAATGGCAATATTCCCGATGCGTGGAAAACGCGGTTCAGGTTTCGCGAAATGCCACATGCACGATGCGCGCGCCAATGATCCAGACCAGAAAGCACAGGACAATCGATATGCCGAAGGGAATACTCAGCCCAAGCGGCAGGGTCCGACCCGAGAATCCGATCCAGGCAACGAGCAGTCCGACAATCAGGACTGCCGTCATTGCAACGGTTTTTCTTGGGGCAAAGCGCATGGTTTTCTCCTGTTCTTCCGCGAGGACAGAACCCGCCACCCCGCGAATGGTTCCCGCCGATGGACTGGAATGTCGCTTTCGCCACGCACCCGCCGCAAATTGTCCCTGTGCCCCCGTCCTCTCATATTATGGAATGTCCACTGGCACCACGCCGACCACAGAAGAAACCCGTACGGAGGGCAGTCATGGCTGAAGCAGCAACGCGCAAAAGGTCTCGGGGTGGCGGTGGCGCAGCGCGACGTGCCGAGCGCACGGCCGTCTCCACCGAAACGGCAAAATACATCCAGCGCAATATCCCGAATTTCGAGGTTCTTACCGAAGAGGCGCTGGATATCATCGAAGCCAACGCCGAAACCGTGCTGGCCGAAATCGGCGTCAACTTCGTAAACAACCCCGGCGCCCTGGACCGCTGGCGCGAGGCCGGCGCCGATGTGACCGGCGAGCGTGTCCGCATCCCGCGCGGTCTGGCCCGCACGCTGTGCAGCACGGCGCCTTCGAGCTTTACGCAACACGCGCGCAATCCGGAACGGTCGGTCGAAATCGGCGGTCGCAACCTGGTTCTGGCGCCGGTCTATGGCCCGCCCTTCGTGCACGACTCGGTGACCGGTCGGCGCTATGCGACGATGGCTGATTTCGAGAAATTCGTGAAGCTGGGATACATGTCGAAATGGCTGCATCACTCCGGCGGCACGGTGTGCGAACCCACGGATATCCCGGTGAACAAGCGCCATCTCGACATGCTGATGGCGCATATGACGCTGTCGGACAAGCCGTTCATGGGGGCGGTGACCGAACCCAGCCGCGCCCAGGACAGTGTCGAGATGTGCGAGATCCTGTTCGGCAAGGACTTCGTCCGGGACAACACGGTTTTGACATCGCTGATCAACATCAATTCCCCGATGACGTTTGACGACGTGATGATGGGCGCGCTGGAAGTCTATGCGCAGAACAACCAGGCCTGCATCGTCAGCCCCTTTATCGTCGGCGGCGCGATGGCGCCGGTATCGGTCGCGGGCACCCTGACGCAGGTCCTGGCCGAAGTGATGGCTGGCATTGCCTACAGCCAGCTTGTGCGCCCCGGCGCGCCGGTGATCTTTGGCGCCTTCGTCACCTCGATCGACATGAATTCCGGCGCGCCCACGTTCGGCACCCCCGAAGCGAGCCAGATCACCTACGGGGCAGGGCAGTTGGCCCGCCGCCTTGGCCTGCCGTTTCGGTCCGCAGGCAGTTTCAACGGGTCGAAGCTTCCCGATGCGCAGGCGGCCTATGAAACGGCCAACAGCCTGAATACCGGACTTTTGTCGGGCGTGAATTTCATGCTGCATTCTTGCGGTTGGCTGGAAGGTGGGCTGGTCGCCTCGTTCGAGAAATTCGTGATGGATGCCGACCAGCTAGGGGCGCTGCACAAGATGGCGCAGGGCGTATCGGTCGATGTGGAATCGCAGGCCATGGACGCCATTGCCGAGGTCGGCCCGGGCGGGCACTACCTTGGCTGCGCGCACACTCAGGCCAATTTCAAATCAGCCTTCTGGCGCTCCGACCTGTTCGATTTCAAACCCTATGAAACCTGGTCCGAAGAAGGCGCCCGCGACACTGTCTCGTTGGCAACCGAACGGATGCAGCGCCTTCTGGACACCTATCAGCAACCGCCGCTGGACCCATCGATCCACGCGGCGCTGACGGATTACATGACCCGGAAGAAAGCCTCGATGCCGGACGCGTTCATGTAGGCTCAGGTCACGTCGCGCGGCGCCACCTGTGCCTTGAGCAACTGCGCTTCGCCCATCACGGCGGTCAACATGTCGACATGCGCGGCGATGCTGTAGGACGCGTCGCCGCTTTTGCGTTTGTCGTTCATCTCGGCCTCGAGCGCTATCAGCGCGAGCAGGGCCGGCCCATTGCGCATCGACACGCCATACCCCAGAAGACGCGGCAGGCGCGTGTCGCGGCGATAGGATTGGGCTCCGATCCGCGCGGCGCGGATCAACAGGCGTGGGCGGCGCAGGGTGGTCAGTTGGGTCAGAAGGTCTTGCATGAAATGTCCCCCGTGGTGGTTTGTGCAGGTCGATGACCGGGGCATCATTGCACAACCCTGGGGTGTGTTGCGTGGTCAGCAGATCTGCGTGCGGTGCCATTTCCGTTTGTTTACGTTTTGGAAACAGAACTTTGTCTCAGGCTGAAAGTTAACAAATCGGAAATAAATACCCGCATAGGTTGCGTATCGTCTGTTGATAAACCTGGGGATATTTCTGACAGACTTCCAATGGGGGATTTCCATGACTGACCTGCACGACGTTCAACATCGTCCCGCTGTGGACCCGCTTCTGCCCGAAGCGGCGCGCCGCTATCTGGCCCACACCGCCGAAGGACGGCCGATCCGTGACATCGCCCGCGAGGCCGGATGCCATGCATCGACCATCCTGCGACAAGTGCGCAAACTCGAAACGCTGCGGGATGATCCTCTTGTCGATCAGGTGCTTGGCGCCAGCGACGCGCCGCCCGAGGATGTGGCGCATCTTCTGGCGCAGCTGGACAATGCGACCGTGGCCTTGCGACGGCTTTGCGAGGCGCGCGCGATGCTGCTTTACAGCCCTGATCTGCCGCAACCCGCGATCATCAAGACAGTCGGCGAAGGCGAAACGGTTGTTCTGGGCAAGGTCGATGTCGCGCTTGCAGCGGCGCTCATCCTGCGGAACTGGATCGAGCCCGTGGGCGGCACGACCGTCATGCGCTACCGGGTGACGCAAGAGGGGCGCAGTTGCCTGCCGGGGCTGATGGCCGCCCGGGATGGCCACGCCGCGCGCCCGGCAGACGCGCCCGTTTCGGTGTTTTCAGACGCAGAACCGGATCGGCGATCGCGGGATCGGTCACACTCTACCGGACCCGGCTTTGAAAGCCCGATCGCCGCGCTGTCCCGCCGCCGGGGGGCGGACGGCAAACCTTTCCTGCCGTCCGAATTCGTGGTGGCCGGGGATCGTCTTCACGAGGATTTCACGATCGCCGGTTTCGGGGCGTCGGATTTGCTGGGCTGGGAAAGCGCCGACGCGCTGCACCCGCATTATGCCACCGCGTCGTCCTTGCGGGATGCGCGGCGCAGTGATGCGATGATCCGGACGCTGGATGCGATCAGGGAACTGGGTCCGGGCCTGAGTGAAGTGGTCTTGCGCTGCTGTTGCCTGCGCGAGGGTCTGGAGGCCACCGAAAAACGACTGGGCTGGTCGGCACGCTCGGGCAAGGTCGTGCTTCGGATTGCCTTGCAACGACTGACACAGTTCTACACCCAGGACAGGACTGGAAATGGTGCTTTGATCGGCTAGCGCGTCGCCGACATGCGCTGGCCAAAGGGTGGAGCGGTCGCGGGACTTCAAATGAACGCGACACGCTCTGCCGTGCGACACATTCCAGGCTGACGCGGGGTCTGTCCGACGCTGTCGGGCGGGTTGGTGCAGGGGGGAACTCGTTAAAGAGGGAATTTGAAGCCGCAATGCAGCTATGCAACACTGGCACTGCCCCCCTGCTAAGTTATATGTTAGAGAAGTTCGCATCTGACATAGAGGGGAAAAATCGTTGCGTGACCTCAAGATACCAGAACAGCGCCATCCCGAGAAGGCGCATCGCCCGGACAATGCACAGCCGAAAAAGCCAAGCTGGATTCGTGTAAAGGCACCGGGCGGCGAGGGGTATAACGAGACGCGTCGCATCATGCGCGAGAACAACCTCGTCACGGTGTGCGAAGAGGCGGGATGTCCCAATGCTGGCGAGTGCTGGGCGCAGGGGCACGCCACCATGATGATCATGGGGGATATCTGCACGCGCGGCTGCACCTTCTGCAATATCGCAACCGGGCGTCCAGACACGCTTGACGCGTTCGAACCGGGCCGCGTGGCCGACGCCGTGCAGAAGCTGGGCTTGAACCACGTGGTCATCACGTCTGTCGACCGCGACGACCTCGCGGATGGCGGGGCGGAACATTTCGCCCAGACCATCCGCGCCGTGCGGCATCGTTCGCCCAAGACGACGATCGAGATCCTGACACCAGATTTCCTGAAATGCGCGCCGGACGCGCTGGAAACCGTTGTCGCGGCCAAACCCGATGTCTTCAACCACAACCTTGAAACCGTGCCGGGCCTGTACCCCGAAGTGCGTCCCGGCGCGCGGTATTTCCATTCCCTGCGCCTGTTGCAACGGGTCAAGGAAATCGATCCGTCGATCTTTACCAAGTCGGGGATCATGGTCGGACTGGGCGAGGGTCGCCAAGCCGTGCATCAGGTGATGGACGACATGCGCGCCGCCGATGTGGATTTCCTGACCATCGGACAATATCTGCAGCCGACGCTCAAGCACCATGCCGTTGATCGCTTTGTCACCCCCGAGGAATTCGCAAGCTATGAAAAAGCCGCCTATGGCAAGGGCTTCCTGATGGTGTCGGCAACGCCGCTCACGCGCTCCTCGTATCACGCCGGCGACGATTTCGCCCGCCTGCGCCGCAATCGAGAAGCGAAACTCGCCAACGCTTAGCAACTGTAGTCCACTCGCGTGGCCGCGACTCGCTTGCGGGATTGCGGTCACGGTTTGCAAGGATGCCGATCAGGGCAACGCCTTGAGATAGGCTGCAACCGCTTGCCGGTCGCTCTTGGGCAGCTGTGCGAAGTTCTCGATCACGGCGACCATATGCCCGCCAGCGCTGTCATACTCCGGTGTGAACCCCGATTCGAGATAATAGGCGATATCCGTGGCGCTCCAGTCCAGATCGTCTGGCACCAGCGAAGGGATCTTTCCGCGACCCGACGGGTTGTCGGCCCCCTCCAGCCAACTTGATCGCTGCATGCCACCAAGCGCGCTGCGCGCCGTGTGGCATTCGCCGCAATGCGCAAGGGCTTCCACCAAGTAGCGCCCGCGCTCTACCTCCGGTGTTTCCGGCTGCGACAGGACAAAACCGTCGGGCATGTAGATCTGCTTCCACAGGCCGATCGCGCGCCGGATATTGAACGGGAACGCCAGTTCGTGTGCGGCGTTCGCCGTCGCATCGGCTGGCAATGTCTGCCAGAAGGCCCACAGGTCAGCCACGTCCTGATCGGTCATGTGAACATAGGACGTATAGGGGAAGGCGGGAAAGTAATGCCGCCCCTCCGGAGACACGCCCCGCGTCACCGCGCTGGCGAACTCGGTCACGGTCCAGTCACCAATTCCGGCCTCCCGGTCAGGCGAGATATTCGGGGCGGCGAATGTTCCGAAATCCGTATCGAACCGCTGACCGCCAGCCAGGACGCGCTTGCCGTCGCCTTCGGCGTCGGGCGCAGCATGGCAGGAGGCACAGCCCGAGGCGATGAATACCGTTTCGCCCCGGCTCGCGTCCCCGTCGATCGAATCAAAGCGGTCCGCGTCCAACGGCGCTGCGCGCGTCAGGACGAACCCCGCCGCCGCAACAGCCGTCAGCACCAGTGCACCCGTGATGATCAGCCGTTTCATCTGTGACGGTTAATCCGCCGGGGCGCGGTGATCGTCGTGGCATGCCTTGCAGGCACCACCCACCTGTCCCATGAGCGGGCCCAATGCATCCTGTCCGGATGCGGCCGAGGCCTGCATCGCTTCGGCAGCGGAGCCGAAATCGGCCCATTTGGACTGGAAATCGTCGGTCTGCTCCCAGATCGTGGTCTGCGCGCGGGTGCCGTCTATCGACATCTCGTCCGAGCCTTCCGGCCACATCGGCGCCTGCTGGATCATCGACACCGCGACCAATGTATCCGCCGCGGCTTGTGCCGCTACGGCGTTGTACTCCGTTTCGCCCTTGGCCATGTCGCCCAGAATGCCAAGATTGATCGCCATGATCCGGAATTGGCCCTGCCGCGCCTTCAACTGGCCGGAAAAGTCATCCTGCGCGTAGGCAAGGCTGCCTGTGAACAATGTCGCGGCGGCCACGGCCGAGGTGATGAATATTTTCATGACGAAGCTCCCTGTAATAACTCGCTAGATGGTTCGGTAGCACAACCATAGCGCAGTTTGGCCTTCGATGCGACGGAAACAGTGACGTTTCGCCACACCAAATCGTGACCGCCGGGCGGTGTCCTGTCCGGGGGCATCAGTCCGCGAAACGCACCTTTCCGATGTAGGGCAGGTTCCGGTTTCGTTGTGCGAAGTCTATGCCATAACCCACGACGAATTCATCCGGAATCGAAAACCCGATCCAGTCTGCGGTGACGTCCGTTTCGCGCCGTGATGGTTTGTCCAAAAGCGCGATGGTGCGCAGCCGACCCGGATTGCGCGAGCCCAGAAGTCCGGTGACATGCTTGAGGGTGTGGCCAGTATCGACGATATCCTCGACGATCAGAACGTCTCGGCCTTCGACCCGGCCGCGCAGATCCTTGAGGATACGCACCTCGCGGCTCGATTCCATGCTGTTGCCGTAGGAGGACGCCTCCAGGAAATCGACCTCCACCGGCAGGTCCAGTTCGCGCACCAGATCCGCGATGAAGACGAAGCTTCCCCGCAAGAGTCCCACCACGACCAATTGGTCCGTGTCGTGGAATTCATCCCGGATCGACACACATAATTCCTCGATGCGCGCTGCAATCGTCTTGGCTGAGATCATTTCGTCAATGACATAAGGACGCTCTGACATAGGTTTCCCTTGATTTTTCCCGCGCAGAATACGACATCCCCCGCCACTGTCACGAGCAAAACAAAAGAGCAGATGCCCACACACTCAGAAACACGCACCCTGCCGTATTCGGCGCAGCAGATGTACGATCTGGTCGCGGATGTGGGGAATTACCCCGAATTTCTGCCATGGACGGCGGCTGCGCGCATCCGCTCGCGCGAGGATTGCGGCGATCACGAGGTCATGCTGGCCGATCTGGTAATCAGCTTCAAAGTGTTCCGCGAACGCTTCGGCAGCCGCGTGGTGTTGTGGCCGCAGGACATGAAGATCGACACCGAATACCTCGATGGCCCGTTCCGCTACATGCAGTCGAACTGGGCGTTCCGCGATGTCGAGGATGGGGTCGAAGTGACATTTTTCGTCGATTTCGAATTCAAGAACCGGATTCTTCAGGGCGCGGCGGGCATGTTCTTTTACGAAGCTATGCAACGGATCGTGCGCGCCTTCGAACGCCGGGCGGACGCGCTTTACACCTAGGGTTTAGGTGTCAGGCGTCTGGCTGCATGTCGGCAAGCGCAGTCAGGATCAGGCGGAGCGCCTCGTCTCTTGCCGCTTCACGCACCCTTGCGCGCCCCAACGCCCCGTACTCGACCGTTTGCGTGATGACGCCGTCCGTCGTGGCAAGGCCAAAGCAAACACGCCCCTCGGGTTTGTGGTCCGAGCCGCCGGGGCCGGCGATACCGGTGATCGACACCGCGATGTCCGCCGCCGCGGCGCCCCGTGCGCCTTGCGCCATTTCCCGGGCCACCGCTTCTGACACGGCGCCATGCGCGTCCAGACTGGCCTGTGTCACGCCCAGCAACTCGACCTTGGCCGCGTTGGAATAGGTGACAAACCCGCGTTCAAACAGGGCCGAGGACCCCGCCACGTCGGTGATCGCCGCCGCGACCATGCCGCCGGTGCAGCTTTCGGCGGTTGTCACCGTTACATCCAGACCTGTGGCAAGACGCACAATGCGGTCGGCCATGCGCGCGGTCACATCAACACCAGATGGAACAGGGCCGCAAAACCGATCACGCCGAGCGCCGTAAATATCCCGGCGATCACATCATCCAGCATGAGGCCCAACGCATCGCCCCGCGCGTCGGCCGCCCCGATAATCCAGGGCTTCCAGATATCGAACAGCCGGAACAGCAGGAAGGCAGCGATCCAGCCGGGATAGAGCGCAAGCAAATCGACCGACATCATCATCGCGCCGTATCCCACTGGAAACAGGGCAATCCATTGGCCCACGACTTCGTCGATGACGATGAAGGATGGATCGTGATCCTCCTGTCCTGCCGTCAGTTCGCGCGCCGCGATCCAGCCCGACATGAAGACAAAGAATGTCAGGTTCACCAAAAGCCAGAAACCGCCAAAGGACAGGACGGCATAGGCCACGGGCAGCGCGGCCAGCGATCCCCATGTGCCCGGGGCAGGGCGCAACAGCCCGACACCGAAAAACGTGGCCACCAGCATCATCATTGCGACACCAACGCGGCGGTTGCCAAGGCAGCGATCCCTTCACCGCGCCCGGTAAAGCCAAGCCGTTCCGACGTGGTCGCCTTGACCGAGATATCGCCGATCGCCAGGGCCGTGATGTCGGCCAACGCGGCGCGCATTGTGTGGGCGTGAGGACCGATCTTCGGATGTTCGCACACCAGCGTGCAATCCAAGTTGCTGATCCCGAAGCCGGCCTTCCGGGCCATCTCGACGGCGTGTTTCAGGAATATCCCGCTGGCGGCACCTTTCCACTGTGGGTCGCTGGGCGGAAAATGCGTGCCGATATCACCAACAGCAAGCGCCCCATAGATCGCATCGGTGATCGCATGCAGTGCGACATCCGCGTCAGAGTGACCTACAAGAGCCTGATCATGCGGTATTTTCACCCCGCACAAGATGACATGATCGCCCGGACCAAACCTGTGAACGTCATAGCCATTGCCGAGCCGCACCTTCATTCGCATATCTCCGTGGATTACCGGTAACCTGTCTAAGCGGTGTGCGGTGAACGTGCAATCGCTCGGGCATGTTTGCACAATAATTAGGCAAATGAGTTCCGGCGGTCTGTTTTTCAGGCTAATATCATTGAACGGCGGGCGACCTCGGCGTAGCTCAGAGCCAACCAAACAAGGATTGCTGCGGTGCACCCGTCGGTTCCAGGAAACCTCATTTCACCTCCCGTCTTGCTGGCGCCTTTGGCCGGTATCACGGATCTGCCGTTCCGGTCTCTGGTGTCGCAATTCGGCGCCGGGCGCGTGGTGTCCGAGATGATCGCGAGCGGCGAATTTCTCACCGCGCGCCCCGGAAGCCGCGAAAAGGCCGAGCTTGGCACAGGGGTCGCCAACACCTCCGTACAGCTGGCCGGGCGCGCGCCCGAGGCGATGGCCGAAGCGGCCCGCCGGGTCGAAGGAATGGGTGCGCAGGTCATCGACATCAACATGGGGTGCCCGGCGAAAAAGGTGACGGGCGGCTATTCGGGATCGGCGCTCATGCGCGATCTGGACCATGCGTGCCGGCTGATCGAGGCGGTGGTTGGCGCGGTTTCAGTCCCGGTCACTTTGAAAACCCGCCTGGGATGGGACGATGCCACCCATAACGCGGCGGATCTGGCCCGGCGGGCCGAGGCGATCGGGATCGCGATGATCGTCATCCACGGCCGCACGCGGTGTCAATTCTACAAAGGCCGCGCGGATTGGCGCGCCATCCATCAGGTAAAGGAGGCGGTGTCGATCCCGGTGATCGCGAATGGCGACATCACCGATACCGCCAGTGCCCGGACCGCGCTTGCCCAAAGCGGCGCCGATGGTGTCATGGTCGGACGCGGCGCGCAGGGGCGGCCCTGGCGGCTGGCACAGATCGCAGCGGATCTCTTTGGCAGCGAGATGCCGGATGTGCCTGCCGGCCGCGCGCTTGTGGACATGGTGGCGGGCCATTATGACGCCATGCTGTCCTTTTACGGCACCGATCTGGGCAGCCGCGTGGCGCGCAAACATCTTGGCTGGTACATGGAGGATGCCGGAACCGGCGCCGGACTACGCAAGTCGATCCTGACCGCAAGGGATCCGGAAGACGTCCTGCGCGCGCTGCCGGACGCGCTGTGTCCAGAGACGAGGCAGGCCGCATGACCCCCCCAGAGAAGCGCAACGGACCCATTGACCAGGCGGCGATCTGGTCGTCCCTGCCGGTTCCGGCCATCGTGATCGATGCGGCGGAAAACATAGTCGATATGAATCCTGCCGCCGAAGGCTTCTTGAACAATTCCGCTCGCTGGTTGCAGGGGCAACCGATCTGGGACCGGCTGACAGTCGACGCGCCGATGGAGAAAAGCCTGGCGCGGGCGCGCAAGCACGGAACGCCGTTGTTCGTGAACGATGTCGATGTCGGAACGGGCAGCCGTCCACCGCTTGTTTGCAACCTGCAATTGGCCCCGGTGCAGGGCCATGACGGCTGCATGATCCTGCTCATCAGCCCGCGTGAACTGGCCGGGCGCGTGACCCAGAGCCAAAGCGTCAAATCCGCCGCGAAATCCGCCATCGGCATGGCCGAGATGATGGCGCATGAGATCAAGAACCCCCTCGCGGGGATCACGGGGGCGGCGCAACTGCTGAGCATGAACCTCAGCGATGGCGACCTGGAACTGACCGATCTGATCGTCGCGGAAACCCGCCGCGTGGTGAAGCTGCTTGAACAGGTCGAACAATTCGGCAACCTGTCAAAGCCCGAGCGCAAAGCGGTGAACCTGCACGACGTTCTGGACCGCGCCCGACGGTCGGCCATGCTGGGCTTTGGCGCGCACATGAAAA
Organism: Marivita sp.; assembly: GCF_020055675.1. Taxonomy (GTDB): domain Bacteria; phylum Pseudomonadota; class Alphaproteobacteria; order Rhodobacterales; family Rhodobacteraceae; genus Marivita. The sequence goes on from NZ_JAIPUS010000012.1 coordinate 40,936, forward strand.
TCGTCGAGGATTACGATCCGTCGCTGCCGTTGGCGATGGGAGATTCCGACCAGTTGTTGCAGGTGGTTCTGAACCTCGTCAAGAACGCGTCCGAAGCGGCCGACCCCAAGGCTGGCGGGACGATCCGCCTGCACACCTATTACGAGCACAGCTACAGCCTGCGCCGGTCCGATGGATCGGGCCAGTCCTTGCCGTTGCAGGTCGAGGTGATCGATGATGGCCCCGGCCTGCCGCCCGATATCCAGGGCGATGTCTTCGACCCGTTCGTGTCAGGCCATGAAAACGGAACCGGGCTTGGCCTCGCTCTGGTGAGCAAGATCATCTCGGATCACGATGGCTGGGTCACGGTCGACTCCGTTCCCGGCAAAACCCGGTTCCGTATTTCTCTGCCCCAGGCACCACGCAAACAAAAGGAATCGCACTGATGGATGGCACGGTACTAGTTGCGGATGACGACCGCACGATCCGCACGGTTCTCACACAGGCGCTCACACGGGCGGGGTGCAAGGTCCACGCAACCTCGTCGCTGACGACGCTGATGCGTTGGGTCGCGGAGGGCAAGGGCGACGTGGTGATCTCGGACGTGGTCATGCCCGATGGAAACGGGCTCGAGATGCTGCCAAAGATCAGCCAGGACCGGCCCGAATTGCCGGTGATCGTCATATCCGCCCAGAACACGATCATGACCGCGATCCAGGCCGCCGAGGCCGAAGCCTATGACTACTTGCCCAAACCCTTCGATCTGCCCGATCTGATGAAACGCACGTCCAAGGCCCTGGATGCGCGGTCCCGCGCGCCACGGCCGCAGGCTGAAACGCCCCAGGTCGACACACCGGACGAGCTGCCCCTGGTGGGCAAAACTCCGGCGATGCAGGCGCTGTACCGGCTGGTCGCAAAGGTGATGAACACCGACCTGCCGGTGTTGATCTGTGGCGAATCCGGCGCCGGGAAGTCGCTGATCGCCAAGGCGCTGCACGACTTCTCCGACCGGCGGTCGCTGCCCTTTGTCACGGTAACCGGCAATGATCTGGCCGATATCGAAGGCCCGGCACGTATCCTCGCAAGGGTGCGGGGCGGCACGCTCCTGATCGATGAGCTGGCCGATGTGCCGGACGAGGTGCAGGCCCGCATCGTGCGCATGATGGACGGCCCCGGTGAACACGTGCCGCGCTTCATCGCCACGAGCCAGACGGATCCGGGACAGGGAATCGCCGAAAGCGGCGTGCGCGAGGATTTGTATTACCGGATCAGCGGGGCGACGATCGCGGTGCCATCGCTGCGCGAACGAGTGGACGATATCGCGCTGCTGTGCGAGCATTTCCTGGTCCGGTCCGAACGCGATGGCGGGGCCAAACGTTGGCTCTCGGAAGACGCGGCGGATCTGTTTCGCGCCTATAGCTGGCCCGGCAACGTGCGTCAGCTTGAAAACGTGGTGCGGCGGCTCAGCCTGACGTCGCGCGCCGACGAGATAAGCCGCGCCGAAGTGGAAAACGTGCTGGGCAATCAACCCGAAACGGGCCCGGTCCTGCGCGGTGGCGACAGCGAAAAACTCAGCGCGTCGGTGGCACGCCACCTGCGACGTTATTTCGACCTGCATGGCACGATGCTGCCGCCGCCCGGTCTTTACCCGCGAATCCTGCGCGAGATCGAAGCCCCGCTTATCGAGATCGCGCTCGAAGCGACGGGCGGAAACCAGGCAAAATGTGCTGATTTGCTCGGAATAAACCGAAATACACTCAGAAAGAAGATTACCGATCTCGATATTCAGGTGACACGGCGCCGCAAATTGATGTAAAACTGCCACATAATCGTGTTCCGGCGGCGAAGCAGTGGATCGGACGCACATGATATAGTGGAAGCCGGACTGCGCGGCACATCTAGGCGGGGGTTGGCTGTGGCCACCTGGGCACGCTCTTGGAATTGGACCCGGATGACACGGGTGCGGCGTCAGCGTCGCTATCAAAATGCCATGACCGTGGGTCTGGTGTTGCTGGCCCCGACGCTTGCCGCCGCGACCTTTCTTGTTCTCGGACCGCTCGACACCGGCGCGGGGGCGCAGTTCAACCTGCGGCTGGTGCTGCTGGCCGACCTTGTCTACATGCTCTTGCTCGCGGCACTGGTGCTGCGCCGCGTTGCCACGCTGGTCGCCGCGCGGCGGGCAAAATCTGCCGGCTCGCGCCTGCATTTGCGCCTGACCGGGGCGTTTGCGCTGATGGCGCTCTTGCCGACGATAACTGTGGCGGTGTTTGCCGTTCTGACGATCAATATCGGGCTGGAAACATGGTTCTCCGAACGCGTGCGCAACGTCGTGGGCGCGTCCCTTTCCGCGGCCGAGGCTTACGAGGAGGAACATCGCGAAGGCCTGACGCTCGATGCCCGTGCACTCGCGGCATTTCTCGACGCCAACCGTCGCGCGACCTTCATCATGGATGACGGTGAATTGCGGCAGGCGCTCAGCCAGGGACAGGCACAGATCCAGCGCGGGTTGCGCGAAGCCTATGTCGTCGACGGGGCCGGCGAAATCCGCGCCCGCGGCGAAGGATCATACCTGTTCGACTATGAACGCCCGGCGCTCGACGTGTTCTCCGATGCCGATGAGTCCGGCCTCGAAATGGTGCAGGACTGGGACAATAACGAATTGCGCGCCCTGATCCCGCTGCAAGCTTTCACCGACCGCTATCTTTACATCACCCGCGAGGTGGACGGTCAGATCCTCAACCTGCTGGATGACACCCAGGCAACCGCCCGGTTATACCAGCAGCAGGAAAAGGACCGGGGCCGTGTGCTTTTCGATTTTGCGTTGCTCTACCTCGGGTTTGCCTTCTTGCTGATCCTTGCCGCGGTCTGGCTGGGGCTGTGGTTCGCGGAACGGCTCAGCCGTCCTGTCGGGCGCCTGACAGGGGCGGCGCAGCGCGTTGGATCCGGCGATCTTGACGTGAAGGTGGTCGAGGAAGACAGCGACGACGAAATCGCCATGCTTGGGCGTTATTTCAACCAGATGACCCGCCAGCTCAAGGGCCAGCGCGAAACGCTGCTCGACAACACCCGCCAGATCGAACGACGTCAGCGGCTTTTCGATTCCGTTCTGACCTCTGTTACCTCCGGTGTTGTTGGCCTGGACAGCGACGGGCGCGTGACCTTCGTGAACCGGTCCGCCGAGCGCCTTCTGCGCTGGCAAAAAACCCAGCGCAGCGTCGAAATCTTCATGGCGGTCCCCGAGTTCGGCCCTCTGTTCGACCGTTTGCGGATGCAGGGGATCGAAACCGCGCAAGACGAAATCAAGGTGAGCCGCGAAGGGCGACTGGAAAACCTGCTGGTGCGCATGTCCACCCGCCGCCGCGAGGATGGCGGCCTTGAGGGCTATGTGATTGCCTTTGACGACGTAACCGATCTTGTCAGCGCACAGCGCCTTGCGGCCTGGGGCGACGTGGCGCGCCGCATCGCGCATGAGATCAAGAATCCGCTGACGCCGATCCAGCTGTCGGCGGAACGCATTCGCCGCAAATTTCACCGGAAGCTGGAGGATGCGGATGCCACCGACCTGGAGCAGATGACGGATGTGATCGTCCGTCAAACCACGGATTTGCGGCGCATTGTCGATGAATTCTCCAAATTCGCGCGCATGCCCGAACCCGAACGCAAGCCCGAAGACGTCCTCGATATCCTGCGCGGCGCTATCTTGCTGCAAGAGACCGGACAACCAGATGTGCGTTTCGTGATCGACTTGCCGAAAGAGGCGGTACCGGCCGAAATTGATGCGGCCATGATCGGGCAAGCCTTCACAAATCTGGTAAAGAACGCAGGCGAAGCCATTGAAACCTATAAGGAAACCGTGCCGGAGTCGGACATCCAGCCGGAAATCCGTATCACCTGCACCCGCGAGGATGATATCGCGGAAATCCGTATTTCGGACAATGGTATCGGGCTTCCCGAAGACAGTGCGCGCCTGTTCGAGCCTTATGTGACGACGCGCGAGAAAGGCACCGGTCTTGGCTTGCCGATCGTGAAAAAGATCATCGAGGAACATGGCGGTACGTTGGCGCTGGACGCCGCCGCGCCGTTTGACGAAACAGGCCGGCGCGGCGCGATGGCCGTGGTCCGGTTGCCTGTGCTTGTCGCAAAGCAGATCGATCGGACGCAGTCCGGCGCTGCTTTGGCGGAGGCTGGTTCAGTAAGTGACGATTAAATGGAGATGAAGGTGAGGCAATGAGCGATATTCTGATTGTAGACGACGAGCGCGATATTCGCGAACTGATCGGCGATATCCTTGAGGACGAAGGCTATACGACCCGGCTTTCCGGAAACTCCTCCGAGGCGATGGCCGAGATCAACGCCGAGGAACCGGCGCTCCTGATTCTGGATATCTGGCTCAAGGACAGCAAGATGGACGGGATCGACATTCTCAAGACCGTCAAGCGCGACAACCCGGATGTGCCGGTGGTGATCATTTCGGGTCACGGAAACATCGAGATCGCTGTCGCTGCGATCAAGCAGGGCGCCTATGATTTCATCGAGAAGCCGTTCAACATCGATCAGCTTCTGGTGGTGATCCGCCGCGCGATGGAAACCAGCCGTTTGCGCCGCGAGAACCAGAAGCTCAAGCGCCGGGAGGCGGATGTGGCGCAGATGGTCGGGGAGTGCGCGGCATATCGCGGGTTGGTGGCGCAGCTTGACAAGGTGACGAAATCCAATGGACGCGTCTTGTTGTCCGGGCCTGCGGGCAGCGGCAAGGAAGCGGCGGCGCGCTATATCCACAGCCATTCCAACCGCGCCGGCGCTCCGTTTGTCTGCGTCAATTGCGCCGGAGTGGCCCCCGAGATCATGGAAGACGTCCTGTTCGGCCGCGAAACACCCGAGCGCGGTGTCGAGCCGGGGCTTCTGGAACAGGCGCATGGCGGCGTGATCTATTTCGACGAGGTGGCGGATATGCCGCCCGGAACCCAGTCCAAGATCCTGCGTGTTCTGGTGGACCAGCAGTTTCAGCGCGTTGGCGGCTCCGACAATGTGCGGGTTGATCTGCGGGTGATCTCCAGCACCAACCGGGATCTGGAAGCCGAGATCGAGGCAGGCACGTTCCGCGAGGAACTCTATCACCGGCTGAACGTCGTGCCGATCGCGGTGCCGAGTCTTGAGGACCGGCGCGAGGACATTCCGATGCTGGCGGCGCATTTCATTGACCTGTTCAACCGGACCCAAGGCTTGCCCAAACGCGGGCTGAGCGGCGACGCTGTGGCGCTGCTTCAGACGATGGTCTGGCCGGGGAATGTGCGGCAGCTCAAGAACCTGATCGAGCGTGTGCTGATCCTGGGCGACGGCACCGGTGACATCGCCGCCCGCGAGTTGCCGCAGGAGACCGCACAGGCCGAGGACGAGGATGGGCGCGTGGTGCTGTCGGGGACGCTCGCGACCATGCCCCTGCGCGACGCACGCGAGGCGTTCGAGCGGGAGTACCTGCTGACGCAGATCAACCGGTTCGGTGGCAATATCAGCCGCACCGCCAGTTTCGTCGGGATGGAGCGCAGTGCGCTGCACCGAAAACTGAAATCGCTGGGAGTTGTGACCGGGTCCAAGTCGGGCAGCCGCGTGGCGTACTTGGAGGACGAGGAAGACGCTGTGCAAGCGGGATGACGCAATGGGGGTGATGATTGATGGTTGCGCGCAGCGTGGGCGGCGCTCTGGGCCTGCTGGCGCTGCTGGGCTGCACGGGATCTGACCACAGGGCGGCACCTGATCCGCTTGCGTTTGCGGCGCAGGACGCGGTCGAACCGGACGTGAAAACAGCCGAAGTGGCCAGGGCGCTGCTGGCGCTTGGGCCATCGGTCGATCCGGACGAGGCGGAGCGGGCGGCGCGGGTCGCGGTGACAGACCCGCTTGACTGGGCGAAAGCGTGGCGCATGACCGATGCGCCGCTGATCCACAATTTCAAGGTCGTCAACGGGCTGCGCGAGAAAGGCGTCTGCCAGGATTTCGCCAATGCCATGCACCGGAGCTTGCAGGCGGAAGGGTTGCGGACGTTGCAGATTCATCGGGCGCTGGCGAATGCGAACAATCTGCGGCTGGAGCATACGACGGTCGTCCTGACGGCACGTGGGCAGCCCATGACGCAGGGCATGGTGCTAGACCCGTGGCGGTTGGGGCAGGGGCGGCTCTGGCATGGCCGTGTTGCCGAGGATGATCGGTACGCGTGGAAAACGCCGGAGGCTGCCCTGGCATATCGCAACCGCCGCAGCACGGGTGGATGAGAGGCACCGGGACAGCCTTGCCGGATAGGTCCGTTTTGGCCATAATGTTTCGCGCGCGAAACATCAGGTCCGGAGCGGACCTATTAAGGGTTTGGTAACGTTGGAGGTTTCCGGTACGGGATACGTGGTTTCACGCATTTTTCGGGGGGCGGGTGGCAATCCGTGCAAGCACGCATAGGAGGGGCGTCACCCGACGCGCAATTGACCCCACTCGCGGGCTCTGCCAAACAGAAGCCTGCGCCACAGCCAAAGGGTCCGTCCGCGGGCAAAGCACATGAAAGTCATCATCTGCGGAGCAGGTCAGGTCGGTTGGCAGATCGCGCGGCACCTTTCGGGCGAGCGCAATGACGTCACGGTGGTCGACAGCAATGCCGAACTTGTTCGACGGGCGACAGATGCGCTGGACGTGCAGGGGATCACCGGCTTTGCCTCCTACCCGGACGTCCTGGACCAGGCCGGCGCGCGCGACGCGGACATGATTATCGCCGCAACCCATTCCGACGAGGTCAACATGGTGACCTGTCAGGTCGCGCATTCGGTCTTTTCCGTCCCGCGCAAGATTGCGCGGTTGCGGTCGAAATCCTACCTGACTGCGATCTATTCGGACCTGTACCGCCGCGATCACATGCCCATCGACGTGGTGATCAGCCCCGAAATGGAAGTGGCCAACGCCGCCATTCAGCGGCTCAATGCGCCGGCTGCCTTTGACACTGAAACCTTCCTGGATGGCGACGCCACGCTGATGGGGCTGACCATCGACGACGACTGCCCGATCATCAACACACCGCTCAAGCAGTTGACCGATCTGTTTTCGACCCTGCGGTCCATCGTCGTGGGCATTCGCCGTGACGGCACGCTGTTTTCCCCCGAGGCCGAGGACCAGGTTTTCGCGGGGGATGCCTGTTATATCATGGCCCATGTCGAGGATGTGCGCCGGACACAGGAGATTTTCGGCAAGACGCATCGCAAGCAGGAGCGGGTTGTCATCATCGGGGGCGGCAATGTCGGTCTCATGGTGGCCAAGGAACTGGAACAGCGCACCGACCGCGTGCGCGTCAAGATGATCGAACGCAACCGCAAAAGCGCCGAACGCGCCGCCGAAGCGCTGGAGCGGACGATTGTTCTGTACGGCGACGGGATGGACGTCTCCCTGCTGGCCGAGGCCAAGATCGAGCGCGCGGATGCCGTGCTGTGCGTGACCGATGACGACAAGACCAACATGCTGGCCAGCGTGCGGGGCAAATCCGAGGGCTGCCACATGGCGATTGCCCTGATCAATGATCCGACACTGGAGCCGCTGATGGATCCGCTGGGCATCGACGCGTATATCAATCCGCGCTCCGTGACCGTGAGCTCGATCCTGCGCCATTTCCGCCATGGCCGCGTGCGCTCGGTCTATTCGATCGGCGATGCCGAAGCCGAGGTGATCGAGGCCGAGGTTTTGTCGACCTCGCCCATGGCGGGACAGACAATACGCAATGTCGATTTCCCCGAAGGCGTTCTGATCGGCGCGGTGCGCAAAGCCGGCAAGGTGCGGCGCCCGGTTGGGTCGATGGTGATCGAAGAGGGCGACCAGGTGGTGATCTTTGCCCTGGCGAAGGATGTGCCGGAGGTCGAACGCCTGCTTCAGGTTTCGATCGATTTCTTCTGAGCCATGACGGTTCTGTATCGCCTGCCGCTGTTCTTGTTTCTGTTGGGGCTGGCGTCCGCCTCGATGATCCTGCCGGCCTGCGTCGCGCTCTGGAACGAATCGCATCAGGACGCGCGGTCGTTCTTTTATGCCGGCCTGGTCGGACTGATCTTTTGCGTGCTGGGCGGTCTGGCCTTGGCGAACCGGCCGCATAATCGCAATGCGATGCGCCAGTTGCTGGCGCTTCTGGGCTGCTTCCTCATCTTGCCCGCGGCGCTCGCGGTGCCGTTCTACGAGGCCGTGCAGACGACCACGTTCCTCAACGCCTACCTGGAAATGGTGTCGAGCCTGTCGACGACCGGCATGCCGCTTTTCGCGCCAGAGCGGTTGTCGATGTCCGAGCATCTGTGGCGGGCCCAGGTGGGCTGGATGGGCGGTCTGCTGATCTGGGTTGCCGCGGCGGCGATCCTCGCGCCGCTGAACCTCGGCGGCTTCGAGGTGACATCGCTGGGCGAACCCGGACAGGACATTATCGCCGGGGCGGCCCGGCGCGACACCGCCGATCCCGCAAGCCGCCTTGCCCGCAGCGCCGCCGTGCTTTTCCCGGCCTACGGCCTGCTGACGCTGGCGCTATGGGTGTTGCTCATGGTGGTGGGCGACACGCCCTTCATCGCGCTGACCCATGCGATGGCGGTGATGGCCACCTCCGGTATATCCCCGGTCGGCGGACCGACCGGCGCGGAAAGCGGCTTCGCCGGCGAGGCGATCATGGCGGTGTTTCTGCTGTTCGCCCTGTCCCGCATGACGTTTTCGCAGGACACTGGTTCGGCACAGAAGGCGGGCCTGCTCCACGATCCGGAGTTCCGCTTGGGGCTGGGCATTGTGCTCCTCGTGCCGCTCATGTTGTTCGCGCGGCATTTCGTGGCGGCGCTGGACCTTGGGGGGCAGGAGAATCTTGCCGCCGCGGCGCGCGCCCTGTGGGGGGCCGGGTTCACGGTCCTGTCTTTCCTGACAACGCATGGGTTTACCAGTTCCAACTGGGGCAATGCGCAGAACTGGTCGGGGCTGGAAACACCGGGTCTCATCCTGATGGGGCTTGCCCTGATCGGGGGCGGGGTGGCCACGACGGCGGGTGGTGTCAAACTGTTGCGCGTCTTTGCGCTCATCGTCAACGGCATGCGCGAGGTGGACCGGCTTGTGCACCCGTCCTCGGTGGGCCGCTCGGGCCTCGTGTCACGGCGCACTCGGCGCGAAGGTGCGTTCATTGCCTGGGTGTTCTTCATGATCTTCGCGATCACGCTGGCGGGCACCACCGTTGCGCTGGCCGCGTTCAACATCCCCTTCGAGCAATCATTGGTCATCGCCGTGGCCAGCCTGTCCAACTGCGGCCCCTTGCTGAGCGTGGTCGAAACGGGACGGTTGAGCCTGATCGACCTGGGCGCCGGGCCGAAACTGATCATTGCGATCGCGATGGTCATGGGACGGCTCGAAATGCTGGCGCTGGTGGTCATTTTGACACCGGATCTCTGGCGCGATTGAGCATTCCACCCACAGCTGCAGAAATTCCTTGTTTTTCCTCTGGAATTTACGAAACCCGCAAGACATAGTGATCCCAAATCACGAGCTTGATGCATCAAAAGCAAGAACAAAGGCAATTTTTATGGCATCTGATAGACAGAACCTTCAGGACGCGTTCCTGAACCACGTCCGCAAGACAAAGGTGCCGGTGACTGTTTTCCTGATCAACGGCGTCAAATTGCAGGGTGTTATCACGTGGTTCGACAATTTCTGCGTGTTGCTGCGACGCGACGGGCAGTCACAACTCGTGTACAAGCACGCCATTTCCACGATAATGCCATCACAGACGATCAATCTGTATGACGGCGAAGGCGAAAATTGAAGGAACACGAGACGTCTGTGACCCGCGGATGGGTCCTGCATCCTGACATCACCAGCGACCGGTCGCGCCGCCCCGCCGACCCGGCCCTTGAAGAAGCGGTGTCCCTGGCCGTGGCCCTGCCGGGCCTCGACGTTGTTGGAAGCGATGTTGTTCGCCTGCCGAAACCGCATCCTGGCGCACTCTTCGGTTCGGGCAAGATCGAAGAGCTTGCGACGCGGTTCAAAGACCACGAGATCGAGCTTGTCATTGTCGATGGCCCGGTCACGCCGGTCCAACAACGCAACCTCGAAAAGGCCTGGGGGGTCAAGCTGCTGGACCGCACCGGCCTGATCCTCGAGATCTTCAGCGACCGCGCCGCCACCCGCGAGGGTGTGTTGCAGGTCGAAATGGCCGCGCTCAGCTATCAGCGCACCCGGCTGGTGCGCGCCTGGACGCACCTGGAACGGCAACGCGGCGGGCTCGGATTCGTCGGTGGCCCCGGTGAGACCCAGATCGAGGCGGACCGCCGCGCCATCGACGATCAGCTGGTGCGCCTGCGTCGTCAGCTTGACAAGGTGGTCAAGACGCGGGGCCTGCACCGCGCCGCGCGCGCCAAGGTCCCCTATCCCATCGTGGCGCTGGTGGGCTATACAAACGCCGGAAAATCGACACTCTTCAACCGGCTGACCGGGGCCGAGGTGATGGTCAAGGACATGCTTTTCGCTACCCTGGACCCGACCATGCGCGCGGTCAAGCTGCCGGATGGCCCCGAGGTGATCCTGTCGGACACGGTGGGTTTCATCAGCGATCTGCCGACCGAACTGGTGGCCGCGTTCCGCGCGACGCTGGAAGAGGTGCTTGCAGCCGACCTGATCCTGCATGTGCGCGACATCAGCCATGATGCAACGGATGAACAGGCCGACGATGTGCGCGATATCCTCAATTCGCTGGGGGTGACCGAAACAACGCCGCTGCTGGAGGTCTGGAACAAGACCGATGCAATGGCCCCCGAAGATCGCGCGGCCGTGCTGGCGCGCGCGGATCGGGATGCGGGGGTCTTTGCCACCTCGGCGCTCACCGGCGACGGATTGGGGCCACTGCTGGCCGCCGTGAACCGCAGCCTCGAGGGGGAGCGGCGCGAAGACACGCTCCACCTGGGCTTTGACGAAGGCCGCAAGCGCGCCTGGCTGTTCGACAAGGCACTGGTCGAGGAGGAAAGCCAGGACGAGACAGGCTACACGCTCAAAGTGCGCTGGTCCGCCAAGGACGCGCGGCAATTCGAGACGCTTTGAGCGGCTCCAGTGTCCCGGCTTCTCTGGTTCAGAAATATCCCGGGGGAGTCGCCCTTGGCGACGGGGGCAGAGCCCCCTTGGCGCGCTTCGCGCGCGCCGGTCGGATGGCCGAAGGCCATCCGAAGCTTGCTAGTCCCGCACCAGCCGCGTCACGCCAACCGATGCCGCACGGGCAAGGTCTGCGTCCAGCGACATCGGTATATATTCGCCACGCCGCCAAAGCGTGCCCAGATCGTCGTAATGCCGGGACAGGAAATGACCCGACTGGCCCGTTGACAGGATAAAGACCGAACTGTCGGGATCGGCGAAATCATAGACCCCGCGATAGGCAGCGCCGTGTATGTTCTGGAACGGCGTGTCCCCGTCGCCCGATCCGCGTCCGCGCATCAAGGTGTGATCGCCGCCCGATGTGCTTTGGCGAATGTTCACGAAATAGCGCAGGACCGGGACATCCCCGAGCACCGGATGGTCGTGTGCGGCTTGATGCGCGTCGCCCCAGCGCAGCGACTCCAGGGCCGTGCCATGGTTTTCCGAGATCCAGACAAGCGCATCGTCCAGCGCCAGGCGGGCGATGTCCGAGCAGGTCTCCTTGACCGCAGACCGGATGACGTCGCACCAGGCGCTGGCGCCATCCACATCGCGGTACACCCGTTCGATGAACAGTGGCTCGACGCGTGTGAACTCGGTGGCCAGCGGCCCCAGGTCGTCCCGGATCAGCCGATCCTGCAAGGCGCGCAGCCATGCGGAATAGATCAGGGGTTCGGGCAGATGTTCGTTCATCTCGCCGTTCCAGTTGGCCAGCAGCTCGAGCGCGCGTTGGCGCAGGCGGTCGGCTGTGCCCTCGGGGGCGGCTTCGCCGGTGAACCACAGATCCGCACCGATCAACGGCAGCAATCCCCGCGCGGTGATCGACACGGTGTCCAGCTGCGCTTCGATAAAGCTGTCGCGGGTGTGGACCTCGCGACCTTGCATCAGGCCTTTCCAGCGCATCACCCGCTGGCTGTCCCCCCACTCATGGCTGACATGCAAGGGAAAGGGGCGGTCAACGATCTTGTTGTTGGTATTGCCGACGATTCCGCCCGCGGGGTTGCGAAAGACCGGGTTCGCGTCGTTCGGGAAAATCCCCTGCCAGCGATTTTCGGCGCGCCAGCCAAAGGAGGGCAATCGCCCCTTGCTTTGATGCGCGGCATCGCGGCGGGGCATGGCGCCGATCATCTTCATGGCGATGCTGTCGCCGTCGATCACGGTCAGGTTTTGCGACGGTGCGACGTAATCCCGCGACGCGTCCAGTGCCTCGTCCACCGATTGCGCATGCATCAGTGCGATGGCCGCAGATAACGACGTGTCCTGCGGGCTGAGCGCTGTCCAGGACAGGGCCGCCACGTGATCCGGCGGTGTGACGGCGTTCAGATCGAATTGCGTGCCCGGCAGCACCGGGCCATTGTCGGTCCAGCGCAGGGTGAGCGTGACTGGGGCGGATTCCTTGATGTTGATGATCGACCGGCGGGTTTCGAAGCGCTTGTACCCGTCCGGGGTGCGGTATTCCTCGCGGTTGTCTGGGTTAAGCTCTTCGAGAAACAGGTCCTGATCGTCCAGATAGGACGAGGTCAGCCCCCAGGCGATCGCGTCTGACCGTCCCGCCATGATCGCCGGGATGCCGGGGATCGATGCGCCGATGACCCCGCCGGAAGACAGTTGCATGCGCGCGAGATACCAGGTCGCGGGGGCAGAGAATTTCAGGTGCGGGTCATTGGCCATCAGGGTCGAGCCCGTCGCCGACCGCGAGGCATCGGCCGCCCATGCGTTCGATGCGCCGGCGAGGCCGCGTCGGGCCACCGGCCAGAACAGGGGGTCCGGACCGTTGTCGGCGAATTGGGTCTGCGGTGGCAGCTCGGGCATCAGGGACGCGTACTCGGGAAGTGCAGCAACACCTTGGCCGGGGATGTCGGGCAGCAGGTCGGCCAAGCGGGTCTCATCGGGCAGGAACAGGGCCAGGCGCGCGCGCAGCACCTCTTCGTTGATGTGACTGGACAGCTGCAACGCCATCAGTTTCACCAAGGCAATCGAATCTGCCGGTTGCCACTGGGCAAGCGGGGCGTTGAAGACAAAGAACTCGGGAGCTCCGCGGCCAAGGCTGTCGCGGTTGATCTCGGTGATGCGGGCATTCACGCCGGCGGAATAGGCGTCCAGAGCGTCGCGCGTGCGCGCGTCCTGCGCATCCACCGACCGGACCGCCTGCGTATGGATATCCAGCCTGCGCAGCAGCTTGTCCGTCTCCACCGTGCGGGAGCCGAAGATTTCTGACAGCCGTCCCTGCGCGGTGCGGCGCAGCAGCGTCATTTGCCAAAGACGGTCCTGCGCATGGGCATAGCCAAGCGCGAAGAACGCGTCGCGGTCCGAGGCGGGAAAGATGTGCGGCACGCCCGAGTTGTCGCGCACGATTTCGACGTCGGCGGTCACGCCGGAGACCGTAACTGTCTTGTCGTATTCGGGCAGGGACCGCGACGCGAGATAGTAGACCGTCAGAACGCCGAGGGTGCCCAGAACAAGGGCTGCGGTGGTCAGCCACACCAATGCTCTGAAGATCACGGCCACGTCGTCTTTACCTTTCAAACCGGGACACAGGCCCGCTTGCACCGTCCTGCGAAGGGCCTACAGAACACGCAGCCCCTTGCCAAGGGGGCGGCGCGGCGTCAGGTAAAGACCGCAAGAGTTTACCACGCAAGACACCAGGGAAAAGGGAGCACGCGACATGGCAAAGCTGGCATTTTTGGGATTGGGGGTCATGGGGTATCCAATGGCGGGACACCTTGTGAAAGCGGGCCATGACGTGACAGTGTTCAACCGAACGACGTCCAAGGCCGAGGCCTGGGTCGACGCACATGGTGGCGCGCACGAAGTGACACCGCGCAAGGCGGCCCAGGGGTGCGATTTCGTGATGTCCTGTGTCGGCAATGACGGCGACCTGCGCAGCGTCTGTCTGGGCGAGGAGGGTGCCTTTGCCGGAATGCCCGATGGCAGTGTCTTTGTTGATCACACCACGGTGTCTGCCAAGGTCACCCGAGAGCTGTTCGATGCGGCGGCGGCCAAGGGCATTGCCTTTGTCGATGCGCCGATCTCGGGCGGCCAGGCCGGCGCGGAGAACGGTGCGTTGTCGGTCATGTGTGGCGGCGAACAGGATGCCTATGACAGGGCGGAGCCGGTCATCGGCGCCTATGCGCGGATTTGCCGGCGTATTGGCGACAGCGGTGCCGGGCAGATGACCAAGATGTGCAACCAGATCGCGATCGCCGGTCTGGTTCAGGGCCTGAGCGAATCACTGCATTTTGCCGAAAAAGCGGGGCTTGACGGCCGTGCCGTGGTCGAGGTGATCAGCCAGGGTGCGGCCGGGTCCTGGCAGATGCAGAACCGCCATGAGACGATGCTGGAGGACGCGTTCGAGCACGGGTTTGCCGTTGACTGGATGCGCAAGGATCTGGGTATTTGCCTTGATGCAGGCGACGAGGTCGGCGCGTCCTTGCCTGTGACGGCGCTTGTCGATCAGTTCTACAAGGATGTGCAAAAACTTGGCGGCGGTCGCTGGGACACATCGAGCCTGATCAAGCGCCTGCGCGCGATGGGCTGATGCCGGGTGGTGGATGCGTCGGTGCATCCACCGTTTCCGGTGACGGAAACGGGCCCGCTATTCGGTATCGGTGCCGCGCAGCGCGAGGATCGCCATGATGCCGATCCCGCACAGCCCAACCACCGCGATATTGATGGGGGCCGTGTTGGCCACGATCACGCCAACCAGGGCCCAGATGACGGTGATGCCGTATTCCGGAGCCCGGTGCAGGCGATACTGGGCGACAAGCGCGATCACCAGTCCCACCGACAGCGCGACAATGGCCGACCATGTGCCGCTGAGCAGGCCATAGCCCCCCAGCAAGAGGCCGATGGAGACCGAGGAGGCGGCTGTCAGCCAACCGGCATAGATGGCCACCGGTGTTTGCTGGAGCCAACGGTCGGTGTCACCGACGCGAAACAGGCTGACAAAGGCCGCAGCCAGCATGATCCAGATCAGCACGGTCGCCATGACGGGTGACAGCGTGGCCACTGGCAGCCAGGTTGCCCCGACAGCCAGGCTCAGCACCAGCGGCGGGCGCATTGCGGCCCAGTCGGGATCGTCCGAGCGTCTGAGCAACCCGAACGCCGCCCCGACAATAAGCCAGAGATAGATCAGCCCCCAGATCGAGAAGGCATAGCCGGCGGGCTGCACCGGTGGATCATCCTGCGGCACGGGGAACTGGTCGGGTTCAAAGCCATTGAACCCGGAGGTAAACCACGGGGATGCCGCGAAACACAGTGCCGCGAGAAGAACCAATCCTGCCCAGACGCGTGTCATAGCTACTCCATTCTACCATCTGCCGAGATCCGGGTCTTGCCCCCGAGCCACGGATGCAGGGCCTCCGGCAAAGTCACCGAGCCGTCGGCCTCTTGTCCATTTTCCAGAACCGCGATCAGGCAGCGCCCGACGGCAAGCCCCGATCCGTTGAGCGTGTGGACGAAATCCGGCTTGCCGCCGCCGGACGGCTTGAAGCGGGCATTCATGCGCCGCGCCTGGAAGTCGCCACAGACCGAGACCGAGCTGATCTCGCGGTAGGCGTTCTGACCGGGCAGCCAGACCTCGATGTCATGGGTCCGCCGGGCGCCGAAGCCCATGTCGCCGGTGCACAGCACGACCGTCCGATAAGGCAGGCCAAGCCGTTCAAGGATGCCTTGCGCGCATCCGGTCATCCGGTCCAGCTCGGCGCGGCTGTGATCGGGATGGGTGATCGACACCATCTCGACCTTTTCGAACTGGTGCTGGCGCAGCATTCCGGCGGTGTCGCGCCCGGCGCTGCCCGCCTCTGAGCGGAAGCATTGCGTGTGCGCGACGTAGCGGCGGGGCAGGCTGTCTTCGTCCACGGTCTCGCCATTGACGATATTGGTCAGAGTGACCTCGGCGGTAGGCACCAGCCACCAGCCATTGGTGGTTCTGTAGCTGTCCTCGCCAAATTTCGGCAACTGGCCTGTGCCCAGCATCATCTCGTCGCGCACCAGCACCGGTGTCCAGGTCTCGGCCAGCCCGTTTTCGCCGATATGCGTGTCCAGCATGAACTGCGCCAGCGCGCGATGCACGCGGGCCACCGCGCCGGACATCACGACAAAGCGCGATCCCGACAGCTTGGCGGCGGTCTCGAAATCCATGCCGGGTTGAACGCCCGCGATGTCGTAATGCTCTTTCGGCTGGAAATCGAACGTGCGCGCCGTGCCCCAGTCATAGATCTGCACGTTGTCTTCTTCGTCGGTACCGCCGGGCACATCGTCGAAGGGCAGGTTGGGCAGACCCAGCAGCAGGGTTTGCAGCGTCTCGTCCATTTCCTTGGCGCGGGCCTGCATCTCTGCAACCGCGGTCTTCTTGGCGGAGACCTCGTCCCGCAGGCGCTGGAACGCGGCATCGTCGCCCGACGCTTTTGCCTTGCCGATTTCCTTGGCGGCGCGGTTCTGATCGGCCTGCGCGGTTTCGGCTTCGAGAATCGCCGCGCGACGTGCCTCGTCGATCCGAAGCACTTCGGACGAAACCGGCTCCAATCCACGGCGCGACAGGGCAGCGTCAAACGCGGCGGGGGCCTCGCGGATGGCTCGGATGTCATGCATGGGTCTCGTCCTTCTGACTCGCATCTGTGTTGCCGCGCCTTATGCACCGGAATGCAATGCTTTGGTAGGGGGTCAGCGCGATAGCAGCCGCGATACCGGAACCGCCAATGCGCCGGGCTGTCCCATGGCGCTGATCACCGCGGTGACGGTCCATTCCGCGCCGGCCCTGGCCATGACCGGCCCCCCGGAATTTCCCGGCAAAACCGGGCAGTCGAGGCGCAACAGCGCCGATGCGAAGCGGCCCGTGCAGGTAAACGACGCGCTGAGCATATGTGGCCGGCGGTTCGAATAGCCGATGACGGCAAACGGCGGTCCGGCAGCGTCGCGATCGACGCGCAGCGGTGCGACCGTGGACGGGCGCGCCAGGGTCAGCAGCGCGACATCGTAGCGAATATCGAGCGTGCCATCTGCATAGGCGCGGGGATGCACCCAGATTGATGCGCCATCCACGCTGTCGGCGGCCGTCCCGCGCATCCAGCCCGCGACGAAGGTGATGTCTTCGGGGCGGGGGCCGAGCCCATCCACACCGGACACGCAATGCGCCGCCGTCAGAACGGTGTCGGGCGCAATCAGCGCCCCGGTGCACATGTCCCGTGTGCGGTAGCCGGCGGTGTTGATCCGGCCAATGGCCTGCCACGCCGCGTGATCATCGGCCGGCAGGACGGGCAGGTCCTGCGCCCGCACGACAGGGGCGAGGCAAACAAGCAAAGCAGCGACAAGACACCGGACCATGGCGCGATGTAAGACGCAATTTGCCCTCAGCCACAAGGCATGCTGTCCCGGCCGCGGCCGAATTTCGCCCGTTGCGCCATCGGCCCGTGCGCGCGTCGAAGCCGCCTTGCAAAGCATGGCACGGCAACATAGGTTCCGCGCAAATTACCGGTCTGACATGCGGGGTGTGCCCCGCCATCTTCAAGGAGCACGCTCATGGACGGCAACGCCATTGCCCAGTTTATCCCGCTTATCCTGATTTTCGCGATCATGTATTTCCTGCTGATCCGTCCGCAGCAGAAAAAGATGAAAGAGCATCAGAAAATGGTCGAAAACCTGCGCCGCGGCGACGTTGTCGTGACCCAGGGCGGGTTGATCGGCAAGGTGATCAAGGTGAAGGAAAACAACGAGCTGGATGTCGAAATCGCAGATGGTGTGAAGGTGCGCGTGGTGCAGAGCACCATCGCTCAGGTCACCTCCAAGACAGAGCCGGCCAACACCTGATTCCTTCCTGAACCGCATCGGATCATCCGCCCATGTTGCAGATCGACCTATGGAAGCGCATCCTGATCTGGGCCACTGTAGCGGTGGGTCTGGGGCTGGCGCTTCCCAATCTATTTTATCCGCGTGTCGAGCAGCATAACGATGCCGTTGCGGCCATCGAACAATCTGGCGAGACGCCCGAACGGCTGGCGCAGAGCGCCGGCTGGCCCGACTTCCTGCCCTCTGGCCTGGTAAACCTGGGCCTTGACTTGCGTGGCGGGGCGCATCTTCTGGCAGAGGTGAAGGTCGAGGACGTCTATGCATCGCGGCTTGAGGCGTTGTGGCCGGATGTGCGCGACGTCTTGCGCCCAGAGCGGGCGACCGTTGGCACAATCCGCCTTCAGGAGTCCGATCCCGGAGAGCTGCGGGTAAGCATTTCACAACCCGAAGGCATGGAGCGTGCGCTTCAGCTGGTGCGCGGGTTGGCGCAGCCCGTGGCGTCGCTTAGCGGGTCGGTGAGCAACGATCTGACCGTGCGCGCCGACGGGTCGGACATCGTCGTGACCCTGTCGGAGGCTGAACAGATCGCCACCGATGAACGCACGATGCAGCAAAGCCTTGAAATCATCCGCCGCCGCATCGACGAGGTCGGCACGCGCGAGCCGACGATCCAGCGGCAGGGCAGCGACCGGATCCTGATCCAGGTGCCGGGAATCGGCTCCGCCGCCGAGTTGAAAGAGATCATCGGCACCACCGCACAGCTGACATTCCAGCCGGTTGTGGGGCGCACGGATGATGCCGATGCGCGCGCCGGTGTCGGCAACGAGATCCTGCCTTACCTGGACCAGGACGGATATGTCATCCTGGAACAAGCGCCCGTCGTGACCGGTGATGAATTGGTCGATGCGCAGCCGGCCTTCGATCAGAACGGCCGTCCGGCTGTCAATTTCCGGTTCAATCCGGCTGGTGCGCGGGACTTCGGGGATTACACGGCGGCCAATGTTGGCAATCCGTTCGCCATCGTGCTGGACAACGAGGTTCTGTCCGACCCGGTGATCCAGAGCCATATTCCGGGGGGGTCGGGGATCATCACCGGCAATTTCACCGTCGAGGAGAGCACCCAACTGGCGGTGCTGCTGCGCGCCGGTGCCCTGCCTGCCGGCATGGATTTCCTGGAAGAGCGGACCATCGGCCCGGAACTGGGCCAGGACAGCATCGAGGCCGGGCGCATTGCGACCATCATCGCCTTTGTCGCTGTGCTTGTGTTCATGGGGCTCAGTTACGGGCTGTTCGGGCTTTTTGCCAATACGGCGCTGATCATCAACATCGGGCTGATCTTCGGGTTGCTGAGCCTGATCGGCGCAACGCTCACGCTGCCCGGTATCGCGGGGATCGTGTTGACGGTCGGCATGGCGGTGGATGCCAACGTGCTGATCTTTGAAAGGATCCGCGAGGAATTGAAGACCGCCAAGGGACCGGCCCGCGCCATCGAGCTGGGCTACGAAAAGGCGCTGTCGGCCATTCTGGACGCCAATATTACCACGTTCATCACGGCGACGATCCTTTTTGTCATGGGCTCTGGCCCGGTGCGCGGCTTTGCGATCACGCTGGGCCTGGGGATCCTGACATCGGTCTTCACCGCCATCTTTGTCACCCGGCTTCTGATCGTGATGTGGTTTGAACGCCGTCGCCCCAAGACAATCGAAGTTTAGAGAAGGGCTCGGCCTGATATGCGCTTGCGACTGGTCAAACAGAACACGAATTTCGATTTCTTCAGCCGATGGAAGGTCTGGCTTGGCATATCCGGCCTGTTGATGGTGCTGGCCTTGTTGTCGTTTTTTCTGCAGGGGTTGAATTACGGCATCGATTTCCGGGGCGGCACGACGATCCGGACGCAGAGCGCGGAACCGCTGGATGTCGGTCAGTACCGCGACGCCATTGGCGGGCTCGGACTGGGGGATGTCAGCATCACGGAGGTGTTCGACCCGACCTTTGGCCCGGACCAGAACGTGGCCATGGTCCGCATACAGGCGCAGGAGGGCGAAGAGGCCGTCAGCGTGGAGGTGATCGAACGGGTCGAAGCCGCCTTGTCCGAAGTTGTGCCCGACATCGAATTCGTGTCGGTGGAATCGGTCGGCCCGAAAGTGTCGGGAGAGTTGATCCAGACGGCGGCCATCGCGGTCTTGCTCGCCATCGGCGCGGTGCTCATTTATATCTGGCTGCGGTTCGAATGGCAGTTCGCGCTCGGCGCCGTGGCGGCGCTGGTGCATGACGTGATCCTGACCATCGGGATATTCTCCGAGCTTCAGATCAAGTTCGATCTTGCCATCATCGCGGCGCTTCTGACCATCGTGGGCTATTCGCTCAACGACACGGTGGTGGTCTTTGACCGGGTGCGCGAGAACCTCATCAAGTACAAGAAGAAGGACCTGAAGGAGGTTCTGAACATCTCGATCAACGAAACGCTCAGCCGAACCTTCATGACTTCCGTCACCACGCTTCTTGCGCTGGTGTCGCTTTTCGTGCTGGGCGGGGACGTCATCCGGGGGTTTGTCTTTGCGATGATCTGGGGTGTGATCGTCGGCACCTATTCGTCGATTTTCGTGGCCTCCGCGATCCTGCTCTGGCTTGGGGTCAAGCGGGACTGGTCCAAACCAACGGATACCACGGGCAACCAATTCGCCAACGTGGATGCTTGATGCGGGTCTGAGCGCCCTGGCAACGCCGGGTCTGGCTTGGATCGTCCTGATCACTCTTGTCGCCGGTATCGTTTACGGCTTTGCCGGATTCGGTGCGGGGCTTGTCTTCATGCCGGTGGCGGTGATCTTCTTGCCGCCGGTCATGGCGATCGCAACCTTTTCGGTTTCGTCCATGTCATCGCTTGTGACCGTGTTTCCAAGGGCGCTACCGCTGGTGCACCGCAAGGCGGTTCTGGTGCTCATCCTGTCGGCCGCGGTGGCGGCGTCCCTGGGGCTCTGGGTGTTGCGCGTCTCGGATGTGACCGCGATCCGCTGGGTGGTCGTCACGACACGGGCCACAACCGTCGTTTTCCTGACGGCAACAAGCCTCTTGATGCTGCCCTTGATGGCGTTGCAGGGGATTCTGACAGCGCCTGCCGTGGCCTTGGGATGTGTTCTGCTGGTTCCCTACGGCGCGGGCGCGCTGATCGGGCAGGCCCTGTTCCGGCCCCGGAGGGAACGGTTTTATCGCGTGGCGGCTTATGCCATTATCAGCGCGGCGACGCTGGCGGGCGTGCCGCTCTGGGACAATCTGTGAACGGAGGGTCAAACATGCGACTGAACGAAGTTGTCTTTAATGATGCCGAACCGATCGACGGCTATGGCCCCGGTTTCTTTCGCATCGGAGGCAAGAGGCACGACGGCGCGCTTGTGACCGGCTACATGGGCACGCGGCCCTGGGGCGGGTACACGGACGCCGAGACGCTTCTTGATCTGGTTGAAGACGTGGATGTGTTGTTCATCGGGACCGGAACCGAGATTGCCCATATCCCCGCCGCGTTGCGCAACCGGCTCGAAGCCGAGGGGCTGGGTGTCGAGGCGATGAATTCACCCGCGGCATGCCGGACCTATAACGTGCTTCTGTCCGAAGGCCGCAGGGTCGCGGCGGCCTTGTTGCCGGTCGATTAGCAGGGGCGGCGATGCGATGACGCATCGTGACTGTCCATTGACGGAAAGCCCCCGGCGGCATCGTCGCGCGTCGAATTCCGACAAGCGACATTTTCGCGCTTTTGCCAGCCGCGCCCTTGGTCTAAGCGGGGGTCATGGTGTTGTCTGTCCGCGATCTTGCCGTCACCCGAGGGGGGCTTGCGATCCTCGAAGGGGTGTCATTTGACGTCCCCCCCGGCGAGGCGTTGGTGCTGCGCGGCCCCAATGGTGTGGGCAAGACGACCCTTTTGCGCAGCGTTGCCGGGTTGCAGCCCGCCGAAGTCGGGCAGGTGACCGGCGCAGAGGACGAGATTGCCTATTCGGGCCATTCCGACGGGCTCAAGGCGATGCTGAGCGTGACGGAAAACCTGCGCTTCTGGGCGTCCGTGTTCGGACTGTCTGACATCGCACCGGCCCTCGCCGCTTTCGACCTGGAGGGATTGCGCGACCGGATGGCCGGCACGCTGTCCGCCGGGCAAAAACGCCGGCTTGGGCTGGCGCGGCTTATGGTGACGGGCCGGCCCGTCTGGGTGTTGGACGAACCGACCGTGTCGCTCGATACCGCGTCGGTGGCGCTGTTCGCCCAGGCGGTGCGCACCCATCTGGGGCAGGGCGGCAGTGCGTTGATGGCAACCCATATCGACCTTGGACTGGCCGAGGCCCATGTGCTCGACCTGACCCCCTACAAGGCGGGGCCGCGGTCGCGCCAGATGGACGAGGCGTTCCTGTGAGGGCGCTGTTGTTGCGGGATCTGAGACTGGCGATCCGGGCTGGCGGGGGCTTTGGCCTGGGACTCGCGTTCTTCCTGATCGTGACGGTGCTTGTGCCGTTCGGTGTCGGCCCGGAAACCGCGCTCTTGTCGCGCATCGCGCCGGGTATCCTGTGGATCGGCGCGCTGCTTGCCTGCCTGTTGTCGCTGGACCGTATCCTTGCGCTGGACTGGGAGGATGGATCGCTTGACCTGCTGGCCACGGCGCCGCTGCCGATGGAGGGAATCGTGACGGTGAAGGCCATCGCGCATTGGATCACCACGGGCCTGCCACTGGTTCTGGCCGCCCCGGTGCTGGGTGTCCTGCTGAGCCTGCCCGTACCGGCCTATCAATGGGTGGTGATCAGCCTTGTGCTGGGCACCCCCGCGCTGAGCGTGATCGGCACGTTCGGCGCGGCCTTGACCGTGGGGCTGAAACGCGGCGGATTGCTGATGTCGCTCTTGGTGTTGCCGCTTTATGTCCCGACCCTGATCTTCGGGGCAGAGGTCGCCCGGCGCGGGGCAGAGGGACTGACCGTACAGACGCCGCTGCTGCTCCTGGCGGGGATCAGCCTTGGCGTGATCGCGCTTTTGCCCTTTGCCAGCGCCGCGGTGCTGAGGATTAATCTGCGATAACGCGTCCCATGCGGTTTTTTGAATTGAAGGGGGGCAATGAACCGCCTATTTGACATGCATGTCTTTGTGGGAATACGCAAATCCGGTGAAATTCATCCGCACCACCGACAAGGTGTTGCCGTGGATTTGGACCTTTGCCGTGGTCGCCCTTGTGGTCGGTCTTGTCTGGGGATTTTTCTTCACGCCAGATGACTTCCGGCAGGGGTCGACCGTCAAGATCATTTATATCCATGTGCCTTCGGCGCTGATGGCGATCAATGCCTGGTTGATGATGCTGGTCGCCTCTCTTGTCTGGATCGTCCGCCGGCATCACGTCTCGGCGCTTGCGGCCCGGGCCGCGGCGCCCGTGGGGGCTGTGATGACCCTGATCGCGCTGGCGACAGGGGCATTCTGGGGCCAGCCGATGTGGGGAACATGGTGGGCCTGGGATCCACGTCTGACCTCGTTCCTGATCCTGTTCCTGTTTTACCTTGGCTATATGGCGCTCTGGGAGGCGATCGAGGATGACGACACCGCCGCCGATCTGACGTCGATCCTGTGCCTTGTCGGCTCGGTCTTTGCGATCCTCAGCCGCTATGCTGTGAACTTCTGGAACCAGGGGCTGCATCAGGGCGCGACGCTCAGCCTGGACAAGGAAGAAAACATCTCGGACGTGTTCTGGTTTCCGCTGCTTGTCTGCATCGCGGGGTTCGTTCTGCTTTTCATCGCATTGGTGTTCCTGCGCACGCAGACGGAAATCCGCGCACGCCGCACACGGGCGCTGCTGGCACGTGAAGGACAAGTCTGATGCCGGAGCTTGGCAAATACGCGGTCGCGGTCCTTGGCTCTTACGGGGTAACGGTAGCTTTGCTGGCGTTGATCGTGCTGGTCAGTCTGAAACGCGCGAGAAAAGTGCGTGCTTCACTTGACGAAGTCGAACGGTGGAGCGGCAAGAATGGCTAGAATTTCGCCCCTGATGGTGCTTCCCCCGGTGCTTTTCGGGGCCTTCGCGGTGATGGCCTATGTCGGCATGTTCCGTGAAGACCCGCAAGGCCTGCCGTCGACGCGTGTCGGCCAGCCTGCACCACCGATCACGGAGGCGACGCTTCCGGGATATGATGCGTTTTCGCCGGATATGCTGACGTCGGGTGACGTGACATTGGTGAATTTCTGGGCCAGCTGGTGCCCGCCATGTCGCGTTGAACATCCCAAGCTGTTGGAAATGCAAGCCGATGGTATGAATATTATCGGCGTCAACATCCGCGATCAGGAAGCAAACGCGTCGCGGTACCTGCAAGAGGATGGCAATCCGTTTGTCGCTGTGCCCTTTGACCCGGCCGGACGCACCTCGATCGACTGGGGTGTGACCGCGCCGCCGGAGACATTCATTGTCGATGGCGACGGCACGGTCCTGTTCCGATTTGCCGGGCCGCTGGTCGGGTCGGATTACGAACAACGATTCGTCCCGGCCTTGGCCGCGGCACTGGCCGATTAGCCCCTCCTACGGAAAGAACGGCTGAACGGCCTCTGGTGTGGCGGCAAATACGCTTGCACCTGCGATGAAGAGCAGGGCAGCGGTCTGAATTAGGGTCAGAATTTTCATGTTGAAGCTCGTAACTGCGGTGCCTGTTCACTGACCATTTGGGGCTGGGCCGCCAAACTTGAAGGGGCCAAGCTGTCACATGCGACAGGATGTGCCAGACTCAGCGCTTCTCTTTCGCAGTTCCGTTGCGTTTTCCGGCGAGATCATGCCACCTGCCCAAGGCGGAGGCAGTTCGGGAACACGTCGGCGTCGGTAGCAATCGTGCGTAGATATGAAAAAGGCGGGCCCGCAAGCCCGCCTCCGTGATCGTGAATATTAACGATTTGTCATTCAGCCGCGATTGCGTCGCGTCCGGCCAGGTCGCGCAGCACGTAGTGCAGCACACCGCCATGTTCGATATACTCGATCTCGATCGCGGTATCGATCCGGCACTTGAGATCGATCGTCTTGGTCGATCCGTCTGCATAGGTGATGTGGCAAGGCAAGATGGCCTGCGGGGTGACGTTGTCCAGCCCCTCGATACTCACCGTCTCGTTACCGGTCAGGCCCAGCGTTTTGCGGGTGTCCCCGCCGGTGAATTCGAACGGGATCACACCCATGCCGACAAGGTTCGACCGGTGAATCCGCTCAAAGCTTTCGGCGATCACCGCCTTGACACCCAGAAGAGCCGTCCCCTTGGCGGCCCAGTCCCGCGACGAGCCCGCGCCATACTGTTCGCCACCGAAGATCACCAGCGGCGTGCCCGCCTCCTGATAGGCCATCGCCGCGTCGTAGATCGAGGTCTGTTCACCGTCCGGACCCTTTGTGTAGCCGCCTTCGACACCATCCAGCATTTCGTTCTTGATTCGGATATTGGCGAAGGTGCCCCGCATCATCACCTGGTGATTGCCGCGCCGCGACCCATAGGAGTTGAATTCACGCGCGGGCACCTGCCGTTCGACGAGGTACTGACCCGCGGGTGTGCTTTCCTTGAACGATCCGGCCGGGCTGATGTGGTCCGTCGTCACCATGTCGCCAAGGAGCGCCAGAACACGGGCATCTTCGATATTGGAGATCGTGCCCGGGGTCTTTTCCATCCCCTGGAAATAGGGTGGGTTCTGGACATAGGTCGATTGCGGCGGCCAGTCATAGGTCTCGGCGTCGGACGTCTCGACCGACTGCCACTTCTCATCGCCTTCGAAAACCTCACCGTATTTCTCGATGAAAGACTCGCGGGTCACGGTTTTTTCAACGAGTTCTGCAATCTCTTGCTGGCTTGGCCAGATGTCTTTCAGGAAGACGTCGTTGCCGTTCTTGTCCTGCCCGAGGGGTTCGCGGGTGATATCGACATTCATGTCACCCACCAGCGCATAGACCACGACGAGGGGCGGGCTGGCGAGGTAGTTGGCACGCACATCCGGGCTGATGCGCCCTTCGAAGTTGCGGTTGCCTGACAGCACCGAGACCCCGATCAGGTCGTTGTCGTTGATGCACTTGGAAATCTCGGGCGCCAGAGGGCCGGAATTGCCGATGCAGGTGGTGCAGCCATAGCCCACCAAGTTAAAGCCCAGGGCGTCGAGATCGTCCTGCAATTCGGCCGCTTCGAGGTAGTCTGTCACCACCTTCGAACCCGGCGCCAGCGAAGTCTTGACCCACGGCTTGCGCGTCAGTCCCAGTTCGTGTGCCTTGCGGGCGACAAGGCCCGCCCCGATCATGACATAGGGGTTCGAGGTGTTCGTGCAGGAGGTGATCGAGGCGATCACCACCGAACCGTCGTGCAACTGATAATGGCTGTCCTTGTCGCTGACGAAGCCATGCTGGTGCGTGCCGGTATCGCCCGGGATATCATCGGGTTCCGGTGCGCCGCCTTCGCCTTTCCAGCGGGTTTCTTCGGTGGCCTTGACATCACGGCCTTCGCGGAAGCCGTCGACATATTTTCCGAATTCCTTGGCAGCCATATCCAGTGCGATGTGATCCTGCGGGCGCTTGGGACCGGAAATCGCCGGGACGACCGTACTCATGTCCAGGCCCAGCGTGTCGGTGTAGACCGGTGCATAGGTTTCGTCGCGCCAGAAGCCGTTTTCCTTGGCATAGGCTTCGACCAAGGCGATCCGGTCGGTGTCGCGGCCGGTCAGTTCCATGTAGCGCAGGGTTTCGCGGTCGATCGGGAAAAAGCCGCAAGTGGCACCGTATTCGGGCGCCATGTTGGCAATCGTCGCGCGGTCGGCCAGCGGCAGCGTGTCGAGACCGTCGCCGTAGAATTCCACGAACTTGCCGACCACGCCCTTGGCGCGCAGCATCTCGACGACCTTGAGCACCAGGTCGGTGCCGGTGGTGCCTTCCGTCATTTCACCGGTCAGCTCGAAGCCGATCACTTCGGGGATCAGCATCGAAATCGGCTGACCCAGCATCGCGGCCTCGGCCTCGATCCCGCCGACGCCCCAGCCCAGAACGGCCGCGCCGTTGACCATGGTGGTGTGGCTGTCGGTGCCGACAAGCGTATCGGGATAGGCGACGGTTTCGCCGTTCTGGTCCTCGTCTGTCCATACGGTCTGGGCAAGGTATTCGAGATTGACCTGATGGCAGATGCCGGTGCCCGGCGGCACCACGCGGAAGTTGTTGAACGCGCCCTGGCCCCATTTGAGGAACTGGTAGCGTTCCATGTTGCGTTCGTATTCGCGATCCACGTTCATCTGGAAGGCCCGGGGATTGCCGAATTCGTCGATCATGACCGAGTGGTCGATCACCAGATCGACCGGGTTCAACGGGTTGATCTTTTGTGCATCGCCGCCAAGCGCCTTGATGCCGTCGCGCATCGCGGCAAGATCGACGACGGCCGGCACGCCGGTGAAGTCCTGCATCAGCACGCGCGCCGGACGGTAGGCAAGTTCGCGGGTGCCCTTGCCGCCATTCTTTGCCCAGTCGGAAAACGCGGTGATGTCATCGACCGTGACAGTCTTGCCGTCCTCGAAGCGCAGTATGTTTTCGAGCACGACCTTGAGCGAGGCGGGCAGGGTGGAGAAAGTTCCGAATCCGGCTTCTTCGGCAGCGGGAATTGAGTAATAGGCTACGGATTTGCCATTGACCGTCAAAGTCTTGCGGGTTTTGGCAGTATCCTGACCAACTGTGATGGGCATGACATGGCTCCTCAGAGGGGATAATTCAGGTGTCTGTAGTGTTATTTGCCTGATGCCCCGGAAGCGATCAAGGGGGGTGCGACAATATTTGTATACTATTGTGCACAATTCATCGGGACACCGTGGACACACATGCTATCGCAAAACGTTGATTGGTCATTTCACTCAGAGATGGCTATCTGTCACGTTGGCTCGGATGGGACAGGACCGGAACTCGATGAACAGGTTTTTTGCGTTTGTGACAATACTCATGTTGGGGGTGCCGGTGACCAGCCTGCGCGCCGAAAACGCGCCTGTCGTGGTCGAGCTCTATACCTCTCAAGGCTGCTCGGCCTGCCCGCCGGCGGATGCGTTGCTGGCCCGGCTTGGGGATTACGAGGACATCATCCCGCTGGCGCTGCATGTGGATTACTGGGATTACATCGGCTGGAAGGACAAATTCGCCATGCCGGCCTTTACCAAGCGTCAAAAAGCCTATGCGCACAGCCTTGGTACAAACATCATCTACACACCGCAGATGGTCATCAACGGCAGCGATTCGGTGGTCGGCACACGCACGATGGACGTGTCTGATCTTGTTCAGGCGCACAAGGCCAAGGGGCTGCCGGCAAAGCTCGACATCGACCGGGCTGACGGAATATTGACGATCAAAAGCCGCCCGAACAGCCATATCACCGCTGCCGCCGCCGGTGCCGATGTAATCGTGGTGCGCTACCGGCCGTCCGCCACGGTCGACGTCGCGCGAGGCGAAAATGCAGGCAAGACGCTGGCGCACAGCTTTATCGTGACCGAGTGGACGGATGTCGGCGACTGGGACGGCGCGTCTGAATTATCTCAGGCCGTGCCGGTGGAGGGCCCGCGTCCGATCGTCGTGCTTGTTCAGGAAAAAGGTCACGGGGCCATCTTTGCCGCGGCGCGCTTGCGCTGACGTTTCGGCTTCCAGCGGCGGTGAATCCAGAACCATTGTTCCGGGTTCTCGCGAATGCGCGCCTCGAGCCGTTCGGTAACATGCCGCATCATCTCGACCGGGTCGCCATGCGGTACGGGGGCTTCGAACACGGCGTCGATGCCCACGCCATCCGGGTGCCGAATGCCGAAAAAAGGCACCAGGAGCGCCCCGGTCTTGAGCGCGATATCCGCCGCGGACGTCAGGGTCGGCGCGGGCCGGCCCATGAAGTCGATGGGGACACCGGCGCTGTCGTAGACATCGAAAAGCAAAACCCCCATGCCGCCCTCCCGGATATGCCGGATCAGCCCCATCGTGCCGCGTCGCCCTTGTTTGAACACGGGATCGGACAGCTTGTGCATGTTGGCCGCGTAATGGGCGTTGAAAAAGGGATTCGACATGGGGCGATACAGACCGCCAATGCGGTACCCCCGCGCCACCAGGGCGGCACGCGGCGCTTCGAAATTGCCGAAATGCCCCGTGACGAACAGAACCGGACGCCCCTCTGCCCTGGCGCCCTGCACGGCTGCAAGGCCCTCGCCGCGGATCGGCGCATCGGCCATCCGGCGCAACAGGCCATGCACGTCATAATTGTCGATCATCGTGCGCCCGGCATTGTCGGCCACCCGGTCCGCCAGCCTTTGGCGGTCCAAGGCGCCCATCTCGGGCCAGACATGGGCGAGGTTGTCCATCGCACGCTGCCGGTAGCCGGCAAACGGCGCCACCACGCGCCGCACCAGCCACCCCATCAGCCACAATCGCACCCGCAATGGCAGCGAGAGCGCCAGCCAGATCGTCCCGCGCAACACGCGGTCCGTTGCCCAGTCCTTCCAGCCGCCGGAGGCAGGCATGCGCGGGTTCGTCTTGGCCAAGGTCAACCTTTTCATGAGATCGGCGGGCAAACGCCTTCGAAGGCGTTTGATACGCGATTTCGAAATCGCGTGTCAAAGCCCGTTGCAACGGGCTTGTCAGCCGAAGCGCCCACGCAATAGATACACGCCAACCAGAGGGAGCAACACATGCAAATCACGTCGGAAACGATTGCCGTCATTGCGGGCGGCGCCCCGGGCCTTGGGGCCGCCATGTCCCGCATGCTGTCCGCGCAGGTCCCGATCCCGTCCCGTTCGGGAGATCCGACGCAATTCGCGGCGCTGGTGCGGCATATCGTCGATACCCGGATGCGGTGCGGCGAAGTGATCGGCCTTGATAGTGCTATCCGCATGGCGTCGCGCTAGGAGGAGCCCATGATGTTCAACGCCCTCATCGTCAGCCACGGCCAACCTTCAAACCCGGAGGCGGGCGAGGCGGAAATCGCTGCCCTTGCCTCTGCGGTGGCGCAGCATGTGCCGGAGGCGCAAATCGACGGTGTGACGCTTGCCGCCAAGGGCCGGATCGAGGCGCTGTCCGCAGAGCGGCCCGGCGCGTTGGTCTATCCGATGTTCATGGCCGATGGCTGGTTCACGCAAAGCCAGTTGCCAAAGCGCTTGACCGCCGGTGTTGGACCGCAAATGGTCAGTTTCGGTCTCGACTGCACCTTGCCGATCCTGGCCGCACGGTGGCTTTTTCAGGTCTGTACCTATGGGGCGATCGATCCGCATGGCTGCGACCTCGTGATCGCGGGCCACGGCTCTGGCAAATCGCGCCGCGTGTCCGAGGCGACGCGCGCTTTTGCGGCGCGCGTGGCAGAGGATTTCAAACCCCGCTCGCTGCGCTGCGGATTCGTAGAGGAAGACCCGTCCCTGACCGATGCGCTGTCCGGGCTTGGACCGACCGCGATCTGCCTGCCGTTCTTCGCGGCCCGGCGCGGCCATGTTCTGGAGGATCTGCCAGAGGCGGTTGCGGCGTCCGGGTTTCAGGGCATCGTGCTCGACCCGATTGGCCTGCACGCGGAGGTGCCGAGGATGATCGCGGATGCGCTGCGCTGGCGGGCGACGACGCCGGATGTGTCAAAATGCGTTTTCTGAAAGCGGCGTCTCTTGCAAAACAGGGCGATATGGTAGGCCCGGCAGGACTTGAACCCGCAACCAAAGCGTTATGAGCGCTCTGCTCTAACCAATTGAGCTACAGGCCCGCCATATGTGTTTCACTAGCAGACGGTCGGGGCGCGTCAAGAGCTGTGGCACGCGGATGATGGACTCGTGTGAATGCCTGCGCTAAGCCAGCCGCGACCATTGGAGACTGCGGCATGAGCGACGGCAAGACCGGCATCACCTACCGGCAAGCGGGTGTGGATATAGACGCGGGCAACGCGTTGGTGGAGCGTATCAAACCGGCCGCGAAACGCACGGTACGGCCCGGCGTGATGTCGGGGCTGGGGGGCTTTGGCGCGCTCTTCGACCTCAAGGGCGCGGGGTATAGCGATCCGGTTCTGGTCGCGGCAACCGACGGCGTCGGTACCAAGCTGCGCATCGCGATCGACACGGGCCATGTCGATGGCGTGGGCATCGACCTGGTGGCGATGTGCGTGAACGACCTGGTCTGCCAGGGTGCAGAGCCATTGTTTTTCCTCGACTATTTCGCGACGGGCGCGCTCGACACCGACACAGCCGCGCGGGTGATCGAGGGCATTGCCGAAGGCTGCACGCGGTCGGGCTGTGCGCTGATCGGGGGCGAGACGGCGGAAATGCCGGGCATGTATCCGGCCGGAGATTTCGACCTCGCGGGCTTTGCCGTCGGCGCGATGGAGCGCGGCACGGAGCTGCCCTGCGGCGTCGCCGAGGGAGATGTGCTTCTGGGCCTTGCCTCGGATGGTGTGCATTCCAACGGCTATTCCCTCGTGCGCAAGCTGGTCGAGATGTCGGGTCTCGGCTGGGACGCGAAGTGCCCGTGGAGCGCGGAAACCCTGGGGGCCGCGCTGCTTACGCCGACGCGGCTTTACGTGACGCAGGTGCTGGCGGCCGTACAGGCAGGCGGCGTGCATGCGCTGGCCCATATCACCGGCGGCGGGTTGACCGAGAACCTGCCGCGCGTGTTGCCCGACGGCTTGGGTGCCGAGATCGACCTCTCCGCCTGGACCCTGCCGCCGGTGTTTCAGTGGTTGGCAAAAACCGGCGGGATGACCGAGACGGAACTGCTCAAGACCTTCAATTGCGGATTCGGCATGATCCTTGTCGTGACCCAGGAACAAGCCTCGGCGCTGACATCGGTCCTGCAAGAGGCGGGCGAGACGGTGGTCGAGATCGGCAGTGTGACCGGAACGCCGCATGTGACCTACACGGGCGCGCTGCTTTGACAAAACGCGTTGCGATCCTGATTTCGGGTGGCGGGTCCAACATGATGTCGCTGGTCGAGGACATGACCGGCGATCATCCTGCGCGACCCGTTCTGGTCCTGTCCAACAGCGCCGAGGCGGCCGGCTTGGAAAAAGCCAGAGCGCGCGGCATCGTGACGGCGGTGGTCGATCACCGGCCCTTCGGATCGAATCGCGCCGCGTTCGAAGACGCATTGACCACGGTTCTGGATCAGGCGCGGCCTGACATCATCTGCCTGGCCGGGTTCATGCGCGTGCTGACCGACCGCTTCGTCTTGCGCTGGCAGGGAAAAATGCTCAACATCCATCCGTCTCTGCTGCCGAAATACAAAGGGCTGCATACACATCGGCGTGCGATCGAGGCAGGCGACACAGAGGCTGGCTGTTCGGTGCACGAGGTCACGGCCGAGCTTGATGGCGGCCGCGTGCTTGGCCAGGCCCGCGTTGCGATCCAACCCGGTGATACGTCAGAAGCACTGGCTGACCGTGTGCTGCCGCTGGAACACCAGCTCTACCCGATGGTTCTGCGCCGCTTTGCCGAAGGCATCCGCACGCGGATTGATCTGCCATAAGCAAGCTCTGGCCTTTCCGTTGCGCCCGTGCTTGGGTGCGGCACTCGACCTTACAAGCGAACGACGCGAATTATGCACATAATCACCACCACGAAAGACCTTGCCGATTTTTGCGCGCGGGCTGCGGAAACGGCGTATGTGACCGTGGATACCGAATTTCTGCGCGAGCGGACCTATTATTCGAAGCTCTGCCTGATCCAGGTGGCCTATCGCGGGAACGGCGAAACCGATGCCGCCCTGGTCGATCCGCTTGTGGACGGCTTGTCGCTTGATCCATTGCTGGACCTCTTCCGCGACCAATCGGTGGTCAAGGTGTTCCACGCGGCGCGGCAGGACCTGGAGATTTTTCATATCGACCACGGGGTGATCCCGAAACCGCTTTTCGACAGCCAGGTCGCGGCGATGGTGGCGGGATTTGGTGAACAGGCCGGGTATGAAACCCTGGTACGCAAGATTGCCAAGCAATCGCTCGATAAATCTTCGCGCTTCACCGACTGGTCGCGGCGACCGTTGTCCGACCAGCAAAAAGCCTATGCGCTGGCGGACGTGACGCATTTGCGGGTGATCTACGAATACCTTCGCAATCGATTGGCCGAGACGGGGCGCGAGAAATGGGTCGAAGAAGAGATCGCAACGCTTCTGGCACCAGAGACCTATGTCACCCAGCCGGATGAGGCCTGGATGCGCGTCAAGACACGGTCAAATGCGCCGCGGTTTCTGGCTCTCGTGAAAGAGCTGGCCCGCTTCCGCGAGGCCTATGCGCAAGAGCGCAACGTGCCGCGCAACCGGGTGTTCAAGGATGATGCCCTGATCGAGATGGCCTCGACCAAGCCCAAGGACCTGGGCGATCTGAGCCGGTCGAGGCTGCTCCTGCGCGAAGCGCGCAAGGGCGAGATCGCGGAGGGGATCCTGACGGCGGTTCAAAAAGGCCAAAACATGCCCAAGGATCAATTGCCCGCGACCGACCAGGCCCGGCAATCGCAGCAAGTGAACCCGGCCCTGGCGGACCTGCTGCGCGTGCTGCTCAAGGCAAAGACCGAAGCGTCCGGCGTGGCGTCAAAGTTGATCGCGACATCGTCGGAGCTGGATGCGCTGGCATCGGGAGAGCGGGATATGCCCGCACTGCGCGGGTGGCGGCACGAGGTGTTCGGCCATGACGCGTTGCGCCTGTGCGAGGGGCAGGTGGCGCTTGCCGCCAAGGGCAAGCATGTCGAGATTGTCGACCTGTAGCGCATCACGCCTGCAAACGAGCCGCTCTGACCCTCAGATGCACGTCCCGGACGCGGGAAACCGGTCCCGTGGGGCCGCCGCGACGGGTCCGGTCTAACGCCGAGTCGTGCGGGCGTTGTTGGCCCCGCGCACCGTGATCGTGCGGATGCCGCCGAGGTCCTGATCGGAAATGTAGCGCGCCGCGGTCACCTGACGGGCCCGTGGACCGACGTTGCGGGGCCCGGCCTGTTGCAGGGCCTTGAGATCGAACACGAGCGTTGACGGATTCGACGCTGCCTCATCCCCGACAAGACGCACATCGAACGGCCCGGCTCGATTGGCCTGACCGGTGGCGCGGATGATTGCCCCGCCGGGACGGCGTTCGACCAGCAATTCGGTGATGTTGGCAATCGGGCGGCCTGCAAAGGCTTCGGGCTGACCGCTGCGAAAGATAGAAAAGCTGCGACGCGGAATAAGCGGGTTCACGTTGCTTTCGGCCCCACTCGCCGCCGCCGCCGGATCAGGGGCGCTTGTTCCGAACCAGTTCAACGGATTGAGGCGCGAAGAGCTGATGGTGGCGCAACCGGTCAGGATCACCGTTGCAAGGATCAAGAGCGTCACGGGTTTGCGCATGGTCGGTCCCTCTGCCTGTGCCCTATCGACGTAACCGATTGCACCGCCATTGAAAAGCGCCAAGCCTGGTCTGGACGTTTGCAGCGCGCCTGCCTAGGTGTCTGGAAAGCACAGTGACAGACCGGAGAGTCCGATGGCCAACGCTGCATTTGAAGAGATTGTCGAGGATTTCGAATTTCTGGAGGATTGGGAAGATCGCTATCGCATGGTGATCGAACTGGGCAAGGCGATGGAGCCGTTGCCGGATGCGCTCAAGGTGCCGGCGACCAAGGTCGATGGCTGTGCCAGCCAGGTCTGGCTGCATCCGCAGATCGAGGGCGATGCGCTGACCTTTGACGGCGAGTCGGATGCGATGATCGTCAATGGGCTGATCGCGGTGCTGCGCAAGCTCTATAACGACTTGCCTCCCGATGAAGTCGCCGCCATCGACGCGCGGGCCGAGTTGGGTCGCCTGGGTCTGAACGACCACCTGTCGGCGCAACGCTCCAACGGGCTGCGCGCGATGATCGAACGTTTGCAAAGCTTTGCGCGGGCTTCTTCAAGTTAGATTGAACGCCTGCGGCATGCAGGTTCAGCGGACCGCCCCTGCGGGCCGGTCCGCCGTTGGGGGCTCTGCCCCCAAACCCCCGGGATATTTCGAAACCAGAGACGTCGGGATCACGCTGATGCCGTCTTCGTTTTTCAAATATCCCGGGGGAGGCGCGCGCAGCGCGACGGGGGCAGAGCCCCCCATCACCGGTGGACTCAGGTGTTGCCGTTTCCGGTAAAGCGCGCCGCATCGGCGGCGGCACGGCGGATCGCGTTGGATTTGTGCACGGTTTCCTGGTACTCGGATTCCGGGTCGCTGTCATGGACAATGCCGCCGCCGGCCTGGATGTAGAGTTTCTTGTCTTTCACCAAGGCGGTGCGCAGGGCGATACACATATCCATGTCGCCACCGGCGCTGAAATACCCGACACCGCCACCGTAAATTCCGCGCTTTTCCGGTTCGAGTTCGTCGATGATTTCCATCGCGCGGACTTTGGGTGCCCCCGAGACGGTCCCTGCCGGCAAGCCTGCGAGCAGGGCGGAAAGCGCGTCATGCTGGTCGCTCAACTCGCCAACGACGTTCGAGACGATATGCATGACGTGGCTGTAGCGTTCGATGATGAATTTTTCGGTCGGCTGCACGGTGCCGATTTTCGCGACGCGGCCCACGTCGTTGCGGCCGAGGTCCAACAGCATCAGGTGTTCGGCGCATTCCTTGGCATCACCCAACAGGTCTTTTTCGAGCGCGTCATCCTCGGCCGGGGTCGCGCCGCGCGGACGGGTGCCTGCGATCGGGCGAATGGTGACGTCATTGCCGAAGACCCGCACGAGGATCTCGGGGCTTGCGCCGATCACCTGGAAGCCGCCGAAGTTGAAGTAGAACATGAAGGGCGAAGGGTTTGTCCTTCGCAAGGACCGATACAGCGCGAACGGAGGTTGTACGAAGTCCTGCGTCCAGCGCTGTGCGGGAACGACCTGGAAGATGTCGCCCCCGCGGATATAGGCCTTGGCTTTTTCGACGGCCTGCTTGTAGGCCTCATGGGTGAAATTCGACACCGGTGGCGCGATATCCGTGGCATCCCCGATTTCGCGGGCCTGTTGCGGGAGCGCACGTTCGAGATCGCGAACGGCGTCCATGACACGTTCTGCGGCCTGGGCGTAGGCGGCGCGCGCGGTTTGGCCCTCGGTGACCCAGGCGGGGGAGACCACCGTGACCTCGCCTTTGACGCCGTCGAGGACCGCGACGACCGACGGCCGCTGCAGCATGGCATCGGGCAAACCGAGCGGATCCGGGTTGATATCGGGCAAGTGTTCGACCAGCCGGATCATGTCGTATCCCAGGTAACCGAAGAGGCCCGCCGCGGATTGTGGCAGGTCATCGGGCAGGTCGATCTGCGATTCGGCGATCAGGGCGCGGAGAGCGGTGAGTGGATCGTCCTGCTGTGGTTCGAACGCGTCAGGGTCGTAGCGAGCGGCGCGATTGATCCGGCTTTGGGCCCCATGACATTGCCACACCACATCCGGCTTCATGCCGATGATCGAGTAGCGCCCGCGCACTTCGCCGCCGGTGACGCTTTCAAGGACGAAGGTATCCTTTCCGGCCCCGGTCAGCTTGAGCATCAGTGAGACCGGCGTGTCGAGATCTGCGGCGAGCCGGGCATAGACCACCTGGTTTTGTCCGGCCTCGAAGGCGCGGGCGAAGCTGTTGAAATCGGGGGTCAGGCTGGCCATTGCTCTACTACTGCATCTGGGCGTGAATGGCGTTGATCGCGCCCTGGTTCACGTCAACGCCGGCGCGGCGCTGGACGTCGCCGGCATAGGCGCGGAACAGGTCTTCGGCGATGCTGTTGGCGGCCTGGTTTCGCAGGGCGTCGGCAAGCTGCTGCATGTTGGGATCGGTGCTGTCTACAGGGTTGATATCGTCGAGCCGCAGCAAGATTGCCGCGCCGGTGTCGGGCACGGTACGGGTGTCGCCCTCTTGCATGTCGAACACGGCTGACAGCAGGCCGGCCGGCAGATCGGCGATCTGCGCATTGCGTCCAAGCCCGGTTTCGGTGCGCGCCACCAGGTCGAGCGCGTCGAAGCTGTCGCCGCTGGCGAGCGCTGCTTCAAGCTCCTTGGCCTGTTGCATCAGCTGGTTTGTCTGTTCCCGTGTTTCCCAACCGCGGCGCACCTGGTCGATCACGTCATCCAGGGGCTGCGGGGCCGGGGGCTGGATGCGGTTGAGACGCATCGCAAAGATGCCACCGTCGCCGAGTTCGAGGACTTCGGGAAAATCATCCTCGTGCAGATCGGCCGCGGCTGTGCGGAACGCGTCGTAGGCCGCGATCGAGCCGTCGGCGCTCGGAAACCAGTCGATCTGACCTAACTCCGCTTCGGTTGTTCGCGCGATTTCTTCAAGGGTGGCTCCTGCGGCAAGTTCATCGTCGATCGATTGCGCCAGCGTTTCGATCACACGGCGGGCCCGGTCGAGGGCCAGCGCGCTGCGAAGGTCGGGGCGCGCCTCGTCGAAGGACGTGCTCTGCGCATCGAGAACCGCATTGATGCGATAGAGCGCCGGTCCGAGCGGTGACGGCAACGGTCCCACCACGTCTCCGGTATCGGCGGCAAACACGTCATCTGCGGCATCGTCCAGCCTGTCGCGGGTCACGTCACCCATATCCACATCCGCCATTTCAAGCCCGCGGTCCTCGACCAGGGCTTGAAAGCTCAGACCGTCCTCGATGCGGGCACGCGCGTCGGCGGCGGCGTCCTCGGTGTTGAAGACCAGCCGTTCGACAAGGCGTCGTTCCGGCAGGTTGAATTCGTCAAAACGCTCTTCGTAGGAGGCACGCAGGGTGTCCTCGGCAATCTCGACGGTGTCGACGATCATCGCGGGCGTGATCCAGGCGTAGGTGATGTCGCGCAGCTCTGGTACCGTGTAACTTTCGATATTGTCCTGGTAATACGCCTCCAGGTCGGCATCGCCGGGCTCTGGCAGGCTGGTTTCCAGGTCGGACCCGGTAAGGCGCGCCCATGTGAAATCCCGGGTCTCGCCGGTATAGGCAATCAGGGTATCGATATAGGTGTCCGGTAGCGTATTTCCGGCGATCAGAGCGCTTTGCAGGATGGTCCGCGCGGTGTCGTCGCGGAGCTGTTCTTCGAACTCCGAT
Source organism: Marivita sp. (assembly GCF_020055675.1). Classification (GTDB taxonomy): domain Bacteria; phylum Pseudomonadota; class Alphaproteobacteria; order Rhodobacterales; family Rhodobacteraceae; genus Marivita. The sequence goes on from NZ_JAIPUS010000012.1 coordinate 78,829, forward strand.
TCCGTGAGTCCCTGGTTGCGCAGGGCAAAGCTGTATGCGTCCCGATCGAAGGTGCCGTTGGGACCCTGGAACGCGGCGACTTGCAGGAGCTGTTCTGCCACCACGTCATCGCCGACGGACAGCCCGATGCGGGCCGCTTCGTTGTCGAGCGCGCGGGCGGTGATGAGTTGCGAGAGCACCTGCCGATCCAGCCCGATGGATTGTGCCTCCGAGATCGGAACCGCGCGGCCAACCTCGGCGGAATAGGCATTGATCTCGGATCGCAGGCTGCGCAGGTACGCGTCGGTCGACACTTCTTTTTCACCGACGGTTGCGACGCTGCGCGCGGTGCCGGTCAGGCTGGTCGCGCCAAACCCGGCAAGACCAATGAAAAGAAGCCCCATCAGGATCCAGATGAAGGTCTTCGACAGCTTGCTCTTGCCCATGGCCATGCGGGGGAGCCCCTTGCGTTTGTGTGACTTCGTGTGACGTGTCTACGCGTCGCGGTCAGGGGTCGCAAGAGGCCAGTCCAGGCCCGCCAGGCGGGTGAAAAGCGTTTCGATCCCGGCCCGGTCCACATTGGCGAAGGCGATCCGAAACTGGCGTGCGCCGGCGGGGTCTGAGGCCGGCATGAACATGGTTCCCGGCAGAGCGAGCACGCCGATCTCATGCACCAGGTCCGGGGCAAGCGTGGCGCTGGAGGCCGCGAACGGATGTTGCAGGTAGGCGAAATATGCACCGCAGCCCATCAGGCGCCATCCCGTGTCTTCGAGCAGCGGGAGATGGTCGTGGATGGCGGCGCGGCGGTCGAGGATCTCGGCGCGTTCGGCGGCAAGCCAGCCGCCGAGGTTTTGCAAGCCCCAAAGCGCCGCGCGCTGGCCGAGTTGCGAAGGGCAGATGGTGACGGTGTCGAGGAACTTCTCGATCTCCGAAAGCAGGGCCTCATCGGTGACAATCGCGCCGACGCGGTGGCCGGTGAGGCGATAGGCCTTGGAAAAGGAGTAAAGCTGGACGAGCGTTTTTTCCCAGTCCGGGGCGGACAGTAGTGGATGTGGTGGCGACGGGCGGCTGTCGAAATCCCGATAGGTTTCATCCATGATCAGCTTGATGCCCGTCTCCCGTGCCAAGTCGAAAACCGCCTGAACGGTGTCACCGGGATATTCGACCCCCCCGGGGTTATTCGGCGTGACCAGGACGATGGCACGGGTGCGTTCGGTGATCAGGGCGCGGACCGCTTCGGGATCGGGTAACAGGTCTGGGCCCGTGGGCAACGGAACGGTGGTGACACCCGCCATATCGAGCCACATCTTGTGATTGAAGTACCATGGCGTCGGCAGGATCACCTCGTCGCCGTCGGTGCAAAGCGCCGAGATGGTGGCGGCGAAGGCCTGGTTGCAGCCCGACGTGATGGCCACGCGGTCGGCGGTGACCGTGCCACGGTAATCCTGCGACCACTTCGCCGCGAGTTCCGCGCGCAAGGCCGGCAGGCCGAGAACCGGACCGTAGAGATGGGTTTCCGGCTGTTCGAGCGCATCGGCCATGGCCGCACGCAACGGCGCGGGCGGCGGATCTATTGGCGCGGCCTGGCTGACGTTGATCAGCGGCCGGTTTTCGGGAAAGGTCGCGTCCTGGAGCCAGCGGCGGGCCTGCATGACAGGAGGGGCGAACGTTGTCTGAGTGCGTGATGTCATGCAGCCTGCTCCGAATTGAGCGCCTTCGGCGCGCGTGAATCTTGGGTTGCAGGGGCGTTGCCCCTCACCGGGAGATCGTCGGGTTTCAAGGAAACCGGGTCAGTCGGTGCCGCGATAAGGTGAGACATATTGCAGGGCCATGTCCCAGGGGAAGAAAATCCAGGTGTCCTGGCTGACTTCGGTAATGAAGGTGTTGACCTGCGGGCGGCCTGACGGCTTGGCATACACCGTGGCGATATGGGCCTTTGGCATGTGCTGTCGCACCACTTCCAGCGTCTTGCCGGTGTCGACAAGATCATCGACGACAAGCACGCCAGTGCCGTCGCCCACCACGTTCATGTCAGGCGACTTGATCACTTTCGGCTCTGACTGGGTTTGATGATTGTAGCTTTTGACGCTGATCGTATCGACCATGCGGATGTCGAGTTCGCGTGCGACGATCATCGCCGGGGCCATGCCCCCGCGGGTGATGGCGACGACCGCGCGCCAGCCGCCCTCGTCCGGGCCGTCGCCCTGCAAGCGCCACGCAAGGGCACGGGCGTCGCGGTGCAACTGGTCCCAGCTGACGTGAAAACCTTTTTCATGGGGCAGGCGGTCGGACATGGAAGGTTCCTTTCAAGCGGTGCGATGGGTCAGCGGCCAGATGGCAGCCACAGGCCGAGCGGCCCACGGATAGCGGCAGCAGCGCGGTGCCTGCCGCGGGCATCGCCGCCGGCCGCATACGCTGTTATCGTGATCGCCCGGGCCTTGGTCACGGTCGTTATTCCTTAGTGATGTCCGGTGCGTCCACCGCCTTCATGCCGACGACATGATAGCCCGCATCGACATGGTGTGTCTCGCCCGTCACGCCGGACCCCAGGTCGGACAGCAGGTAGAGCGCCGACTTGCCCACATCGTCGAGCGTCACGTTCCGGCGCAGCGGCGAGTTGTATTCGTTCCACTTCATGATGTAGCGAAAATCGCCGATGCCGGACGCGGCGAGCGTCTTGATCGGGCCCGCGCTGATCGCGTTGACGCGGATGCCGTCCTTGCCCAGGTCCTCGGCCAGGTAGCGCACCGATGCCTCCAGCGCCGCCTTGGCGACGCCCATCACGTTGTAATGCGGCATGATCCGTTCGGCGCCGTAATAGGTCATCGTGAGCGCCGCACCGCCGTTGGTCATCATCTTTTCGGCACGTTGCATCACGGCTGTGAAAGAATAGACCGAGATGTCCATCGTCATGTTGAAGTTGTCGCGGCTGGTGTCGACGTAACGACCGCGCAGTTCCGACTTGTCGGAAAAGCCGATCGCGTGGACGATGAAGTCGAGCTGGTCCCAGTGCTCTTTCAGGTTGCCGAACAGCGAATCAATCGACGCTTCATCATTGACGTCGCATGGCAGAACGATATTCGAGCCAAGCTGCGCCGCGAGGGGGGTGACCCGTTTCTTGAGCGCGTCGCCCTGATACGAGAAAGCCAGTTCGGCCCCCGCATCCGACAGGGCACGGGCGATCCCCCAGGCGATGGATTTGTCATTGGCCAGGCCCATGATAAGCCCGCGCTTTCCCGCCATTATTTCGCTTTTCATGGTTCCGCACCTTTCGTCTGTGGTCTTTACTTCGTTTAGGCGATGGGCGCGGGGGCGGCAAGGCTGGAGTGTCCTATGCGTCTCATCGCACTATTTGGACCCGTGTGATATGTCGCACTGCTTCACATCCCGCCGTTGTTACGGCGCAATTCCGAGGAGATCCCCGATGAGTGACCGCACTGGACTTTTTGCTGGCGACGACCCCTTCGAGATCGCCCGCGCCTGGCTGACCGAGGCGGAGGCGTCCGAGGTGAATGACCCCAACGCGATCGCCCTGTCCACGGTCGATGCGCAGGGCATGCCCAATGCGCGCATGGTGCTGTTGAAAGAGATCGAGGCGGATGCCTTCGTGTTCTACACCAATTATGACAGCCGGAAGGGGCAGGAGATCGCCATCTCCGGCAAGGCCGCTTTCGTGATGCACTGGAAATCGCTGCATAGGCAGATCCGGGTGCGCGGGACGGTCACGCGTGAGGAGGGCGAGAAGGCGGATGCCTATTACGCCTCGCGCTCTCTCAAGAGTCGTCTGGGTGCCTGGGCATCGCGGCAATCGGAACCTTTGGGCTCGCGCACCGAGTTGATGGCAGAGGTGGCGCGGCTGACGACAAAGCTGGGGACACATCCGCCCAGACCGCCGTTCTGGGGCGGGTTCCGGATCACTCCGACGGAAATCGAATTCTGGGCTGACGGAGCGTTTCGTCTTCACGACCGGTTTCGTTGGGAGCGTGAGGACGAAAATTCAGCATGGAATATCAATAGGTTAAATCCCTGACATTCACGTTATGTGAATTGCGGGATGGAAATCTCCCCTGATTTCCCTAGTCTGCGGGGTTGAAAAGGCCGTCTTGGGCGCGCAGTTACCCCTTGGGAATTTGATGTTGGATAAGAACGTGGAACAAGCACAGAATCCGGACACGCGCGTGTCCGGGCAAGTGAAGTGGTTTGACCCTGCCAAAGGGTTCGGTTTTTTGGTTTCGGATGAGGGTGGGCCGGACATTCTGCTTCACGCGAACGTACTTCGTAACTATGGTCAGGGCTCCGTTGCCGACGGGGCGCGGATTGATGTGGTTGTCCAGACCACCGCCCGGGGGCTGCAAGCTGTCGAAGTGCTTGAAATCACGCCTCCGGACCTGCCGGACGTTGCACCGCTGGAAGATTTCAGCGGCGTCTCGCCAGAAGAGATCGCGGAAGCCGCCCTGGAGCCGGCCCGCGTCAAATGGTTCGACAAGGCAAAGGGCTTTGGTTTCGCCAACGTGTTTGGCAAATCAGAGGATGTGTTCATTCACATCGAGGTCTTGCGCCGCTCCGGTCTTTCGGATTTGTTTCCCGGCGAGGCGCTCGCGCTCCGCTCGATCCAGAGCAGTCGCGGGCGCATGGCTGTAGAGGTGCTCGCGTGGGAAAGTGGTTTGGTTTAGCTGCCCTTTTTGTCGTGCACGCATCATCGGCATTGGCCCTTGATGCGTGCCACGAGGAAATACTTCACCTTCGGGGAGACTGGGGCAATGCACAGATTGCCGTTTCCGTTGCGGATACAGCCGAGAGCCGCAGCAAGGGTCTGATGTTCGTCGAAGACCTGCCGACGATGTCAGGGATGCTGTTTGTCTATGACCGGGCGCAATCGGTGTCGTTCTGGATGAAGAACACGCTGATCCCGCTGGACATGATCTTTGCTGACGCAACCGGGGTTGTCCGGAAAGTCCATGAGAACGCAGTGCCGGGGGACCTCACGGGGATTCCCGGCGGCGCGAACATCCAGTTCGTCCTTGAATTGAATGGCGGCATGGCGGATCGGCTCGGAATCGGTCCGGAAACCGAGATGCGGCACCCGGCGATTCCCGACGAGATCGCCGGGTGGCCCTGCGCGTCCTGAGCCCGGTATCAGGCAACAAGAAAAAAGCGCTTTTCAATCCTGATCGCGGTCGCTAAACGACGCCTCAGTCGGGGCGTAGCGCAGCCTGGTAGCGCGACGGTTTTGGGTACCGTAGGTCGCAAGTTCGAATCTTGCCGTCCCGACCATCATCCAGACGATATGACATTCGGCATGTAAGCCATCTCGGGCATCGCACCGGGCTGAAATTCCTTTGGCTGTTGCCCGTGTATTTCATGTCACAGGGCAAAGCGGCCACCCGAGTCGGCAGCCGTGGTGACAGCAGCCGTGACGCGGCGTTTCGCGTGTTCCGGTAACGTCTCAATGCCTGTGGATAACTGTCTGCAAAGGCGCGCATAATCGCGCCGTTATTTATCCACAGACATATACAGGCATCGTTCACAGTTGAATCACAACGTTTAGTGCCGCCAGTCATGGTCAACCCAAAATCTATGGCAAAATTGCCAAAAAACGTGTTGACGACACGGCTGGTTTTCCGTCAGTTTGTGCAAGTCGCCGTGATCACCACTACATGTAGTGCCAGTGCGGGGCGATGGGCAGACTTACCGGCTATCGGCTTTGAGGCGCTTTTGCGTGCAGGGGTGCACGCAAAGCCGGCAGACTTGTCCTCGACGCGGCTTTTGACGTGGCCATGACATATACATCAAGAAAAGAGACCGGTGCGATGAAAATCGAGAGAAAATTTACCAAGGCGGGGCAGGATGCATACGCGGAGATCGAATTCGTAAAAACAAAGTCCGAGATCCGGAACCCCGACGGGACCACGGTTTTCGCACTGGAGAACGTCGAAGTCCCGAGCAGCTGGAGCCAGGTCGCGAGTGACGTGCTGGCACAGAAGTATTTCCGCAAGGCAGGCGTCCCGGTTTCGGTCAAAAAGGTCAAGGAGCGTAACGTCCCGTCGTTCCTCTGGCGGTCCGTTCCGGCGACCGACGACACTGAGCGCACCGGGGAAGTCTCGTCCAAGCAGGTATTTGACCGCCTGGCAGGGGCGTGGACATATTGGGGCTGGAAAGGCGGCTACTTCACCACTGAAGAAGACGCCCAAGCCTATTTCGATGAAATGCGCTACATGCTGGCGACGCAGAAGGCCGCACCAAACAGCCCCCAGTGGTTCAACACCGGTCTGCACTGGGCCTATGGCATCGACGGTCCGAGCCAGGGGCACTTTTACGTCGACTACAAGACCGGCACGTTGACGAAGTCCACGTCGGCCTATGAACACCCGCAACCGCATGCGTGCTTCATCCAGTCCGTGGCGGATGATCTGGTCGGCGATGGCGGCATCATGGACCTCTGGGTCCGCGAGGCACGCCTGTTCAAGTACGGGTCGGGCACCGGTACCAACTTCAGCTCGCTCCGCGCGGCCAACGAGCCGCTGTCGGGTGGCGGCAAGTCGTCTGGCCTGATGGGGTTCCTCAAGATCGGTGACCGCGCGGCAGGCGCGATCAAGTCGGGCGGCACCACGCGCCGCGCCGCCAAGATGGTGATCTGCGACGCCGACCACCCCGATATCGAGGAATTCATCAACTGGAAGGTCAAGGAAGAGCAGAAAGTCGCGTCCATCGTCGCCGGATCGAAGATGCACGAAAAGATGCTCAACGCGATCTTCACTGCCATCGGGCATTGGGACGGCTTGCAGGACGACGCTTATGACCCCAAGAAAAACAATGGCTTGAAAGACGCAATTCGCACGGCGAAGAACGCGTTGATTCCCGAGACCTACATCAAGCGCGTGCTGGATTACGCGCGGCAGGGATACGCGTCGATCGAGTTTCCGACCTATGACACCGATTGGGACTCCGAGGCCTATGCAAGCGTATCGGGCCAGAACTCGAACAACTCGATCCGTGTGACCAACGCGTTCCTTCAGGCGGTCAAGGATGACGCCGATTGGGAGCTGATCCGCCGCACCGATGGCAGCGTCGCCAAGACGATCAAGGCGCGCGACCTGTGGGAAGACGTGGGCCACGCCGCATGGGCCTGTGCCGATCCCGGCATCCAGTTCCACACCACCGTCAATGAATGGCACACCTGCCCTGAAGATGGCGAGATCCGCGGCTCGAACCCGTGCTCGGAATACATGTTCCTTGACGACACGGCGTGCAATCTTGCGTCGATGAACCTGCTGACCTTCCTGAAGGACGGCGAGTTCCAGTCCGAAGACTACATGCATGCCACGCGGCTCTGGACGCTGACGCTGGAAATCTCGGTGATGATGGCGCAGTTCCCGTCCAAGGAAATCGCGCAGCGGTCCTATGACTTCCGCACGCTAGGTCTGGGCTATGCCAATATCGGCGGCCTGCTGATGAACCTCGGATATTCCTATGACAGCGACGAAGGCCGCGCGCTTTGCGGTGCGCTGACCGCGATCATGACCGGCGTGTCCTATGCCACATCGGCCGAAATCGCCGGAGAGCTTGGTGCCTTCACTGGCTACGAGACCAACCGCGACCACATGCTGCGGGTCATCCGCAACCATCGCAACGCGGCCTATGGCGCGACCACCGGATATGAAGACCTGTCGGTCAAGCCGGTTGCGCTGGATCACGCCAATTGCCCGGACGGACTGTTGGTCGAGCTTGCGATGTCGAGCTGGGACGAGGCACTGCGCCTTGGCGAAAAGCACGGCTACCGCAACGCGCAGGCGACCGTGATCGCGCCCACCGGCACGATCGGCCTGGTGATGGACTGCGACACCACCGGGATCGAGCCGGACTTCGCATTGGTGAAATTCAAGAAACTGGCCGGGGGCGGCTATTTCAAGATCATCAACCAATCGGTCCCGGCCGCGCTGGAAAAGCTGGGCTACACCACCGCCCAGATCGAGGAAATCGTTGCCTATGCCGAAGGGCACGGGACCATCGGCAACGCGCCGGCGATCAACCACACCACGCTCGCGGGGCATGGTTTCGGACCTGCGCAACTCGACAAGATCGAAAAGGCGATGGACGCGGCGTTCGACATCCGCTTCGTGTTCAACCAGTGGACGCTGGGCGAGGAATTCTGCCGCGAGGTGCTGGGTATTCCGCAGGACAAGCTGAATGATCCCACCTTCGACCTGCTGCGGCACCTTGGCTTCAGCAAGGCAGAAATCGACGCGGCAAACGATCATGCCTGCGGGACGATGACGCTGGAAGGCGCACCGCATCTGAAGGTCGAACATTACCCGGTGTTCGATTGCGCCAACCCCTGCGGCAAGAAGGGCACGCGCTACCTGTCGGTCAACAGCCACATCACCATGATGGCAGCGGCGCAGTCCTTCATTTCCGGTGCGATCTCCAAGACGATCAACATGCCCAACGATGCCACGATCGAGGATTGCCAGAAGGCGTATGAGCTAAGCTGGTCGCTTGGCACCAAGGCGAACGCGCTTTACCGCGACGGCTCCAAGCTGTCGCAGCCATTGGCGGCGGCATTGGTCGAAGACGATGAGGACGCCGCCGAGACGCTGGAGACCGGATCAACACACGAAAAGGCACAGGTCCTGGCCGAAAAGATCGTCGAGAAGGTGGTCATCAAGGAAATCCAGAAATCGCATCGTGAGAAAATGCCCGAGCGCCGCAAGGGCTACACGCAGAAGGCGGTTGTCGGCGGGCACAAGGTTTACCTGCGCACCGGCGAATACGCGGACGGCAACCTGGGCGAGATCTTCATCGACATGCACAAGGAAGGTGCCGGGTTCCGGGCGATGATGAACAACTTCGCAATCGCGGTGTCGGTCGGCCTGCAATACGGCGTGCCGCTCGAGGAGTTTGTCGATGCCTTCACCTTCACCAAGTTCGAACCGGCAGGCATGGTGCAAGGCAACGACAGCATCAAGAACGCGACATCGATCCTCGACTACATCTTCCGCGAACTGGCAGTGTCTTATCTCGACCGTACAGACCTGGCCCATGTGAAGCCCGAGGGGGCGTCTTTCGACGACCTTGGCCGGGGCGAGGAAGAGGGCGTGTCGAATGTCCAAGAGCTGTCGGATACCGCGGCCTCCCGCTCGCTCGAGGTGCTCAAGCAGATCAGCTCGACGGGCTATCTGCGCAAACGCCTGCCGCAAGAGCTGGTTGTTTTGCAGGGCGGCCAGTCCGGCGCCGTGGCGTTCGAGGGCGATACTACCATCGCACCGCTCAACAGGCTTGTGCCGGAAACCGGCGGCGTGGCGGTGGCGACGCAGACCACCAGCACCTCGACCACGGCCATGACCGCCGTGACCCGCGCCAAGATGCAGGGCTACGAGGGCGAGGCCTGCAGCGATTGCGGCAACTACACACTGGTCCGCAACGGCACCTGCATGAAGTGCAACACCTGCGGTGGCACGAGTGGGTGTAGCTGATGCACCGCCTCTGACGCGCGCCGGGTTGCTGGCATGGTCATGCCGCGCGGTGTGGAACGTCAGGGCGTGACGCGTGAAACGTCAAAAGGGGGCCTTGCGGCCCCCTTTTTTGTGCGTCTTCGGGTGTCATGTACCGAGACCGAGGTCGAACGCCGGGGGCCGACAGCCCATCAGGTCATCGATACCATCCGTGACAGGATTTCGACCCGGTCAACCCGGTCACGACCGCAGCGCCTGAAAATCCTTGAGCCGTTTACCGGCCTCCTCGACGAACAAGCCCGGAAGCGGCGTCAGCTCGGTTACGCGATCCATGCGGAAGGTCGCGAAGGCGTCATCGGTTTCATCCCAGACCACGCAGGTCCAGATGCGGCCCCAGTAATCCAGTTGCAATGGCCGGACCGTGTGCCCCTTGTCCTGTCCCTCTATCCGCAGGCGAAGCTTCTGACCCGCCCGGATCGCCTTGCGAAAGGCCGGCATATGGCGAAACCCTTGTGCAGCCTTGTCAAAGGGGTAGGTGGCAAACCCGAACCGTGCCGCGGGGGCTCCGGTGTCTTCGGGCAGCACGGCGTCAATCTTGTCGGCCAGCGCACGGGCGGCCGCCGACAGGGTCTCGTCCTCGGCCGCGCCGACAGCGGCAAGCGCCACATGCAAAGCCTCGAGTTCGGTCTGGGTCAGGTTCAGCGGCGGCAGCGTGACCATCGCCTGGGCCGTATACCCGGCGCCGCGCGCGCCCTCGACCGGCACGCCGGACGCGGCAAGCGTGTCCATGTCGCGGTAGATGGTACGCACGGACACGCCAAGATCCTGGGCCATCGCCTCGGCTGTGTGCAGGCGACCATCCTTGAGCCGCTGCATCAATGCATAAAGCCTGTCACTGCGTTTCATGTGATTCCCGCCCCTGACCTGTCGCGATACTGACAAAAACCTGACAACTGACAAGCTCTTGACAAAAATCCAGTGCGATTCATCGCGATCGTGAGAGTTTGGCGCTTTTCCACAGGCGTCAAACCCATTAGAACATCGCAGTCAGGATGCGCCGCGACGCGGCAATACAACGTTAGGAGAGAGCCATGCTCAACAATATCGGCCTTCCCGGCCTTCTGCTGATCGCCGTTGTGGTGCTGGTGCTGTTCGGTCGCGGCAAGATCTCGTCGCTGATGGGCGAAGTCGGCAAGGGTATCACGGCCTTCAAAAAAGGCGTGAAAGACGGAACCGAGGAAATCGAGCAGGCCGATACCGGCGACGATGCCAAGGATGTCACACCCGGAACGGACACCGCCGCCGATACCGAGTCCCACAAGGACAAGGTGTAACCCGACATGCTCGATCTGGGCTGGACGGAACTTCTGGTGATCGGTGTCGTCGCGCTGATCGTCGTGGGGCCCAAGGATTTGCCGGTGCTGTTTCGCAGTCTCGGGCAGTTCATGGGCAAGGCGCGCGGCATGGCGCGGGAGTTCAGCAAGGCGATGAACGACGCGGCTGACGATTCCGGCGTGTCGGAGATGTCCAAGACATTCAAATCCGCGACGAACCCGGTCTCGTCTGCGATGGATGGGGTGACGGACGCGGCAAAGTCGATGACAGAGCTTGATCCCGAAAGCCACACGGGAAAGCTTTCCGCGGAACGCCAGGAAGCCAAGAAGAAAATCGAATTGTCCGCCGCAAAGGCCGCCGCAGAGCGCAAGGCGCGCGAGGCCGCGGATGCGGCCGCGAAGGTGGAAGAGATGGAGACGGCGGCCGAAGCGCCTGACGACGCCGAGCCCGAATCCGATCCCGCGCCATCCGAGACGAAAGACAGCAAATGAACACCACGCCCGACGAGATCGAGGACAGTTCGGCGCCGCTGATCGAGCATCTGGCCGAGTTGCGAAACCGGCTGATCCATTCGGTCGCCGCATTTCTGGTCGGGATGATCATCTGTTTCACGGTTGCGACACCGCTGTTCAACTTCCTGACCGATCCGCTGTGCCAGGTCCTGGCGGCGCGCGGGCAGGATTGCGACCTGATTTTCATCAGCCCGCAAGAAGGCTTTTTCGTTGCCATAAAGATATCGCTTCTGGGCGGATTTATCCTGGCGTTCCCCTATATCGGCTTGCAGATGTGGCGCTTCGTGGCGCCGGGGCTTTACAAGACGGAAAAAGGCGCCTTCCTGCCGTTTCTGGTGGCGTCGCCCTTCATGTTCGCCCTCGGCGCGGCCTTTGCCTTTTATGTCGTCACACCGCTGGCATATGATTTCTTCCTCGGCTTCCAGCAATTCGGGTCCGAAGGTGAGGCGGTTGTCGATGAAGAGGTCACGCAAGGGCTATCGGTCGTGTTCCAGGGGTCGGCCCAGGAATACCTTAACCTGACCATCAAGTTCATCCTGGCGTTCGGCCTGTGTTTCCAATTGCCCGTCCTGCTGACGCTGATGGGCAAGACCGGTTTGGTGAGCGCGGATGGTCTTGGCGCGGTGCGCAAATACGCGGTCGTCGCGATCCTGATGCTGGCCGCCCTGGTCACGCCGCCGGATGTGATCACGCAGGTGATCCTGTTTGTCGTGGTCTATGGTCTGTACGAGGTGTCGATCTTCCTTGTGCGCCGGGTGGAGCGCAAACGCGAGGCCGAATTGCGGGCGCAAGGCCTCTGGTTCGAGGAAAATGATGACCCCGAAGACGATCCTCTGATGCGCGAATTTGACGAGGACGAGGACGAGGACGAGGACCGCGACCGATGAGTGACCCGATGGATCGAATCGCCGCCGCGTTGGAGCGGCTTGCTCCGGCGCCGCAACCTGCACCAGATTTCGACATGGCGGATGCGTTCGTCTGGCATGTCGATCCGGATCGGCTTCAGCCGGTGCCCGATGTCAGCCGCGTGGCCGTGGACCTGCTGATCGGCGTGGACCGCAGCCGCGACACGCTGCTGGCGAACACCCGCCAGTTCGCCCGTGGATTGCCCGCCAACAACGCGCTTTTGTGGGGCGCGCGGGGAATGGGCAAGTCAAGCCTGGTAAAGGCGGTTCACGCGGCGGTCCTGGCGGAAGGCACGCCGATCAAGCTGGTCGAGTTGCAGCGCGAAGACTTGCCCAGCGTGTCACGGCTCTTGACCCTTTTGCGGGACGCGCCGCACCGGTTCCTGCTTTTTTGCGACGATCTCAGCTTCAGCCATGACGATGAGCACTACAAATCACTGAAGGCGGTGCTGGATGGCGGCGTCGAAGGCCGGCCCGAAAACGTGGTTTTCTACGCCACCTCGAATCGACGTCACCTGATGCCGCGCGACATGATCGAGAACGAACGTTCTTCCTCGATCAATCCCTCCGAGGCGGTCGAGGAGAAGGTGTCCCTGTCCGACCGGTTCGGCCTGTGGCTGGGCTTTCACCCGTGCAACCAGGACGACTATCTCGCCATGATCCGAGGCTATTGCGATGCCTATGAGGTCGAAATCGACGAGACAACGATGCGGGCCGAGGCCATCGAATGGCAGGCCACGCGGGGGGCGCGATCCGGCCGGGTCGCGTGGCAGTATTTCACCGATCTGGCAGGACGCCGCGGCGTCGCGATCTGAGATTGGGTCGGACCGCTTGCGCGGTCCGACCGGTTGGGGGGCCAGCCCCCCAAACCCCCCGGCATATTTGCAAAGAGAAGAAGATCAGGCACGGCGGCGGCGGCCGCCGGTACGGCCCGCGCGGCCGCGGCCCTCGTGACCGGCTTTCGGTGGCTGTTTGTTGAACGCGATCCAGGCTGCACCGCCGTCGTCGTTATTGGTCAGGAAATTGGCGGCGCGAATGGCTTCCATTTCCTTGCCGGGGCGCGGTTTGGTCGATCCTAGGCCGAACAACTGGCAAAAGCTCTCGTCATCCATGTCGTCGGGCAGAACGATCCCGGCCGCGGCGACCTCGGCACGTTTTTCGGCAATTCTGGTCGGTCCGGTTGCGAGCGCGACTGGGTTCATGATCGCCGATGTCATGCCTGCGCCCATCGCCATCGGAAGGAAAGCGTTGTTGATCCCGTGCCGATTGGGCAGGCCAAAGCTGATGTTGGAGGCGCCGCAGGTCGTGTTCACGCCAAGTTCGTCACGCAGGCGGCGGACGAGGGTAAAGACCTGCAAACCGGCCGTGCCCATGGCGCCGATCGGCATGACCAGCGGATCGACCACGATGTCATGCGCCGGGATGCCGAAATCGGCGGCGCGTTCGACGATCTTTTTCGCAACGGCAAAGCGCACATCCGGGTCTTCGGAGATCCCGGTGTCGTCATTCGAGATCGCCACGACAGGCACGTTGTATTTCTTGACCAGAGGAAGCACCAGGTCCAGCCGCTCTTCCTCGCCGGTGACGGAGTTCAGCAGCGGGCGGCCATGCGCGGCGGCAAGGCCGTTTTCCAGCGCTCCGGGAACCGAGCTGTCGATGCAGAGCGGGCAATCGGTGACGGCCTGCACCCGTTCGACCAGTTCTCGCATCAAGGTTGGTTCGACGAAGTTGTTGTCGGCATAGCGCGGGTCTTCGGCCATCTTGTTGGAAAACACCGCGCCCGAATTGATGTCGAGCACACTGGCCCCGGCGGCCACCTGGGCAATTGCATCCGCCTCGACCCGGCTGAAATCTCCGCGTTCCAGTTCCTCGTTCAGGATCTTGCGGCCCGTCGGGTTGATCCGTTCGCCGATGACGCAGAACGGCTGGTCGAATCCGATGATGGCGGTTCTGGTCCTGGACTCGACGATGGTACGGGTCATGCGGCTACTCCTTCAATGCGGGCCAGGATGGCTGGCAGCGCGGGGTCTGTGAAATCGCGGATGGTCATATGGGCCCCGGCGGCGCGCAGCGTGGCGTCGTCGAGTGCCGAGCGGATACCGATGCTATAGGCGCCCGAGGCGGCGGCGGCACGCATGCCCGAGGGGCTGTCCTCGAAGGCGATACAGGTTGCCGCGGTTTCTCGCAAAGCCTCCATCGCCGTCAGGTAGGGCAAGGGGTGTGGCTTGCCGTGGGCGCATTCCTCGCCGATCACGATCACCTCGAACCGGTCGCGCAACCCGATGGCGCCCAGCATGGCTTCGGCATTGAGCCGCATGGCATTGGTGACAACGGCCATTTTCCAGCCCTGCGCCTGTGCGTGATCCAGAAACGCGGTCAGGCCCGGTGTTTCAGGGTAAGGCGCCGGCAGGCGGTCGCGGAACTGCGCCTCTTTCCATTTGCTCAAAGCCTGCGGATCGGGGTCGTCCGGCAGGTAGTCGGCGAAGACATCGACATTCAGGCGGCCATGCACCTGCTCCATGTAGAAGCCCTCGGGCACCGGCAGGCCGCGGGCCGTCCACAATTCGGTAAAAACCGCCTCGTGGATCGGATCCGAGTTCAACATGGTGCCGTCGAGATCGAAAAGCAGGGCTGGCATATCCGGTCGATCAGCTTGCGACAGCGGCGGCGGGCGCGGTGCCGGTCCCACCGTTCTCGATCGCCCAGGTGGCAGTGGACGTGATCCCGCCCAGCGGGAAGAAATGCACCTGTTTGATGTTGAAATCGGGATGTGCGGCCTTGTGCGCCGCCAGCTTGCTCAGCACCTCGGTCGGCTCGTAGGGCAAGAGCAGCTTGGTCACGTCCATCGCGCGTTTCTGCAGCACCTTGAGTGACGGGCCGACACCGCAGGCGATGGCGAACTTGATCAGGGTTTGCAATTTTGCAGGTCCGGCTATGCCGATATGCACCGGCAGGGTGATGCCGGCCGCCGAGAGGTCCTCGACCCATTTGATGATCGGGTCGGCATCAAAGGCGAATTGCGTGGCCAGCGCCATGTGCGCGTCGGTGCGCTCTGAAAATGCTTGCTTCCAGCGCAGCGCGTCTTCGACAGCCTTCATGCCGCCATCGGGGTCAATATCCTTGTTGCCCTCGGGGTGGCCGGCGACATGCAAGCGCTTGAAGCCCGCCTTGTCGAAAAGTCCGGTGTCCATCAGCTGCATCGAGCTGTCGAAGGCGCCATGCGGGGCCGCCACGCCCCCCGCGAGAAGCAGCGCCTGATCGACGCCGGCTTCACCCTGGTAGCGCGCGATCCAGTCCGCGAGCATTGCCCGATCCTTGATGATCCGGGCGGGGAAATGCGGCATCACCCGAAAGCCGTCATCAGCCAGGCGCCTGGCGGTGGCGGTCATGTCCTCGATCGGGGTGCCGTCGATATGGGCGATGTAGACCCGGGTGCCTGGGGCCAGCAGGGCGCGGAAATCCTCGACCTTTTCGGCGGTGCGGGGCATCACCTCGATGGAATAGCCCTGCAGGAACGCCGCCATCTCGGGGGGGACGGCGGTCTCGACGGTGTCGCGCTTGCGGAAATTCAACAATGCCATGATAGCCTCCCTCAAGGTCATGCGGGGTTATGCCCAACCTTCGTTTTCGATCAGCGTTTTCAGGCGCTGCTGGTCGTAGTCCGCGTCAAGGCGCGCAGCCTCCGCGGTGCAGATCTCGGTGGCGTCACCGTCGACCGGGTAAGGATCGGCCTTGCGCCATTGTGCCAGGTAGCTGTCGGTATCGGACGCGCCGATCTTCATCGCGGCGCGGTCTATGGCCTGCTCGAACCGCTCGGGCAATTGTGCCTTGGCGCCCCGGCGGCCCTTGCCGACGATCACCTGTGCCGGGATATCGCGCCAATAGACAATAGTGACTTCCGCCATGTCGTGATTCCCTCGTGTGTTCTGCGCCTTGGTAATCGAGCGCGGTTGCAAGATAAGGATGATTTTCGACGTGTCCGCTGCTGTCTGCGACGCTCTGCCTTCACAGGCCCAAGCGCATGCGATTGCGATACACCAAGGAGTGCATGATTTGTCGTCTTTCCAGAAGATCGCGTCATAACTGTGCGACAGATGCATCACGAAACTTGCGATAGTCCGAAAGCAGGCATAAGGTCGGGGCAACTCAGATATTCGGAAGGCGCAAAGTCATGGCGCCAAAGCGTCCCAAGGGTGCGGGCGCATTCCCGAAACCGGTAGAAAGCCCCGCGCCGTCCCGGCCCGATCCGTCCGAGCTTTATGCCGCGCTGGATTTGGGCACAAATAGTTGTCGTATGCTGATTGCCCAACCCAAAGGCAACCAGTTCCACGTCGTCGACAGCTTTTCCAAATCCGTGCAGCTTGGAGCCGGGCTTGAAAAATACGGTCGGCTCAGCCGGTCGTCGATGAACCGCACGATCTCAGCGCTGCGCGTGTGCCAGCAAAAAATCCGCCGTCACGAGGTGACGCGGATGCGCCTTGTCGCGACCGAGGCCTGCCGCCGCGCGCATAATTCCCGCGACTTCATCCGTCAGGTCAAACGCGAAACCGGCCTGACCCTCGAGATCATCCAGCCAGAGGAAGAGGCGCGGCTGGCCGTGATCTCCTGTGCGCCTTTGGTCAGCACCAAGACCGATCAGCTTCTGGTGGTCGATATCGGTGGTGGCTCGACAGAGCTTGTCTGGATCGACCTGACAGCGGTCCCGTCATTCGAACGCCCGCGCGCGATTATGCGGTTGCACGCCGGGTTCCACCCCAAGGACAGCCCGTTCCCGGCTGCGCGGGTCGTCGACTGGATCAGCGTGCCGTTGGGTGTGGCCACCTTGCGGGACCAGTTTTCCGATGTCGAAAGCGACAGCGCACGTTACGCGCTGATGAGCTGGTTCTTCGAGGAAAACCTGGCCGAGTTTGCGCCCTATAAGGATGAACAGACGCGCGAGGGATTCCAGATCGTCGGCACCAGCGGCACGGTGACGACGGTCGCGGCCAGCCATCTCGGGCTCAAGCGATATGACCGCAACAAGGTGGACGGTCTGCGCATGACCTCGGACCAGATCGAGAAGGTGATCGCGGGATACCTGCATCTTGGTCCCGAGGGGCGACGCGCCGACCCCCGAATCGGGTTGGACCGGCAGGCGCTGATCATGTCGGGGGCCGCGATCCTGCAAGCGCTATTACGGTGCTGGCCCACGGACCGGTTGTCCGTGGCGGACCGGGGGTTGCGGGAAGGTCTGCTTTACGCCCAGATGTCGGCCGATGGTGCGCTCGAGGACGGGCCTTTCTGAGAGCCTCGGGTCCAGGTCCTAGGCCAGCAGGGTGATCACACGCCGCAGCGCCAGCTCGTACCCTTCGACGCCAAACCCCGCGAGCACGCCCTCGGCGCGGGCCGAGACGTAGGAGTGGTGACGAAACGGCTCGCGCTTGTGCACATTCGTGATGTGGATTTCGAACACCAGCCCTTCAAAGGCCTGCAGTGCATCGAAGATTGCCACCGATGTATGGGTGAACGCACCGGGGTTGATCAGGATTGCCTGGGCCTTGTCCCGCGCCTCGTGAATCCAGTCGATGATCTGGCCTTCGTGGTTCGATTGCATCGCAGTCAGGGTCAGACTCGCAGAGCGCGCCAACCCGTCACACCGGGACGTCACGTCGTCTAGAGTGTCCGCGCCATAGATCGCGGGCTCGCGCTTTCCAAGCAGGTTCAGATTGGGTCCATTGATCAGGTAAACGGTCTTGGACATTGCGGCGCTCCAACAGTGATACCCGTGACGTGCCAGCTTGCCAGCCTCCGCGCAACCCACGCCAGCAGCACGCGGCTCCGGACGTGTCCCGGCGGCGACATGATGCGGCGCCGAGAAGCCGCTGCACGGAATGGCATCACCGTTGATCCGGGGTAAGGATTGACGCGGCGGTCGCACCCCGGAGACACCCATGACCGACTACGCCATCAACACCGCGCCCATCGCTGCACTCCCGATCGCGGGAGAAGAAAGCCGTTTTCCGGTGCGCCGTGTCTACTGCATTGGCCGCACCTATGCCGCGCATGCGATTGAAATGGGTCACTATCCCGACCGGGAAATCCCGTTTTTCTTTCGGAAAAACTCCGATAACCCCGTTTCCTCCGGCGAATTTCCCCATCCGCCGCGGTCCACGCAGGTGCATCCGGAAGCCAAGATGCTGGTTGCGCTGAAGAGCGGAGGTCGCAACATCCCCGTGGACAGGGCGTTGGATCTTGTTTTCGCGGATGGCCTCGCGCGCGACATGACGCGGCGCGACCTTCAGGGGATCGCCAAGAAGGCCGGGCGCCCCTGGGCGGTCGGCAAGGCGTTCGAACGCTCCGCCCATGCGGACCGGTGCATCCTGCCTCACGCATTCGCGACGGCAAGATCGCCAGTTTGGGCCATGATATGGGAGGCGATGACGTGATCGAAGCCACCGTCAAGCTGGTGCTGCCCGGCGGGATCGAGGCGCATTGCCATATCGCGCAGGAATGCGGCATGGGACTGATGACGGCGGACGATTACGAATCCGGGTCGATTTCGGCGGCATGGCGGGCTGAGAGTCAAAACCACCCCATGCCTATGACCCAAGAAAACATTCGCCATATCAATCCAATGGCACGCCCGTGGGTCCGGCGTGGCGGGGCGGCGACTTGGCCTTCCAGCGCCATACGGTTCACGCTTCTGCCCGTCCCGGGCTGAGCGCGCCGGCTGGGAAATCCAACCACGTTCGACACTCCCCCCGGCCATCGCTGCCAAGGCCCCGCTGTGATTGTTCCCTGATATGGCCGGACGGCCATGTCCCTGCGCCGCCTGCGGCTGGCAGGGCAGGGCGTCGCACTGGAATTCTTCCGGTTTTTCCTTGCCAGGGCACGGTCCGCGATTGCAAAGGGATGTCGGCAGGCCGATATCCATGACAGCCGTGCGAAAGGACTCTGATGCAGCGCGATGACGGAATACGACGACGGACATCTCTATCGATGCCGATTCTGCGCACGTCCCGAAGCCAGCACAAGGCCGGTACTCTGACCCTTGGCAACCTGCTGACGGCGCTTGGCGAGACGTCCTTCGGGTGGGCCATCGTCGTGTTTTCGCTGCTCACGCTGCTGCCGCTGCCACCGGGGTCGTCTTTGATCACCGCTTTGCCGCTGCTGGTGACGACGGGGCAGATGGTGCTCGGATATCCGCATGTGAAGCTTCCCGGGCGGCTGGCGCGCCTGCGGCTCGACCCGGTCAAGCTGCGCCGCACGGTTCTGCGGCTGCGGCCGGTGACGCGCAGGCTCGAACGCGTCCTGACCCCGCGCTACTTGCCGCTTTTCGCCCGCCGAAACGAACGGGTGCTTGGCCTGCTGCTGCTCGTGATCGCCGTTGCGCTGTTCCTGCCCGTGCCGTTCAGCGGCTGGTTCCCGGCGATCTCGCTCTTTGTCTTCGGTGTCGGCCTGGTCGAACAAGACGGGCTGGTCGCAACCATTGGCCTGATCCTGGGGGGCGCCTCGGTGCTCGTGACCGCCACGATCCTTGTCACGCTGTCAGCGGGCGCCGAGGCGATCTTCTGATTTTCCGGACCGGGGGTACCTGCCATCAACACTGCCCTTCCGAGGCTTCGAAGGGTCGGTCAGCGGTCTAGGGTCAGGATACATAACCAATAAATGACGAGAGATGCCAGAGAGATGGCTGAGAGGAACACCTTGGGGCATCGGTCATAGCGGGTTGCCACGCGCCTCCAATCCTTGAGCCTGCCGAACATGATCTCGATACGGTTTCGCCGTTTGTAGCGGCGCTTGTCATATTTGACCGATGTCTTCCGCTGCTTCCGGCCTGGAATGCAAGCGCGTATGCCCTTGTCTTGCAACGCTTCTCTGAACCAGTCTGCGTCGTAGCCGCGATCTCCGAGCAGCCATTTGACGTTTGGCAGACTGCTGAGCAGCGCCCGCGCGCCGACATAGTCGCTCACCTGTCCAGCGGTGACAAACAGGTTCAGCGGCCGACCTTGGCTGTCACAGATGGCGTGCAGCTTGGTGTTCATACCGCCCTTGGTGCGACCGATCAGGCGACCACGTCCCTCTTTTTTGGTAACCATGCTGGTCGCCGTTCGGTGTGCCTTGAGGTATGTTGCATCGATCATCACGGTCTTCTCCTCGCCGTGCTCCGCAGCCAGCCCGACCATCATCCGAGCGAAGATGCCTTTCTCGCTCCAACGCTTCCAGCGGCTGTAAAGCGTCTTGTGCGGGCCATAGGCTGCAGGGGCATCGCGCCACCTTAACCCATTGCGGTTGATGAAGATTATCCCACTCAGAACGCGCTTGTCATCGACCCGGGGCTTTCCGTGCGACTTCGGAAAGAAAGGTTCCAGACGCGCCATTTGCGCGTCGCTAAGCCAAAAAAGATCGCTCATGTCACTGCTCCATTTTCGGAGCCGTGAATCAGGCAGTGCGACCGAAATCAATGCATCCTGACCCAAAACGGCCAGCATCGTTTTTCCGATTCAGCGAGGACCATGTCGCGGCCTTCGCGGCTGAATATACGACCGAGATCCGTGTCGCCAATGCGAACGGCATCGAGAAAAAAGACGTGGTGAAGCGGCTCAGAACGCGGGGAGTGCGACCGATCCTCGGTCAGGTTGATATTGGCCTTGATATGTATCGGGCACAGGATAGCCCGATGTTCGAACCGGCTTGATGCTTGGTCGCGCGATACAGAAAAGATGAATTGATAGGCCGCCCGATGGGCGGCCTTTTTCGTTTGCAGTGATCGAAACCGTGGCCTATTTTTTCAGAAAGTAGTGCAAGCATCGGGAATTTTCGACGTTGCCAACTATGTCCACGAATTGGTGGTCGAAAGGACAAATCGGCGGATTTTTCCCACTTGGTCACCGGAAAATCAATGACTTAGACGCGGCTGATGGCCAAGTTTTGATGGTCGCTTCATCTGTTGAAGCGACCATCAAAACTTGACCATCAGGACTGTCCAAATGTCCATTGGACAGTCAATTCGTGTCCTCTGACCGGACTTGAGCACGGTAAGAAGTCGTATGTTTATGGTGGAGCGAAAGTTGACGTGATCTGCATGGCGCTTGAGGCTCAACTTCTATCCCTCCGTTAAGCAGTGGCGATTGAGCACCCGGCCAACTTGAAAGGGTGTGAATATTGACAGCCAGAAATCCTTCCGCGAGATTCAGGCGGCTCCTTTCGCATGGCTTCTTCGCGCCCGAGCTCCCTGCCTGCTGCATCTCAGAAGACCTTGCTCGCTGCAGGGCGGCGATCTGGCGGGATATTCAGGGGCGGCGCTGCACCGAGGGCACTGACTTCCGGGATCGGCTGCCCGAAGGCGCAACATAGATCGCAAAGCATCGCGAACCGGATGGAATGTCGAGTGCGTCCGGCAGGTTGCAGAGCCGCCGCGCCTGGTCCCAGGGTGATCGAAGATTTCACAACGCGACGCTTTGAGCGGACGCCTGAAAAAGCGGCAAACTGCGTGGATTGGGCTCCACTCCGGTCAAAAAGACCCGTTTGTCGAGAGTTACCTGAAAGATCTTCAGCGGTGTTGTTGGACTGTTATGAAAAGGTTCTAAGCGGGAGGCGGTACATGATGACTTCGCCAGGATCCGATGAAAGATTTTCAACCCAAAGCATCCGACACTGAGGACGCTCCCGCGCACAGTATACACCAACGCCCGCTTCGGAGACTGCTTACCAAGTGGTCTCAAGGCAGTTCTCCGGTTTCGACACAGGCCTTGTGGAGCGACTGGGCGGTGCATTTTGCAACCGCCCCCGATCTTCACGTCGACTTGGCCAAGTCGGCCACCGAGGGATGGATGGAATGGTTGCGCTACGTCTCGTCGGGCTGTCCCGATGATCCGGACCTGCAACCGGTGACACCTCCGAAAACGGACCGCAGGTTCACCGGTCCCGAGTGGCAATATCCGTCATTTGCAGCGGCGGCACAGGCATTCTTGTTGACCGAGGAATTGGCTGAGAAAGCTGCCCGCAACGTGCCGGGGCTTGCGCCCTCGCGTCAGGCGTCGATGGCGTTTCTCACGCGCCAAATCCTCGACGCGGTTTCGCCCTCCAATTTTCCGATGACCAATCCGAAGGTTTTGGCCCGGACACTGCAGACAGGTGGAGCAAACATTCATCACGGTCTGGACCGCGTGGTGCGTGACGTCACATCAGGAGAGCAACCCGCGAAGACTGCCAAGATCGGCAAAGATGTCGCCACGGCACCGGGCAGGGTGGTGTATCGCAATCACCTGATCGAATTGATCCAGTACGAACCGACAACGGAACAAGTTCACCCCGAATCGGTTCTGATCGTTCCGGCATGGATCATGAAATACTACATTCTAGACCTCAGCCCCGGGAATTCGCTTGTCCGCTATCTCACCGAGCAGGGGTTCACGGTTTTCATGATTTCCTGGCGCAACCCCACCGCAGAAGATGCGCATTACGGCATGCAGGACTATCTGGACCTCGGTCCGCGCGCCGCACTCGATGTCATCGCGGATCGGACTGGCATGCATTCTGTGCACGCCGCGGGATATTGCCTTGGCGGCACCTTGCTCTCGATTGCAGCCGCGGCGATGGCGCGGGACGGCGATAACCGCCTCGCAAGCATGACGCTGCTGGCCGCGCAAACCGATTTCAGTGAGCCGGGGGAACTCAGCCTTTTCATCGACGAAAGCCAGGTGTCGTTCCTCGAGGACGTGATGCACGCGCAGGGCTATCTCGATGCCAGCCAGATGATGAGCGCATTTCAGATGTTGCGGTCGAACGACCTGGTCTGGTCGCAGATGATCCATAAATATCTGCTCGGAGACGAAGACGCGCCGATGAACGATCTCATGTCATGGAATGCGGACACGACGCGCCTGCCAGCGCGGATGCACTCGGAATATCTGCGGCACATGTTCCTCAACAACGACCTCGCAGCGGGTCGGTATCATGTGGATGGGCATCACATTTCCTTGCGTGACATTCGCAGCCCGGTCTTTGCCGTGGGCACGGAAACCGATCACATCGCGCCGTGGACCTCGGTCTTCAAAATCCACAATTTCGCCCATGCGGATGTCACCTTTGCCTTGACCAATGGCGGGCATAACGCCGGTGTTCTCTCGGAGCCCGGCCACCGCTACCGACACTATCGCCTTCACACAGTCCGCGATCAGGGAAAAGCCCTGTCTCCGGAGGATTGGATGCAGGCGGCGCAGCGTGAAGACGGAAGCTGGTGGCCCGCATGGGCGGCATGGTTGGCAGATAAGTCGGGACCGAAAGGCCAGCCTCCGAAAATGGGCAAGGCGCTCGATGATGCGCCCGGCACATATGTATTTCAGGAGTGACCGGCATGTTTCCTGAAAATGACTTTCTCAAGGGCAAGGTCGGGCTTGTGGTTGGCATTGCAAACGAGCACTCGATCGCAGCGGGCTGCGCCGCCGCGTTCCGGGCATCCGGAGCAAGGCTTTGCCTGACCTACCAGAACGAAAAGGCGCTCCACTACGTTGAACCCGTGGCGACGTCTCTGGACGCTGACTTGCTCTTGCCCCTCGACGTGACGGACAGCGCACAGTTGGACACTGTCTTCACGCAGATCCGACAGACCTGGGGCAAGCTCGATTTCCTGGTGCATTCAATCGCCTTTTGCCCGCGCGACGATCTGCACGGGCGGGTCGTGGACTGTTCGCAGGACGGGTTCGCGCTGGCCATGGATGTCTCGGTGCATTCGCTGATCCGCCTCGCCAAGCGGGCGGAACCACTGATGGCGGATGGCGGGACGATCCTGACCGTCTCTTATCATGGCGCAGAGAAAGTCGTCGGCAACTACAACATCATGGGGCCGGTCAAGGCCGCCTTGGAGGCCACGACACGTTATCTCTCGGTGGAGCTTGGGGAAAAGAACATCCGGGTGAACGCATTGTCACCCGGACCGTTGGAAACGCGTGCGGCTTCGGGCATTGATCACTTTGACGAACTGATCGATGATGCTCGCACGCGCGCACCACTGCACCGCCTGACCACAATCGAAGAAGTTGGCGCGATGGCTGCGTGTCTCGTGTCCGACTTTGCGGTCTCGGTCAGCGGCAACACGGCTTTCATTGACGGAGGACATCATGTTGTCTGACCCGGAACCGCTGGGGTACATCGAAAATCGCCCCTTCGACGAGATCAAGATAGGCGACTCCGCAGAACTGGTGCGCACTTTGACGGCGCAGGATATCGACGCGTTTGCCGTCGTGTCGGGTGACGTGAACCCGGCCCATGTGGACGTCGAATTCGCCGAGGGCGACATCTTTCACAAGGTGATCGCGCACGGCATGTGGGGCGGTGCTCTGATCTCGAACGTGCTCGGCACGCAACTGCCTGGACCGGGGACAATCTATCTCGAGCAATCGCTGAAATTCCTGAAGCCGGTCGGTGTTGGCGACACGGTTGTGGTCCGCGTCGAGGTCACGGACCGCGACCCGGAGCGTCACAGGCTGACGCTTGCCTGTACCTGTACCAATGGCGATGGAAAGCCGGTGATCGAGGGCGTCGCCAGAGTGATCGCCCCGGATCGCAAGATCCGTCGGCCCCGCATGACCATGCCCGATCTTGTGATGCACCGACACGGCAAGGCACATGGCGAGATGCTGGTCCGTGCCCAGGCGCTGGATCCCACGGTGACGGCGGTTGTTCACCCATGCGACAAGCCCTCGCTTGAAGGCGCCCTGCAAGCGCGCGATCTCGGAATTCTCTCGCCCATTCTGGTGGGACCGTCAGCGCGGATTCGGGCCGTTGCCGACGAACATGCCCTCGATATCTCGGGGTTGAAGATTGTCGACACGCCCCACAGCCACGCTGCAGCCGAGGCCGCCGTCGATCTGATCCGTGCCGGCGCAGCCCAGGCCCTGATGAAAGGCGCATTGCACACGGACGAGGTGATGTCCGCCATTGTCTCCAAGACCGGCGGCCTGCGCACCGAACGCCGCATGAGCCATGTCTACGTGATGGACGTGCCGACCTATCCCAAACCGCTGATCATCACCGATGCCGCGATCAATATCGCGCCGGACCTCGAGACCAAGGCGGACATCATCCAGAACGCCATCGACCTGGCGCGGGCCATTGGCATCGATGTTCCGAAGGTGGCGATCCTGTCGGCGGTCGAAACCATCAACCCGCGGATGCAATCCACGATCGAAGCGGGCGCCCTGTGCAAGATGGCGGATCGCGGTCAGATCACCGGAGGGCTTCTGGACGGACCCCTGGCCTTCGACAATGCCATCTCGATGCGCGCCGTTGCCACCAAGAGCATCGTGTCCCCCGTGGCAGGGCAGGCGGATATTCTGATCGCTCCCGACCTCGAGGCCGGCAACATGATCGCCAAGCAGCTGATGTATCTCGCGGGCGCCGAAGCCGCTGGCGTGGT
>NZ_JAIPUS010000014.1 GCF_020055675.1 Marivita sp.
CTCCAGCAGGTCGTGCTTCGCCGGGGCCGGGTTGACGAAACCGATGTCCAACATCCGGAAGCCCGTTCCCAGCACCTGATCGAAAAGAACCTGGTCTATTGCCAGCCCCAGCGGGGGATGGCGCCGCAACAGGTCACCGACAGCCTCCCGGGTGATGAAATAGGCCCCTGATGCGAGGAACGGACCGCAGAGACGATAAAGCGAGGCACCCCCGGCGTGCGGCAGGTCGGAAACGGCCCGGCCAAGAGGACGCCTACGCTTGTTGCGTCTGGGGTCATCCGGAACGTGCTCCAGTTTCACGCAATTCAAGCCAGCGTGGTCCGCAGCCTCGCGAAAACCATCGTCCAGATAGGAGGCAAAAACGGCGTCCAGCCGCATGTCATCCTCCAGGACCACCGCCGCCGGAGCGCCACTGTTCAAAATCTCACGCCACACCCGGACATGGCTGAGAGAACAGCAGATGTCCCCGGCCGAGACCTTGTCATGGTCCAGTCCACGTCGCCGCCCGAATTCCTTTTCCAGGTCGGGGCCGTAATCCCGCTTGCGGTCAAGGGCCGGCACACGGGTCAGCGTCACACCGATATCATCGGCGTTGCGCTTGATCCTGTCCCAGCGCTCGGGCTGGCGGTCCAGGTTGATGACGTAAACGGGGATCATCCGGCGCAACACCTCCTGATTGACCGCACGAAGCGGGCGCGCGGTCCATCTCCCATGTCCGCGCAAGTCGGGCAACCTCGGATCTTCGGACCGGGCGTTGCCGCGACCCCGAACGGCTCAGAGAGGCTGACGCAGGACGCCGGCGGGCGGCAAGTCCCCGGCATCGGTCTTGACGGTCTCGGCGGTGTAGTTGAACCAGAACCTCTCCGTCCCCGTGTCGCGGATCCGCACGCCCTCGGGCATCGGGCGTGTCGCCACCCCTGCCCGCGCGGCCGTCTGCGCCACAAGCCGATCGAATCCGGCTCGGTCCAGCCAGCCCGCCAGATATGTCAGCCCTCCGAAGGCCAGGGCGACGGGCCGGCCGGTTTCCGTTTCAAGGACCGGGTCGCCGGCGCCCTCGATCTCGTCGAGATAGCCGGTGACGGCCCCGCCCCCCGACAGGGCAACAGGCATGTCGGGGCGCATTGATTCAACGCGCGTCACCTTGAGATCGAAGCCGGGCAGATCAGGTGGCAGCGCCGCGGGAATGGCCATGTCGCGGCTGCGCGCCCCGGCGCGCGGGCCAAGCACCACCTGCGCGTCACTGGCCAGAAACGCCGCCTTCAGATCGTCAGGCAGAATCATCAGCCCCGGCGCGAAGATCGCCTTGTAGCCCGCGAGGTGCGCAGGATCAGGGCGGACGATATCCACCGACAGGCCTGCCCGGCGCAGGGCGCGATAGCACTCCAGCACCAGGCCGAAGTAGGACAGTCCCGCACCGTGCGGCTGCACGTCCCAGGCCCAATCTGCCTCGTAGTCGAAGACCAACGCCACGGGGACCTGTCGGGGCTGCACCTGGGGCGCCTCGGCGATCTCGGCGGCGACCTGGCGGGCCTCGTCCATTGCGGGGGCATCTGCACTGTCGGGGCGCAACAGGCCCGCGTGCATCTGTTCCTGCGCAAAGGGTGCCTGACGCCAGCGGAAGTAGCAGACCGCCTCGGCCCCGTGCGCGAAGGCCTCCCAGGACCAGAGCCGAACCATGCCCGGCAGCGGGGCGGGATTGTAAGGCGCCCAGTTCACCGGGCCGGGTTGTTGTTCCATTACCCACCAGCGCCCGCGCCCGACGGCACGATAAAGGTCATGGTGAAAGGCCTGGAAATCCGGATCGCCCTGGCGGTTGTAGCGGCGTTTGTGGGCATCCTCGGCCCCGACGACATTTTCCAGGAACCCCAGCGGGTAACTGTCCCAGGATGCGATATCCAGATCGTCGCCCACCTTGTAGTGATCGAAATCCGTAACCCGCCCCATGTAGTTATGCGCGATCGGCGCGTCAGAATGGGCGTGGATGATCTCGGTCTGCACGCGGTTGAACCGCACCACCTGGTCGGAGCTGAAGCGCCGGAAATCCAGCGCGTGCGACGGGTTCGGTTCGGTCACGGTCAGGTTGGGCAGGTCCACTTCGTCGAAAGTCGCGTAATCCATCGACCAGAAGACATTGCCCCAGGCGCGGTTCAGCGCTTCGGGCGATTGATATCGCTGCGCCAGCCAATCGCGGAACGCCTGCCGGGCGGCCTCGGAATAGGACAAGATGGTATCGTGGCAGCCATATTCATTGTCGGTCTGCCAGGCCTCCACATGTGGGTTGCGGCCATAGCGTTCGGCCATGAGCGTGACGATGCGGCGGCATTCGTCAAGGTAGCCCGTGTGGCTGAAACAGTAATGCCGACGCGAGCCGAACTTGCGCGGACGTCCCTCGGCATCGACAGCCAGCATGTCAGGATGCTTGTCCACCACCCAGCGTGGTGGCGTGGCAGTGGGGGTGCCCAGCACCACCTTCAATCCGGCCTGCCCCAGAACCTCGATGGCACGGTCCAGCCAGTCCCAGCGCAGATCGCCCGGAGTGGGTTCGATTCGGCCCCAGGCGAATTCGCCGATCCGCACCCAGGTCAGCCCCAGCTCGG
Organism: Marivita sp.; assembly: GCF_020055675.1. GTDB lineage: Bacteria > Pseudomonadota > Alphaproteobacteria > Rhodobacterales > Rhodobacteraceae > Marivita. The sequence goes on from NZ_JAIPUS010000014.1 coordinate 2,598, forward strand.
CCATGCGGGCGGCGTCGTTGTGCCAGACCTCTTCGGGCCAGTGTTCGGGATAATAGCAAGTGCCAAGCGTGCGCTGCATGGGGGCCTCGGATTTGTCGGATTTCAGGAAAAGCTTGTGTCGTAGGCGGCAACGGCCGCTGCCGCCAGGTCGCCCACGCGGGCGGCGTCATATCCGGGCTTGTAGAGATTCGACCCCAGCCCGAAGCCGGTGATCCCGGCGGCACGCCAGGCGGCGAAGTCTTCGGGTCCGACGCCTCCGACCGCATAGGTCGCTGCTGTGTCGGGCAGCACGGCAGAAAGCGCCTTGAACCCGTCCAGCCCCAGCTTGAAGGCCGGGAAGACCTTCAGCCCGTCAGCGCCGTGGCGCAGGGCGGTAAAGCACTCGGTCGCGGTGAAGACACCGGGATAGGACGCCAGCCCATGGGCTTTGGACGCTTCGATGACCTCGGGGTTGGTATCGGGCGACACCACCATCCGTGCGCCGATCCAGGCCAGCCGCGCCACCGCGTCGACGTCCAGAACCGTGCCCGCGCCAATCTCTGCCGCGTCCCCGGCATGGTCCACCATGCGCGCGATGGTATCGAACGGGTCAGGCGAATTCAGGGGCACCTCGATCCGGGTTATTCCCGCACCGATCAGGGCATCGGTGATCGCGATGGCCTCGTGCGGCTCGACGCCGCGCAGGATGGCGATGATGTCTCGGGTCATGGGGCAGCCTCGTGCAGGGTGTCATAGGCGGCGCGCAGGCCCCGCAGGACCATGCCGTCACCGGCCACAGTTGCGACGCTGGCGCCTTGGGCAGCCAGCGCGTCGCGATAAGCGCCTGCGATGCCACCAGCCCCCACGACACGAATGTCCTGGCCCAGCCAATAGGGTCGCGCACCGGCGAGTTCGAGGCCGATCAAAAGACCCGAAAGCCGGGCGCGCGACGCCCCCGACCCGGTACCGTCCAGCAAGGCCGCGGCACGGACAGAGAACAGGTCGGCCGCCACCGTGGCGGGACGGGAGATGACGTCATCGACGGCGCCGGCAAAGGCCCCGTCATCCCAATCGCCCCCCGTCACCGAGTGGCGCAGCACAGAGGCCTGTTCGAGCAGGGCGAACAATTCGCCGGTCATGAAGGTGCGGAAACTGACCACCTCCCCGGCGCTGATATGGACCCATTTGCAATGGGTGCCGGGCAGGCAAAGCACCCCATCGAAACCGGTATTGTCCGCAAGGAACCCGGCGATCTGGGTTTCCTCGCCGCGCATCACGTCCGGCGGCGACGCCTGCTTGATCCCCGGCACGATGAAGACGGAAAGGCGCGGATCCGCGGTCTCCACCTGGACGGCCGAGGCAACCGACAGCGGCGCGCAGGGCACCGCCGCATAGGGCGCCTCGGCCCAGCCTTGCCGCGACCCGGCCATGCCACAAACGATCACCGGTATCGTGCGGCCCCGTGGCAGCGCGTCACCAACCAGCGCCAGCAGCGCCGGTTCGAACTGGCCGCTCGACAGGTTGCCCATGCCCCGGTCGGACTGGCGCTGATCCAGCACCGTGCCGTCCGGCCCCATGAGCCAGACCCGCAGACGCGACGTGCCCCAGTCCACTGCCAACCATTCCGGTGTCATGCCGATCCTCTCCTCTGCGCTGTGCCTAGCCCGTCACCACGACGCCGCCATCCACCACCATGGCCTGCCCGGTCATCATCCGGCTGGCATCGGAGGCAAGAAAGAGCGTGGCATCCACGATGTCCTGCGGCTTCAGATGTTCCTTCAGGCACTGCCGGTTCATGTGGGCGGCGAGCGCCTCGGGCTTGGCCCAAAGCTCGAGTTGCTTGTCGGTCAGCACCCACCCCGGCGCCAGCGCGTTCACGCGGATCGCGTCGGGGCCATATTCGCGCGCCAGGCTGCGGGTCATGCCGTTGATACCGGAATTGGCCGTCGTGTAGAGTGGATAGCCCGCGTTGCCCATCATGTAGCTGACCGAGCTGAAGTTGATGATGGACCCGCCGCCCATGGCTTTCATGCCCGGCAGGGCCGCCTGGCAGGCAAAGAAATAGGCCTTGAGGTTGATCGCCATCATCCAGTCAAAGAAGGATTCGTCGACCTCTTCGGTGGTGTGGCGCTGATCGTTGGCGGCATTGTTGATCAGCGCGCGGAAGGGGCCATTGGCCGTGGCTGCCTGCTCCATCGCGGCCTTGAGCGCGGCAATGTCGGTGATGTCGCACTGCAGGAACAGCGGGCGGTTGCCGGTGTCGCGTTCCATTTGGTCGACGAATGCGCTGGCGTCCGATCGACCGACGAAAGAGACCTTTGCCCCTTGCCGCAGGAAGCCCTCGGTCAGGGCCGCGCCGATGCCGGATCCGCCGCCGGTGATAAAGACGGAGGCGCCGTCGAGGTCGTGGAAGGTGGCTGTTCTCATCAGTGGCTCTCTCTTGTCACGGGGCTGGTGTGCTTGCCCAGGAAGACGTTCAGGTCCGCGCCCCGGTCGGCCTGCAACACGTGGTCTGTAAGGAGTTTGGCGTGGCCGCGGAGGTAATGCGGCGCGTCGGGCTGCCAGTTGGTGCGGCGGGTTTCTAGTTCGGCTGCGTTGACCAGCGGGTCGAGCCGCGCGGTGCTGGCCGAGACCCGGATGCGGTCGGGCTTGCCATAGCAGGCGGCGCTGCGTCGTGTCTTGGTCATAGGTCCTTGTCCGTTCCGGCCTTCAGGCCGCTTTCTTCACTTGCGCCCAAGCGGGCAGCCAGTCGCCGTGGGCCGCCAGCAGGTCATCTACCAGCGCCCGGATCTGGCGCAGGTCCAACTCGGCGGCGGTGTGCGGGTCCATCATGGCGGCGTGGTAGATGTGTTCGGGGTTCTCGTCCAACAGGGCGCGCACGGTCAGTTCCTGCACGTTGACCTGGGTCCGCATCAGGGCGACCAGCTGCGGCGGGATATCCGTGACAACAGAGGGCTGCACACCGTTCTGATCCACCAGGCAGGGCGTTTCCACGGCGGCCCCCATGGGCAGTTGCGGGATCTGACCGCGGTTGGGCAGGTTGCCATAGGCGGTGAAGGGTTGATCCGTCACCACCGCGTTCATCATCTCGGCCGCGAATTCGTGGCTTTTTGGGACCTCGATGCCGGCCTGTTGGGCCAAGTCGGCCGCTTGCGCCGTCCACTCGGCCACCTGTTCGATGCAGCGCTTGGGGTATTCGTCCAGCGGGATGCCGAAGTGCTCGATCAGGTCCTCGCGGCCAGCCTTGATGAACCACGGCACGTATTCGGCAAAGTGTTCGCTGCTTTCGGTGCAGAAATATCCCAACTGCTCCATCACCTCGTAGCGCACGGCGTTTGGGCAGCGTGGCATCAGCAGCGGCGCCTTGGGCAGCCGTCCGGCGCGGTAGCCTTCCCGCAGACGCGGATAGAGAGAGGCGCCCTGTGCATCCTCCAGTCGCAGGAAGAAGGCGACATGGTTCACCCCGCCGACGCGATACCGGATATCGTCCTTGGCCATGTCCAGATCATGGGCCAATTCCTGAACGGTGTTTTGCACCGAATGGCACAATCCGACCTGACGGATATGCGGGTAGGCTTCGGCCAGCGCCCAGGTGTTGATCGCCATTGGATTTACGTATTGCATCAACAGCGCGTCGGGACAGACCGCCGTCATGTCGTCGGCCACGCGCCACAGGTGCGGCACGGTACGCACCCCGCGCATGATCCCGCCAACGCCGAGTGTATCGGCAATGGTCTGGCGCAGACCGTAGGCCTTGGGCACCTCGAAATCGGTGATCGTCGCAGGATCATAGCCGCCGATCTGGAAGGCGGTCACGACAAAATCGGCCCCCGCCAGCGCGCGGCGCTGATCGGTATGGGTGGTCACAGTCGCACCGCTACCCATGGTGGCAATCATGCGGCGCGCCAGTTGTTCGGACTCCGCAAGGCGGGCCTCGTCGATATCCATGAGCGCAATTTCGGCGTCACGTAGCGCTTCGAAGTGCAGCATGTCGCCGACGATGTTGCGCATGAAGATCGTTGACCCTGCGCCGATGAAGGTGAGTTTCGTCATTTGACGGCTCCGAGTGTGAGGCCTGCAATGAAGTGGCGCTGCATCAGGAAGAACATCAGAACCGGCGGCAAGGCCGCGACGATGCTGCCTGCGCTCATCAGGTGATACTGCGCCACGAACTGGCTGTTGAAACTGGTGATCCCGGCGGTGACGGGCTGCGCGTCCGGCCCCTGCGTCAGGACCACGGCCCAGAAATAGTCGTTCCAGATGAAGGTGAAAACGAGGACCGACAGCGCGGCAATGGCGGGTTTCATCAGCGGCAGCACGATATACCAGAAGATGCGCCATTCCTTCACGCCCTCGACCCGCGCCGCCTCGATCAGCTCATAGGGCAGTGCGCGAATGAAGTTGCGCATGAAGAGCGTGCAAAACCCGGTCTGGAAAGCGATGTGGAACAGCACCAGCCCCATCTTGGTATTGTAGAGCCCCACATCCACCGTCAGGTCGCGCACGGGCACCATGAGGATTTGGAAGGGCACGAAGTTGCCCGCGATGAACATGAAGAAGATCAGCAGGTTGCCCCGGAAGCGGTAGATTCCCAGTGCGAAGCCGGTCATGCACGACAGCGCCACCGCGCCGATCACCGTGGGCACGGTGATCAGCACCGAGTTCCACAGATAACGCGGCATGTCGCTTTCGAAAAAGACCCTGCCGTAGTTGGTGAACAGCTCGAAGGACGAGGGCACACCCCAGTAATTGCCGTTGGCGAAATCCACCCCCGGCCGGATCGAGAAGAGCGCCACCGCGATCAGAGGCAGCAGCCACAGGATCAGTGCCAGGGGCACCAGCGATTGATAGGTGATCTGCGCCGCGCGCGAGCGCTTTTCGACGGGTGTCGGAAACATGTCTTGTCCTTTCCCCTTAGAGCCGCGCGGCGCGTTCGTCACGCCACATCGTCCACAGGAAGTAGCTGATGAAGATCAGCATGATCAGGAACAGGATCACCGCGATCGCCGAGCCATAGCCCATGCGGAACCCGTATTCCGACAGTGCCTTCTCGAACATGTAGAACGACAGCACGCGGGTGGAGCCGAAGGGACCGCCATTGGTCATGACCGAGATCAGGTCGAAGGACCGCAGCGCGCCGATGATCGTCACGACGAAGGCGATGAAGGTCGCGGGCCGAAGCTGCGGCAGGATCACGTGCCAGAGCATCCGCACCCCCTTGGCCCCGTCAAGCCGGGCAGCCTCGATCTGTTCGGGGTCCACGGCGTTCAGACCGGTCAGGTACAGGATCATGCAATAGGCCGTCTGTGGCCAGAGCCCCGCGGCAATGATGCCGTAGGTCGCAAGATCGGGATTGCCGAGGATGTTCACTTCGCTTCCGAACCAGCCCAGCACCACGTTCAGCAAGCCGACGTTGGGCAGGTAGAACCAGGAAAAGACAAGCCCGACAACGACCTGGCTGATGACGAAGGGGAAAAAGAACAGTGACTTGTAGACCCGGATGCCCGCGACGGTCTGGTTGAGGAACAGCGCGATGAACAGCCCGCCGGGGATCGCCAGCAAGTAGAGCACCAGCCACTTGACGTTGTTCCACAGCGAAACCTCGAAATTCCGGTCCGACATCAACTCGCGATAATTTTGCATACCGATGAATTCGCCCTGCTCGGACAGGCTGCCAAGACCGGTCCATTCGAAGGTCGAGATGTAGAAGCTCTGCAGGATCGGTGAGATCACGTAGACCGCGAAAAAGGCCACACCCGGCAGCAGGAACATCAGCGGCGTGATGATCATCCGGTGGCGTTGCAGCCAGGTCTGGGTCGGCGGATCGGTGGGCAAGGTCATGGCGTCTCCTCCGGCCACGGCAGTTTGCCGCGGACAACACATGCGAAAACCTCTGGGTGGCTTGCGGATGGGCTGCGGGTGGTGCGGGGCCCCTGTGACGAGGCCCCGACCGGTATCGGATCAGTCGTAGATGCGCTGACGCGCGCTTTCCATGCGGGCCAGAATGTCATCCAGGTTATCAGGGAAGACCATGAATTCCTGCAGGCCTTCCATGCCGATCGCGGCCATCTCGGCCGGGAAGTCCCTGTCGAAGAACTGGGCGATCCCGCCGGTAGCGTTCTCCGACAGCATGGTGAAGCCCTGCTGGAGGAACTTGTCATCCGCAACCGAGGAGTTGGCGTTGACCGGCAGCTGCCCCAGCGCATCGGGGCCGTTGATGCGGGTCTGGACGTCCGGTGAGGTCACGAATTTCAGGAATTCGCGGGCCGCCGCGACGTTCTGCGCACCCGAGGCGACGTGGAAGGTGTCGGTCGGCGCGTCCTCGCCCATTTCGACATCGGGATTGATCGCCGGGAACTGGTAGAAATCGAGCTGGTCATCGCCGAGCCCGGCATCGCGCAGCTGCGGCACCGCAAAGTTGCCCATCAAATAGGACGTGGCCTCGCCTTTGACCATGAAGGGCAGCGCCTCTTGCCAGCTGTAGGTCTGGTGGTCGTCGATGTAGGCGCCCATGTCGATCAGGGTCCGCCAGTTCTCGAAGGCCTGGCGAACGCCTTCGTCCTCGGTCCAGGACAGCTCGCCGCGGGCCAGTGCCATGTGATGGTCGAAGCCGTTGGTGCGCATGTTCAGGTAGTCGAACCAGCCGCCGGCGGTCCAGAGGAACTTGGTGCCGATGGTGTAGCACTTGCGGCCGGAGCCAAGGATTACCTCGCAGTTGGCGATTTCCTGTTCGAAGGTCTCGGGCTCTTCAAGACCCAGCTCGTCGAAGATGTCCGCGCGGTAGTACATGCCCCACTGGTAGTAGGTATAGGGCACACCCCATTGCTTGTCGTCCATGGTCATCGCACCTTTGACGGATTCGAGACCTTCGAAGTCGCCGGCGTCCCACCAGTCGGTGATATCCATGAACAGCCCGGAGTCCACGTAGGGCCCCATCCGGTTGGCGGCATACCAGTTCACCACGTCCGGTGGGCTTGCCGACAGCGCGTTGCGGATCTGGCTCTTCCAGGCTTCGCGGTCGACGATGTCCAGCTCGACCGTCAGCTCCGGGTGCATTTCGTCGAAATCGGCGGCCAGACCTTCCATGACCTCGCGCGGGGCGGGGTTCGACATGTCCGAGATGATGCGCAGGGTGCCTTCGAGCTCGGCGTGCGCCCCGGCGAAGACGGGACCGGAAAGGCCGGTGGTCATCGTCAACGCAACGGCTGCCGAGGTAAGTTTCTTGAGCATTGGTGTCCTCCCATAATTCAGCGTCAGAGAGTTCCACATATTGAAACTCAATTCCAACTATTGAAACTATGCGGGATACAGCTTAGGAAAGTCAACAGCCGGATCGGAACGGCCGGGCAAGGGAGGACAGTGGCGCATATGAACCGGCAGGCGACGAATGGCGGGCATGCGGATGGCACGGTCGGCAAGGCGCTGGACGTGATGGACCGCGTCGCAGCCAAGGGCCGCCCCGCCCGCTTTGCCGAGCTTTTGGCCGAATCCGATCATCCCAAGGCGACGCTCTACCGGCTGCTTCAGACGCTCACCAGCCAGGGCATGCTGATCTACGACGAGACCCGGCAGACCTATGCCCCGGGTCTGCGCCTGGTGCGTCTGGCTCATGCAGCCTGGCAGCAAAGCTCGCTCGCGCCCATTGCGCGACCCTTTGTGGATGCACTTTCCAAACAGGTGGGCGAGACCATCCATCTTGCACAGATGGACCAGGGGCAGGTGCTCTATGTCGACAAGCGCAACGCGCGCCGCCCGGTCGAGATGTTTTCCGAGGCGGGCAAGATCGGCCCGGGCTATTGCACCGGGGTCGGCAAGGCCATGCTTGCCTTTCTGCCGCCCGATGATCGCGAGAAGGCGGTGAACATGCAGTCCTTCTTTGCCCATACGTCCCGGACCCTGACAACACCGGAGGCCCTGACGCAGGAACTCGCCGCGATCCGCGCCGCGGGCATCTCCTTTGACCGCGAAGAACACGAGCAGGGCATCATCTGCATCGCCGCCCCGATCCTGTCATCGGCGCGCCGCGTCATGGGGGGGCTGTCGATCACCGCCTCGACCCAACGCAACACGCTGGACGGGCTTGCACGGCTGCGCCCGGCCCTGACCGAAACCGCCCATAAGATCGCCGGGGCTGCCGAGAACTGGCAATTTCCGGACTGACCGCCCAAGGAGGAGACCCCGATGACTGGCGTAACCCTGACACAGGCCGTCAAGAAATACGGCGCCACGCAAGTGATACACGACATCGACCTGACCGTGGAGGACGGCGAATTCTGCGTCTTCGTCGGCCCTTCGGGTTGCGGCAAATCCACCCTTTTGCGGATGATCGCGGGGCTGGAAGAGACGACGTCAGGCAAGATCCAGATCGGCCCGCGGGACGTGACACGGGTGGACGCCGCCGACCGCGGCGTGGCCATGGTCTTTCAGACATACGCCCTCTATCCGCATATGTCTGTCGAGGAGAACATGGGCTTCGGCCTGCGCATGACCGGCCACCCCAAGGCCGAGATCCGCGAGAAAGTGGCCGAGGCCAGCCGCATCCTCAAGCTCGACGAGTACCTGGACCGCAAGCCCAAGGCCCTGTCCGGCGGCCAGCGCCAGCGCGTCGCCATCGGGCGTGCCATCGTGCGCGGCCCCGATGTGTTCCTGTTTGACGAACCCCTGTCCAACCTGGATGCCGAGCTGCGCGTGGACATGCGCGTCGAGATCGCGCGCCTGCACAAGGACATCGGCGCCACGATGATCTACGTCACGCACGATCAGGTCGAGGCGATGACGTTGGCCGACAAGATCGTCGTGCTGCGCGCCGGGCGCGTGGAGCAGGTCGGCAGCCCGATGCAGCTTTATGAGGACCCGGACAACAAGTTTGTCGCGGGTTTCATTGGCTCACCGGCCATGAATTTCATCAAAGGGGTGGTCGAGGGCGACGGCCTGCGGGTCCCGTCCCTCGGAAACCGCCTGATCGAGGCGCCCGTCGCCCTTCCGGCCGAGGGCAAGCCGGTGCACCTGGGATTGCGCCCGCAGCACCTGAAGATCGCGCCGGGCAAAAGCGAGATCAGGTTGGATATCCGCGAACGTCTGGGCGGCGTGTCTTACGATTACCTGATCCCGCCGGGCGGCGAGAAGATCATCGTGGAAACTCGCGACAACGCGCCCATGAAAGAGGGCATCACCGTCACGCTGGATTTCGAGACGGCCGACGCGATGTTTTTCGATGGCGAAACGGGCGCGCGGCTACGCTGACCTCGCGGCCAGCGTCATCGCCGGGTCATCTCTGCCCGGATAGCAGAAGAAATCATGGACCGATGGGCCCCAGAGCCCTTCAGGCGAGGTTGACACACCTGCCTGATCGCCGGGCGTCGGCATGCTTTATTGAACAACTTTTTCAAAGAGCACAAATTCGGGCTTGCGATGTTGACCACAAAGAGAGACTGAGGCACCCGTAACCAATCAAGGAATGGTTTCGAAATTGGTCCAGAACGCATCTTCCGCTCCGCTGCTCGACGTCCGGAGGCTCAGTCTCGGGTTCGGCGACTCCCAGACCGACCTGCTCAAGGGCGTGCGCTATTCCGTAGGTCGGGGTGAGACACTTTGCATCGTCGGAGAATCCGGCTGCGGCAAAAGCGTCAGTTCGCTGGCGATCATGGGGCTTTTGCCCAAGGGGGCTGCGCATATCACCGAGGCGGATATCAGCTTTCTTGATGAGCCCTATGATCTGGATGACACTGTCGCACTCAGACGCCATCGCGGGGCCGACATCGCGATGATTTTTCAAGAACCGATGAGTTCGCTGAACCCCGCTTTCAAGATCGGCGACCAGATCGCCGAAGCCGTGACTGCGCACAATGACGTAACGGATGCGCAGGCTCGCGAACGCGCCATCGAAATGCTGGACAGGGTTGGCATTCCATCCCCGAAGGCACGGATGAACGAATACCCTCATCAGCTTTCCGGTGGTATGCGTCAGCGCGTCATGATCGCAATGGCGTTGGCCAATGATCCCAAGTTGCTGATCGCAGATGAGCCGACGACCGCACTGGATGTGACCATTCAAAGCCAAATCCTCGATCTGATCCGTACCTTGCAGGCCGAGACCGGGATGGGCACGATCATGATCACGCACGACCTTGGTGTCGTTGCCGAGATCGCCGACAAGGTTGCGGTCATGTATGCTGGTACCATTGTCGAATCCGGATCTGCCGAGGCCATTTTCAATGATCCTCAACACCCCTACACCATTGGCCTCATATCCTCGATGCCCAAGCTCAGCGGTCCTCGCGAGCGATTGAGCACTGTGCCGGGAACTGTTCCGACGGTTCAGACAATGCCCGCTGGCTGCCGGTTCTCGACCCGCTGCCCTTTCGCACAGGACATTTGCAACGAGACACCACCTCAGCGGGACTTCGGGGCAGGCCATGAAGTGCTGTGTCACTTTGCGCCGCTGGACTTGCGGCTGGAGCGCAGCGCATGACCGAAACGATCCTGAAAGCCGTCAACCTGACGCGCGACTTCAACGTGGGCGGATCGCTCTTCGCCAAGCCCAAGACACTTCGCGCTGTATCGAATGTGTCACTATCGGTGCAAAAAGGCGAGACGCTTGCCATCGTGGGTGAATCCGGCTGCGGCAAGTCCACGCTGGCGCGAATGCTCATGAGGCTGATCTTACCAACCTCTGGGAACATGATCTTCGAGGGTCGCCAGATCGATCAGGCAAAAGGTCGGGCTCTGACTGAATTGCGCCGTGACATGCAGTTCATTTTTCAGGACCCCTTCAGCTCACTCAATCCACGCATGACTGTTGGACGGCTGGTTGGTGAGCCTCTTGAAACGCATGAGCCCGAACTTTCGGCCAAGCAACGGCGCGTCAAGGTTTTGGAACTTCTGGCACAGGTCGGTCTGCGCCCCGAACACGCCGACCGATATCCGCACGAGTTTTCGGGTGGCCAACGCCAGCGCATCGGTATCGCCCGGGCGCTGGCCTCGGGGCCGAAGCTGATTATTGGCGACGAACCGGTGTCGGCACTCGATGTGTCGGTTCAGGCCCAGGTCATGAACTTGCTTTCGGACCTGCGCGACAAGCTTGGCCTGACGCTGGTGTTGATCGCCCACGACCTGGCGGTGATCCGGCATATGAGCGACCGCGTTGCGGTGATGTACCTTGGCGCGATCGTAGAGGAAGGTCCGACCGACGTCATTTTCGCAGACCCGCGTCATCCTTATACAAGGGCCTTGCTCTCGGCGATCCCGGTCGCAGAACACGGGCGCACACGGCACCAGATCGAACTGACCGGCGAGATGCCCAGCCCGATTGATCCGCCCACGGGCTGCCGTTTCCACACCCGCTGCCCGTTTGCCCGCGAAAAATGCAGTTCCGATGTTCCGGGTCTCCGGGAAGCCAGTCCGGAGCCAGGTCACCGTGCCGCCTGTCACTTCATTGAGGAAATTGCCGAACAAGCGCCCCCGCCCGCTCCCCAAGCGGGTACAGGCCTCACTGACGCAGCAAGAGAGCGCTTCGCACTATATGGCGACGCAATCGCGGGGATCGAAATTCGCCCGCGCTCGGAAAACCAGAACCCCAAGAACCGTCCTGCAAAGGGCGGCACAGGTCCAAACAAGGAGATATGACCAAATGACACTTTCACGCATGACCTTGGCCGCAGCGCTTTTGGGTGCCACGACCCTAGGCGCACAAGCCCAAGATCTCAGGATTGCGCTGCAATCGGATGCTGACGTGCTCGACCCCGACCAATCGCGTACCTTCGTTGGTCGTATTGTTTACGCCTCGCTCTGCGACAAGCTTGTGGACATCACGCCTGACCTCCAGATCATCCCGCAACTTGCGACCGACTGGGACTGGTCCGACGATAACACCTCGATCACGTTTACCCTGCGCGAGGGCGTCACCTTTCATGACGGCACGCCTTTCAACGCCGATGCTGTCGCGCGCAATATCGAGCGCAGCCAGACACTTGAGGAAAGCCGCCGCAAATCAGAACTGACCTCTGTCGCTGGAACCGAGGTTCTTGGTGATTACGAGATCCGCATCGACCTCTCGACTCCTGACGCGACCCTTCTGGCCCAGCTTGCCGATCGGTCCGGCATGATGATGTCGCCAGATGCGTTCGATGCGGCTGGCGCCGATTTCGGTCTTGCACCGGTTTGTTCTGGCCCCTTCGCCTTTGAAGAACGTATCGCGCAGGATCGGATCACGTTGACGAAGTACGACGGCTATTGGAATGCCGACGCGATCAATTTCGACAGCGTTACCTTTCTGCCGATACCGGACACCACCGTGCGGTTGGCCAACCTGCGGTCGGGTGATATCGATATCCTCGAACGCCTTGCGGCGACAGACCTCGAACAGGCCCGTAACGACGATAATATTGCCATCGAAAGTGCCGTCTCGCTTGGCTATCAGGGTCTGACCTTCAACCTTGAGAATGGCGATCGCGGAGACAACCCTTGGGGCAACGATCCGCGCCTGCGTCGTGCGCTGAGCCTTGCCATCGGTCGCGATATCATCAACCAGGTCGTCTTCAATGACGCTTTCGCGGCGGGCAACCAGCCGTTTCCGCCAAACTCGCCTTGGTATGATACCGAGCGTCCGGTCCCGGAGCGCGATGTCGAAGGCGCCCGCGCTTTGCTGGCAGAGGCGGGGCATGTCGACGGGATCACACTCGAGGTTCAGGTGCCGAATACCACCGTACCGCTGCAATTGATGCAGGTTGTCCAGTCGATGGCGTCCGAGGCCGGTATCAACATCGAGATCACTTCGAAAGAGTTTGCGACTTTGCTTGACGATCAGTCGGCAGGTGACTTCACGGCGAGCCAGATCGGTTGGTCCGGACGGGTGGACCCCGACGGCAACATCCATCAGTTCATGATCACGGGCGGGGGGCTCAACGACGCCGGTTATTCGAATCCTGAAGTCGATCAGCTTTTGAACGATGCCCGCACAACGACGGACCAGGCTGAACGCAAGGCGATGTACGATCAGGCGCTGGATATCCTGAGTGTGGATCAGCCCATCGTCTATCTGTATCACCAAAACTGGATCTGGGCACTTGATGCGTCGATCGAGGGCTTCACCCCGTATCCTGACGGGATGATCCGCCTCGAAGGCGTCACCAAACCCGAAGAGTGACACCCCACGGCCCCGCACAAACTGTGCGGGGCTGACCCCCGATCAAGAAAGCCGCCATGCTGTCCTTCATTCTCCGCCGTCTGTTGGTCGCGATTCCGACGATCATACTGATCTCGATCTTCGTTTTTGCGCTGCAAAAGTTGTTACCCGGCGACCCGATCCTCGCTATGGCCGGCGAGGAACGCGACCCCGAGACGATCGCGTTCCTGCGTGAAAAATATGGCATGAACGATCCGATCCCGGTGCAGTATTTAAAGTGGGTCGGCAACGCCCTGACCGGAGACCTTGGAATCTCGCTCCGGACCAATCAGCCTGTCCTCGAACTGATCGGAGAGAAACTTCCCGTCACGATCCAGCTTGCGACAATGGCGATGATCTTCGCCATATCAATCGGAATTCCTGCTGGTATCCTGTCCGCGATCAAAAAGGGAACGGCTATAGATTACGTGGCCAACGTCGTGGCCTTGTCCGGGCTGTCAATTCCGAATTTTTGGCTGGGGATCATGCTGATCCTGCTGGTGTCGGTAAAATGGCAGCTTCTCCCGGCGTCTGGCTACGTTCCCTTCGATGAAGACCCCCTTCGCTCCATCCAGGTGATGATCATGCCCGCTTTCGTTCTGGGTACCGCACTGGCAGCCACGCTGATGCGCCACACGCGATCGGCAATGCTGACAGTTTTGACCTCGGACTATGTGCGGACCGCCCGCGCCAAGGGTTTGAAAGAACGCCGCGTAATTCTGAAACACGCTTTCCGCAATGCGCTGACGCCGATCGTGACGCTTTCGGCGCTGTTGTTCGGAGAACTCATCGCGGGCGCGGTCCTGACAGAGCAGATCTTTACCGTGCCCGGCTTCGGCAAGCTGGTCGTCGATGCCGTCTTCAACCGAGACTATGCGGTGGTGCAAGGTATCGTCCTCGTGACCGCCGTTGGATTTATCGTGATGAACCTGCTTGCGGACGTCGCATATGTCCTGCTCAACCCCCGTCTAAGGAAGCAGTGATGGCTCAGGTCGCTACCCCCACGACGATCGACGCAGAAAGCGCGAACGATCCCGTTCTGGACCACCGTCCGGAAAACCGCGTGTGGAAAAAGTTCCGCACGCATCGCTCTGCGATGCTCGGTGGCATCCTCGTCATTTTCTTTGTGGCGATGGCACTTCTTGCGCCAGTGCTTCCGATCCCCGATCCCACCGCGACCGATTGGGGCGCGGTCAGACAGGCGCCTTCGGCGGCGCATCCTTTCGGCACTGACGAAATCGGCCGTGACGTCCTCTCGCGCCTGATCTGGGGCGCACAGGCATCTTTGCTGGCAGGTGTCGTATCGGTCGCCATCGCGGTTCTGGTCGGCGTGCCGCTTGGCATAGCCGCAGGTTACTTCGGCGGTTGGACCGATGCCGCGATTTCCCGGTGCACAGAGGCGTTGCTGGCTGCCCCTTTCCTGATCCTCGCCATCGCGCTGGCTGCGTTTCTCGGTCCCTCCCTGACCAACGCGATGATCGCTATCGGTATCTCTGCCACCCCTTTGTTCGTGCGCTTGACGCGCGGACAGGTCCTGAGTGTCGCGGCCGAGGATTACGTGGACAGTGCACGGGCCATCGGCTTGCCGACGCGCAAGATCCTTACGCGTTACATCCTGCCAAATATCGTTCCGCCGGTTCTCGTGCAGGCGACCCTGACCGTCGCCACTGCAATCATTGCCGAGGCGAGCCTCAGCTTTCTTGGGCTGGGCCAGCAACCCCCCGCACCGTCCTGGGGGTCCATGCTGAATACAGCCAAGAATTTCCTCGACCAGGCACCTTGGATGGCGCTTTGGCCGGGCATTGCGATTTTCCTCGTCGTGCTTGGCTTCAATCTGCTGGGTGATGGCCTGCGCGACGCCCTCGACCCCCGCGAAAAGTAAAGAACCCAAAACTTATGACTAATTTTACCACCCGTCCCGATATCCGTGGCACCTTTGGCGTCGTGACCTCGACCCATTGGATCGCGTCTGCCGTGGGGATGTCGATCCTTGAAAAAGGCGGTAATGCCTTTGACGCTGCCGTTGCCACGGGTCTGACTTTACAGATCGTCGAGCCGCACCTGAATGGCCCGGCGGGCGACTTGCCCGTTGTCTTTCACAGCGTCAAAACCGGTAACGGCGTTGTCGCGGCACAGGGTCCTGCGCCAAAGGCCGCCACGATAGCGCATTACAATTCACAGGGGATCGAGTTGATCCCCGGATCCGGTTTGTTGTCGACCGTGGTGCCGGGAGCGTTCGACGGATGGATGTTGCTGTTGCGTGACCACGGCACCATGACGATCCGCGAGGTGCTGGAACCCGCGATCGCCTACGCGCGCGATGGCCATCCGATGCTGCCACGTGTGGCGGATACCATTGCCGGACTGGCTGAGTATTTCGCCGCCGAATGGCCGTCCTCCGCGGAAGTATGGACGCCTGGCGGCCGGGCCCCCGAACCCCATGCGCTTTTTCGAAACCCGGACCTTGCCCGCAGTTATGAGCGTCTTGTTGGGAACGCCGAGGCCGCCGGCGGTGACCGCATCGCGCAGATAGACGCCGCCCGCACCGAATGGGCCGAAGGTTTCGTCGCCGAGGCGATCTTTGACTACCTGAAAGACGCCGAGGTTCACGATGTGAGCGAGCGCAAGAACCGCGCGGTTCTTGCGGCTGACGATATGGCCGACTGGCGTGCCGAGTTTGAGGCGCCCCTTTCCTACGACTACCACGGCTGGACGGTTCACAAGACCGGGCCATGGGGGCAGGGACCGGTGCTGTTGCAGTCCTTGGCAATCCTCAAGCATATCGATCTGGCAGCGATGGACCCTATGGGTCCGGAGTTCATCCACACGGTCATCGAGACGGTGAAGCTGTCCTATGCTGACCGCGAAGCCTACTATGGCGACCCCGAGCATAGCGTGATCCCGATGGAACACCTGCTGTCCGATGCGTATAATGCCAAACGTGCCACGTTGATCGGCCAAGAGGCGTCGATGGACCAGCGCCCCGGTCGGGTGCCCGGTTTCGAGCATCAGGCGGACGCCTATATCGCACGCGCCGCCCGCGACTTCGGTGTCAGCGAAGTCGCGGCTCAAGAGCCGACAATGGCCCATCTGACCGACAGGAAGGGTGACACCGTCCACCTTGATGTGATCGATCGTTGGGGCAATTGCGTCGCAGCCACGCCTTCGGGCGGCTGGTTACAGTCAAATCCGGTGATACCGGGTCTTGGCTTCCCTCTGAACTCGCGGGCCCAGATGTTCTGGCTGGAAGAGGGGCTGCCGACGTCGCTTGCTCCCGGTCGCCGCCCACGGACCACCTTGACGCCGACACTGGCTGAGCATCAGAACGGTGCACGCCTTGTCTTCGGGACACCCGGCGGAGATCAGCAGGACCAATGGCAGCTGATCTGGTTTCTCAGGTTCGTCCACCACGGGCTGGGATTGCAGGAAGGTATAGATGCCCCGCTTTTCCACTCGATGCATTTCCAGGGCTCGTTTTTTCCGCGCGCGGTGAAGCCGGGCGAGATGATGATCGAACCCAATGTTGGTGGCGACTGCATTGCCGCACTGCGCGCCCGTGGCCATCGCGTCACGGTCGCAGAGCCATGGACGGTCGGGCGCCTTACGGCAGCGTTGCGAAACCCGGACGGGACACTGATTGCTGCGGCGACGCCGCGGCTGATGCAAGCCTATGCGATTGGACGCTGATCATGACCTATTCACTCATCGCCCGTAACGCCGACAGTGGGGAAATCGGTATCGCCGTTGCCTCGCGGTTTTTCGCCTGCGGCGCTCTTGTGCCCCACATCGGTGCCAGCTCCGCTGTTGCGACACAGGCCTTCGTGAATCCACTCTGGGGCACCGAAGGTCTCGCCCGGCTTGAAGCCGGAGAACCCGCAAATGTTGTGCTGGCAGATTTCGTGTCCCGTGACGAGGGACAGCACATTCGCCAATGCCACATGCTGGACTCCGCTGGAAACTTCGCGGCTCATACCGGCCGCGAATGCGTCGACTGGTGCGGGCACCTGTCCGGCGATCTTCACTCGGTCGCGGGCAACATGCTGACGGGTGAGGCTGTTGTCCGCGCCACGTTTGACGCCTATGCCGAAGCCACCGATCTACCATTTCCCGAACGGCTTCTTCACGCCATGCGCGCAGGCGAAACGGCCGGCGGTGATAAACGTGGTCGGCAGGCCGCTGGCCTCAAGATCAACCGCGGAGAGCCCTACGCGATCCTCGATCTGCGCGTCGATGATCACGAAGATCCGCTGGCCGAACTCGACCGCCTGCTTGATGTATCCCGCGAGCGCTACAGTCACGTTGCACCAGCCTTCGCAACAACGGCGAATTTTTCAGGGTGCACCGATAGAGGCCCGATTGACGCGTCCATTGCAGCGGAAGAAGACCGTCGCGCGAAGCTGGGAATGTCAACGCGATCACGCGCGACCCAACGGGACTCCTGACGTGGAAGACCAACTCGCGACCTTCGTTGTGACCATTGCCTTGCCTGCAATCGCAGCCGGTATCGCAGGTGGCACCCTTGCGGGTCTGCTTGGAGTAGGGGGCGGCATCGTCATCGTGCCCGCTCTTTACTTCGCCCTCTCATTGACTGGGATGAATCCAAGTCAGATCATGCAGTTGTCGGTGGGCACATCGCTGGCCACCATCATTTTCACTTCGATCAGCTCATCGGTGGGACATTACCGGCGCGGCGCTATCGATTTCGACCTCCTCAAACTCTGGGGGCCATCAATCCTCGTTGGCGTGCTGATAGGCGGAATGCTGGGCGGCATTGTCTCGGGACTGACACTGATTGCCGTCTTTGCCGTCGTCGCGCTCTTGGTCGCGCTCGACATGATCTTGCGAGGCGGTGGAGAGATAGATGCGCCGCGACGCTTTTCCAAACCTGTCTGGGCATTCTTTGGCGTGGTGGCAGGAGCTATTTCCGCAATGATGGGTATCGGCGGTGGCACGGTCTGCGTGCCGTTGTTGAATTTTCTGGGCTACGAAATTCGTCGCGCCGTTGGAACCTCGGCTGCGATCGGGTTCATCATCGGAGTGCCTGGCGCGGTCATCTACGTTCTGACGGGACTCGGCCAAGCAGGCCTGCCCCCACTCTCGTTGGGTTACGTCAACCTTGCAGCGGCGGCCATCATTATCCCTCTGACGGTCTTGTTCGCACGCGTTGGGGTTGCCATTGCACACAAGATTCCCCGCAGGGCGTTACGGCTGACCTTTGGACTTTTCCTGTTGTTCACATCGGGCCGCATGTTCTTTGATCTTTTTGCCGCTTTGGCCGTATGACGGACGAAGAAGACCTTTTCAGGCAGCTGAGCCATCTCATGCAGTCTGGCGAGGTGGCGATAGACGGTCGCCTGCCACCCGAGCGCGAATTGGCCGAGCGCTTTGGTGTCAGCCGTTCAAAGTTGCGGGTGACGCTGGAACGTCTTGAGGAAGAAGGTACGGTTTATCGGCGTCAGGGTCGCGGAACCTTTGCCGCGCCGCCGGTATCGCAAGGGCACAGTGCCCTTACCCGGATAGCACGTGAAGTCACCCCGCAGGACATCATGGAGGTCCGGCTCGAGATCGAACCCGCTCTCGCCGCCCATGCAGCCGCCCGGGCGCGACGCGGAGATCTCGCGCGGCTTGAACAAATGATGCTGGCGACGATCGACACTGGTGAACGCGCAGCCTACGAAATCGCCGATGACACGTTCCACTACAACATCGCGGTTATCGCTCGAAACCCTCTTTTTCTTGAAGTTTACGACTCGATCCGCACCGTTCGGAAACTTGCGACCTGGGCCAGTCTTCGGCGCGAAAGTCACACACCGGATGTAATGACCCGGTTCGGCGAGCAGCACCGTGCCCTTTTCAACGCGATTTCATGCCGCGACAGCCAGCAAGCCGTTCGACTTATGCAAGAACATCTTCTCGATGTGAACAGATTAGTCCTGCGTGCTTCGCCCTGAACGATAAAATGAATCATCATTCGGTCTTGAGTCGCGCATGCGCCGGGCGCTCTTGAACGAGACCAAGTTCCAAAACGTGGGCCATGCCCGCAGCGTGATCCGGGATTGGACCGCCGATTTCAACGAAAAACGCCCGCGTTTGGCACTTGGCTACCAGACGCCCAAGGCATTTGCCGCGCAACTTACCGCCGCACCCGACATCTGGGCCAACCTGCGCATCAACCCAAAGCGCTCCAGTCTCAACTGGATCAAAGTTCAGTCGCAGATCAGTCCCTCGATCCGGGGTAAATGTTCGCTACCTCATGACGTTTCTTTAATCAGGCGTTTTGCGAAAACCAGACGCATAGATTTACCTGAAAGCCGGTGCGACCTCCGTTCGTTGTAAGGGGTTTGCCTTTCGCTGAGGTCGCGGATGCAAGGTAGTGCTTTTCAGGTGAGGAGTATCTGATGGTTGATATAAAGCCCCCGTTTTTTTCAAACACTGGCAGTCCCCCGTCCGAACGCGGCCTGACGACGGATGCAACATCGCGACAGGCTGACGCGACCGTGAACACCCATACAGCGGCAAAGACTCAACGTGTGGCCGACAGCGTTGATACCCGGATTTCCGTCAAGGCCCGCATTCTCAAAGCTGTCAGCGGCTTCAGATCATCGGTTGGAGCGGTGAACGGGACAGACTTCAAGATGACAAGCACCGCCCCAAGGACCGCGTCCATTGGGATGGAAAATCCGGCGCTCGCCAAGACATTCACTGCAAACATCGCCATACGGCAACTGGCAGCGCCCCAGATAACCGTGTTCAGACTGGCCCAAAGCGCAACACCCGACACGGTATTGCAGTCTACTGCCGACCCGGTGAGGCTGACCACCGTACAAGCGGGCCAGCAGCCGGGGCAATCGCAACAGGCTGGACAGACCTTGGTTATTAGCCCTGACAACGATACGCTCAAGGCCCTTGTACAAAGCCTGAATGGCATATCGGGGATCAAAGCGTCGCTGTTGCAAACAAGGGAGGGGCTGGCGCTTCTGGTCAAAACCCGGTCGGGGTCCCTTAACGCGCTGGAGCCAGGCTCCATCGTCGCACTGCGGCGCCTGTTGCAACCCGCCTTACCATCGGGCGGCCAGCTCCTTGTGGTGTCGACCGGAGGGATTGCAGCCAAGGACACGATGGGCGATCTGAATGGCAGGCCCTTCGTGCATGCTGCGACCGCGATGGACACCCTTTTGCCGGGCTATCACATCACCGCCCATGCGCCCGGCCTGGCACGCCTGCAATCCGAGGAAACCATAGCGTCCCTGCAAAAACGCGTAGCGACGTTGCTGCGCGAGATGAACACCCTGATCACGTTTCTTGTGAATACGGCGCAACGCGGCACGGGTGTGGCAACGGCCTCGTCGCTGTCAGATCGGATGATCGCGCAAGTCTTGCTTGATCGGCTGCGCAAGATTGTGTCGCGACCCATCCATGGCTTTAGATCCGACCCAGTTTTTCCCGCCGATCTGGGGATCGGATTCGACGCTGCAGGGTTTATGAAACTGGAGGAAGGTCGGTTCACCCGTATGGCCAAGTCCAAGCGTGAGATGGTCGCGGCGATCCTCGGACCCGACGCAGGGCATGATGGCGCCGCGTCACCGCGGGACGGGCCGCACCTGTTGCATGGGGCCGTCCATCGGTTGGTCTATGACCCGACGCACACCCCGGTTGTCGCCACGTTGAACGGAATACCACTGGCCACGGGACAGGATGCTCTGGGGCGGCCAGTTTTGACCTTGCGCAGACAAACACAAGAGGTTTCCATCGTGTTAAACGCGCAGGAGCCGATCACCACGGACATCGCCTATGGCCAAAGCCTTTTGGACCAGATGACCGATTTTGCCACTGCGGTTCTTGATCCCGCCGATCCTTTGCTGCGTGCAGACCCGGCAGCCGATGGCATGCCCTACGCTGCCGAACCCGAGGTCGCACAGGCAGATGCCCTGGTTGCTGCCATGAACGTTCGGCAGATCGTCCAAGACGACGCGGTGCAAACGAATGCCATCACCGCGCTGCCCCCCCAAGTGGCAGAATTCATGGCCTACTTGTTGTGGATCGGGCTGTTCATTCCCGATGTCAAAATAGACCGCCGCAAGAAACGCCGCACCCAGACGCCCCGTGGCTGGCGACGCAAGCGCCCCGACCCGAGCTGACCGCCCGGTACTGCACAGGGCTTGCCGCGGGTCCGCGCGGTAATATGGGCCAACCATCAAGCAAGGACAAACCAGGCTGTTCTTGAAGAATGGCGTTGGTCAAACGGCGCCGGGGTTAGCGGTTTTTGCCCGTGCCGGGAAAGCGCCTGCCTCAGGTCCTGCGGCTGAATACCTGCGCAAAACCGGGCTTTCGCGTTTCGTGCGGCTCTTCATGCATGGTCTTGCGCAGCGAGTGCCCCTCAAGTTCGAACCGCTGGGCCTGATGTACCAGTCGGTCCAAAATTGCGTCCGCAAATGTCGGATCCGCAATCGTGTCGTACCATTTTGCGACGGGCAACTGACTGGTGATGATCGTTGATTTCCGTCGGTACCGTTCGTCAACGAGTTCCATCAGGTCGCGCCGCTCGGTCGGTGAGAGCACATCCGGCCCCCAATCGTCGATGATCAGAACGTCCGCACGAACGACCTTGCGGAACAACCGGTCAAAATTGCCGGCCTCGCGGGCTGCAGCCAGATCGGCAAAAAGCTGTGGCATTCGGTAGTATAAAACCGGATGATCCTGACGGCACGCTTCAAAGCCCAATGCGCAGGCAAGGTATGACTTGCCCACACCGCAGGGTCCTGTGATCAGAATGGACTTGCGCGACCGGATCCATTCGCCATCCCGAAGCTTTTCGAACTGCGCCCGATCAAGATTGCGCTGAACCTGAAAATCAACCGTGTCCATCGTTGCGCTTTCATCGCGCAGTTTGGCTGCCCGCAAACGGCTTTGGAGACGGCGGGTATCCCGGATGGATTTCTCACGTGAGGCCATCAGGCTGATCCATTCGCTCGGATCCTGAGCACGGCTTGCGTCATGTGCGAGGAGTTCCGCATAGACATCCGCCATTCCATCAAGTTTCAAGGCGCGCAACATCTGGTAAGTGGGGTGATTGGGCATTCAGCCGGTCCTTTTCAGTAAAAGTAATTGGCGCCGCGAATATTCGCATGCGCCATATCAGAGGGGTCAGAATCCGTCTCGTCCATATCCATGGAACGTCTGGCCTGTACGTGTGACATCACTCCGGTCAAAGACACCTCACCGGCGTCAAGGGCTTGTGCACAGGCGTCGTCAAGATGGTTGTCGCTGGTGTGTTTCAAGGCCAAAATCCCCTCGCATCGGCGAAGCGCGATCACCGATTTGGGGTCTTCGTTCAAAACATGTTCGATCAGGGCCAGTACATTCGGCCCGACCCTGCGCGCCTCGTCACAAAGGCGTTGAACTTCGGATTGCGATACCGTGTCTTGCGCGGCCTGAGAAGGCGGTCTGTCGGTGGGACCGGCCCCATCCTCGGACCTTTGCGGTTTTTGCGACGTCGGGGTTTGCTCTGGGGCCGGTGACGTGTTTTGCGTCGTGGCGGTCAACCGGTCGGGCTTATTCGTAGCGGTGGTTGGCGTTGGCTTTTTCTGTTCCCTAGTGGGATCTTTTGACACGACCTGGGGTGTCCGTGCAGCGGCCTTTTTCTTTTGTGGTTTTGGCGCGCGCTTGACTGGGGCTACCTCAGGAGGAGAGGCATCCGCCGGATCGGCAGATGCGAAGCCGGCGCTTTTCCTGCGTTCCGCCAGACTGTCAAGGCGCGCACGGATCGCCTTGGTGTTTTCCTGCCGTTGTTTGGCCACAAGATCGCCGCCACTATCGACCATGTTTTGGTTTTCCGCCGCCACCCTGCGCGCGTCCGACATCGACAGCCCCGGGAAATTTCCCAGAACCACCTTGCGTGGCTGACCGTTGATCCGGATGTGTTGCACCCAGATTTTCTCGCCATTGCCGCGAACGCGCAAGAACACACCGGCACGCCATGTTTCGTCGCTTCGGCGTTGCTGCCGACCGAATTTTGCATTCACGGGTCTTGATCCTGGCTTGTGCGACACGGGCTTATCATCCTCAAGCATGAGCCCGATCCCATGTGGTCATATTACCGGCATCCTAACCGACCATGCGAAAAGGGATCTTCTGATGCGACGTCAATTGTCGCTGTTCCATGAATCCATAAGCGACTGCATGTATTCGCCGGTCTTGTTAAGGCTGGTGATGACCGCCTCCATGCGACCGAACTGTATATTGTAGCGTTCCGTCAGGGCCGCGGCCTTTTCGTCCAGGGTTTCCAGCGACAGTTCGAATTCCAGCAAGTCTTCGCCAAGTTGCGTTTCTCGGCGTGCCAGAACGCCGTTGCGGCCAAGCAGCTCTTCGGCATAGCTGCCCATCTGGTCCACAAGGCTTGTGCCGTAGCCCACGGTTGTGCTGATAGCGACGTCCTGATCAAGTGTCATGACCATGCCATTGGTGCCGTCGTTGGTCGACCGCAGGACGATTTGGCCGGCGTTGTTGGTGCTGACGGTCAGGGCCTCCCCATTCAGCGTTGCTGTGGCGGGTGACGTCGCGGGATCGTAGACCAGATCGTAGCGGCCTGGCTCCGGTGGCGCGAATGACAGGCCGGTGACTGAAACCCGGTCGTCATCGGCACTGTACTGTGTGGCGAAAATCGCCTGTGCCATGTCCGGGTTTTCGGAAATGCGCGTGTCGAACACGGACTCGTTGAGGGTCAGGCTGCCATCCCGTTCAGTCTGGATGCCAAGCTGGGCCAGAAAGACGGGCTCGTCACCAAAGCCGGGGATCGGTTGTGTCGTAATGCCCCTAAGGCGATCCAGCACGGATTGCGCGGATCGGTCTCCGGCCAGCGGCCCCGGTTCGGCCCCGTTGAGACCGCGCTGCGTGGCCGTCTCCAGATAGGATTTAAGGGCGTTCACTTCGGCCAAGAAACCGTTGACGCGGTCTTTGAGAGAGGCGCTTGTTTCTGCCGATGTCAGGTTGGAGGTTCCGACGGCATTCAAGGTCAACGTGTGACCTGCGAACAGATCATCAATCTCGTTCGACCCACGCGTGATCTGAAGCCCGTCCACGTTGAAACTGGCGTTTTTCGCGACGGTTTCCGCGGTGGCGGCCCCGAGGGGGTTTTTTGCGCTGTCGGTTTCACCGTCCACCGCATCTGCGGTCATGCCGAGTGCGGTTTTCACGGCTGTGATCGAGTTCGCGTCAAGCGCGCTGTCGATGCCGTCTTCCGCCTTCACGACCATCGCAAGACCGTTGCCGGTATCAAGCAAGGACGCGGTCAGGCCTTCGACGCCGTTGATTGCATCCGCCAGCCCGCCAAGAGTGGCCGCGTTGGTGCTAATCTCCGCGGTGCGGGGGTCTGTCCAGGCCGGAGTATCCAGGGAAATGGACCCGGTGGAAACGGCAGTGCTCCGGGTTGTGTTGGCATCGAACTGAAACGTCAGCACCTGCGGCGAGGCGAGTTCCTCAACTTCAATAGCTGCGGAAATGTCCTTTGCGGTGGCTTCGTTGGTCACGTCGATCGAAACGGCACTCGACGAGCTGCCCGCGCCGCGAGAAGCGGTTTCGGCGGCGCGCGACATGCCGTCCCGGAAAAAACCGACCTCCTGGGATAACTGCCCCATGGCGGAGATCGTGGTATTCGTGTCCTCGACCCGGCGCTGCGTCAACGAGCGCTGGCCACCGGTTTCCGCCTCCACAAGGCCAGACACGAGGCTTTTCAACTCGATCCCGCTGCCCGAGCGATTGAGTGTCGATATGATGTCTGGTCTGGTGTCGCTCATGGTATGCTTCCCCTATCTGTTCAGTAAACGGCGGTTACGGTCGCCGGTTTAGCGATACAGGTGATTACATCCGGAAGTTGGCCTGCTTGCAGGCGTAGGTTTTGACGTTGTTTCTGAGCGTCGTGGTGACGGCCCCAGTCTGGCGGTTGATTCTGACCGTGCCGTCTCCCCATGTCGCGGTGATCTGGTTATCGTCAGAGGTGGCGATGGTCACTTTTGCCGGTGTGCCGCCTTCGACCGTTCCTTGCTTTCCGACATCGGTATCGCTGAAATCGATGCGACTGAAGGGCGCGCTGACGGCAGAGCAATCGTAACTTTCCTGATTGAAGCGGGTCATGCTGGCGCAGTCACGCAGGCTTCCGGTTAGAACAAGCGCGGTGATCAACAGTCCGATGAGTGAATTGGCCATGCAGCAAGTCTCCGGGTTCGCGTGATTACTTGACGTTTTCGGGGTCTTCGGGCGTGTCCGGCGTCTCGGGGTCTTCGAGGACTTCGCAAACTCCGCGCTTCGCAAGGTTTGTGGCGGACTGTGTTCTGACCTGAAACTCGCTCCCCTGGGGCAATTCAATGCCTTCATGAATATACGTCTGGAGAAGCCGCACTTTTATCGTTGCTTCCACCGGTTTTGTGTCTGAGGCGGTGTCGGCTTTTGGCTCGGGGTCTGAATCTGATGGGTCTGCCACATGTGCCGACAGCTGTTGTTCGGTGCTGGCTTGATTGGCGAAGACTTCACCAAGGGTGGTATCGCCGGCAACGGGCTTGCCAAGCTGGCAGGCGGTTGTTCTGGCACGAAGTACTTTTATCCGTGTCCGCATGATCGCCAGCCGGGTAGCGGGGTCTTCGGTGTCTGGCAACATGTTCGCGAGCACTTCGACCGCGGTCAGGGCAGGCGTGTCGGCAAGATGCTGCAACAACTTGTCCGTTACAGGATCGGCCTTTTTCGACGGGGCCGCGTTTGGTGGCTTTTGCGGCCTGCGCGGCGATGGGGCGATTTTTTCGGGCATTCCGGTCTCCGGCTGAGATTTGGCATTCAACTTGCAAAACTCGGACCAGAAACAGGACGTCACGGACGAAATTCATGAATGCTCTCAAGGACCACATTTCCTTTCAGGCCTCAACGCTTGTGTTGCGCGAAAAGCGCAACAACTTGCTGGCATCCAACATAGCGAACGCAGCCACACCCAACTACAAGGCGCGCGATATGGATTTTGACCTTGAAATGGCGCGGCAAAACGGCGAAAGCCCGGTGCGGATGTCGAGTGCGCGGCATGTCGACGGGCTTGCCAGCATTGGCACGAGCGGCGTGAAATACCGCCAGCCGCTCAATCCGTCTTTTGACGGCAATACAGTGGAAATGGCGGTAGAGCAGATGGAGTTCTCGGAGAACTCCCTTCGCTACATGACGACGCTGACGTTCCTCAACAAACGTATTTCGGGCCTGATGACGGCGATCCGGGGGGAATGATGGCGGAACTTAAAAATATATTCGATATCGCGGGCCGGTCGATGGCGGCGCAGCAGGTCAGGCTGAACACGGTCGCGTCAAACATAGCCAACGCCAATGTCAGGTCGGGAACGGCCGAAGCGGCCTTTCGCCCCTTGCGCCCCGTGTTCCAGACATATTTCGAGGGCGGCCGGCGCAATGCACAAATGGCCACGACGGATGTGCGCGATGTTGTAGAGCTTGATCGTGATCCGCAGCAAATTCACGACCCCGGACATCCGCTCGCGGATGAGCAGGGCTTTGTTTACGTCTCCACGGTCGATGTGAATGACGAGATGGTCGATATGCTAGAGGCAAGTCGGCAGTACCAGAACAACCTTGAAGTGGTCACGACGCTGCGCACGCTGATGCTGCGGACCGTGAACATGGGCAAGTCTTAAGGAGTCAGGTGAATGGACGTCGACAACAAAAGCCTCGCGGCGCAGAACGCGCTGCTGTCAAAGTTGGGGATCAGCACGACCGACGCAAAGAGCGCAGAGACGAAAGATGAGCTTGGGCAGGCAGAATTTCTGCGTTTGATGACTGCGCAATTGCAAAACCAGGATCCGTTTGCGCCCATGGACAACGGTGATTTCATCGCGCAGATGGCGCAGTTTTCGTCGGTTGCCGGGATCAGCGACATGTCCAAGACGATGTCGGGTATCGCCGAGCAGATTGACCAGTTCAGGCTGGCGTCTTCTGTCAATATGCTGGGGCATTCGGTTTTGGTGCCGGGCGAAGTTGCGCGGGCCGATAGTGACGGCGAAATTCACGGCATGCTGGATCTGGAGCGCGCGTCGCTGGATACCCGGATCAGCTTTGCGGACGCGGAAACCGGCGAGCTGCTGCACACGCTTGAACTGGGGGGGCGTTCCAGCGGGATGTCCGGCTTTGCCTGGGCAGACCTGCCCGAGCGATACCGCGATGGGTCTCGCGGTGTGCGAATGGATGTGTCGGTAAACTATGGCGATGGCCCTGAAAGCCTGATGCCGAATGTCTTTGCCGAGGTGATTGGCGCGTCGGGCGCACGATCAGCTGGAAACGCGACTTTGGAGGTCAGGGATTACGGTGATGTCAGCGCTGCGGAAGTGCTGCGCTTCCGACTGTAAATCAGCGCACATCCAAGAATAACAGGAGAGAAACATGTCCTTCTACACTGCTTTGACGGGCCTCAATGGCGCACAATCCGACATATCGGCGACGTCGAACAACGTCGCAAATGTCGGCACCACGGGTTTCAAGCGTTCACGCGCCGAGTTTGGTGACATCTTTGCCACCTCGCCGTTGCAGAACAACTCATCCGCGATCGGTTCGGGCGCGATCCTGAAGGGGGTCAAGCAGCAGTTCACGCAGGGCAACATCGCGTCCTCACTGAATGCACTGGACATGGCGATTTCCGGCCAGGGTTTTTTCGCGCTGAAGCCCAGCCTGACGTCTACCCAGGTGGTCTACACGCGCAATGGCTCGTTCAATGTCGACAACAATCGAAACGTCGTGGACAGCTCGGGACAGTTCCTGCTGGCCTATCCGGTCAACGAAGACGGGTCGGTGACCGCCAAGGATATCAACAGCGCCTCTCCGTTGCGGTTGCCGGTGACATCCGGTGATCCGCAGGCGACGTCCATGGTTGATCTGGCGGTAAATGTTCCGGCCAGCGCGGATGTGGTGACCGAGAAGGAAAAATTCGCAGACGGCTACACTTTTGATCCCGAAGATCCCGAAAGCTTTACGAATTCGACATCATTCACGATCTTCGACGATCTGGGCAATCCGACGATCGCGACGGTCTATTTCATCAAGACGCAGCGTGCGACGGCCGACGATCCGACCAACAAGTTCGAGACCCGCCTTGTCATCAATGACGAGGTTGTGCCGCCCGATCTGGTGCCGGCTGTCACCAGCTCTGACGAGCAGATATTTATTGACCGGTTTGGCAACCAGACGACTTCGGTGCCGGACGACAGCTTTACCCTCGAGGGAAAGAGCTCTCCGCTTTACAAGCTCGATGAGCAGAATGACCGCGTGCCGTCAAAGCCCGCGGCCCTGACCGGGCAGGAAAGCAGCTTCAACTTCGGGGATGAGGGTACGGGCGAAATCGAAATTGTCACCGACCCCATGCAATTCGGGGCCACGTATGAAGCAAATCCCGACGCCAACCAGGGTGTTTATTGGGGGCGTGATTTTCTTCTGGTGAACATCGACGACGGCACGCGTCCAGTGAGCATCGATGTCAGGGCGGGCCGGTATAATGCCGAGCAGCTGGCCGCCGAGGTGGAGCGGGCGATCAACGCGGCCCATGACGATGCCCGCAAGCTTGAGATTCAGAAAGGTGTGGATGACAAGATTTCCTTGCAGCTTTTCCAGCCAACCACATCCGGAGATGCGCCGGTAGACAGCGAGCCGCTGGAGGTTGATCTGCTGCAACCGTCCTTTGTTTCAATCCAGGCCGGGATGGATTTGTCGGAAAGCACGTCGCCAAATTTCGATCTTGATGTGTTTCTTGCCCATGCGCAAACGCGCCTGAACGAGACTTTGAACAGTGATCTGGGTTCGGGTTTCGTTCCGGGCGCGTCGGACAAGCAGTTTGCGCAGTTGACAGGCGGGGCCAAGATATCCGAACCGCCAGCGGACCCGGAAGTTTTTGACTTCAAGTACACCACGCGCGATCTGGGTGTCACTACTGTGTCCAGTTCATCAGACAGGTGGGGGGTCGCCTATAACAGCGGAGAATTCACGGTTTCCGATTTGGGTGGGACGTCCGTTGAAGGTGATGTAACCATCACCTTTTCTGACCCGGCCCTGACTGACCTGACCGTGGATATCGCGGCTGATGATGATGAAGCCGTAGTATTGGAGTCAATTGAAGCGGCGCTAAAGCAAACGGATTATTTCGGCACGGTTCTTTTAACTGAAGCTAGCGGTTCGACGCCGGCCAGAGATTTTGCCATTCCAAAAGACCGTCATTTGGCCTACACAAATGTCGGAAATCGACCAACGGTGGGCGTGTATGATCAAAAGCTCGCAGTTGAAGATGCAGCAGACACTATAAGCTTTGACTCCCAAAATAACCGTTTGGTTATCACAATGGATGATATTGCAGCCGGTGACTACAATGTCGGAGATACGATCCTGCTCATGGGTGCGGATGAGGATGCTGAGGCGCTAAATGGCCGGAATTTCCGGATTACGGACATTGACGTAGACAATGACAAGATCGAAATTGCAACCGGTGGTCTTGGGCTCCCTGAGGGCGATATAAACATTTCTGGCGGAGGCTACTTTGTGCTGTCCGGACGATCCTCGGATGTTGAGGCCTATTTCGAGGGTGCGGATCTAAGTGTAGAGGGGTCTGCCACAAGCTTTAACAATCAGCGGCTTGTTGTGCGCGAAACGGATGCCGCGCGTCATGGGTATAGCGATACTGATCTGAATACGGACTTCTCTGTCAATATCTTTAATATTGACCCTACGGGCAACGTGACCGATTCTGACGCGAAAGCCGCTACACTTGGTCTCGATAATGGCACCACAGCCATGGCTTGGGTGGATGAGTTGAATCCACCCATCGAAGTCGCATATGATGCCGCGACGCAAAGTATTGTCTTCAATGTGGATCACACGACATTGGGGCCGGGCGGCGCAATCAGCAATCTGTCCGCGATACAGGTCTCTGGTGGCAGCGACTCGGGCGTGAACGCCTTTGGTCTGGCCGGCAATTCCTCTCCACGGGTCGAGATCACCAGCGCGACCAGCGTCAAGGGGCAGCCTTTTGTCTTTGACGGGGCGAACCTGGGCGATGGTCCCACGCGGTTCGGCGCCAAGGTCAGCTATGACCGCGAGACACGTGCCTTTACCTTTGAAAGTGGGACGACTGGCGAGGCGATTACACAGGACAAGGCCTTGGGTGTTCCGACAACGCAACAAGCCTCTAATATCCAGGTTGGTCGCTATGAAATTGATCCGACAACAAAGTCCGCGCGTGTCGGAGCAGGAACTATTGACCTCGCGTCGCGTGTGCTGGCGTCGGGCGAAAACGATCTTATGGGCGTGGGCAGCAGCAAGAGTGTCAGCTTTGCCGAAGGGACGGGCCTTCAATCGCTCCCGGCCCGTGCAGTGGGCGCGCCGGCGACCGATCCGTTGAATTCCAACCCCGTTTTCCTGAACCCGGCGAACAAGGAAACGACATTCAATGTGTCTGTCGACGGAATCAACGCCGTGATCGACATCCCTGGCGGCAACTACATCGGATCGAGCCTGGCCGAGCGGCTTCAGGAACGTATCAACCAGATGCAGGATCCCATCACCGGCAATACAATCGGTGGCGTCACCGTGCGGTACCAGCCGGACGACAACAACTTTGTCTTTACCACCGGAACAACCGGAGATGAATCGACCATCCGGGTCCGGGGTCCGGCCAAGCTTGGTCTTGACGATGTTCCGCTCGGTATCGGAAGCGTGCCGTCGATCGCCAACCTTGTCCAGGCCACCAACGAAAACGGTGTCCCTCTGTTCGTGAACGAAAACGGCGAGATCGTCGACTCGGAGCCGGACAATCTTGTCGAGGGCTATTTCCCGCTTTACCTCAATGAAGGTGAGCTGACCTTTGACAAGACGGGCCAGTTGATCAGTCCGCAGGGTTTGACCCGCTACGAAGCGCAAACCGAGACGTTCTCGATCTCGCTCGATATCGACTATAGCGACTCGTCGCAGTTGGCGACGCCCTTCGTGGTCAATAACCTTGAACAGAACGGCTTTACATCCGGTCGTCTTGACGGGTTGGACATCGATGCCACGGGTCTGTTGCGGGCCAATTACACCAATGGGCAGAACAAACCGTTGGGCAAGATCGTGATGGCAAACTTCAACAACCAGAACGGCTTGAAACAGGTCGGCAATGCAACTTTTGTCCAGACGGCCTCGTCGGGGGATCCGATCATCGGGGAAGCCGGAACCGAAGGGTTTGGGTCGATCCAGTCCGGTGCGCTTGAGCGGTCGAATGTGGACATCACCGAGGAGCTGGTCAACCTTATCACGGCGCAACGAAATTTCCAGGCGGCGTCCAAGGCGATAGAAACCTCGACGCAGTTGACCCAGACGATCATCAATATCCGTACATAAAGGTCGGGTCGGCGCCTTTGGCGCCGGTCTCTTTTCATCAGGGGCAGGTCATGGATCGCAATATCCACATCGCACTCAACAACATGCGCAACATCGGGTCCGAGTTGCGCGTGAACGCGCAGAATATGGCCAACGTAAACGTCCCCGGATTCCGCTCGGATCTTGCAGTCACGCGGCAGGCGCAGTTCCTGGAGGCGTTCGACCAGTTCCGCTCACGGGTCTACAGCCAGCAAGCCGACACATCCCTGTTTTCATCCGAGCCGGGAAACCTCCAGAATACTGGCGAAGATCTTGACGTGGCGATCCGCGGCGACGGGTATTTCTTCATTGAACCGGCAACGGGTGGGGACAACGCCTTGTCGCGGCGCGGTGATCTGGGATACGATGCCGAGCGGTTTCTGGTCGATGGTGCTGGCAATCGCATTCTGGACACCGGATTGGCGCCGATTCAGTTGCCTCAGGCACGGCGTATTGTGATCCAGGAAACCGGGCAGATCGACCTTGAACTGTTTGGCGCCCCCGAAGGCACCCTTGTGCCTGGGCCGATCATCGCGACAACCCTTGCCGAAGACAGCGTTTTGGCCAAATCGCCGGATGGCCATGTCCGTGCCGCCGAGGGTGAGGACGGCTTGCCACAGCCGGATCAGCGGGTGCGGCTTGCCCAGGGATCCCTGGAAAGCAGCAACGTGAACTCGATTGCATCGCTTGTGTCCAACATCGAAAGCCAGCGCCATTTCGAGATGAGCGTAAAGTTCATCTCCCTTGCGAAGGAGATTGACGAGGCCACCAGCCAGATCATGCGCCTGCCCAATGGCTGATTGACGGCTGGCTGCCCCGCGTTTGGCATAAGGCTTGCAGTATTTCGTGAGACGCAGATTTTACGGAGCTTTTGATGTCCTCCAACGCAATGCACGTTGCCAAGACGGGTCTGAACGCGCAGCAGACGCGCATGCAGGTGATCGCCAACAACCTGTCGAACCTGAATACGGTCGGCTTCAAGAGTGATCGCGCAAATTTTGAAAGTCTTCTTTATCAGGTCAAGCGTTCTGGCGGGGATCAGACATCCGAGGGTACCGCGCTGACCTCGCCGCTGGCGCTTGGCACCGGCGTGCGGGTGGTCAATACTCAAAAACTTCATTCCCAAGGCGGGATGGTCAACACCGACAACTCGTTCGATCTGGCAATTGACGGTCAGGGCTTCTTTCAGGTTTTGATGCCTGATGGCCGGGTGTCATATACACGAAACGGGTCGTTCTCGCGGAGTGTGGATGGCGCGCTGACGACCGCAAGTGGGTATGTCGTGCAGCCCGAGATCACGATACCCGAGGGCGTCTTGGCGGTGAACATTTCGCAGGACGGCATTGTTTCGGTACAGGTTGCGGGTCAGAATGCACCTCAGGAAG
This sequence comes from Marivita sp., assembly GCF_020055675.1. Lineage (GTDB taxonomy): Bacteria > Pseudomonadota > Alphaproteobacteria > Rhodobacterales > Rhodobacteraceae > Marivita. The sequence goes on from NZ_JAIPUS010000014.1 coordinate 35,535, forward strand.
TTGGACAGCTGACGCTGGCATCGTTTGCGAACCCAAGGGGCTTGCAGCCAATCGGGGAAAGCTTCCTTGTGGAAACCGCCGCAAGTGGCCAGCCCGCTGTGGCTGCACCTCAGGCGCAGGGCCTTGGCAAGCTGGTGCAGGGATCTCTTGAATCGTCCAATGTCAATGTAGTTCAACAGCTCGTTGAAATGATCGAAACACAGCGCGCCTATGAAGTCAGTTCCAAGGCGATCTCGTCGTCTGACGAGATGATGCGCTATATCTCCAACAACTTGTAAGGCTCTGATCATGGGGTACCTTCGTCACGCTCTCCTTTGCCTTGCCGTTGGTCCGCTGGCTGCTTGTTCCACCTATGTCGAGGATCGGGCCAGCCGTGCATTTCAGCCGGTTACCCAAGAGTCGAAAGTGCGCTCCGGCCCGGCGGACGGCAGCATCTATCATCCCGGGGCAACAGGCCTGTTCGCGTCTCAGCGGCGAGCGTCCGATGTGGGGGACGTGCTGACCGTGGCGCTGAACGAGTCCTTTCAGGCCAGCAAGTCGCAGACGGCGTCTGCTGGGAAGACGGAAAACGTGACGGCGCAGCTACCGGGATTCCTTGGGATTGGCGAACCGGAATTCGGGTCAGCCCAGACCTTTGAGGGCACGGGAAGCGCAGAACAGTCCAATTCGTTCACGGGCTTGGTAACGGTCAGTGTCATGCGTGTGCATGGCAATGGAAATCTTGAAATTCTTGGTCAAAAGAAGCTGACCCTGAACAATGGTGATGAATACGTCCGCGTCAGCGGCATTGTCCGACGAGAGGATATCGGGCCGTCCAACGTGGTCAATTCAAACCGCCTGGCCAATGCGGAGATCACGTATATCGGTGCGGGCGATGTGGCCGATACCGGGCGCCGGGGCCTGTTCCCGAAACTGTTTTCCGCGCTGAACCCGGTTTGAGGTTGTGCTGATGCCCTCTGCCCGCAATTTGCTGTGCGTGTTGGCCATGGTCCTTGCGACATTGCCCGCAAGCAGTGCCATTGCGGACCGGATCAAGGACCTCGCCAGCGTCGCCGGCGTGCGCAGCAACCAATTGATCGGCTACGGTCTGGTTGTCGGCCTGTCTGGAACCGGGGATGAAGACCTTGGCATAACGTTGCAATCGCTGCAATCCATGGTGTCGCGTTTTGGCATGGTCACCGAGCAGATCGACATGGACGGGACCAACGCGGCCGCGGTCATGGTGACGGCAGACTTGCCGCCTTTTCTAAAGCCGGGGCAGACGCTGGATGTCACAGTGTCCACACTTGGCCCCGCCGAGTCGCTGCGTGGCGGCACGCTGTTGATGACCCCGATGCTGGGTGTTGATGGTGAAACCTATGCCATTGCGCAGGGCAATCTCGTTGTGGGTGGGCTTGGTGTTACGGCGAATGATGAATCATCTTTGACGGTCAACGTACCGACGGTCGGTCGCGTGCCGCAAGGCGCGACGGTCGAGAAGATGGTCGAGAACCCCTTTATTTCAGGCGATTACCTGGTGCTGAACCTGCACCGGGCGGATTTCTCGACAGCGAGCAACGTGGCCGAGGCAATCAACGTGGTGTTTGGCGACAACGCCGCGGTGCCGATTGACGCGGCCTCGATCCGGGTGCTGGCGCCTTCGGACCCGGAGCAAAAGGTGTCGTTTGCCAGTTTGATCGAACAGGTCGAGGTGCAACCCGCAGAGCCTGCCGCGCAAGTGATAGTGAACTCTCGGACCGGCACGGTGGTGATCGGTGGCAATGTCCACGTAACGCCGGCCGTGATCACGCATGGCAGTTTGACGGTGCGTATCCGCGAAGACATGGACGTGACTCCACAGAACGAGACGATCATAACCGATGACGCCGTGGTGAATGCGCCGGGCGAGCCGGTCCAGACACCGGAAAGCGAGATCACCGTGGACGAGCCAGAGGCCCGCGCGTTCGTCTTCGATCCTGGCACTGAGCTCAGCGATGTCGTGGATGCGATCAATGCGATCGGCGCCACGCCGTCTGATCTCGTGGCAATACTGGAGGCATTGAAGGTGGCGGGCGCCTTGCGCGCGCAGCTGATCATAATCTGAGCCAACAAAAAGGCAGGGCCGACATGACTGATATCAGTTCCACAGCATTGGCGATGACCGTCAGCACATCCGGCCAGGCCGAGCGCGGCAAAAGCCCCGGGACGTCGCAGGACACCAAATTGGACGATGTCGCCAATCAGTTCGAGGCGCTTTTTGTGAAAAGCATCCTGTCCAGTGCCCGATCCGCGAAATTGGCTGATCCATTGTTAAACAGTGAGGGCAGCAAGACGTTTCTTTCGATGTTAGATCAGGAATATGCAACCGCCCTGGCAAAGCGAGAGTCGTTGGGGATAGCTGAAGCCCTGATGCGTCAGTTTCAGCCATCAGTCGACAGTGAGGACTAAGCTTAATGGCCAGCTTGCTCGAAATCGGAAGGAGCGCGATCAACGCACAGCGCGAAGCGTTGAACGTCACCGGTCAGAATATCGTCAACGTCAACACGGAAGGCTATCGCAAGCGCGATGCCAACCTGTCCGAAGTTTCCGGTGTTCAAAGCGAGTTGACTGCCCTGACGGCGCAAACCGGGCTGGGTGTTCAGCTTGGCGAGGTGCGGCGCGCTTATGACTCTTTTCTGACCGAAAGCAAGCGCACGGCGTCGGGCCGGTTCGAATCTTCGGATGCGTTCGTGCAAAAGCTTGAGCGGTTGCAAAACACCGTTCTGCCGAATGACGGCGATTTGGGATCGACCCTGACCGCCTTTTTCGACACGCTCGGTGAGGTTGCCGCGCGTCCTGGTGATCTAGTGCCGCGCGCTGCCGCGATGGAAATGGCTCAAACGGTCAGCAACGCATTCAACACAACGGCGTCGCTTCTGCAAGAATTGGGCGATGGCACGTTCGACGAGATTTCAACACGGTTGAATAAAGTGAACCAGAACCTGAGCGCACTTGCATCCGTCAATGGCAAGTTGCGGTCATCAAATCTTGGGGGCAATCCGCCCAATACGTTGCTGGATGAACGGGACCGGCTGATTGATGCGCTGTCCGCAATGGTCCCGGTCAGCGTTTCGATCGGTAATCGCTTTGAGGCCGAGGTTCGTCTTGGCGCTTCGGATGGCGGGCCGCTTATTGTGACTGGCGAGGACAGCAAGGTTCTGGCGTCAGGGATCAGCGATCAGGGCAACATCTTTTTCCGGGTTGGGGCGGGGCAGACCGTTTCGCAGCTGGAAACCGGCGGCTTGCGTGGTCTGGTCGACGCATACGGAACCACCCTGCGCGCGAGCAACGAGTTGGACATGCTGGCGCGGAATTTCAGCAATGGCATGAATGCGCAGCATGCGCAGGGCATAGACCTTGAAGGTCAACTGGGCCGTGAGATGTTTGCCGTAGCACAGTTTTCGCCGACGCTCGGTCGCGCGAACGAGGGTACGGCTGAGGCGACGATACGTCTGGTTCCCGGCCGGGCCGACAGCCTTGACCGCATGCAAATGAGCTATGCGGCATCCACGGATCGGTGGATCTTGAAGGATGATACCGGAGCCGAGTTGGCGACGGGGCGGACACGGCTTGAAATCGACGGCGCGGTGATCGACGTGACTGGGACGCCTGCGGATGGCGATACCGTCACCTTCACCCGCGATCCGGGCGATGCGTCTCGGATCGCGTTTCTCTTGAACCGACCCGAAGAAATCGCGGCGTCGTCCACCACTGTGATCTCACCGAAGACGACCAATCTGGGATCAGCCACTTTGACATCGCAAGCGGCGGAGGGCGAAAGCTCGGGTATCGCGCCATTGACGGATGTATTGGCCAACAACCTGTCGCCGGTGGCGGCGCAAGAATTGTTGCGGGGCGGCGTGATCGGCAGCATCCCGCGCGGGACCAAGGATATCAGCCTCGCCAGCCTGGCCACGCAGACGACCGCATCCATAGCGGCCAAGGTCGACGCGGATATCGGGGCATTCACCCTGACGCTGGACGGCGTGGATCACAATTTTGCCGTGCAACCAAGCGACGTCGCCCAGACCAGCTGGGAGACGGGCGCGGAAATTGCAAAATATCTTGATATGGGTGTGTTCAAATCCTCGGTCGCGGGAGAGACCCTTCGGGATCTGGGTGTAAGCGTCGCGGGGTCGGCCACCGGGTTGGCCTTTGCATCCGACGGATCGCGCAGCTTGACCGCAGCCTCCGCGGTGTCGTCTTCGGGGTCGTCGATCGGTGCCTCCGTGACACAAGGGCAGGAGGCGTCGGATATCCGGGTCTTCACCCGAGAGGGCCGGCAGATCGCGGGTATACCGCTCAATACGGATGAGGTTGCCAATCTTCTGACCATTGATAACGGCTTTGCAAGGGAAGCGGAGTATCGCGCGGACTACAATTCCGCAGCGGGGGGCGTCGGCTATCGCGGTATTGATGTCACGCAAAGCCAGATCGGCGCATCGCCGCTGACAGGCGGTGCGCAGAAGGTATCCGCCAGCCTTATCGGGCTTTCGGCAGCGACCGGAACAACGCTTTCGGAAGGCAATGTCGGGATTTCCTCGAACAGCGCTGTCAACCAGACGCAAGGTCAGACGATCACCCTGGATATGGCCACAGGCTTTGTTCGGTCTGCCACGATCCCTGCGGGGGCTGATGCCGCCCTCGTCGCGGATCGTGCCAACGAGTCCTTCGCGCCTGTTGGTGTTCAGGCCAATGCAATGACGGCGCTGCGCCTGTCGCTTGATCCGTCGGCCACGGATGGGTCGGTTCAATTTGATCTTGCCGGTCTTGATGGCGCTCCCTTGACGATTTCGGCACAGATAAGCAATGGCGATCTGAATGCACTGGTCAGCGCGGTCAACCGTCTGAGCGATGACACCGGGATCAAGGCAGAATTGTCGTTGTCCGGCGATGCGGTGACGTTGATTCAGGACGATGGGTTCGACATCGCCATCAGCAACATTTCCCCGAACGGTGTCGGTTTCGGCGCGGTTGCCCTCGATCAGGAATTCAAACCGTTGAGCCGTGGCGAAACTTCGACATTCGCCAGTCCGTTTCTGAATGAAATGCGGGTCAGCGGCACCGTCTCGTTCCTCAGCACGTCCGAATTCGCGATCAGCAGTGACGCGACAGGGGCCGAGACTCTGATCTCCGACTCCGAGCCGGTAACGGGTGGTCTGGTGGCGCGTGAGTTCTCCAATGGCGGAACAGCGGCGTCGCTGATGTTCAATATCGACCCTATGATTGACGGACCCTCGACCAGTGTCGACGGGACCAACGTGCATGCGCCGTCCGCGCGCTACGAGGCGGCGGTGACCGCTGACAATGGGCCGAGCTTTACCGGCATCGTATCGGCTGCGGATTTGGCGGCAGGCACCCTGTCTGGCGATGGGGTCGCACAGGCCATGGCGGCCGAATTGCGTGCACAGGCCCCGGTGCCGGCCCTGACAGGCGCTGCGCGCGCAATCGGGGATTTCCCGCCCGTGGGGACGACGTCGCGCTTCACGCTCGGCGGTGCGGAGTATACCCTGACACGGGTCGACGGCGGTGACCCGACCCGCCTGACGGCCTTGGATTTCGAGATCACAGGCCCGGAAAACGGGCGTTTGGTCCCCCGTGTGGATGAAGTGAACGGCGATTTTGCGCTGTCACTTGATGTCGTGGATGGTCAGTTGTCGGGCGCAGGCCCTGTACCCGTGTCGGAATCCACGGCGGCACAATTCGGGCTGAGCACCGCGCTGACGACGCCGTCATTGCAGGGGCGCGCCATCGCGTCGAATCTTGCTGATGGGGACTACTCGATCGACGTATCGCTGAATGGGGTGTCGGCCAGCCTGACCGTAACGAAGTCGGAAACTGGCATAACCGTTACTGTGCCCCCAGGTTTGGCTGAAAGTCTGGACGCAGGGATCGAGGCGGACGCAGAAGGTAACGACATCCTTGTTTTGAGTGCAAAACAGCCCGGTCTCGGGCAGTTAAGCGTGACAGGCGGTGACCACGCAACCGCGCTTGGCCTCAAGATTGGCACAGTGGACCTGACTGTTGATGCCGGCGCGCTGAACGCCCGTAGTACGACGGCTTCGGCGATTGACGTGGTGGCGGGTGCGACCAGCGCTGCCGGATCCTATCTGCACCTGACCGACCTGCCTGATGAAGAACTTATCGTCGTCATGGGTGATAGCGGTGCCAAGCGGATCGCGGCCCAGTTCGAGATTGGTTCCCCAGCTGGTGCTGCGGACCGCAAACAGGAAAGCTTCCGGGTCGAGATGATGGACGATGGCACCGGGCGCGTTGAACTGTTTGACGAGGAAACGGGCGCGTCGATCGCGACGCGGACATCAAACGGTCTGGCGCGTTTCAACGTCTCGGGGCAGGATGTCGAGCTGTCGGGATTTGCCGAAACAGGTGATACTTTCACCTTGGTGACGGGACGACGGTCGCCGGGCGATGCCCGTAATCTGGACGAGATGTTAAGCCTTGGCCAACAGCGGACTGGATTTACAAGCTATCAAGACGAATTCCGCTCCATCGCCGCAGGTGTCGGCGCCACACTTGACGCAGCGCGTTTGACCAGAACGTCAAATGAAGCGGTTTATGAAGCGGCTGTGGCAACGGAAAGCGAACTGAGCGGGGTGAACCTTGACGAAGAGGCCGCCAAATTGATCGCGCAACAACAAGCATATCAGGCGGCGGCACGCATTCTGCAAAGCGCGCGTGAGATGTTCGATACCCTTATCCGGATTTCGTGAGGCCAACCATGTCTGTTTCGACCAAACTTTTCACTGACCAGATGCTGAATCGCTTTTCGGGGATCAATGAAGAAATCGAACTCCGTCAAACCCAGATTTCCACCGGACAAGAGATAAACCAAGCCTCGGACAAGCCGCTTGATGCTGTCAGGCTATCCGCGCTGGAAGAACGCTCAACCCAGCTTGCCGGTTTCGAGCGCAACGTCAGAACAGCGCAGGAAAGCCTGACGCTGGCGGATACAGAACTGACATCGGCATTCGACAGGTTGACGCGGCTGCGTGAAATCGCGACGGCCGCCGACAGTGACACCTTCGCGCCAATCGACCGTGAGGCGTTTCGCGTTGAAGTTTCCCAGATACGCAGCGCGCTTGTCGGTCTGGCTAACACGCGTACACCGGATGGCCAGGCGATTTTTGGTGGATATGCCACGGATATCACGCCATTCGAGCAAAATGCCGATGGGGAAATAGAGTTCAAAGGAGATGGCGGGGAACATACGCTTGCGGCGTCCGAAACCATGCGGTTTCCGACCTCGGTAAATGGCGGGCGCGTGTTCATGCAAGTCGAGACATCTTCGGGGATGTCCAGTATTTTCGACATCGTTGATAGTTTTGAGGCGGCGCTATCCACCAAGGAATCCATTCAGGACAGCCTGTCAGGACCCGGTGAACCCGGGCTGTCGTTGCGATTCAATGGCGACCGGATGCCTCGCGACGTGAGCTTTGTGATCGAGGGGCCTTCGGGCCGCGAGACTGTCAATGTCAGTGAAGTTGTTGGCGGATCGAGCGACCGCCTGATCGACGCGATCAATGCGCAAAGCGAGGCCACGGGCATCACCGCCGAGCTGTCGCAGGACGGGCGCTTGCAGCTTTCCGCCAATAGTGGAACGGTCACGATCTCTGAACTCGACGTGGAGGGTGTTACCCTCGCCAGCAAGGATCCCAAATTTACCTTCACCACTGATGACGTGCCGGAGCAGACCCTCGCACCGGCTGCACAGAAACTGGGGGCGCAGTTGACCAAGCTGATCGACGCGGGTCAACACATCGCGCTGTCGCGAACCACGGTCGGGGCGAGGCTGCAGCGAGCCGAGGCGCAGGAGGAAACCCTGCAAACCAGATCCGTCGCGCTGGATACGCAGATAAATGACCTGTCCGCGGCAGATCTGGAACGGGTGATCACGGAACTGCAAAGTCTTTTGGTCAATCGCGACGCGGCGCGACAGGCCTATTCCAAAATCAGCCAAAGCAGTCTTTTCGATTTCTTGAACTAAAGCCTCCCGCTGTTAACCCGCGACATTGGTGCTCTGAGTCTGACGTATATTATCGGGGACCCCGGATAAGGATATATCCGGCCGTTCCGGTCCACTAGAAGGGCTTGGGCCTTTCGTTTTGGTGCGCCAGATCGTCGTAGATCGCGGCCTCAAGATTATCGACGCTGGAATAGCTGCCGCGCCGGATGCACGTTTTTGTAATCTCGGCGAAGAAACGTTCGACCAGGTTCATCCACGAAGCGCTGGCCGACGTGAAGTAGAGCTTGAAGCACGGGGTGAAGGGCGTCTTTTGGGTGGCATCCAGCGGTTTTCCTGCACCGTTTTGGAAATCAATTTCAACCATGTTGCCATGGGGCGCGGTGGCACCCGCGAGAGCCGTGTCTTGTCGCCTTTGAGACCGGCCAGCCTTTCCTGAAGATACCTTTGTTGCCGTCGCCAGACTGTGGGCTTCGACTTGTTTTCCGCGCTTTGTGTAACACGCTATGGGGCTGCGCACAGTTTTGGCACGGTTCCTGCAACGACACTTGCGATTGTACTGAAGGAGACCGCAAATGTTCGGGACTATCCTGTCCGGCATGTCAACGTCGATGTTCGAAATATCCACCGTATCGAATAACGTGGCAAACGCCGGAACCACAGCGTTTCGAAAGAGCACAGCCAGTTTTACGGATCTCTACAGTGGTGCGTCGCCAGAGACGGTGTCGCGTACATCAACAGGGGTAGGCAGCTTAGTGGAACAGACTCGCCAAAGCACCAAGCAGGGCGGGTTCATGGAACGTGAAGGGGTTTTGAATATGGCCCTAAGTGGAAACGGCATGTTTGTCACAACCACGCCCAACCCTGACGGCACGCCTTCCAACACGTTGAGCTATACCCGGGATGGTGAGTTTTCACTGGATGAAAACGGCGTTCTTCGGTCGTCGACCAACGACATCGTGTTTGGCTACGATGGTGAAGGTGGAGGAGCCTTGCAGCAAATTTCAGTGCCGTTCATCAATGAGAACGATGTTCAATTGACCGCAATCGAAGTCGCTTCGGACGGCAGAATGATGGCGACCTATGGCTCTGAAGAGCCGGTCGTCGCTGGCCAGATTGCTGTGGCCTTGTTTGCCAATTCCACATCATTGCGGCAGCTTGGTATGGGGCGTTTCCAGGAATCCGTGACATCCGGAGCGCCGATTCTGGGTATCGCCGGCACCGAGGGGTTTGGTCGTGTTCTGACCGGGACGCTTGAATCTTCGAACGTTGACCTGACGACCGAATTGACAAGCATGATCCGCGCGCAGCAGCAGTTTTCGGGTTCGTCACGCATTCTTCAGACATATTCCGACATGATCGAAAAGCTGACACGCTGAGTGATCACCGCATAGGGCTGCATCTTATGCATGTTGTTTTATGACACAAAAAGCCCATGTCACACGCCGCGCAGTTCTTGCTGGCGCGCTTTGCTCGCCAGCCTTGGCGCATGGCGCGCCGCTTGTTGATATGTCAACGGGTGGCAGCTTGTTCAGCAACACGGCTTTTCGTCCGCCGGAAGGGGACACGCAGGGGCTTTTGCATATGTTCGGCGACCCGGAACCGGACCTACCGCCAGATGTATCGTTGGCGCCACGGCAAGCACCGCTTTTCGGCATGTCGCGACCGCTGCGCCTGGCGTTGGGAAATGCGAATACTGGCGAAAAAATGACACTGAAAGTGGCGGCGCGCGCGCCGTTCAGCCCGTCGGAGAAACGCCAGCTTGATCATTTCCTGCGCGATTGGCGGCAAAACGAAATTCAGGAAATTGACGGTGCCGTGCTGCAAGCGCTCTTGCGGATATGCGAGGATGTTGCGCCCGAAGGCGGCGCACTGAACGTGCGGATCACGTCAGGATATCGCAGTCGCAAAACCAACGACTTGTTGCGCCGTATGGGCAAGAAAGCGGCGCGCAATTCACTGCATATGCAGGCGCGTGCGATCGACTTTTCCTTGCCGGACGTGCCGATGAAGACGCTGTCGCGCGTCGCAAGGCAGGTCTGCCCGGGTGGTGTGGGCACGTATTCGACATTTGTGCATGTCGATAGTGGGCCACAGCGCAGTTGGAGCGCCTGATGGGCGAGGAGTTGCCGGGTATATCAGGGAGTTCAGAGCTAAATTTCGCAGTCTTTCGGTTTTTGGCGCGAATTATGCTGAGTAGCAGCATCGAGGGTGGATAGATGGCAACGGTAATCACGATTGCAAGCGGAAAAGGGGGCGTGGGGAAATCCTCGTTGGCTACCAATTTCGCGTTGCGTCTGCAAAAGTCGTCCGGTCGGGCGCTTCTGGTGGACTCAGACCTCCTGATGGCCAACTCGCATATCCTGCTTGATCTTCAGCCCGAGTTCGATTTGATCGATGTCTTGCAGGCCCGCTGCACGCTACGTGAGGCGATCGAGGTTGTGGATGGTGGTCTGTCTGTGTTGGCCGGTCGCACGGGTGCAAGCGTTGCAATCGACAAGGTTGAAGACCCCCTACAAAGTGTGTTGTCCGAATTGCGACAGCTAAAGGATGCTTTTAGTTATATTGTGGTCGATGCCCCTGCTGGTGCAGGACAAGACCTGATCAACACTCTTGCAAATTCCGATCGCGTTCTGATTGTTCTCTTGGCGCAGGCGACAAGTTTTGTGGATGCCTATGCGCTGATCAAGAATTCCTACCTGGAACGCGGAATCGCTGAATATTCAGTTGTTGTGAACATGGTCAACAGCGAGCGACAGGCAAGGGCGGTGTTCGAGAATTTCAGCTATACGGTTAAGGCGTTTTTGCCGGTAGGTCTGACTTACGCGGGGCATTTCAAACATCGCAGGGAAATTTACGAGTCGTCTATAAAATGCGTTCCTATTGTTCAGATGGAAGACAAGCATGAACAGATCAAAAATTTTGATTTGGTTCTCAGGCAAATCCTGCACGCTCCACATAATGCCCTGCGGCACGATCCAATGCCCTTGAATATATCGGGGTAAAGGCGCGGTGGTGAATTGTTATCCGACAGATACACGAAATATTGAACGAATTGTTCGTGAACATGAGGGGCTCGTCCGAAGGGTTGCACACCATGTCCATTTTCGGGTTCGGTCAATTGTCGAATATGAGGACTTGCTTCAAATCGGATTGATTGGCCTGATAGAAGCTGCCCAGCGGTATTCGCGGCAGGATGGCGTTTCATTTGAAAATTACGCGGTCCTGCGTGTCCGAGGCGCAATGCATGACTATCTGCGAAAAAATTCCGTGTTGTGTCGAAAATCGATCAAGATTAACCAGTTGATCAACTCGGCCAAGACGAAGCTGATGCAGGATCTGGGCCGCACCCCAGAAAAGCACGAATTGGCTGCAGCTGTGTCGATGACGCTGAATGAATACACGCAGTGGGAACAGACCTTGAATGCAAGCTATCAGAATTCTATTCAAGATGAATACGATGAGCATTCGATGTGGTTCGCTTCAGAGGATGCCCCCGCCGAACAAAGGCTGGATCGCGAGCGCTTGAAAGAAACGCTGCTGGCTGCGTTGAGAACTTTGCCCGAACGGGAAATGCTTGTACTCCAACTTTATTATGTTGAAGAGCTGAACGTCTACGAGATCGCTGCGGTTCTTGACGTGACACCGGGGCGCGTTTCTCAAATCAAGTCGGCAGCGTTCAAGAAAATGCAGCCGTTGCTCAAGGGTCATGCCGATGACGCCCGGAACGTCTGAGCGGGCCCGGCTTGGAGGATGCTTTGGAAAAGATAACTACAGTGCAGTTGTCGGTGCAGTCCGCCGAGGCGATTATGGTAGGTCACGACAAGAAACCGCAACTGTTGGTAAACGGGACGCTGATGAATTTGGCCAGAGGCCATATCGTGTTACACGTTCAAACCCGTGAAATTTCTCATGTTGGAGGCATTGGTGAGCTTGACATCGACGATACGCGGCCTGTCATGCAAGCGCATCTGCACGTATCGTATAGTCAGTTTTCCAGTCTTTTAAAGCTGTTGCGGAGCGACCCGCCCCGGCCGCCTTCGGCCGTCATCGCCCTGAAAGATGAATTGTTAACCTCGCCTGAGGGGTATCTTGTCCTGGAAGGTCGACGGCGTTGTATGATCGCGGATGTTTCTTGGAGTATTCCGATCCTGTAATGCGGCCCGTCCCCAACCAGTACCCCGAGCGAAATATGGACTTGTTTATTTTTAGGAGTCGCTATCAATTTTGTATTTACGCATCTTTGCAATCAAGGTTGTTCGTTTTAAAGAAAGCATGTTGGCAGCCTTTGTCGTACTGTAATCTGCCAGCTTCAGCGCGGTAGTAATATAGTTCAGTTCGATGTTGCTAAGGTGATCTTTCAAACAAAACGGCTGGTCGCTGCGCAACGTTTGCATCGCATCAATGTCCGATTTTTGTATCTCGATCGGCTCTGAATTTCGCTCCGAGGATGTGGTTCGCGCCACCGAGGCAGGAATCTTGTGAATGGCGCTCCAAAGGTTCGCTTGTTCCTCGACATTTCTTTCGTCAAGGTGGAGCAATTTCCGCACCATAGGCCGGGTCAGTGGCTGGCCGCGCGAAAATACAGCGGCCCGCTGGAGAAAGTTTTTCAACTCTCGCACATTACCGGGCCATTCGTAATGCATCAGCTCTTCCATGCCGTCCAGTTCCACAGGGGGTGGAACAAGGCCCGAGCCGTCGTTTTCAATCTGGTTGGATATAGCCGAAACGAGTTCGGGTATATCCTGAACTCGATGTTTGAGTGATGGCACACGGATGACGACCACCGACAAACGGTACAGCAAGTCTTCGCGGAAGTCACCTTCGTGTAACTTTCCATTGAGGTCCTTGTGTGTCGCACAGACAAGGCGAAAATCTACAGGCCGCTCGGTGTTCGATCCAAGACGGCTGATCTTGCGCGTTTCGATGACGCGAAGCAGCTTGGCCTGAAGCTCCAGTGGCATGTCACCGATTTCGTCCAGAAAGAGCGTGCCCCGCGCGGCATCTTCAAAGCGCCCTTTGCGAGTTGTGCTTGCGCCAGTGAAGGCCCCTTTTTCATGCCCGAAAAGTTCCGCTTCAAGCAGGTCGCGCGGGATTGCTGCGCAGTTGACGCAAATCAGTTTGCCTTTCCGACCGGACATCGCGTGCAAGGCTTGCACAACAAGTTCTTTTCCTGCGCCGGTTGGTCCGGTTGTCAAAACATTGACGTTGTAGGTCGAGACGTTCTCAATTTCCTGACGCATCCGCACGACGGCTGGCGAGGTGCCTCCAATTGCCTTGAAATCTGAAATTTTCGTTGAAGGCGCGGTCATTGCAATTCTTCCGAATGTCAAAATAGTGATCTTAGTAGCTGTGCAGCAAGTGAACTAGTCCAACACGTTTCTACCCGATGAACGAGGGTTGGCGATATATATTATCAATTGATCTCGTCATACAAAGCAAGAGAGATTGGGCATGCATAATCTATGCTTTTAGTCATACTAAAGTTAGTAATCTAAATATTTAGATATCCAATGGATATTCAGTTATTTTGGCACACAGCTTGCCTTTATAGAGGCGGAGGTGGACGCCATGTATCGTGCCATTATACAGATTGAAAACTTTCGATTGGGCCAGGCCCTGGTTGATACTCTGTCAGATCATGCAGTTTCGGTGCGCCGGGTCTGTGACACAAGCTGCGATGAAAAGCGCCCGAACACGGATTTCCTGATCCTCTCGCAGGAACATGCAGACGTACTTGGGGGGCAATCCGGTGTGGTCGAGTTGGCGCGCAAAATGGGAGCCAGATCTGTTCTCGTGGTCAATGAGACGGCCAGCGGTTTCTGCATTACGTCTGAATTGGGCGGCAAGATTGTTCATCTCGGACTTGGCGATGATATCTGCCCGCAATACGCTCTTCTATTCATTGCAACGCTTGTGCATGGTTCCGGGCGCGCGATGGTGCGCAACCCGCACGTCAAGACACTTTTCGCAATGGCGGCACGTGTCGCAAACTCCGATGTCAGTGTCTTTATCAACGGGCCGACCGGCAGCGGCAAAGAGATCATGGCAAGGTATATCCACAGCCAGTCAAAGCGCGCGGGCGGCGAGTTCGTGGCGATCAACTGTGCGGCCATCCCCGACAATATGCTGGAGGCGATGTTGTTCGGGCATGAAAAAGGATCGTTCACCGGCGCGTCCAAGGCCAATGTTGGCCTGATCCGGGCTGCGGACGGTGGCACATTGCTGCTGGATGAAATCTCGGAAATGTCCCTACCGTTGCAGGCGAAACTACTGCGCGCCATTCAAGAGCTTGCGGTCACTCCGCTTGGCGGCAACCGTCAGATCGAGGTCGATGTCCGCATCCTCGCCACGTCGAACCGCGACATGTCGGCCGAGTGTCTCGCCGGGCGCTTTCGCGAGGACCTGTTTTATAGGCTGAACGTGTTTCCTGTCACGACCATGCCGCTGTCGGCCCGACGCGACGATATTCTACCCATCGCACAAGAGCTGTTGGTCCGTCATGTCAAGGATGTCGCGGAAATCCCGTTGCTGGCGCACTGCGCCGTCGCCCTGTTGGAAGCGCATGACTGGCCGGGCAACATCCGTGAACTGGAAAACGTGATGCAGCGCGCGCTTGTTCTGAAAACCGGGACGACCATCACGGCCGATGCCATCATGATCGACCAGATAGCAAGGCCGTCGCCCATTATTCAAGCCGGCACGCCAAGCGCTTGGCCCGGAGCGCACGGACTATAGGAGGCACAGTATATGAACAGGATCGACCCGGTCACCTCGACCATGTCGCTGAATGCGGCGGATGCAATCAATCGCGCCCGGGACATGTCGGCGCGGGCGTCCGGTGCGTTGCCGGCCAGCCCGTCGAACGAGCCAAGCTTTGCCGACAGGATGCGCCAGTCGCTGGACGCGGTGGCGAATGCACAGACTGAGGCGAGCGAAATGCGCCGCGATTTCGAAACCGGGAAGGAAACGGATTTGACCAAGGTGATGGTCGCGCAACAGGTTTCTTCGCTTGGTTTCCAGTTGACGCTGAACGTCCGAAACAAGGCTTTGACTGCATATAAAGACATCATGAACATGCCCGTCTAAGGGTGGAAAATCGAGTAGAAACAAGTGCGTGAAAAGCTAGCCCATGACGGATAATTCCACAAACACGTCGCTCGCACCGGCGCGAAACGGCTTTGCGCAGCGCGTGACAATGACCATGAACGACCTGCGCATGTTCTACATGCAGCCAGCGGTACAGCGTGCTTTTCCCGTTGTGGCGGCTGCCCTTCTGGTGGTTCTGGGGCTTATTTTTTATGTCGCATTGCAGACGCCGCAGCGCACGACGCTGTTTGCATCCTTACCCGAGGCCGAGAAGGCCGCGGTTATGGATGCGTTGCGCAATAACGGCACCGATGTTCAGATCGATCCGGTCGGCGGTGAGGTGACTGTTCCCGTTGCGGATTATTACACCGCCCGCATGACCCTTGCCGCTCAGGGGTTGCCGCAGTCGATGCCAGATGGCTACAGCATGTTGACTGATATGCCGATGGGCACCAGCCGATCTGTTGAAACCATGCGTCTGAAACAAACGCAGGAAGTCGAACTTGCCCGGTCGATCAATGAAATCGACGTTGTTTCCGCCTCGCGCGTGCATCTTGCAATCCCGGAACGCTCTGCTTTTGCACGCAATGCTCAGGCACCAACCGCGTCAGTTTTTGTCCAGGTGAAGCCGGGTCGCAGCCTGTCGTCACAGCAGGTGACGGCGATTGTGAATCTGGTTTCGTCTTCTGTTGCCAATTTGTCGAAGACAAGCGTGACGGTTGTCGATCAAAACGGTCGGCTGTTGTCCGATACGGTTGACGATCCTGCGACGACGCTGGCCGATCGACAGCTGGAATATCAACTCAAGCTCGAGGAAATCTATCGCGCGCGCATCGAAACCTTGCTGACCCCGATCGTCGGGCCTGGCCATGTATCGGCACAGGTCAGTCTGGAAATCGACTTTACCCGTCGGGAAGTAACAGAGGATCTTGTGATGCCGGGCGAGTCTGGCTTGCTTAGCGAACAGAACGCGCTCGAAGAGGAGGTAGTGGAAAGAGCCAGAGGGATTCCCGGCGCCATTAGCAACACGCCGCCACCCGCTGCGGAACTTGAAGGCAACAACGGAAACGCCAATGTTCCAGATGCCGGTGACGGTGAAAATGAAGATAACCCAGATGGGGGGGGCGAGGCCGGGCAGAATGAAAATACTGCGAACACCGTGACCAACGGCCAGGGCACCCGCCTGCGATCCACGAACAATCTAAGAAACTACGAGATGAGCCGCCGTGTTTCGTCGGAAAGCAGCCCTCTTGCCCAAATAAAGGGTGTCCATGTTGCGGTTTTGGTGCGTGAACGCCAGCCCACAGGGGAAGCTACGGAAGAGGGGGCAATAAGCGAGATTTCGGTCGGCCTTGATCCCTCCCGCATCGAAGATGTCAAAGCGCTGGTCGAACGCACCGTGGGGATCAACGCCGCTCGCGGTGACACTCTGATCGTGTCAAGCCTGCCATTCATTTCGCCCGAGGCCGTGATCGCGTCGTTGTCCGAGGGTACGGAATTTTCCTGGTACGAGGATCCTTGGGTGCGCGAGATGATGCGCAACCTGTTGATGCTGATGGTTCTGGCGGTCGTGGTTCTTGGCCTGATCAAGCCACTTTTGACCCAGTTCCTCGCGGCACCCTCTGACGGGCAGGGGCCGAATGTCATCACGACAGAGGACGGCGAGATTATCGACATGGACACGATCGATTTGGAAGAGGGCCAATCCCTTGAAGAGATCAAGGCCAAGCTCAAGCCGAAGAAAAGTTCGATCTCGGTCGAGATGCTGGATACCGCCAACAGCTATGACGACAAGGTCGCGCTGATCCGGATGATTGTCGGTGACGAGGCCGGGCGCGTTTCGAACGTCTTCAAGGCGATGATGGAAGAAGACATGGATCAAAGTACGTGATCCACGAATAGGGACTGAAACGGATGGATGGTACCAAGGTCGAACCAACCGATGCGTCGGAAATCACGGAACATCTGAGCGGGACGCAGAAATCCGCGATCATGATGATGCTGTTGGGTGAAGAGGAGGCTGCCGAGATCCTCAAGAACCTCAGCCCGCGCGAGGTGCAGCATCTGGGGGCGGCGATGTATTCGGTGCGCAACACCGATCAGGAAACGGTTAATGCCGTACTGGACGAGTTCCTGGCCATCATCAAGCAGCAGACCAGCCTTGGGCTCGGAGCTGGAAACTACATCCGCAACGTGCTCAGCCGTGCTTTGGGAGAGGACAAGGCGCAATCCGTTCTCAGCCGTATCACGCCAGCCAGCAGTGAACGCCCGATCGAAATACTCGACTGGATGGACGCGCGATCGATCGCCGAACTTGTTCAAGATGAGCATCCACAGATCATTGCCTTGGTCGTGTCCTATCTCGATTACAGTCTTGCCTCGGACGTTCTGAACCTGTTGGGCGACGATTTGCAGCCAGAGGTCGTGCAGCGCATCGCGACATTGGAAACCGTCGACCCTGAAGCCCTGAGGGAGCTGGAAAAGGTCATGCAGGAAAAGTTCAAGGCCAATACCAGCCTGCGGTCGTCCAAGGTCGGCGGCGTCAAGGCGGCGGCGAAGATCATGAACTTTACCAAGTCCAATACCGAACGCCGTATCATGGGGTCCATCAAGCGCCGCGACAAGGAACTGATGCAGGCAATTCAGGAGAACATGTTCACCTTTGAAAATCTGGGCATGTCCGACGACCGGTCCTTGCAGACCCTTTTGCGGTCAATTGATACCGAGGATCTCATCATGAGCATGAAGGGTGCAGATGACGAACTTCAAAACAAGCTGTTTGGCTGCATGTCGACGCGCGCGGCGGCCAATATCAAGGACGAAATGGAGGTTCTTGGCCCTGTCCGCCTGACCGAGGTGCAAAGGGCGCAGGTCAAAATCATAGAGGTGGCCCGCAAGATGGCCGATGAAGGCACGATCGTCCTTGCCGGTCGGGGCGGGGAGCAAATGGTGTGATGCTTCACCCCGTGTCCGATCTGCAAGCCTCGACAGACAAGGACGGTTACGTCCGGGCCAATGTGTCCGATGCTCTGCAAGGATTGCAGGGCCGTGGGTTTACAAAGGACGGCGACATGCCGCGAAAGGCCGGTGGGTCTTTCCGTCGCCTGACATGGGGCGAACTGGCGGTTGAACACCCGGTTGCCCCGGTCGAACCCGACCCGACCGTGGAGGACGCGGCCGAAGATCACGAATCCGATGTGGTAAAGCGGGAGCGTGCAGACGATGCCGCAGAGCATGCCGAGGCGGTCGCCGAAGATGCACATGCAGCCAGTCAAAGTCATGATCCTCCGTCCGAGATAGCGGATGACCCTCAGCCGGTGCCGGATGTCCCGGTCCAGGTCGAGCCGCCTGCGCCGGTGGTGGACGAGCAAATGCTGCAAAAGATCCGCGACGATGCCTATGCCGAGGGGCTGTCGGCAGGCAAGGCGATGACCGAGAGCGAACGCGAGGCCGAGTTGGCGCAGCAATTCGATCGCTTGCGCGCCCTGGTTGAGCGAATGGAAGCCACGGATGTATTGGATATCGCAACACTGTCCGAAAGCCTCAGGCTGGCCGTCCTCGATCTTGCCTCCCAGCGCGTCGGTTTTCTGCTGACCAAGATGCCGGATATACTGGCGGAGCGGATCGAGATGCTGGTGGAGAACCTGTCTCATCTGTCTGGGCAGCGCGAACTTTTTCTGGCGCCGGATGATGTGTGGCTTGTGCAGAAGAGCTTTCTGGAGCGGCAGCATTCCCCACAACTTCATATTGTCGCCGACCCATCCCTGCGGCGTGGCGATGCACGTTTGCGCATCGGTGGTGCCGAAATGAGTGATCTGATGAGCGAGACGGCGAAACCTGTCACCAAACCCGTGACAGAGACGGTTTAACGATGCTGAACCTTACTGAACAGATCACCCGACCGCTCAAGGGAGGCACCGAGGGAGAGAGCCAGCCAAAACTGAGCGGGCGCGTCTCAAGATATGATGGGTTGCTGCTGGAATGCGACGGTTTCCCGGTCTCGGTGGGATCGATCTGCACTGTCCAGACCGATCAGGGCGATCATGTTCTGGGCGAAGTAATTGGCTACAACGAGGGCCGCAACAAGTTGGTCCTGTACGAATCCGGTGCGCCGGTACGGGCGGGCGCGCGGGTCGATCTGCTGGATCAGGGCACGTCGGTTGATGTGGGAGAGGCGTTTCTTGGGCGGGTTGTCGATGCGCTTGGGAAGCCGCTTGATGATCTGCCGACACCAGTGGGAGCGGAGCGCATTCCGCTCAACGGCAAGATGCTGAACCCTTTGGCACGAAAGCTTATTCCCGGAGCGTTGGATGTGGGCGTACGCGCCGTCAACGGCCTGCTGAGCATTGGGTGCGGTCAAAGGATCGGGATCATCGCCGGCTCGGGTGTCGGTAAATCGGTTTTGCTGGGGATGATGGCACGCCATACATCGGCGGATGTGGTGGTGATCGGCCTGATCGGTGAGCGCGCGCGCGAGGTGGGCGAGATGGTTCGATCCGTTATGAACCCCGAGGCAAGACACCGGATCAGCATCGTGGCGGTGCCTGCTGATCGGTCCCCGCTTTTGCGGATTAGGGCCGCACGCCGCGCCACCGCGATCGCTGAGCATTTCCGTGATCAGGGCAAGAACGTTTTGCTGATCATGGACTCGCTGACACGGGTTGCCCACGCGCAGCGCGAAATCGGCCTCGCCTTGGGTGAAGCGCCCACATCGAAGGGGTATCCGGCGTCAGTGATTTCGATGATCCCGACCTTGATCGAACGCGCCGGCATGGGTGTGGGCGCGCATTCGGGGTCGATCACCGGAATATACACGGTGCTGGCAGATGGGGACGATGGAAATGACCCGGTTGTAGATACGGCGCGGGCCATTCTGGATGGGCATGTGGTGCTTAGCCGGTCGATCGCGCAAATGGGCATCTATCCCGCCATCGATATCCCCGCGTCCATCAGCCGGGTGATGAACGATATCGTCCCACCACAGCAACAAGCGGCCGCCCAAAAGTTCAAGCGGATGGTGTCGCTGTATAATGAGAACCGGGACCTGATGTTGATGGGCGGCTATGTCTCGGGGCAGGATAGCGATCTGGACGAAGCTGTGTCTCTTTGGCCGAGGCTGGTGGAGTACATCCGTCAGGCTCCGGACGCCCGAGCGGATATCAACGAAAGCGCCCGGTTGCTGACCTCTCTCGTGGGGCGGACCTGATGGGGATGCGCAAGGCGAAACTGTTGCGGAACATGGCCCTGAAGGAACAGGCCCGCCTGCCTCATTTCGTCCAGCGGCAACAGGCATTGCAGGTGGAAATAGATCAGATTCAGGCTTTGCTGGAGCGCATGGAGACGCTGCGCGATTACGCCCGTGATCAGACGGTGCAACAGGCCCACAAGCTGCACACCAACCGGTATTACGAACTTCGTCTGATCGAAGAGACCCAAGCACTATCGAACAAGCTGGATTTCCTCACGGTCGAACTGACGAACGTCACCGGGGCGATCGCTCGCATGAGTCACAAGAAACAACTGGTTTCCGACAAGGCCCGGCAGGTTTTGAAAGAAGCACAGCAAGAGCGGGACTCCATGATCGAAGCATCTCAGACGACGTATCGCATTGTTCAGAAGCCATGAAATTCATCGCGCCATACGTCGGGAATTTTCCGTCCCGGCGGGTTGATTGGCATCTGTCTTGCAGAGCTCAATCCAGTCTCTGATTGAATTGGACGCGTGATGACGGCGACGCCGCTTATCAAGGATCAAAGTGTTGTGGCGCACCCGCCTTCAGGCGGCCTCAGGGCTGATGCCACTGCGGTGGGTGATGCTATTTTCGCCGAGATCTTTGCAGCGATCGACATGACGGGCCTGCAGGGTCCTGACCATGCGGGCGATGGGCCTGCAGGGCTATCCCTGATGCCGGGGGCCGACGACGAAAAGCCTGCGAGCGGTGATCCTGTGACCGGGGATGTCGCGCTGTTTGCGAAGATGATGCACCGCGCCAAGGCCGCTTTGGTTGTGCCCGATGCAGACGATCTATCGGATATCCCGCAGACGGCGGATTTGGCGATGCTTGGTGGGGCCGAGGGGCATCTTTCCGTTCTGCGCCTGATCGGGGACCTGGGCGCCACCGATTTACCCGTCGATCTTGATAAGGTCGTGGCCTATCTTTCGCGGCTTCTCAATGGTGAGTCAGGCGCCACGTCCGAAGCTGTGCCGCTGGAAGCGGGTGTGCCACCTGAGTCTGCGAGCGACATGTTGGCCCTTTCGGATGTCGAATTGGCCCTCATGCAGGTGGATGGGCGTTTGGCAATCAGGGTTGCTGGCGCGTTAGAGCGTGTATCAGATGATATCGCCGCTTATGCCAACTTCATAGGGCTGGCGGCGTCTACGCCGCAGCAAGCGACAGGGCAGGCAACGCCGCTGGTGCCGGCCGAGGGTGCGCTCCTTGCCAATGCATCGGCAAGCCCTGCGCCCGCTGCGTCGATGACGACAAGCCAGCCAAAGGGGCAGCCGTTGATAGCTTCGGGGCAAGCGGGCTCGGCATCTGTTCATGCGGCAGTCTCGCTCGAAGCACCATCTGTCTTAATTGCAACGCCGGACGGTCCGGGTGCCGTGGGCGACCAAAAGAGTGACACACCTGTTGCCAAATCTGTCGATAATTTGACAGTCAGGCCTGATGCACCTTCGGCAGTGAACGTTTTTGCCAACCCGGTGGCCCGTATTGCAGATTTTGTTGCGGGGGCCGAGGTCGCTGGTCCAAACGGGGACGCGTTGCGTGATGGAGCCACTTTCCAGCCTGCATCACCAGACGCCGGGTCAAAAGCTGCGGGCGCATTGGTGTCTTTGCTGGGCGTGCAAGCGGCGCCTGCGGAGCAGGGCGCTTTTCAGATGGCTCCCGGTGTACCAACTGCTGACAGTGATCTGATGTATCCGAATATCACCCAGCCCTACGTCGTTTCGGCTGTATCGCCCATGATTGCGGCCAATATGAAAACCGGGCGTATGCTCAGTAGTGAGCAGGCAGACGGACAACAGAGCGATCAACGCGCAGGCCTTGTGCCACAAACTATTATGGCAGGATCGGAGATCCTTGGTGCGCGAGCAGCCGATACGGCTCTTGCTACCATTACGAGGATCGCGCGCGGCGACGCGCCAGCGCAGGCCGAGAACAATCAGAAACCCGCCCCGGACCATCGGGCAACCGGGCAGGCCGTCAGTGACATGGCTAGGACGCCAGCCGCGCAATCGAGCACGCCGTCGCCAGCAGGGTCTTCCAGTGCGGCATCGCCTGTGCCAATGGCCCAGAGCGGCGGTTTGCCAACCGTGCTGGATGTCAGGCGCCAGGGCTGGACCCAGACACTTGTCCAAAGAGCGGCGGGGATGGTGCAGTCGGGTGGCGTTCTGACATTGAAGATACTTCCCCAACATCTGGGGCAAATCACCCTGAAGATGAGCGAAGGCCGCCGTGGTCTGGATTTGCGGATCGTCACCGAAGTGGCATCGACCGCAGCCATGTTGCGCGGGGTTGAAGGCCAGATTTCAAGCGCCTTCGATGGGGCTGGTCTGACACTCGGAGAGTTTTCCGCCAACACTGGCAAAGGGGGCGACACGCCCTTTGACGATGATGGCGACGATAGTGATCCGGCTCTGGCCGGACTGAGCGATTCCGATGAAACCGACGCCCGCATGATATCTGATGACACTGCGCAGCACTCCTTGCTGAACATTATCCTTTAAGCACACGAACCGAGGGCCCCCGATGGCTGATGATGAAGACGAGCCTAAGAAGAAATCTGGTATTCTGAAGATTCTGATATTCGTGGCGGGGGGGCTCGTGGTCCTTGGGATCGGGCTTGGCGCTGGCTATGTCCTGTTCGGGTCACAAGCGGAATCCCCCGAGCAAGTGGCGGCAAACATCATTGAACGCAATAACAACGCCGCCGCCCCGTCCGAAGACGAAGACGACGTGGAGGGTGGCGAGGGCGAAAGCCGTCCGAAACCTGATAAGGTGACCAAGGAAAGCCCGAAGGACGAGGTTTTCCAGACACTCTACTATGAAATTCCCGGCACAATGACGACCAATCTGCGGGATTCTCGTCGATTTCTTCAGGTCGGCGTTGGGGTCTCGACCCGATATGACGACGAGATCCTGAGAAACGTGGAATCCAACTTACCAGCCATCAAGGCAGTGATCCTTGCGACATTAAGCGGCTATGGCGAAGAGGACGTCATCGGACGTGATGCACGCGATGCGATGTCCTTGGAACTGACGAAGGTGATCAACGAGGAACTCGAACTTCTTGAGGGCTTTGGCGGCGTCGAGAGCGTGTTGCTGACATCGTTCGTGATGCAATAGTATGAGCGGTTTTTGATGTCTTCAAAAAAACTCACTCAGGATGAAGTGGATGCCTTGATCAGCAGTCTTGATAAAGACGGCACAGCTTCATCCACAAAGCGGGCCGTTGCGGAACAGGATGTTCGGGAGTTCACCTTTGGCTCTGACGACCTGTCGCTTTTGGGCGATTACTATGCGCTGCGGGTAATAAACGAGCGGTTTGCACGCCTTGCAAGATCGGTGTTCCAGCCGATGTTGCGCGTACAGCCGCGCATCGCGTCGCTGATGCCAAAGGTCCAGACTTTCGACGAATATTGTGTTGATACCAAACCGTTGATGAGCCTGACGACATCGCGCATCGACGAATTGCGCGGCAGCAAGATGATGGTCATCCAGCCCGAGTTCATCTCAACACTGACGAACGCATATTATGGCGGTGATCTGGGCTTGAAGTACAAAGCCCGCAATGAATTCACCACGACGGAAGAGCGTGTGATCGAGATCATCACCGAAGGTCTGAATGCGATGCTGTTGACAGCGTGGCAAGATCTGATGCCACTTACCTTTTCGGACCAGTCGCGGGAGGAAAACCTGCAATTCGCCTCGTTTGTGGATGGCAGCGATACGGTGATCATCTGCTCATTCGAGGTTCAGTTGCCCAAGATCGAGCCAGCCACGATCGACATTCTCTATCCGCTTCAGACGCTCAAGCCGATTGCCGCACAGCTACGGTCGCGCATGCAATCCGAGGTGATAGACGATGACCTGACTTGGCGCGAACGTCTCGAGAGGGCCGTATCGCAGGTGCGCTTGCCGATGAACATTCGATTGAGCAAACCCAAGGTCTCGTTGCGGCAACTTCTTGAAATGGAAACAGGGGACGTGTTCCCGATCCATCTACGCGAGGGCCTGACCGTTCTGGTGCAGGGCCACGAGATGTTCATGGCTGATATCGGTGAAGTTGGCGGTATCAGCGCCATTACGATCACCAAGAAAATGGACTAGCCCCGATAACACGAGAGAGAGATTTCCATGTCTGACGACGAAATCGAAGCACCTACCCGCTCGCGTGAGAGCGAAAAGCTGCGCGCGCTGGAAAACATCGAAGTGGAGATGTCCGTTGAAGTGGGGCGTACCGAGATCTCGATCAGTGACCTGCTGCGCCTCAACGAAGGGTCGGTCGTGGAGCTGGATCGGCTGGCGGGCGAGCCGTTGGATATCCTTGTGAACGGAACGATGATCGCCAAGGGCGAGGTCGTGATGGTCGGCGAGCGGTTTGGCATCCGGTTCTCGGACATCGTGGACCCGGAAAAGCGTGTGGACAAGATCTGATGTCGCGCTTTGGGCACAGCGTCATGCGGTGATGAAAATGTCTTTTCTCTCCCCGGATCTGAAAAGCATCTTGATCGTTCTGGCATTTCTGGGAACGCTTCTTGTTGTGCGGCAGATCATTGTCACCAAGGCGAACAGCATCAAGCAGACCCTTGGGACGCATGATCAACGGATACACTTGCTGGAGGTGTACCGGGTTGAGAAAACTTTAAAGCTTTCCTTGCTCGATATCGAGGGGAACCGCGTTGCCGTATTGCACGGCGCAGGGCGTCATGCGGCCTTGCTCAAGCTTGACGGCCCTCCGGCGGAAAAGCGTGTGCCGGATGCGTGATCTGCGGAAAATCGTGTTATCCATGCCGGTCCTGAAACGATGCCTCGGCCTGTTTTTGGCCAGCCTTGCGGTCATGATATTCTTGCCGTCGCAGCCTTGGGCACAAGAGTCTGTCGAGGGCTTTCCAGCGTTGAACGTCACAACCGGCGAAGATGGCGAAACAACCTATTCACTGTCATTGCAAATCCTTGCCTTGATGACAGTGTTGACGATCCTGCCCTCGTTTGTGTTGGGGGTGACCGCTTTCACCCGGATCATCATCGTGCTTTCAATCTTGCGGCAGGCATTGGGCACCCAGCAAACGCCACCCAACCAGGTTCTGATTTCAATCGCGCTTTTTCTGACATTCTACATCATGGCGCCGACTTTTGACGAGATCTACACGCAAAGCCTGTCACCCTATCTGGACGGGCAGACATCGCCGGAGACGGCGATCGGAAGTGCCGCGTCGATCTTGCGGGAATTTCTCATTCTCAACACCCGCGAATCCGACCTCGTGATGTTCGCCGAGATGGCTGGGGATGCCCCCTATCAATCCAACGACGAGGTTCCCTATTCGGTGCTTTTGCCGGCCTTCATAACATCGGAACTGAAAACTGCGTTTCAAATCGGGTTTCTGCTGTTTCTTCCATTTTTGGTCATCGACCTTGTGATCGCGTCGATCCTGATGTCGCTTGGCATGATGATGCTGAGCCCGATGCTCGTGGCTTTGCCGTTCAAGCTGCTGTTGTTCGTCCTGGTGGACGGATGGGCCATGACCGTGGCGTCGATCGCGTCCACCTATGTGAACTAGCCGGATGGAATTCGACTCCAACATAGAAAGTCTGCGCGGCGCATTTTGGCAAATCATCATGGCGGCGGGGCCCATCCTTGGCGTGGCTCTGGCCGTCGGTCTGTTGATAGGTATCCTGCAAGCCGCGACATCAATCAATGAAATGACGCTGAGTTTCGTCCCCAAACTTGTGATCGTGTTGATCGCGATGGCGTTGCTGTCGACATACATGATGCGGGAAATGGTAGATTATTTCGCAACGATCTTCGAGCAGATCCGCCTGTTGAAATGATTGCGCAAGCCCCAAATCTTGACGATCTTCTGGGGATCGGCGGCGTAGAGCTTCAGCAAGTCTTTGACCTTGGGCTTGTTTTTTTCCTGCATACGCTGCGCCTGAGCGCCTTTTTCCTTTCCGCGCCGTTCTTTGGCGCGGCGGCCATTCCCCTTCAGGCCCGGATCGTCATCAGCGTCACGGTCTCGGCGGCTTTGTTCGGGTTGGTCGAGGTGCCAGACCCCAACAGCCTGCCGTTTCTTGCCCTGATCAGGGTCGCTCTGGTCGAAGTAACGATCGGTCTGGCGATGGGGCTGATCCTGACCATCCTGTTCGCCTCGGTTGCGTTGGCCGGCGAAAAGATCGCGGCCTCCGCCGGTCTGGGGTTCGCGGCGCAGGTTGATCCGAATTCGGGCGGACAGACGCCGGTTGTCAGCCAGATTTTGAACCTGTTCGCGATCGCGGCGTTCCTGTCGCTTAACGGTCATCTTTATTGCATCGCGATTATC
Source organism: Marivita sp. (assembly GCF_020055675.1). GTDB lineage: Bacteria > Pseudomonadota > Alphaproteobacteria > Rhodobacterales > Rhodobacteraceae > Marivita. The sequence goes on from NZ_JAIPUS010000014.1 coordinate 62,164, forward strand.
CGTATGAGTTACGAGATCCTGCCCCTTGGCCAGCCTTTTGCCTTCGACCAGCTTGTCGGGGCCGGGCTGGATGCCGGAGGACACATGTTCTCAATCGCGTCTACCCTGATGCTTCCCGTGGTCTCGTTGCTGTTGCTGGCCAATTTCACGGTGGGGGTCGTGACACGCTCGGCGCCGCAACTAAACCTGTTCTCGTTCGGATTTCCACTGACGATCCTGGCGTGTTTTTTCGCGCTCTATTTCTCGACCACGCCATTCAGTCTGGCCATTCGTGACATGATTGATTTCATGTTCATGTTTCTCGAAGACAGCTTGATGGATGCGGGCTGATGGCGGAACCGGCAAGCGACGGTCAGGAAAAGACCGAGGAACCTACCCCGAAGCGGCTGGAAAAGGCCAAGGAAGACGGGCAAATCGCCAGCTCCAAAGAGTTATTCGTCTTCTCGACACTGTTCGTGGGTTTCCTGCTGTACCTGCTTTTGTTGCCCTTCATGCCGAGCATTCTCATGGAGTGGGCTTCGCTGTTCCGATTTTCCGGGGAAAATGGACTGCTTGACGAGACGTTTCGCAATCTCTCTTCTGGGTTCGCCTTCATCTTCTGGAAGTCGGTCATTTTTGCGTTTCCATTGCTGATCGTCGTGATCCTGACGCAAATGACGATGTCCGGTTCGATCAACTGGTCCAATTCGGCGTTGGCCTTCAAAGGCAATCGGATCGACCTGCTCAAGGGTCTCAAGCGCATGGTGTCGGTCAAGGCGCTGGTCGAGATGCTCAAGGCGATCGGCAAGGTCGTGTTGCTTATCAGTGCTGCAGTTTTGGTTTTCGCATGGCAAAGCGATACGCTTTTGACATCTCAGCACACGCATCTTTTCGGCGGGGTGTCGCGGATCGGAGATGTGTTTTTGTTGCTGCTTATCGCGTTTCTGCTGGTTCTGGCAGGCATGGGGATCATCGACGTGATCTGGCAGCAGTATCAGCACACCCAGCAATTGCGCATGACCCTTCAGGAAGTGAGGGATGAAAACAAACAGACCGAAGGCTCTCCCGAAGTCAAAGCCAAGATCCGCCGCTTGCAGATGACGGCTGGTTCACGCGCCGAGAAAAGAAAGGCCGCGCTGGAAAGCGTCCCGACAGCCAGTGCGATTATCACCAACCCGACCCATTTTGCCGTGGCCTTGAAATACGAGGTTGGGTCGCCGGGCGCGCCGCTTATCCTTGCGATGGGGCGCGGTTTACAGGCGCAGGAAATCATGGAGATCGGCAAGACAGCCGGGGTGACAGTTTTCCGCAACGAGCTTTTGGCGCGCGCGCTGTTCTTTGCGGGTGAGATCGGCGAGGAAATCCCGCCCCCTCTTTATGCCGCCGTCGCGGCTGTGCTGGCCTTCATCTACCGGCTGAACAAGGAAGAAGATGTCGAGGCCCCTGACGTTGATTTGCCTGACGAAATGCTGTTCGACGAAAACGGAAAGGCACTGTCATGAAACACAAGCCGCCACCGCGCCGCCGCCATCGCAGCCGAGGTGAGTTGATAAGCACAGTGACGTTTCTGGGCGTGGGAGTGTTCTTTGCCGGCGAAACCAGGGTTCTGCTGTCCGAGGGTAACCGGCTTGATGCGGTTATGATGGGGCTTTTCTGTGTGCTGTGTCTGGCCGGTGCTGCGCGGTTCCATATCCACAACCTGTGGCATCTCATCCAGAGCAGGCGAAGATGACCGAAGAAAAGAAAAAACCACGCATCGTATGTGGCGATTGCCGACATCTAGGGGTGACCTATCAACCCTCCCAACCGTGGCGTTGTGGTTTTTTCGGTTTCAAATCACGTGATTTACCGGCGCGCGTCGTGCTGAGGGAGACTGGCATGGAATGTGCATATTATTCTCCGCGGGCGACAAGCCCAAGAAAAGCATGATCACAGGATCCGCAGACATGGCAACACGACCGGTCAAAAAGCCAAAAACACCCGATCTTGATGAAAGCATCCAGATCGCGCTGGATGCAGCTGACGCGTCGATGGACGTGACAGCAGAATTCGAGCGTATTTCATCGCAATTCAGCGCGACCGCCGAGTCCGCGGAGCGGCTGGCCAAGACATCCCGGATCGCTTTGGCGTCAGGCCTTGGCGTCGCTGTGCTGGCGGTGGCGATCATGGGGTTCGTCTGGCAGCGTTCCTCGTCCGGGCTGGAACGGTTGACAGCGACCAATACCGAATTGCTGACCATCTTGGCCGAGAATGTCGATGATCTGGGAAGCGGCATTCAGACTGTTGTCGACCTGAGCCAAAAGAGCGACGATGCCAACGCGCTCATGGTCGAAATGAAAACAGAGCTGGACGGGTTGACCGTGGCTTTGGCGCAGGTCGAGGATATCCAGGTGCAGCTTGCCCAACTCTCCGAGGGCCTTGCACAGATCGAAACCGGCGACATGGCCGCCGAGCGGACCGAGGCGCAGACTGCGGCCTTGGGTGACCGGATCGGCACCCTGAACGGTGAGCTTGCGATGAATGTCTCTTCGAACCTGCGGGACGCGCTCACGGAGCAAACCGGGGAATACCGCAATGTGATCTCGGATTTGTCCGAGGCGATGATGACAGCCTCGCCGGGCGGCCTTGATTCCTCCGCGGTCTCGGAGTTGGAAGCAAGCATCGAAAGCCGTTTGAACGGGTTGAACATGCGGTTGAACCAGATCACCAAATCGGTGTCACAGGCCCCCAAACAACGTAAACAGCCAAGCCCGACTGCTGATGTGATCAAGTTCCCGTAATGGCCACCCAAGCCGTTGACGCGGCCCCCGAAGACACGAAAGAGGCGGCTGCACCGGGCCCCGTCAGGCTTAAGAAGACCAGTGGCAAACGGGTAAGCAAGCACGATCTACTGGCCGATGATGACATAATCCTGGCCGTGAATGGTACGCCCTGGCACAGAATCCAGTCCGTCACCGAGGCGATCACCCGCGTGTTGGATCGCGGCAAGCGCCCTGTGTTGCTAACTGTATATCGCGATCAGAAGCTTTTCAGCCTTTACGTGAACGACCCGATTGATTGCCAGATCGAGGTTCTGACCGCACAGGATGCACAAGACCTGCCGAATGATGGGCTTGCGCGTGCGGCCTCGGAGTTGCGCGGCATGTCGAATTTCGCGGTCTATGCCGACACCCTTGATGATGCCGATATTTTCGAAATGCGCATGTCGTTTCTGGCAATGGCCTTCCCCCCGTTCTGGTTGATTGCACGGAGGTTATGGGCGGCACTGGTCAGTTTTGTTTGCGTTGTTCTGACCGCGTTCGTTTTGAACACGGTGTTCGGAATCGTTATCTATCTTATCTTGTGCGTCTATATCAGCCGCCGACAGCTCCAGATGTTTGAATTTGCGATGCGCAGCGATGGAAAGAAAAAGCGCATGGTTCTTGCAGCGCATGGTGAGGCAGAGGCGCAAAGGCTGGCCATGTCCTTTCACAAAGAACTGAAATTCAGGTTTCCGCTTCCGGAAACGGTAAAGTCCGATCCCGAGGAAGTCAGTGTCGTCTGATACTGAGCGATATCAAAAGCCGAATGCGCAAAGCTCGCTTGAGAGGTGAAGTTGTGTCGAAGTCGCATTGGGTCAGCGTGAAAATTCTACCGCGGGTCAAAAAATGAACGCCTTTCTGTGAATAGAACCATACCCTTCGCTACTGCGCGAATTCGATTTCCACCTCGATGCGACGGTTTCTTTCCCGCCCCTCTGGTGTGAGATTGTCGGCAATCGGGCGTGTCTCACCATAGCTGACAGCCGACATCACACGTTCAGGAACTTCATTCAGGGCTTCGATTTCCTGCACCACACTGGCAGCGCGCGCGGCGGCCAGATCCCAGTTGTCGCGGTAAAGTGCGCCGAAGGCGATGGGTACGTCGTCTGTATGTCCGGCGACCACAACCCTACTTGACGGGTCATTCGTGGCATTTGCCAGTTCCTCTACAATGGACTGTGCCTGCCCGGTCAGCACGGCAGAGCCGGATGGAAACGCGCTGCCAGTGCCAAGGCTGACAAACACCTTGCCGTCCCTGCGTTCGACCGTGACCAGCCCCTGTTCGATCTCATCGCGCAGATTGGCCTTTAGCTCTGCCTCTGCTTCGCGGGCCTTTTCGTCGGCTGCGGCGATGCGGGTCAGTTCTTCTTCCATGGTCGCGCCGCCGGTGGCTTCGTTCTGACGTTCAATTTCCGACACCATGCTGATGAGGTCGTTCAACGTCTGGTCCAGCCCTCCGAAAAGAACTTCCTGTTCTGCCTTGCCCGTCGCGAGACCGGCAATTTCAACCGCCTGACCGACGCGTTGGAACTTCTCTATCAGCTCTTGCGGGGACGCATCCTCTGCATTCATGTCTATGGCGACCTTGCCATCGACCACCTCTGCCGAAATGTCGACATCCTGTCCGATCTGCTCAAGCGCGGCGGCCAGTTTTTCGGCATCCGACATATTCTCGTTCTCGGCGATGTTGTCTTCGTCTTGCCCGCCCAGCCCCTCAAGGTCCTGCTCGCCTTCAAGCATCTCGTCCTCGCCATCCTTGTCGCGATTGTCGGACGGAATTTTCAATTCGGATTCGCGGGTTTCGGTGGTTTCCTGTGTCAGTTCGTCAGTGACAGAAGGGGCCGGTGACGGGCTAAAGTTCATGTCCAGAACCGTCGTGCCCTTGGGCTGTTCGACCACCGGCACGATCCGTTGTACGCCGAAAGAGTCCCGCAGCGAGCCAGAGATCTGCTTGAATTTCGGTACGTTCATTTCCGCGAAGGAAAGGATGAGAACGAAGAACGCCATGAGAAGTGTCGCGAGGTCGGCAAAAGTGGCCATCCAGGCGGGAGCGCCCACGGGGGGGCACTTCGGACATTCCTCTTCTTCCTGTTCTTCTTCGGCTTCGATGACTTCGGCCATGATTTACACCTTGAGATATGGACTGGATCAGGCTGCGTCTATCTTGGCTTGCATCTTCGGCGGCAGGTTCGAAATCATCTGATCCTGAATATTTCGCGGAGATTCTCCACGGGCGATATTCTTCAGCCCTAAAACGATCATCTCACGATAGGTCGCTTCATAGGCGGTGTAGCCTTCCAGCTTGGTGAGGATGGGTGCAAAAATGACATTTGCCACAATCGCGCCATACATAGTGGTCAACAGGGCAACGGCCATTGCAGGGCCGATCGCCTTGGGATCTTCCATGTTGCCAAGCATCAGAACCAGACCGATCAGCGTGCCGATCATGCCCATGGCGGGTGCCAGGTCGATCCAGGCCTTGACCACGTTCTGGTTCGTTTCATGGCGCATCTTCATCGACTTGATTTCCTGGTTTAACTGCTGGACCAGTTTGGTCTCGTCTGCGCCGTCAACCAAAAGCTGCATACCCTTTTCAAAGAACTTGTCTGGCACATCCTGGCCCTCAAGGGCCATCATGCCATCCTTGCGGGCGATGCTGGCCAGCTCCACCATCCGCTCGATCATGACATTTTGTTTCTTGACCGGTGGTAGAAACGCCTTTGACATGGCGCCAAAACTTGCCAGAAAGGTGGGCAGTGGGGTGGTGTACATGGCGGCAAAGAACGTGCCGCCAATGACGATAAGGACCGAGGGAACATCGAAGAATGGCGCCAGACCTCCCCCGACGACCATCGCGCCACCAATCATTGCGAAAGCCCCCACAAGGCCCACTAGAGATGCAATATCCATGACGATGCTCCTGCGTTCGACCGGGTTCGGCATGAATTCTGCAAGTGTGGTGCCAATTGCGCGGCTCGGGGAGGTCTTCTTGACTAAATTCACAAGCGTGGCGGGGCGGTTTTGCCGCTATGGCCTGATCACCATGGTTTTCGCGGCGGTCGCGCCGGGCGTTCGTGCCCAAGACGGCATCACCTTTGTGGAGCGGGGTCCCGTTGTGCTGGATGTTCTGGGCAAGCTGGAATGGATGCGATGCAGCATAGGGCAGGTTTGGGCTGATGGTCGGTGTGACGGGGATCCTTTGCTTGCGCCCTTTACGGCAGGAGAGGCGATCATCGCACGGGCGACGGCCAGTTCGGGCGAGGGGTGGCGCATTCCGACACGTGCAGAAATGGAGCGCCTTTTGGTGTCAGGGCATACGCCGCCCCTGATCGACAGCCGCGTGTTTCCTGATACGTACCAGGGCGGTTACTGGACGGCTGATGCCAACTGGCTGTTGGCCGGCAGCCGCTGGATCGTCAATTTCAATTCGGGCTTCAGTTACGGCCGCGCTTTGCCACGCCAGTCGTTCTCCTTCAGACTTGTGCGTGACCGGTGATGCCTAGCCTCAATCGTCGTGTCGATCCGACGCGAAAAGTTCAAGAACAGCCTTGCCCACCGCCAACAGGCCCAGCCCACCGACAAAGTAAACAGCAAGCGTCAGTGTGCTCAATCCCTCGATCAGCTTGAATGTGTCGGGGCTGAGCACATAGGTCAGTGCAACGCCGGCCACCGCCATCAGGAAAAAGCGGATCACGACACACCTATGACACGGTGTGGCAGCTTGCATCTGATCGTCGTCGTTTTTCTCAGTCATTATAGCCCTGCCGCTTTTGATCTTAGGTAAAGCAAGAAGCGTGCGCGCTTTGTGCCGATTACTCTAAGGATCAACCCAACAAACTTAAGATGAGTCGCAACTTGACGCCGCGTCATTAACCTGTGCTGCGATTGGTAACAGGAGTCTCGACGACATGTTTCAGGTCTCAATGCAGGCGCAACTCGCGCAGAAGCAGTCATTGGTTTTCACGCCGCAACTTCAGCAGGCAATCAAACTGCTATTGCTGAACAATGTTGACCTGACAAGCTATGTTGAAAAAGCAGCCGAAGAGAACCCTTTTCTCGACGTCAAACTGCCAGAGGTCACGCGCGGTATTCCAATGCTACCGGTTTCGTCGGGCCGTGTGGCGGATCAGTCCGGCTACGATCCCATCGCCATGCTTGTCGACAAGTCTGGCGACACGTTCGGTGCGCAGGTATTCGCGCAGGTCGATGATCTGCTGAGCGATCACGCTGAACGTGCGATCGGATACGCGCTTGCCTCGCATCTTGAGCCGACGGGCTGGCTGCTGGTGGCGCTGGAGGATGTCGCGGCAAAACTGGGCGCTGATCTTTCGCGGGTTGAACGGGTTTTACGCAAACTGCAACGGGCCGAGCCAGCGGGGTTGTTCGCTCGAAACCTGAGAGAATGCCTCCGGCTGCAACTCACGGACACTGGAGAGGACAGCGGCAAGATGCATGTGCTGATCGACCATCTCGGACTGGTGCAGCAAGGGGCATTGCCAGAATTGCGCAGAAAACTTGATTGCAGCAAAGAACAGCTGGCTGGATATCTGCGCCAGCTGCGCCGTCTCAACCCCAAGCCGGGGCTTGAACTTGGGGGTAGCCATACCGCCCCGCTGCGTGAGCCCGACCTGTGCGCCTTCAAGGATGCAGAGGGCGAGTGGGCTGTGGAGCTGAACAATTCGACCCTGCCTGTCATCAAGGTTGATGAGGAAATGGGCCGAAAGGTTCGCAAGCTGATCGGCAAGGACGCCGACCGGGAATTCGTAAGGGGGTCTTTGGGCACCGCGAGGTGGCTGACCCGAGCGATCTTGCAGCGCAACGAGACCAGCATCAAGGTTGCCGCAGAAATTGTGCGATACCAAAAGCCGTTTCTGGATGAGGGCATGCAGCAAATGCGCCCCCTCAAGCTGAAGATGATCGCCAACGCCATAGGCGTACATGAAAGTACGATCAGCCGTGTGACATCCTCCTTGACGATGCAAACACCCCAAGGCTGTTTCCCGCTCAAGGCATTCTTCAGCGCCGCGATTGACAGTAATTGTTCGGACGAAGGCGCCTCGGCCTGGGCGATCCGCAACAAAATTCGAAACATGGTCGGTACCGAGCCGCGCAACCGGCCGTTCAGCGATGACAAGATCACCAGTGAATTGAACAGCCAAGGCTTTCAGATCGCACGGCGGACGGTGGCGAAATACCGCAAGCTTGATCGCATCCCATCGTCGTCGCAACGGCGTCGCAGCTATGAGATGATGGAACCCAGTATGCGGGGCTAGAGCGCGTCGGCGAAAGTCACGGGCGCGTTCAAAATATTGGTCAGGGTCTTGATCTCGGCGATCTCGTCAAGCCGCCATTCTCTTGGTTGGCCCAGCGACGGATCGTTGCGCATGCGGAACACGAATGCCTTGAACGACGTGACAACCGTCTGACTTTTGGTCAGTTCCCGGGCCGGTGCGAGCGGGTCGAAGAAGACGCCGCGCATCTTTCGTGGTCTGCCTGACTTCTCAAAACAGACAGAATTGTAAAGAAAACCGCTACAATAGTGTAGCGTGTCCTCTTCTTCGAGTTCAGCGAGAAAGAAAAGCATGGCCTCGGAAATTCCATAGAGCTTTTCCGGTTTGCAATCCACATAGGATTTCACCAGTGATTTTGACATACGATTGGCAAACGCCTCGATCGGGAGATTGCCCTCTACGAAACTCGTGGCAATCGTGCTGCAGACCGCGTGAAGAACCCAATCGGGCGCATATGACATACCAATTTCAGCCTTTCCCAAAGCGTCTACCAACGCAACGCGCGCAAGCAAAGTGTCAGGAAGCGTTTGCACCGGACCCACGATGCAAAGCCCTTAAGAATTCATCTTTAGTGATGAAACCAAGGTTCTTTTCATCTTCGCGGACGATGAGGCACTCCAACCCATGTTCCTGGAACATAGCCTGGATTGTGGCGGTACATACATTTGTCTTAATGGTAATTTGGGTGTTATTAAGCTTTGCCAACAGATCCATTAGTTTGCGGTTTGCTTCAGTCAGTTCGGCCAGCTTCGCATGTGCAACTTGCAGGGTCTCGACACAGGCAATCAGGTGGCCGGCTGCATTGCAAACGGGCATATTGCGGAATTTGTTCTCGATCATTTTCTTTAATGTGGTCTCGCAACTTGTGTCTTCGCTTGCCGTGACAACGGCACCTGTCATGAACCGATCGACACTCCAGTCCAGAACCGCGGCCCCGTTTGCGGAAATATTCTTTACGATATCCCGTTCTGACACGATTCCAACAACGGCGCGATCATCACCCAAAACAACCACAGCCCCCCGGTTTTCGTTCGAGATGATCCTCATGGCATCGCGCACCGTGCTGTCGCTGGTCAAGGTTGCCTGCGGCGAGCAATCCACATCGATCAGGTCGCACAGACGCGAGCGCTTTCCTTCTATGATGTCATGGGCGGTCAGGGTCATTTGCGGATCTCCGAATGATGCGGAAAACGATCAGTATTTCTTGTAAACTTGTAGAGCGGCTTGGCTTTTACGACGCATCAATCTTGCATTGTCCATCAGGCGGCCAACCTGACTTGCGCTGTCCATGTTACGCCTGACCAGATGGCCAAGACGCGCCCGGTCCTCTGCGGTGATGCTGGCCGAGGGTAGATCAGTGCGCTGTATCGCTGCGCCCAATTCGTCGCTGATCGCCAGAGCCTGATCGAATTCTCCGGTGTCCAAACACTGCTCTATTCTTGCTTGGGAGTGCTCGAAACCGTCAAGAATGTCCTCGGCCCGGATCACGCGATTTGTTGCCATGCATCAAGTATCTCGCTCATTGCTCTGCGAGCCTGCGGCACGTTTGCAGTGTCGTCGCGGCGCATATGCTTCAGCAGTTGCTGACGGGAATATTCATAAAGCTGGAACAGGTTTGTGGCGATATCGCCGCCACGCTCGAAATCGAGGCTGCTTTGCAGCACGTAGATTGCGGTCAGGGCACGCGACGAATGATGCCGGTACGCCTCGGTCGTGCGATCCTGCGCCACTTCGACGATCGTCAGGCTGCGCGTCAAGCACTCCAGTGTCGCTTTGACCAACGCCTGTTTGCTCTCGATGTCGAAATCCGGTGTGCTTTGCTGACGTTTGTACTCGTTCGCAGGACTTAACATGGACATGGATGCACCTGTTGCTTTCTGGCTTCCTGTACCTCAACGACAAGAAGGCGGCGCTGTTTAGGGCACCATTGCTAAAGTCCAAGGCCGAGTTCCGTATCGGCATAGGTAAACGTATCCAGCAGAAACTGTTCGATTGACAGTTGATCGACCGATACAAGGCCGTCGGTGATCAGTTGGGTTTCACTGGCCGCCACCAATCGCGCATTCACACTGGCAAGGGCCGATAGCCCGCCAATCCCGATGCCGCCGATATTCATGTTCGTGAGGACCGTTACCGGGGACAGTTCTCTGAATGCCCGACAATAGTGTTTGACTGCCAAAACCGACCAGGTCCCCGGAACGATCATCACCGGGGTGATGTCCGTTTCCGCGTTGTTCAGATAGATCAGGTCATAGGCTTCTTGCACCTGTTCCGGAACCGAGACGTCGCAATCCAGTATATCGCTTGGGCTATAGGTCCGGGTTTGGTGCCAAGGTGCTTCTGTGTAAGCGGTATTGAGTAGCAACGCGTGATGCTCCAGCCGTCCGTCATCGACAAAACTTTCGCGGGACAGCTTGGTCAGTTTCGGGCGCACGCCGTAGGTCTGGATGCGCTCAAAGGCGATCTGCGCGGCAACTGTGGTCTTTCCGGCACCGGGCGGGCCAAAGATGAACAGCGCTCCGCACTCGTGTAATGGAGAAGCTTCTTCAGGCCAGGCCAGTCGCTCGGCCATTAGCTTGCAGGCGTGGTCCAGCTGCGCCTTGGGGGAATGCAGCTCGGGCGCGAGGGCGCAGCTACGCGCGATGTCCTCTGGAAAGCCATGCCGGGCAATGCGCTCTGACGCTCCAGCCGTCGGAGGGATGGCCGTGGGGGGTGATTTGAATTGTTCAGATCCCCCGATGCCGGGCGTGTGGCCCAGAGTGTGTAACGAGGATGGATCAGGCTGTGTCGTACCGACTGGTTGATAAGAGGCATTTTCCCAGGTGCGTGCGCGTTCGGTACTAGGGTGGGGAGGCTCTGATCCATCCGGGTCCCAAGGCGCGACGATTGGGTTCGGCTCTGTCTCCGGAAGGCCCCCGAGGTGGCTGTTTGCATCGAAGGAGGCCTCTGAGGCGGCTGGCATATCGTCGTCCGACCAGTCGGGTCGCTGGAACATCTGATCCGCAGACAAGGGGGATGAGGGTGGCTCGCCCATCACCCGGCGCATGAGGTGGGCATTGGTCGTTTCCGCTATTGGCGCCCGGGTGTTCAACATCTGCTCCAACCCGGCGATATCGGACAGACCCATGGCGGGCTCGGATGTCTGCAGGGGGCGGGTCGGGTCATGATATGGCTGCCGCACCTCGTCGTTGGCATAGGGCTCTTGGCGCAGGTCTTCCATGTCGTCGTCACGATCGCGACGGTTCCGAACGCTTCTGAGGGCCGCTTCAAGATCCAGGGGCTCTGCCGGCACGCCTTTTGCGAAGGGTTCTTCAAAACGCCGGCGCGGTTTCGGTTCGGGCGGGCGTGCGGTGACAGCGGCGATAGTCTGTTTAACGGCCCTGACTTCGGTCTGGTTTCCCACGCGCCGGATCGACAGGATCATCGCGTCATCGCCCAGTTCCCGGACGGCCTTGTCCATGGCGCTTTCTGAATCTGCGGCTTTGAAGACGTATTCACTCACGGAAGGGTCCCTTTCGAGCAGGCGCGGCGGTGCTTAGATCACGGTCGGGTCATTGTGCAGGCGCCATGGTTTCTTCACCTGAAACGGTGGCGATCACGTCCACCTTGCGACCATCAGGCAGCTCGGTGAACGACAGAACCGGGAAATCGGCAATATACTGCCTCAGGAAAGCCGAGAACTTTCGCCGGATCTGTGGAGAAACGACAAGGAAAGCCTTTTTGCCGGTTTCCGCCTGCTCCTCGTTAAGCTTGACCAACGATTGAACAAGCCGCTCCGCAAGTGTGCCATCCAGCATCAATTGGTCGCCTTCGGACTGTTTGGCGGAATTGATAAGCAGGTGTTCGAAATCGCTGTCCAATGTCACGACCGGCAACGGCTGATTAAGCGGCGTGGTCTGCTGGATCAGCAGCCCCACCAGATGCGGTCGAAGCGCCTCGGCGGTTTCTGCGATACCCAAATTGCGGCTGGCCATTTCAGACAGAAGTTCCAGGATGAGCCGCAGGTCGCTGATCGGTATCCGTTCGCGCAGGATGTGACGCAGCACGGCTGTCAGATTGTGCAGCGGCATCAGTTTTGGCACGACGGATTGCACGAGTTGCGGCACGACGCTGGACAGATTGTCGAGCAATTCCTGCACGTCGTCCTGACCAATCAATTCCGAGGCATGCTCGTGCAGGACCTGGCTGAGATGGGTCGCCAACACTGTCTCGGGCTCGATGATGACATAGTCGTTGGCCTCGGCTTCAACCTCGCGTTCAGGCAGGATCCACGTAGCATCAATGCCGAAAGAGGGTTCCTTCACATCTATCCCCTGTAGCTTGATGCGGGACGTGCCGCTTGGAAGCGCCAGTTTGTGATCCGGATAGATCTTGTTTTCGGCCACAACGGTCTGACCGATCTTGATCCTGTAGTCATTGGCCGCAAGGGCAAGATCGTCACGCACGCGAATACCGGGCAGGACAAACCCAAGGGCCTGGGATACCTCGGAGCGCACGGTCTTGATGCGCCGCGCAAGCGGGCCGCCATCCTCGCTGTCGACCATCGACAAAAGCGGATAGCTCAGCTGTAGCGTCACTGCTGACAGGTCGGCGACATCCGTGACCTTAAGGCTGTCCGAATTGGCGTCTTCGCTGCCGGTTGGCTCTGCCTCCTCGATCTCGGGGTCGCCCAGAAGTTCCCGCTTTCGAAAAATATAACCTGCAATCCCGGCAAGGGCCGCGATCCCGACGAACAGGTATGTCGGCATGCCAGGCACAAGACCGATCAGACCAAGCACGCCGGCCACGGGAAACCATGCGCGCGACATGCTGACTTCGCTTTTGATGTGTTCGGCCATGTCCTGAGATGAGGACACGCGGGTTACAATGATCGCGGTGGCGATCGACAACAGCAAGGACGGAATCTGCGCCACAAGTCCATCCCCGATCGACAACAGCACGTAAAGCTCTGCCGCCTCTCCGATGCCCAGGTCATGCTGCATGGTCCCGATTGCCAGCCCGCCGATCAGGTTGATGGCAAGGATCAGGATGCCGGCAATCGCATCTCCCTTCACGAATTTAGACGCACCATCCATTGCGCCGTGAAAATCCGCCTCGCGGGCAACGTCTTCGCGCCGTTTGGTTGCATCTTCGGCTGTCAGCACGCCGGCATTCAGATCCGCGTCAATTGCCATCTGCTTGCCCGGCATTGCGTCCAGCGTGAAACGTGCCGATACCTCAGAGACCCGACCGGCACCCTTGGTGATGACCACAAGGTTGATGATCACGAGAATCAGAAACACGAAGATTCCGACGACGAAATTGCCCGCGATCACAAAGGCGCCAAACGCTTCGATGACCTGCCCCGCGGCGGCTGTTCCGGTATGCCCCTCGCTCAGTACGATCCGCGTCGACGCAACGTTGAGCGCAAGACGAAAAACGGTAGCGACAAGCAGAAGGCTGGGAAACGAGGAAAAATCCAAAGGCCGGAACGTATGCAGCGCGACCATCAGGATCAGCAGGGCCATCAGGATGTTCAGTGTAAAGAAGACATCCAGCAGGAACACCGGCAGCGGCAGAACCATCATCGCCACCAGCATCAGGATGCCGAGTGGCAGCGCCGTGCTGGTCAAGGTCCGCCCGAAATTGCCGCGGCTTAATGTCGGTTCTGACAGACTCATCCAAGGGATTCCTTGCCCAGCTTAACGCACGCGCCCAGACAAGGCTCGTCGCCGAGACAAAGAAGCAAATATCATGCCACTCGTATTTCACAGGCCCATGACGTGCCGTGTGACGGAAATGGCATGGCATATGCATGCAGCCCACCAAGTGATAGACTGCCCGGAGGACAGATCAGTGCGAAGCCCTACCCGTATACTTGCAATCAAGGTAGTTGCTGCCGTTGCCGCATTTGCAAGCCTTTCAGGATGCGTGATGCAACATGGCGCGACATCGCCGTCTGCGGAGCAGCCCGCTGTAGTCCGCGATGCTGCAGCAATCGAAAAATCGCTGGACCAGGCTGATGTCGTCACAGCCGAGCAGATCGTGCCAAGCATCTCTGGTGTCGGGTACGCGACCATTTCGGCGCAGCCTGCGAAAAACGTGAATCAACGGCGGCTGATGGCGATCCGGGCCGCGCGGATAGATGCGATGCGCGACCTCACAGAGCAGATCCACGGTCTCAAGCTGAATTCCAGGACGACGGTGATCAACGCTTTGGTGCAGAACGACACGTCTCGCGCGGCAGTCGACGGAACAATCCGAGGCGCACGCACCGCACGGATCAACCCGGTGGGGCAAGACACCTATGAGGTGGTTTTGGAACTGGATCGCGACATGATATCGCGCATCATGCAAGCGTTGCGCTGATAGCCGTGATGAGACGTCCCCACAGCCCTCCAGCCCGTCGCGGGGCCATGCTCTGGATGCTGCTGGCGTGTCTGGCCGCTTTCACCACAGCGCCCTTTGCGGCAACTGCCGAGCTGGTGCGGGTAACAGGGCGGGCCGTATTGGCAGCCAACGACATTCCGGGATCGCGCCGTCGCGCACTTGAAGACGCTCTGTATCTGGCCGCGATGAAGGGTGGCGCAGATATTGATGCGTTTTCGGCTGTCGACATGGGGGTTCTGACCGCTGAAAGCATCCTGTTGCGTGCTTCCAACCGGATCGTGGATTTTGCCGTCGTGGACGAATTCGAGGGGCAGTCCCAATACGAGGTGACAATCGACGCTTATGTCGGCGAACGGCCGAAACTGGGCTGTGCTGCGCGGCCTGACCTCGTGTTGACTGTCGGGGTGCCAAAGCTGCGGACGACACAACAAGTGCCGCACTGGATGGGCGAAGCCCTGAAGCTGGCGCATGACAAGACGGTCAACGTGCTGCGAGGTGCTGCCAATGTCCGGATTGTGGACAGTACGATAACGCTGGAACCCAAAGCCGAGATAGCATCCAAAGTGGCGGACGGGTTCGATTACCAGTCGCTCCTCACTGGGCAGGCAGCCCGGCAAGATGGCGGGACACTGCCCCGCAATGCCCGTGGGCTGCATCTTTCATGGTCGGCGCAATCCGCGTCGGCGCGGGCAGAGCGCGTTTCGGTCACGCTGGATGCGCGCATCGTTGATCCTGCAGCCCAAGCCCGGTCCCGCAGTCTGAAACTGCAAAAGACGGTGACCCTGACACACGATACACCTTGGCGGGCGCTGAACGTTGTGACCAGCAAGGATTGGGACAGTACGGCCAATGACCTGTCCCGCAACTTTGGCGACAGTTTGGGAACATGGCTAGAGCAATCCGCCTGTGCGCCTTTGGTGGCCAATCTGATAGCCGCAGGGAAAGGTCGCTATCGCGTGGATCTAGGGGGCCGGGATGGTTTGACGCGCCAAAGCCTTGCTTTTGTCGATGGCGGCGAAAGCGCATGGACTGTCCTGCGCGTTGTCGAGCTTGCCGCAAGCAGTGCAATCGTCGCTCCGATGAACCCGGCCCGCGCCCCGTCAGGCCTGACGGGAACGCAGGTGCATTTCAATGACGGTAGGTAAAAGGATGATCGGTTCGAAATCATGCTGGTCGGCGGCGTTGTTGATCGCCATTGCGGCGCCGTCCCACGCTCAGGATACTGCTCTCGTTTTGCAGTACAACTCAGAGCTGCTGGCCGGAGACGATTCCGGGAACCGTCACCGCGTTCAGCAGGGTGAAACACTGTATTCCATCCTGCGCACCCATTTTGGCCGTGATGCGGATTTACTGGGTCTTGCGCGGGAAACCGTGGCGCTTAATCCTGAGGCGTTTAGGGGGGGTGACATGAACCGTTTGCTTGCGGGCCAGACAATCACCCTGCCGCATGTGGTCGCTGCGCCGTCCGAGCCTGACGACATCTATTTCTTCTAAAATGCACCATCTGTGGACCATCATCTTCGGGCTTGTCGTCTTTCCGCTGATGGCGGCCTCGGAACCCCGCGTGGTCAATGGCGAAGATGTCCGGCGGGCAATAGTCGAGCGCCTGACCGAGGCAGGAGAACACGCAGCGCCCAACGTGTTGGCAGAAAAACAGTTCTATATCTGCGATCAGCCTTTGGAGGTGCAGCCCGCCTTTGGCGGCTGGCGGAGCGTTTCCGTGCAATGCCCTTCGCCAGTGGCGTGGGAAATCCTTGTGCGCGCCCAGGTCAAGAACGCGGGGCGTCCCGATGCCCCAAGCGGTGGTGTGGTCACCGCACGGGCCGTTTTTCTGAACAGGCCTTTGCGGCGTGGTGACCGTATTCAATCCGGCGACGTGGAGCTGCGCCCGATAGATCCGCTATCTTCGGGCAGTATTTTTGCCGATCCGGAAAACGTGATTGGACGGGTTCTGGCGCAGTCCATCACGACGCGCGTACCCCTAATGCCGCGGCATTTGCAGCGTGAATGGGCGGTAGAAGCGGAAGATGCCTTGTCTCTTGTTATCCTGCGTGGGGGTATTCAGGTTGTGTCTGCCGGCGTGGCGTTGGAAGCGGGCCAATTTGGGGATACGATCCGTGTATCCAATGCCACCAGCGGGATGGAACTGATGGGCAAGGTGGTTGGTGACAAGAAAGTGGAAATAGTTTCTAAAAGTCTCCGGTAGGGCGTCGTTACCTGAATCATCTAGGAGAAAGTTACATGGTCGATTCCCCACAAAATCTTACTGGAACAGTGACTTCTGTGAGAGTAAATGAGGCTAATCCTACCCCCACGGTAAACCTGTCGCCGTCCGCTTCCGGCGGTGCCGCAGAGTTGGGTATTTCTGCGCCAGTCAATCCGGTTTCGGCTCCATCGCGCCCTTCGGTCGAGGTGAATTCCGCCGCTGCGGAAGTGCTGGGTTCCATGCGTGACATGCCCCCGCCAGTGGACATCGAGGCGGTGACAAAGATTCGCGAAGCGATCAGCGCAAATGACTATCCCCTCGACTACACCAAGGTGGCAGAGAGTTTGGCACAAGCCTTTGAATCTCTGTCGTAATGGTTGAACCAGCCCGTGCAGATGAGGCAGATGAGATGGATCGCCTTGGCGTGCTTTTGGAAAAGCTCTCCAGGAACCGCCCGGATCCTGTGGCATATTCCGATATCGCCGCAGAGGTGCTTACGTGCGTCGAGACGCTGAAGGCGCAGGGCAAGATGCGCTTGCCCGACGCATCTGCACGGCATAATGATCTTTTGCGCGAGTTGTTCTTTGCTGCGAAAAGTGCTGAATTGAGATCTCCGGCAACGATTGTCGGGTCGGTATCTGGCACATCGTCAAATTACTGACGTCACTGTCAAAATTAGGCCAGAGCCGACAAGGGAAGCCGGAATGTTGGTGATGACGGATCAAGAGCAATTGAACTTGGGTTTGCTTGCAGCGGGGATGGCTCTTGTGCTGCTGGCGATTTTGTGGCGCATGCGTCGATCCCGGTCTGCCAGGAAAAAACGCGCGCCCGCACCAGCGGTCGACAGTGCCACGCCCATGCCTGATTTCACAAGGCTCTATGACCAGCTTGTTGAATCCGAAGCAACGGACACCCCGGTCGACGCCACGCCATCCGGGGATGATCAGCCGGATCTGCCCCAGGCCGCCGATCCCGCGCCTGACACAGCCGAACCGGAAAACCGGAAAGAAAATAATCCCGTCCTTGTCATGGCCACCAAGACCGGCGCTGTCGTCCTGAATGATTTTCGCAAGGCGCTGGATGACGGATTGGACCTGCCCTCTGCCGCGCGCAAACATGGCCTGACCGAAGACGAAGCCCGTGTCGCCACGCTATGCTACAGCCCCCCCGGTGCCTGATCCGCAAACAGCGTCGTCATGTCCTGTGCATCGAACAAGGCGCGGGCCTCATCCTGGGACGTCAGGATCACATCGGTTTCCAACTCTGCCATGATCTCGTCGCGTTTCGCGGCGGCGTTATCAACACCAAGCGCCGCCGCGATAAGTGACCAGACATAGGCCGTCTGCATGTCCGGATCGGGCAGGGTGGTGCTGTTGAAATCTATGTACTGCATGATCGCGCGGCGATCCCCGCGCTCCAGCCGCGCGCGCAGTCTCTGGTCGATCCGCTCGAATATCGCGGCCTGCACGTCGGCGCTCACCAGTTCGGACAGATCAGCGCTGAACCTGATGGCGCGTTCCACGCCACCCAATTGCGCCAGCAGGGACCATTCCAGCGCCTGAACAAAGTTCTGCGGCCGCCCTTGTCCGGCACGCAGCAAAACCGCAAGATTGAACTGCGCGTCGTGATCTTCTTCTTGAGCAAGTGTTTCGAACAAAGAGGTGGCCGTCGCAAACTCCTTGGACTGTACGGCCTGCACCGCGCTTTGAAACGGGTCTGCCTCCCGCACATGCGCCTCTGCCATGGCGCCGGTGCCAAGGGCCGCAAGGGCGGCTGCGGCGATGGCCCGTGTCGGGCTGAGCCGTGGAAAGGGACGTCCGCGCGCTGTCATGGTCTGCTCCGGTCTTGCTGTTGCGGTGCCAAGGGTAAACCATTCGCGACAACGCGCAATTGCTTAAAGCGTCCTGCCGGTCTCACTGGACCTGCGCGGCCAGCGGACCGCGCAGGCGTTCGGTGGTTTTTTGCCGGTCTCCTAAACCTCTGCCCCGACATGCCGTTTCCTTATTCAGACCGAAGGCAACATCACAGACGCCCAGAGGTTCAAAGCGCCAGCACGATGTGCCGCGCAGTACAGACTTTAAACAGGAGAGTGTAATGGCACTTGCAATTGCGACAAATACGGGCGCCTTGATGGCCGCAGGCTCTGCGGCCAGCGTCAACAAGGATATGGAAACATCGATGGAGCGCCTGTCGACAGGCAAGCGCATCAACTCCGCCAAGGACGACGCGGCGGGTGTGGCCATCGCCTCGCGCCTTTCGTCGGAAATTCGCGGCACCAACCAGGCCATCCGCAACGCACAAGATGGGCAGGCACTGATCAACACTGCCGAAGGCGCGCACAAGGAAGTTGAAAACATCCTGCAGCGGATGCGTGAACTTGCAGTGCAGGCGTCAAACGACACCAACGATACAACTGATCGCTCTAATCTTCAGCTTGAATTTGACCAACTTGTTGAGGAGATTGACCGTATCGCTGAAGTTACGACTTGGGCTGGTCAAAATCTCTTAGGCGCTACAGGGACAGGTGCGACTAACGATTTTACATTCCACATTGGTGCTGGAAACACTGTAGGGTCAGATTCGATTGAAGTTGAGATTGGTAATGTTAGAACCGATAATGGTATCTTGGGGAACATCAAGGGCGAAAAAGGTGGTTCGACACCGGGAGCCTTGCCAACGATTTCGTTGTCACAATATGCAGGCGACACATCCACTGCGTCGTCTGAAGGGTATGTAGTTACAGACACCATCGCATCAGACGGCGAGCTTATTATTCAAGCTCCCGCTTCCGGTACTGCCAGTGATACAGATGTTATTCAGCTGACAGTTGGCTCAACAGTTATTGAGGTGAGCGCCACTGCAGATGATCCTGAAGCTGCAGCCACAGCAATTGCTGATGCATTGGAGAGTGCTGACTTGAATCTTGGTATTTCTGTTGATCGTTCAGCAATTGATGCAGGAAAGATAACGCTGTCGTCTACCACAAACTCCACTGGTGCTGGCGGATTGATGACTTCCAGTGATGCACAAAATGTAATTGGCAAACTCGACACCGCCATTACAAACCTGAACTCTCAGCGTGCCGAACTGGGTGCGGTATCCAACCGACTGGACAATACAGTTAGCAACCTTACCAATGTTGCCATTA
>NZ_JAIPUS010000016.1 GCF_020055675.1 Marivita sp.
TTCTCGGGGATCATCCAGACCGCGGCCGGGGGCGAGGTATCGCTCGGGTTGCTGTTTGGCCTCGTGTTCCTGATCTCGGGCCTTGCGTTCAAGGTCTCGGCGGTGCCGTTCCACATGTGGACGCCCGATGTCTACGAAGGCTCGCCCACACCCGTCACGGCGTTCTTTGCCACCGCGCCCAAGGTCGCGGCGATGGCGCTGTTCGCACGGGTCATGCATGATGCGTTCGGGCAAGCGGTCGGCGACTGGAGCCAGGTGATCGCGCTTTTGTCGGTGCTGTCCATGTTCCTTGGCGGTATTGCCGCCATCGGCCAGACTGACATCAAGCGTCTGATGGCGTTTTCGTCGATTGCCCATATGGGCTATGCGCTGATGGGGCTTGCGGCCGGTACGGCGTTCGGTGTGCAGGCGATGCTGATCTACATGGCGATCTATGTGACCATGAACGTCGGCACCTTTGCCTTTATCCTGTCGATGCAACGGGACGGCCAGCCGGTGTCGAACATCGCGTCGCTGAACATGTATTCCAAGCGTGAGCCGGGCAAGGCACTGGCGATGCTGATCCTGTTGTTCAGCCTGGCCGGGGTGCCGCCCCTGGTGGGATTTTTCGGCAAATTCTACGTGCTGCGCGCGGCCTATGACGCCGGACTGGCCTGGCTGGCGATTGCCGGGGTCGTCGCCTCGGTGATCGGGGCGTTTTATTACCTGCGGATCGTCTTTTACATGTATTTCGGCGAAGAGCGCGACGACGTGCTGGACAAGGCCAAATCGCCGGTACTCTGGGGCATGTTGATGGCCAGCGCCGCGATCATGGTGGTGGGGGTCGTCAATCTTTTCGGGATCGAAGGGGCTGCGGCTGCGGCTGCGGCGACTCTTGTCGACTGACCCGGTGTCCGGCCCCACAAGATGTGACGCGCCCTTGGCGCGTCTCGTCGATTATTGCGCACCGCTGCGCGGCGCGCGGTGCCTCCGGCGGGAGTTTACCCGGCAAGATGAAGGCGCAGCGGCGGGTGGCTGACTGGCCGGCGGGATACGACCGGCAGATGCTGGACGCGGTGGAGAGCACCATGGCGGAGGCGGCGCGGCAGGCGCCAACGCTGGCCGGGCCGACTTGGATTTGCGCGCGACGGCAGACGGCGGCGCGCGGACGTCGCGGGCGGCCCTGGGTCAGTTTGGCGGGAAATTTCGCGGCCACGCTTGTGTTGCCGACCCCGGATGCGCCGGACCGGCGGGCGCTGCGCAGTTTCGTGGCGGCGCTGGGGCTTTACGATGCGCTTGTCTCGGTGTCGGGTCGCGTCGCGGGACTGGCTTTGAAATGGCCGAATGACGTGCTTTTAACCGGTGGCAAGGTGGCGGGCATCCTGCTGGAGAGCCGTGGCGGGCACCTGGCGATCGGATTTGGCGTGAACCTTGCGGCCGCGCCGGGCAGTGCGGAGGTGGAGCCGGGTGCGGTTGCGCCGGTATCGGTGCAATCGGTGCTTGGTGTCGAGGTGGCGCCGGAGGTCTTCCTGGACCGGCTTGCGGCGGCCTATGCCCGGCATGAGGCGCAGTTCGTGACCTACGGGTTTTCGCCGATTCGCGCCGCCTGGCTGGACCGCGCAGCGCGGTTGGGCGAGGTGGTGACCGCGCGGTTCGGCACGACGGAGATCACCGGCACGTTCGAGACAGTGGACGCAGAGGGGCGGATCGTCTTAAACACGGCGTCATCCCGCCAATCCATCGCGGCGGCGGACATCTTCTTCTGAAGGGCTGGGCCATGCTTTTGTGTATCGACTGCGGCAACACCAACACCGTGTTTTCGATCTGGGACGGGGAGCGGTTCCTGTGCACGCTGCGCACCTCGACCCATCATGGACGCACGGCCGATGCCTATTTCACATGGTTTTCGACCTTGATCGGCCATTACGGGATCAAGCCCGATATCTCGGACGTGATCATCTCGTCCACCGTGCCGCGCGTGGTCTGGAACCTGCGCGTGTTTTCCGATCGGTTCTTCGGCGTGCGGCCTGTCGTGGTGGGCAAGCCGGAATGCCTGTTGCCACATGCGCCGCGAGTGGATCCGGGCACCGGCGTGGGGCCGGACCGTCTGGCCAATGCGGCCGGGGCGTTCGACCGGCATGGCGGTGACACCGTGGTGGTGGATTTCGGCACAGCCACCAATTTCGACGTGGTGGCAGAGGATGGCGCCTATGTCGGCGGCGTGATCGCGCCGGGCGTGAACCTGAGCCTGGAGGCGTTGCACCAGGGCGCAGCGGCTTTGCCGCATGTGGATATTTCGCAGCCCGAGCGCGTGATCGGCACCAACACGGTGGCCTGTATCCAGTCGGGTGTGTTCTGGGGCTATGTCGGGCTGATCCAAGGGATCACGGCGCGGATCAAGGCGGAATACGGACGCCCCATGCAGGTGATCGGAACTGGCGGGCTTGCCCCCTTGTTCGCGCAGGGTGAGCTGCTATTTGACACGGTGGAAGATGATCTGACAATGCATGGATTGACGGTCATACATGCCTATAACAAAGCGAACGGATAAATCATGAGCGGTGAACGGATCATCTATCTGCCCCTGGGCGGGGCGGGGGAAATCGGTATGAATGCCTATGTCTATGGCTATGGCAAACCCGGGAAGGAGCGATTGATCCTCGTCGACCTGGGTGTGACCTTCCCGGACATGGACAGCACGCCGGGTGTGGACCTGATCCTGCCGGATATAGCCTGGCTCAAGGAGCGGCGGGACCGGCTTGACGCGATCTTCATCACGCATGCGCATGAGGACCATGTCGGCGCGGTGGGCCATTTCTGGGAGGAGCTGGGCGCGCCGATCTACGCGCGGCCGTTCACGGCGCATATCGCGCGGCTCAAGATGGATGAGCATGGCCATTCCCCGGAGACGGTGCGGACCGTGTCGCCCTGGCCAGAGACTGTCGCGGCGGGACCGTTCACGGTCGGGTTCGTGCCGATTTCGCATTCGATCCCCGAAAGCTCGGGCCTTGTGATCGACACGCCGCAGGGGCGTTTGGTGCATTCCGGGGATTTCAAGATCGACGAGACACCGGTGGTGGGCGAAGCGTTCGATCGCGGCATGTGGGAAGAGATCGGCAAATCGGGCGTCAAGGCGCTGGTCTGCGATTCCACCAACATGTTCTCGGAGCACGAAGGGCGGTCCGAATCCAGCGTGGGTCCGGAGATCGAAGCGCTGGTCAGGGATGCGACCGGCATGGTTGTCGCAACGACCTTTGCGTCCAACGTGGCGCGGGTAAAGACACTGGCCGAGGCGGCGGTGCGCGCCGGGCGGTCGGTCTGTCTTATGGGGCGCGCGATGCGGCGCATGATCGAGGCATCGATCAAGACCGGGGTGCTGGATGGGTTTCCCAGCGTTGTCAGCCCCGAGGAGGCCACGCAGATCCCGCGCGAGAACCTGATGCTGATCGTCACGGGCAGCCAAGGGGAACGGCGCGCGGCGTCTGCGCAACTGGCGCGTGGCAAGTTCCAGGGGCTGACCATGGCCGAAGGCGATCTTTTCCTGTTCTCGTCCAAGACCATTCCGGGCAACGAGCGCGGTGTGATCCAGATCATGAATGCCTTTTCCGAGCAGGGGGTGGACGTGGTGGATGACAGTTCGGGGAAGTATCACGTGTCGGGGCATGCGAACCGGCCCGACCTGGAGACGATGCATACGTTGGTCAACCCGCAGCTTGTGGTGCCGATGCATGGCGAGCACCGGCATTTGCGCGCGCATGTCAAGCTGGCCGGGGCGGCGGGCCGCAAGGGTGTGCTCGCGGTCAATGGCATGATGATGGACCTGTCGGGCAAAGAGCCGGTGGTGGCTGAATATGTCGATACGGGCCGGACCTACCTGGATGGATCGGTGAAGATCGGTGCGTTGGACGGGATCGTGCGGGACCGGATTCGCATGGCGCTGAACGGGCATGTGATCATCACCGTGATCCTTGACGAAGATGACGAGATGCTGGGTGAGCCCTGGTGCGAGGTGATGGGCCTGCCGGAGACGGGCCGCAACACTGCGCCGCTGGTGGATGCGCTGGAAGAGGACCTGTCGCAATTCATCGGGCGCGCCGGGGACAAGACGCTCGCGGATGACGGCAAGCTCGAGGAAGGGTTGCGCCGGATTGCGCGCCAGACCGCGCAGGCCGAGATCGGCAAGAAGCCCGAGGTGACCGTGGTCGTCAGCCGTGTGGCGTGACACGCGCGGTTGTCTTTGATCTGGACGGCACGCTGATCGACAGCCTGCCGGACATTGCGGCCGCCGCCAATGCGCTTCTGGAGGAGGAAGGGGTCGCCCCCCTTCCTCAATCGCGGATCGGGAGTTTTGTCGGCATGGGCGAAAAGGTCTTTCTTGACCGTTTGATCACGGCGACAGGTCTTGAAAGGGCACGCTATGATGCCCTGATGGCGCGGTTCATGGTGCTATACAAGGCCAATACCGGGCGCACGCGGGTCTTTCCCGGTGTGCTGGACATGATGTCGACCCTGCGGGAATGCGGACTTGCCCTGGGCCTGTGCACCAACAAGCCGAGTGGCCCGTTGCAGGCCGTGCTGGACGCGCTTGATCTGGGCCGCTGGTTCGATACGATTATCGCGGGCGATACCTTGCCGATGCGCAAACCCGATCCGGCGCCTTTGCATTTGGGGTTCGAGCGGATGGGCGCGACCGAGGGCGTCTATGTCGGGGACAGTGACGTGGATGCCGAAACAGCGCAAAGAGCGGCGATTCCGTTCCTGCTTTTCACCGGGGGGATTCGGACAATGCCGGTATCGGATATCCCGCATGACGCCCTGTTCGGCGATTTCAGCCACCTGCCGGAGCTTTGCACGCGGCATATCCGCCGGTTCTGAGACCGGTGTCTGATCCGGTAGGCTGTTGCCGTTTCGCCGGGCGGATTACCCCGCGCGGCGCTGGTCAAAGCTCATGGCGATGAACGAGGGCAGGTGGTCGCCCATACCGACGACATTGTTGTCCCGCCCGCCGCGATCATTGCGGCGATTGCGCGTTTTGGGGCTGGTCGACTTGTCCGCCGGCTTTTCCACCGGCTTGTCGGGGGATTTTTCCTCCTGGCTGCCGGTTGTCTGCGCGTCAGCCTGGGCTTCGGGGGCATCTGGCTTCGCACTTTGGGTCTGCGGTTCTGCCGTGGTCTTGTCCGAGGCTTTGGAGCGGCCACGCCCCCCGCGTGATCGGCGCGCTTTGCCGGAGCTGTCGTCCTTGGCGCTGGCCGCTTTGGTGTTGTCGTCTTCGGCGGCCTCGGCGGATGGTTCGCCCAGCGGGTTGTCGACACGCGGGATGGCCTTTTCCAGCAGACGTTCGATGGCGTCCAAATTCTTTTCATCCTTCGGCGCGCAAATCATCAACGCCTTGCCATCGCGCCCGGCACGGCCGGTGCGGCCAATCCGGTGGACGTAGTCTTCGGCATGGCTCGGCACATCGAAGTTGAACACGTGGCTCACGGCTGGAACGTCGAGCCCGCGCGCGGCCACGTCCGACGCGATCAGGAACTTGAGGCTGCCGTCGCGGAACCCGTCAAGGGTCCTGGTGCGCTGTGACTGGTCAAGATCGCCATGGATCGGAGCCGCGTCGTAGCCATGTTTCTTCAGCGATTTGGCGACGATATCCACGTCCGACTTGCGATTGCAGAAGACGATGGCATTGGTGCACCGTTCGCCTTCGCCGTCGATCAATGCGCGCAGCAGGTTGCGTTTCTCGGTGCCCTCGCGGTCGCGGCGGGATGCCTTGAACTTGACAACGCCTTGTTCGATGGTTTCTGAGGCGCTGGCTTGCCGGGCCACTTCTATCCGGGCCGGGCCCGACAGGAACGTGTTGGTGATGCGCTCGATCTCGGAGGCCATGGTGGCGGAAAAGAACAGCGTCTGGCGGGTGAACGGGGTGAGCGAGAAGATGCGTTCGATGTCGGGAATGAACCCCATGTCGAGCATGCGGTCAGCCTCGTCGACGACCATGACCTGCACGCCGGTCAGCAACAGCTTGCCGCGTTCGAAATGGTCGAGCAGGCGGCCCGGCGTGGCGATCAGCACATCCACGCCCTTGTCGATCAACGCGTCCTGTTCCTTGAAGCTGACGCCGCCAATAAGCAGCGCTTTCGTGAGCTTCACGTGTTTTGCATATGTGTCGAAGTTTTCCGCCACCTGGGCTGCGAGTTCGCGTGTCGGGCAGAGCACGAGGCTGCGGGGCATCCGCGCGCGTGCCCGGCCACGGGCCAGAAGGGTGATCATCGGCAATGTGAAGCTGGCGGTCTTGCCAGTGCCGGTCTGGGCGATACCCAGAACGTCGCGCCCTTCGAGAGCGGGTGGAATGGCGCCTGCCTGAATGGGGGTCGGCGTGTCGTAGCCGGCCTCTTCGACAGCTTTGAGAACTTTCGGGTTGAGGTTCAGCTCAGAGAATTTTGTCATGTGTATCCGTTGTTCACGGACCGACTGTGCCCGTGCGTCTGTTGTGATCCGGCCCGTCCGGCCCCGTGTCTGTCCACGGTTTCGATCACGGGCGTGTTTACTCTGGCTTTCAAGGCGGGTCAATGCACCTGCATGTGCCCGCAGTGATGAGCGCGCAAAACGCGGCTTGGGGTAGCGTTCTCGCAACAATAACGGGTTGGGGAGATGGATCGTTCCCGGGCTGTCAAGGTGAGCCCGGGTCGCCGAACACGCGTTTGACGGCGCTGTCGGGATCGAAACCGGGGTCGAGCAACAGGTTGTGCCGTTTCAGCCGGTTGCGCAGGGCAGGCGTGTCGAGGCACATTTCCTCGAAGAACTGGCGTAAACCGGGTTCGCCCTCTTCGTCGCGCAGGTATTGCAGCAGATGCCCGATGCTCTTTTCCGGGTCGTTGTTCTTGGGTCGATAAGAGCCTTTCGAGTGGCGAAAATCGAGCTTGGATTGGAAATTGTCCCAATCCGGCGCGTGCAGGTGGCCGATATGGGCGCCGTCCAGCACAGCCATGTTGCTCACGTCCTCGCCATTGAAACGCAGGCGGTGAATGGCGAGCCGGATATCGCCGAGCCCGGTTCGGACGAAGACCTTGCCGGCGAGATGGCTGAGAAAGCCGCCGCGCAGGTAGCTGCCGAACGTGGGATAGACATCGTGAATGGCGGTGGGCGGCACGCCGTCGGAAATGGTGCGCAGCTTGAAATGCGTCGGGCTGACCCCCGGTTTGGCAGACGCCAGCGCCTCGGCCGGGTGGAGACGCGCACCGGCGATGTCGGCTGGCACGGCTTTCAGCAAATCCGAGAGGGCGTGCGCGCTCAGCACGAATTCATCGGTATCGATATGGCCGAGCCAATCCAGATCGGCGGCGGCGCGTTTCAAGGCGCGCGTGGCGTTGAAGATCTGGCGCACCTGGTGCGCGTCGGGTCGGCTCTTGCCCGTCTCTTGCCAATAGGCGGCGTCGCAAAGCGTCAGGTCCACTTGCGGATGCGGCTTGAGCCGCCGTGTCGTCTCGGGGTCCGGGGCATCGAGATAGAGATAGATGCGCGTCGCGCCGATATCGAGGTGATGTGCGACGAAGCGGACCACCTCGTGCACGGGGGCGTTGGTGGTGCAGACCACCCCCCAGCGCGGTGTGCCGCCGCGCGGTTTCGGAATCGTCACGGTCACGCCGCGCGCCGGGGGCGCGCTGTCCTTTGCCTGCTCCATGCGGCGCAGCTTGCGGCTGCGCAGACGGCGCAGCCGGCGGAACACGGTGCGGGGATCGTCGATCAGCCGCTCCAGCATGTCATGCGCCAATGGGCGGATCACCGGATCGCGGTCCGCCTCTTGCCACAGCCGTCCGATCAGGTTCATGTCCAGCCCGCCATCGATGAGCGAAAACGCGTCCATCTCGAGCGGCAGGGGGCTGTTGGACCGGCCATCGAGGGTGAAGGGCCGCTCTGCCGCGCGTCCGGAATACAAGCGTTCGCTTTCGTAGAGCTTCATCATGTTGAACAGGGTCGACAGACCCAGGCCCGCGCTGCGCTGTGCCGGTGTCTTGCCGTGATCGCCGAAGGTGGTGAGGCTGGAGACTTTCCAGCGCAGGTCCATCGTGTCGATCAGGGTCCGGGCGTGTTCGGTCCACAGCCGCACGAACAGGTCGGCGGTGTGGGCTGGCTGGCTGCGTTTGCGCAGATGCGCGATGAGCAGGGCATTGAGGTGCAAAAGTGCGCTCTGGCCTTCCAGTTCGCGCGCGAGGTCCCAGGTTTTCCGCGAATTGTCCGACCGCGTGCGGGGGCTGTCGCCGGGCAGGGTCACGGTGGTCCGGGCCAGCGCATCCAGATCACAATCGAGCGGAGGAAGCGCTTCGCCCTCGGCAAATCCAAGCGGCGCGCGGCGGGTGTTCATATGCTCCAGAATGCCGGGCAGCCCATCGGGATAGGCGGGGTTCGGCGTGTCGCGTCTGCTCATGGCGGCAGAGTGCCGAAGCGGGTCGGTTGGATCAACGGAAAAGACGTGTCGATCCGCCTTTTTGAAGCGGTTTGCCCGCCGCGCGGCACGCGTTGTCGGACTGGCGTGCGGCGCGGCGGTCTTGCGTCACACCATCATTTCCTTGGTCGCCGACAGGGTCACATCCGGGTAATCCCGCCCGATGCGGTCAATGTCCCATTGCAGGCGGGTCAGGTAGACCATGTCGCCGTCGTTGTCCTCGGCCATGTGCTGCTTGTTGGCGTTGACCAGCTTGTCCACCGCGGCCTTGTCACCATGCACCCAGCGGGCGGAGGTGAATTGCGACGCTTCGAACCGGACGGGCAGGCCGTATTCCAGCTCGATCCGGCTGCCCAGCACTTCGAATTGCAGGGCGCCGACGACACCGACGATGAAGCCGGACCCGATCATCGGCTTGAACACCTTGGCGGCGCCTTCCTCGGCGAATTGGTTGAGCGCTTTTTCCAGGTGTTTTGCTTTCATCGGATCGCCGGCGCGGACCGATTGCAGCAATTCCGGCGCAAAGGACGGAATCCCTGTCACCTTCAACGCTTCGCCCTCGGTGAGCGTGTCGCCAATGCGCAGCTGGCCGTGGTTCGGAATGCCGATGATGTCGCCGGCCCAGGCCTCTTCGGCGAGTTCGCGGTCGGCGGCGAGGAACAGAACCGGGTTTGATACGGTCATCGGTTTCTTGCTGCGCACATGGGTCAGTTTCATGCCGCGCTTGAAGTGCCCCGACGCCATGCGCAGGAACGCAACGCGGTCCCGGTGCTTGGGATCCATGTTGGCCTGAACCTTGAAGACAAAGCCGGAAACCTTTGTTTCTTCGGGAAGAATTTGCCGTGGTGTTGCCTTTTGCGGTTGTGGTTCGGGCCCGTATGTGCCGATCCCGTCCATCAATTCCTTGACCCCGAAAGAGTTGATCGCCGATCCGAACCAGATCGGGGTCATATGGCCTTCGAGCACCGCTTGCGGGTTCAGGGCCGGCAACAGTTCGCGCGCCATTTCGACCTCTTCGCGCAATTGGTCGAGCAATTGCGCAGGCACGTGTTCGGCCAGTTTCGGATCGTCCAGCCCGTTGATTTCAATACTTTCCGCGACCTTGTTGCGGTCGGCGCGGTCCATCAGTTCCAGCCGGTCGCGCAACAGATCATAGCAGCCAAGAAAATCACGCCCCACGCCGATGGGCCAGCTTGCAGGGGTCACGTCGATGGCGAGGTTTTCCTGGATCTCGTCGATGATATCGAATGTATCGCGGCTTTCCCGGTCCATCTTGTTGCAGAAGGTCAGGATCGGCAGGTCGCGCAGGCGGCAGACCTCGAACAGCTTTTGCGTCTGGCTTTCCACCCCTTTCGCCCCGTCGATCACCATCACGGCGGCATCCACCGCGGTGAGCGTGCGGTACGTGTCCTCCGAGAAGTCGGAGTGACCGGGGGTGTCCACCAGGTTGAACCGGAAGTCGCGAAAATCGAAGGACATGGCCGAGGCCGAGACCGAAATGCCCCGGTCCTGTTCCATCTTCATGTAATCCGAGCGCGTGCGCCGCGCTTCGCCCTTGGCGCGCACCTGTCCCGCCATCTGGATCGCGCCACCGTAGAGTAGGAATTTCTCGGTCAGTGTCGTCTTGCCGGCATCGGGGTGCGAGATGATGGCAAAGGTGCGCCGCCGGGCGATTTCGGCGGGCAGGTCGGGGCGATTTGAAACGGTGTCCAGCATGGCGCGCGTATAGGCGGCGGGTGCCGCATTGTCCATAAGCGGTGCCGCTGTCGCGGCCCCGGATCAGCCGATCTTGCGCAGGGTTTCCACCACCTGCGGTCTTGGGGCGGGCGCGTCGGCCTGCCTCGCTGGGGTGGGCACGACCGCGGGCACGAAGCCATCGCTGCGGGCGTTGATGTCGATCAGGACATATTCGGTGGCGTGCTGGAAGGGATGTTCGCAGACGAAATACAGATGCCCGTCGCAGACTGCGGCATAGGCATCCGCGCGGCGACCGGTTGTCGTCATGAACACCAGATGCGCGAGATTGGTCAATCCGCGCAGCGGAAGGTTGGCTGCCAGGTCTATGGTAAAGCCACTCAGGTTATCGTCCTGCGCGCCGGCTTCGGTCCATGTGGCGTCGGGTTTCGCAAGGTAGATGTCGCCCAGGACAAGGTCCTGAAACTGGCGGATCGGTTCGCCGCGGCACACGCCGAATTCGGCGCGAATCCCGTCGGCTGAGCAGACGTGGTACTGTGTTTCGCGGGTACTCGGTACAACCATCATTTCCAAACACTCATTCTAGTGGCTATCTCGGACGCTCCCAGCCCGAGTGCCTTTAAGGTCGCGTGGAATTGTGGCACTGCTGTGGGCGTGCCGTGGTATTAAACGGACAATCATAACCACAGTGGAGAGATCGAATGGATCTGGGGATCAGCGGAAAACGGGCGCTTGTCTGCGCGTCGAGCAAGGGATTGGGACGGGGTTGCGCGGAGGCATTGGCCGAAGCCGGGGTGAATCTCGTCATGAATGCGCGCGGTTCAGAGGCGCTGGAGGCCGCGGCCGAGGAAATCCGGACACAATACGGGGTCGAGGTGACCACGGTTGCCGCCGATATCGTGAGTGAAGAGGGCCGCGCCAGGGTGCTCGAGGCGGCCGGAGATGTAGACATTCTTGTGACAAACGCCGGTGGCCCGCCTCCTGGAATGTGGTCGGATTGGGACCGGACGGATTTCATCAACGCGCTTGATTCCAACATGTTGACCCCGATCGCGCTAATGACCGCGCTGATGCCGGGGATGATGGATCGCGGCTGGGGCCGGGTGGTCAACATCACCTCTCAGTCGGTCAAGGCTCCGATCCCGGCGCTTGGCCTGTCGAACGCGGCGCGCACCGGTCTGACGGGCTATGTCGCGGGCACGGCGCGTCAGGTGGCGCCGAGCGGCGTGGTGGTGAACAACATGCTGCCCGGCATCCACGCGACCGACCGGGCCGACCAGCTTGATGGCGGCGTCGCCAAGGCGCAGGGCATCTCGGTCGAGGATGCACGCAAGAACCGGCAGGCGACAATCCCGACACGCCGGTATGGCACTCGGTCGGAATTCGGCGCAATGTGCGCGTTCCTGTGTTCCGAAAAAGCCGGCTTCATCGTGGGGCAGAACATTCTCGTGGATGGCGGCGCCACAAACGCCACGATCTGACCCGTGGCGCGCGGACCGGACGGCAAGGGGCAGGCGCAGGGGGTCTTGCTGAAGGACGAGCTGTTCAATGCCGGCAGCATTGCGGACCTGGCCGCCGAGTTTTCGGTTCTGCCGGGGTTCGACGCGCAGAGGTTCAAGGCAGAGGCCCTCGCGGGGTTGCGATCGCGGGGGCTGATGCAGCGGATGGAGTGGCTGGCGACCTGCCTGGAGGCGCAGTTGCCGCAGCGCTTTCCGGCCATGGCAGAGGCGCTTGAGGCGGCAATGCCGCCGATCCTCGATCCGACCCTGACTGATGATGATTTCGGGCGCTTCATCCATGCGGTGCCCGGAATACTGGCGGTTCGACACGGGCTGGAAGATCACCGCGACCGGGCGCTTGATCTGCTGGAGGCAGCGACGCAGCGGTTCTCGATGGAGTTCTACATCCGGCCGTTCCTCAACCGGTGGCCCGAAGCCACGCTTGCGCGGCTGGAGCACTGGGTGGAGCATGACAATTACCATGTCCGCAGATTGGTGAGCGAGGGCACGCGGCCGCGGCTGCCATGGGCAAAGAACATCTCGCTGGACCCCTGTGTGCCCCTGCGGTTTCTCGATGCGCTGCATGCCGATCCGACCCGGTTCGTGACGCGCTCGGTGGCGAACCACCTGAACGACCTGACCCGCGCCGCGCCAGACAGGGTCGTGGCGCGTTTGCGTGGCTGGTCCGCCGAAGGGCGACAGGCCCCGCGCGAGCTTGACTGGATCACGCGCCACGCATTGCGCACGGCGGTCAAGCGCGGTGAGCCCGGCGCGCTGACCCTGCTGGGCTATGCGCAGGATCGCGAGATCTCGGTGCGTCTGTCGCTGTCCCCCGATCCGGTTGCGGTCGGAGAGGCTGTGCAGGTGTCGGTGACGCTGGAGGCGGCGGACGATCTTCCGGTGCTGGTCGATTACCGACTCCGGTTCCACCGCCCGAACGGGCGCGGCGGCGAAAAGGTGTTCGAGCTGAAAACGGCTCGGCTGCGCGCCGGCGTTCCGGTGACGCTGAGCAAGCGGCACAAGCTGAAGGGGCGCGCCTCGACCTTCACATTGCATCCGGGACCGCATCGGGTGGTCGTTCAGGTGAACGGACAGGACCGGGCCGAGGACGTGTTCGAGCTGCTGGCGGCCCCGTTGGGGCGGGACCCATCGGGGTGACATCCGACGCGGCGATACTTCAGACGCCGCGCCCGCGGTCCCTGTTGAATTTGCATATTTGGAAAGAGAAGAAGATCAGGAGGTTGCGTTGGACCAGCGCGATTCGAGCTTGTCCAGCGCCGCGATCCGCTCAGTCGTCTTGGGATGCGACATGAGCCAGGCCGGCATCACGCCGGCCCGCGATTGGGTGAGCGCATCCAGCTTGGTAAAGAGTGACTTCTGCGCGTCGATGCCGATCCCCGCCTTGTGCAGCAGCGCCGCC
The DNA here is from genome assembly GCF_020055675.1 of Marivita sp. Taxonomy (GTDB): domain Bacteria; phylum Pseudomonadota; class Alphaproteobacteria; order Rhodobacterales; family Rhodobacteraceae; genus Marivita. Next base: position 13,031 of record NZ_JAIPUS010000016.1, read on the forward strand.
GCATAGGCGTCCGCCTCGTATTCATCGCCCCGAGACAGGCCCGCGGCCAGCAAGGTGGCAAGGCCATTGGCGATCCAGACGCCGATACCGGGCAGAAACCGCGACAAGATCATCGCCAAGGCGGTGCGCAGGGCGTTCTGGCCGGAAAAATCGATCATCCGGCGGCGGGTATGGCCAAGGGCGACATGCCCCAATTCATGCGCGATCACGCTGGCCAGTTCTTCGCCCGTGACGTCGCCGTTCTGGTATTTGCGGTAAAACCCGCGGGTGATGAAAATGCGGCCATCGGGGGCGGCAAGCCCGTTCACCGGGTCGATTTCGTATATGTGCACCCGGATACGCTCCAGGTCGAGCGCCTTGGCCAGACGGTCGGTCAAGGCCTTGAGGCGGGGATCGGCCAATTCCGTGGATTTGCCGTCGAGTTCGCGTTTCGTCCGCCAGACCGAGAAATGGTACATTGCCAGCGCATAGAGAACGGCAAGAATGATCGGGGTGAGCTTCAACATACCACCAGATATGGGGCGGGGCGGGGCCGGGGGCAAGACACATGCGCGTCAAGTGCCCCCGATTTCGCCTCGGCGGGCCAAACCTGGGGTCTGGCCCCGCCATTCACGCGACCCGCTGCGACCGGTCGAGCCCGCTTGTCCGGAGAGCGCAAAAAACCGCCCCCGGTTTCGCGCGACGCAGCCTAGCTGTCCAGTTTCGCGGTCAGCGTGATCTCTGCCCCGGCCAATACCTTGGAAACCGGGCAGTTTTCCTTTGCCGTTTTCGCGGCCTGCTGGAAATCGCTTTCGCTGATGCCGGGAATTTTCGCGGTCAGGTCCAGATCGATCCGGGTGATCTCGAAGCCGCTGGCCTGTTCGCCAAGGTGAACGGTCGCCTGCGTGTCGATGTCCTCGGCCTTTGCATCGTAATCGCCCAGAACCATCGACAAGGCCATGGAAAAGCACCCGGCATGCGCGGCGCCGATCAGTTCTTCGGGGTTGGTGCCGGCCTCTCCCTCGAAGCGGGTGTTGAAGCCGTAGCGATGATCGTGCAGTGCTCCGCTTTCGGTCGAAAGCTTGCCGCCGCCGTCCTTGAGGCCGCCACTCCAATGGGCGCTTGCGGTTTTCTTGATCATGGTTGAATCTCCTGCTGCGTGCATTTGGCTGCCAACTCGTGGCAGGGATCGAAGGTTCCGGGCCGTCACCGGGCCAGGATCCGGATTCCGCTTGAAATGCCGTCAAGCGTCATGGGCACCATTGCCTCCGCGAAGATCTGGCGGATCATCTGGATGGATTGCGTGTAGGGCCAGTGCCGTTCGGGTGTCGGGTTGATCCACAGATGGCTGGGCCATTGCGCGCGCGCCCGCTCTAACCAGACCTGCCCCGCCTCGGCGTTCCAATGCTCATTGGCGCCACCGGCAAAGGCAACCTCGTAGGGCGACATGCTGGCATCGCCGACGAAGATGCATTTGTAGTCCGGACCGAAGGTGTTGAGCACCTCCATGGTCGGTGTCACATCATCCCGTCGGCGGCGATTGTCGCGCCAGACGCCTTCGTACAGACAGTTGTGAAAGTAGAAATGGTCCAGATGCTTGAATTCGGCCCGCGCGGCGGAAAACAGCTCTTCGACCACCTTGACATGCGGGTCCATCGATCCGCCGACGTCCAGGAACAGAATGACCTTGACGGCGTTGCGCCGCTGGGGGCGCGTCCGAACATCAAGATACCCATGTTCCGCCGTGGCGCGGATCGTGCCATCGAGATCAAGCTCGTCCTCGGCCCCGTCCCGTGCCCAGCGGCGCAGGCGTTTGAGAGCGACCTTGATGTTGCGGGTGCCCAGTTCGACACTGTCGTCGAGGTTGCGGAACTCGCGCTTGTCCCAGACCTTGACCGCGCGTTGGTGGCGGCTCTTGTCCTGCCCGATGCGCACGCCTTCGGGGTTGTAGCCATGGGCGCCGAACGGCGATGTGCCGGCGGTGCCGATCCATTTGTTGCCGCCCTGGTGGCGATCTTTCTGTTCCTTTAGGCGGTCCTTGAGCGTCTCCATCAGCTTGTCAAACCCGCCAAGCGCCTCGATTTCGGCCTTTTCTGCCTCGTTCAGGTGCTTTTCAGCCATCTTGCGCAACCAGTCTTCCGGCAGGTCGAGCGCGTCGAGCACACCCTCGGCGTCGAGATGCTCCAGCCCCTTGAAGCTGGCCGCGAAGGCGCGGTCGAAGCGGTCGATATGGCGTTCGTCCTTCACCATCGCCGCCCGCGCGAGGTAATAGAAGGCTTCGGGGTCATAGGTGGCCAAGCCGGCGCGCATCGCGTCCAGAAAGCTCAGGTATTCGCGCAAGGACACCGGCACGCCGGTGGTGCGCAACGTCTCGAAGAAGGGACCAAACATGCCCCGGACCTAGCAATTGCACAGCGGTCTGACCAGCCATGGACCGGCGCGGCCCTGTCACTTTCTTCCGGGGCTTGCCGCCGTGCCGGCGCGATCAGAATACCAGTTTTTCGATAAGGATTGTCAGGATCAGCCCGCCCAGCCCGAAGGCAATGGCGTAGACCGTCCCGTATTGCAGCATGTCCGCCTTGCTGCCCTTGCGTTTGCGCGCGGTCAGGGTGCCCACAAGGGCGCCTATGATGATGAAGGTGATAACGATCATAAGTTGCCCCTGGCCCTGTTCAACGGGTTAAGTGCACCGATCTCGCGCAGCTTGGCGCGCACCGACCAGTCCGAGCCGAAGCCGTATCGTGCCCATCCCAGACTGTCCAGACGCACATCCGTGCCGGCCGAGGCACGACCGCCCAGATCAAGGGCTTCGGCCCGCAGCATCAGCAGCGTTGCAAGAAGGGCCGCGTTTTCATGCCGTGCCGCGAGATCGATGGACATCCCGGTCAGGGCGATCGCCTCGTCCGGGCGGTTTTCGGTCAGGGCAAAGGCGGCCAGCTGCGACGCGACAAAGGCGCGATGCAGCTCGGCCTGGGGTGTGCGGGAAAAATACTTGTCTGCCAGCAGGAATTGGCTGCGCGCCTTCGCGGGATCACTGCCCTGATAGATCCGGCCCATCGCGTAATGCGTGAAACCGCGGCGGTGATCCTGCCACCCCATGGCGGATGCGATGCTGAGCGCGTCGGTGGCCGCCGCCCGCCGCGCGCCGGGCGAGGCGCCCGGGCCGAACGCGGTCTGGATCGCCTCGATCCAGGGGCGCGGCGTCCGCGCCGGGCGGCGCGGGGGCAGGGACTCGCCTTGCGGATTCAGACGCGCGAAGATCTCAGGGATGTGGTCCATGACCTCGGAGCGCGACAATCCGTTGCGCAAGGCCGGGTCGTAATAGGCGCGCAGGATCAGCATGTCATGCCCGGTGAGGATCGCGTGGACATTGTCGTCATTGAACACCGAATTCGGCAGGCGGTAGAGATCGTTGAGCGGCCCCAAGGCCTGTGCCAGCTCCTCGTGCAGGCAGTCGCGCGCCTCTTGCGGGCTGGCGTCGTTGGGCAGGAAAATCGCGAGCCGCGTGCGGCTGTCGATCTTGCTCCAATTGACACGATTCGACCGGCGCGCCCGTCGGTAATCCGACAGGGTCGAGACATTCGGCACCACGAAACAGGCGGCCTGGGGCAGAAACCGCCGGATTTGCGCGCGTGTCACCGCGTTGATGGTGATGCTTGCCGTGGCCGAGGTGGTGATGCCGATGTCGATCCCGGCCTCGCGGCGCAAACGGTGCAGCAGCTGGTCCAGATCGCTGGGCACGGAGGCGGGCACGTCGCCGAGCAGGCGCACGGTGATCGGACCTTCGAACCGGGTGAAGCTGTCCAGCGCGCGCCCTGATTCCAGCGCCATGGACAGTTCCATGAAATCGCGCACCAGATCCGCGTTGGACGCTTGCACAGGCTGCGGGCGCGGCACGGAAAACACCTTCATCGGCGGCAGGCTGCTGTCCTCGAAGGCGGCGCGGCTCGCGGTTTCGGACTGGGTGACCGGCAGGCAGGCCCCCAAGAGCAGGAATAGCGGCACGAGCAATCGGCGCATCGGTCAGCCCCTTTGGTCCGGGGGCAGGGTGGTGATCCGACCGGATACCCGCCGCGCAGCATGATTGAACGCTCGCGGATCGGGGCCCGGCTGCCGCGCGAAGGGGCGGTGATCAACCGCATCTGCAACCGGGGTTTCATGCAACGCCCGGTCGTCGCGCCAAAGCGGGGACCACGCATGATGGCCATCCGCACGCGGGGCGCGCGCGTCAAAGGATGTGTCGGACATGTCTGAAGCCTGCCTGCTCATTGCGAATACGTCATGATTCGCGGTTTTTTTGTCCCGTTTGGGAACAGCTTAGGGCGAAACGGTGTTTTTTGGCCAGAGGCCGCGAATCACTCCTGGGCAGAATGTCCGCGGCTGGCTCCGATCGGCGATGAAACGCGGTGAAAACAGGCGCTTGGGATGTGCAAAGACGCAACAGACCCAGGGTCGGGCCTGTCTTCGAAGACCCCGTAGCCCCCCTGGCGCAAATGATCAGCTGTGATCGTCATGGGCTACCCGACCGGGGGAAATCCGGATAAAGCGCTGGAATGACTGCACCGCCTCCGAACGCCCCGATCGAGATTTTCCTCTCCGGTCCTCCGGGTCTGGAACCGCTGCTGCGCGACGAGGTTGCGGCGCGGGGCTTTGCCAACCCGCGCGTCGTGCCGGGTGGGGTGATCTGCGATGGCGGCTGGCCCGAGGTCTGGCGCGCCAATCTTGTGCTGCGCGGGGCCGGTCGGGTTTTGGCCCGGGTCGCGCGGTTCCGTGCGATGCACCTGGCGCAGCTCGACAAGCGGGCCCGCAAGGTCGACTGGGCCAGCCTGCTGCGGGCCGACATTCCCTACCGGGTCGAGGCGACCTGCCGCAAATCGCGCATCTACCACGCGGGCGCCGCCACCGAACGCGTGTGCAATGCCATTGCAGATGCGCTGGGGCAGCCGCCCGTGGACAAGGCCGCGCTGGTGGTCCGCGTCAGGATCGAAGACGATCTCTGCGATATCAGCCTCGATACGTCCGGCGATGCTTTGCACAAGCGCGGCCACAAACAATCCATCGGAAAAGCCCCGATGCGAGAGACGCTGGCCGCGCTGTTCCTGCGCGCCTGCCGCTATGACGGCACTGAACCGGTGGTCGACCCGATGTGCGGTTCGGGCAGTTTCGTGATCGAGGCCGCCGAAATCGCGAGGGGCCTCGCACCGGGCCGGGACCGGTCTTTCGCGTTCGAAAATCTGGCGTGTTTCGATGCGGGTGCGTGGGGGCAGCTTCGCAGCGACACCCTGGCCCCGAACCGGACCGCTTTGACCTTCCACGGCTTCGATCGCGACGCCGGTGCGATCTCGAACGCGGTGCAAAACGCGGAGCGTGCCGGCGTTGCGGAGAGCACGCGCTTCACGCATCAGGCCATCGCCGATCTTGCGCCGCCCGATGGTCCGCCGGGGCTTGTCATCGTGAACCCGCCCTACGGCGCGCGGATCGGCAATCGCAAGTTGCTCTTTGCGCTTTACGGCAGCTTTGGCGCGGTGATGACGGCGCGGTTCAAGGGCTGGCGCGTCGGCATCGTCACCTCCGACAAGGGGCTGGCCCGCGCCACCGGGCTGCACTTCCGCAATGTCAGCGCGCCGATCCCGCATGGCGGCCTGAAAATCCAGCTGTTCCAGACCGGCCCCCTGAAGTAGGCGCGTCCCGGGCTTCTCTGGTTTGCAAATATCCCGGGGGGGGTTGGGGGGGCTGGCCCCCCAATCGTTTCGGTCACTGGAAACGTGCAGATGCGGTGGCGCATCTGCCCTCCGCCCTTATCGCCCGTCGCGCCGGGCCATGAAGGCCAGCCGTTCGAAAAGATGCACATCCTGTTCGTTCTTCAAAAGCGCCCCGTGCAGTTTCGGCGGGGCAGCGGCCCCGTCACGCTTGAGGTCTTCTGCCGTCATGTCCTCTGCCAGCAGGAGCTTGAGCCAATCGAGCACTTCTGATGTGGACGGTTTTTTCTTCAGACCCGGCTGTTCGCGGACTTCGTAGAATCGCGTCAACGCCGTGGTCAGCAGCGCCTCTTTCAGCCCGGGATGGTGCACGTCGACGATCCGGCGCAGCGTCTCGGGGTCGGGAAAGCGAATGTAATGGAAAAAGCAGCGCCGCAGGAACGCGTCTGGCAGCTCCTTTTCGTTGTTCGACGTGATGATGACAATGGGGCGATGCCGGGCCGTCACGGTCTCGCCGGTCTCGTAGACATGGAACTCCATCCTGTCGAGCTCTTGCAGCAGGTCGTTTGGAAACTCGATATCCGCCTTGTCGACCTCGTCGATCAGCAGAACAACTTTCTCATCCGCCTCGAAGGCCTGCCACAGCTTGCCCTTGCGGATGTAGTTGCGCACGTCGTTCACGCGCGCATCGCCCAGTTGGCTGTCGCGCAATCGGCTGACCGCGTCGTATTCATAGAGTCCCTGCTGCGCCTTGGTGGTCGATTTGATGTTCCACTCGATCATCCGCAGACCCAGCCCCCGGGCCACCTGGCGTGCCAGCTCGGTCTTGCCCGTGCCCGGTTCCCCCTTGACCAGAAGCGGTCGTTCCAGCGTAACGGCAGCGTTGACCGCGATGGTCAGATCATCCGTCGCGACATAGCTTTCGGTGCCTTCGAATTTCATAGCCATCGTGCCTTTTTGCGTCTGTGTCCCGGGCCTGGACCGTCGCCGGTTCGTGCCGCTATTCGGTAGTGACAAGCCTTGGGCCTTCCGTTAAGCCCTGCGCACAGAGGTGCCAGATGTCTGAAAGAATTTCCATGTCCGATGTTGGCCTAGACAAGGGAACCGAGATGAAAGCAGAAACCTTCCTGCCCGATGATTATCGACCTGCCGAGGACGAGCCCTTCATGAACGCGCGGCAAGTCGAATGGTTTCGCCGCGAACTGCTCGAACAGCGCGATGAGCTTCTCAGTGACAGCAAATCCACCATCGCGGGGCTGCAGGACGGGACCCGCAACATCCCGGACGTGGCCGACCGGGCCTCCGAGGAAACGGATCGCGCGCTGGAGTTGCGGATTCGCGATCGCCAGCGCAAGCTGGTGGCCAAGATCGACGCTGCACTGCGCCGAATCGACGAGGGAGAGTTCGGATATTGCCAGGCCACTGGGGAACCGATTTCACTCAAGCGGCTGGTGGCGCGTCCAACCACGACGCTCAGCCTTGAGGCGCAGGAGCGGCACGAGCGGCGCGAGAAAGTGCATCGCGACGACTGATACGCGCGGCAGGGGAATGGATGCGCGCGCCGGGGCCTGTGCTTTGGCGCGTTTTCTTTTGGGAGGCCCCCTTGGATCTGAGCAGTTTTGATATCGCCGTGGTCGGCGGCGGTATTGGCGGGCTGGCCGCGGCGCTTGCATTGCGCCAGCGCGGCGCGGCCGTGACCGTTCTCGAACAGGCCGAAGCCATCACCGAAGTCGGTGCGGGCCTTCAGGTGTCCCCCAACGGGCTGCGTGTGATCGAGGCGCTTGGCCTGGGCCAAAAGCTGGCAGACTGTTCGGTCGCCGGGCGCGCGGTGTCGCTGCGCAACGGTGCCACGGGACAGGAGGTGGCGCGGCTGGACCTGTCCGGGCTGGCCGCCGATCAACGCTACCTGTTTGTGCATCGCGCCGATCTGATCGGGCTTCTGTCCACGGCCGCGCGCGACCAAGGGGTGCAGATCCGTCTGCTGCAAAAGGTTCAGTCGGTGTCGACCGCCCCGCGGCCGCAGATCACGCTTGCCACCGGTGATCGCCGGATCGCCGATCTCGTGATCGGGGCGGACGGGCTGCATTCGGTGCTGCGCCCGGTCCTGAGCAAGACCGAAAAACCGTTCTTTACCAGGCAGGTCGCGTGGCGGGCGATCGTGCCCAACACGATGGATCACCCGGCCCAGGCGCGGGTTCACATGGGGCCGGGCCGGCACATGGTGACCTATCCGCTCCGAGGCGGCGATTTCCTCAATCTTGTCGCCGTTGAAGAGCGCGACACCTGGACGGCCGAGGGCTGGTCGCAAAGGGATGACCCCGAAAACCTGCGACAGGCCTTTTCCGGTTTCGGTCCAGAGGTGCAGCAGATGCTGTCTGGTGTCGAGACCGCAGGGCTCTGGGGGCTGTTCCGGCATCCCGTCGCCCGGACCTGGCACCGGGACGGCGCCGCGCTCTTGGGGGATGCGGCACATCCGACGTTGCCGTTCCTGGCGCAGGGTGCCAACATGGCGCTGGAGGACGCGTGGGCTCTGGCGGACGCCCTGTCCGGATCTGCGGATCTGTCCACAGGGCTTGCCAGCTACCAGTCCCGCCGCCGCGACCGTGTCGTGCGGGTGATCGATGCGGCCAGCCGCAATGCGCGGAATTACCACCTGTCACCGGGGCCGTTCCGATTTGCCGCGCATACTGCGCTTGGCCTTGTCAGCCGGGTGGCTCCCGGCCAGATGCTGCGCCGCTTCGACTGGCTTTATGGCCACGACGTGACCCAACCCGCTGGCTGACCCTGCCACCAATGCAGGGGGCGACAGGACAGCATGGCATGATAGACATGACGCGAAGCCCGCACCAGGAGGAGAGTCGCCATGGATCGCTTCGACATATGCCCCGAGACGGCGCTTGACTGGCACCGCGCCGGCAAGGGCGCGGTTCTGGCCACCGTGATCCAGACATGGGGCAGCGCACCGCGCCGCATCGGGTCGCAGCTTGCGATTTCCGGCGCGGGCGAGATCGAAGGCTCGGTCTCGGGCGGCTGCGTCGAAGGCGCGGTGGTTGTCGAGGCGCTGGAGGCGCTGGAGGACGGTACCGCGCGCGAGCTGGAATTCGGGGTCAGCGATCAGGACGCCTTTGCCGTTGGCCTGGCCTGTGGCGGGACCATTCGTGTGCTGGTCGAACCGGTGGGCCGGGTAATGCCGGAGGAGTGTCTCGAACAACTGGTGAACCTGCGCGCCAACCGCGTTCCCGCTGCCTATGTCGTTGATCTGGACAGTGGCAGGCGTCGGGTGGAGCGCGACGGTCACGACCAGGCGTTCCGCATGGATCGGTCCGGCTTTGTCGCGGACAGCCGGACTTTCGTGGCCATACACAACCCGCCCCTGCGCCTGATCGTGGTGGGGGCCGTGCATATCGCCCAGGCCTTGGTGCCGATGGCGCGTATCGCGGGATATGATCCGACGCTGATCGACCCGCGAGACGCGTTCGGCTCGGAGGGCCGCTTTCCCGGCGAGACCATCCTGAATGACTGGCCGGACGAGGCCGTGGCGCAGCTCGGGCTCGACAGGCGCACCGCGCTGGTCCTGTTGACCCATGATCCCAAGCTTGACGATCCGGCGCTCGAGCAGGCTTTGCGCGCGGATTGCTTTTACATCGGCGCGCTGGGATCGACCCGAACGCACGCGAAACGGGTGGACCGGCTGACGCAGGCGGGGTTCACCGATGCGCAGATTGCACGCATCCATGGGCCGGTGGGCCTTGATATCGGTGCCGCGGGTCCGGCCGAGATCGCCGTGTCGATCCTGGCCGAGATGACCCGCGTGCTGCGGCGCGGCGCATGAAGTTCGGCACGGTCCCCCTGGCGCAGGCCGAAGGCGGCATCCTTGCGCATTCGGTTCAACTGGCCGACGGCCGGTTGCGCAAAGGTGTCACCCTGGACGCCGGCGCCCTCAAGAGGTTGTCATCCGCAGGCATCACCGAGGTGACGGTCGCGCAGCTCGCCGCGGGGGATGTGCACGAGGACCGCGCCGCCGAGCGCCTGGCGCAGGCGCTGGTGCCGGATCCGGAGGCGGTGCATCTGCGTGTGGCGCGCGCCAGCACCGGGCGCGTCAACATCCACGCAAAGGCGAACGGCGTGGTTGCGATCGACGCCGACAGGATCAACGCGGTGAATGCGGTGCATCCGATGATCACGGTCGCCACCGTGCCGGAATGGCAGCGCGTGGCGGCGCGCGGCATGGTGGCGACGGTCAAGATCATCTCTTATGCCGCGCCGGGCGACGCGCTGGAGGCGGCCTGCGCCGCCGGGCAGACCGCGCTTGGGCTGCGCCCGGTTTCGCGCCGCCGGGCGACCTTGATCCAGACCAGCGTGAACCAGCAGCCGGTTGGTCCCAAGGGCCAGCGCGCGATGGCCGCGCGTTTCGACCGGATGGGGGTGACCATGGGAGAGGGCGCGGTGGTGCCGCACAGCGTGCAGGCCCTGTGTGATGCGCTGCGCGATGCCTGCGCGCAAACAGACCTGATCTGTGTGCTGACCGGATCGGCGACCTCTGATCTTCATGATGTAGCACCCGAGGCGCTGCGCGCCGCAGGCGGCACGGTGGTGCACTACGGAATGCCCGTGGACCCCGGCAACCTTCTGTTTTGGGGGCATCTCGGATCCGTGCCGGTGATCGGGCTGCCCGGGTGCGCGCGGTCTCCGGCGCTGAATGGCGCGGATTGGGTGCTTGAACGCATGCTGTGCGATGTACCGGTGGTCCCGGCGGATATCATGGGCATGGGCGTGGGCGGGTTGCTCAAGGAGCCACCAAGCCGCCCGAAGCCGCGCGAGAGCTGACAGGGGCCGGAACCGACCGGACGCCCCGAAAAAAAGAAAGCGACCCGAGGGCCGCTTTCGCGTCGTGTCATACCGTCCCGGACAGCGTCAGCGCTGCAATGGCCCGATGATCATGATCATCTGGCGACCTTCCATCTTGGGCATGTTTTCGACCTTGCCATACTCCTTGGTGTCGGCCGCGACACGTTCAAGCAGCTCTCGGCCTAGGTTCTGGTGCGCCATTTCGCGCCCACGGAATCGCAGGGTGACCTTCACCTTGTCACCGTTTTCCAGAAACTTGTAGACGTTGCGCATTTTCACTTCATAGTCATGCGTGTCGGTGTTGGGTCGAAATTTGACCTCCTTCACCTCGATGACTTTCTGCTTCCTGCGCGCTTCTGATTCGCGTTTTTGCTGTTCGTACTTGTACTTGCCGAAATCCATGATCTTGACGACCGGCGGATTGGCGTTCGGCGAAATCTCGACCAGATCAAGCCCGGCTTGTTCGGCCAGTTGCATCCCGCGTTCGGGAGTGACGACACCGACATTTTCACCATCGGCCCCGATCAGGCGAATTTCAGCGGACCTGATGCGGTCGTTCACGCGGGGGCCGGTGTCGCGCGTAGGGGGCGCGTTATGAGGTCTTCGGGCTATGGTATTGCTCCTTTGATGCACTGCAAATCAAGCATGTAAAGTAAACGGCTGCCCAAGACCTTTCAAGCCGCTTTTCGGCGAGAATGGGCGGATAGGGCGGTCTTTCCCCTTGATGTCGCAATCGGTCGCGCGCACATGCAGGCAAAGCTGCCGCATCGATCTGATGTGGGGCGCATAATTCGTAACGTAAAAGGTCCGCAAACAATGAAAAACGTAATCATTCTGGCCGTGGTCGCGGCCGTCGGGATAGGCATCTGGCTGTTTACCCAGTCCGGGGACACACCCGAGATCGTGCAATCCGGCTCTGACGCGGTCGAAGAGACCGAGTCTGTCGCGGCAGAGACGGGAAAGACGACGACCGATGCCGCCGCTGATACCGTGTCGGAGGCTGCGGACTCCGCCCAGAACACGGTGTCCGGTGCTGTCGACGAGGTGACAGAGGCCGTTGAAGGCGCCATCGACGAGGCGACCGGCGCAGCAGAAGGCGTGGGCGAAGATGTGTCCGAGGCCGCGAATGCCGCAACAGACGCCGCGGGAGATGTTCTGGAGGACGCCGGCAATGCCGTGAATGACGCGGTCGAGTCGGTGACAAATGCGGTAGACGAGGCGACAGAGGCCGCGTCCGACATGGCGACTGACGCGGCGGACACCACTGCCGAGACCGCAAATGACGCGGCCGACGCTGCGGGCGAGGCCGTGTCCGACGCCGCAACCGCAACCGAAGAGGCGGCAGAGGGCGCTGTCGACGCGGCCGGTGACGCTGCGGCCGATGGTGTCGAGGCAACCGAAGAAACAGCCGATGCCGCCGCTGACGCCGCAGGCGAAGCCGGTGACGCAACGGCCGAAACGGCGGATGAAGCTGCGGATGCTGCCGAAGGCGCCGCCGACACGGCGACAGAGGCGGCAGAAGACGTGGCCAGCGACGCGGATACCGCCGCCGATACCGCAGCTGACGCCACCGAAGAGGCTGCGGAGGCGACAGCCGACACGGCGGGTGACGCGGCGGGCAACATGGAGCAGGCGCTCAGTGTCGATGGCTTCGACTATGACCGCGTTGTCGAATACGTCGAAAATTCCGACTTGTCGCCGGTCATCAAGTCCACCACCAAGACCGCTCTTGAACAGATGCGCGACAGCCCGCAACAGCTTGAAGGGCTGTTGAAGACACTGCGCGGCCAACTGGGATTCTAGGGCGTATCGCGGTCACTTTGCCAGGCGACGCAGTCTGACTTTTTGATCAGCCACGTCCGGGACGCACAAAAGCGGGTGCCGCTTTTGTGCGACATGCCCCAAGGTCTGACACGATATCAGTACGATGGACCGCGCGTGGAGTGTTTCTCGCGCGGTTTTTTTAGGCCCCGGGCGTTGACAGGCAGGTGTTTCAGGCGGTTTCGGCACCGCATGACGCGTCTCTTCGGCGGTCAAGTCTAATCCAGGAACGCCTTTTCGACCACGTATTGCTTGGGGTCCGAATTCGCGCCTTCTTCCAACCCGTATGCTTCCAGCATGTCCTTGATTTCAAGGTTGAAGGCAAGGTTGCCACAGACCATCGCGCGGTCATTTTCCGGGTTGGGTTCTGGCACATCCAGATCGGCGAACACGTCACCCGACCGCATCAGATCAGTGATTCGGCCCATCTTGGCGCTGTCTTCGCGCGTGGTCGTCGGGTAATAGCGCAGCTTTTTGTGAAAGCCGTCTCCCATCAGTTCGGCCAGCATTTCGTCGCTTCGGATATCGGCGATCAATTCCTTGCCGTATTGAAGCTCTCCGACTTCGCGGCAGGTATGGGTGAGAATGACCTCCTCGTAATCCTCAAAGGTCTGCGGGTCGCGCAGGAGCGAGGCAAAGGGCGCGATGCCCGTTCCGGTCGCAAAGAGCCAGAGCCGTTTGCCCGGCAGCAGCGCGTCATGCACCAGCGTGCCCACGGGTTTGGGCCGCAGGATGATCTGATCGCCGGGTTCGATATGCTGCAAGCGGCTGGTCAATGGGCCATCCTGCACCTTGATCGAGTAGAATTCCAGTTCCTCGTCCCAGGATGGCGATGCGATGGAATAGGCGCGCAGGAGCGGCTTTTCCTTGCCGGTCTTGGGGTCGGTCTGCATCAGCCCGATCATCACGAATTCGCCAGACCGGAACCGCAAGGATGCTGGTCGTGTCACCCGGAAGGAAAACAGCTTGTCGGTCCAGTGGGTGACCGATGTGACGGTCTGGGCGTCTGGAACGGCGAGGGTCTTGGCGGCGGGCGCTTTGGCGGCGGTGGCGTCTGTCACGGGTGTCAACTCTGTCATGGTGTCCATCCCGGTTTTCTTAACCGGTTTTTCATATCTATCTTTGATTTACATCAGATGAAACCCGCCCGTGGCCGCAGCGACAGGGTGGGGTCTTCATTGTTGCGAGTGACGCGTCACGCAGCGCGGCCGCGCAGGCGCGATTGATAATCATGCGCCTGCCAGTCGGCACGGGACAGCCATTGCTCCTCGGGCTGGCGGGCGGCAAGGTCGTCGTCGATTTCCACATCGTCAAAGCCCGACCGCCGGATCATCGCGTATTGATCCGCGATCACGTGGCCATGCGCGCGCAGCCAGCCCTTGTAACCCTGCTGCCGGATCATCCGGGCCAGGGTAAAGCCGCGCCCGTCGGCAAAGCCGGGAAAGGCGATGCGCACCAGTTCCTTGCCGATGAGCAGGCATCTGAGCCGCGCCGGATCGGTATCCGGTGGCAGGTCGATGCGCGCTTCGGGGTCGATCCAGCGGGTCGGATCGGTGGTCAGGAAGCCGGTGTCATTGATGAGAACGGTCATGTCGCGTCTCCTCTGGGTGTGTGCAGGCCGCATTCGGTCTTGCCCAAGCCGCGCCAGCGTCCGGCGCGGGGGTCTTCGCCTTTGGCCACGCGGGTGGTGCAGGGGGCGCAGCCGATGGACGGGTAGCCCTTGGCTACCAGCGGGTGCCGGGGCAGAGCATGCGTGGCGAGATGTGCCTCGAGGCGCGCTGCCGTCCAATCGATCAGCGGGTTGATCTTGATCCGGGCGCTGCCCTCGTCGAGGTTGAAATAACCCAGGTCCAGCCGCGTCCGCGCCTGATGGCGTTTGCGCCCGGTGATCCAGGCGTCATAGCCATTGAGCGCGCTTTCCAGCGGCTGCGCCTTGCGCAAGTCGCAGCAGGCATCTGGATTGCTGAAGCGCAGGGCACCGTACGGATCGACCGCCTCAACCGTGCGGTCCGTGGCGCGGATCACCTGTACATTGGTCAGGCCAAGATGCTCTGCGAGGTCTTGCTGGTAGGTCAGCGTTTCCTCGAACAAGAGCGCCGTGTCGATGAAGAGCACGGGCAGGTCGCGGTCGATCTGGGTGATCAGGTGCAAGAGCACGGCGGATTCCGCGCCGAAACTGGACACCATGGCGATCCGGTCAAAGAGACCGCGCGACAGGACGGCCTCCAGCAGGGAGGACGTTCCGAAATGGCGGTAGCGCGCGTTCAGCGCTGCAACGCGGTCCTTCGCGGCCAAGTGCGCGTCAATCGCGGGCGCGCGGTCTTCGCTGATATGTGACGGGTGCAGCATCAGGCAGCCTTTGCGCGTTTGTCGTTCTCGCCGTAAAGCGCGGTCTTGAACGGGGTCATGCCGACGCGGGCGAAGGTGTCGATGAACGCCTCATCGGCGCTCAGGCGTTCCGACAGGTAGGTGTCCACGATCCGTTCGATGGCGGGCACAATCTCGTCTGCCGCAAATCCCGGCCCGGTGCGCTGACCGATGGCGGCATTCTCGGTGTGATCCCCGCCCAGCGTGATCTGGTAGCTCTCCACCCCGGCGCGGTCCAATCCGAGGACGCCGATGTGGCCGACATGGTGATGGCCGCAGGCGTTGATGCAGCCCGAGATCTTGATCTTGAGGTCGCCCACCTCGTGCTCCAGCTTGAGTTGATCGAACCGCGTGGCGATCTCCTGCGCGATCGGGATCGACCGGGCGGTGGCCAATGCGCAGTAATCCATGCCGGGGCAGGCGATGATGTCGCTGATCCTGCCGATATTGGCGGTGGCCAGCCCGGCCTCCTTCAGCGCTGCGTGGATCGCGGGCAGGTCGGCCTTGTGCACATGCGGAAGCACGATGTTCTGTTCGTGGCTGATGCGCAATTCGTCATGGCCATACCGCGCCGCCAGATCGGCCATCACGCGCATCTGGTCGGCACTGGCATCGCCCGGTGTCGCGCCATGCGCCTTGAGGCTGATCTGTGCGATGGCGTGGCCCGGCGCGCGGTGGTCGCTAAGGTTCGTGTCGGCCCAGGAGCGGAAGACCGAATCCTGTTCATAGGCCTGATCGAAGGGCGCGGTGTCGCGGTCCTCGAACGCGGGCGGCGCGAAATCGGATTTGATCTGCGCGAAAAGCTGCTGGTCAACGCCGCTGAAAGCCGGGCGCAAAAGCGCGAACCGGTCTTCGACCCGCGCGCGGATGTCGTCGATGCCGTGCTCGTGCACGGTGATCTTGATACGGCTCTTGTACTTGTTGTCGCGACGCCCCAGCAGGTTCCAGACGCTGACCACCGCTTCGAGATAGGGCAGCAGATCGGCCTCGGGCAGGAAGTCGCGCACGATTTTGCCGATCACCGGGGTGCGTCCAAGGCCCCCGCCGACGATGACCTCGAATCCAGGCTTGCCTGCATCGTTGCGGATCATGCGCAGACCGATGTCATGCGCCTTTGTCACGGCGCGGTCATTGGGGCTTCCGGTGACGGCGATCTTGAACTTGCGCGGCAGGAACTGGAACTCCGGGTGATCTGTCGACCATTGGCGGATCAGCTCGGCCACCGGGCGCGGATCGGCGATCTCGTCTGCGGCGGCACCGGCGAAATGGTCGGCGGTCACGTTCCGGATGGTGTTGCCGGAGGTCTGGATGGCGTGCATCTGCACCTCGGCCAGCGCGTCGAGCATGTCGGGCACATCGCGCAGCTTGGGCCAGTTGAACTGGATGTTCTGGCGGGTGGTAAAGTGGCCATAGCCCTTGTCCCAACGCTCGGCAATATAGGCCAGCTGCCGCAACTGGGCGCTGTTGAGCGTGCCATAGGGGATCGCCACGCGCAGCATGTAGGCATGCAGTTGCAGGTAGAGCCCGTTCATCAGGCGCAGCGGTTTGAATTCGTCCTCCGTCAGGCTGCCGTCGATGCGGCGTTCCACCTGTGCGCGGAACTGGGCATTGCGTGTGGCCACGAAAGCGGCGTCGAAATCGGTATAGCGGTACATCAAAGAGCCTCGGACTGTTTGCCGTGGGAATAGTTAGAGGGGCCTGTCGCGCGGAAGGCCTCGCGGAAATGCGCAGGCTCCGGGCCGGTCGAGCCCGGGGTCACCTCGGCCAGGTAGACGCCCACCACCTCGTCGACGCGGGCGCTGGCCTCGATCAGGCGGATTTGCGCATCGGCTTCATCGGTCAGCACCTCGGCCTGTTCGAGGTCGCGCGACCACGTGTCGGCGTCGGTCAGGTAGACCACATCGCCTTCCAGAAGCGCATTGGCGGTGACCACTTTTGGCGTGAAGATCGCGGCCATCAGATCATCTCCCGAG
This sequence comes from Marivita sp., assembly GCF_020055675.1. Classification (GTDB taxonomy): domain Bacteria; phylum Pseudomonadota; class Alphaproteobacteria; order Rhodobacterales; family Rhodobacteraceae; genus Marivita. The sequence goes on from NZ_JAIPUS010000016.1 coordinate 29,718, forward strand.
CGTGCGGCAAGTCCATGACGGCGGTGTCGCGCGGGGCAAGACCCAGCATGAGCAGGGCAGGGCCCGTGATATCAGCCTCCGCCAGCGCGTTTGGCAGGTTTGACAGGGTTGCGGGGACGATCCTTTGATCGCTGCGCGACGCGTTCTCGACGATCGTGACGGGCGTGCCGGGGGCGGCTCCATGCATCAGCAAACGGCCCTGGATGAAGCGCGCAGCCTTCTTGCCCATGTAAATCGCCGCAACTTCTCCGGCACTGGCCAGCGTATGCCAATCCTGATCGGCATAGCCTTTCATGTCGTGCCCGGTGACAAGGCGCACAGCCGCGTTGCGCCCGCGTTTGGTGAGAGATTGCCCGAGCGCCGCAACCGCCGCCGACGCGGAGGTAAGCCCGGGCAGGATATCGAACTCCAGACCCGCCGCCGCGACAGCATCCAGCTCCTCGTCGAGCCGTCCGAAGACAGTGGAATCGCCGGATTTGAGCCGGACCACCCGCGCGCCGCTTTGCGCCTCCTGGACGATAAGCCTGTTGATGGTTTCCTGGTCCAGGGACGGGCCGAACCCCTCCTTGCCAGCGTTGCGCAGGCGTGTCCCGGTGCCGATCCGTGCAAGCACGCCGGCGCTGACAAGGCGGTCGTGGATCACCACATCGGCCGCTTGCAACGCCTTCAAGGCCTTCAGTGTCAGCAGGTCCGGATCGCCCGGGCCGGCCCCGACGAACAGCACCGGACGAGCCTGGCTCTGGCGTGAAATATGTGACATGGGAACCCCCTTCTGAGCGCGTTTCTTGTCACGAATATAGAACGACGTTCTTTAAAGGGGCCAGTGCCTTGCAAAATTAAGGACAGATGTTCTACATACTGCGGGTGCGCGGACAGGTGATCCGTGGATTGGACAAGATTTGGAACAGCGATGAAACTGGACGACACGGATCGGAAAATCCTGATTGAACTGCAAACCGACGCGGCGCAATCGCTGGACGATATCGCGCGCAAGGTGGGGTCCTCGAAGACCCCTGTCTGGAATCGGATTCGCAAGATGCGCGAGGCCGGCATCGTGGGGCCGCAGACCGTGCGGCTCGATGCCGATGCGCTGGGGTTCGAGGCTTGTTTCTTCGTCCTGATCCGCACCAGCGAACATGAGGCAGACTGGCAACGAACCTTTCTGAAGGCCTTGCAGGACCGCCCCGAAGTGCAGGAAGCACACCGGTTGGCGGGGGATATCGACTATATCCTGAAGGTCCGTGTGAAGAACGCCCGCGCCTATGACGCGTTCTACCAGGCGCTGATCGCCGAGGTGCGGGTCCACAACGTGACGGCGCTGCTGTCGATGGAAGAAATCAAATCGACCACGGCGCTGCCCTTGTAGGCGCAATCACGATGTGCGCTTCCGCGCGCTCGTTTTCGGGCAGCGTTGACGTGATACTGCCCGATCCGTGATGCGCGCGTGGCGATGTTTCGCGTGCATATTTGCCAAAGAGAAGAAGCCGGGACGCGGGCCCGGTCTTTGACCCGGCTTTGCGTCGCGTCCCGGTGGGTTTGTCACGCCATGTTGAGCGCGGTGATAATCGGGGTGAAATCATCCGCCGTGAGACTTGCGCCACCCACCAGGGCCCCGTCGACATCGGTGACGCCGAAGATCTCGGCGGCATTGGTGGGCTTGACACTGCCGCCATAGAGCAGGCGGATCGCGCTGGCCGTTTCATTGCCGAGACGCTGAACAAGGGCGGCGCGCAGGAAGCTGTGGACCTCGGCGATCTGCGCAGAGGTCGGAACCTTGCCGGTGCCGATGGCCCAGACCGGCTCATAGGCAATCACCGTGTTGGCGTCTGTTGCCCCGTCGGGCAGCGAGTGGGCCAGTTGGGCGCCGATCACGTCGAGCGTTTTGCCCGCGTCGCGATCGTCCAGCGTTTCGCCGACACAGACGATGGCTGTCAGCCCGGCGTCCCAGGCCGCGACCGTCTTGGCGGCGACCAGCGCATCGGTTTCGCCGTGGTCGGCGCGACGTTCGGAATGGCCGAGGATGACATGGGTCGCCCCCGCGTCGCGCAGCATGGCGGCAGAGAGATCGCCGGTATGCGCGCCGGATGTGGCGCTGTGGCAATCCTGCCCGCCGATGGCAATGGCGCCGCATCGCGCCCTGGCCTGCGCGATCAGCGTCGCGGGCGGGCAGACCAGAACTTCGGTATCACCGGTTGCGGCATCTGCAAGCGCGTCAAGGTCGGTCAGCGCGGCGGGGCTTCCGTTCATCTTCCAGTTTCCGGCGGCGAGTTTGCGGCGCATGGCGATCATCCTGTGTCTGTTGGTCGAGTTGCGCGCATCATCGCGGGCCATGGGCCGAGGTCAAGGGCCGTTGCACGGCGGCGCGGGGAATGACAAGAAGACGGGCATCAGGCGGGAAGGATACGGAATGATCCCAAGACTGGATGCGGCGGCGCTTGCGGCAGGCGATGCCGAAAGCTTGGCGCAGATGCGACGGGCCGCAGAGGATGTGGGCTTTGCCACGGTTCACAATACCGTTTTTTCGCCAACCCGCATGCGCTTTGTTCTGGCGGCCTATCGCGCGTTCTTTGCCTTGCCGGTCGAGATCAAGGATCAGGTGAACATGGCGCGCACCGGGGCGAACCGGGGCTGGGGCGCGCCGAAATCCGAGCAGGTCGATCCCGGGTCGAACCCGGACTACAAGGAAGTCTTCGATTGCGGCTATCCCGTGCCCGACGGTGATTTCCGCGCGGCGCTGCCGGTGTATGCGCCGAACCATTGGCCGGACCGGCCCGCCGGGTTCGACGCCGTGATCCGCGCCTATTATACGGATGCGCTGGAGGCGGCGCGTGGCATCCTGCGCGGCATCGCCTTGTCGATCGGGGCGGATGCGGATTTCTTCGACGACAAGTTCGATTGCCCGATGGCCTTGTTGCGCGGCAATTATTACCCGCCGCGTCCGGATTGGGCCGGAGAGAAGGATTACGGTATTGCCGCGCATACCGATTACGGCTGTTTGACGCTTCTGGCCACGGACGGCCAACCGGGGCTGGAGGTGCAGCCGCGCGGGCATGAGGTCTGGCTTGCGCTAGAGGCTCCGCCGGGGGAGTTCATCATCAATTTCGGTGAAATGCTCGAGATGTGGACCGAGGGCCGCGTGGTGGCGACACCACATCGTGTCAGAGGCGGGCCGGACGAGCGGATCTCGGTACCTTTGTTCTTCAACCCCAACGTCGAAACGAATGTCGCGCCCTTGGGGTCCGAAGAGGTGATACGGGCGGGCGATCACTTGGCGCGCCGGTTTTCCGAAACCTATGTGCATCTGCAAGGCACAAGGTGACGCGTCGCCGCCGCCCGACATCTTGACCGACCCTATGCCTTGAGGTTCGGTGCGCCGTTGGCGTGTTCGGTCTCAAGCTCTTCGACATCCTTGAACTTGATGGATTCACCGCAGCCGCACGCATCGGTAACATTGGGGTTGTTGAACTGGAAACCGGATTCCAGCAGCGAGGTCTGATAGTCGATTTCGGTGCCGAACAGGAACATCTGCGCCATCGGCGCGATCATCACCGTGGCGCCATCCTGATCCACCACCTCGTCATTCGGGTCGGCCGCGTCAACGTAATCCATGGTATATTCCATTCCCGCACAGCCGCCTTTCTTGACGCCGATGCGCAGGCCTGCATGACCTTTCGACGCCATTAGTTTGCGCACCTGCGCAACCGCTTTGGGGGTCAGGGTGACTGCTTGCTTGCCGGGGATGCCGAACATGGGGTCTGTCCTTTGGGTCTTGCACGCGGAGCGTTGGGTTTCGGTCGGGCTTTGCCAAGGCGCAGCACGTCCACGCGCCGAGGTCTTCGGCGTGGATGCTGAGCATGGCATCATGCGGGTGGTGCATCCGGGAATTGCCCGGATGCGCCGGGACAAGCGCGATATGCCTGTCCCCGCCCGTCATGGCTTACATGAAGCCCAGTTCGAGCCGGGCCTCGTCGGACATCATGTCCATGCCCCAGGGCGGCTCCCAGGTGAGATCAACATCGACCTGCTTGACGCCGGGCAGCGGTTCGATCGCCTCGGCCACCCAACCGGGCATTTCGCCCGCCACGGGGCATCCGGGGGCGGTGAGGGTCATGATCACGCTGACCTCGTTCTCGGGGCTGATCTCGATCGTGTAGATGAGGCCGAGGTCGTAGATGTTGACGGGGATCTCCGGATCGTAGACGGCGCGGCACGCATCCACCACCTGATCATACAGCGGATGATCGGTGCTTGAGGGGGCAATCAGCGGCGCGCCTTCGATTTTTGGGCTGGCATCGTTCATGTCGGTCCTTCCCGTCCGTTCCTGATGAAAGATATAGGGAATGCCGCCCCAGCGGTAAAGGGGGGCGATGTCGCGCGGGTCTGTTTCAGGAAGATTTGCGGGCCGATTTGCGGCGCGGCACGGGGGCCGGGCGGACCTTTTCCTCGATCCCGTCATAGAGCAGCCCGGCGATGTTCTTGCCGCTGGCGGTTTCGATCCCCTCAAGGCCGGGTGAAGAGTTGACTTCGAGCACCTTGGGTCCGGAATTGGAGCGCAGCAGATCGACACCGGCCAGCCCAAGACCGAATACGCGCGCGGAGCGGACAGCGGCGTCGCGCTCTTGCTTGCTGATGCGGACCTTTGTGGCGCTGCCGCCGCGATGCAGGTTGGAGCGGAAATCGCCATCGGACCCGGTGCGTTTCATCGCGGCCACCACCTTGCCGCTGACGACGAGACAGCGGATGTCTTCGCCGGCCGCTTCCTTGACGAAATCCTGCACGAGAAAGTTGGCCTTGAGCCCGCGAAACGCGTCGATCACCGATTCGGCGGCTTTCTTGGTTTCGGCCATCACGACGCCCTTTCCTTGCGTGGATTCCAGAAGTTTGACGATCAATGGCGCGGTGCCGACAAGACCGATCAGATTGGAGGTGTCTTTCGGCGAGTTGGCAAAGGCCGTGGGCGGCATGCCGATGCCGTGCCGCGCCAGGATTTGATGTGCATGGAGCTTGTCGCGGCTGGAGGTGATGCCGCTGCTGCCATTGACGACATAGGTGCCAATGGATTCGAACTGGCGCACGATGGCGGTGCCGTAGGGCGTGATCGAGGCGCCGATCCTGGGAATGACGGCGTCGTAGCGCGGCAGCCGTTTGCCGTCGTAATAGACTTCCGGCGCCATCGCGTTGATCGCCATGTAACAGCGGGTCGTGTCGATCACTTCGACCGCGTGACCACGCGCCTCGCCCTCTTCGACAAGGCGGCGGGTGGAGTAATTGTTTTCCCGGCTGAGAACGGCGATGCGCAGGGCGCGGTTGGGCGCAATCTTGCGCATCCGGGACGTGTGGTAGACGTCGTAGTCCAGCTCCGGCTGCTGGAAGCGTTCGCTGGGCAGGATGTTCAAATGGTCCCTGAGCGCCTGACGCCCCAGCAACATCCGGTTGGTCATGGTGCCACGGTCGGTCAGCGTGATCTCGATATCCCAGTCCTGGCCGGCAACGGACAGGCGCGAGGCGATGACATAGCGGCTTTCGGTCTCGCCGTTGGACGATGTGACCTCGCGGCGGTCGATGATCGGGGCGGAGCAGGGGATGATCAGGTCGTCGCGCCCCGGGATCGGATGGACGGCGAACCGCACGCGCGGTTTGTTGGCCGACCCGAAGACTTCGATATCGGCGGCATGCAAGGCCGAGGTGCGCGCGCCGGTGTCGACCTTGGCGCGGATCGCCGGCAGGCCCAGGTCGGGCAGGCTGACCCATTCCTCCCAGCCGAATTTCAGGGACTGTGGCGGGGTGTCGTCGGTCATGGGCGCGGCCTCCTTGGCAATTCTGCTGATTTGGCGCACAAGGGCGCGCTCTGCAAGCAAGGCGAGATCATGACTGTTTCCTCTTCCTCTTTCACGCTGCACGCCACCGACGGCTTGGCACGCGCCGGAACCATTGAAACACCGCGCGGCGCGATCCGCACGCCGGCATTCATGCCCGTTGGGACCGCTGCGACGGTCAAGGCGATGATGCCCGAAAGCGTGGCAGCCACAGGCGCCGACATTCTGCTGGGCAATACCTATCATCTCATGTTGCGTCCGACTGCGAAGCGGATCAACCGTCTTGGCGGGCTGCACCGCTTCATGAATTGGGACAAGCCGATCCTGACGGATTCCGGCGGCTTCCAGGTGATGAGCCTTTCGGACCTGCGCAAGCTGACGGAAACCGGCGTGACATTCAAATCGCACATAGACGGATCACGCCACGAGCTGACACCTGAGCGGTCGATGGAAATCCAGAAGTTGCTCGGATCGGACATCGTGATGTGTTTCGACGAATGCCCGGCGCTGCCCGCCGACCGGACCCGGATCGCGGAGTCGATGCGCCTGTCGATGCGATGGGCAGCCCGGTCGAAAGAGGCGTTCGGCGACCGGCCGGGGCATATGCTTTTCGGCATCCAGCAAGGTGGTTTGGAACAGGACCTGCGGGCGGAATCAGCGGCGGCGTTGCGCGATGTCGGATTCGACGGCTACGCGGTGGGCGGCCTGGCCGTGGGCGAAGGACAAGAGGCGATGTTCGGCTGTCTTGACTACGCGCCGGGCCAGTTGCCGCTGGACAAGCCGCGTTACCTGATGGGGGTGGGCAAGCCCGACGATATCGTCGGCGCGGTCAAGCGCGGCATCGACATGATGGATTGCGTGCTGCCTTCACGGTCGGGACGCACCGGGCAGGCCTGGACGCGGCGCGGGCAGGTGAACATCAAGAACGCCCGCCACCAGGACGACCCGAGGCCGCTGGACGAAGACTGCACATGCCCGGCCTGCCGGAATTATTCCCGTGCCTATCTGCATCACGTGTTCCGGGCGCAGGAGATGATATCGGGGATGCTGCTGACCTGGCACAACCTGCATTATTACCAAGAGCTGATGCAGGGGATGCGCGATGCGATTTCCGCCGGGCGGTTCGCAGCCTTCGAAGCGCAGTTTCACGCGCAGCGGGCCGAGGGCGATATTGCGCCGGTTTGACCGGGGTGATGCAGGTGCGTACCTGCGTCACCCCGGTGCCCAGCGGTTCACCATAGTGCAAATTGCCACCTTGCAGGCCCCGACCAGCCCGATATGGTGCCACCAAACGGCGCAAGGTTGAAACATTCAGGGTCCCGCCCCACCTTTATAGCCGAGACCGGAGATGGCCGGAGCTGCCGCCAAGCGGGGCCGGTGCCATCTTGCCAATGATAAGGATACGAGCATGACAGACCCCCTGAACGCATCATACCCAGTGCTTCCACTGCGCGATATCGTTGTTTTCCCGCATATGATCGTGCCGCTGTTTGTCGGCCGCGACAAATCTGTGCGCGCGCTGGAAGAAGTGATGGCGGACGACAAGCAGATCCTGCTTGCCAGCCAGATGGATCCGGCCGAGGACGATCCGCAGACCGACGGAATTTACCGGGCCGGGGTTCTGGCGAACGTGTTGCAGCTTCTCAAGTTGCCGGACGGCACCGTCAAGGTGCTGGTCGAGGGCCAGAGTCGCGTGCGCATTGTCGAATACCTCGAAAACGAGAACTTTTTCGAAGCGGCGGCAGAATACCTGACCGAGACGCCGGGCGATGAAGCGGCCACCGCGGCGCTTGTGCGCACCGTGGGCGAGGAATTCGAACGCTATGCCAAGGTGAAAAAGAACGTCCCCGACGAGGCCTTGGGCGCAGTGTCGGATGCCGACGCGCCGGCCAAGCTGGCCGATCTGGTGGCCGGGCATCTGGGCATCGAGGTGGAACAGAAGCAAGAGCTTCTGGAGACGCTGTCGGTAAGCGAACGGCTCGAGAAGGTCTATGGCCTGATGCAGGGCGAAATGAGCGTTCTGCAGGTCGAGAAGAAGATCAAGACCCGCGTCAAATCGCAAATGGAGCGCACGCAGCGCGAATATTACCTGAATGAGCAGATGAAGGCCATTCAGAAGGAATTGGGCGACGGCGAGGACGGCCAGAACGAAGTGGCCGAGCTGGAAGCGCGGATCAACGAGACCAAGCTGAGCAAGGAAGCCCGCGAGAAAGCCGAGGCAGAGCTCAAGAAGCTCAAGAACATGAGCCCGATGAGCGCCGAGGCGACCGTGGTGCGAAACTATCTCGACTGGATGCTGTCGATCCCGTGGGGCACCAAGTCCCGCGTGAAGAAGGATCTGAGCCGCGCCGAGCGTATCCTCGACGAGGATCACTACAGCCTTGAAAAGGTCAAGGAACGGATCGTCGAATACCTCGCGGTGCAGCAGCGCAGCAAAAAGCTGAAAGGCCCGATCATGTGCCTTGTCGGCCCTCCGGGCGTGGGCAAGACCAGCCTGGGCAAATCGGTCGCCAAGGCCACGGGACGCGAATTCATCCGCATTTCCCTGGGCGGCGTGCGCGACGAATCCGAGATTCGCGGCCACCGCCGGACCTATATCGGCTCCATGCCGGGCAAGATCATCCAGGCGCTGAAAAAGGCGAAAACGACGAATCCGCTTATCCTGCTCGACGAAATCGACAAGATGGGCCAGGATTTCCGGGGCGACCCGGCGTCGGCGATGCTCGAGGTGCTGGACCCCGAACAGAACGGGACATTCGTGGATCACTATCTCGAAGTGGAATACGACCTGTCGAACGTGATGTTCCTGACCACGGCGAACTCCTACAACATGCCGGGGCCGCTTCTGGACCGGATGGAGGTCATCCCGCTGGCCGGCTATACCGAGGACGAAAAGGCCGAGATCGCCAAACGGCACCTGATTTCCAAGCAGGTCAAGAATCACGGCCTCAAGAAGGGCGAGTTCGAACTGACGGACGAGGCGCTGACGGACATGATCCGCTATTACACCCGCGAAGCCGGGGTGCGGAACCTGGAGCGTGAAATCTCCAAGGTCTCGCGCAAGGCGGTGACGCAGATCATCAAGAAGCAGGAGGACACGGTGAGTGTCACACCTGACAACCTGTCCGATTACCTCGGGGTTCGGAAGCACCGCTACGGGCTGGCCGAAGAGGAGAACCAGGTCGGTGTCGTGACCGGGCTGGCCTATACCTCGGTGGGGGGGGATCTGCTTCACATCGAGGCGCTCCAGCTGCCGGGCAAGGGCCGGATGAAAACCACCGGGACGCTGGGCGACGTGATGAAGGAATCGATCGACGCGGCCTCCAGCTATGTGCGGTCGATCAGCCCGACCATCGGTGTGAAGCCGACGAAGTTCGACAAGATGGATATTCACGTCCACGTGCCCGATGGCGCAACGCCAAAGGATGGCCCCTCGGCCGGCCTTGCGATGGTGACCTCCATCGTATCGGTGCTGTCGGGTCTCCCCGTGCGGCGCGATATCGCCATGACGGGCGAGGTTTCCTTGCGCGGAAATTCGATGCCCATCGGCGGCCTCAAGGAAAAGCTTCTCGCGGCCTTGCGAGGCGGTATCAAGACGGTGCTGATCCCCAAGGAAAACGAGAAAGACCTGGTGGAATTGCCGGACAACGTGAAGGACGGGCTTGAGATCATCCCCGTGGAACACGTGTCGGAGGTACTCGAGCTGGCGCTGGTCGGAGACCTTGAACCCATCGAGTGGGACGAGGAGGCCGAAGAGGCGGCAGCGCAGGCGCTGTCCAAGGATCAGGGCGGGACCTCTGCCATCGCGCACTGACCCACGCGCTTTGAAACAACGATACACGCCGCCCCGACCGGGGCGGCGTTTTTCGATCCGGTGGCGTATTTTTCAAACAGCTCCCGTATTTTGTATGCCAAGGCATCCGAAATACTGGATCATGGAACAATCCCTGTTACTGTCGAGGCGATTTCGCCAATAAACGACAAAACAGACAGAGGATGACCACCATGGCGACGAGCAGCAAAACCACCACGACAGCATCGACGCGCACCAGCGCCGCGTCAAAAACGGCCAAAGAGGCTGCGGCGCAGGCGCCGGAGCCCGAAGTGGTGGTAAACGAAACACCGACGATCACCGCGCCCGAGTTGAAGAAGAAAGAGCTGATCGACACCGTGGTCGCGCGAAGCGGGATCAAGAAACGCGACGCGAAGCCTGTGGTCGAAGCGATGCTTGCCGTGCTGGGCGAGACCATCGCCGAAGGCCGCGAATTGAACCTCGCGCCGATGGGCAAGCTCAAGATCACGCGGATGAAAAAGACAACCAAGGCCCATGTCATCACCACCCGCCTGCGGCGCAATGAGAACCATCAGGCGGACGCCGCAGACCCTCTTGCACAGGCCGCCGAGTAGCGCTAAGAGGCGTGCCAACGGGTGATTAGCTCAGTGGTAGAGCGCTTCGTTCACATCGAAGATGTCAGGAGTTCGAATCTCTTATCACCCACCATGTGTTCAGGCACGCAGTCCCGACAGGGCTGCGTGTTTTGCTTTCGACCTGTCGGTGGAACGCGCGGCACAAAAAGCACTTGCGCGTCTTGAGCGGCTTGGCTAAACGGCACGCCAGCGGGTGATTAGCTCAGTTGGTAGAGCGCTTCGTTTACACCGAAGATGTCGGGAGTTCGAGTCTCTCATCACCCACCATTCCCTTGATTCGAAACCGGAACTCGGTGGCTATATCGGCCCGTCGATATGGCTGGACAACCAGTCCTGAACAGCATCGACACGCGTTCTGGCGACGGGCACGATGGTGTCATCATGCAGGCGCAGGGTCATTCGTCCGTTGCTGTGTTCGTGCGTCTTTACCTGGTGCCGGGCCACCCACCACGAGCGGTGAGGCTGAAGCCCGTCCTCGGGTTTCGTTTGCGCGACCAAGTCGCCCAACCGGGCACGGATGAGCTTGCGTGTATCGGACAGCGTCAGATGCACATGATGTTCGTGGGCCTTGATGTGGTGCAGGTCACGCAGATTGATCTTTTCACCCCCGACGACCAGATGGCGCTCGGCCTTGGCTTGCTCGATCTCATGCCGGACACCGGGCATGATGAATCTGTAAAAGACGGTCTCCATCCCCTGAACCGACAGGAAATAGAACATGAGCGAGAGCGTCCCCTGTGGATAGGTTCCGCTGCTCAAGACGCCGGCCACGCATTCGCAGAGCGACGCAACCGGGAACAGGGCAACCAGCCCGATCAGCGGTGTCGGCACCCGAAACCCGGCGAAAACCCGACTCACCGCAGCCGCCAACAGGAACCCGACATAATACAGTCCCAGGTAAAGCGCGAACGCCACTGGCCAGACGAACACGCTGAACCAGAGCGGGACGTAATCGCGTACGCCGGACGGATCGGCGGCGAAAATCGTCACGAGGCACAGCATCAGAAAAAGAACGGTGCGCTTGTGACACAGCACGCGGCTATAAATGGCAATGTCGAACGACATCCGCCCGCCGAGCAGATCCCAAAAGTTGATCCGGGTTTCCAACAACCGTTTCATACCCACACGCAATTTCTGTACCATGTACCAAGTTGTCGAAAGTTATCGAAAGATATCTGATTACATATCGGAATTTCTATGTGTCAAACTCGGAAGAAGATAGCAATAGATTGCTTTCGTCGCAGTCTGAGAGATCAAAGATGTCGCGTCGAGATCGAAATGAGGTGCATTCGCACAGTCGATCCTGATTGCCGGGTGATGCCGCTTTTGTGAAGCGATGCGCTGCGTCAGCCCAACCGGTCGGACGTACTTGATTTTTGCGTGAGAAAAGCCTGTGAAACCGCTTGACGGGGCAGGGCACTGACCATAGAACCCGCGTCACGCCCAGATGCGGGCGGCAGTGAGCGGTTGTAGCTCAGATGGTTAGAGTACCGGCCTGTCACGCCGGGGGTCGCGGGTTCGAGCCCCGTCAACCGCGCCACCACTGCCAATCGCATCAGCGTGAAATGCGCGGTTGTAGCTCAGATGGTTAGAGTACCGGCCTGTCACGCCGGGGGTCGCGGGTTCGAGCCCCGTCAACCGCGCCATTTCCCTCCTTCAAAGGTTTGAAAACACAGTCCCCACGGGGAGCGCAATCCGCACGCGGGTTTGTGCGATGTGCGCCGGTCACTGCGATACGAGAAACCTGTGCAACGCCTCTGCGGTCGCCGTCGGCGATTGATCGGGAAAGAAATGTCCGCCATCGATTGCCGCGTGCTGCATGCTGTCCAGACGATCGGCCCATGTTGCGGGAAGGTCCAGCATCTGCGCCATTGCGCCGTCTTTGCCATAGAGTACGAACGCCGGGCAGGCGACGGTGCGGTGCAGGTCGTCGCGGTCATGTTCCCAGTCGATTTCGATGGCCGCGCGGTAGTCGTGGCACATGGCGCGGATGCACTGCGGGTCGCGCCAGGCTGCGCGGTACGCGGCCAATAGATCGGGCTCGAAATCGTCAAGGCTGGCTTTGCCGAACCCGAGCAGGCAGCGTTCGAAATAGATATCCGGGTCGGAGCCGATCAGCATTTCGGGAAACGGCTCGGGCTGGGCCAGAAAGAACCAGTGGTAATAGGCCTTGGCGATGCCCGTTGTCATATGAGTCAGCAGGTGCTCTGTCGGCACGATGTCCATGACCGTCAGGCTCTGGACTGTTTCAGGATGGTCGAGCGCCATGCGGTGCGCGGTGCGCGCGCCGCGATCATGGCCCGCGACATGAAACTCCGCGTGACCGAGGGCGGCCATGAGGGACACCATGTCCCGCGCCATGTTGCGAAAGCTCAGCTCTTGCATGGTGGCAGGTTTGCTGCTGTCGCCGTAGCCGCGAAGGTCGGCGGTGATGACTGTAAAGGACCGGGACAGCGCGGGCAGCAGCGGGCGCCACATGGCGCGGGTCTGGGGAAAACCGTGCAACAGCAAAAGGGGCGGCCCGGTTCCGGTCCCCCCGTATGCGATCACTTGATTGTCTGTCGTAACGTGATGTTCAGTGGTCATTTCGGCGACGAGGAGACCATCACGACACTGCCCCAGTCAATATCTGCGATCTCCGAGCCGCGTGTCCGCGCAAATGTCAGGATGTCGGCGGGGCCGTCGATGCCGACATAATCATAGCCGGCCTGAAGATGGCTCGGGTCGAGGCTGGTGAAGGCAAGCGCAGCCACCGCGCCGATCACGAGACCGCCGGAGTTCCAGCGTCCTGTGGCGCGGGGGGTCACGACCCGTACCAGGTTGGCCAGGTAGAAGATCACAAGCCCGATGATCAGCAGGGAAACGCTGTTCGTGCCGTAGGAGATCAACTGCACGGGCCAGCCACTCTGGATCAACAGGGCTTCGACCATTTCGGGATCATTGGCCGCAAAGAGCGCCAGAACCGCAAGACCGAACCCCAGCATCATCATGATGATCGGGCTTTGCGATCCGGTCTTCTCGGTCTCCCAGGGTTTGCGGTCATCACGGGCCTTGGCCGGCGTTGCTGCGAACTGCGGGTCCAGACGCTCCAGGCGGCGCATGAAATCGTTGCGATCTTGTTTCTTCACGGTCCGTGTCATGGGGTCTGTAATCCCCCGCAAATGTGGCCAGAATTGGAGAGGCGTGGGGCGCAACCGAGATTTGTTAACCGCATTTTAATGATCGCTTTGGCCTCACCGGTCACAATTGACGGTCAAGTGGCCGAAATCGCCTGCAGGATGCGTGCCCAGCTGCGCGTGCCGCGATGGAAGCTTTCGATGTCGTATTTCTCGTTCGGGCTATGGATCTGGTCGTCATCCTTGCCAAAACCGATCAGCATCGATTCCATCCCCAGCAGAGTCTGGAAGTGACCTGCCACCGGGATGGATCCGCCGGAGCCGATAAAGGCCGCCTCGTCTGGCCATTCGTCGCTCAGTGCCTGGCGGGCGGTTTCGAACATCGGGTTGTCGATCGACATGACCGATGCGGGCGCCGCGCCGTCGCTGTTGAAGGTGACATCGCAATCGGCGGGCAGCATGTCCTGCACCATCTGGCGAAAGCTCTGGTCAATGGCGTGCGGGTCCTGATCGCCGACAAGACGGAAACTGATCTTGGCGTGCGCCTGCGCGGGCAGAACGGTCTTGAAACCCGCCCCCTGGTAGCCGCCGCCGATCCCGTTCACCTCGCAGGTGGGGCGCGCCCAGATCATTTCGAGCGCGCTGCGGCCGGCCTCGCCCGCAGGGACCGAAAGTCCGACACCCCCAAGGAACGCGGTATGGTCAAAACCCAGACCGTCCCATTGCGCGCGAATCTCGTCGGGGATTTCGGGCACGCCGTCATAGAAGCCGGGAACCGTGATTCGGCCCTGGTCGTCGTGTAGCGAGGCGATGATCCGGGCCAGCACACGGATCGGGTTGATCGCCGGGCCGCCATACATGCCCGAATGCAGATCGCGGCCGGGACCGGTGATCGTGATCTCCTCTTTCAGCATCCCGCGCAGCATCGTGGTGATTGCGGGCACGCGGCTGTCGTAAAGCGTGGTGTCACAGATCAGGGCGACATCCGCCTTGAGATCATCTGCATTATCCTCGAGGAACGGGATCAGCGATGGCGAGCCGGACTCTTCCTCGCCCTCGAAAAAGAAGGTGATCTTGCAGGGCAGGGTGCCATGTTCGGCGATCCACGCCCGGCACGCCTCGACAAAGGTCATGAGCTGGCCCTTGTCATCCGAGGTGCCGCGCCCCCGGATCACGCGGCCCTTGGGCGTATCTTCGATCTGGGGGTCGAAGGGGTCGTTGACCCAGAGGTCAAGCGGATCGACCGGCTGCACGTCGTAATGACCGTAGAAAAGGAGATGCGGGCCGGGGCCGTCGGCATGGCCGACCACCATGGGATGGCCGGATGTGGGGCGTTTTTCGGCCTCGATGCCCATGGACTGCAAATCGCTCACCAGCCAGTCGGCCGCGCGGTCGCACGCCTCGGCATAGGCCGGGTCTGTCGAGATCGACGGGATGCGCAAAAAGTCCTTCAAGCGCTCGAGGCTGTCATCCAGCGTGGAATCAATGCGGGAAAGGACGGGATCGACAGACATGGCGCGGCTCCTGTTTTGCGAATTCTGCGCCGACCCTATCATCGCGCATCGGGCTGTCCAGCGGTGCCGGGATCGGGGTCTGTCACGAGGGTCGCGCAGAATGGAGGGGGTAGATTCAGATTTTTTGCGGGATTTTTCGCGGGAGTCGCGGGACGGGCCGGCGGATTGATTCAGATCAAGGCTGCGACGGTTGGTCGTTCCGTAAATATATTGTCATGCGGGAATACGATCTATATCCATTCCAAGTTACGAATGCGATACCGACAGCGCCGATTGGTGCGGCGGATCGCAGACTGAAGGAGACGCCGGTGAGCTATGCAGCCCAACTAGACCAAGCCCTGGACCGTTTGCACGAAGAGGGGCGCTACCGGACCTTTATTGATATCGAACGACAGAACGGGCAATTCCCGCATGCGGTCTGGCGCAAGCCCGATGGCACGGAGCAGGATATCACGGTCTGGTGTGGCAACGATTACCTCGGGATGGGTCAACATCCCGTGGTGCTGGATGCGATGCACGCGGCGATCGACGCCACCGGCGCGGGGTCTGGCGGAACGCGCAACATTTCCGGGACGACCGTGTTTCACAAGCGCCTCGAGTTCGAGCTCGCCGATCTGCATCGCAAGGAGGCGGCACTGCTGTTCACCTCGGCCTATATTGCCAATGACGCGACGCTGTCGACCTTGCCCAAGCTCTTTCCGGGCCTCATCATCTATTCCGACGCATTGAACCATGCGTCGATGATCGAAGGGGTGCGCCGCAACGGCGGGGCCAAGCGTGTGTTCCGGCACAACGACCTTGATCACCTGCGCGAGCTTCTGGCCGCCGACGATCCGGAGGCGCCCAAATTGATCGCCTTCGAATCGATTTATTCGATGGATGGCGATTTCGGCCCGATCGAGGCGATCTGCGATCTGGCCGACGAATTCGGCGCCCTGACCTATATCGACGAGGTGCACGCGGTCGGTATGTACGGCCCCCGTGGCGCGGGTGTGGCCGAACGGGACTGGCTGATGCACCGGATCGACATCATCAATGGCACGCTGGCCAAGGCCTATGGCGTCATGGGCGGCTATATCGCCGCATCGGCCAAGATGTGCGATGCGATCCGTTCCTACGCGCCGGGGTTCATCTTTACCACGTCGCTGCCGCCCGCGGTGGCTGCGGCGGCCGCGGCCTCTGTCGCGCATCTGAAGTCAGACCAGACGCTGCGGGATCAGCACCAGCTTCAGGCGCGGATTCTGAAGACGCGGCTCAAGGGGCTGGGTCTTCCGATCATCGACCACGGCAGCCATATCATCCCGGTGATCGTCGGCGACCCGGTGCACACAAAGCAGTTGTCCGACATGATGCTGGACGGCTACGGCATTTATGTGCAGCCGATCAATTATCCGACGGTGCCGCGCGGGACCGAGCGGCTGCGCTTTACCCCGTCGCCGGTGCACGGGCCGCAAGAGATCGACACGCTGGTCCGCGCCATGGACGAATTATGGTCTCATTGTGCGCTGAATCGCGCCGAACTCAGTGCATAACCAGTGGAATCAGTGCAATAAACCTTGTTGTGTGTTAGCGTTGTAGTAATAAATGCGCGCGACTCGATTTGGTGGTACGCGCGACTCAGGCAGCGTTAAGACGGTTAAACGGCAAGGGGCAGCGAATATGATTGGGCGGAAATCCCCAAAGCTATCGCAGGACGCTGATAACGTCAAACCACGCGGATTCGATGATTTCGAACTCAGGCTTGGCGATGTCATGCGCGGGGAACGCGCTACCCTTGGCAAATCGCTTCTGGATGTGCAGCGCGAACTGCGGATCAGGGCCAATTACATCGCCGCCATCGAAAATTGTGATCCCTCCGCTTTTGACACGCCGGGTTTTATCGCCGGGTATGTGCGGTCCTATGCGCGCTATCTCGGGATGGACCCGGATGATACGTTTTCCGTGTTCTGCGCCGAAAGCGGGTTTGAAACCGCGCATGGTATGTCCGATGCGGCATCGTCGCGCGCCAAGCCGGATTTGCCGGCCGGCACGCCCGGTCCGATAAAGGAACGCGATCCGTTCTCGGAACCTGCGCTGCCCTTCGCGCCGGGCAACGACTCGGTCCTGTCGCGGATCGAACCTGGGGCGATCGGATCGACCCTTGTCCTCGTCCTGCTTCTGGGCGGTCTGGGCTATGGCGGCTATACCGTGCTGCAAGAGGTGCAGAGGGTACAGTTGACCCCGGTGGATCAGACACCTGTTGTGCTGTCCGATCTCGATCCGCTGCAAACGGCCACGGCGCAGCCTGATCGGGACTCGGACGACACGCGCGAAGCCGCCGGCAATTCCCGGAGCACCGCCGTCGGCATGTTCACGCCGCCCGCGACGGTCGAGGCGTTTGATCGACTGTACCGCCCGCAGGCGCTGGATGTGCCGGTGCTGGTGGCGCGGGATGCGCCGATCTCGACACTGGATCCCAACAGCGTTGGCGCGTTTGCACAGGCGTCGCAGCAAAAGTTGCCGACAGTCGATCTTGGGCCATCGGTGAACACCGCGCCGCCGGACAGCGTCGCGCAGGGGCCGCAGAACAACGCGCTGCCGGCTGAGGGCATTGTGCTCGTCGCGGCGCGCCCTGCTTGGGTGCGGGTGCGCGGTGAGGATCGGTCGATTCTCTATGAACAGGTGATGCAGGCCGGAGATACCTGGACCGTCCCCGCGTCAGAGCCGAACGCCGTGTTGAATGTCGGAGAAAGCGGCGCGATTTACCTTTCCGTGAACGGCAATACAGTCGGCCCGGTGGGGCCGTCCGGGACCGTGACCTCGGATCTTTCGCTGGACGGGCCGACGCTGGCCGCGGCGCTTCAGCCGGTCGATCCGCAAGGCGATGAGGACCTGTCGCGCGTGCTCGCCGACCTTGGCACCGGCAGCGGGCAAGCCACGATCGGCCAGCCCAAGGTCCTTGAGGACACCGCGCCCGGCGTGATGCTGGTGGCGGTTCGCCCGGCATGGATTCGCGTGCGTGCCGCTGACGGGACCGTGATCTATGAAACGATCATGAATGCGGGCGACACCTACCAGGTGCCCGCAACCGAAGAGCCGCCGACCCTGCGTGTCGGCGAATCCGGCGCGGTCTATTTCGCGATGAACGGGCAGACGTATGGTCCCGCCGGCCCGCGCGGGTCCGTGACATCCGATCTTGCCCTTTCGGTGGGCGCGCTGTCCGACGCCTATTCCGTTGCATCCATCGAGGCGGACAGCGATCTGGCACGGGTCGTGGCCGAATTGGACATTCCGCAACAAGCGACAGACTGACCCGGATATCGCATTCAGTTCATGCTTGAAGCCTTTGGACTGCCGGCCTAGCTATGGCATAGATACGGTGTCGCGTTTGGGTGACATTTCCGGCCGGAGGAACGTCGCATGAGCCTCAATCACATTCGTCCGTGGCGCAATATTTACCGCCGCACATCACGCCAGATCATGGTGGGCAACGTCCCGGTGGGGGGCGATGCGCCGATCACCGTACAGACCATGACCAACACGCTGACCCCGGATGTCAGGGCGACCGTTGCGCAGGTGCAGGCGGCTGCGGACGCTGGTGCGGATATCGTGCGCATCTCCGTACCGGACGAAGACAGTTCGCGGGCGCTCAAACAGATCGTGCGCGAAAGCCCGGTTCCGATCGTGGCCGACATTCATTTCCACTACAAACGCGGCATCGAGGCAGCAGAGGCCGGTGCGGCCTGCTTGCGGATCAATCCGGGCAATATCGGGTCGCAAGACCGCGTGCGCGAAGTCATCAAGGCGGCGCGCGACCACAATTGTTCGATCCGCATCGGGGTGAATGCCGGATCATTGGAAAAGCACCTGCTCGACAAATATGGCGAACCCTGTCCCGACGCGATGGTGGAATCCGGGCTCGACCACATCAAGATCCTGCAAGACAATGATTTCCACGAGTTCAAGATCAGTTGCAAGGCGTCTGACGTGTTCATGGCCGCCGCCGCCTATCAACAACTGGCCGACGCAACAGATGCCCCGATCCACCTCGGCATTACCGAGGCGGGTGGCCTGACCTCCGGCACGATAAAATCCGCCATCGGGCTGGGCAATCTGCTCTGGATGGGAATCGGTGACACGATCCGTGTGTCGCTCTCGGCCGATCCGGTGGAAGAGGTGAAGGTCGGCTATGAAATCCTCAAGTCACTGGGCTTGCGGCACCGGGGGGTGAACATCATTTCCTGCCCGTCCTGCGCACGACAGGGTTTTGACGTCATCAAGACGGTCGAAAAGCTCGAAGAGCGGCTGGAACATATCAAGACACCGATGAGCCTGTCGATCATCGGCTGCGTGGTCAACGGACCCGGAGAGGCGTTGATGACCGATGTCGGCTTTACCGGCGGAGGCAACGGGTCCGGAATGGTCTATCTCGCGGGCAAGCAAAGCCACAAGATGACGAACGACCAGATGGTTGATCACATCGTCGAGGAAGTGGAAAAGAAAGCCGCCGAACTCGAAGCGCAAGTCGCGCAAGAGGCGGCTGAATAGCGATCAGCCGGCTTGGACCGAATGGCAAAGGCCGCAGGGCGACCTTTGCCGACGGATCCCGTCAGGTTCAGCCTTCGCTGCGCGCCTCGTCCACGATCTGTAGCATCGCGTCGAGCGGGACATATCCCCGGATCAACTGATCCCCCATCACGAAAGACGGCGTGCCGGTGATTTGCAGGGTTTGGGCCAGCTCGCGGGTCTGCGCCAGTTGGGCGGTCACGGCGTCGCTGTCCATGGCCGCGATCACCGCGTCGGCATCAAGCTCCAGCGTTCCGGCCAGCCGCCGCAACACAGGCTCGTCCATATCGGCGTTGAGCGCAATCAGCGCATCGCTTGCGGCCTTGTAGGCGGCGTCGCCCGCGACGTCCCGCACGGCAAGCGCAAAGCGCGAGGACACGAGCGAGTTTTCCCCGAGGATCGGGAATTCCTTGGCGACGTAGCGGATATTGCCATCCATTTCGAGAAGCTGCGTGACCTCCGGGTGAGCGCGGCGGCAATAACCGCAGCGGTAATCGAAGAATTCCACGATGGTCACGTCCCCCTCGGGATTGCCGCCGACCCAGGAATACCCGTCGTTGAAGATCGCCTCTGAATGTTGTTCGATCAGGGCAATGTCGCCCCTGGCCTGTTGCGCGGCCTGCCGGTCCTCAAGCACCTGAACCGCTTCCATGATGACCTGCGGGTTCTCCAGAAGGTAGGCGCGCACCTGTTCGCCAAAGGCGGCACGATCAGCGTCGGACATGTTCTCGAGGTCAAGGTCTGCGGCCTGAACGCCGCTGGCCAGCACCAGGGTCAGAAGGGTCGAGGCAAGGCGGTTTTTCAACATCGGGGTCTCCAGAATCCGGGTCAGCGCGCTTTGGCGCGTTGGGCTGCACTTAACACATCCTGGGCGCGTTGCCATGGGCCGGATCCGCGCGGCAAGGCGCCCTCGGCGCGTTCGGCGTGGATCGCCGCGTCCTTGAGGCGGCCTTGCACCGCGTAGCGTTCCGCGGTCACCAGGGAGGCCATCGCGTTCTGGTCGGTTTTTGCATAGGCCACGGCCAAATCCCGGAGTAGACGCGTATCCCGGAAATCGCGCCCGCGTGCGGCTTCGAGCGTGCGCAACGCCTCGGGGGCGTTGCCTGCCGCAAGATGGGCGCGCCCCAGACCGCCAAGGATGAGCGGTTCCCGCGGGGCAAGGCGGGCCGCGGCGGAATAAACCCGAACAGCATCGGCGGCGCGCCGCGATTCCAGCAGGATCTGTCCCTTGATGTCGCGGAGGAAGGGATCATTGGGGCGCGCGCCGATCGCGGCGTCGATGTTCTGGATCGCGCGGCGCAGATCGCTCTGCCTGTGGTAGGCCACCGCCCTGCGCAGTTGCGTGATATCGGCGCTGACGCTGTCATCGGCGCGCCGCAGGGTCCAGCCGGGCGCGCGGGTGAAGGCGGTCAGCTTGCCTTGTGCGCGGTCGAACCAGTAGGCGCTCGCCGGGTCGGGAGCCGCTTTTGCCGATGCCGACGCGACCAGACCCTTGAGCGCGCGCAACCGGTCGCGGCTGAGCGGGTGCGAGCGCATGTAAGGGTCCTGTCTGCTTTCGGCGAGGGCTTCCTGTCCTCGAAAGAGATTCTGCACCTCGATCGCGCCCTGCGGATCGACCCCGGCGCGGACGAGATAGCGCACCGAACTGATATCGGCCGACGCCTCCTCGGCGCGGGAGTGCGCCAGAAGGCTGCGCAAGGTTGACGATTGCAGCCCGATGCCGAGCCCGACCGCGCCGCGTCCGCCGCCCGCGGCGACCGCCGCTGCGGCCAGCGCCATGCCCAAACCGGCGGCGGTGCGCGCCGAGCGCATGTTGCCCAGCCGGCGCGAGATATGGCCATTGGCGATATGCGCCGCCTCGTGCGCGATCACCGCCTGCACCTGCGCGGCGGTCTCCAGCTTGCTCAGCAGGCCGGAATGGATGAAGATGTGTTGCGTGTCGATGATAAAGGCGTTGAGGGTGCTGTCGTCGATCAACAGGATGCGCACCTGGTTCGGGCTGAGCCCGGCCGCGCGCAACACCGGCGCACCAAGCTGTTTCAGCGCGTGCTCGATATCGGCATCGCGCAGCAGCGTTGCCGCGCGGGCGGGGATCGTGCCGATCAGGGCGGTCAGGCACAGGGCGAGCCCGACGCTGCGGACAAGCTGTCGTGTTGCGTGATACATTGACGTGCCCCTGCGTTCGCCCATAGGTCTGCCCAAACCCAGTGTAGGAAGAGAATGATGCGGAACTCAAGCCGTGGATCGGTCGATCCCTTTATCGTGATGGACGTTATGGAGGCAGCCCGGCAAGCCGAGGATGCGGGGCGGCACATCATCCACATGGAGGTGGGCCAGCCGGGCACCGCAGCACCGGCCAGGGCGCGCGACGCGTTGCAAAGCGCTATGCGCGCCGATCCGCTGGGGTATACCGTCGCGCTGGGTCTGCCCGCGCTGCGCCAGCGGATCGCGCGGCTTTACGGAGAGTGGTACGATGTCGACCTGGACCCGGCCCGCGTGGTCGTCACGCCGGGATCCTCGGGCGGGTTCATCCTGGCCTTCACCGCGCTGTTTGACGCCGGAGACAGGATCGCGCTGGGGGCGCCGGGGTACCCGTCCTACCGGCAGATCATGAAATCGCTGGACCTGGTTCCGGTCGAGATCGAGACCCGGGCAGAGGCGCGGTACCAGATGGAGCCGAGCGATCTGGCGGCGGTCGACTACCAGGGGATGATGGTGGCCTCGCCCGCCAATCCCACCGGGACCATGCTGGGAAAAGAGGCGCTTGGCGCGCTGGTCGGGGCGGCGCAGGAGCGGGGCGCTGCCTTTCTGTCGGACGAGATCTACCACGGGATCGAATACGACCATAAGGCGGTCAGCGCGCTTCAGATCAGCGACGATGTCTGCGTGATCAATTCGTTCTCCAAGTATTTCAGCATGACCGGTTGGCGTATCGGCTGGCTGGTCCTGCCCGAGGCCAACCTGCGGCAAGTGGAGAGACTGGCGCAGAACATGTTCATCTGTGCGCCGCACGCGGCCCAAGTCGCTGCGTTGGGCGCGCTTGACGCCGGCGATGAGCTGGAGGCGAATATGGATGTGTACCGCGCCAACCGGCAACTGATGATCGACGGGTTGCCACGGGCCGGGTTCGATCGGATCGCGCCGCCGGATGGGGCTTTTTATGTCTATGCGGACGTGTCTCATCTGACGCAGGACAGCCGCGCCTTTGCCCGCGCGATCCTCGACGAGGCCGGGGTCGCTGTGACGCCGGGGCTGGATTTCGACCCGGCGCGCGGCGGCGGCACGCTGCGATTTTCCTATGCCCGGTCCACAGCCGATATCGTCGAGGGGCTGGAGCGCTTGCGCGGCTTCATGCAGGCGCAAGGCCATATCGACCAGTGACGCGCGCCGCCGCTGTCGGCAATCTTTGCACGTTTGAAAAGAGAAGATGCACCCGGCACTCTGCCCCGTTTCCCGACGGGCCTGTTTGGGGTATGCTGCATGCAACGGCCCGCAAGAGGCCGCCGGAGAATCAGGTCATGAGCGGTGTTTTGAAACGGATATTGGCGGCCATCGTCTGTGTGCTCTGCGCTTTTCCGGCGCTGGGGCAGACCCTTGGCGCGCTCGCTCGCTTCGAGGGCGGGCAGCTTACAGACCGCTGGGGCGGGGCGGAGCTGCGTCTGGAAATCAGCCAGGGCGTGCCGTGGCGGGTCTTTACCCTGACCGAGCCGAACCGGCTGGTGATGGATTTCCGCGAGGTGCAATGGGGCGACGTGGACCCGCAATCTCTGATCGATGCAGAGCGCGTGACATCGCTGCGCATGGGGGGCTACCGGCCGGGCTGGTCGCGGCTGGTCGCCGACCTGGCCGAGCCGATGACGGTCGAGAGCGCTGAACTGGTGACCGACAGCACGACGGGTGCCGCGCGGATCACGGTGCGGCTGGAGCGCACCGACCAGGCCGCGTTTGCAGCCGTATCGGGCGCGCCGCGCGACCGGCGCTGGGATTTGCCCGCACCGGCCGAGGTGGTCGAGATTCCGCCACGTGACCCGTCGCGGTTGCGGGTGGTGCTTGACCCCGGCCATGGCGGCATCGATCCGGGCGCGGAACACGACGGGGTCCGCGAAGCGGACCTCATGCTGACCTTTGCCCGCGAATTGCAGGAGGTACTGCGGCGGGCCGGTGGCTTCGATGTGGTGTTGACCCGCGACGGGGACTACTTCGTGTCGCTCGAGGCGCGGGTGGCGCTCGCACGGGATGCCGGAGCGGATGTCTTCGTATCGATCCATGCCGATGCGCTGGCCGAAGGCGTGGCAAGCGGGGCCGCGGTCTATACCCTGTCGGACGCGGCCTCGGACGCGGCCTCGGCGGCTTTGGCCGAACGGCACAACCGCGACGACCTGCTGGCTGGGCTGGATCTTGGCCAGTCCGACGACCGGGTTGCCAATGTGCTGATGAGCCTTGCGCGGCTGGACAATGCACCGCGCAGCGCGGCGCTGGCCGAACACATGCTTGCAGGGATCCGCAATGCCGTGGGCCGCGTGCACAAGCGCCCGATGCGCAGCGCGGGATTTTCCGTGCTCAAGGCGGCGGATATCCCCTCGGTGCTTCTTGAGGTGGGGTTCCTGTCCACGGCAGAAGACCTGAAAAACCTGAACGATCCGATCTGGCGCCAGGGCATGGCGGCGGGGATCCGCGATGGCCTGATGGAGTGGCGCAGCGAGGATACCGCGCTGGCGCCGCTCAGGCGCAACTGAACCTGTCATGTGACACTGCGTCATAGGCAATCCGACGCCGGTCTGACCGGCAATGTGTTTTGACCATCGCGCCGCGATTTCGTAGGTGTGGTGTATTCCAACAGGGGCACCCCGTGATCAGATTCATCCTGTCTTTCTTCGGCGCGATCTTCACGCTCGTCACTCTCGGCGTGATGATGGTGGCGCTTGGCGTGGGTGGCGTCTTCTGGATGTATGGGCGCGATTTGCCCAGCCATGAAAGCCTCGCGCAATATTCGCCGCCGACGATCAGCCGGATCTATTCGGTCGAGGGCAAGATCATCGACGAATTCGCACAGGAACGGCGCCTGTTCACACCTGCCAACGAGATTCCCGATCTGGTCAAGCAGGCGTTCATTTCGGCCGAGGACAAGAATTTCTACGACCATCAGGGATATGATCTGCGCGGCATCGCGGCGGCCGGCTTTGACGCGATCGCCTCCGGCGGGCGGGACGTGCGCGGGGCCTCGACGATCACGCAGCAGGTGATGAAAAACTTTCTTCTGTCCGGGGACCGCCGGGTCGAGCGCAAGATCAAGGAGATCATCCTCGCGTCCCGGATCGAAGAAACGCTGAGCAAAGACAAGATCCTCGAACTTTACATGAACGAGATTTTCCTTGGCCAGAACTCCTACGGGGTGACCGCCGCCGCGCAGACCTATTTCAACAAGGCGCTGACAGAACTTGCCCCGCATGAAGCGGCGACATTGGCGTCGATGCCGAAAGCACCGTCAGATTATCACCCGGTACGGCAAAAAGAACGGCTGCTGGCGCGGCGCAATTTCGTCCTCCGCGAGATGTACGAGAACGGTTACCTCGACAGGGCGGCCTACGAGAGCGAATTGGCATTGCCGCTCAAATCCGTTCAGAACGGCGATTACGAGCCGTTCGGCCAAGCGCTGCCGCCGCGCAACTACTTTACCGACGAGATTCGCCGCCAACTGAGCGAGGACTTCGGCGAGGGCGAGTTTTTCTCGGGCGGGCTCAGTGTGCGCGCCACTCTCGATCCAGAGCTTCAGTCCGAGGCCGCGGAGGCCTTGCAAGGCGCGCTCGAACGCTACGACCGGTCGCTGGGCATCTATCGCGGCACTGGCAAATCGATCCCCGCCGAGCAGCTCGGGTCGGAAGAAAGCTGGCGCGACGCGCTGTCGGAGGTGACGCTCGCGCGGGACATCCGGCTCGAAAACCCATGGTCCCCGGCCGTGGTTCTCGAGGTCGGCCAGAACGATGCCCGTATCGGTATCGAGGGCGTGCCGGATGACGAAGACGGCCACTGGATCCCTGCCAACGACGTACAATGGGCGCGCAAGCGCAACGACGACGGGTCGCTTGGCCCGCGCGCGCAGGTGGCCGGTGACCTTCTCGACGTGGGCGATGTGGTGCATGTGCGGCGCATGACGTCGGACAGCGATGGCAGCTTCATCCGCTGGACCCTGCGGCAGGTGCCGCAGGTGCAGGGCGGCTTCATGGCGATGGACGTGAATACGGGCCGCGTTCTGGCGATGCAGGGCGGCTTCAGCTACCAGAATTCGGTGTTCAACCGTGCCACCCAGGCGCAGCGCCAGCCGGGATCGAGCTTCAAGCCCTTTGTCTTTGCCGCGGCCCTCGACAGTGGCTATTCGCCGGCCACCATCGTCGTCGACGCCCCGATCGAGATCAACACGCCGCAAGGGGTTTGGCGGCCGCGGAACGCGTCGAACCGGTTTTACGGCCCGACGCCGTTGCGCACCGGGATCGAACAGTCGCGCAACCTGATGACCATCCGCCTCGCGCAAGAGGTCGGCATGGGCACTGTCGCCCGCTATGCCGAGAAATTCGGCGTCTATGACAACATGGGCCGGGTTCTGGCCAATGCACTGGGGGCAGACGAGACCACGCTCTACAAGATGGTTGCGGCCTACGCCATGTTCGCCAATGGCGGCGAGCGTGTGGACCCGACGCTCGTGGACCGGGTGCAGGACCGCTATGGCCGCACCGTCTACAAACACGACCAGCGCACATGCGTGGACTGCGCGCAGCCGGTGCTGGAAACCGGGCGCGCGCCCACCATCAGCAGCAACCGCGAACGTGTTATGGATGCCGTCACGGCGTATCAGCTGACCTCGATGATGGAGGGTGTGGTCGACCGTGGTACGGCGCGCAGAACAGTCAACCTGCCGGTGCCCACGGCGGGCAAGACCGGCACCACCAACGACGCCAAGGATGTCTGGTTCGTCGGTTTCACCTCGAATATCGTGGCGGGGTGCTACATCGGGTATGACCAGCCGCGCAGCCTTGGCCGCGGGGCGTCGGGCGGTGGTATGTGCGGACCGGTGTTCAACGCGTTCATGCAAAAGGCCGTGGCGAAATTCGGCGGCAATGAATTCCGCCCGCCCGAGAGCTGCCAGTTCATAAAAATCGACCGCAACACCGGCGCGCGCTTGTCCGACAGCGCCAGCGGCGACAGTGTTGTGGCCGAATGCTTCCGCGAGGGCGAGGAGCCGGTCTTTGGCATCCAGTTCGATGGCGGCTTTGCGATGGGATCGAATTTCGAACTCTACGAGGACGCTGGCGGGAGCACAAAGGAAGTGACCACCTCAAGCGGGCAAACCGGGATCGTCGGGCCCAAGGCGTCCTTTGGCACGCTCAGCTCGGGCGGGCTGTATTGACCCCGGACCGTTTTCCTGGCTCGTTTGCAGCCTTGGCCAGACATCGGCCAGACAGGACCGGGTGCAACGCGCAAGGACGGTCCGGGGGACGGATCGCCCAAGTCTTCGAAAACTACGGGCTGACGCATCCGGTGTCGGGATGCTAGCCTCTGGACATAAGCTAAGCCATTGGTCTTATATGCCCTCGGGGTTCGACCCCTTAGGCTGGCCAGCAAAAAAGGACCGGTTCCATGCAGATGACTGATTCCCGAACGATCGCGGCCCCGCCGAATGAGGTGTGGGACGCAATCCTCGATCCCGAGGTGCTCAAGCAATGCGTCCCCGGCTGTAAAGAAATGTCGGGCTCCGCCGAAGACGGCTTCGAAGCAACGGTGGTGCAGAAGGTCGGCCCCGTGAAGGCAACCTTCAAGGGCACGGTTGTGCTGTCCGACAGGATAGAGGGCCAATCGCTCACATTGACCGGCGAGGGCAAGGGCGGCGCCGCCGGGTTTGCCAAGGGCGGCGCGGATGTGACGCTGACCGAAGTCGAGGGCGGCACCCAGTTGCATTACGATGTGGATGCCAAGGTGGGCGGCAAGCTCGCGCAATTGGGCAGCCGGGTCATCGATGGGTTTGCCAAGAAAATGGCCGACCAGTTTTTCACCAATTTCCAGAACGTGGTCGAAGGCCCGCAGAACGACGACGAAACCGGACCGGACACCGGCGAAGAGGGCGCGGCACCGGAGACATCCGCAGCGGCCCAAGAGGGTGGCGAACAGAAAAAGGGCTGGTTCAAGAAACTGGTGTCCTGACTGGCAGCCGCATCCGAGATACAACCGATTTTTGACAATTTGACGGGAGGAGTTTGATGACAAACGTAACGATGACGGTGAACGGGAAATCCGTCTCCGGCGAGGTGAAGGGCAACACGCTCTTGACCGATTTCCTGCGCGAAGATCTGCGCATGACCGGCACCCATGTTGGCTGCGACACGTCCCAATGCGGGGCCTGCGTGGTGCATGTGAACGGCGAGGCGGTCAAATCCTGCACCATGTTCGCCGCCGAAGCGGACGGGGCCGATGTCACGACGATCGAAGGCATGGCCAATGCAGACGGCTCGCTCAACGTGATCCAGCAGGCGTTCCAAGAATATCACGGCCTGCAATGCGGCTTCTGCACACCGGGGATGGTGATGTCGGCGGCGGCTTTGCTCAAGGAAAACCCCAAGCCATCCGAGGCCGAGGTCCGCGATTACCTGGAAGGCAATATCTGCCGCTGCACCGGGTACCATAATATCGTCAAGGCGATCATGGCAGCGTCCGGTCAGGATGTTGCTGCCGTCGCCGCGGAATAACCCGAACACGCAGGCTCATCCGCCCCCGTGGCAGGGCTTTTCGCGAAAAGCCGTCCCGGCGTGATGAGCGTCACGCAACCTGGAGGAACCCACATGCCCAAAGATCATGGCATAGGCGCAAGCCCGAAGCGGCGCGAAGATGTCCGCTTTCTGACCGGCGCCGGCAATTATACCGACGATATCAACATTCACGGCCAGGCCTACGTGCATTTCCTGCGCTCTGATGTGGCGCATGGCACGATCAAGAGCATCGACACGTCCGAGGCTGAAAAGATGCCCGGCGTTGTCAAGATTTTCACGGGCGCGGATTTCGAAGGCGTCGGCGGAATTCCCTGCGGCTGGCAGGTGACCGACAAGGACGGCGCGCCGATGAAGGAACCCGCGCACCCGGTGCTGGCCCAAGGCAAGGTGCGCCACGTCGGTGACCCCTATGCGGCGGTCGTGGCCGACAGCCTCGAACAGGCGCGCACCGCCGCCGAGGCGATCGTTGCCGATATCGAAGAGCTTCCGGCCGTGGTCGACATGGGGAAGGCCTTGGAACCCGGCGCCACCAAGGTGCATGACGATCTCGACGACAACCTGTGTTATGACTGGCTCTTCGGCACCGACACCGAAACCACCCAGGCCGCGTTCGAAAGCGCGGCGCATGTGACAACGCTGGAGCTGGTCAACAATCGCCTGGTCGCCAACCCGATGGAGCCGCGCGTCGCGGTGGGGGAATTCTCGCGCGCCAACGGGGAACACACGCTCCACACCACGAGCCAGAACCCGCATGTGATCCGCCTGTTGATGGGCGCCTTCGTTCTGGGCATCCCCGAACACAAGCTGCGCGTCGTGGCTCCCGACGTGGGCGGCGGCTTTGGCACCAAGATCTTCCATTACGCGGAAGAGGCGTTCTGCACTTTCGCCGCCAAGGCCTGCAACCGTCCGGTCAAATGGACCTCGACCCGCTCCGAGGCCTTCATGTCCGACGCGCATGGTCGGGACCACGTGACCAAGATCGAACTGGCGCTGGACAAGGACAACAACTTCATCGGCGTGCGCACCGACACCAAGGCGAACATGGGCGCTTACCTGTCGACCTTTGCCTCGTCGGTGCCGACATGGCTGCACGGCACCCTGATGGCGGGCAACTACAAGACGCCGGCGGTGCAGGTGAACGTCAAGGCCGTCTTCACCAACACCGTGCCCGTGGACGCCTATCGGGGCGCGGGCCGCCCGGAAGCGACGTTCCAGCTCGAACGCGTCATCGACAAGGCGGCACGTGAACTGAATGTCGATCCGATTCGGTTGCGCCGCCAGAACTTTGTCACGGAGTTTCCCTATGAAACCCCGGTGGCGGTTGCCTATGATACGGGCGACTACCATGCCACGATGGACAAGATGGAAGAGCTGATCGACATTCCCGGCTTCGCCGCGCGCCGCGCCGCATCCGAGAAGAACGGCAAACTCCGTGGCCTCGGCATCAACTGTTTCATCGAAGCCTGCGGCATCGCACCCTCGAACCTGGTCGGACAGCTCGGTGCCCGCGCCGGTCTATACGACGCGGCCACGGTCCGGGTGAATGCCACAGGCTCGATCTCGGTGATGGTCGGCGCCCACAGCCACGGGCAGGGGCATGAAACAGTGTTCCCGCAAGTCGTGGCCGAGATGCTGGGCATCGACGAAAGCATGATCGACATCGTGCATGGCGACACGTCGAAAATCCCCTTCGGCATGGGCACCTACGGCTCGCGCAGCCTCGCGGTCTGCGGATCGGCCATGGTGCGGGCGACCGAGAAGATCATCAACAAGGCCAAGAAGATCGCCGGGCACATGCTCGAAGCCTCCGACAGCGATATCGAACTCAAGGATGGCCAGTTCAGCGTCGCGGGCACCGACAAGTCCGTGGCCTGGGGCGATGTCACCCTGGCGGCCTACGTGCCGCACAACTACCCGCTTGAAGACATCGAACCGGGGCTCGAGGAAACCGCCTTCTATGATCCGGCGAACTTCACCTACCCGGCGGGCGCCTATGCCTGCGAGGTCGAGGTCGATCCCGACACCGGCAAGGTGACGATCGAAAAATTCGTCTCGGCGGATGATTTCGGCAACGTGGTCAACCCGATGATCGTCGAAGGCCAGGTGCATGGCGGCATCGCCCAGGGCATCGGCCAGGCGCTGCTGGAAAACTGCGCCTATGACGAAAACGGTCAGCTTCTGTCGGCGTCCTACATGGATTACGCCATGCCGCGCGCGGATGATATCCCGCACATGGAAAGCTATGTGGTTGACCATTCCTGCCAGACACCCTGCACGCACAACCCGCTTGGCGTGAAGGGCTGTGGCGAGGCCGGGGCCATCGGCTCACCGCCGACGGTGGTGAACGCGGTGATAGATGCGCTGCATTCGGGTGGGCACGCCCACGTCTCTCATATCGACATGCCCGTGACGCCATCGCGCGTCTGGGCGGCGATCAATGACCAATAAGGAGGGCTGACGATATGTACAGCTTTGACATGGAACGTCCCACATCCGTCGCCGACGCCGTCAAGGCGCTGGCACGGGACGAAGCGCAGCCCCTGGGCGGCGGGCAAACCCTGATACCGACGCTGAAACAGCGCCTTGCCGCGCCGTCGGTCCTGGTCAGCCTGTCCGGCATCGCCGAGATGAAGGGCGTCTGCAAGACCGACGACGGGCGCTTGTCGATCGGCGGTGGCACCACCCACGCCATGGTTGCCAGGAACGCGGGCGATATTCCCGGACTGGCTTCGCTGGCCGCGAATATCGGCGACCCCGCGGTGCGCAACCGCGGCACGATCGGCGGCAGCCTGGCGAACAACGACCCGTCGGCGTGCTACCCGGCGGCGGCGCTCGCGACCGGAGCCACCGTGATAACCAACTCCCGTGAAATCGCGGCGGATGACTATTTCGAAGGAATGTTCGCCACCGCGCTGGAAGAGGGGGAAATCATCACCGAGATCCGCATCCCGGTGCCGGAAAAATCCGCCTACATGAAGTTCGAACAACCCGCGTCGCGCTTTGCGCTCGTGGGCGTGTTCGTTGCCAAGTTCAGCGATGGCGTCCGCGTTGCGGTCACCGGCGCCTCCGAAGAAGGGGTGTTCCGCTGGACCGAGGCGGAAGAGGCCTTGTCGGCCAATTTCGCACCCGAGGCCGTGGACGGCCTGTCGGTGTCGGGTGACGGCATGATCTCGGACCTGCACGGCTCGGGCGCTTACCGGGCGCATCTTGTCGGTGTAATGACCAAACGTGCGGTGGCCGCGGCCAGCTGACCGCCGTCGAAAGACCATGGATCAAAGCCCCGGTTCCCCGACCGGGGCTTTTCTTTTGGCGTGAGGCAAGAGGTCCATGACATCACGCCCCGTGTTCGTCGAAGCCCTACTGACCTTCCCCGCAAGCCATGCTACACCCCCCCTGCGAAACATCACCAAGGGCAGGACCATGGCCAAGACCCCGACCGGCAAGACCCCGACCGGCAAAACCCCTGACGGCAAGAACACCTCCGGGCGCGGGCAGCGCGACCTCAAGGTCAAGGTGAAATCCGCCCGGGGCCGCAAACCCAGCTCGACGCGCTGGTTGCAGCGGCAGTTGAACGATCCATATGTCAAGCGCGCGCAGGCCGATGGCTACCGGGGCCGTGCGGCCTACAAGATCCTCGAACTGGATGACAAGTACCGCTTCCTTGTTCCCGGCGCCCGCGTCGTCGATCTCGGCGCTGCGCCCGGGGGCTGGTGCCAGGTTGCCGTCAAACGGGTGAATGCGCTAGGTGAAAAGCCGGGCAAGAGCCAGGGCACCGTTCTGGGCATCGATCTGCAGGAAATGGAAGCGATCGCCGGCTGCGACTTGCACCAGCTCGATTTCCTCGACGAGGGGGCGGATGACAGGGTGAAAGATTGGCTGGGCGGGCAGGCGGATGTCGTGATGTCCGACATGGCTGCCTCGAGCTCTGGTCACAAGCAGACCGACCACCTGCGTATTATCACCCTGTGTGAGGCGGCTGCCTATTTTGCCTTCGACGTGCTGGAGGAGGGCGGAACCTTCGTGGCCAAGGTGCTTGCTGGCGGGGCCGAGGGCAGCTTGCAGAAACTGTTGAAACAGCGCTTCACCAAGGTGATGAATGTCAAGCCACCGGCCTCCCGGTCCGACAGTTCCGAGAAATTCGTCGTCGCGATGGGGTTTCGCGGGCAACCCGACGCCTGACCCGGACGGTCGCTCCTTATTCCAGGGTGGTCTGGTACGGCTCGACCGTCCGAAGCGACCGGATCGCACGGTCGCGCAGGGCCAGCGCCACATCCGGGCGCAAGGTGCCCACGTCCTCCCCTGCATCCTGCAAAAGGTCCTGGACGTCCTTTTGTTTGCGCAACTCGAACAACCGTTGGAACCGCGGCGTGGCGGGCCGCAGCACTGGATAATGTCGCATGAAGCCTCCCCAGGCAGTATGACACGGAGACCGGGATAGCGGTCCAATACGGCCATTTTGTGCCGGTTTCGTGGCCGGCCACAGGCGCATCGCCGGAATGCCTTCAGGGCACGACGTGCCCCCGTGGTCAGAAGGGGGACGCCTCGGACGATTGCCGGTCGTGGCTGCGGAGTCGGGGGGGAGTCCGGCAGTTTTCCCAAGAAAATGTGGGTAAAGCTGTGGATAAGCCGAGATCACGGACATTGGACACGACAGTAACGCCAGCGCCTTGCGTATCGCGGCAGGTCACGCCTTGAAATTTCCCATGAGAATCAATTACATGACAAAAAAATGACGATTTGTGCGGTTTTCTCCAATTTTCGTCTTGCGGACTTTGGGCGGTGACTCTAAATACCCCTTCACCGGCGGCGCTGAGGTGTTTGTTGGTACGGTTGAAGGGACGACGGGCTTTGTGTCGGTTGGAACGGAAGGCGGATAATTCAGGGGTTTGTCAGGGCGGGCGCGCCGCGGTTAGGGCGCACTGGTCTGGTTTTGTTTCTGGGTTGCTCTTTGACATTGATAATATCTGAAGAGATATGCGGGCGGTTTGGTTTGTTTCGAC
>NZ_JAIPUS010000029.1 GCF_020055675.1 Marivita sp.
GAATATTGAACACCGAAGAGGAACCAAAGCGACCAAGTGAAGCCGCATAAGGTTTGCAGGTATCATCTGAGGGGTTTCTCCTTAAACGTGTGGGACCCCTCAGATTCTCCTAAAACCGCTCTGTTTTGCCCAGTTCTGCGCTCACAATTCTAGACCAGATTTTTGGTTTGGGATTTTCTTGAGAAAGTTTTCCAGCACTCCAACCAGATTTCAGAAAAAATTAAAATCTCAGGCTAGAAACACTAAGAATAACTTCAGTCAGTATCTACTGTTTCAAACCAAACCATAAAATAGTTAGGGTAAGCACAAACAGAATAAATATTAGGAAACCAAGCCAAAGGATTCCTTCCTTTTTGTTCTCTTCGCTTGCTTCTATAACTCCCTCTTCAACATGATCATTTTGCTTCGTAGGGGAGAGTACTTGCATTGTTTGTGCCATGGGCATACCTGCAATCGCAATTAGGCCAAGCAAGGGAAACAGTGCGCCTGTGATGCCCCAGACTAAGGGATCACGATTTTTAGCTGAGGCGACAACACCAGACAGAACACCACCTGCCAAGGCAATAATGATTCCGATGATAAGCAGTATTTCCATGCTATTTCACAGTCAACTTAGGCTCTGCCCGCAGCCCTGAACGTGGCGCAAGTACTTCCGACAAGTCAACGGGTCGCTCAAAACAAGAATATACCCTGTCGAGATTGTCCAAAGACCAAGGACACCCACCGTCAAAATTATCTTCTGCACCCCACACCAAATGTGCGAGCACCAAGAACGGAAAAGCGCAATGGATTTGCTTAAACATCAGACCATCTCTCCTCCTTCAATCTTCACAGCGGTACCAGACGCAATCAGCATGAGCATTGTCGAACCAGTCGCAGTTAACCACTGGTAAAGAGTAGAGCAGACAATCACTCATAACCAATAATTGACCAAAGCATCTCTCTAGTCTCCCGCCATAAGCGTGCCTGCTCCCTACCATCTAGGTATTCAAGCGCCCGGAATAGCCTTGGCAATGCTTCATCGGTATCGCCACGTTCAAAGAAACACCTTGCCTCAAGCGCCCAAAACTCATTGCGCTTCATGAGTATCCCATTAAAAACGCTCTCTGCTGCTACGAGTTGATCAAAGCGTGACCTGCGAGAAATGATCTCACGATCATCCCTATTGGCGCTGTAATATGGCTCAATTCCTTGCCGAATGATGTTAGCCATTTGGTTTGCTTGCCCAGAAAAATCAAGTTCTGCAGCGCGCTCACAATTACCAGAATCAAATAATCCTTTAGCTTTATCTTCCAAAACCTCTAACTCTTTAAGAGTTACAACCTGCTGGCCTTCTTCAGTTATTTGGTAGCGCGATAGGGAATCTTCTTCTTGCATTGTCTCCAATAAAGACTGTGCAGACACTGGTTCGGAAATCATCAAAATAGCACAAAAACTGGCAATTAGGTTTCGTCTCATATTACCTCAAGGCGTCAGAAAATTGGCGGCTATTTGAAGGTTGCACACCTCAAGCGGTATCTCAACCCCAAAGCATCAACCTGACAGCCCTCCCGTTGGCTTCGGTTCTCTTGTAATCTAAGCCTCAAGCATAGCCTCACCAGAGCCACCGACAAACACAATCTGAAATTCGACCTGCCGCTTTACCTTGCAGCTACTACAGCGAAGGTTTGGCACCACGTCCTTCAGATTGGTTTCCCAGCCCAGCTTTTCGATGAGCGGCTTCACAGTTAGCATTCTGTGCGACTTGCACACCTTGCAGGTAATCGACAGATGATTATTCGAGATGCTGCCAAGCTTGGTCATATGTCTACCAAGCGTCTACCAGAGCAAAATACCCTGAACTTAAATTGTTTATTTAGAGATACTTAGGTGAGTCGCTTGGTGGGCTTTTGAATCCCCTGCGTCTACCATTCCGCCACTTGGGCACCTTTGAACCGCCAAGGTTTTGTCTGTCCGGACCGACGGCAAAAGCCATCACCCCGCCCTTTGGCGCGCCTTAAGGCCGGGGACACCCACATGCGTCCGCGACATCGAGACTGGGCGGGTGCTTAGCGAAATCTCGGCAGGGGGTAAAGCCACATAATGTCTGAACGCGCGAATAAGACACCGGTGGCGTACAAGGCGCAAATGCGGGTTGCATCCGATGCGCAGGCACAGGCGCAGACACAGGCCGACTGGTCCCGCCGGGCGGCTTAGAAGACCGGATTGTCCAGCACCCCGACGACCGGCATCAGGAACTCCCCGCTGTCGGGATCAAGAGCGTCCTGATAATACCCGTCAATGGCCGCCACGGCAGCGTCCTTGCTCGCGTCCGACCCGTTGAACAGGTCCATGGCTGCGGACGCGTTGTCCACATCGGACATGCCCAAGGAGACCGCGAAATAGGCGCCGATATCCGTCTTGTCAGACAGATAGGCACGGTCCGCCAATTGCTGATCGACAAAGTCCTGGCCTTCTTCCGGCTTGAGTTCGGCTTTTGCACCATTCAGCACTGAGAGGATGAAGACTTCAGGTGTGCGCGCGCCGCTGTCGAGTTCATTGACCCAGAAATCGAACCCGAGCTGGTCGGGCTCACGACCGAAAAGATTGTCATAGACTGTGGTCACGAAGTCTTCGTTCGAGGTTCCGGCCGGATACGCCGCGGCCGTCTCCGGCTCACCGGTAAAGCGCGTTGCCATCTCTTCAAGGCTGGTGCCACCTGCAAAAGCCGTACCCCAGAAATTCAGCCCGATGGCATCCGGGGCGCGGTTGAAATAGGCGATATAAAGCTCGATGAAGCTCTCGAATTCCTCGGCCGAAAGGCCCGTCGTCCCGGTGAACTGGGCCAATTCCAGCCCGACCTCCGCGTCAATGAAATCGAACGCTTCCGTGTCGAAATCCAGAAACTCGATTCCATCCAGACGGTCAGCCCCGTTCCCATCCGCCCGCCGATCTTCGAGCGTCATGCCAGAGGGAACAAGCGACAGCGTGTAGCTGTCCTGGTTGCCGGAATACCTGGCCGTGTCCTGTCCCGCGCCCCCATCGAGTATGTCGTCGCCCTGGCTTCCCGTCATCGTATCATTCCCTGAATATCCACGCAGCCAATCGTCGAAATTGCTGCCGGAGATGCGGTCGGCACCGGAAAAACCGGCGTTGAAAATACCAGGCATGTCAATGATGCCGAATTCCCCTTCGTCATTTCCGAGCGGCACCGCGATATCGGACACGCTCCATACCGACGTTCCATTTTGCAGCAGCTCGATCCCCGTGAGGGTGCCCCAGACGTCATAATTCCCGGGATCGCCGAGATCGGGGAATTGTCCTTCGAACTGATCCAGAAGGTCTTGAATTTCCTCGGGGATGGTAAAGTCGTCGGGATCGAACCCCTCTGGCAGATCGCTAGGATCAAAGCCGTCCGGCAAGTCTCCGGGACCTGTCACAGGGTCCGGATCCTCGTAGGTGAAAGAGCCCGTGAAAATCAGGGTCGCGCCCACGGGAGCGGCTTGTTCGAGAACCATGCGCGTCGCTGTCTGCTCTGTGAATGTTCCGAAAACCACGGTGGACCCAAGCGTGTCTCCGGCCTGGGTTGCTTCAAATCGCGCCATGAAAACCTCCTGAAAGAACCTCAACGCTATATAGTATATACTATACACGGTTCGCGGGTTTCGATCAAACCTCATGTCTGCACGCCGACGGCAAAGGCCCTGCCAGGCCCGTCGGTGAACACAGGCGACCCCGTTGGCGCCACCCGGCCCACAGGA
The DNA here is from genome assembly GCF_020055675.1 of Marivita sp. Classification (GTDB taxonomy): domain Bacteria; phylum Pseudomonadota; class Alphaproteobacteria; order Rhodobacterales; family Rhodobacteraceae; genus Marivita. Next base: position 3,741 of record NZ_JAIPUS010000029.1, read on the forward strand.
TGATCGTCACGCGCCTTGGCGCTCTTGCCAGGACCGGGGTCCATCTGCCTGCCGGTCCAGAGGATCCCGGCGACAACAGGTTGTCCGGCGCGAAATCGAAAAGCATCCTGCGGCCTTGACCAGCTTCGCCCCTCATGCTCTTAGCCTTCAGACCTTCGCGGAGCCGTCATGCTACAGCGCCTTTACCTTTGGACCATGTCACTGGCCGACCATCCGCGCGCCCTTTGGGTGCTGGCCTGTGTCGCGTTCATCGAAAGCTCCGTTTTTCCGATCCCGCCCGATGTCCTGATGATCCCCATGATCCTCGCGCGCCCGTCTCGGGCGTGGCTGATCGCGCTTGTGGCGACCGTGTCATCGGTGCTGGGCGGAATGCTGGGTTATGGTATCGGGTATTTCTTCTACGAGACCATCGGCGCGCCCATCCTGAACGCGCTTGGCAAGGCCGAGTCGATGGCCGAGTTCAACCTCCGTTTCAACGGCGTCGGGTTCTGGGCAGTGTTGATCGCCGGGGTGACGCCCTTCCCCTACAAGGTCATCACCATCATGTCGGGCTGGACGGCGATGCCGTTGGCAATCTTTCTTGTCACATCCGTGATCGCGCGTGCCTTGCGTTTCTTCGTTGTTGCAGGTCTCTTGCGGGCGTTCGGAGCGCCTGTCCGCAGCTTCATCGAAAAGCACCTCGGGATCATGTTCACGCTGTTTGTCCTGCTTCTGCTTGGAGGGTTCTACGTGGTGAAATTCTTATGATCTCGGAGCGCCAGTTCATTGTCGTATTGGCCGCAGGCGGGTCATTGGCGCTGTTGCTCGGCGCCTTTGCCTTTCAGCATATCGGCGGGATGGCCCCATGCGCGCTGTGCATCTGGCAACGGTACCCGCATGCGGTGGCCGTGGCGATTGGCCTGGTCGCGCTGCGATTTGGCACCCCGGCCTTGGCGTGGCTGGGCGCTTTGGCGGCGCTGACGTCAGCCGGCATCGGTGTCTATCACACCGGGGTCGAGCGCGGTTGGTGGGACGGACCAAGCACCTGCAGCGCCGGCGAAATCAGCGGGCTGACCACGGACGAACTGTTCGATGAAATCATGAGCGCGCCCCTGGTGCGCTGCGACGAGGTGCCGTGGGACATGCTCGGCCTGTCGATGGCCAGCTGGAATGCAGTTGCATCGCTGGTGCTGGCGCTGCTTTGGGTCGCCGCGGCACGGCGGGCGGCTTGACGCACGCCGCGCTCAAGCGGCCCCCAGGATTGCATCTTCGGACATAGCTGATGAACAGACAAGGGGCCGTCGCGGGATGGCAAGAGACCGCGACACGCTCCAAAGTCCTGCCCCTAGGCACCGCTTTTGCGCGTTGAAAGCAGCAGCGACGTCTCGGACTTGGTCACACCGTCGAATTTGCGAATGCGCGACAGAACAGCATCCAGCGCATCAAGCGTTTCGGTCCCCAGCTCGGCGATCACGTCCCAGCGGCCATTCGTGGAATGCAGCGCCCGGACCTGCGGCATGCCGTTGAGCTGGCGGATCACGCGATCTGTCCCCCGCCCTTCGATGCCGATCATCATCAGGGCGCGCACCGGGTCGCGGGCCACGTCTTCTTTCAGAACGACAGTGAACCCGACCACGTCACCCCTTTGAAGCAGCCGGTCCAGCCGCGACCGAACCGTCGCGCGCGACAGGCCAAGCGTGGTGGCAAGATCCGACACCGATGCGCGCCCGTCATGACGCAGCGCCGAGACCAGCCGTCGATCGGTAGCATCCATTTTGACCTCGTGGGTTATCATTTTGACACATCATACCGCAATTTGATCGAATTGTACGGTTACACGAAGCCCATTCTGCCGGATACACCGACACACGGCCGGAAAAGGACAAAAGGATGCACCCGATGGATATCGTTTTGGTGGGCGCGCCGCTCGATTGCGGAAAAGCGCGCAAGGGCTGTCTCATGGGACCGAACGCCTATCGCACCGCTGGGATTGCCAATGCCCTGACCACTCTGGGTCACCGCGTGCGCGACATGGGCGATGTTGCCCCTGACACCAATGACGTGGCAGAACGTGACGGGCTGGCAAACCTCTCCGAAACCATTGGCTGGACCACCGCCCTGATGCGCAGCGCGCGCGCGGCGATGAAAGCCGGGCTGCCGATCTTCATGGGCGGTGATCATGCGCTGTCACTCGGCACGGTTCCCGGTGTCGCCGCCCATGCAGCGGACCAAGAACGCCCGCAATTCGTTCTTTGGCTCGATGCCCATGGCGATTACAACACTCTCGAAACGACCGGCTCGGGCAACCTGCACGGCACACCGCTGGCCTATGCCACCGGGCAACCGGGCTTTCGTGGATTTCCAGACTTGCCCGCCGCCGTCGCACCCGGCCGGACCTGTATCATCGGACTGCGGTCCATCGACGGTCCCGAGCGCGCGCTGATGCGACAGACCGAGCTTCGCGGCTACGACATGCGTGCCATCGACGAAAGCGGCGTTGCGGCGCTGTTGGGCCCCTTCCTTGACGACGTCGCCCGCGCGGGTGGCGCGCTGCATGTGTCGCTGGACGTCGATTTTCTTGATCCGGCCCACGCTCCGGCGGTTGGCACCACGGTGCCCGGCGGGGCGACGGTCCGCGAGGCACATCTGGTGATGGAGCTGCTGTGCGACAGTGGGCTGATGACATCGCTCGACCTCGTGGAGCTGAACCCGATGCTGGACGAACGTGGGCGCACCGCTCACCTGATGGTCGATCTCGCAGCCTCGGCCTTGGGCCGCCGCATCTTCGACCGACCCACACCGCGGCTGCTGTAGGGAAATTGCCCATGCCACCGTCAGACAAGGCACTTGTGCCGTTTGTGTCCGTCGACCACATGATGCAGATCGTGCATCGCGTCGGTCTGGCCCAGATGATCACCCGCATCGCCGAGGCGATCGAAGAAGATTTTCGTCGCTGGGACTCCTTCGACAAGACACCGCGCGTCGCGGCGCATAGCCCCTTGGGTGTGATCGAACTGATGCCCACCGCCAATGACCGCCACTATGCCTTCAAATACGTCAACGGCCACCCGAAGAACACTGTGGATGGGCTCCAAACAGTAACGGCCTTCGGTCTACTGGCCGATATGGACAGCGGATATCCCCTGTTGCTGTCCGAGATGACGCTGCTGACCGCCCTGCGGACCGCGGCCATGTCAGCGGTTGCGGCGAAACACCTGGCTCCGACCGGTGCCAAGACCATGGCGCTGATCGGCAACGGCGCGCAGGCCGAATTCCAGAGCATCGCAATGCAGGCGATCTGCGGCCTCGAAACCGTGCGGCTTTACGACACGGACCCGCAGGCAACGGCCAAATGCGCCGCGAACCTTGCCGGACGTGGTCTTGCCGTGGTGGCCTGCGACAGCGCCGAGGCGGCGATCGAAGGCGCGGAGATCCTCACCACCTGCACCGCCGACAAACAATACGCGACGATCCTGAGCGACAACATGGTCGGAGGCGGCATGCATATCAACGCCATTGGTGGCGATTGTCCCGGCAAGACGGAACTGGCCCGCGCGATCCTGCACCGGTCGGCGATCTTCGTGGAATATTCGCCGCAGACCCGGATCGAGGGCGAGATCCAGCAATTGGACAGCGATCATCCGGTGACCGAATTGTGGCAGGTGATCGCCGGCACCGCGCGGGGCCGCCGCGATGCGCGCGAGATCACGCTGTTCGACAGCGTCGGCTTTGCCATCGAGGATTTCTCGGCGCTGCGGGTGGTGCATGACCTGGCGCGCGAGACCGGGCTGACCCTGCCGTTGGACCTCCTGGCCGATCCGGACGATCCGCGCGACCTTTACGGGATGCTGATGCGTGCGGCCGGATAAGGGGGAAGGCTTTTCGAAAAGCCTTCCGAACGCGGTTTGCAAACCGCGTCCCAAGCGCCTTCGAAGGCGCTTGCGTCGCCTAGAGATAATCGGAGCGCTGCAACGCGTACTTGGCCATCTTCTCGTTCAAGGTCCGGCGCGGCAGGCACAGCTCATCCATCACCGATGAAATCGATCCCCGATGCCGCCGCATGGTGTTATCGATCAACATGCGCTCGAACGCTTCGACATATTCCTTGAGCGGCTTGCCTTCGGTGGTCATCACTGGCTGCATGTCTTCGTGGTCGGACATCAGCAGCGAGGCGATCGTGCCGGTGCCGCGCCGCGATTGCAGCACCGCGCGTTCGGCCAAGTTGATCAGCTGGCGCACATTGCCAGGCCACGGCGCCTGCAACAGCTGCGCCGCTTCCTGTGCGCTGACCTGCGGGGCCTCGCATCCGTATTCATCGGCGAACTTGTCCGCCAGGGCGGTGAACATCGTCAGGATATCTTCACCGCGGTTGCGCAACGGCGGCGTCGTGATCTTGAGCGCGGCAAGCCGGTAATACAGGTCAGAGCGCAGCGCATCTTCGCAGGTGCGGCCCTCGTCCTGCAGATTGCAGATCGCGACGATCCGCGTCTCCGGCGGGGTGCCCTGCTCGTTGATCATGGTCAGCAGCCGCGCTTGGGCAGCATCCGACAATGCTTCGACGTCTTCCAGCACAAGCGTTCCGCCGCGCGCCTCTTCGACAGCAGGCAGACGCGCCTCTTCCGGCATCATCGGGCCGAACAGGCGGCGGATCAACGAATCCTCGTCCATCGCAGCGCAGGAGATGAGCACGAACTTTTTGCCGGCCCGGCTGCCGACGGCATGCAAGGCATGCGCCACCAGCGTCTTGCCGGTGCCGGTTTCCCCGTCGATCAGAATATGGCCATCGGCCTGCCCCAGGTCCAGGATATCTTCGCGCAAACGCTCCATCGCGGGGCTTGCCCCGATCAGTTTACGCATCATCTGGCCGCCATCTCCAAGCTCGCGCCGCAGGGCACGATTGTCGAGTGTCAGGCGCCGCGCATTGGTGGCTTTCCTGGCCAGGTCAGACATCCGGTCCGGATTGAACGGCTTTTCCAGGAAATCGAAGGCGCCGATGCGCATCGCCTCGACGGCCATCGGCACATCGCCATGCCCGGTGATCATGATCACAGGCAGCGCCGAGTCCGTTCCCATCAGCTTGCGCAGGAACTGGATGCCATCCATGCCCGGCATCTTGATGTCGGAAATCACGATGCCCGGATAATCCGCCCCGACGCGGCCCAAAGCGTCTTCCGCGCTGGCATAGCTTTCGGTGTCATACCCCGAAAGCGCCAGCCACTGGCTGATCGACTGGCGCATATCCTTTTCGTCATCGACTATGGCAATCTTCATGGTCTTTCCCATGGTCCTACTCCGCCGCCTGTGTCTTCTCGTTCAATATGGGCAATTGCATCTCGAATACAGCCCCACCCTCCTGCGCATTGCGCGCAATGAGGCGTCCACCAAGCTCGTTCACGATCCCCGAGGAAATGGCAAGACCCAGCCCGACCCCGTCACCCGGTTGCTTGGTTGTATAGAAAGGCTCGAAGAGCGCATCGAGATCTTCGATCCCGTGCCCGTTGTCGCGCACGGTGAGCGTCGCTGTCTCGCCGCTGGCCAGGATGATATCAAGCTGCGGGTCCGAAACCGTCTTGGTGGCATCCAGCGCGTTTCGCAGCAGGTTGACCATCACCTGCTCGATCCGCATCCGGTCCCCCATGACAAGCACCTTTTCCTCGGGCAGGATCTTGGTGATCTTGACCTTCCGGGATTTCAGTTGCGGTTCCATCATCGACAGGCTGGACGCCAGCGCATCGCCCATATCCACGGGCGAAAACGCCTCTTGCCCCTTGCGCGCGTAGCTCTTGAGCTGTCGCGTGATGCCGCCCATCCGTTCGATCAGATCGTCGATCCGGCTGAAGGCGGCAAAGGCTTCTTCCGGCCGGTTGCGCCGCATCAGAAGCTTGGCCCCGGCCAGATAGGTCTTCATCGCCGCCAAAGGCTGGTTCAACTCGTGGCTGACCGCCGCCGACATCTCGCCCAGGGCGGCAAGCTTGGAGCTTTGTGCCAATGTCTGTTCGGCCACGGCAAGCGTTTCCTGCACCCGTTCCCGCTCGGCGATTTCCCGCTGCAAGCGCTGGTTCAATGCGCGAAGCTCTGCCGACTCGCGCTGGAACAACGCCATGCGCAACGCCGTCCTGCGGCTCAGCGCATAGAAGGCCAGCGCAAGGAGAATCGCAAATCCCATGATCTCGAGCGCCAGAACCGCGTTTACCCGTTCGCGGACGCTGGCATAGGTCGTGAACGTCGTCATGTTCCAGCCGCGGAACGGAATGCGACCGGCGATCTGCATGACCGCCTCGCCCTGAAAATAGGCGTCCGCCGGCAGCGCTGTCCAATCCGCCGTGGCGCGGATCGCCCGTTCGATAGCGCCGTCCGCCGGTTGCCGCTCCAGCGCGGTATCCACCGTCTGCCCGCGCCAGCGCGGTTCGGTTGCAAGGATGATTTCGCCTTCGCTATTGGTGACCAGAACCGCGTCGGAAATCCCGGCCCATGCGCGTTCGAACTTGGCCAGATCGACCTCGACCACGATCACGCCGATGTTCTGCCCCTGGCTTTCGACACGGCGGGAGTAGCTGAAGCTGAAGCTGCCCACCTCTTCGCGCCGCGCGGTGAAAACCGTTGCGTTGGAGCGCAGCGCTTCCACGAAATACCCCGCGCTGCGGTGCGCTTCGCCCAGCCGTTCGCGGTTGGTTGCCGCAACGGTGCGGCCTTCGTCGTCAAGCAACATCAGCGAGGCCGCGCCGATTTCATCCACGAAGGAAATCAGACGTTGCGAGCTTTGGCTGAAATCACCGGAATTGAGCGCCCCGATCAGAGCCGGGTCCCGCGCCAGGAGCTGCGGCACGATCGCGTTGCGGCGCAGCTCGGACACCAGGTTGCCGGAATAAAGCGCAAGGCGCAGCTCGGCCCGGTTGCGGGTGCTTTCGGTGAACCGGTCCGCCAGGTAGCGGTTTGTCACGAAAACCACGGCGATCGCCACCGCCGTCAGCAAAGCCAGCGCAATGCGCACGCGCCAGGACAGCGATCCTGTCCGGGAAGAGCTGCGGATCAATGACGTGCCCGTTTCCATTGCAGGACGATAGGCAAATACGGCCCGCCGCTCAAGCGGCGTCGCGCAGTGTCAGGGTTCACCTGGCGCTATGCCGCCGTCAGGGCGCTGGCGAGGCTTGCGAAAAGCGCTTTGCCATCGGTCCCGCCATGCTGTTCATCCGCCGCACGCTCGGGATGGGGCATCATGCCCAGCACCCGGCGGTTGGATGACAGGATCCCGGCGATATCAGCAGTCGATCCGTTCGGGTTCGCACCATAGCGGAACGCGATCCGGTCGTTATCGGTCAGTTCCGAAACCACGTCGTCAGTTGCGGTATAATTGCCATCGTGATGGGCAATCGGGATTTCTATCTCCTGCCCCGCGTCATAGCCATTGGTATAGACGCTGTCAGCGGTTTCGACGATCAGCGGCACGGTGCGGCAAATGTACTTGATCCCGCCATTGCGCAGTAAGGCGCCGGGCAACAATCCGGTTTCCGTCAGAACCTGGAAGCCATTGCAGATACCAACAACATAGCCGCCGCGATCGGCATGAGCCTTGACCTCGGTGCAGATCGGGGAATTGGCGGCAATCGCGCCGCAGCGCAGGTAGTCGCCGAAGGAAAACCCACCGGGGAGTCCGATGATATCGACACCCTCGGGAAGGGATGTGTCCTTGTGCCAGACCATCTCGACCGTACAGCCGGCCTCGCGGAACGCGACGGCCAGATCCCGGTCACAGTTCGATCCGGGGAAAACGATAACCGCCGCGCGCATCACGGCATCTCGATCCGGTAGCTTTCGATCACGGTATTCGCCAGCAGCTTTTCGCACATCTCGCGCACCGTGTCCTCGGTGGTGCCATCGGCCAGGTCAAGCTCGATCACCTTGCCTTGCCGCACCTGTTGCACCCCGCCAAAGCCCAGCCCGCCGAGCGCATGGCGCACCGCTTCGCCCTGCGGGTCCAGAACCCCGTCCTTCAGCATGACATGCACATGTGCCTTCATGATCGTCTCCGCCTTGATCGGGGACGCGACCGTCCCCCTTCTTCTCTTTTCAAATATGCAAACACAACACCCCGCCATAGGGTGCCACGTCAATTGATCAGCTTCGGCTTCTCCATCGGGGTCGCGTTGGCGGGCATCACGCCCAGACGCCGCGCGACTTCGGTATACGCATCCGCCAGGTCCCCCAGGTCGCGCCGGAACACGTCCTTGTCGAGCTTGCGGCCTGTTTCCATGTCCCAAAGCCGGCAACTGTCGGGGCTGATTTCATCCGCAACGATAAGGCGCTGGAAATCACCGTCGTACACCCGACCGACCTCGATCTTGAAATCCACGAGTTTGATTCCGACACCGTACATCAGCCCGGACATGAAGTCGTTCACGCGCAGCGCGAGGCTGAGGATATCGTCCATGTCCTGCTGGCTGGCCCAGCCGAAGGCGGCGATATGTTCCTCTGTCACCAGCGGATCGCCCAGCTTGTCGTCCTTGTAGCAATATTCCACGATCGGCCGGGGCAGCGGCGTGCCTTCCTCGATGCCCAGACGTTTGGCCATCGTTCCGGCGGCAAAATTCCGCACGATCACTTCGAGCGGGATAATATCGCACTGCCGCACGAGCTGTTCGCGCATGTTGAGCCGCTTCAGAAAATGCGTCGGAACGCCGATGGCGTTCAGCCCGACCATGAAAAATTCGCTCAGGCGGTTGTTCAACACCCCTTTGCCGTCAATCACATCGCGCTTTTCCGCATTGTTGGCGGTGGCGTCATCCTTGAAATACTGCACCATGGTGCCAGGTTCCGGGCCTTCGTACAGGATCTTGGCTTTGCCTTCGTAGATCTTCTTGCGACGGGCCATCGGGAAACTTTCTGTCATATGCACCGGGCGGCGCGAAAACACCATTGCGCCCCGATCAGGCGGGCTGATCGGACACGTTCGCTTGCCTCTTAGTGCAACCAGCCCCCTGCCGCAAGCGACACAGGTGCCAAACCCGGCACCGCAGGCGCGCGTGACACTTGAACCGAACCGCGCGGCAGGTCATATCAGGGGCAGCACACATTTATTTGCCGGAGATCTCCATGTCGACATTCGAAGATCGCGAAAATGCATTCGAGAACAAGTATGCCCATGACGCGCAAATGCAGTTCAAGGCCGAAGCGCGCCGCAACAAGCTGGTTGGTCTCTGGGCGGCCGAACTGATGGGGAAAACAGGCGAGGATGCGGCGGATTACGCCAAGGAGGTCGTCAAGTCCGATTTCGAGGAAGCCGGTCACGAGGACGTTGTACGCAAGGTGTCCGGCGATCTGGGTGGCAAAGCCACGGATGACGAGATTCGCGCCAAGATGGCCGAGTTGATGACCGTGGCCAAGGCGCAGATCCTGGACGAGGCCTGATCGGCCCGCGCCCCTTGTCGGAAACGCGCCCGTGTCAGCCGGACGCGTTTTTATCCGCCGTATCTTGCTTGAGGCCCCATGTCGCACATCGTTCTGGTCCGTCATGGGCAAGCCAATTCCGGCGCGCGCGAGGAAGCCGCCTATGATCGGCTCAGCCTGCTGGGCCACCGTCAGGCCGGCTGGCTCGGGGATCATTTCCGCGACAAGGGAGAGGTCTTTGCCCATGTCTGGACCGGCACCCTGCGACGCCATGTTGAAACTGCCGACAGCATCGGGGTGGAAACGCCCGATGCCGTCACCCGTGACGCGCGGCTGAACGAGCTTGAATATTTCACCCTGTCGCAGCTTCTGGCCAGCCAGCACGGCATTGATCTTCCCCGGGATCGCGAAGGTTTCGTCCGGCACCTGCCGACGCTGTTCACCTATTGGCGCGATGGCAAGCTTGACGGAGCTCCCGAGACCTTTGACCACTTCGAAGCACGCGTGCGCGACGCGCTGGCCGAGATCGGCGCGGGCAAGGGACGATCGCTGGTCGTCACCTCGGGTGGCTTGATCGGGATGGCGATGCGCCTGACGCTGGGGCTGAAGATGCCGGCCTTCTGCAATATTTGCCTGTCGATCCAGAACACCTCGGTCAGTTCGTGGTTGCCCCTCGGGGGAGAATTGGCGCTGACCCAGTTCAACGCCCTGCCGCATCTCGACACGCCGCACCGGCTGTTTGCCCAGACGCATATCTAGGGCCTGCACGCCATGCCGATACCGATGGACCGAAGCGCGCGGGCACGCGCAGGATATCCCGATCCCCGCGCTGCGGGCCGCTCACCCGGATTTGCTTTCACCAGAGCTAGTTCGGCGCAGGGGACGCGGCATCTGCGGGGTTTTGTCTGGCGGACGCGCTGGCTAAGGTGGCAGGAATTGAAATCTTTGGGGGTGCCATGACCCATCTCTGGGTGCGCGCGGAAAGCCGTGAGAATGAGGACCGTGCCGGAATATTGCCGGGCGGCGTTGCGGCGCTGATCGCCGATGGATTTCAGGTTACGGTGGAGGAAAGCCCGACGCGCGTGGTCGACATCGGGGAGTATGCCAAGGCTGGTGCCCGGATCGCGACTGCGGGCAGTTGGATGGATGCGCCAGGCGATGTGATCGTTTTCGGGCTGAAGGAATTGCCGGACAGCGACGCCCCCTTGCGCCACCGCCACATCATGTTCGGCCATGCCTATAAAGGCCAGCCGGCCGGACAACGATTGTTGGCGCGGTTCAAAGCGGGCGGCGGCACGCTTTATGATCTCGAATATCTGGAGGATGTGGAGGGGCGCCGTGTTGCCGCCTTTGGATACTGGGCGGGCTATGCCGGCGCCGCGGTGTCACTTCTGGCGCTTGCCGCACTTGATGACCCCGCGCCCTGCCCGCCCGTGCGCGCGTGGCCATCCTCAAGGGTCATGCGCGAGGATGTGAAGACGGCATTGAACGGGGCCAAGCCAACGGCGCTTGTCATCGGGGCGCTCGGACGGGTCGGCACAGGGGCCAGTGACCTGTGCCAAGAGCTGGGCCTCAAGGTGACCAAATGGGACATGCCGGAAACCTCTCATGGCGGGCCGTTCCCCGAGGTGCTTGACCATGATGTGTTTTTCAACTGCATCCTTGCCCGCCCCGGCACGCCGGTCTTTGTGCCGGCCGATGCCTGCAAAGCCCCGCGCGCGCTGCGGGTGATCGGTGATATCGCCTGCGATCCGGACAGCGATTACTCTCCGATCAAGGTATATGACGAGGTCACACGCTGGGCCGCGCCAGTGATCCGCGCCTGCCAGGACCCGCCGCTCGACGTGATGGCGATCGACAACCTGCCCTCGCTCCTGCCACGCGAATCGTCCGAGGATTTCGCGGCACAATTGCTGCCGCATCTCGCAATGCTCGACAGGTTGGAGAGCGGCGTTTGGGGCCGGGCCAAAACCTATTTCGACACGCATATCCAGAAGGTGACAACATGACGGTACATTGGTGCGGCACCGGGCTTTCCGCGATCCCCGGTTTGCGACGTCTGATCGAACACGGGCATTCCGTGACCGTGTGGAACCGCACGCCGGACAAGGCGCGCGACGCAGTCGGCGATCTGACCGACGCTATCCGGGCCTTCGATCCCGCCGATTTGGCCGACGCGGTTGCCGAAGGCGATGTGATCGTCTCGATGCTGCCGGGCGATTGGCATGTGCAGCTGGCACGGATGGCCATCGACAAGGGCGCGCATTTCGTGTCGTCCTCCTATATCGCGCCGGAGATGCGCGCGCTGGACAGTGCCGCACGACAGGCCGGTGTGGCGCTGGTCAACGAGGTCGGGCTGGATCCCGGCATCGACCATCTGATGGCGCATTACCTTGTGGCAGACTACCGCAAGAGCGCCGCCTACGATGTTGAAAACACGGTATCCTTCAAATCCTACTGCGGCGGTGTTCCGAAAGTTCCGAACGCGTTCCGTTACAAGTTCAGCTGGGCGCCGGTTGGGGTGCTCAAGGCGCTGCGCTCACCGTCGAGATCCATTCGGCACTTCACGGAATTGGAGGTCAAACGCCCCTGGGACGCGATCAGCCGCTATGACGCGCCGCTGCCGCAGCCCGAGGCGTTCGAGGTCTATCCGAACCGCGACAGCCTGCCCTTCATGGCGGATTACGGGTTCGAACCGCGCTGGCAGGTCAAGGAATTCGTGCGTGGCACGTTGCGCCTGAACGGCTGGGCGGAGGCGTGGTCGGACATCTTTGCCGAGGTTGGCACCGCCGATGATGCACGGCTGACCGAGCTGGCAGAACAGTTGCTTGCCGAGAACGCTTATGCCGAGGGTGAGGCGGATCGTGTGGTGCTTTGTGTCGATCTCCTGGCCGAGCGTGACGGCCGCCCGGTCTGGCACAAGACCTATGTCATGGATGCCTGGGGCGACGCCCGCGGCACCGCGATGGCGCGACTGGTGTCGGTGCCGGTCTCCTTGGCCATCGAGGCGGTGCTGCGACGCGAGATCGCGCCGGGCGTCACCCCGGCCCCGAGCGATCCGAAACTTGTTTCGCACTGGTTGAACGAGGTGCAGACCTTGGCGCAACACCTGATGGTGGTGGATCATTCGAGCTAGGCGCCAAGGGTCTTCGAAGACCCTTGGCTGCGCTTTGAAAAAGCGCAAAGCCCGTTCGAACGGGCTTTGGCGCCGGGTCCTAGGGTCCGAAGACACGTTCGAAGATCGTGTCGACATGTTTGGTGTGGTACCCAAGGTCGAATTTCTCGTTGATTTCGTCCTCCGACAGGGCCGCGCGCACTTCCTCGTCGGCAAGCAGTTCCTCGCGGAAGTCGGTGCGATGATCCCAGACCTTCATCGCGTTGCGCTGCACAAGCCGGTAGGCATCCTCGCGCGAGACACCGGCCTGCGTGAGCGCCAGAAGCACCCGTTGGGACATGACAAGGCCGGGAAATTTATTCATGTTTTCCATCATGTTCTCGGGATAGACCAAAAGCTTGTCCACAACCCCGGTCAGCCGCGCCAGCGCGAAATCGAGCGTGATCGTGGCGTCCGGCCCGATCATCCGCTCAACCGAAGAATGGGAGATGTCACGCTCGTGCCAGAGCGCCACGTTTTCCATCGCGGGGACCACGGCGGCGCGCACCATGCGGGCCAGGCCGGTAAGGTTTTCGGTGAGCACCGGGTTCTTCTTGTGCGGCATCGCCGAAGATCCTTTCTGGCCCATCGAGAAGAACTCCGCCGCCTCCAACACCTCGGTGCGCTGCATGTGGCGGATCTCGATCGCGATATTCTCCACGGACGAGGCGATGACACCCAGCGTGGCAAAGAACGCCGCATGCCGGTCGCGCGGGATGACCTGTGTGCTGATTGGCTCGGGCACGAGACCAAGTTCTTTGCACATGTGCTCTTCGACCGCCGGGTCGATATTGGCGAAGGTGCCGACCGCGCCCGAGATGGCGCCAGTCGCCACCTCGGAGCGCGCGTCTCGCATCCGGCTCAGGTTACGGTCCATCTCGGCGTAGAAGCGGGCAAAGGTCAGACCCATCGTGGTGGGCTCGGCATGGATGCCATGTGACCGGCCGATCCGCACCGTGTCCTTGTGCTCGTAGGCGCGGCGCTTCAGGGCGTCGAGCAGCGCGTCCAGGTCGGCAATCAGAAGATCCGCCGCGCGCGTCAGTTGTATGTTGAAACAGGTGTCCAGAACATCGGACGAGGTCATGCCCTGATGCACGAAACGGGCTTCGTCGGATCCCACATGCTCGGCCAGATGGGTCAGGAAGGCGATCACGTCATGCTTGGTTTCGGCCTCGATCTCGTCGATGCGGGCCACGTCGAACTCGACATTCTTGGCCTTCCACACGGCCTCGGCGTTTTCGCGCGGGATCACGCCCAGATCGGCCATCGCGTCGCAGGCATGCGCCTCGATCTCGTACCAGATGCGGAACTTCGTTGCGGGCTCCCAAATGGCGACCATGTCGGGGCGGGAATAACGGGGGATCATGTGGGCGATCCTTTCATCGGCTGGCTTGCGGAAATCTGCCGCAGTCCTAAACTGGGGACCGGTGCGCGACAAGAGAGGCCAACCGCCATGAGACGCTTTGCCCGGCGCGGGCCGGATTGGAGGGCGCATTGACGCCCGCCTGCCCACTGACGCTGGATGATTTTCGCGGCACATGGGATCTTGAGCGTGCCATCACGGACCATCGCGCGGGATCGACAGCACGGTTCGTCGGGACAGCCGTGTTCTCGGCCGATGCGGAAGGGCTGGCCTATGTTGAAACCGGAGTGCTGACCCTGCCGGGCCATCCGCCGATCCAGGCAGACCGCAGGTATCGCTGGCGGCAGGACGGCGCGCTCATTGTCGTCGATTTCGAGGACGGACAGCCGTTTCATCACTTCGATCCATCCCATCCCCAAGCGGCCCACTGGTGCGACCCCGATCAGTATGATGTGGGGTATGATTTTGCCTGCTGGCCGCGATGGCGCAGTGTCTGGACGGTCCACGGCCCGCGAAAAGATTACCAAATGACCAATCTGTACCAGCCTGCCGCAGAATGATCTGCAAAGATTTTGCCTTAGCGGCGTTCCGTGCTACCGTCGACTTGTCCAAAACAGGAGACTGACTGATGACGATCAAGACACTTCTGACCACAGCTGCCCTAACATTGGCCAGCGCCACGTCCAGCTTCGCGGCATGCCAATGGGGCCACGAGGAAGCCAAGATGAGCTGCGCCGACGGCATGGTTTACGACGCGGATACGAACTCCTGCCAGGTTGTCAGCGGCTGAAACTGATCCATGCAGCTTGCATTTGATGGGCGGCCGACTCGGCCGCCTTTTTTTATGCGCCAGTTTCATGCGTCGGTTTCATGCGTCGGGGCACTCCGTCGGCACCCGCTGACGCTTTCTTAACTTTCCTTGCCTATTCCGGTCGCACAGGACGGAGCAAGGGCGATGACACAGCTGACAACACGATCCGGTGCGCCTGCGGATACCGCGCGAACAGCCCCTGTCAAACGGCTGTCGCGGCGGGCCAAGGCAGCTATCGTGGTGCAGTTCATCCTCAAGGAAGGCGCCGATGTCCCGCTGACGGCACTGCCAGAGGATCTTCAGATGCAATTGACCCAGCTCTTGGGTGAAATGCGCTATGTCGACCGGTCGACGATGAACGCGGTGATCACCGAATTCGCGGAAGAGCTTGAAGCGGTCGGTCTATCCTTCCCGGGTGATATCGCGGGCGCGCTGTCCGTGCTGGATGGGAAGATCAGTGAACAAACCGCCAATCGATTGCGCAGGGAATCGGGTGTGCGCCAGATCGGCGATCCCTGGAAGCGGATTGCCGATCTCCCGACCGCGCGGTTGCAAACCTTTGTGAAATCCGAATCCGTTCAGGTGGCTGCCGTCATGGTGTCCAAACTCGATGTGTCCAAAGCGGCCGACTTGCTGAGCAGCCTGCCTGGCGATGTCGCCCGGCGGATCACCTACGCCATGTCGATGACCGACGCCGTCACCCCGGACGCTGTGGACCGCATTGGCCTCAGCCTGGCCAGCCAGCTTGACGCCGAACCTCTCAGGGCGTTTCGTGTGCAACCCTCGGAACGGGTCGGCGCGATCCTCAACTTTTCGCGCGCGTCGACACGGGACGACTTGCTCAGCGCACTGGATGAAGAGGACAAGGGCTTCGCAGAAGAGGTACGCAAATCCATCTTTACCTTCGCGCATATCCCCGACCGGATGAACGCCATCGATGTCCCAAAATTGACCCGCGATCTGGACCAGGACACGCTGGCCCAGGTGATCGCCGGGGCTGTGGCAGAAAGGGACACGGCCAGCGTGGAGTTCATCTTGTCCAATATCTCCAAACGCATGGGCGATGCCCTCCGCGAAGCGGCGGAGGACCTGGGCAGCGTCAAACCGACAGAGGCCGAAACTGCCATGAATGCCGTGGTGCGTGTTATCCGCGATCTGGCAGACAGCGGAGAGATCACGCTCATCACCCCGTCGGAGGACGAGGAAGCCTAGGGTGCAGACACTATGTCCGGATCACCGATCCGCTGTCCTTGCGAAACACGAAGCATCGATCGCGCCGCACGGTCAGCCACATCACTGTGCCCTTCCTGGGAAGAAACACGTTCGGCACCGTGGCGCGGATCAGGCTCTGGTCGTGGTCCATGCGAAATTCGACAAGGCTCTCGGACCCCATGAACCGCGCTCTTTCCACCGTGCCGCGCGCCGGCGCACCGGCCAGCGGTGTCGGGTTTGGACCGCGCCCGTGCCTGTCAAAATCGATGCCGACATGCTGCGGGCGAAACACGATTTCAACCTCTTCCCCGTCCGGCACACCGGGGGCGAGGAACTGCCCGAACGGCGTGTCGGTCAGCGCGCCGCGCACCGTGCCCGACAGCAGATTGACATCGGAAAAGAATGCAACCGCTGCCTTGTCGGCAGGCGCGTTGTAGATGTTGTAGGGCGCGCCGCGTTGCACGATCTGGCCGTCGCGCATGAGGGCGATTTCATCCGCCATGCGCATCGCCTCTTCCGGCTCATGCGTGACCAGAAGGACCGATGTGCCCTCCTCCTTGAGCAGTGCCAAGGTTTCATCCCGGATGCCATCGCGCAGACGATTGTCGAGGCCTGAAAACGGCTCGTCCATGAGCATGATCGACGGGCGTGGCGCAATGGCACGCGCCAGCGCGACGCGTTGCTGCTCACCACCCGAAAGCTGGTGCGGATATTCGTCGATGAAGTGGGACAACCCCACCCGTTCCAGCAATTCGCTCACACGGGGCTGCTTGTCCTTGCGGGACCCGGTCAGGCCAAAGCCCACATTGTCCCCCACTGTCAGATGTGGGAACAACGCGAAATCCTGGAAAATCAGACCGATGGAGCGCCGTTCCGGCGGGACGCGGTACACCGTGTCGCAGACCAACTGCCCGTCCACATGGATCGTGCCGCTCGTTTGCATATCGACACCGGCGATGATCCGCAGGGTGGTGGATTTGCCGCATCCAGACGGGCCCAGCAGGCAGGTCACGTGGCCAGGCTGGATCGCCAAGGACACGTCATCCACCACGCGTTTGCCATCGTAGTCACGCGTGATGTTGCGGATTTCAAGCCGGGGTTGGGTGCCGATCACTGCTGCCTCACGAGGGTTTCCGAGTAAAAGTATCGGATAAGCCCGGACCGGTTAGCAGCCCGGCGGCATGGCGACAACCCCTCAGGCGCGCGTCGTACCATCGCCGACAACGATGTATTTGAAGCTGGTCAACTGCTCGGCCCCAACAGGGCCACGCGCATGCAGCTTTCCGGTGGCGATGCCGATCTCGGCCCCCATGCCGAACTCTCCGCCATCCGCAAACTGGGTCGACGCGTTGCGCATCAGGATGGCGCTGTCGATGCGGTCGAAGAACCGGTTGGCTGCGGCATCGTCTTCGGTGATGATGCAGTCGGTGTGGTTCGAGCTGTGACAGTTAATATGGTCAATTGCTGCATCCAGATCGTCGACCACGCGCGCGGCGATGATGCTGTCGAGGAATTCGCGCCCCCAATCATCCTCGCTCGCCGCCACCGTGCCTTCGATGGTGCGAAGCGTTTCATCAGCCCGCACCTCCACACCGGCATCGACAAGCGCGCGAATGACCCCTTGACCGATGGTTTCGACCGCACCCTTGTGGATCAACAGGCATTCGGCCGCACCGCAGATCCCAGTGCGCCGCGTCTTGGCGTTCAGGATAATGTCGAGAGCCTTGACCGGATCGGCGTCTTTATCCACATAGATATGCACAATCCCTTCGAGGTGGGCAAAGACCGGCACGCGCGCCTCGCGTTGCACAAGCGCGACGAGCCCCTTGCCGCCGCGCGGAACGATCACGTCAATGAAATCGACCATGGTGAGCATTTCAGTCACCGCGGCGCGGTCGCGTGTCGGCACAAGCTGGATCGCGTCCTCGGCCAACCCGGCCTGTCGCAGACCTTGGACAAGGCAGGCATGGATCGCCCCGGAGGAGTGAAAGCTCTCGGACCCGCCACGCAGGATCACGGCATTGCCGGCCTTGAGGCACAGGGCACCTGCATCGGCCGTCACGTTGGGGCGGGATTCGTAGATCACACCGACAACGCCCAAAGGCGTGCGCACCCGCTTGATATGCAGACCGCTGGGGCGGTCCCATTCCGCCATCACCGCGCCGACCGGGTCAGCCTGTTGGGCGACAGCGCGCAACCCGTCAACGATGCCGCGAATACGGTCCTCGTCCAGCATGAGCCGGTCCATCATCGCCTCCGACAACCCCTTGTCACGGCCGAACACCATGTCCTTGGCGTTCGCCTCCATGATCGCCGCGCGGTTTTTCCACACCGCGTCGGCCGCGCCGGTCAGGGCCGTCTGTTTGCGCTCTGCCGAGGCATAGGCCAGTTCCTGCGACGCCGCCTTGGCGCGGGCGCCGATCTCTTGCATGACTGCGGGAATATCTGTGAGGTCTTTCATCGGTATCGCCTTTGCAAAGCTCGAATTTGCATATTTGGAAAGAGAAGACGTCTAAATCGCCATATCATCGCGATGTATTACCACGGCGCGGCCGGGATAGCCCAGGATTTCCTCGATATCGGCCGATTTGTGCCCTTTGATCGCATCGGCCTCGGCGCCTGTATAGCGGCTCAGGCCAAGGCCCAGCTCGCGGTTTTGCGCATCCTTGATGAGCACCGGGTCGCCGCGCTCAAAGCGCCCCGAAACACCAATGATGCCCGGCGGCAAAAGCGATGTGCCGCGCCGAAGCGCCCGCGCCGCGCCGTCGTCGATGCGAAGCGCGCCTTGCGGTTTCATCGCCAAAATCCAGCGTTTGCGCGCAGTATGCGGATCGAGTTGCGGTGTGAACCACGTCGCCCGCGCGCCCTCCTCCAGCGCCTTGAGCGGATGCAAACGCGACCCTTCGGTGATTGCCAGGGCGCAGCCCGAGGCAGTGGCCGTGCGCGCCGCCATCACCTTGGTCTTCATGCCGCCTTTCGACAACCCCGAGCCCGCATCGCCCGCCATCGCCTCGATCTCGGGTGTGATGGCGTCAATGATGGGAAAGTGCCGCGCAGTCGGCTCCTGCACCGGGTTGGCGCTGTAAAAACCGTCCACGTCCGACAGCAGGATCAGCTGGTCCGCACCGACGGTCGCGGCGACTTGCGCGGCGAGACGGTCATTGTCGCCATAGCGGATTTCGTCGGTGGCCACCGTGTCGTTCTCGTTCACGATGGGAATGACACCAAGGCCGACCAGCGTTTCCAGTGTCGCGCGGCTGTTGAGATACCGGCGGCGGTCGGTGCTGTCCTCGAGCGTGACAAGCACCTGTGCGGTTGTCAGACCATGCGGGACAAACGCCTCTTCATAGGCGCGGGCGAGCCGGATTTGGCCCACCGCCGCCGCCGCCTGCGATTGTTCCAGGGGCAAAACGCGGGGCGGCAGACCCAGCACGCCGCGCCCCAGGGCAATAGAGCCGGAGGAGACGAGAATCACGTCGGTGCCCCGCGCCGTGATCCGAGCCACGTCTTGCGCCAGCGACCGCAGCCAGTCCACGCGCAACGTGCTGTTGGTCTTGTCCACAAGAAGCGCCGAGCCGATCTTGACGACCAGCCGGCGCGCATCGCTCAGGGTTGCCACGGCTCGGTTTCCTCGGTCGCCTGTTCGCGGATGCGAGTAATCTTGACATGCTGACGCAGCGCCCGCAGCACGTCGGTCAGGCCCTCGCCGGAGACGCCGGACATGAGCATGACCTCTAGGCCCGATTTGCGCTCCAGCTCTTCCTTGAGAAAAGCGCGTTCCTCCGCATCCAGCGCGTCGATCTTGTTGAGCACGGTCACCCGTGGTTTGTCGGCCAGCCCTTCGCCATAGGCGTCGAGCTCGTCTATGATGGTCTGATAGTCGTCGAGCAGCGTCCCGGAGGTGCCATCCACGAGATGCAGCAGCGCGGCACATCGTTCGACATGGCCCAGGAACAGGTCGCCCAGTCCCCTGCCCTCATGCGCCCCTTCGATCAGGCCGGGAATGTCCGCGACCACGAATTCGGCATCATCCACGCCGACCACGCCCAGGTTGGGATACACCGTGGTGAAGGGGTAATCCGCCACCTTGGGCCGCGCGTTTGACGTGGCCGCGAGGAAGGTGGATTTGCCGGCATTCGGCAGCCCCAGAAGCCCTACATCGGCAATCAGCTTGAGCCGCAGCCAGATCGTGCGCTCCACGCCCTCTTGACCGGAATTGGCGCGACGCGGAGCCTGGTTGGTCGCCGTCTTGAACCGAAGGTTGCCCCAACCGCCATTGCCGCCCTTGGCAAGCAACACGCGCTGACCCAGCTCGGTCAGATCAGCGATCACCGTCTCCTCGTCCAGCAGTTCGGTCCCGACCGGCACACGAAGCACGATGTCATCCCCGTCGGCGCCGGTGCGCTGACGCCCCGCGCCGTGGCGCCCGTTTTCCGCGAAGAAATGCTGCTGGTACCGGAAATCGATCAGCGTGTTCAGCCCGTCGACCGCCTCGGCCCAGACATCACCACCCCGGCCGCCATCGCCGCCGTCGGGTCCGCCGAATTCAACATATTTCTCGCGACGAAAACTGATGCAGCCGTTCCCGCCAGCGCCGGAGCGGATGTAGACTTTGCAGAGGTCGAGGAACTTCATGTGTCAGCCTTTGATCGGACCTGCGCGCCGTCTACCGGGTTTGCCCCGGCGCGTCAGCCCATTCGTTTGAGATAGGTCCATGTCGGGACCGTTGCATTGCGCGCCACGGAAAAGGTTTCCGCATCGCCGATATATTCAAAGCCGCAATGCGTCAGAACGCGGGCCGAGGCCGGGTTGTCCTGAAACACGCTGGCAAAGATCGTCTTGTTGCCCAAAGGGTTGGCCTGCACCAGCGCCTCGACCGCCTCGGAGGCAACGCCGGTGTTCCAGAACGGCGGCGCGACCCAATAGCCGATTTCGGACTGGTCGCGGTCCAGCCGCTTGAGCGTGATGACCCCCATCAGTTCCGACGCGTCCTGCGCGGTGCCGTCCATGGCCCATGCGTCCTCGTCCCGGGTGTCACCGGTGACACGGTCGACAAACCCTTGCGCCGCTCCGGGTGGATAGGGATGCGGCAGCGTGGATGTCATGCTCGCCACGCGCTGTTCGCTGGCATAATGGGTAATCAAACCCACGTCAGACCCCCGAACCGGCCGCAACACGAAGCGGTCGGTCTTTATCGCGGCTTGCTGCCCGGGTGATGTTGTATCAAGGACCATCTGCTCTCTCCTCGTCGCAGAGTCCGAACAGGGCAAGCTGCCCCAAACGGGAAAGGGGATCGACGGTTTGCCGATCCCCCTCACGATTTTACGAAAACCTCTAGGTCGGCTTACTCTGCGGCCTCGGCCATTGGCAGAACCGAAATGAACGTGCGGCCCTTGAGCCCCTTGTGAAAGGTCACGTTCCCGTCGACGGTCGCAAAGATCGTGTGATCCTTGCCCATGCCGACGCCATCACCCGGCCAGAACCTGGTTCCGCGCTGACGCACGATGATGTTGCCGGGGATCGCGGACTGGCCACCGTAGAGTTTGACGCCAAGGCGGCGTCCGGCAGAGTCGCGACCGTTGCGGGATGAACCGCCTGCTTTTTTATGTGCCATTGGTCAGGTCTCCTTACTTCGATGCCAGTTCTTTGGCCTGTTCGATCCAGCCTTCACGCTCGATCCGGCCCTTGAACGACAATTTCTCGCCGAATTCTTCGACATCTGCATCCGTCCATGCTGCGATCTGGGCAAAGGACGTGACCCCTGCCTCGTGCAGCTTTTTCTCGAGCGCCGGACCAACACCCGACAGCAGCTTGAGATCGTCAGAGCCGGCAGCGGCTTGCGGCGCGGCGGCCTTCTTTTGAGCCTTGGGGGCCGCAGACTTTTCGGCCTTCGGCGCCGCAGACGCCGTCGGGCCGGCGGCAGACGCGACACCGGAGCCTGCACCGACCGCGGCTTTGACGCCGGAGGTGTCCGCGCCGGAGTCGAGGATATCGGTCACCCGCAGCAGCGTCAGCTTCTGACGGTGACCCACGGTCCGCTTGGAACTGTGCTTGCGGCGCCGCTTGACGAAGTTGATGACCTTTTCACCCTTGATCTGGTCGACCACCTCGGCCTGCACGGCTGCGCCGTCAACCAATGGCGCGCCAACGACGACCTGGTCGCCACCGACCATCAGAACATCATTGAATTGTACCTTTTCGCCGGCATCCGCCGCCAGCTTTTCAACGCGCAGCATATCGCCCGATTGGACCCTGTACTGCTTGCCGCCGGTTTTCATCACCGCGAACATCGTGTCTTTTCCTTTATCATCCGCGTCCTGTGGCCCCGGTCGCCCGGTGTTTCGTGGGGTACCCCGCCTCGGACAGCGCGTCCCGCCAGGGACGTCAGTGCCATAAAAACAAAAGGCGGGACAAAAGCCCCGTCTTCAGATGCACGGCTTATGCGGCGCGCGGGCCACCGTGTCAATGCCCTTTCGGACACATCCCCCTCTTCTTTGGTTTCCAAATATCCCAAGGGGGTGTGGGGGGACAGCGTCCCCCCACCCGGTCGGATCGCGCAGCGATCCGAGACCGGCCCTAAAGCTCCTGCACCTGCATTTCCCGCGCGACGGCCCGTCCCAGCGCATAGGAAATATCGTCATACATCTTGTTGAACCCGGCAAAAAGCGCACGGTTCAGCGCGCTGCCGTCATCCGTGCGCGACAGGTCGGTGTAGTCGTCGACCACGCCCTCATCGAGCGGGCGATACGCCAACAAAAGGAACGCATGGACCCATTCGCGCGTGTCCTGTCGTGTTTCCTCTTCGGAGGACCACACCTGGGCCAGAATATCGGATTCGGTCATCTGCAAGGCGCCGCCCTCCACCATGCCAAGGTAGAACATGAAATTGGCGTTCAGCGACCCGACGAGATTCGCCTCGACCAGGTCATTGGCATCGACGAAGTCGGAGATTGCCTCCAGGGTTTCAGACCCGCTGTCCTCGAGATCGCGAAAAGCGGCGCGCGCCGCGTCCTCGATCTCCTGGTCACGCATCGCGTCCCGCGCGCTCAACTCGAGCTTGACGATCTCCCGGCCGGCTTCGGACCGAAAGAACGCCAGCAATGGCGCTGTGTCGGCGTCTCCGAATTCCTCGGCGAACCCGTCGCGCACCGTGGCCAACATCCGGTCTTCGTCGTAAATCCGTTCGATGGTGGCCTGCCAGGAGTCGGTCGCTCCGCCGGGCACCATGTCCTGTGCAAGCGTGTCGCCATACGCAACGCCCTCGTTGCGCATGATATCGACGATCTCCGGCACACCCAATGCGTCCAGCAGGTCATCGGTCGGGGCGGCCATCGCGGGGAACGTGGCGCCAAACGTGCCAAGCCCCATTGCCACTGCTGCGATCAAGTGTCGAACCATCGAACTCTCCGTCATCTCTTTGGCCATACCTATGTCGAAGCCGGCGTTATTCCAACCCGACCCGGCGTGATCGCTTTGAACGGTCGGCGGTGAAATAGAGGTTGCACCCGTCTGGCTCAAAAGCTAAACGCGCCGTCACCAGACCCCCGCGGAGAGGTGCCGGAGTGGTCGAACGGGGCGGTCTCGAAAACCGTTGACCCTTCACGGGGTCCCAGGGTTCGAATCCCTGTCTCTCCGCCATTTCCTTCTAAATCAGCGACTTAAGAGTTGGGCAGGCAAGTGCGACACAAAGTGGAGCACCACGCCCATGAAACTGTCCGCCTTCCTTTCGCCGTCGCGCCACGGGGTCTACTATTTCCGCTGGCCCTTGCCTTCCCCAGACCGCCAAAGCCGCCGCACCGTCAGGATTTCCCTTCGCACTAAGTGCCCAGATCGGGCTGGCGATCTTGCCCGTCATCTTGCATCATGCGGGCGATTGGTTCGGGATAACAAGGCATTGGCTAGGCTCAGGCAAGACGAGATGCGCGAGATGGTGCGAAGCTACTTCGCGGCTTCGCTGGACGCGTATGTCGAGAAGCTGAACGATACCGGCCTGCCGGATCGGTCCCTTAACGCCCTGCGCCAAGAGCTAGCCGCCCATGAGGACGCCGCAGAGCGCCACGACGATCTTTCGGACCTGTTCCTTGACCCGGACGCTTTCCGGGCCTCAGCGGGCCTAACAGACGCTCAGTGGGCCGAGAACGAGCCATCCCTGCGCCAAGAGATGCGCAAGGCCCGCCGGGACCAGATCAAAGCCATTCTGAGCGCCGCTGAGAGCCTTGAAGGCTATTCCTTCAGCGAGCCTGCCCAGACAGCGCCAATGCCATCACAGACCCGCTCAGCGTCTCTGAGCGCGGCCATCGCAGATTTCAAAGCCGAGCATGGGCCGCAATGGTCTCAGGAGATGCGGAACAAGGCCGATGCTTACCTTGCTCTGCTGGTGGAGCATTTCGGACCGGACCGCCCGATGGACCAGATCAGCCGCCAAGACGCCGCTGACATGAAGAAGCTGGTGCAAGCCCTGCCCGCCAACCGCAAGACCAAGCCCGAAACCCGCGACCTGAGTTTGCAGGACGCCATCGCCGTTCCCGGCTTGCCCAAGATGGGCGTGAAGACCGTCAACAGTTACATCGACATGTTCCGCCGCTTCTGGGACTGGGCCGAAAAGCATGGCCGCGCGCCTGAGAAGCTGTTTGTCGATATGAAGGTAAAGGCGCGAAAGCAGGCCGAGGAAGGACGCAAGACCTTCTCGCAGGCCCAGACGCGGCTACTTCTGCAAGAGTTGACCGAGAACCCATCCGGGCTTGTGAAGTCAGCAGAATACAAGTGGTTTACGCTGCTTGCGCTCTATACTGGCGCAAGACGCCGCGAGATCGCTCAACTATTCCTGACAGACATCCGGCAGGAAGGTGACATCTGGTATATCGACATCAACGATGATGGTGAGCGAAAGAGCCTCAAGACACCGGCAGCAAAGCGTCGTGTGCCCATCCACTCCGAGTTAATCCGACTTGGTTTTCTTGAATGGGTGCAATCCCTACCGCGCCAAGAGCGTCTGTTCATGTCCTTCTCATATAACGAAAAAGAAGGATTTGGCCGTAATCCGGGGCGATGGTTCGGCACCTTCCTTAACCGGCTAGGAATGAAAGAACCGGGCTTGGTCCTTCACAGTTTCCGTCACACGATGATAACGCGACTTGCGCAGGCTGGCGTCCATGAGCCTCTGTATCAGGACATCGTGGGCCATGAACGCGAGGGCGTGGCACAACAGGTTTATTTCAAGGAAGGCCATACGCTGGCGCAGAAGCAAGAAGCCCTTGAGAAGTTTCATCCTTGATTTGAGCGCGACGATAACGGCAGGCGTGCGATTGTCTGCCGTTATTTGCCCCGGTAATGGGGGAACCATGGTATAAACCGCCAATCCCGCAGATATAGACAAACAGGGTCGCGCTATGCGTCCAGCACCTCGGTCTCGAACGCCGCTTTGAAGTCGGTATTGGTCTGCCCCGTCTCATTGAAGAATGGCAGTCCAAGAACGTTATAGTGCCGGCCTTGGAAAACCGTTTCAAGTCGGGCCTTGGCTTTCACTTGCGCAAGGAAGTCCTGCTTCCAGTCGTTTTGCGGGCGTAACTGGTCGCCCTTGGGTTCGATGAATAGCTGCAAGATCGTGCTGGCTTCCTCGCCCTTCTTCCTCAGAAACAGAACGAAGTCGGGTTCAAAGGCGCGTCCGGTGTCGAAGTCGTACAGCTTCACCGCCTTCTCATTCCGCAGCAGGTAGAAGTCGTCATAGATACCGCGCAACCGGGCTTCCTGATCGTGCAAGTATTTGATGAAGTGCTTTTCCTGATCCGTGCCATAGCTGTCGTCATAGGCGTGCCAGTCCTTGCTGCTCAGGTCGATCTGGTCCAGCCCCGGCACGTTGCTTTCGGTCCAGCTTAGCCCGGTCTCGCCTTCGATCCGCAGTTTCAGCACCTTGTCGGTGAAGCGGTCCTTGATGGGATAGGGCTTGAAGTCCGTGGTGCCGATATACTCGACGCTTTCGCGTTTCACGCCGCTTTCGATCTGGTGCAGGACGTATTGCGCGATGTCCAGCTTTTGCCGCGCGGTCAGGTTGTCCAAGTCATCGGGCAAGCCGCGCACGCTCACTGTCACGCCGCCCAGATAGGTGTCAGAGGTGACAAACTGCGAGGCGCTGGCGAGTTGCGGGAAATAGGTCCGCAAGTTGGCGAAGTGGAAGAAGTCGTTGGCGTCCATCGCGAAGCCAAGAATGGCCTTGCCAAAACCGGCCAGCTTGAAGTCTCGGGACACGGGTTCCTTGCTGGACGGCTTTGACTTCGCTCGCTCATCGCCAAAGGCAGAGGCTTCCGTCACCCGGCCTGTCATCAGGTTGGGATAGGTGAACGGGCCTTCGATCTTGTAGGCGTCCAGCCCGGCCACACCGTCGCGCGGGTTGCGCATCCGATCATTCGTCCAGACGTATTCCCTCACATATAGGGAGGTTTGCTTGAAACTGTCCTTGAGCCGCAGCCGCACCGTCCGGGCCGTGTCGTCCAGCATCCCAGTTTCGCGCAGGGCGTTGCGGATGTCTTGGATGTACTTGGGGTTGTGGGAACAGTGGTAGTGCAGTTCCTCCAAGATGCGCAGGGGCGTGTCCACGGCGCTGTCGTACTTGCGCTTTTCCCGCGCCGCGTCGGGCTGGTCTGGGGCCATGAACGGAAAGTACCGCGCCCCGCGCCCGATCAACTGCGCCTCGGCCATCGTGGTCTTGCCCACTTTGTTGGCCTTGCCGTCGCGGGTGTCATAAAGGCGCACGATGTCGAACAGGTTCAGCACGTCCCAGCCTTCGTTCAGCTTATCGACGGCAAAGATCACCCGTATCTCGTTGTCGCGGTCCTCCAAGGCGTTGAGTTCTATCTGTCTGTTTTCCAAATCCTTGGTATCATTGACATTCACCACCTTCTCGGGAGCGAAGTCGCCTTTTAGCTCACGGGCGAAATCTGCTGCGCTCATGGCGCGTTCATCCATGATGAAGTCAAAGGCTTTGGTGAGGGTCTCATCGTCCGCAGACGCTGCCCTCAGCGCCTCAAGGCGTTCTCCGGTCAAGCCCTCAATCAGCTTATGGAAAGCCAACTGGTTCTCCATTGAAAAAGGTGCGTCTCCCTTTTTGGATTGATTGACGTACCGCGACTTCATCAGGATCACAGGCTTGCAGTGCAGCCCATGCGCCTCGGCCACTTTGCGCCGATACTGGCTAAGGACCACTGCTTGCAGCATTCGCTCGACGGGCGGCAAATCGGCCTGCCGCAACTCGATGTCCTTGGAATAGCCGTCCTTGCGAAACTGCTTCAGGTCGTAGTCGTACAATATCTTGTCGGCATACTTCGCCCGGATCGCGTCGTTGGTCAGGTCCACGGTCGCGGTAAACTCCAACAGTATGTTCTCGGGATGCTGGCGGGATATCTGAGATACCGTGCCTTCCCAACTGAGCCGTTCCGCCGCCTCGTCCTTGGTCAGCTTGTCCTTTGTCTTGGTCTCGGCGTTCAGGTGGTGCGCCTCGTCCGAGATCATCACCACCTTGTAGTCTCGGAAATCTTCGATGGTGACGGAGTTTTCCTTTGGCTCCGTCATACGTCGGTGCAGCCCCTGAATGGTGGTGAAGTGAATGTTGATCGCGTCCATGTTCACCGCGTCGAAGGTATCAACTTCGCGGATGTCCACGGGCTTGTCGTCAATCCGCACACTGGGCGCGAACAGGTGCTTGGCCGATGCGGGGTTGAGGAAGTTTTCCTTGGTCTTCTCGATGATCTGGGCGGAGTTCACGAAGAACAGGAAGTTGCGATAGCCGCGCCGGTACAGGTCCAGGATCAGCGCCGCCATCAGCACCGTCTTGCCGCTGCCAGTGGCCATGTGGAACAGCAGGTGCGGGGCCTTGGGCCGCGCCTCGTACTTGTCGATGTAGAACAGCCAGCGTTCCAGCGCAGTGCGTTGGTAGGGGCGCAGTTCGATCTTGGGCGCGAGGTTGCCGGTGATGTCCTCGGGGATGTCGGCCTTGAGCGCCCCGTACTTGGCCAGCGCGTCAAACTCTTGGGTAAGCGTCTGGCTCATTGGTCCAGCCCATAGAATGAGCGGGTCGCGCGGGCGTCCTCGTCCGAGATGTCAAAGTCCGCATCGCCAAGGGAGCCGAGATTGACATAGAGGTGGTTGGCATCAAGGCAGTCCATCAACACGCGCTTGGCGTCGTCCAATGGAAGGGCCGCGAAGTCGTCGGTGTCGAAGGCGCTCAGGTCCACGTCATAGCGCAGGTATCCGGTGGCCTGCATGTCGGCATGGATGGTTTGCAGCGTGGCCATGTCCGGGGCTGCTTCGATCCGGTCGGCAAAATCCGAGTTGGAGGCCGCAAGTTCGGCATAGACAAATGATCCGCCGCCTTTCCATTCGACGGCTTTGGAAATGCCGCCCTGTTCGCCTTCAATGACTTTTTTGAGGCGCGACATGGGAAAGTCCTGCACATAGTCCATCTGCTCGATACCAAGCCATTGACGCTTCATCTTGGTGGCAGCGGCAGCCGTGGTCCCAGTTCCGGCGAAAAAGTCGAGAACCACGTCTCCTTCGTCAGTTGATATTTGAAGAATGCGGCGGAGATTTGGTTCTAGACTTTTTCGCTTCATCTTGGCAGCAGTGGCAGCCGTGGTCCCAGTTCCGGCGAAAAAGTCTAGAACCAAATCTTCGCCGCCTTCTTCAAATATCGACT
>NZ_JAIPUS010000030.1 GCF_020055675.1 Marivita sp.
ATACCCCCCAACAGGAGGCGCGCCATGTCTGACACAATCCGATTCACCCTCGACGGGAAAGAGGTCGAGGCCCGGAAGGGAATGACCATCTGGGAAGTGGCCAATGGCCGTGGCCTTGTCATTCCGCATCTATGTCACAAGCCTGCCCCCGGCTATCGCCCCGATGGCAATTGCCGGGCCTGCATGGTGGAGGTCGAGGGTGAACGTACGCTGATCGCGTCCTGCATCCGCGAACCATCCGAAGGGATGGTCGTGACGAGCAATTCGGCGCGCGCCGAAAGCGCGCGGAAGATGGTCATGGAAATGCTTATTGCCGACCAACCCGAGCAATCGCAGGCGCACGACAAGTCCAGCCACATGTGGGACATGGCCGCGATGCAGGGTGTCACATCAAGCCGCTTCCCCAAGCTTGAAGACGGGCACATCCCGCTTCTGGACGACAGCCATGTCGCGATGAGCGTGAACTTGGATGCCTGTATCCAGTGTGGTCTGTGCGTGCGGGCTTGCCGCGAAGTTCAGGTCAATGACGTGATCGGTATGGCGGGACGTGGTCACAACGCCTATCCGGTTTTCGATTTCGACGATCCGATGGGCGACTCGACCTGCGTGGCCTGCGGCGAATGTGTGCAGGCCTGCCCGACAGGCGCGCTGATGTCCGCGACCGTGCTGGACGACCAGCAGGTGGGCGACAGCAAGGATTACGACAGCGAGGTCGAAAGCGTCTGCCCGTTCTGCGGCGTCGGCTGCCAAGTTTCGCTCAAGGTCAAGGATAACAAGGTTGTCTATGTCGAAGGGATCAACGGCCCGGCCAACGAAGGCCGGCTCTGCGTCAAGGGGCGGTTCGGGTTCGATTACATCCACCACGATCACCGTCTGACCAGGCCACTGATCCGGCGCGCCGATGCGCCCGCCAAGGGGCTGAACGTTGATCCGGACAACTGGAAGGAGGTGTTCCGCGAGGCGTCCTGGGACGAAGCCCTGGACGTGGCCGCGAACGGCCTGAAAGGACGGGGGCGCGAGGTGTCTGGTTTCGGCTCGGCCAAGTGCACCAATGAAGAGGCGTATCTGTTCCAGAAATTTATCCGGCAGGGCTTTGGTCACAACAATGTCGATCACTGCACGCGGCTGTGTCACGCGTCTTCGGTGGCGGCGCTTCTGGAGAATGTCGGATCGGGGGCCGTGACGGCGACGTTCAACGAGATTGAGAACGCCGACGTGGCGATCGTGATCGGCGCGAACCCGATCGAGAACCACCCCGTCGCCGCGACCTACTTCAAGCAATTCGCCAAGCGGGGTGGAAAGCTCATCGTGATGGATCCGCGGGGCCAGGCGCTCAGCCGTCACGCGACGCATATGCTGCAATTCCGCCCCGGCGCGGATGTGTCTCTGCTCAACGCGATTTGCCATGTGATTGTCGAGGAAGAGCTTTACGACCGCCAATACATCGAGGCCTATACCGAGAACTGGGAGGCCGAGAAGGCGCATCTGGCGGATTTTTCGCCCGAGACGATGGCCGATATCTGCGGCATCGATGCCGGGACGCTGCGCGTCGTCGCCCGCGATTTCGCAACCGCGCAGGCGGGGATGATTTTTTGGGGCATGGGCATTTCCCAGCACATCCACGGCACCGACAATGCGCGCTGCCTGATCTCCTTGGCGCTGATGACGGGCCATGTGGGACGGCCCGGTACCGGGCTACACCCGCTGCGCGGGCAGAACAACGTGCAAGGCGCCTCCGATGCCGGGCTGGTGCCGATGTTCCTGCCGGATTACCAGTCGGTGATGGATGACGGCGTGCGGTCTGCCTTTGCCGAGGTCTGGGGATCGGAGGATTTCTCGGACCAGAAGGGGCTGACCGTAACCGAGATCATGGATGCGGTGCATGATGGTGACATCAAGGCGATGTATATCCTTGGCGAAAACCCGGCCATGTCCGATCCGGATGTCGAGCATGCGCGCGATGCGCTGGCGAAACTCGACCATTTGGTGGTGCAGGATATCTTCCTGACCGAAACCGCGAATTATGCCGATGTGATCCTGCCTGCGAGCGCCTTTGCCGAGAAGTCCGGCACGGTCACCAATACCAACCGTCAGGTGCAGCTGGGCCGCGCTGCGGTCACGCCGCCGGGCGAGGCGCGCGAGGATTGGGCGATTACAACGGAACTGGCGCGGCGCTGTGGCATGGACTGGCAGTATGACAGCCCGGCGGATGTGTTCGCGGAGATGAAGCTGAACATGGCGAGCCTGGACAACATCACCTGGGAGCGGTTGCAGGCGCAGAATGCGGTCACCTACCCGTCGCTGTCGCCAGAGGATCCCGGTCAGGCGATCGTGTTCGGCGATGGCTTTCCCCGGCCGGAGGGGCGGGCGCGGTTCACGCCTGCGTCGGTGATCGCGCCGGATGACGTGCCCGACGCCGAGTACCCGATGATCCTGACCACGGGGCGGCAGTTGGAGCATTGGCATACCGGGTCGATGACGCGGCGGTCGTCTGTTCTTGATGCGGTGGAGCCGGAGGCGAATTGTTCGCTGCACCCCAGCACCCTGCGCAAGCTCGGGGTGGACCCGGGCGGGCATGTCCGGCTGACCACGAAGCGCGGGTCGGTTGTTGTCATGGCCCGGATGGATCGGGCGGTGGCCCCGGACATGGTGTTCCTGCCCTTCGCCTATGTCGAGGCGGCGGCGAATATCCTGACCAATTCGGCTTTGGACCCCTATGGCAAGATCCCGGAGTTCAAGTTCTCGGCTGTCCGGGTCGAAAAGGCGGAGGACAGCGCGGTGGCGGCCGAGTAAGCCGGGAACCGGAGCGTGGCGCAGCGTGTTTCCCAAGGACAAGATCCAGGAGACACAGCATGACCCGATTGATCCTAGCCGCAGTTCTTGGCCTTGCCGGGCCCGTCCTTGCCCAGACCGGAGAAGAGGGCGGCGGCACGGTAGACAGCCGTGATGCCACCTTCCTGCAATCGGTCGAGGACATGGACGTCGTGACCGCTGATGGTGACAAGATTGGCGAGATTGAAGAGATTCTTGTCGACAATACGGGCGTACCGGCCGGGTTCCTGCTCGAAGTCGGTGGTTTTCTCGGGTTGGGCGATTCGGATGTGAGTGTACCGCTTGACGCCCTGGCCTGGGATGGCACCGCTTATGTCAGCAAGATGACGCTAGAGCAGCTCGAAGCGCTGGCGCCATTCGACGAATGAACCCGCAGGGGGAGTGTCCCCTCTGCCGGAAGTCCTGGGACGGCGGGCCGCTGCTTTGCGCGGTCTCCCGGGTCTTGTCGTGTCCGGCGCCCGAGCGTATCGGTGATCACAAACCCCATCGGTCGCGGGGCTGCACGTTTGGTTCAGGCTGATGCGTCGATGGACTGGATCGACTGAAATCCTTCGAACTGCGGCGTGCCTTCATAGAGTGGGCGGCTTTCCCCGGCGCGGGCGTGCGAGGCGCGGAATGCCTCGCTCGTGGTCCAGGCGCGGAAATGTGCCTCGGTTTGCCAAACGGTGTGCGATGCATAAAGCACGCGGCCCTCGTCCTCGGGACCCTTGAGCATGTGAAACGACACGAACCCCTCCATGTTCTGCAAATGGCTTTCCCGGTTGAGCCAAAGCTCTTCGAACTCTGCGGCGTTGGCGACGGGAACGGTAAAGCGGTTCATTGCGAGATACATGGCGGTCTTCCTGTATGTGTGTGTCCGGGGTAATTTATCTGCGTTGACCAGCAGGGAAAAGGCGCGCGCGCGCTGGATCAGCCCGGTGGCCGTTGGCCGGTGCGGCGCGAAGAATGTCCAGTCCGCCCCCTACTCTCCGGCCTGTTTGGCAGGTATAGACATCCTATCGCAACAGAAAGGACGCGCGACATGGCGCAGATCAATTCGGAACGATTCCTGGCAGACCTGCATGAATTGCGCCAGTTCGGAGCGTCCGGTGTGGGCAAGGGTGTGGTGCGCCCGGCGTATTCCGAGGCGGATATCGCAGCGCGGGACTGGTTGGCGGGCAAGATGCGCGACGCGGGGTTGCGTGTGCATGTCGATCCCGTGGGATCGGTTTTCGGATTGGCCGAGGGGCCATCCTTGCTTTTGGGATCGCATTCGGACAGCCAGCCCGAAGGCGGATGGCTGGACGGCGCGCTGGGCGTGATCGCGGCGCTGGAAGTTGCCCGCGCGTCGGTCGAGGCGGGAGGGCCGCCTGTATCGGTCGTGTCATTTCAGGACGAGGAAGGCCGGTTCGGCGTGACCACGGGCAGCGCGGTTTGGTCTGGCAACCTGCCGCTGGACAAGGCGGACGGGTTGACCGACCGCGATGGTGTGACCTTTGCCGATGCGCGTGCCCTGATGCCCCATCGCGAAGATGCGTTTGTCGACCCCGCTCAATTTTCCGGCTTTCTGGAGATGCATATCGAGCAGGGTCCGGTGCTTGACCGGGAGAGCGATGCAATTGGCGTGGTCGAGGCGATTGTCGGCATCCGCGACATGAAGATCACGCTGGAAGGTGAGCAGAACCACGCGGGCACGACGCCGATGCAAGGCCGGCGCGATGCGTTCCAGGCGCTGTCGCGGTTCAACACGCTGATCGCGGAGCGGTTTCAGAACGTGGTCACGCCGAGCACGGTCTGGACCATCGGGCATGTCACGCTGCATCCCAATGCATCGTCGATTGTGCCCGGGCGGGTGACGTTCTCGATGCAGTGGCGTGACGGAGATGCGGACCGCCTGGGCCGGATGGAAACGATCATCCGCCAGACGGCGGAAGACGTTGCGCACTCCGGCGGGTTCGATCTGAGCTTCGGCCCGATGCTTGGGCTCGAGCCGGTGGATATGGACGCTCGGCTGCATGACGCGCTGGCACACTCTGCCGAAGCCGAGGTGTCTGGACGTTGGCGCAAGATGCCGTCGGGCGCGCTTCACGATGCGACGAACGTGTCCAAGATGATGCCGGTTGCGATGCTCTTCGTGCCGTCGATCAACGGGATCAGCCATGCTTTTGGCGAGGATACGGACGAGGCCGACCTGGTGACGGGATTGCGCGTCCTGGCGGGGGCGGTGGGCCAACTGGGTTAGCCCAAGCTGACCTTGCTCAGGAAGATATGCCCCGCGCCGTTGATCGTCTTGATCAGTCGCGGGGTCTTTGCGCAGAGGGGGGGCCGGACATCCGAGCCGCCGGGATAAGTGGTCGTTCGGCGCAAGCGCGGCATGATGCTGCCGATGTCATCGCCGCCTGTCTCTGGGCGCGGATTGACTGATGCGTCGTGCCGTCCCGTGCCGGCGTCAGAAGCCACGCCATTCGAACACGCGATAGGTGCGGGTTGTGACCGCTTGCATCCAGGCGCCGTAGTTGACCTTTTGGGTTTTGCCGACATTCGGCGGCCAGGGGTCAAGGACGGTCAACACCAGGTTGGCACCTTCACCCGAACACCCCGAGATCACGACCATATGGCCAGGCGATCCCTTGCCTTCCACATATTGATCGGCTTTCCAAAGCATGTCGAACATCAAAGGGCTGCGTGCCAAGGTGTCCCGGATCAATTCGGGGCTCCACGACATCGGCGCATGACACGTCAAACCGTGAATGGCACCGTATTTCGTGCCCTCGACCACACCCTGATGCGTGCTGGAGTAATTGAGGAGGCCGCCGCCGGATCCTATCATGCTCTTGGGCGTCTTCTTGACCACGGCGGCGACCGTGCTTTTGACCATCATCGCCGTCGAGGCCGCCCAGCATTGTGTTTTGGTGGGTTGCGCAATGAGTTGTATGGGAAACGAAATATTTTTCGGGCCACCGGCGGGGAACAGTTTGGACTTTGTCTTCGGGCCGACAATCCCGTCCACCGAAAGCGGCGGATTGGCGGCTTGAAACTTTTGGACCGCTGCCGCGGTTTTGGCGCCGAATATTCCGTCAACCACGAGTCGCGGCACCGGGTTCAAGAGTTTGTTCAGCCTTGCTTGGATATCCCGCACTGCGGGATCACGGGAACCCTGTCGATAAAGAGGTCCGGTCATGGTACTTTCCTTCCGGGAAATCGTCTTGTGAAAAAATCATGGGCGGGGTCAGATGACCTTGGGTAATGGGAGAAATGTCGCCACGAATTCCCATGCGATCAAGAAAAAACAGAAAGCCGGGCAATGCTGCACCACAGCGTCATCGCGCCGTGCGCTGCGCCGCTATCGGGATGCGCGCGTGCGGGTGTCCGGGTGCCTGGATCAGGCCACGGGGGCGCGCGTCAATCCGAGCTTTCGAGAAAGGCGGCCGGGCTGTCACGCAGCGCGGTTTTGGTGCGGCTCCAGGATAGGTGAAGCTCTTGTGCGAGTTCCGCCAGGGTCGCATCGGAGGCATCGGGGACTGTGTCTTGCAGATTGCGCAAGCAAGCGTTGAGGTCCTGCGCGCCGAACACAGCCGCAGAACCAGCCATGCGATGCGCCTCGCTGGCAAGGGAACTGCGGTCGGTGTCTTCCGAAAGGGTGGTCAGAGCAGCGATGAAGCTATTCATCTCGGTGACGAGGTCATGGTAGATATTGCGCAGCATGTCTTCCGGCACCATTTCGACCAGCTGCTCAAGCACCTCGGCATCCAGAAGCGGTGAGTCATCCTCCTGTGCGCCGGGGACGGCCCCTGGCGACGCATCCCGCGCCAGAGTGGTTGAGAGGGTCTGCCTGAGGCTTGCAAAGCTGAGCGGCTTGATCATCACGTCACATATGCCTGCGGCCTGAAACGCGGCGATTTCTTCGGGCATGGCATGAGCGGTGGTGGCGATGATCGGCACATCAGCTGCAGCACCGCCCCGCGCACGGATCTGCCGAGTCGCTTCGATGCCGTCCATGCCGGGCATCGAAATGTCCATCAGGATCGCATCGAAGGCACGCGTCTGCGCTGCCAAAACACCCTCATGCCCATCATGGGCTTCGAACACGCGATGCCCGTCGCGTTCCAGCATCTCGCGGGCAACAATGCGGTTCGTCGGATTGTCCTCCACAACGAGGATTTCCATGGGAGCCAGCCTGGTTTCCTCCTGATCGGGCGGCGTGTCCGCAGCTGCCAGATCTTTTGGCGCATCGGCGGATTCTGCGGGCAGAGAGAGCGGCAGGCGGAGCCAGAACACGCTGCCTTCGCCGGGTTCGCTCTCTGCTCCAAGCTCGCCATTCATCAACTTTGCCAGGCGTTGCGAGATGGCCAGTCCCAACCCGGTGCCGCCGGTTGCGCGCCCGTAGGATGCGTCGACGGTGACGAAATCATCGAAGATCCGTTCGACATCCGCTTCGGCGATACCGATGCCGGTGTCGGTCACGCGGATTTCGACCGCATCGAGTCCCTCATTGCAGTCGGCTTCGACGGTGACGACCCCGTTGCGTGTGAACTTGAGCGCGTTGCCGACGAGGTTCAGCAGGATTTGCCGGATCCGGTTCCGATCGCCGAAGACCTCGTGCAGGGCTGGGCTTGGCGGGGTCAGCCGGAGCTGGTTGGCCCCATCCAGCGCCTGGCCGGCCTGGCCCTCGACGATCTCTTCGAGCAGCAGCACGAGATCGAACCGGCTTTGTTTCATCGACATCTTGCCGACGTCCAGCCGCGAGATTTCCAGCACGTCATTGACATGGGCCAGAAGCGTTTTTCCGGAATTTCGGATGATGCGCAGATAGCGCCTGTGGGGGGCGTCAAGCGTCGCCGGGTCGAACAGGTCCAGTGTGCCGAGGATGCCGTTGAGCGGCGTGCGCATCTCGTGGCTCATCACGGCCAGCAGGTCCGCCTTGGACTTTTCGCCGGCCACGGCGCGATCCCGCGCGTCGCGCAGGGTGTTCTCGGCCTTAACACGATCCGAAATGTCGCGGATGAAACCGACGATGATGTCGCCTTCCGGACCCTTGGCCGCGGCCAGCGCGAGGTCGACCGGGAAAATCTCTCCTTTGCTGTTGCGCGCCTCAAGCTGAACGATGCCCTTGCCGATCACCGACGCTTCTCCACCTTCACGGTACCGTTGCATGCCATTGCGATGCATCTTCTGCATGTGTTCGGGAACCATGAGTGGACCCATGTCGGCCCCGATCACCGTGCCGCGCGAATAGCCGAAAGTGCGTTCCGCGGCTTCGTTGTATTCGATGATGCGGCCATCCATATCGGTGACCACGATCGCATCGAGCGATGTCGAGACGATGGTTTTCATCCGGTCGCTCATCTGGCGCAGGTCGTTTGCCGAAGCCTCGATCCGCTGGACCATGCGCACGAGCAGCACGATCATTGCCAGCAGGAGAACCAACAGGGCCAGGGCGAGCAGTGCGATATCGAGCAGCGTGCGCGAGACCGAGGCGCGCCGCTCGTCGCTGAGCCGCGAGAAGATCTCGATCCCGGCGATGGCGGTTTCGCGGAGCAACCCCTGCGCCGCGCGCGCCTCCCGGGCAAGCTCGTCGAGCTGGGCACGCAGCGCGCTGTCGCCGCCGTCGATGATCGGGATGGTTTCTTGAAAGAAACCGCCAAGATCGACTAGAGCCGCGGCAACGCGCTCGTCTTCGCGAAGCTCTGCGTAGATCGGACTGTCGCGCAGCGTCGCGTATCGGCTGTAGAAGATGTCAAAGCGCAACCGCACTGCGTCAAGATCGGGATTTTCGGCAAAGTGCTGGCGCGCGGCTTCGGTTTCCAGCGCCTTCGCCTCGACTTCGGCCTGCGACAATGTCCACTGGACATTGTCCGAATTGGCCGTGGCCAGCGACCGCAACTGTTCGCGCACATCGGAAACAAAATAAAGCAGGGTTGCCAAAATCACCAAGGCCACGAAGACGATGAGTCTCCGCAGCCCGGCCTTGTCCTTGATCATCAACCGCGGCCCGCTCTGTTTCACGCGTCGATTCTTCCTCCTGTCGGGGTTGGCGTCAACGCGTTACCTCAAGGCGGTCAAGTTGCCAGATGCTTCGAGAATAGTACACTTCCGACTGGAACTTCGGATCAGAATCATAGGGATAGACAATCCAGAGTGGCCCTTTCTCGCGGATCGACATGGGTTTGCCGTTTCGTTCAAAGGCGAGCAGGGCGTGATCATCCGAGGCATCGGCCCGAGGGACCTCGACGGCGTAATCATTGAGCGCGGTGGCCGTCAGATCACCGCCACCGGCGCCCACAGCCTCGACCAGATCGACGAGCGCGACGCCGGTAAAGGTCTGCACGCCCTCTGTCCAGATCGTCGTCGTCGTGATCGACGTTTTGTCAAACTCTTCGAGCATCTCCCGATCGAAATGCGCCTCGGCCCCGACATTGCTGTGGGTGATGTCGCCGCTTATGCGCAACAGCACGGGTCCTTCGGGTGCTGCCAGCGGATTGGCCGTGGCCGCGACACCCCACAAGATTGACATCGTGAGGAGTGCACCGGTCACTGCGTTATGCAAGCCCGTCATTTTATTTACCTTTTCTCGTTAACACACTCAGAGGTTGCACCGTTGCACGAAACGTCCATTCTGTCGCTGGTTCTGCGGTATAGTACACCTATACTTTTGGATAGTTTAATTATCAAATGGGACAAGTGGCACATCTCTTGCGACAATGCGCGTCTGAAGGAAATTTCTTAACTTTGTCCAAAGATTGCCACCATTGACCAATAGTGAGGCTGCACAATCCCGCCGAACGGCTCGACCTGCCTGATGTCCCGTAAGGCGGCGCAAAAGGCAGCTTGTAAAGATTGAATTGAGGTCAACGTAATGCGCATCCTTGTGGCTGACGATCACGATCTGGTCCGAGAGACCATCGCGGCCTTCCTGATCGGGGAGGATATCGACGAAGTCCGTTGCGTGGCGACGCTTGACGAAGCGATTACCGCGACAGAGGAAAGCGGAAGTTTCGACCTTGTTCTGCTCGACTACCACATGCCGGGGATGCGTGGACTCGAAGGTCTGGCCCGGATGAAAACGGTAAATGCGGGCCAGCCCGTCGCGATCCTGTCCGGCACGGCAAGCCGAGACGTCGCCGATACCGCGCTGAAGGCCGGGGCGCAGGGCTTCATTCCCAAGACGCTTGGAGCCCGGTCCTTGCTGACGGCGGCCCGGTTCATGGCGGCCGGCGAGATCTTCGCGCCTTTCGACTTCATGAACCAGGCGGACGAGTGCGACGGGGTGTCTCTTTCGCCGCGCGAACGCGCCGTGCTGCGCGGCATCTGCGAGGCGAAGTCGAACAAGGAAATCGCCCGCGACTGCGACCTTCAGGAGGTCACGGTCAAGCTGCATGTCAAGACATTGAGCCGGAAGCTGGGTGCGCGCAACCGGACCCACGCGGCCATGATCGCCAGAGACCGTGGACTGGCCTGAGCGGCCTTCCGGAGCACAGATGGAGCCGTCCATTCCGACATGGTCGGGGGTCCGTCTGTTCGTGCCGGCGCTGACGCAGGAACCGGTCCAGGAGGGGCTGCGCCTGCTGTCGATGGCATTGATGCTTGCCGTACTCTATCACGGTGCGCTGCTGCCCTACACGCATGGCAACACCTACGACGCCTTCATCCACATGTTCTTTGCGGACAGCTATAATCGCAGCTGGTTCGACGTGTGGGAACCGCGCTGGTACACGGGTTTTGCAACGACATCCTATCCGCCCGGCACGCATATGGCCCAGGCGGCGCTGATGAACATCATGCCGTTGCGCGCGGCGTTCATCGTCGTTCAGCTTGGTGGGCTCGTTCTGCTGACTGTCGGGGTCTACCGCTTTTCGCGGCTGTGGGTCGGGGACCGTGCCTCGGGCTATGCCGCGCTGATGCTGGTGCTGGCGTCGTCGGTTTCCGAGACAGTCCACCTGTTCGGCCAACTGCCGACGATCTGTTCGCTCGGGCTGTTCCTGAATGGTTTGCCCTGGGTTTTTCGCTGGATCGCGCGGGGTGGCTACGGCAATCTTTTCGCGGCAACGGCCTTGGCCGCCGCCACCACCGCCGCGCATCATGTCACGACGATTTTCGGCGGCGTATTGTTCGTCTTTCCGCTCGCGCTGCATGCCTGGGTCATTTACCTGCGGTCCTGCAAAACGACTGGACGCCCGTGGTGGCGGCGCCTGTCGATCTGGTTGCAACCTGTCGGGCGCGGCCTGGTTCTGGGTGTGTTGATGGTGGGCGCAATGGTGTTGACCGTGTTTCCCTACTGGGCCTGGTCGGTCAGCGATCCAATCACTCAGGTATCGATCCCGCATGGATCGCGAGAAAGCTTTATCGAGCGTCCGGACCTTGGATTTGTCTTCTTCGTGCTGCCCTGGGGCCTTGCGCTGCTGTTCTTGCCGTATGTGCTCTTCAAGACCTTGACCACCCGGCTCTGGCCGCTTGGTGGGGCGGTATTTTTCTGCTTCGTGCTGGGCACGGGCGGCACGACTCCGGTGCCGCGCGCGATTCTGGGCGGGGCGTTCGATATTCTCACCCTCGACAGGTTCACCTTTTGGGCAACCATCCTCATCCTGCCCTTTCTCGGACTGATGCTGGACAGCCTGCTGCATGGCCGGTCGCGGCGTATCCTGCGCGAGGCGCTTGGTGCCTTGCTGCATCGCGGCATTGTGGCAAGCCTGTTTCTGGGCTTTGTTGCCATGTCGATGCTGGCGGCCATTCTGCCATCGTTCCGGCCGACACAGCCTGACTTCATTGATCCCGCGCCCATCGTCCAGTTTCTCGACTCCGACCAGCATTACCGCTGGCGCTACCTGACGCTCGGGTTCGGCGACCAATTCGCGTATCTCTCGGCCCAGACCACGGCGCTGTCGGTTGATGGCAACTATCATTCCGCGCGGCGTCTGCCGGATCTCACGCGCTACTCGGTCGAGCGGCTCGAGAACGCGAAATACCTGGGTGTTCCCGGTCTTGGATCGCTCCGTCAGTTTCTGGTCAACGCCGAGCGGTACAATCTGAAATATGTCTTTGCCAATGACGCTTTCTACGATCCGCTCTTGTGGTTTTCGGGATGGTCTCCGCTGAACCGTCTGCAGAACGGCGTGGTGGTCTGGGAACGGCCCGACATGCCGCCGCTGCCGCGCCACCAGCCTCGGCGGTCGTTTTCCGTTGCACAGCAGATGATGTGGGGCATCCTGCCGCCTGTTGCGCTGACTGTCGGGCTGGTCATTCTGCTTGCCGCAGCTGTGGCAAGCGTGCGCAGCGCGCGTCCGGCGGATGTGCCGCCCATGGCGATGGCCGACAGCTATCCCGATCCTGCGCGGGTGCGTGTGCTGGTTGTTGGGCTGCTCGCACTGGCCGTCTGTGCGGTGGCGGCCATCAGCGCGCGCACCGTGATCGAGATGCGCAAACCTTTGTCTCCCGAGAGCGTCATCGCCCGGTATTTCGGCCATCTCGACTTCCGGCGGTTCGAGGATGCGCATGGTATGCTCGACCCCGTCACGCGCGCCAATCTCGAGGACTCGCTTTTTGCCTGGCGCTGGCGCGGTGGGCTGATCGCTTCTTATGGCAAGCTCGACGGTCTCAGGATCATCACGCTTGACGTGCAGGGTGATCTGGCGGACGCGGTGGTCGAACTTGATTGGCTGACCGCATTGGAACTGGTGCCGGAAAGACGCGAGGTCCGGCTGGTGCAGCGGGAGGGCCAATGGTTCGTCATCCCCGAAGACCTGAGGCCGTGGCAAACGCCCGAACGGCTGTTACGTGCGCCTCAGGTCGCCTGGACGACGATGGGGCGACGTCAGCCGCTGCCGGATAGCGACCTGCACCGCGATCAGCTGGACAGGCCGCGCATCGTCGTCAACGGCGCCAACCTGGTACGTCTGGACGGTCTGCTTTCGGTTGTCGGGCAGGTCACGAATGCCGACGCGGATCCCGCCCATGTCACGCTTCATGCCGATGCACTGGCCAATGGTGTGAGCCAGTCCCGCCAAGCGGCAGGAACGATTGCCGCGCATCGTTTGCGCCCGGCCGAAAGCGCCGGGTTCCGCGTGACGTTCGAAAATGTCCTGTCGCTTGAGGATGCAGAGGCGCAGGGCGGGTTTGATCCGACCTCGTTCATTCCGCCGGAATTCGACACGCGCCCCGATGGGGCCGCAATCGACGTGCGCACTGTGGTGCGCACGGATGGGCATTATCGCGGCATCGCCCTTACGGGGCTCGATTTCGAAAAAACAGCCCAAGGGCTTGTTCTTGAGGGTCTTGCCAGCAACACCGGAATCGAAACCTCGACCATCTCGTCGGTGCAGGTTCTGCTTTATGACATGGATGGCCGGCCGGTCTGGGCCGAAACCGGGTTTCTGCGCGGCAACCTGTACCCGGGGCAGAGCGAGCCGTTTCAAGTGGCCGTGCCGGAGTGCGATCAGATCGAGATCGTGGCGGCGATCCCGCCCGAGACGATCATTGCGAATGGCGGAAGCCAGTACGCCGATCTCGATCCACCGGGTGCCGCCACGGCAACCTGGCCGCTTTCTGGCCTTGGCGGATGTTTATCTGCGCGCCTGCATGTTTCGACCATGACCTATGCCCCGCTGGATTGAGGAGACCAACATGCCGCTCAATGTGTTTCGGTGCATTTTCCTTGGTGGGCTTCTCGGGGCCGCGCCAGTTGCTGCTGATAGCGCCTGGCAGGCGGACGCCTTCGGGCTTTACCGGTCTGGAACCGACGCTGCGCGCGACCGATGGTCCGGGCTTCGCAATGGCGCAAACACGTTCCTGCAGGCGCCCGGCGCCTTGGAGCGCCTGCATTTCATTGCCGGGCCGAAAAGCGCCGTGGCCGGCAAGGACCGGGTGCATCTTGTCGTTCTTGGCTTTGACGCCGATGGAAACCTGGTGGCAGACGGCACGCCCATCCGCATTGCGACGGGGCAGGGTGACCGGGTTACGCGCGACACCGCAGGTGGTATTGCCGATGTGCTGCATCGCCCCTCGACTGTCGCCGGGACCTACGTCGCCGGGGCAGAGACCGACAAGGTCCAAAGCCTGCGAGCCACCTATCGCGTGACCGCCGACCTGGGCAGCATCCAGCCGTGGATCGCCCCGCAGGACCCTGTCCTGCCGGAAACACTGGCGGACATCCGGCTGCCTGACCTTGTGGACCGATATGGCAATCCGGCCGAAGACGGCATCGGACTTAGCGTGTGGCTGACCGACAGTCGCGGACAAGGCGCCCGTCTGACCGGGGAGGCGACGGGAGGCGCAGGATTGGCACAGTTCATCGTGCGTGACATGACGGGCGGGCTGGATGCGCAGGCCTTTCTCGGAGGTGTCCCCAGTGAACATCGCGCGGTTGAAAGCCTGCCGCTGCGGCCGGATGGACCGCCTTTGCTGCGCCAGGAACCAATGCCCGATATCGGCGCGATACGCCTGCTCGTCGGACCATTCCGCACGGCGGCGGGACATTTGATGGGCGATGGCGTCGCGGTGCGCTTGTCGGTGTCACGGGACGGGACCGCTGCGCGGGTTCATGACACTTGGGTGCGCGACGGCATGGCCGAGGCCTTGTTGCCCTGGCCTGCGGGACAAACAATCGCGGTACGCGTCGAAAGCCCGCTGGGCGCGTTCGAGACCGAGCTTTCTGGTGCGCCGTCTCGGGATGGGAAGGTGCAACCATGATGGGCTGGAAGACACTTGGCTTGGGTCTGGGGGT
Organism: Marivita sp.; assembly: GCF_020055675.1. Lineage (GTDB taxonomy): Bacteria > Pseudomonadota > Alphaproteobacteria > Rhodobacterales > Rhodobacteraceae > Marivita. The sequence continues at coordinate 14,528 of NZ_JAIPUS010000030.1, forward strand.
CGTGTTGGTATTCGTGGGTGCGCTGATGGCAACGGCGCGCGCCTTTGATGCCGCCGCCGAACGCGAGACACTCTATCGTTATCTCGACGACGTGCTCGACCCGGTCGCCGATACCGAATGGACCCATGATTGGGAACCTCCGCAGCGCGTGCTTGCGCGACCGATCACCAAAAACGACGAGGTTATCCTTGGCGCCCGCATTGGCGAGGCCTGGTCTGCCTTCGGGGTTGCACAAAAGACCGGCGAGACAGCCATCCTTGCCGATTGGTTCGGCGGCGTGGCGCTGGAACGCGCGCAGCATGCGGCGGCCACGGCCCATGCCGATGAAACGCGGATGGCGATGCTGCGCCAGACGCTGAGACCGGAATTCCATCATCTGGACGGATCGCTTGTCCAGCTTGGGTCAGAGACGCTCACGGTGCGCTATGCACCAGATCACTATGATCTTGCGCAGGATACGTTCCGCACCACCCTCCTGCGGCGGTCGACGGGGTGGCACGTGATCGGGCATGAGCGGCTTGCCAGTGCCCCTGTCGACCCGCCCGACGCGCCCGTGGCCCTCGAAGGAAAATTCGTGGGCGTGAACTACTATCCGGCTCAAACGCCCTGGTCCCTGTTCTGGCCGGGCTATGATGCGACGATCATCGCGGAAGACCTGCGTCTTGTTGTCGATCTGGGCGGCAACGCAGTGCGGATGTTCCTGCCTGTCGACGATTTTGCGCCCGGATCCGACCTTGAGCGCAACTTGGCCAATCTTGGTGATTTCCTTCGTCAGGCAGAGGCCCTCGGGCTTCAGGTCATGCCGACGCTTTTCGACATGAAGGGCAATTACGATATCGCCACATGGGACGCAGATCTCGTGAAGCTCGATGCTGTGCTGCCGGTGCTTGCCGCCTCGCCGGCGGTAACGGTCATCGACATCAAGAACGAGCCCGATCTTGATTTCGAAACCCATGGAAAGGCCAATGTGCTTGCCTGGTTGCGCACGATGGCTGCCGAGATCAGGCGCGGTGCGCCGGGCATCCCCCTGACGGTGGGATGGGCCTCGGCCGAAGCAGCCGACCTTCTGGTGCCGCACCTCGAAGTGGTCAGCTATCACGATTATGCGCCCCTTGAAGGCACTGCCGACAGGCTCGCGGCGGTGCGCGCTGCGGCAGGTGACAAACCGGTTCTGGTGACCGAGATCGGCGCATCGGCCTGGTCGTTGACGCAGGATTTTCCGTCCTCGGATGCGGCACAGGCGCGGGATCTTGCAACACGGCTGGACGGATTGACCGATGCGGATGGCGTCCTTCTGTGGACGCTGCATGATTTTCCCGACCCCGACAGCCGCGCGGTCGGATCTTCCCTCTGGGTCAGGGGACTCCAGGCCCGATACGGGATCTACGACGAGACGGGCAAGCCGCGCCCCCTGGCCGCAATCCTGCGCACCACTTTCGATAAAATTCTGAACGGAGAAAAGTGATGGCACGCATGCTGAAACTGGCCCTCGTCTCGGCCTTCCCGCCGGGACGTCAGAGCCTTAATGAATACGGATGGCACCTTGCCCACGCGTTGGCCGAACGGCCGGATGTGGCCGAGGTGGTCATCATCGCCGACATCCTTGACGATCCGAAGCCCGAAGCCAGCCTGCCGGCCAAGATCCGTGTCGAGCGGGTCTGGCGCTTCAACCGGGTCGGCACGGTGGCGACCTTGCTTGGGGCGTTGCGCCGCGTGCGGCCCGACGGGGTGATCTACAATCTGCAGATGGCCAGCTTTGGCGACCGCGAGCTGTCTGCCGCTCTGGGCCTGTTCGCTCCGATGTTGTCGCGTGCGATGGGCCTGCCGAGCGGCGTGATTGCCCATAATCTCGTGGCGGGCGTCGATCTCGAGAACACCACGCTGCGCGGCAAGCGGCTGCGACAGGCCGTGGTGCGCATGGGCGCGCGCGTCGTGACAGGTGCGCTGTGCCGCGCGTCCTATGTCACGGTAACGCTGCAGAGCTACGCCACCCACCTTGCAGCAGCTTATCCGCGTGCCCGAACGGCGCTGGTCCCGCATGGCACCTTCGATACAGACCAGCGCGCCTGGGTCGATCTTGAAACCCGGCCGCGACGCATCGTGACCATGGGCAAGTTTGGCACCTACAAGCGGCTCGAGACGCTGCTCGCGGCGTTTGACCGTCTGCGCAGCGATCCCGGTTTTGCCGATTACGAGCTGGTGATCGGCGGGTCGGATCACCCTGCCACCCCGGGCTACATGGACGATCTCAAGTCCGCGCGGGCGGATGATCCGGGTGTCGTCTTCGCGGGCTATGTCGCAGAAGAAGATGTGCCCGGCTTTTTCGAATCCGCGCGGCTTTCGGTCTTCGACTACGAGACGACCACGGGCAGTTCCGGTGTTCTGCACCAGACGGCCAGCTATGGCGCGGTCCCCGTCTTTCCCCGGATCGGCGATTTCGTCGATGTCTGCGAAGATGAAGGGCTTGGCGGCTACCATTATGCGCCGGGCAGCGTCGAGGGCATGGCCGAGGCAATGGCCCGACCGCTGGCCAATCCTGCCACTGCCGAAGCGCTGGCCCGTGCCAATCGCGACGCGGCCGAGGACCTGCCGATCTCGGATGTTGTCGGATGGCATGTGGATCGGCTGCGCGCGCTGGTGGAGGGCGCAAAGCTGTCTGACATCACTCTGCCGGGACACCGGGGCGGGCAAGCAGGCAAGGTCGCGTAGCGCGCCTCCCGCAGGCCATCACGCCCGGCAACGCACCGCATCAAAGACCGGACGATCGTCTGGGAAACGGCGCTCATTCAAAGGGGGAATCCCCGGCGATCGGGCGCCGTTTTTGCGTCTTGGGCCGCGCGGAAGACGGTTCGGTCCGGGTGCCGGATTTGCCGGTCTGCCGGCTGAACGAGACAGCTCATCTACCCTTTCGCATAGGTGGTTTTCAAACCTGAGATGGAGCGTGTCCAAACGGTCCGAGGACCATCCCGAAGAGCGACCCGCTGTCCGTCCGGTCGGTGGATTTGAGCCGGTTTAGCGCGCATTCCAACTTCAGACATCGGTGTAAGACACGCCGTTGGACGTTGACGCAAAAAACCTCTGCCAAGGGAAGATGAGAAATGACCGATCTGAGCCGTTACCGGGAATTTGCCACGCAGCTTTCGACTGCCGTGCAGCCCTCTGCGACTGCACCCACCGAGCCTGTTGCGCCCAGCCGTGCCGTCATCGTCGTGCCTTGCTACAACGAGGCCGCCCGCCTTGACGTAAAGGCGTTTCTGTCGGCCTTGCCGAATTTGCCCGGGGTTGATTTCCTGATGGTCGACGATGGCAGTACCGATGGTACGCACTTCTTGCTGGAGAGCCTCGCTTCACAGGCTCCCGACCGTGTCAGCGTTCTCATGATGGACAGCAACAGCGGCAAAGCCGAAGCGGTGCGCCAGGGACTGTTGGCGGCAAGCTCCCGCGGGGCGGCCTTTGTCGGTTTCTGGGACGCCGATCTTGCCACGCCTCTGCACGCCATTGGCGATATGCTGCGTCTGGGCGAGCGCTTTGACGATGTCGCGGTGATCTTCGGATCGCGCCGGTCCATCCTCGGGCACCGCATCCGCCGCGATGCCTCGCGCCGGATGGTTTCGCTGATCTGCAACCTGATGGCGCGGCTCGCGCTGGGCATGCCGGTGGGCGACACCCAGTGCGGCGCCAAGCTTTTGCGCAACACATCTCAATTGCGCCAGGCGCTGGAAAAGCCCTTTGCCGCCGGCTGGCTGTTCGATGTCGAACTCTTCGCCCGGATCGCTGCGCGCGTCGCAAACCGTCATGATGCCTTCTACGAGCAGCCCCTTGCGGAGTGGCACGAGGTTCCCGGCTCGAAAGTGTCGGCACGGGCCGTGCTGCGCGCCGGGACGCAGATGCTGCGGCTCATCGCGCTGAACCGGTTCGGGGTGTCGTCGCATGTCTGACGCAGTTTTCACCCAGTCCGGTGCGGCGGCGCGCGCACGACTGCATCCCCTTTTTCTGATCGGTCCGGTCACCGTAATATTCCTGTCGGCCAATCTGGCCAATGCGGGCAATCTCGCCTTCAATATGCTGTTCAGCCGCTGGATGGGGCCAGAGCTGTTCGGCGAACTGGCGGTGCTCCTGACGATCAAACTGGCTGTGCTTGCCCTGCTCAATGCCGTGCAGATGGCGGTGTCACGCCATGTCGCCGAAGGCCGCCCCGATCTTGGGGCGCTCAAAAGGCTGAACAGTATCGCACTTCTGGCCGGTTTTGCCGCCTTGCCGGTCATCGCGATGACGCTCTGGGTCGGCGGGGTCGGGGAGGCGCTTGGCCTCAGCCATCCCGGGTTGTTGTTGATCCTGGCCGCCGCGCTGCCCTTCGCCACGCCACTTTGCCTTGCACGCGGTGTCGCTCTGGGGCGCGTTGCGGTCAAAAGCACGGTCCTGTCCACCCAGGTCGAGATGGTGGTCCGCCTGGGCCTTGGCGCATTGGCCTGGCAGGCCGGGTTCGGCATCGAGGGCGTGACCGTCGCGATTGGCCTGTCCATCCTTGCCGGCTGGAGCGTGATCGGGCGGGACGTGAGTGATTTTTCGGATTCGGCGCAGGGGGCGCGCCGTTTGGCCGAAGGACTGGCTCTCGCAGCCTTGCCCTTCGGCCTGCTGCAAGCCGCGCAGGTGATCCTTCTGGACGGTGAAGTGATCCTTGCGCGGCTTTGGCTCGAAGCCGAAGACTCGGGACATGCCGCGGCGCTGTCGCTGTTCCAGCGGATCGCCTTCTTTGCCAGCTTCGGGCTTGCGTCGGTTCTTCTGCCGGTCGTTGCACGGGCGCACAGTCGGTCGGAGCCGGTGGTCCGCGCCATCCTGCCGGTTGCTGCACTGTTTTGCGCGGTCTCCCTGCCGCTGGTGCTTGGCGCGGTGATCATACCCGAGACTCTGTTGCGCCTTGTCGTCGGTCCCGACTACCTCGCGGCGGCCCCTCTGCTGTGGAAAGCTGCCGTTGCTGCCATTGCCTTTACCGCCAGTTACCTGCTTGCCACCGCGCTTGCCGCATCCTCCGACTATCGCGGTATCGCACTGGTCGCGATGTGCGTGCCGCTTCAGATTGGCATGATGATGATGGCCGCCTATGGCGCGGCGCCCCTGCTTCTCGCGGAGCTGCTGACCATCAAGCTGATCTGCCAACTTGGCCTGCTGGCCGCGTTGCTGGGCACCTGCGTGCAGCGGTTCGGCAAATTCCCGATCTCTCTCCAGTCCTGAAATACAACTTCAAGAAAGGAAATAGCCATGAACGCAGAAGCTAACTTGACACTCTGCACCCCATACGAACAGGTCGGTGAAACGCGGCCATGGGGCCATTTCAGCAGCCTGATGCGCGGTCCGCGCTTTCAGGTCAAATCGATCGTCGTCGACCCTGGCGGCATCCTCAGCCTGCAAAGTCATGTTCATCGCATGGAGCACTGGATCGTCGTGGAAGGAACAGCGACCGTGACAATCGGCGACGAAAAGAAGCTTGTCGGCGAGAGCGGCGCGGTTTTCGTGCCCTTGGGTGCCGTTCACCGGCTTGCCAACGAGGGCAAGCTGCCCATGCGCCTGATCGAGGTGCAGGTCGGACCCTATCTTGGAGAAGACGACATCACCCGCTACGAAGACGTCTACGACCGCTCGTGACCTCTTTCAGTGTCGCGCCTCCGCCTCTTTCTTCCTTTCCCCAAACCTGTCGAGTACCTGTCATGTTGCGTTTTCTTATTGCCCTCCTGTTGTCCCTTGCCGGTCTTGCAGCCGTGCCATCCTCCGCCACAGCCCAGCCGGGCTTCAAGATGCCGGGGGCGACCGGCGGCATCTTGCGCTTTCCGAACACCAATCAGGACGAAGACGAGGGAAACGCCTTTGCCGAAGCCTGGCTCAAGCAGGGGATCCTCCTCTGGCAGGAGGGCGACATCAAGGTGCAGGCCTTCTACCTTGGGAACTTTGTGCGCGATACCGAACCCAATCCCTGGAACAACTCGGTCAAACACGGTCTTGGCCTGCAGCTTTCGACACGGGTCGGAAAGCACCTCGAATTGACGTTCAGCGGCCGTCACGACTGGTACAGCGAACGTGACACGGACAACACGCTTTCGGGATGGCGCTTTGCGGTGGACTACTATTATTACCGTCACTTCCCCGCCGAGACCGACCTCAAGGTCGGACCGCTGGACTACACGTCAAGCATCTTCAAGAGTTATGGCACCCTGGCCTATCCCGGCTCTCTTGAGGAGGACGACACAAATATCGTGCTGACCGCCGGGGGCGAGTATTCGTGGGAATTCCAGGTAGGTGAGCGTGATCTGCTTGCCGTGCCCTTTGTCGACCTGCACCTGTCGTGGGATCGTGACGCCAACAATTACAATAACAAGGCGATCCCGGCGGTCGGCGTCAAGCTACGCAAGCCAATCCATTATGGCGAGCTTTTCGGCGGTGTGAAATTCGAGGCCGACTACCGCTGGGTCGACGAAACGCTGGATACAGGACCGATGCTGTTTGCGGGATGGTACAAGGGTTGGTGATGAACAAGAGCCGTTCCTAGCGAGGGGATAGCCCGGAGATTTTCTGAAGCAATCGGCGCCCGGCAGGGTCGTGCAGCCTGCTTCAAGAAAATGCCGAAGATGAAACGCCGCGCCTTGTCGTGGTTGTCGCGGATCCGGGTTCTGTTGCACCGGTTCGGTCATGGGCTCAGGGTGATCGCCCCTTGTGGGTGTCCAGCCGCCATAGTGTTGCGAGACGCGCGGTAATGTTGATGATGATTGGCGCGGACGGAAGGATGATGAAGATCCTCACCAGGTGAAAGGCCGTCACGACGGCGATACCCTCCTGAAGTATCTTGGCCGTCAACGCCATTTCAGTGACGCTGCCGGGAGCGGTCGAAAGCACCATGACCGGCCAGGACACGCCGGTGATCCGCGACAGGCCCAAACCCATCCCCACGCAGATCGCCACCATCAACAAAGAAGACGCCACGGCACCGGTGATGAATCCGGCGGCGTTTTTCAGAAGCGCGCGGTCGAACACCGCCCCCAACCAGACACCGAGAAAGACCTGAGCGATCACCAGCACCGGATAAGGAAAAGCGGTTACGGGAAAGCTCAGGGCTGCCGCCAGCGCTGCGCCGCCGATCGAGCCCACGAAAAAGGGATTGCCGAGCCGGACGGTTCGGGCCGCGAGCGCGCCGATCACGCCGAAACCAGCCAGCATCAGCGCGCCGGTGGTGGTCCAGGGGATCGCTTGGAGCACGGCTGTGGCATCATGGGTGCCATCGGAGAGCGTTACCAGAACCGGAGGTATGAAAACGACAAGCATCATGATCCGCAATGTCTGCGCAAATATGACGGGACCCGGGGACACACCATGTCGATTGGCGAGGTTCGCACTTTCGACCGGCCCCATCGGGATCGAAGAAAGCGTGGCCGTGATAACGTCCACCCGTGCCATCCGCATGAGAAGTGCCGCCACCACGAAACCGGCGGTGATCGTAAGGACCGCCACGCTGATCATCGGAAGGAACAAGGTGGATACCGCCGCAACGGCAGCCGGCGTGAACGACAGCCCGACCGAAGAAGCGATGATCATCTGGCCGATCGGACGCGTCATCAAGGGAACCTGGACCGGCAGGTTCGAGAGGCGCACAGTGGACGCGAACACCATCGCCCCGATCATCCAGGGCAGGGGCAGATTGATCCGGTCGCCGATGGCCCCGAAGGCGAGCGCACCTGCGTAGATCAGGAGGATGTGTCTCAACTGGGCGGCACTGGGCCTAGCAAGACGCACTGCGGTTCCTCCGGTAAGTCCGATCGGCGGCAGGCCCGGTCGTCGTGTCAATCATCATAGACCAGCCGAACGCCCGCACCTGTAGAGATCGGGTTGCCCGGCGGGACCCTCGATGTTTTCGCACAGCGCCGCATCCTCGCGCGCGGTTCTAGCGGCGGGCGCAAGCGACACCGGCGGATGCCCGGCCACGGACAGGGTAGAGCAGCCCTCGATGCGGTCTGCTGCGGGCGCGGTGCCAGCGGGCGGGCAATTTGTCATGTGGCCAATAAACCAAGCCAGGTGGTGTGGCGTCAAGGTTGCCGCCGGGAACTTTTGCCAAACATCAAACCCTAGGTGGCAATCACGATGGTCGATGAGAGCATGGCACGGCTTTGCCAGGTGGATGTGCGCCGAGTTGAAAACTGGTGGTAGTGCATACGAGCCCTGTCTGATCCGTCGCGCCTGAAGGGCTTCCGTTTTACAGGCGCGGGGATCGGTGCACCTGTCCAGGATCTGGCGGGCCAACCCTCGAACGGCGCGCATCACGGGAAAAATGCGGGCAATTAGCCCAGGTTAATGAGCCGGGTCTGACCTTGAGGCACATTTTTTTCAGTGAGTGCGAACCGCGTTCATGTCCGGGTGACCAGCCTCGATCCCAGACTTGAAGAAAAGTGGGTTACGGGCTCGTCGGCTCCTGTTGCTTTTCTTGCGAAGCAAACAAGCCAAATGAGAATGCCACGTTTTGGCTTGAGGATTACGCTATGCTGCTCACCAACATGATGCGACGCGTGATACAGCGCGGCCACATCACGCTTATCGATGCGCGAGGGCGCCGGCATGAGATCAAGGGTCGAAAACCGGGGAAGCATGTCACCGTCAGTCTGCACGATACATCGCGGCACCGGAGCCTCTTTTTCAATCCTGAATTGACCTTGGGCGAAGCCTATATGGATAGGACGCTCACCGTTGAGGAAGGGGACATCGCCGATCTCCTTGCCATCCTCATGCAAAACACCGAAAATTTCGACCAGCATTGGGCCTTCGCTGTGTCCGGGCGATGGCGGTACCTCACGCGGCGCTTCGCGCAAGCAAACAATATCTTGCGGTCGCATAAGAATGTTGCCCATCATTATGATCTTTCTGATGATCTTTTCGACAGATTCCTCGATGCTGACCGCTTCTATTCCTGCGCCTATTTTGAATCGTCTCATCACGATCTGGAACGCGCCCAAGCGGCGAAGGCCCGCCATCTCGCCGCCAAGCTGAGGCTCGAAGCGGGATGCAATGTGCTCGATATCGGGTCTGGCTGGGGCAGTCTCGGCGTGCATCTCGCCAGGCTTGGCGCGGGTCACGTCGATGCGGTGACCTTGTCGAGTGAACAACAGAAATATGCGCAGGACTGGTTGAAGCACGAAGGCCTCTCTGATCGGGTCGACTCCAAGGTGAAGGACTACCGCGATCTGCGCGGCCCCTACGACCGGATTGTCTCGGTGGGCATGTTGGAGCATGTCGGCGTCGGTCACTTCCGGGAATATTTCGAGAAGGTGCGCGACCTTCTGGCCGATGACGGTGTCGCTGTCATCCATGCAATCGGGCGCTTCGGCCCCGGCGGATCGACCAATCCATGGATCGCGAAACACATTTTTCCGGGCGGCTATATTCCCGCCCTTTCGGAAGTGCTCCAAGTGATAGAAAGCGTCGGCCTGTTCACGACCGATATCGAAATCCTGCGCCTGCATTATGCCCAGACGCTGCAACGCTGGCGCACGCGCTTCCACGACAACTGGGACGATATTGCAGACCTCTACGACGAGCGCTTCTGCCGGATGTGGGATTTCTATCTCGCCGCTTCGGAGATGAGCTTTCGGTATGGTGGGAATATGGTCTTTCAGATCCAGCTGGCGAAAGATCAGAACACCTTGCCGTTGACACGCGACTACATCACCGACTGGGAGCGCGAACATCCGGTGGAGCGTCAACCAAAGGACGTCGCAGCTGAATAGAGCCGTGCTTTTTGTATTGGGACGGCGGATGCCAGGCACCCTGTCATGACTGTATGTCGGCAAGTTACCCAGCCTTTTTCATCGTATCGGGAAAGAACCTATGAAAGCTGATTTCAATAAAGCCGCCAAAACCGCAAAAGATTACTACGACAGCGCAGATGCCGATGCGTTCTACGCCGCGATCTGGGGTGGCGAGGATATCCATGTTGGCCTCTATGAAAGTGACGACGAGGATATCGCCGAAGCCTCGGCGCGAACCGTGCGCCACATGGCGTCAAAGCTTGATCTGAAGCCCGGCGCACAGGTGATCGATATCGGTTCGGGCTATGGTGGCGCGGCGCGCTATCTTGCGCGTGAGAAAGGCGCGCATGTCACCTGCCTGAATGTTTCGGAAAAAGAAAACGCGCGCAATCGCAGGCTGACCGAGGAAGAGGGCCTTGAAGACAACATCGAGATTGTCCACGGCGTGTTCGAGGACATGCCGTTCCCGGATAACAGCTTTGACGTGGTCTGGAGCCAGGAAGCCATCCTGCATTCCGGCGACCGCAAACGCGTGCTGAAAGAAGTCGCGCGCGTGCTCAAGCCCGGTGGCGATTTCATATTCACGGATCCGATGCAGGCGACCACGTCGGATGACGCGTCCGATTACCAGCCCATCTATGACCGGATTCATCTGCCCGATATGGAGTCGATCGAGGTCTATAAAACCACGCTGGAGGACCTTGGTTTCGAGACGGTCGAGATCGAAGACCTGACCCATCAGCTACGCAATCACTATGCCCGTGTGCGCAAGGAACTGAAGTCGCAGCGTCACGCGCTCGAAGACAAGATCTCCTCGGACTACACCGACCGCATGCTCAACGGGCTGCAACATTGGGTCGATGGGGCCGATGCCGGACACCTCTCCTGGGGCGTGCTTCACTTTCGCAAGCACTGAATTTCTCAATCCCTGGATTTGAGCTGCGACCCCTTTCGCAAGAATGCAAGGAAGCACTGTGTGGGATGAGTAGCGACGTGAGGCGCAATATCGAGGACCGCCGCGAGGATCTGAATGCCGCCTATCGCCAATCGGCGAATCAGTGCAGGGCAGGGTTCAGTGTATCCTCAGCGATTGCGCTGAAATTGGCATCGGCTTGCTTGGTTTTTTCCAGGATAAGTGACAGCACAGCTTCGTCCTCGCCCTGGCCAAGCTTTCTGGCCCAATTGGCCAATGTTCCCAGAACAGCAATCTCATAGTGCTCCATACGCTGCACCGACGCCACCAAAGCGGCGTCCTGCAGCGTTTCATCTGGGATCATGTTGTTCCATTTCTCCGCCTCGTTGATGATGGCGTGCATCGATGTGTCTTCGTGGGCATCCACCTCCCGCCCTCGGGCCTTGAGCAGCCCGTCAAGCTCGTCACGCTGGGCCGCCGTCTGTTTCCGGTGAGCGTCAATCGCTTTCGAAAGATCATTGTCATTTGCCTGCGATGCCATCTCCGCAAGGTGATCGGTCATCTGGGCCTCGACCGAGCGCAGCTCCTCGAGTTCGGCCAGGTAAAGCCCTTCAAGGTCGTGTAGTTGCATCATTACCTCCTATCGTCTGTTTGATGGAATGGCACAGGGTTCGCGCCGCCGATCGGCAGTCCGCCGTCACTTCGGCATTCGCCGCACCTGTGGTCGGCGAACAATCCAAACGGCAGCAGCACCGCCCGGCACGAGTGAAGCAAGCACAGTGATTACCGCCGGCCCGACGCCTTCGAGACCTGAAGGTCCAACAAGTATCCTGCCGATGACGATCAGAACCCAGAACACGGATGTAGAGACAAGGGCCAAGATCGAGACGAACAGCAGGTAGGCGGCAAGGGGATGCAATTTCTCATGACGCAGTGATTGCGCAATCGGCCAGCAGGCCACGAGCGTGATGAGCGCGATGATCCAGGCGATGTACTGGTTGGCGACATCAATAGTCATGCGGTGCCCTTTCGTCAGTCACGTCGATACGTGGCCCAAACTAACGCGCCGGGACAGCGCGACGCCTTAACCCGCGTTAGGACCCGGCAGCTCTGGCCATGCGCCAACCTGTGCGAACAGTCTTTCAGACTGCAGAGAGCCCAAGTGGCGTGGGTGACCGCTGATTGACACGCATATTGGCCTGTCATGAGCCCCTAAGTGCTGCCGATGGCGCGACGGAAAATCAGGAGAGACGCCACAAGAAAGGCGGCACCCAACGTTCCAACCAGAAGGAATTCAGGCCAGACGGTTTCAAGACCGGCGCCGCGGAACAGGACCGCATTGGAAAAGCTCAGGTAGTGGCGCGATGGCAGAAACCAGGTGAGGTATTGCAGCCATTGTGGCTGGCTCTCAACAGGGCTCATCCCGCCTGACAGGATCATCATCGGCAAAACCGTTATGATCACGAGAAGCGCGAATTGGGCCATGGACCGCACGGCAGTTCCCAAAAGCAAGCCGATCGCCGCCGCCGCGAACAAGAACAGGAACGTACCGGTCAGAAACAGTGGCACCGATCCGGCGATGGGCACATCAAGCATCCAGCGCACCACGATCAGGAGCGATGCTGTAAAAGTCACGAAGACGATCATCGCGTTGGCCAGAATCTTGGACGTCGCGATTTCGAACGGTGTGACCGGCATGACCAAAAGATGCCCTATCGTGCCATGCTCACGTTCCCTGATCAGGGCGGCGCCGGTCAGGATGACGGTCAGATTCGTCAGCCAGTTGAGCAGGGCCGAGATGGCTTCGAACCATGTCGCATTGTTGGTCGGGTTGAACGCGCGTCGCAAGACCAGATCAGCACTGGCGGGACCGGACCGAACAGGGGCGACCGAGGTCGCAAAGCGTTCCTTCTCGCGGGTCAGGATCGCACGAATGTAGTTCGCGCCGACCGTGGCCTGCGTGACGTCCGTGGCATCGACCCTCAAGAACACCGTCACGTCATCGCCGGCGCGCAGATCGGCGGCCATATTGTGGGGGATCATCAGGATAAAGGTATAGAGATCATCATCCATCAATTGCTCTGCTTGCCCGCCGTCTATGAGGTCCGGGGCCTGGAACCACGGCGCATAGAGCGCCTCGGCCATTGAGCGCGACAGCGCAGAACGGTCATTGTCGACAAAAGCCACCGCCGCATTGTTGACCTGATCTGCGGCCGATTGCGCCTGAAAGTACACGCCCGGCCCAAAGGCGTAGATCACCAGGCCAACCAAAAGCCAGTCCCGCAGGACGCTCAATACCTCCTTGCGGGTGAGCCAGAGCAGATTTCCCAGCAACCGGCGCATGATCAGGGTGCCTGTTTGCGTAATAGCGCCAACGCCGGCACGAAGAATACTGGAATGAACAGGGCGATCCACGGGAGTTCCGGTGCAAGCTGACCCATCCCGAGCCCCTTGGTGAAGGCGCCAACGCTTATGTACATATAGTAGTGGGTGGGCCAGCTCAGCCCGATGATCCGGGCGCCGCCTTCCAGAGAGGCCACCGGCTGAACCATTCCGGAAAACACAACGGTCGGCATCATCATGATGACCATCGCGGCAAACACGGCTGCAACCTGCGTCCGGGTAAAGACCGATACAAGCAAGCCGTAGCTGGTCGAGGCCATCACATAGATCAGCGCCCCCAAAGTGAGAATCGCGAAGTCGCCCGTGAATGGCACGCCAAAGAGAAACACCGCCATGCCTGACATGATCAGGTAATTGACCATGCCGATCGCGATATAGGGAAGCTGTTTGCCGATCATGAATTCGAGGCGCCGTGTCGGCGTGACATGAAAGTTGGTGATCGTTCCGATCTCACGCTCTCGCGCCACGCTGATCGCCATCAGGATCGCGGGAAAAAACATCAGAAGGATCGCGGGGACTGAAGGTGCGATGGCCCGAATGCTGTCTACGGTCGGGTTATAGGCGAAACGTGTGTTGATGTTCAGCGAGGCGGGCGCGTCGGCCTGTGACCTGCTTGTTCGGACCTGCTCGGCAAGGAAATTCGTGTGCGCGCCCTGCACATAGCCCTCGATTGTCGACGCGCGCTGCGTGTTCGAGCCGTCGATCCAGGCCGAGACTTCGGATTGCCGCCCTTGGTGCAGGTCCCTGCCGAACCCCTGCGGGATATCGAGCGCCAATGTGGCTTCACCGGCCCGAAGCAGCTGAACAAGCGCCTCGCGGCTCTCTACCGTGTCGACCTTCTGGAAATAACGCGATCCCTCGAAGGTTTGCAGGTAGGAGCGGCTCACCGGGCTCCGGTCTTCGTCGAAAATCGCAAACTCTATGTCCTCGACATCCATCGAGATGCCATAGGCAAACAGAAACATTAACAAGACGCTGCCACCAAAGGCAAAGGCCAGCCGGATCGGATCGCGCATGACCTCATAGGTTTCTCGCCGCGTGTAGGCCAGAAGCCGTCGCAGGGCTGCCGACCGCGAAGGTTTCCTGTTGTCCTGCCGATCAGAACCTGCCCACTCGTCCGCATCGCCTTCATCGGTGGCATCAGGGTCGTTCTGGCGGATCAGCGCCACGAAAGCCTCGTCAAGTTCGCCCTCGCCGTGCTCCTGGGCGATATCGCCGGGAGTGCCCACCTCCATTACCTGTCCCTTGTGCATCAGCGAAATCCGGTCGCAATACGTGGCCTCATGCATGAAATGGGTCGAGATGAAGATCGTCACGCCATCGTCACGCGACAGATCCGACAGTATTTGCCAGAATGCGTCCCGCCCGGCCGGATCGACGCCCGATGTTGGCTCATCAAGGATCAGCAATTCCGGTTCATGGATAATCGCGGCGGCCAGCGAAAGACGCTGCTGCAACCCAAGGGGAAGCGCCCCCGCACCGTCATCGGCGTGCCCGGCCAGGCCCACCTGATCGAGCAGCGCGTCGATGCGATCCCCGATTTCGTCTGCGTCCAGACGATACAACCGGGCGTGAAGCCACAGATTTTCGCGCAGGCTGAGTTGTTTGTAGAGTGAAAATGACTGGGACATGTAGCCGACGCGCTGGCGCGTTTCGATGTCGCTGGCATCCACCGGATGTCCAAACAACGATACCGTGCCTTCGGTTGCAGGCAGCAGTCCGGTCAGCATTTTCATTGTTGTCGTTTTTCCCGAGCCATTCGAACCGAGAAAACCGAAAATCTCGCCCTGCTCTATTTCAAAGCTGATGTCGTCAACGGCCGTGAAATCACCGAAGCGCCTGGTCAAGTCTTTGGCCTTGACCGCGATGTTGCCGGTTTCGGAATCCCGCGGTGGAATCTCAAGCTGCGCTTTCGCGCTCCGTTCGTCCTCCGGAACCATGGCGGTGAACGCATCTTCCAGCGTGTCGGTGCCGGTCTCTTCGCGCAATGCAGCGGCGCTGCCGCTGCCGATGAGCGCGCCATCATGCATGGCGTGCAACATGTCGAAATCTTCAGCCTCCGCCATATAGGCGGTCGACACGAGCACAGACATGTTCGGGCGGCTTTCGCGTATTTCCTCGATCAATCTCCAGAACTGCTGGCGCGACAGGGGATCGATGCCGGTGGTCGGTTCATCGAGGATCAGGACGTCGGGATCATGGATCAAAGCGCAACACAGGCCAAGTTTCTGCTTCATGCCCCCGGAAAGCTTTCCGACGATCCGGTCCGGGAATGGATCGAGGCGGGTCGCTTTCAGAAGGCGGTCGATGCGTCGGTCGCGTTCCTTGGCGGTCTGACCGAACAGCCTGCCAAAAAATTCAAGGTTTTCACGAACACTCAGGGCCATATAGAGATTCTGGCCAAGTCCCTGGGGCATATAGGCGATGCGCGGAAAAACAGCGTTGCGATGTCTGGGCTTGCGCATCGACCCGCCCAGCACGTCGACCTCGCCCTCCTGCATCCGGCGCGCCCCGGCGATCAGCCCCATCAGTGTGGATTTGCCCACACCGTCGGGGCCGAAAAGGCCAACGATCGTTCCGGCTTCCAACTCGAGCGACACATCGTCCACCGCATGTTTGTCGCCGTAGCTGTGGCAAAGACCCTGAACGCGCACCACAGGGGCATTTTGCGCATTGCTCATCGCTCAGTCTCCTGCCTCAAGAGGCGGGCGATCCGTCAAAGTCAGGTCATCGGGCCATGCTGTGTCCTGAGCGCCGACCAGACGAATATGTCCAGTCCCGCGCATGCCGGTCTTGACGTAGTCAATGTTGCGCTCGATGAGATCCTGCTGGACGCGCAGACGAACCCGGAACATCAAATCCGTGCGGACATCCTGTGTTTCCACGGTTTCCGGCGTGAATTGCGCATCTGGCGATACAAAGCTCACGTGCGCGGGGATCACAAGATCGATCCCGTCCAGCCTGATACGCGCCTCGGCCCCGATCCCGACCCGTGCGGCCTCGGCAGTGGGCAGAAAGACCTCCATATAGACCCGCGACAGATCCAGCAGGGTCACGATGGGCGCACCGCTGGCCACAACCTCGCCCGGCTCGGCCAGGCGATACAGCACCCGGCCGCGCACAGGGGCCTGGATCTGCGCATCTTCGATCCGGCTCTCGATTTCACGAACGGACGCTCGGGCTGCTTCGACCTGGCGTTCAGCCGCGGTCAGGCTGGCTTTGGCAGCGGCCAGTGTGGCGCGGTCTGCATCGCGCTCGGACCGGCGGCTGTCTACCTCCTCCTGTGTGCCGAAACCCCGCTCCAGTAGTGTTCTGGCGCGTTCCAGCTCGACTTGCGAAAATTCAAGCGCCGCTTCATTCTGACCGATCATGGCGCGGGCCTGCTCGGCCTGGCTTTCCGAAGCGGCGACATCGGCCTCGGCGCGGTCCAGTTGCGCTTGCAGGCTGTCGGTGTCGATCTCGGCGATGGTGATGCCTGCATCAACCAAATCGCCTTCCTGCACCTGAATATCCGCAAGACGCCCGGTGATTTCCGAAGCGACGTCCACCAGGTCGGCCTCCACCCGCCCGTTGCCTGCGGCGAACGCTGGCGGCGCGGTCTGTTGACTGGCTTGCCACCAAAAGTACCCCGCGACAACACCCGCGATCGCGACGAGACCGGCAACGGCAATTACCAATTTTCGTTTCATCAAGGCCGACCCACACAATCAATACAACCAAGGTAAGCCATGCAAAGCAGTTGAGCTTTGCTCTGGGTTAAAGGGCTTTCTGAACACTGGACGCGCAGCGGCAGCTTGGATCCGGGCAGTGACCCTGCATGCGAAAGTGACCCGCTTGGGTGGGTGGGGTGAGACCATCCAGAGCTGACCCACCTGCAGTGTCGCCATGCTTGGCCATCCCCTTAAGCAGCGTTGCCTCCGACATGCCGTGTTTGCTGCACAGATCCGATACCGTCGCTCCGGCTGGGCGCGAAGATTGAGCCCGCGGACCAAGCATTTCACGCGTGAACCATACGCTTGCGATCCGCCGGCACTCTGGTCGTCGGTGAAACGGGCATTTCGGATCGCCCGTTGCCCGCGTCGCCGTGACCGTTTCGAGTCCAGTCCATCCTTTGGGATGGCCCGGGTTTCAGGGCAGGTCATCCCCCCCGGGGATTTCTGACGTCTTGGTAGATTTGCGTCGGATCAACCCAAGCCGGCACAGGGTCTTGAGAGGTGGCATTGGAGGGAACTGAACTTTTTTTCCGTCGACGGTGATTTTCGTCTTGCGGACTTTGGGCGGTGACTCTAAATACCCCTTCACCGGCGGCGCTGAGGCGCTTGTTGGGACGGTGGACGGGACGACGGGCATTGTGTCGGTTGGAACGGAAGGCGGATAATTCAGGGGTTTGTCAGGGCGGGCGCGCCGCGGTTAGGGCGCACTGGTCTGGTTTTGTTTCTGGGTTGCTCTTTGACATTGATAATATCTGAAGAGATA
>NZ_JAIPUS010000059.1 GCF_020055675.1 Marivita sp.
CCCCAGTTCCAGGCGAGCACGTCGATCTTGTCACGATGGGTGTCGTCCTGCGACTCACCCTTGATGTTGTTTGAAAGTCCAAGAAAAATATCGACAGCCATGGGTCACTCCTTTTACTGGCTCGCCTGTCAATTGCTTTGTTGCTTAACTGGCGTAGTGGTTCACTTGCCGGTGGGCAGTTTGGATACGAGGCTCATGCCGATATCCATGCCCTCCATCTGAAAATGGGGTTTCAAGAAGAATTTTCCCTGATAATACCCCGGGTTAAGCTCGTCCTCAACGACTTCGACTTTAGCACCAGCAAGGGGCTTCTTGGCCTTTTCGGTTTCACTGGCACTCTCCGGGTTGCCGGATACATACTTGTTGATCCACGTCTGGAGTTGGGTCTCCAGCTGACGCCGATCAGGGCTTTCACCGATCTTGTCGCGGACCATGACCTTAAGGTAATGGCTGAACCGGGACACGGCGAAAATATACGGGATTCGTGACGACATGTTGTCAGAAGCCGTCGCCAAGTCATCCACGTATTTCTTGGGCCGATAAAGCGATTGTGCCCCGATGAACGCCGCCTTGTCGGTATGCTGGCGATGGATCAGGCCGATCAGACCGGCCTTGCTCAGCTCTCCTTCGCGCCGATCGGTGATCGACACTTCGGTGGGGCACTTGAGATCCTTGGACCCGTCGCCGGTATCGAACACATGGGTCGGCAGATTCTGCACCTCACCGCCCGACTGAACACCCCGGATCTTGACCGTCCAGCCGTATTCCTTGAACGCACGGTTGATGTTGGCAGCCATGGCGTGGGCCGCGTTCATCCAAGAATAGAGCTTGCCGCCATGTCCGTCGGTTTCTTCTTCAAAGTTGAATTCCTCGACCACGGCATTGGAATTCTGGCCATAAGGTTCGCGCGCCAGAACCCGGGGCAGGGTCAGCGCCACGAAGCGCGCGTTTTCGCTGTCGCGCAGGCTGTTCCACTGGGCGTATTCCGGGGTCTCGAATATCTCGGACAGATCGGGTGGCTGCGAAATCTCGTTCCACTCGTCCAAACCCAGAAGCGTCGGGGAGGCGCCCGAAATGAAAGGCGCCAGCGCGGCTTCGGAAATCTTGCTCAGCGAGTTGAGCAGGTTCACGTCACCGCTCGAATGATCGAAATGGTAATCGCCGATCAGGCAACCGAAGGGCTTGCCGCCCAGTGTGCCGAGGTTTTGTTCATAGACCATGTCATGCAGCGGGCTCTTGTCCCACTTGGCACCCGGATAGCGGCGCATCATTGCCTGCAATTCGGATTTTGACACATTCAAAACCTTGACCCGCAAAGAGGCGTCGGTTTCGGCATTGTTGAGGGTGTAGGCAAGGCCGCGCCACGACGATTCGATCTTCTGGAATTCCTCGTGATGCAGGACCGCGTTCATCTGATCGGTCAGTTTCTTGTCCAGCTTGGCGAGCATGGCGTCGAGTGTGTCGATGACATCCTCTGCCACAAGTTCCTGATCGTCCAATGCTTCGCGGACAAGGGCGACAACCGCGTTGTCGACCTCCTTGGCCGCAACATCGGTGCGCGGCTTGATGGTCTGTTTGAGGATATCGGAGAATTCCGAAAGCTCGTTCAAGCCTTCGGCGGCCGTGCCAGTCTGCGCTTGCGCTTCATTTGCCATTTTTTTCAACTCTTCTCATGCAACCCGCCATCGCGAACGGATCATAAATCGCTTAATCGTCCGTTTCGTCGGTCTCGGGATCGCGCGCCGCGAGTGCCGCCATCAATTCTGGATCGTTCAGCAACTTCTTTATATGTTCCTGCGCCTTGGGCTTGCTGCTCATGTATTTCTGAAGATTGGCAAGCTGTTGGCGCGCTTCGAGCAATTTGCGCAGCGCCGGAACCTGGCGCGCGATCTCTGCCGGTTCGAGATCGTCCATCTTCGAAAACTGTAAATTGACGCCGATCTTCTCTTCCGAGTCGGGGGCAAGTCGGTTTTCGACCATGAAGGTGACACCGGGACCGACCGATTCCATGTATTCGTCGAGCGTATCCTTGGTCACATCCGCGAATGTCCGCTCTTCGACTGCTTCGGGTTCGACAGAGGGATTGTTGCCCGAAAGATCGGACATCACGCCCATGACAAATGGCAGTTCTACCATCTTTTCGCTGTCGTAAGGATCCTCATACGCGATCTGCACACGAGGCGGGCGATTTCTCTTGATAAAGCCAGAACCTGAATTGCCTGCCATAATGAACTCCCTGTTTGCACATATAGAAAGCCAGAATACACCTTGAAGTCAACGCTAATCCCGTCTCTGGCACGTAAGCAGAGTGTTGATATCTCAGCCGCTCTCCCCCTGACGCACCTGCGGAATAAGTTCCTCCACGAGTGCCCTGAAGTCCTTGTCCGCGTAGCTGCGGGCTCGTTGCAGCAAGAGCGGCACGGGGCTGCTTTTCTCGTGGCTTCTGAAAAACGATTCAACGCCGCGCAGCGCGTCCACCGCATCGGCGGAGGTCTCGATCACGGGTGCAGGCGCGGAAGGCGGTTGCGTTGCCGGTTCGGGGCTCTGTCCCGCCCCGTCCGACGACAGCGCGCGCAACCTGTCAATATTCATCACGAACCCGGTTTGAGGCCCGAATTCCACGATTGCTTTCGCGGCCTCCTGCGGGAGCAGCGTTTCCAGCGCCTCGATAAGCGGTCGCCCGATCAGGAGGCGAGCCTGCGTCACGAGTAGAAGTGCGGCTGAGGACGGCTCTTTATGCCGGTAATAGGCCTCGCAGGCCTCCAGAACCTGCCGCGCCTCCTCGTGCGAACCGACCTGCAAACGCGACTGACCGTCAGAAGCCTGCGGCACCGCCGCCGATGCCACCGGTTCCGCCTGCCCCGGCTCGTCAGTCGCGGGCTGGGGCGAGGGCACGTCAATTTCGGCGCCGCGCAGATCGGCACGCGCATCGGTGATTGCCTCAAGGCACTCGGTCACCAGGTCCTGAAGAGGATCCAGCGCGGGCGAAAACGGATGGCTTTCATTGACCTGACAGGTCGCCACGATCCGCGCCAGCGATTGTGACAGCGACAGAAGCGCGCCGTGACTTTCGTCGACTTTCTTACGATTCGTCGGGGCAGCCAGAGAGTCCTGCAACATGGCCGATGAAATCTCGTCCTCAAACGACAGCGGCGTAGCCTGCCCCGCCGCTATTCGCAGCTTGCGCAACGTGACTTCGGTCGTCCCCGTAAGACCGGCGAATTGCAGCGGCAACAGGACGGTGTTCTGCTGCGCCAGATCGTTGAGCGTGTCACGGCGTTCGCCAGAGCCACTTTCGAGAGTCGGGTGGACCTCGGCACCGAATGTGTCGAGCAGGTCGGCAATGGCGCGTACCGATTGCGCCATCGGCGCGATGCGACCAGCGAGGATTTCCCACTGCGCGCGCAGCACCAGCAGGCGCAAATCCCGGCTCCGCTTCAGCAGCGCGTCGATCTGTTTGGCCTCGCCAGAGGCGTCAACATCCTTGGGATCGAGAATGTCGTCAGGGCTGCGTGATCCGTCGGGCCGCTCGACCCCCGGTTTCAAGAACCGTTCCGGCAACCGCCCGAGTGCGCCGAAATAATAGTCATCATATGCCGCGTCCATGGCAGCATTGAGGTCGGGGCCACACGGTGCCTCTTCGGAAATCGGTTCGAGCACCCAATCAAGACTCATCCGAACATCTCTTTCCCAAAATCACTTCATGCACTCAACGCGTTGACATGGTTAAGCAGTTTCACCGCGCGGTCAAGGCCGCCGATCTATCGCGATGCCTTGGCATAGGCATCCGAAAACGCCTTGAGGAAGGTATCGAGCATCCCGTTCTCACCCTCCTTTGCCTTGGCATCCCAACGATCCACGTAGAGGTCCCACGCCTTGCCGCGCTTGGATGTGCCAAGGAAACCGCCCGCGCTTGATGCCTCTTCAATTTCTTCGGGCGACAGGCCTTCCAGCATATGTGCAAGTGCGGGCTGCAACGCGGCGAAAACGGCCGCCTGATGCTGGCGTAGATCCTTGAGCGCGTTCTCGAAACCTTCGGGGCCGGTCATGAAACCGTCGCGAGGCGACACGAACATCGTCTCGATGGCCTGTGCTGTATCAGGCATGAATTTCAGCGGGTTGTTCCCGGTTGCGCTGCGCATTGTGCGTTCGCCGCCCTTGGTGAAATGCTTGACGTTGGCGCGGTCCTGCAACATGCGCATCATCTCTTCGGTGGCGATCCGGACGCAATAGCCCAGCATGCGTGCAAAGTCTTCTGGGCTTTGGGCCTGCGCTGCTGCGGGGGCGATGCCGGCACCGTCACAAAAGGCACGGAGGATGGCGTCGCCAGAGGGCGCGGGTCCGACCTGCGCAGGTGGGGTCGGTTGAGGCGGCGTCGGCTGTGCCATGAACGGCGTCGGGTCGGGGGCCGCGCCTTGCGGCGATCCGAAATTGGGAGAATGCATCGGGGTGCTGCCGGACAAATCGCCGGTCGTGGGCGATGGTGGCCGTTGCAGCGGGCGCGGTGCCTCGGGCGGTGGCTGTGGCGCGGGCTGGTGCATGGGCTGGAAATCCTGAGAGATATCCCCCATCTGCGGTGCGGGCACCCGGACCTGTGACGCGGCAGGCGGCGCAGGTGGCATGGCCGGGCCAAAATCCCAAGGGTCGGCATCCTCTGCCGGGGCGGCGGGCCCCGGATGGGTCATTGGCGGGGTCTGCAGGCCGTGTGTCATGCCGTGCGGTTGCGGCTGCGCCGGCGCGCCAAGTTCCAGCCCGATGATGTAATGCCCTACCAGCAGTTGATCGGACCCGGTCAGGCGATGCGGACCTTCTAGCCGATACCGCTGACCTTGCAGGAATGTGCCGTTGCTCGACACATCGGTCAGCCAATAAGCCCCTTCGGAAAAGGAAATGTCGAAGTGATGACCGGAGATATGCCGTTCCGGGTCGGGCAACACCCAATCCATAGACGCGCGTCGCCCGACGCTGCACCCGGAACGGTTGAGCGTTATCGACAGCGGCCCGCCGTTTTCGAGCGCGTCATAATTGAGGATTCGTAGCGTTAAAGTCATGGCAGGTCAGACCCTATCCGTTCCCGAAAGCGGCGGCTAGAGCACACGGTAGAGGGAAAGCGCCAAATCGAGAAACCGGGCCAATTCGATCGGTCGTCGGTTCAGGCTTGATTTGGCGAGACAGGACAACACCGCCGAATTTACTGCGCGCGGGGTGCGATAGGGTGGCACCTGCGACGGGTCATTCGGTGCGAACTGGCCACCGGACCAGCCCACGGCCAACCCTAGCAGCACCACCGGCGTGCGCTGCGGTGCCCAGAGCGCCTCTTTCATGACCATATAGCGGTTCTGCGCATCCGGGTGCGTGGTCCAGTTGGCGATCTGCTCCATCAGCGCGCGGTCATCGGCGCTCATTTCCTCGGAGGAGGTGCGCACGCATTCATAGGCCCACCAGATCGCCATCTTGGCGCGTGCCGCAAATGCCGTGAAGGTCACCGCCTCTTCGGGTGTCGTGCTCGATCTCAGCCGCGCCAGAAAGGCAACGGCGCTCTCGTCGTCCTGGGGGCGGTGCTGCATCAGGTTTCGTATCTGCGGCATCGCCGCATAGAGTTCGGACGGCGTCTCATAGCGCAGGGCCGAAATGGCAGGCTGCGTCTTTTCCTGCTGTGGCTCGTTCTGAGGCCCCTCGTCATCCATGGGCAAATGCTTCCCTGCAACATCAATAGTCTAAAATCGCTCATAGCGCCTTTGACAAAGGCTAGCGCCTTACGCCACGCCCGTCACCGGTTAATTTTTTCGGCCCGCCCGTGGTGGCGGTTGTCGAGTGGCGCGGAACATGTCCGCTATGTCCCTAGTGGCGATTCATGCTAGAGGCCATCAGGCGCGCAGGTGCGCCCAGGTCGCGTGCGCAGAGCCATTTGAGGGAGGGTGTGACATGACGGCGGCAGATCGTTTCGAGACGGAGATCGAGGCGCGGCTTGCGGGCTTGCGCGACGAGGGGCTTTACAAGACCGAGCGGGTGATCACCTCGATGCAGTCGGGTGAGGTGCGGCTGGCGGATGGCCGTGAGGTGATCAACCTGTGCGCCAACAACTATCTCGGGCTGGCGGATAACCCCGAACTCATCGACGAAGCCGTGTCGGTATTGCGTCGGTATGGTGTCGGTATGGCGTCGGTGCGATTCATCTGCGGCA
>NZ_JAIPUS010000010.1 GCF_020055675.1 Marivita sp.
CGATCGCAAAGCCCGACGCCCACCCGAGGCCTGGACCAACCTCGAAGCACCCATCGACTTGGCCGAGGCGCTGCACGCAACCGATGGCGACGTGCCCCGGCTGGTGGATTGCCTGACCCTGTGGCTCACCAATCTGATGCTGGACGAGGCCGATTGGCGGGCCGAGACCGACACGCTGATCAAGACACTGGCCGAGCAAAGCGCGCCGGTCGTGCTGGTGTCCAACGAAGTCGGTTTTGGTATCGTCCCCGAAAACAAGCTGGCCCGCGCGTTTCGCGATGCGGCAGGTCAGGTCAATCAGGCCGTGGCCGCCGCCTGTGAAGAAGTCTGGCTTGCCGTGGCGGGTCACCCTGTGAAGGTAAAACCCAATGACACTCCTTTCTGAAATCCAGTCGTTGGCGGCTGTCGAAACGCTTGCCGAAACCCTGCCTTCGCATGATACCGATTCGGTGCGTGCGGCCATCGACCGTCAGAACAGCCTGACCAAACCGCCGGGTTCCCTTGGCCGGCTCGAAGGCCTGGCGGCTTTCATGGCCGGGTGGCAGGGCACGGCCCGCCCAACGATTGACCGTGCGCAAGCGGTTGTTTTTGCGGGGAACCACGGTGTTTGCGCACAGGGCGTGAACCCGTTCCCGCAAGACGTCACCGCACAGATGGTGGCGAATTTTGAAAATGGCGGGGCGGCCATCAACCAACTCTGTCGAGCGACCGGCGCCGAGCTTTCGGTCGTTGCGCTGGACCTTGACCAGCCGACGGGTGACATCACCCAAGGGCCCGCCATGTCCGAGCAGGAAACGCTCGTGGCGATGCGGCGCGGGGCCGCGGCCGTGGAGGCGCGGGCGAATGTGCTTGTCCTAGGCGAGATGGGTATCGGCAATTCGACAATCGCCGCGGCCTTGGCCTTGGCGGGTTTCGGAGGTGGCGCCGAAGACTGGGTCGGCCGCGGCACCGGCTCTGACAAGGCCGGTCTCGCGCGGAAAACCGATGCGGTCGCCCGCGCTGTCGCGCGTCACGCGGACGCGACTGGCCTGGGTATGCTGGCCGCATTGGGTGGGCGCGAACAGGCCGCGATCTGCGGTGCCGTGCTTGGGGCGCGGGCGCTGCGCATTCCGGTGATCCTCGACGGGTTCATTTGCACTGCCGCGACGGTGCCTCTTTACAAGGTTGACCGGCGTTTTCTTGATCATTGCGTCGTGGGCCATCTGAGCCGCGAACCCGGACATGCGCGGCTGATTTCCGCGTTGCAGCAAGAGCCGATACTCTCTCTCGATATGGCGCTGGGCGAAGGGTCCGGAGCGGCGCTTGCCCTGGGCGTGCTGCGTGCCGCGCTGGACTGTCACAATGGCATGGCAACATTCGGGGAAGCCGGCGTAGCGGACGCATGAGCCTGGGAACGCGCTTGGCCGAACTGCAGGTGGCGATCATGCTGCTGACACGTCTTCCGGCGGGGAAGATCAATGGCGCGGTGCCGGACCTGGCGGCGGCGCGGTGGGCCTTCCCCATTGTCGGGGGGCTCATCGGCTTCTTGACCTGGCTTGCCTATGCGGGCGCCCTGGCCATTGGCGCGCCGCCTGCAATCGCCGCGGTGTTGGCCGTGGCTGCCTTGACGTTGCTCACCGGTGCGCTGCATTTCGACGGGCTTGCGGACTATGCTGATGGTATCGGTGGCGGCCGGGACAAGGCCCATGCCCTCGAAATCATGCGAGACAGCCGCGTCGGCAGCTATGGTATGCTGGCAATGATCATCGTGGTCGGTCTGTGGACCGTCTCGGTCAAGACCGCGGACCCCGGCCCGCTGGCCTTTGTGGGCGCCGCAATGCTGAGCCGTGCGGGAATGGTCGTCGTGCAGGAAATATTGCCCCCGGCGCGGCCTGACGGGATGGCGCAGTTGGCATCCGGACAGTCCCGGGCGGCGCGGGTCGTTCTGGCAGCGGTGGCCGTTGGCGCATTGCTGTTCTGGACTGTGCCTCTTGGCGTCTGCATTGCCGCGGTGACAGTGGTTGCGTGGCAGGCGCGCCGCAAGATCGGTGGCCAGACCGGCGATGTCCTTGGGGCTGTGCAACTTCTGTCAGAGACGGCGATCTGGGTTGCGCTTGCGTGTATGGCAGGGTCGTGACAGCCGTCGCTGCACGTGAAAGTCGGGGGTCCCGGTCGAGGGGCGCAAGCCGTCCTTGCCGCAGGGAGCGACATCCACGCGGTGATGCTGCTCAGTGACGGACTGCACAAACCATGGGCCGTCCTGCGGCGCTCACATGGCGGTCGTGTCCCGGTGTGCTGCGTGCCGGTCTTCCGTGCCAGGCAGGACGGATCAAGACGCTACCAGGCCCCCATCCGGTCAAGTTCGGGGCGCAGCGTGCCCTTGAAATCGAGCGCCTCGGCCCGGGGCCGGGTGACGAGGCTCACGCCGACAAAGAGCGCCACCGTCACACCGATCACGCTCAGCGCGAGCGTGGGGTCGAAAACGCTTACGCCGGCCCCCATCGCCATCCAGATCGCCGTTGCCGCGCCGCCCAGGAGCGAGGCCAGCACGCCCAAGGCGGTGCCGCGACGCCAGAAGAAGGCGCCGATCGTCGCGGGCACCGTCACGATCAGACCCGCCGCCGAAAGGGCTGCCAGTTGATCGACGATCGCCGCCTCGCGCACTGCGAACCCGGCGGCGAAAAGCACCACCAGAACAACCACCACGCGGCCGATGAAGATCTGGCTTGCGTCGCGCCCGTCGCCCTGGCGCAGAAGGTCGCGCGCGACCATCGAGCCCAGCGTCAACGCGATGGAATCGAGCGTGGACACCGCGGCTGACAGGATCCCGACGATCAGCAAGAGGCTGACCGCGACGGGCACCGCCCCCGAGCTCAGCAGCGCCGGCGTCGCGTTGGCCGGGTTATCGAGTCCGGGTGCGATCACCAGCGCCGCGAAGCCCCAGATCACCGCGATTAGTGTGAACACCAGGCCAAAGCCCAGCACCCAGAGGATCATCCGCCGCATCGCGGCCATGTCCTCGACAACGAAGAGCCGTTGGCTGACCTGCGGGTTGGACAGCGGGAAGAAGAACCATGGCAGCGCCAGCGCGATGAAGGTCGGGAAAGACCAGAGCCCCGGACCCGGCACGTCGAGCCACGGGCCGCTCTGCTCTGTCACCTCGGTCGTGAAGGCGTCGAGCCCGCCGATGTAGGAGATCGCGAAACCGACGGCCAAAACCCCTGAAACCAGCATCACCGCCGACTGGCCCGCGTCGGTCCAGGCGACCGCACGAAGACCGGCTGCCAGGGTCCAGAAGATGGCCAGTACCGCGCCGATGGCGATCGCCACCGGCAGGCTGATCTCGCCACCTGTCACGCCGGACAACAAAAGCCCGATCCCGGCCATTTGGGTCGTGCAGTAGGGCATCAGGAAGATCAGGCTCAGTACCGCCACAAGCCGCGCGATGTTGCGGTCGCCATAGCGCGCGCCCAGCATCTCGGCGGGGGTGATGAAGCCCCATTTCTGCGCTGCCAGCCAGAAGCGCGGACCGAAGACGACCAGAAGCGTGAGGCCGGAAAAATAGACCAGTTCGAACCCGAGCGCGCCGATCCCGCCACGATACGTCAGCCCGGTCAGCACCACGAGCATGAACGCCGAATAGGTTGTCGCGGCGTAGGACAGCCCCGAAACCATTCCGCCAAGACGCCGACCGCCAAGATAGTAGTCGGACGCGGTCCCGGTATTGCCACGCGCCGCCGCGTAGACGATGGCTCCGCCGATCACCGCAAAGGCGATCACCGCGCCCCAGACGAGATAGGGGTCGATCATGGCTCAGACCCTCCAGCGCGAGACGCCGCCAACGATCAGCACGACGATGGCCACGCCGAAGGCGGACCAGAACCAGAAGACGTCCAGGGCGGCTGCGCTGCCGCCAAGCAGCCCGTAAGGCACCGTGATGCCGGCGAGGATGACCGCGCCCACGAGCACCAGCCAGGTTGTGAATCCGTTCATCTGTTCCGATCCCGTTCGTTTCATGCTGCCACGCGGCACCCCGAAGTTTACAGGACCGGGGCAGGCTTTCAACTGGCCGCCGTGCCGATTGTGTCAGGTGCGGTGCAGGATCGCGACCGCGAAGAGCGCCTGCGGGTCCGTCAGAACCTCGGCCAGGTGCCAGCCCGCCGTCCGGGCCAGCTCCGACAGGCTCTCGACGGAGTATTTGTGGCTGTTCTCCGTATGGATCGTTTCGCCCGCTGCGAATTCCACGACATGATCGCCGATCTGCACGCTTTGGTCTTCAAGGCTTTGCAGATGCATCTCCACCCGGGCCTCTGTCGCGTTCCAGATCGCCTTGTGCCGGAATGTCTCGAGGTCGAACTCGGCTCCGGCCTCGCGGTTGAGCCGCCTGAGAAGATTGAGATTGAAACGGGCCGTCACCCCGCTGGCATCGTCATAGGCCGCAACGAGTGTCTCGGGCGCCTTTACCAGATCGACGCCGAGGATCAGCGTGTCGTGATCCGGCCATTCACCCAGCCGCATCAACAGCGCCCGCGCGGCATCAGGACTCAGGTTGCCGATGGTCGAGCCGGGAAAGAACCCGACAACCGGCTGCCCCCCGAGATCGGGCAGGGGGACGGGCTGCATGAAGTCGGCGACCACCGGCCGGACATCGAGGCGGGGAAAGTCCGTGGCGAGCTCTGCTGCCGAGGCGTGCAGGAAATCCTCCGAGATATCGACGGGCACATAGGTGGAAAGGCCTTTCAGCCCGTTCAGCAGCAAGCGCGTCTTGACGCTCGCGCCACTGCCGAGTTCCACAAGCGCGGCGCCTGCGGGCACATGCGCCTCTATCCGTGCCAGCCCGGTCTCCAGGATCGCGCGTTCGGTTCTCGACGGGTAGTATTCGGACAGCTGCGTGATCTCTTCGAAGATCGCGCTGCCGCGGTCGTCGTAAAACCATTTCGGCGAAAGCCCCTTGGGGCTGCGTGACATCCCCGCGATCACATCCGAGTAAAGGGCGCTGTTGCCGATTTCCGGTTTGCGAGGCTCCATCGTGCGTGCATCCATGATATCTCCGATCGGTTGTGGCAACCCGACGTGACCTAACCCGCCGGATCGAAATATCCAGCCGATGCCGGTATCCGGCTTGCCGGTGCGGCGTGATGCTTTAGGTCCGTGCGCAGATGATGAAAGGACCCGACATGGCCGAAACGACCACGCCCGAGAGCGATGCCACCGATGTGAGCCAACCCTGGGATCAGGACAACCAGGCCTGGTGGGACTGGTATGTCAGTCTTGCGGAGAACGATGGCGCCGACGAGGCGGTCCTCGCCGCTGCGCCCTTGCCGGATGTGGCGATCCCGACAGATGACGAGGTCATCGCGGAACTGGCGGCGCCCTACACCCTGACCGAAGACCAGATCGCGTTTTTCCGGGAAAACGGCTTCATCAAGCTCAAGAAGGTGTTTTCGCCGGGGACTGTTCTGAAGCTGCGGGCCGAGTTGATCCGGTTGTTGAAGGCTGAATTCGATGTCGACCCGGACACCGGCGCGCGCGACCGGTTCCTGAGCCTCGAAATGGTCTGGCCGGATAATCCGCTGCTGCGGGCCTATGTTCTGTCGCCCCGTCTGGGGCAGATTTCGGCGGACCTGCTGGAGGTGCCGGCGGTGCGGCTGTACCATGACAACGTTCTCGCCAAACAGGCCGGGTGCGGGCGCACGCCGTGGCATTTCGACGATCATCACTTCCCGCTCGATACGCATGACGTCGTGACCGCCTGGGCCCCGGCCCAGCCGATCCCTGTGGAGATGGGACCGCTGGCCTTCGCCTACCCGCTGGACGTGCACAAGCTGGTCGATGCGGTGACCTTCGAAAAGACGGGCACCGGCTATGATCGTGGCGTGGCCGAGGTGTTTGCCCGCAACGGCGTGACCGTGGACGAGACCCCGTTCGAGATGGGCGAGGTCAGCTTTCATCACAACCTGAATTTCCACACCGCCGCGCGCAATCGCACGGATCGCAGTCGGGTGGTTCTGGCCAACACCTATTACGCTGACGGCGCGCGTATCGTGGATGCACCGACGATGGTGTCCGGCGACTGGCAGAAATTCATGCCGGGTGTCGGGCCGGGTGATATCGCGGCCAGTCCGCTCAACCCGGTCTGCTGGCCGGTCGGGGATGCCGAATGAGCAGCGATATCCTGACGCGCAGCAGCACCCATTGGTCCGAGGCCGGCCGCGCCGGGATGGATGCGTTTTACACACTTGCCACCGACGACTACAGGCATCTGGCCGAGGCGCGCGACTGGGCGACCTGGATGTCGGAGGCGCAGTCACGGGCGGGTGGCCGGTCCCTGCGGCTGCTCGACGTGGCCTGCGGATCGGGCAAGTTTCCCAACGCGCTCGTCCGGCATGCGGGCGTGGCTGAGGCTGGGCTGAACAAGATCGCAACCGACCTGTTGGACCCTTCGGCGTTTTCCATCGCCGAGGCGCGCGCGGCTCTGCCCGTGCCCTTCGCGGCAAGCGCGGAACATGAAACGACCCTGCAGGATTTCACTCCGCCGCCGGAGGGGTATGATATCGTCTGGGCGACCCATGCGCTTTACGCCGTGCCCGCCGCGGATCTGCCTGCCGCCGCCCGGCGCTTCTGCGATGCGATTGGCCCCGGGGGGCGCGGCGTGATTGCCCATAGTGCCGCCGCCGGGCATTACATCGAGTTTCACCGCCGCTATCTTGAGGCTTTCGCCGCAGCGGAGGTCGCCCCCTATATCTCGGCCGAGGATCTGGCGGCCGCGCTGCGTGACAGCGGTGCCGAGGTTTCGGTAACAGAGGTGCGCTACGAGAGCGTCGCAGGGCCGGACGATACGGCGGCTGTCGAGGGATACCTGCAACGCTGCGTCTTCGATGACAGTGTTTCGCTCGCGGAGATGCAGGCCCGCGACCCGGTGACAGAGTGGCTGACGGCGGCGCAGGCCAAGGACGGCTGGCGCTTTCCGCAGCTGGTGCACCTGATGGATATCACCGTCTGACCCCCCGAAGAACTGGAGATTGCGAGTGAATGATCACAGCCCCCTGAGGTCTGCCTGGACCGACAGTCTTGTCCGTGGCCAGCGCCCCGACGCGGCTGCCTTGCGCGCCCATCTGCGGGCCGTTCATCGTGACCATGCGGGGTTTACCGAAACCTGCGCGCGGGCCTGCTGCGATGCCGCCGGGCGCACCAGCTACGACTGGCTCGCCGAAGCGGTGCCGGAAACAGACGGAGCACGGGTGCTCGATCTCGCTTGCGGGTCCGGTCCGCTGCTGGACATCCTGCACCATCGCAATGCGGGGCTGCGCCTGACGGGTCTGGACATGTGCCCGGAAGAACTGGCTCTGGCGCAGGCGCGTTTGCCTGCGGGGTCGGCCGATTTGATGCAGGCCGAAGCGCAGGACATGGAGCGCATTTCGGACGGGTCGCTTGACGCGGTTCTGTGCCACTGGGCGTTGACGCTGATGGACCCTGTCACGCCGGTGCTTGACGAGGTGCGGCGCGTCCTGGCGCCGGGCGGGCGGTTCGTGGCGCTGGTGGATGGCCCGATGGAAGCCGCGCCGGGGTATACTGCGGTGCATGATCTCATTTACGGGTATGTGCAGTCTGAACTGCCCGGCTATGGCGAGATCGATCTGGGCGATCCCCGGATACGCGGAACTGACAGCCTGAGCGATCTGGTTCGCGCTGCCTTTCCCGCCGCGACAGTGACTGTCGAGACCAGCGTGGTCACGATGGAGGGCGCCGCCACGGACGTGGCCGAGGCGGCGGCCGGTTTCTTCTATGCGGCGTTCATCCTGTCACCCGCATCGCGCGAGAAGATGCTGACAGAGCTTGCGGGTCTGCTCTCAACCTCCGGGCCGGGCGGGAGCGCCGTGCCACAAGGCAGCTTCGCAATGCCGATCAACCGGCTTCTGGTCACGACCTGACCGTGACGATGCCGATCGCGCTCTGCCTCACGGAGTGCGCGGGCACCATCGAGCGCAAAAGGTGGTCTTGCGGAACGTGACGCGCCTCCGGGCCTTGGGTCCCGCGGTCAAACCAACCCGGCAGTTTTGAACATCTGTTGCAGGTCCGCCTCGGGTCGCGGCCCGATATGAGAGATCACTTCGGCGGCGGCGACGCATCCCATGCGCCCGCAGGTTTCCGTATCGCGGCCCGTGGCCAATCCATAGAGGAAGCCGGCCGCGAATTGGTCGCCGGCCCCTGTCGCGTCCACCGGGACCACTTTTTCGACCGGGATATTGACCCGTTCACCTTTGTGGATGATCGACACCCCATCGCCCGACCGGGTGCAGACCACCAGCGGGCAGATCGCGGCAACGGCGGCCAGATCGGCCTCAAGGTCGTTGTTCTGGTAAAGCGACATGATCTCGGCCTCGTTGCCGATGACATAATCCATCTCGTTTTCGATCAGGTCCAGGAAATCCGCGCGGTGCCGTTCGACGCAGAACGGGTCGGAAATCGCGATCCCCGCCTTGCCGCCCGCCGCGCGGCAGGTGCGGGCGGTGCGGATGAAGGCGTCTTTTCCCTTGTCCTTGTCGAAAAGGTAGCCTTCGAGGAACACGATCTCGGCCTGCGACGCCACGTCTTCTGACACGTCCTCGGGACCGAGTTCGGCCGAGATGCCAAGGTAGGTGTTCATCGACCGTTCGCCATCGGGCGAGACAAAGATCATCGACCGCGAGGTGGGTAGCTCGCCTCCGGCGATGGGTGCGTTGACGAAATCCGTGCCGCCGTTTTTCATCGCGTCCGCATAGAACCGGCCCAGCGCGTCGTCATGCACCCGTCCGATGAACCCTGTGCGCAGTCCCAGATTGCCCAGACCGGCCAGCGTGTTTGCGACCGATCCACCGGGGGTCTGCGTGCGTTCGGTCATCGCGGCATACAGCGTCTCGCCCCGGGCGCGTTCGACCAGTTGCATGATGCCTTTCTGAATGCCCATCTGGTCCAGAAACGCATCCTCGGCGCGTGCGATCACATCGACAACGGCGTTGCCGATGCCGACAACCTGGTATGTCTTGCTCATGTCGTTTTGTCCTCGAATTTACAAAGATCGCGGATCACGCAGGCGCCGCATTTGGGTTTGCGGGCGACGCAGGTGTAGCGGCCGTGCAGGATCAGCCAGTGATGGGCGTGATGCTGAAAATCGACCGGGATATGATCCTCGATCGCACGTTCGACCGCCACCACGTCCTTGCCGGGGCAGATCCCGGTGCGGTTGCCGACGCGAAAGATGTGGGTGTCGACCGCCTGCGCGGGATAGTGCCACCACATATTGAGCACGACATTCGCGGTCTTGCGACCCACGCCGGGCAGGCTTTGCAACGCGGCGCGGGAATTGGGCACCTCGCCGTCATATTGATCGACCAGGATTCGGCTGAGCTTTATGACATTCTTGGCCTTGTTGCGGTACAGCCCGATGGTCTTGATATGCTCGATCACGCCGTCTTCGCCAAGTGCGAGCATCTTGTCCGGGGTATCCGCGACCTGAAACAGCGTTTTGGTGGCCTTGTTCACCCCGGCATCCGTGGCCTGCGCCGACAATGCGACGGCCACGACGAGGGTATAGGCGTTCACATGATCCAGCTCGCCCTTGGGTTCGGGTTCGGCCGCTTGGAAACGGGTAAAGATTTCTCGGATCGTGTGATAATCGACTTGCCGCGCCATGACCGCCGGTATGCCGCGCAGGCGCGCGTGGGACAAGTCCTCAGATTGCGCAGGTTTCGGGTCGCCCGTGGCCATGACTGTGGGATACAGATTGCGCCACAGCAGCACGAAGGACCGAGTGGATGACCCTGACCCATCTCGCAGACGACAGCCAAGGCTACCATTTCCACGTCATGCGGCGCGCGCTCGATGTGATAGACACCAAAGGTCCGAACGTGTCGCTTGATGAACTGGCGTCCGAGATGAACATGAGTCCTGCGCATTTTCAGCGCGTGTTCTCGCGCTGGGTGGGCGTCAGCCCGAAACGGTACCAGCAATACCTGACACTGAGCCACGCCAAGGCGCTGTTGTCGGATCGTTTCACGACGCTGGGTGCGGCACATGCCACTGGTTTGTCGGGGGGCGGACGATTGCATGACCTGTTCCTGCGATGGGAGGCGATGAGCCCCGGAGATTTCGCCCGAAAGGGCGCGCATCTGACCGTGTACTGGGGCTGGTTCGAAAGCCCGTTCGGCCCCGCCCTTGTCATGGGGACCGGGAAGGGTCTCTGCGGGATCGGCTTTGCCTCCGAATGCACCGAGGACGAGGCGATGCGGGATCTTACCAGCCGCTGGCCCAACGCCCTCTATGTCGAGGCGCCGGACCGGCTCGAACCCTGGGTGCGGTCCGCTTTTGGCCAAGCAAAGAGCGATGTGCCGCTTTTCATGATCGGCGCCCCGTTCCAGATCAAGGTCTGGGAAGCCTTGATGCGGATCCCGTCCGGGCATGTCACCACCTACTCGGAAATCGCCGAATTCATCGGCCATCCGAAGGCGGTCCGCGCGGTGGGGACGGCGGTGGGGCGCAACCCGATCAGCTTTCTGATTCCGTGCCACCGTGCCCTGCGAAAATCCGGCGGGCTGGGCGGCTATCACTGGGGCCTGCCGGTCAAACGTTCCATCCTCGCCTGGGAATCCGCCCGCGCCGACGCATGACTGCCGTGCGCGGAATGACGCATGACTGCCGTGCGCGGAATCAAGCCGATTTCACCGGGACAGAAGGCGTTTGTTCGGGTATGGTATGGGGTGTTTGTTCGGGTATGATATCGCATAGCAACGATAAAACCCTTACCTACAGGCGCAGTTGGAAGAGGCAAAAACACTATGACACTATCGAAATTCTCACTGGCTACGGCGCTTTGTGGCTCGCTTGCGCTGTCCGCTTGCACAACCGGCCAGTTCAATGATCCGAACGACCCGAACCGCCAGGCCAAGACCGGTGCCCTGATCGGGGCGGGAACCGGGGCCGTCGTCGGTGCCCTGATGGGCAACGACCCCGAAGAGCGCCGCCGCAACGCGGCTGCGGGCGCGATTCTTGGCGGCGGTGGGGGTGCCCTCATCGGCAACCGGCTTGACAAGCAGGAGGCGGACCTGCGGTCCCAGATCGGCAATGACAACGTGACGATCCGCAACACTGGCGAGCGGTTGATCGTGACGCTGCCGCAGGACATCCTGTTCGCAACCGACAGCGCAACGCTGCGCCCCGACCTGCAGCGCGATCTGCGCAGCGTGGGCCAGAACCTTCTGGCCTATCCGAACACCACGGTCCAGGTTGTCGGGCATACCGACAACACGGGTGAGGCTTCATACAATCTCGACCTGTCGCGTCAGCGTGCGCAATCGGTGTCGAACATCCTGGCGAATGAAGGCGTTTCGTCCTCCCGGATCCAGAGCATCGGGCGCGGTGAGGATCAGCCGATCGCAAGCAACCTGACGCCGGAAGGCCGGGCGCAAAACCGGCGCGTCGAAATCGTGATCCTGCCGACGGCGTAATCCAACCCGCCAGAGCCAACATAACCCGCGCCAGTCCTGGCGCGGGCTTTGCACGTGTCAGTTGCGGATCCCGCGTTGCGACAATTGATTTGCACGCAATCCGCATCAGGTGTGTCGTCACATCCATTGTTCGGAGAAGTTACATCCATGTCGAAACTCATGCTTCTTGGTTTGTGCGGTTCATTGCGCCGCGCGTCTACCAACCGTTTATTGCTGCACGAGGCGGCGCGCCGCTTTGGCGATGCTACTTTCGCGGAGGGAGATCTGCGGTTTCCACTGTATGATGGCGACCTCGAAAGCGAGGAGGGTGTGCCGCCAAGCGTTCAGACGCTGGCAGATCAGATAGCGCGCGCCGACGCGGTGGTGGTGTCAGCGCCGGAGTACAACAAGGGGATTTCCGGGGTGCTGAAGAATGCTCTGGATTGGGTCAGCCGCACCGAAGGCACGCCTTGGGCCGACAAACCCGTTGCGATCATGTCGTCCACGGCGGGGCGTGCCGGGGGGGAGCGAACGCAGAACATGACGCGGCTGTGCCTTGTTCCGTTTCGCCCGCTTCTCGTGCCGGGGCCAGAGGTTCTTGTCGGAGCCACGTTCAATCAATGGGACGAAGATGGCCGCCTGACGAACGAAATCAACGCAAAGGCATTGGATGGATTGATGGCGAACCTGCGCCGCGCGGCGGAGGCGTCCATCTCGGCGTGATCAGCAGCCTGTGCCTTTGGTCACCACGCTGACGGTTTTCCACATGACCGACAGATCCTGAGTGAAGGTCATTTTGCTCAGGTAGTCGGCATCGTACTGCGCGCGCTCGGCAAAACTGCTCTCGTTGCGCGCGGAGATTTGCCAGAAACCTGTCAGCCCCGGGCGCAAGGCGTAGTATGCCGAACCGGGATACATCGCCTGCTGTTCCACCATCATGGGGCGTGGGCCGACAAGCGACATATCGCCCTTGAGCACATTCCAAAGCTGCGGCAGCTCGTCCAGAGATGTCTTGCGCAGGATATGGCCGACCCTGGTGATCCGCGGATCATTCTGAAGCTTCTGGTTGCGATCCCATTCGTTGCGGGCGACCGGGTCGGCTGCGAGGTGTCTTTGCAGCGCTGCATCGGCGTTGTTGACCATGCTGCGCAGCTTCCACATCGTGAATGTCTTGCCGAAGCGTCCAACGCGGGTCTGCTTGTAGAACGGATTTCCACCGTCACGCGACACAAGCAGCGCGCAGAGACCGACAACGATCAGGACCGGAAACGCCGCCGTCAGAACCAGCAGGATGTCGAGGCCGCGCTTGAAGTTGTCGCGATAGACACTGCGCGCTTCCCGGGTGGTGAACACCGAGTTGACCAGCGTCTTGATTTCATTGCCTTGCGGAGACTGACGGACGTGCAGTGTCATGTGGAACACCCTTTGATTTTGTGCCAAAGCCAACCGTGACGCTGCCGCAGACAAGAAAGGACCGTTTGCTTGCAGCGTCGGGCTGCAATCAGCGTTCCGGCCTTGTGGCGCGGACGGTCAGACTTTCAGACTATTTGGCAGACCTCAGCAGACGACTTTACGCTACTCCCCAGTGGACGCACCAACCCCCAAGTGCCAGATTTAAAAGTGACAGGAATGTGGCCTGCCGCCTCTGATTGCGGTTATGACTGCTTGCCGCATTTCCGTCAACTTTCATGCTGGAGAAAGCGAAGATGTGCCGTGGACTGCATGCCCGGAGCTGTGCAGACTCTGTTGAAATCGAACATTTTTTCTTGAAGAGGAAGCGCAGAATTATTGACGAAAGCTGACCAATCAAGCGGGACACACCGCAAGGCCCGGTCCTTGGAGGGTAACATGCGACACAGGTCGCGTTTCAGGGATCGCATGGATATCGCGGTCCCCGTGATCAATACCGTTTTTGGCGCGTCATTGATCACGAAACGGATCAGCTATTCAGACAATCCTGGTCCTAAGCGCTTGTTGTGGCCGTCGGCGAAACAGATGCCGTTGACAGCCATCGTGTTTGGGTCGTGCCGACTGTTCCCGAGTTTGCGACAAAGAACCATCTGCCGCGGTCCTCTGAAAGCCTATTCCGGCAATCAGAAAGTCCAGGCGGCGGACCCTCATAGACATCACGAAATGTAATAATTTGAAATAATTTTGCCTTGAGTTTGCACAATCGAAATCCTGTTCCCGCCACATTCCGCCCGAATCTGGTCCAAGTTCGCAGAATCGGGTCGAAGTTGGGCAAAGCCGGACAGGTTGCGCCACAATTGGCGACGGTCTATCTGCAAGACGTTGTTCTCAGCCAGGATTGGTTTTCCATGTCCCACAAAGTTTATGCGCGCGATCTGCCAGATGATCTCGACCTTGGATCCGAAGTCGCGATTGATTGCGAAACGATGGGTCTGCATCCGCACCGCGATCGCCTGTGCGTTGTTCAGTTGTCCAACGGGGATGGCAGCGCGCATTTGGTGCAGATCGAAAAGGGGCAGACCTCGGCGCCGAACCTTGAACGGCTTCTCACCGATCCGAAGGTGCTCAAGCTGTTCCACTTTGGCCGTTTCGATATCGCAGCATTGCAGAACACCTTCGGCGTCGTCACCGCACCGGTCTATTGCACGAAAATCGCAAGCCGCCTCGTGCGCACCTACACGGACCGGCACGGATTGAAGGCGTTGCTTCAGGAACTCTTGGGCATCGATATTTCCAAGCAGCAACAATCCAGCGATTGGGGCGCGCCGGATCTGAGCCAGGCGCAGGTTGATTATGCCGCGTCGGATGTTCTGTACCTGCACCGGTTGCGCGACGCGCTTCAGGTGATGCTCGAACGAGAGGACCGGGCCGACTTGGCGCAGAGATGTTTCGATTTTCTGCCGACACGGGCGCGTCTTGATCTTGTCGGTTGGCCGGATACCGATATCTTCGCGCATTCGTGACCGGTCGGATCGCCAGATGTATTCGCGTCTGATCGCTTGGTTGAAGATCTTTCTGCCGCTGGGCGCGCTTGTGCTGTTGTCGACGATCTTTCTCTTTTCGCGCGGGCCGGACCCGATCGCACCCATCCCCGTCCTGACCGGTGGCGCCGACCCGAGCAAGAGCGAACAGATCGGCGCGCCGTTTTACGCAGGAACCACCGAAAGCGGACAGGGCCTGACCCTTGCCGCGCGGCAGGCACGCATGGGTGACGACGAGAACGCAGGGATTGTCGCCGACGATCTGCGCGCGGTGATCGACATCGACCCCGGCAACCGCATCACGATTGATGCGGCCCTCGGGCGGGTGGACGACGAAGACCGGCTTGTGCTGCGCAACGGTGTCACGCTCGAAAGCAGTTCGGGCTATTCCGTGCGCACGGACGGGATGGACGCCGCAATCGATCGGGTCGACATGGAAAGCACCGCGCCGGTGCGAGCGGACGGGCCTGGCCTGACCCTTTCGGCCGGAAAATTGCTGGTCCGGGACACGGAACAGGGAGCCGACATTCAGTTGCTGTTCACCGATGGGGTAAAGCTGGTATACAGCCCGCAACAAAGTGAGGCCCGGTAATGAGACGAACAGTGATGACACTCCTGATGCTGGGGCTTGCCTTTGGCGCGGCGGCGCAGGGCACAGCGGTTCCGTTCGGCACTGTGGACCAGGACACATCCCTTCCGGTCGAGGTCAGCGCGGATTCGCTCTCAGTCTCGCAGAACGACGGGTCGGCGCTGTTCACCGGAAACGTGGTGATCGGGCAGGGCGAAATGCGTCTCTCCGCGCCGCGCGTTCTGGTGTTCTACACCGAAAACCAAAACGGGGTGGAACGGCTCGAAGCGACCGGCGGTGTTACATTGGTCAATGGCGACCAGGCCGCCGAGGCGGACCAGGCGCAATACGAGGTCAATCGCGGGACGATCCGGATGACGGGCAATGTGCTTTTGACCCAAGGGGCCAATACGCTGGTGTCCGAGAGCATGGATGTCGATCTCGAAGACGGCACCGCCCAGATGAACGGGCGGGTGCGCACCGTGTTCTCATCAGAAGAGAACTGATGTCCACTCCGGCCTTTTCAGTGACCGAAGGGCAAAGCGGGCTGATCGTCTGGAACCTGCGCAAGAGCTACAAGAAACGCGTGGTGATCCGCGACGTATCGCTCGAGGTGCAGCGCGGCGAGGTGGTGGCGCTGCTCGGCCCCAATGGCAGTGGCAAGACCACGTCGTTCTATGCGATTGCCGGGTTGCTCAATCCCGAAGGCGGCACTGTGCTGATCGACGGGCATGACGTTACCTTCTTGCCGATGTACCGCCGCGCGCGCTTGGGAATCGGGTATCTGCCACAGGAAATGTCGATCTTTCGCGGCATGACGGTGGAGGACAATATCAGCGCCATTCTCGATATCAGCCAATCAGACAGGCATCGCCGCCGCGAACGGCTCGAGGAATTGCTGGGCGAGTTTTCGATCGAACATCTACGTCGCGCGCCCGCGCTGGCCTTGTCGGGCGGGGAACGGCGCCGCGTTGAAATCGCGCGCTGTCTTGCGGCCGATCCCAAGTACCTGCTGTTGGACGAACCCTTTGCCGGCGTCGATCCGATCAGTGTCGGCGATATCCGCCACCTTGTTGCCGATCTCAAGAAACGGGGCATCGGCGTCCTGATTACCGACCACAATGTGCGCGAAACGCTCGAAATCGTGGATCGGGCGTATATCCTGCACGATGGAAAGGTGCTGATGTCCGGTTCTCCCGAAGAGGTCGTGCGCAACGAAAACGTGCGCCGGGTCTATCTTGGAGACAGCTTTCGGATTGGATAATTCCCACGGCTTTTGATGGAAGTGATTGACAGGTCGCCGTGCCGGGATTGAAATGGAGCCATGGCGTTTGAAGACTCAGACCGTCACGTTGTGCACTGCCCGCCACCCCGGCGGGTCAACGGGATCAAGCGGGCGTCGCGTCATATTCCTTTTGCTCCTGAACGGACCGGCGGGCAGGCCCGCACAGTTCGGCTGCAAGACCAGAACAATAAAAAAGGATATCCTATGCGTTACCAGATAACCGGCAAACAGATCGATGTTGGGGAGGCGCTTCAGGCTCATGTGAAGACCGAACTTGAAGCCATGCTGGGCAAGTATGCGGGCCGCCCGACGGACGCGACAGTCATCTTCTCCAAGAGCGGCCATGAATATGTTTGCGAGACGGTGGTTCACCTGTCGACCGGTTTGAACGCGACGGCCAAGGCACATGCAACCGAGATTTATTCAGCCTTTGACGGTGCTTGCGAGAAGATGGACAAGCAGTTGCGCCGCTACAAGCGCCGCCTCAAGGACCACCACAAGGATCGGACAGAGCCGGTTGAACTCTCCGGTGCGTCCTCGTATATCCTCGCCAGCGACGCGGAAACGCCGGATGACGAACCTGAATCACTTCAGCCGATCATCGTGGCAGAGATGGAAACGCAAATCCCGTCTTTGTCGGTTGGCGAAGCGGTGATGCAAATGGAATTAGCGGGATTGCCGGTTTTGGTGT
Organism: Marivita sp.; assembly: GCF_020055675.1. Taxonomy (GTDB): domain Bacteria; phylum Pseudomonadota; class Alphaproteobacteria; order Rhodobacterales; family Rhodobacteraceae; genus Marivita. Next base: position 16,937 of record NZ_JAIPUS010000010.1, read on the forward strand.
TCCGGAATGACAAGAAGGACGGTGTCAACGTCGTGTATCGCCGGGACGATGGAAACATCGGCTGGATCGACCCCTGATCGACATTCGAGCACCGCTCTTCCAACAAAGAGCAGCCCATGAAATTCGCAGACCTGTTGAGTTCGAAGGCCGTCAAGGCCGTGACGACAGCATCCAGCAAGAAGCGCGTAATGCATTCGATTGCCGAGGTGGCAGAGTCCGCCTACGGGATTCCGGCCCAGCACGCGGTTGAAGCGCTGCTCGAACGAGAAGGCCTTGGCCCCACGGGTGTGGGCCATGGCGTCGCCCTGCCACATGCCCGACTCGACAAGGTCGAAAAGGTGGCCGGTGTCTTCATCCTGCTGGAAAAACCCATCGATTTCGAGGCGGTCGATCGTCAGCCAGTCGACGTGATCTTCGCGTTGTTCGCGCCAGAGGATGCCGGCGTTGAACATCTCAAGGCTCTGGCCTTGGTGTCCCGCACGCTGCGGGACCAGACGTTCTGCACCAAGCTGCGGTCAAACCCCGACCCGTCGACCCTGTACACCATTATCACCGAAGCGGCTGCTGTTCAGGCGGCTTGATCCCCGCCTGCCTCAGGCGGTCGCGTCGCGATCGAAATCAGTGAAGCCGAACATCATGTAATCACGCGGATAGACATCGCGGCACAGCTTTTCGAGCTGCGAATCGTAAATCTGCAAGAGCCTGATCTTGTGCGTGTCCTCTGTCGGCAGGGCCGGAACGACATCGACGCCGACCGCCTGTGCCAGACGGGGAAGGGCCGTGGCCATGTCTGCCTCGCGGATTAGGTGGTCTGGCAAACAGAAATCCGCCATGCCCTGCAAGACCGCGACCTGGCTGGCCCAATGTGCGTCGATCCGGATGCTGGTCTGCCCGTTCAGGTTCGAGCGCAGGAAGCCCAGGAACCCCTGGAAGGCGACCTTGTGAGCGCGCAGGTCGTACCCCGGATCATTCGGATCCTGCGGCATCGCGATGCCGTGGGACCGAATCAAGTGCCGGCGGATCTTGGTGAAACTGCCCGGTCCCGTGGCAAGCACCTTGTCGCAGAACGCAGCATGGGCGCGCGCCAGGGGGTGCCGCAGAACGGTAAAGCGGCGATGACCGGGATGGTCCCGCATCCAGCTGCGCAAAGTGTTCTGGTTGAACCTGGTGACAAGCTCTGAGTCGTCCCCTTCGAGCGCCGCCATCCATGTCGTCACACTGGTCTGCGGGCCGGACCGGATCGGCATGAACAAAAGCGGGTGCCGCGCCGAGCCGACATATGTCGGCACCACCGGTCCCCGCCGGGGTTCGAAGTTCGGTGTCCGCCCCAGATCGAATTTGTCCATCGCGCGCAGGGATGTCTGCATCTGGTCAAAGTTGGACACCTTGTCCGACACGGGCTGCGGGTTCTGCGGCTTGAGTTCGGACTGGAACGCCTCCGGTGCCATCTCGATCCCCAGCCAAGCGGCCAGACCGCTCAGGATCTCGGTGTCGTTCAGATCGTCATATCCGATGTAGTAGGCCGACTGACCCGTCACCTGCAGCGCGCGCGTCACCTCGATCTGAAAGGCCTGTGTCCGTCCAAGATGACGTTCAAATTCATGCATGTCGAAATGTGCCTTGGCCGCCTTGCGGTTCTGCACATTTGTCAGTTTCCATTGGTCGGTCGCACGCGCGATCTTGAGGCTGATATAGCTATCCAGAGGGTTCCGCGTGAGGATGATCTTGCCGCAGCGCGGATCGCCCAGGAGCGCGGGCAGGATGCGTGGGTCATGGTCACTGAAATAGCGAAAACCGCCAAGTCCGCCGGATTGTGACCGGATCGTCGACAACAGCCTTTCCGGGGTGTCCTCGCGCTCGCGCAGCGTGATGCCAAGAACATCGTCCCGGTTCGGATAGCCGATGAAATTGGGATTGAACGCCTCCCCGTGACAGGTCACGCCGGGGATCTGGTTGAGATAATCCTCCAGGAGGTTCGAGCCTGTCCGCATCTCGGCGAAAACCACGAAGTGATCGAAGCGAGCGGTCAAGGGGTCAGTCTTTCACGAGGTATGGACGCGGGCGGAGTGCATCAGGTGCGGGGCCTTGTGCAATCGGGTCGGCGGGGAAATCCCCCATCAGATAGGGATGCATGCCTTGGTTCTTCAGATTTTGCAAAAACTGCCCAAAACCGGTCAGGTCCACTATGCGCGGGGCCTCCGTGAGCCGGCGATTGGGCTGAAAGCCGATCTCGTCCACGATCACCTGAATCGCTTCCATCGGGCTTTCGATGAACTCTGCCATCGTCCAGATCCGCCTGCGGCACTTGGAATAGGGCGAGCGCAGCGAATCGAGCATCTCGGTCTCGATCTTCTGCAACTGTGCAGCTTCGCGCCGCAGGTCCGCGAAGCTGCGGTTCGATTGGAACAGCGGGATCGCCCATGCTCCCGAGATCACCGAAACCTGCGCGTTCGGGTCCTTGGCGATGTCCCACATCACATGCCGCGTGCTTTTCGGCCCCAGTTGGAAACACTGCCGTTCGCCGCGCGTGTTCCACAAAAGGTTTGTCAGGAACATCTTGGGATCATAGTCGCGCAACGTCGCATTGTCGGATAGCGCACCGTTCATGAAGCTTTGCCCATCTGCGAAATGCGCCCGGTCCGGTGCGAAAAGATGTCCGTGCACCCGCGCGCCTGTTACCTGTGACAGCCAGGGCTCAAAATCGGTGAACAATTCGGTGAACCCTTGAAACACCGAATACTTGGCCGCTGTCACGCCGTTTTCCCAATCCTCGTTGGGGTGGCGGCTTTGCATGTAAAGCCCGGGACGCCCCCGTGTCCGGCGATCCACCGCCTTGGCAAAGATGCGGTCGATCTTGCCGGGGTTGGGTTCCTGAAGGCTCAACTGGCCGGGTTTGGGACTCAGGAACGTCGTGTAAAGACGATCCGCATTGTGCCAGATCTTGCGCGCCACAAAGCAATCCGACCGGCGCAGCAATTGCAGATGGTCATCGTAGAAGATGTGCGGCTTGCCCTGGAAATCGAATTTCGAAAGGGTCAGCGACCGGCTGACGACATTGGTCGAATAAAGCCGCGTCAGGGTCTGGAAATAGCTTTCATCGGGGATCCAGACATGACGGAAATACCGGTCATAGATCTTGCGCTTCGGGTCTTCGAGAATAGAGGCCAGCGTCTGTCGGGTCAGGCACCACCATTGGCTTCCCATATGCGGCGTCAAACCATCGGGGATCTTGCGGCTGTAACCGATCTTGCGCTGCAACTCGACAAAGTGGTCAAACAGGTATCGGTTGCGCCGCCATGAAAACGGGAACCGCATGGTAAAACGTTCCTCGTCCAGCCCGCCTATGGTCCAGGGCACATCTGCCGTTGTTGCGCTTTCGATATGGTCAGTGCGGGGTCGGGCCTTGAGGTAGTCGACCAATTCCTGCACCGGGCGCAGCGGCAGGCAGGCGCCAGAGGTCAGGTAGACATGGCTGACGTCCTCGAACTCGGACAGCATCAATTGGCTGGCATCCTGACTGGCCGCCACCAGCCCCCATGTTCCCCAGTCGCAATGATGCCTGCGGGAAAACCGGATAAGGGGATCGTCGGCCAGCCGTTCGGCGAAGATCCTGAAGCGCTTTTTCGGCACCACCTGATCCACATGGATCACCACCGGGCAACCGGCCTTGGTCCAGTGGCGGGCCACCTGCTCCGCGCGATGCAGCGCGGTGTGGGCCAGCATCACGATCCCGATGCTCATGCCCAGTTGCCCATCGACATGAGGCCGAGAATCTCAAGCTGGCGCCAGTTGATGTATTTCTCGGACCATTTGCACCAAAGCTCGGGATTGTCCTTCAGCGCACTGGCATAGGCAACGTATTCCTGGCTTCCGGCATAATGTTCGCGGCGCTTGAGCTCTTCCATCGCTTTTTCGTTGAACGTACTCAGGAACTTGGTGTGCAAAAGCGCGCCCGAGGCCTTTTCGCCGCCCCATTCGTCATACACCTTGTTCAGGCCGCGCGGCAGGAGCATGTGTGTGGAACTGGCATAGGCATAACGATGGTGCCATTTGACCAGCGGGATCTTGTTCAGGGCCGGTGCCGCCTCGGGACGGTCGGCAAAGAACACGCGTGCCCGCGGCCCGCCCTGGATCCACAGGTTTTCCAGGAGATGATTGCGTTTGACCGTGTAATTCCCGGAATCGAACCATGCCGCGATTTCAAGAGGGTTCTGGCCCGCCTGGTAGGGCACCGCGTCGATCCGGCCCTTGGGATACATGTCCAGCAGCATCGCGCTGAAGGATTTGATCGCGGACGCCTCGAGCCAGTCGGTCAACGCCGGCAAGGGGCGGGAATCGCAGAACGGGTAAACGAAGAATTCGTCGGGATCGACAGTCAGGCACCAGTGACCGTGGCCATATCTGCGCAGCAACCAGTTCATCCAGTCCATGCCGAAGCGGGATCGCTTGTAGCTTTTGCGCGTGTGCCAGACCGACACATCGGGCTGCGCAGCGAGCAGTTCCGCCGTGCCATCCGTGCTGTCATTGTCGACAAAAATGAAATGGGACACGCCCATTTCCCGGTAGTATTTCAGGAAATAGGGCAGCCGGATGCCTTCGTTGCGCAGCGTGCAGAACACCAGAACGTCCTTGCGGCGGATCAGATCGGTGCGGTTGGAGACAGGTTTCAGTTCGCGGCGTTTGCGGAACGCGCGGAGTCTCCAGCGTTTTCGCTGAAGCCTTAGCCGGTATCTTTGCGCCAATCCCAAGGATCAGTTGCCTGTCTTTGCGGCCGCGTGGAACGTCCGGGTATCAAAAGGCGGTAAACAGTTTGTTGAAATGCGCCTGCCATTGTGGGGCAATACCCCCGTACATTCTATACTGATCACCGGTTTGGTCCCGACGTTTTTGCGCCAGTTTCTCTATATGCTCATGCCAAAGGTAGCGTGCTGATTCGCTGGCGTAAACAGGGTATTCGCCCAAGACCTCCTGGAAGACTGGCAAAGCTGTGCATATCACCGGCACATTGAGCGCTGCAGCCTCGATCGCGGGGTAGCCGAAACCTTCGGCCCGGCTTGGAAACAGCAATCCGTTGCTCTTTTCCAGCAGCGCCCACATCGCGCTGTCGTCCAGATCGGACAGTTCATGCACGTTTCGCGGCCGCGCATCGAGACGGTCAAACACCGGCTTGTTCATCCAGCCGCGCCGCCCGCACAGTACCAGGTGCGGATCCTCGGTGCCGGTGTAGGCGTGCCAAAGGTCCAGCAGAAACCCGATATTCTTGCGCGGCTCTATCGTGCCGATCGCCACGAAAAAGGGCTTTCCGGTCCATGGACCGATTGGCGCCGTGCCGATTGTCATGGACGGCTGGCCGGGCCAAAGAACGTGAATGACATCCTCCTCAAGCTTCGCAGCGTGCGATAGAATTTCTGCCTTGGTCTGTTTCGAATTGCACATCACGATATCGGCGTGCTGGTCCACGCGGTCGAAAAACCGTTTGAAGGCCAGTCGGGATGTCGGTGTCTGCACCTCGGGCAGGTCGAGCGGGATCGTGTCATGCAGATAGACCGCGATCCGCGTCGCGTCGCAGGCGCGCAGGGCACGGATAATCCGGTCATCGAAATTGGACTGCCCCGTATTGAGGTAAACGGTTCCCCTTGGCAGGTGCCGTTTCAGCATCCCGGTCAGCCCAGGTCCCGTTGACCGGTCCAGCGCCATCCGGCGCAGCCCGGTTTCCGTTTCCCCGCGCCGTGGAGCCTTGCGCCGCGACAGGCGCGATATCAGGTCGCTGTGCTGCCACATTGGTCTGTCGCAATGCGTCAACAGGTGTCGGCAAGCAGTCCTGTCCAAAAGCAGAAATCCAAGCCGCGTCCGCACAAGCCCGAAAAGCGGCGCCGGATCGTCTGCCAGATGCGCGATATAGGCCCGTTCGATCCTGTCGATCCCGGTGGGTCGCAGCCCGGCCCGGCTGACGGTTCGGGTCACATCCAGAAGATGCGCCGGCGCAGGGCTATTCGCGATAATCTGCAACTTGATGCCACCGCCATGCATCTTCGATCATCTGTGGCATTGTCGATTTGCACGGTTTCCAGTTCAGCTCATGCTCGGCCCGGTTCGACCCCGACACCAGCTTGATTGCATCGCCGGGCCGCCGGTCGCCCAATGTCGTGGGGACGTCCATATTCGTCACGCGGCGCGCGGCATCGATCACGTCGCGCACCGAAAAGCCCGACCCGGTGCCAAGATTGAAGGCCCGGCTCCCCTTGCCCTCAAGCAGCCAACGCAAGCCAAGAAGATGCGCATCGACAAGGTCGGAGACATGCACATAGTCGCGGATGCAGGTGCCATCCTCGGTCGGATAATCCGTGCCGTATATCGTGACCCCGTCCCGAACGCCTGCCACGGCATCCAGAACAATCGGCACGAGATGCGTTTCCGGCCTGTGGAATTCGCCCACCTGCGCCTCTGGATCAGCGCCTGCCACGTTGAAATAGCGAAAGACGACGTGGCGAACCCCATGCGTGGCCCCGAAATCACGCAGCATTTGCTCCACCGCCTGTTTTGACGCGCCATAGGCGTTGAGCGGCTGCTGTTGCGTCGTTTCGTCCAGAATGACGTTGTCCTGGTCGCCATAGGTCGCACAGGTCGATGAAAACACGATGTCAAGACAGCCATGCTCGACAGCCGCCTCGATCAGGTTCAGCGACCCGAGAACATTGTTGCGCCAGTAAAGACCGGGGTTGCGCATCGCCTCGTCCACACGGCTTAACGCGGCGAAATGCAGGATCGCTTTCGGTTCATAGGTCTCGAACGCGCGGCCTATTGCCTCTGCATCCGTCAAGTCACCTTGAATGAAGGGCCCGAATTGGACGGCATCGCGCCAACCGGTTGACAGGTTGTCAAAGGTAACCGGGGTAAACCCGGCCTGTGCCAGCGCCTTGCAGGCATGCGACCCGATATACCCCGCGCCGCCCGAAACGAGAATGTTCATGGATCACTCTGCCGCGTTTTCGGCTTGTATGACGGAGTCCAGGAACCCGCGCAAATCATCCCTGAGATCGTCACGCGCCAATCCGAAGGCAACGGTCGCCTGAAGGAAGCCGGCCTTGGATCCGCAGTCGAAACGCTGACCTCGGAAGCGATAGCCATAGACACCTGTCTTGTCGATTTCCTGTGCTATGGCATCGGTCAACTGGATTTCGCCGCCGGCACCGGATTCGAGCTTGCTCAGGTTTTGCAGAACCTTTGGATCGAGGATGTAGCGCCCGATCACGGCAAGGTTCGACGGTGCATCCCCGGGTGCGGGTTTTTCGACCATGCCCTTGACCGACACCATGGATCCCATGTCCTCTTGAACGTCCAGGATGCCATAGTTCGATGTCTTGCTTTGCGGCACTTCCATGGCCGCAACCATGTTGCCGCCGGTTTCCTCGTAGGCTTCGACCATCTGCTGCAGGCATGACTTTTCCGCCGAGATCACATCGTCCGGCAGCATCACCGCAAAAGGCTCATCGCCAATAAGACGTCGCGCACACCACACCGCGTGCCCAAGGCCAAGCGCCTTGTGCTGGCGCATATAGGCAATGGCGCCGCTTTCCATGTTTGTTGATTTCAGGGTTTCGAGGATATCGAGCTTGCCCTTGTTGCGCAGCTCTTGCTCGAGCACGGGGGATTCGTCGAAATAATCCTCGAGCGCGCTTTTCCCGCGCGAGGTGATGAAGATGAATTCCTTGATTCCGGCGGCGCGCGCCTCGTCGATGGCGTATTGCACAAGCGGCCGATCCACGAGCGTCATGATCTCTTTCGGGACAGATTTCGTGGCCGGCAGGAAGCGCGTTCCAAGCCCGGCAACTGGAAAAACGGCTTTGGTGACTTTTCTACGCATCGTGGCTAATCCTCATTAAACTCGTCTCGTCACGCGTCGCGTGTTGTGTCAGTCTATCTGATTTGAGTGTATGACAGAACAGCGGAAACAATGCGGTCTTTTGCAGATTTTTGCCTTGGTGTCCCTAATCTCCGCAGCGTATTTCGGAAATTGCGCGAATACCCGACAATCGGTCAAGTGTATCGCGCATACGTCGCGCTCGTGTGCCGCGCTGTACCAGAGGTTCGGATCGCAGTTCACGTCCGAATATCCCGCCGGTATGGCGCCAATAGCCCGCGTCTGTAAACGAAACCTGATGAAACCTCGCATCAAGCCTGTAGTCAAAGACGCTCACCCGGTGCCCGCTTTCGATCAAGGACCGGAGCTTTGCCGTGTCCGCCGGTCGTGACAGGTAGACATCGCGCCCGGTCTGTTTCGGTGCTTCCGGTACCGCATCTTTCGGGTCTGGAAACTCCCGCGGCATCACGGCGGGCCGCTGCAATCCTGCATCATACCCGCGGCGCAGGTCGCGGATCAGGCGATAGGCCGTGTCCGGCCCGAGCGCACCGGAGTGCATGTGCCGCAAAAGCCAATTCCGCCGGTCCAGAAGAAACATGTCGCGCGCCTCTTGCGCGACTGCGTCCGGGCAATGCTTTGCATGAAACACCGCTGCCGAGGCCGCGATCTCGAACACGCTTCGCGGCGTCCGGTCGGCGCCTCTGAAGGCGCTTTCCCCGTTGGCGTGGTGAACCACAGCGCTGGGCACGAACATCGTGGCCCCGCCGGCGCGCGCAAGGCGCAAGGTCAGATCCGTTTCGTCAAGGTAGAACGCAAAGCGTTCGTCAAAGCCGGCCTGGTCGACCAGACAATCCCGGCGGATCGCCATATTGGTGCCGTGCAATCGCGGATACCGGTCGTCTGACAAGGTCACGGGTCCCGGGGCGGTCGCGTCCAGCGCCAGCGGATATGATCGCCCGAAAACATCAACGCGGGACGCAGCCTGCTGTACGGAGATCCCGTTCCGGCCAAGCGTCGTGCCCCCGGCCTGCGCCACGTCTGGATCGTCAAAAACCCTTGCAAGATGGGCCAGCCATGTCGGTTCGGGCACGGCATCATCGTCGATAAAGGCCACCACCGCGCCGCGCGCCATCGAAACGCCCAAGTTGCGGGCCGCCGAGATATTGGGCCGATCAAATTCGTGGACGGCAATGCCGCCCATCTTTCGCGCCACGCTTGCCCCGTCGGGGCAGGCAACGACCCGGATCTCCAGGCGCGGATAGTCCAACTGGCCTAATGCGAGCAGGCACCGCCGCAGCCATTTCGGTCGATTGCGACTGACAACGATCACGCTGATCGGGAGGGCCGCCATCCCGCGTGTCAGGCGGCAGACAGGTCGATGCCCGGGGCCGCTGCAACGAAGAACGGGTTGGAGAATGTCGGCTTGCCATAGGTCAATGCCTGCAAATCATCCAGCCGCAGCACCTTGCCGCCGGCCCCGTTCAGGACAGCATGGCCGGCCGCCGTATCCCATTCCATCGTCCGGCCCAGCCGGGGATAGAAATCCGCCTCTCCCGTCGCGACAAGACAGAACTTGAGCGACGATCCCGCGCTCTTGCTGTCCTTCACCGGGTAGCGGTTGATGTAATCATCCGTTGCCTGATCGCGATGAGACTTCGACGCGACCACCATCAGCGCGCCGGTATCGGGGTCCGATACATGAATCGTCGTCTGCACCCCGACCGTGGCTTTCGCAAGATCGCCGGTTTCCTCGACGCTCTGCCCATGCGCGTCTGTATAGAACAACCGTCCCTTGGCGGGGGCATAGACAACACCGCGCGTCGGCACGCCGTTTTCGACCAGCGCGATATTGACCGTGAAATCACCTCTGCGCTGGATGAATTCCTTGGTGCCGTCCAGAGGATCGACGATCAGGAAGTCGCGGACATCCTGATCATGCGTCTCCGACTGTTCCTCGGTCACAAGCGCGATCTCCGGAAAGGCCGCGCGCAACCCGGCAGAGATCAGCGCATCCGCCGCCTCGTCGGCTTCGGTTACCGGGCTTTCGTCGGACTTGGCGCGTATATCGAAGTCATCGGCATGGTAAATCTCCATGATCCTGTCGCCTGCCTCAAGCGCAAGCCTGCGCAATGTGTGCATCAGTGCATCATGGTCCATGGCAATCTGTCCTCGCGTCGATTGATTTGAAAGCGCGTGTCTTTTATCGTCTGCTTAACAAATGTCCGCAACAACAGTCAGACAGGTTGGCGCAAATCGTGGACAGAGGCAGAGGCAGGCACAGATGTTCCAGAAATCGGCTCCGAGCAACCGGGCGGCTTCGGCTGTAAATATCCTCGAACTCATCTACCATGATACGGTCCGATCCATTCGCAAGACCCATGGCAATGCGTTCATGTCCATCGCGATCAGCGTTTTCCAGTCGCTGATGTTCGTTCTCTTCTTCTATGTCATGTTCAGCATAATGGGTCTCAAGGGATTGGCGCTGCGCGGGGATTTCGTGATTTTCCTGCTGACCGGCATCTTCATGTTCATGACTCACAACAAGGCGGTTGGTGCGGTTCTGGGGAGCGAAGGACCGGCCAGCCCGATGTTGCAGCACGCGCCCATGAACACCGTGATCTCGATCATCTCCGGCATGCTCTCGACGCTGTATATCCAGGTTCTTGCGATGTTCTTCATCCTGTTTGTCTACGATGTCGCGATCAATCCCAATGTGCTCAATGAAATCGTCGATCCGCCGCGGGTCATGGGCATGTTGCTTCTGTCCTGGTTCTCGGGGGGCGCGATCGGGTTGGTATTCCTCGCGCTGAAGCCGTGGCTGCCCGGTCTGACAGGCACGCTCTCCACCCTTTACAAACGCGCGAACATGATCGCCTCTGGCAAGATGTTCGTGGCAAACCAGTTGCCCAGCACCATGATCGCCATTTTCGACTGGAATCCCTTGTTCCATACAATCGATCAGGCGCGGGGGTTTGCCTTTATAAATTACGCGCCGCGCTACACCGATTGGCACTACGTGATGTACCTGTCCCTGACCTTGCTGATGGTCGGGCTGATGGGCGAATTCTACACGCGCAAACACGCCTCTGCGTCGTGGTCGGCCCGGCGCTGATCAGGTCACGACCCGCAGGGTCAGATTGATTCGCCCGCCCTTCGGCAAGAGCGTCGAACTGCCGGCGCGCACGCGATCGATTCCATGGAAGGCGCGACGCGCGTCTCCGGCCATGACCACCACATCGCCGGACCCGAGCCAGAGCGACTCCGTCTTGCCGCCCCGCGTGGTATTGCCCATACGGAACAAGGCCTCGTCGCCCAGCGATATGGACAGCACCGGCTGGGCCATGTCCGCTTCATCGCTGTCCTGATGCATCCCCATCTTGGCCGTGTCGTCATACCAGTTGATCAAGCAACACTCCGGCGCACGTGCCTCGGGCACCAAGGCGCGCCAGACCTGCGTCACACTGGTGGGGATCGGCGGCCAAGCCAAGCCCGACGGATGTTCCGTTTCGTAGCGGTAGCCTTTGCGGTCGGTCACCCAACCAAAGTCCCCTGCCGCACTCATCCGCACGGACATCGGCTTGCCGCGCGGCGTCACGGGCTGAACCAACGGCGCCTGAGCCAGGCATTTGCGCAGGTCCGCGACGATGGCGGCCTGTTCCCCGGCATCCAGATACCCTGGATGAATCTCGAACCCTCGGATGGATAACACGGTCATTTTGCCAGAATAATCCGCCCGGTCCCGGAATACACACCGAAATTTTAAGAAAATCACCCTAGCAGCGACGCTTGCAGGCGTCCCGATGCCTCCTTATATACCGACCGGACCCGCTGGACGAACACGGCCAGTGGAATGAAATGCGGGGCGGGATGCCGGAATGGGTCTTCGTCTCGTGACATCGCCTTGAGAAATGAAGGGATCGAAAAAATGGCCAAAGTGATTGGTATTGACCTCGGTACAACGAACAGCTGCATTGCGATCATGGACGGGTCGCAGCCGCGTGTGATCGAAAATGCGGAAGGGACGCGCACAACACCCTCCATCGTCGCGTTCACCGACGACGAGCGCCTTGTCGGCCAGCCGGCAAAGCGTCAGGCTGTCACCAACCCCGAAAACACCGTCTTCGGCGTCAAGCGCCTGATCGGTCGTCGCAACGATGACCCGGATCTGGCCAAGGACCGCAAGAACATGCCGTTCGAAGTGATCGACGGCGGCAATGGCGACGCATGGGTGCGCGCCAAGGGGGAAAAATACAGCCCCTCCCAGATTTCCGCCTTCATCCTGCAGAAGATGAAGGAAACTGCCGAGAGCTATCTTGGTGAAGAAGTGGATCAGGCCGTTATTACCGTGCCTGCCTATTTCAACGACGCCCAGCGTCAGGCCACCAAGGACGCGGGCAAGATTGCCGGCCTCGAAGTGCTGCGGATCATCAACGAACCGACAGCCGCCGCGCTGGCCTACGGTCTCGACAAGAAAGAATCCCGCACCATCGCGGTCTATGACCTCGGCGGCGGTACATTTGACGTGACCATCCTCGAAATCGACGATGGCCTGTTCGAAGTGAAATCCACCAACGGCGACACCTTCCTGGGTGGTGAAGATTTCGATATGCGGATCGTCAATTACCTCGCGGACGAGTTCAAGAAAGAGAACGGCGTCGACCTGACGCAAGACAAGATGGCGCTCCAGCGTCTCAAGGAAGCGGCGGAAAAGGCCAAGATCGAACTGTCCAGCTCCAGCCAGACAGAGATCAACCAGCCCTTCATCTCGATGGACGGAAAAACCGGCCAGCCGCTTCACATGGTCATGAAACTGACCCGCGCCAAGCTGGAAAGTCTCGTGGGCGATCTCATCAAATCCTCGATGAAGCCGTGCCAGGCCGCGCTGAAAGATGCCGGTCTCAAGACCGACGATATCGACGAGGTGGTTCTCGTCGGCGGCATGACCCGCATGCCGAAAGTAAGCGAGGAAGTGACCAAATTCTTCGGCAAGGAGCCGCACAAGGGTGTGAACCCCGATGAGGTTGTGGCGCTCGGCGCGGCCATTCAGGCCGGCGTCCTGCAAGGTGACGTCAAGGATGTTGTCCTGCTCGACGTGACCCCGCTGTCGCTCGGTATCGAAACGCTGGGTGGCGTGTTTACCCGCCTGATCGATCGCAACACCACGATCCCGACCAAGAAGAGCCAGATCTTCTCGACAGCCGAAGACAACCAGAACGCGGTGACCATCCGGGTCTTTCAGGGTGAGCGTGAAATGGCGACCGACAACAAGATGCTCGGTCAGTTCAACCTTGAGGAAATTCCGCCCGCACCGCGCGGCATGCCGCAGATCGAGGTGACCTTCGACATCGACGCAAACGGCATTGTCTCTGTTTCGGCCAAGGACAAGGGCACGAACAAGGAACAGAAGATCACGATCCAAGCCTCTGGTGGTTTGTCGGAAGACGACATCGAAAAGATGGTTCAGGACGCCGAGCAGAACGCGGAATCCGACAAGGAACGCCGGGAGATGGTCGAGGCGCGCAACCAGGCCGAAAGCATCATCCACTCGACCGAGAAATCGGTGGAAGAGCATGGCGACAAGGTCGATCCGACCACGGTCGAAGCGATCGAACTGGCCATTGCTTCGCTCAAGGATGATCTGGAGGATGAAAAATCCACTGCCGAGAAGATCAAATCCGGCATCCAGAACGTGACCGAATCCGCGATGAAGCTGGGCGAGGCGATTTACAAGGCGCAGCAGGACGAGGGCGGCGATACCGAAGCCCCTGCTGCGGACACTTCGGAGGGTGGCGACGATGATACGATCGTCGACGCGGACTTCGAAGATATCGACGAAGACAAGCGCGCCTGAGGAATATTCAGGAGGAACCGATAAGGGGCCGGTCCGGACGCCGGGCCGGCCCTTTACGTTCTGGTGAAGGAGGGCATGATGTCCAAACGTGACTATTACGATGTGCTCGGCCTGTCCAAAGGTGCCTCGGCGGATGAAATCAAGAAAGCCTACCGCAAGAAGGCAAAAGAGCTGCATCCCGATCGCAACGCGGACAATCCCGAGGCCGAAACCCAGTTCAAAGAGGCGAACGAAGCCTACGAAGTTCTCAAGGATGACGACAAGAAGGCGGCCTATGACCGCTATGGCCATGCGGCTTTCGAAGGCGGCATGGGCGGCGGTGGCCGGCCCGGTGGCGGCTTTGGCGGCGCACAGGGGCAGGGCGACTTCGCCAGTGCCTTCTCCGATGTGTTCGACGATCTCTTCGGCGATTTCATGGGCGGACAACGTGCGGGCGGCCGCCAGCGCGCATCCCGCGGTGCGGATCTGCGCTACAACATGCGCATCACGTTGGAAGACGCCCATCAGGGGTTGCAAAAGACCATACAGGTGCCGACTTCGGTCCAATGTGATGCGTGTTCGGGGTCGGGGGCCGAAGGTGGGGCAGAACCCACAACCTGCCCGACCTGTTCCGGTATGGGCAAGGTCCGCGCGACCCAGGGGTTTTTCACGGTCGAACGCACCTGCCCGACCTGTTCCGGTCTCGGCCAGACGATCAAGAATCCCTGCAAGGTTTGCAGCGGGGCGGGGCGTGTCCAGAAAGAACGGGCGCTGTCGGTCAACATCCCTAAAGGGGTTGAAACCGGTACCCGCATCCGGCTTGCCGGAGAGGGAGAAGCCGGTCTGCGCGGCGGCCCACCGGGGGATCTCTATATCTTCATCGAAGTGGCGCAGCACGACCTCTTCGATCGCGACGGCGCGCATCTGCACTGCCGGGTGCCCGTTTCGATGATCGTCGCTGCGCTTGGCGGCAATATCGAGGTGCCCAGCATCGACGGTGGCCGCAGCCGGGTCGCCATCCCTGCGGGCAGCCAGTCCGGCCGCCAGATGAGGTTGCGTGGCAAGGGCATGCCCGCGTTGCGCGGTCAGGGTTCCGGCGACATGTTCATCGAACTGGCAGTGGAGACCCCGGTCAACCTGACGTCCAAGCAGAAAGACCTGCTGCGTGAATTCGAAGAGCTGAGCGAAGACAACAACCCTGAATCGAAGAGCTTTTTCAAATCCGTGAAGGGTTTCTGGGATTCCATGAAAGGCTGAGCCGATGGCCCCGCGATCTGCGGGGCCATTAGCGTTTCGTTAAGCCCCTCGCGCGCATGATGCGCAGATGGCGCTCGATCCTCCCCCCTCCCAACGATCCCTGTTCGAAATGGCGGCGGTGGCCCCGGCGCCGCCTGCGGCCAAGGCTGACAGGTCAGACAGGCAACCGCCTTATGTCGCGGGGCACCGTCAGCGCCTGCGGGACCGTTTCATGGACGGCGGCGCAGACGCCTTGCCCGATTACGAACTGCTGGAACTGGTGCTGTTTCAATCGCTCAAAAACGGCGATGTGAAACCGCTTGCGCATCGGCTGATCAAGACGTTCGGCGATTTCAACGGCGTGCTGTCCGCCTCTGTTGAACGATTGAAAGACGTAGAGGGCGTCGGGCCCAGGATCGCCTGTGACCTGAAATTGATCGAAGCGGCAACCCACCGTATGTCGCGCGGCCGGGTGCTCAAACGGCCGGTGATTTCAAGCTGGGCGGCCCTGCTGGAATATTGCCGCGTGACCATGTCCCACCGCGAAACCGAACTGTTCCGCATCCTCTTCCTCGATCTCAAGAACATCCTGATTGCCGACGAAATCCAATCCACTGGCACGGTCAATCATGTCCCCGTTTACCCGCGCGAAGTGGTCAAACGGGGCCTGGAACTCAACGCGTCCGCGCTGATCCTTGTCCACAACCACCCATCTGGCGATCCAACACCGTCCAGCGCCGATATCGACATGACCGACCAGATAGCCCGCGCCTGCGACACGGTCGGTATCGTGATACATGACCACCTTGTCGTCGGAAAATCGAGCGAGGTAAGCTTCAAATCCGAAGGCTATCTGTAAGGCATGTCGCGTAAAATCGGAGCCTACCTCACCCAAACCTCGACCCTGCGGTTCACCTGCCGACCCCAACGCGCGTTGTCACAGGCCATGGGCATCGCCTCACCAAAGGCATCCGTGGAAAACTGCACATGCGACAGATGCGAGGCCTCTACCTCCGCTTCGATCGCCTGCCGCACCGCTTGTGCGCGCCGGGCAGCGATCTCCAGATTGCCCGTCGCTGGCCCCTGGCCGTCGGAAAAGCCGACAAAGATCATCTGACGCCCGTCATAGACGCCGGCTTCCACCGCATGGGCCAATTGTTGAACGTTCGACCGCGATTGCGCATCGAGCCGCGCTGCGCCCGGTTCGAACCGGAAAGAGGTCGACAACCGCCGCAACGGGGTCAGCGTCCCGACCATCCGCTTCAATTCGGCCAGCCCATCCGGCCCGTCGGCCACACGGATCGCATTGGCGAAGCGGTCGCCCTGGGCATTCAGCGCGATCTCCTCGGGCGCCTGGTCGACGAACCCGGCGCGCCTCGTGATGATCTGGGCGGGCCCCGTTCGCGTGTAAGACAGGAAATCGCGCGCCAGCTTGGGCAACCGCCGGGCCGGGACATAAAGGAACATCGGCGCGGTCAGCGGGTAATCCTCGGTCTTGATCGACAGGCGATTGGCGCGCAGCTTGAACGCGCAGGGTCCGGTCAGCGCCAATGGCTTGCTGTTTCCGATCTCGGAAAAGCTCGCCACCCCGATACCAAGCTGGTCGCCCGCGACCGCTTGCGCCAGCGCGGTATTGGTCCTGTGGCGCTCCACGGTGTCGGCAAGCGTCAGGCGCGCCGGCTTGAGAACCCGATCTTCCACCGCCTGTGCGATCCCGGACTGCGCATCGCGCAGATGGAGCGTGATCGGCGCATCCGGTCCATCCAATGTGCGCCAATTGTCGATCTCGCCGGACAGAATGCGCGACAGGTCGGATACCGATATCGCGGAGACCGGGTTCACCGGCGACACGATCACCGTCATCGCATCAAGCGCCAGAACCCGGCTGCGGTTTACATCGTCCAACTGGCCCAGCCCGACTTCGGCGGCCAATGCCAGTTCACCACGCCGAATCTCGCGCAGGGCCATGACAAGATCCGCCTCGTCTGCCAGAAGATCGGCGAACCCCTCATCGGTACTCGACACGCGAAACTGGAAGCGCCCAACGATTGTGGCGTCATCCCTGCGGGACAGGACATATTCGAAATGGGCTGAATCCTGCGTGATCCGCTCCGCCCGTAACCCGTTTTGCAGGGCGAACCCTTCAACCAGCGCGGGCATCAGCACGTCGCCAATGGTTGATGAGCCGGAAATGGAAAGCTGCGCGACGAAATCTGTCAGCGACGGGCATCCCGGCCCGTCGCATTGAACCCCCGATCCATCGACCGTCAGTTCGCCGTATTGCGTCTCGACCCGGTAGAATTGCCCGTCAAAGCCCAAGAGCGTGCCCGACAATTCGATCGCCCCATCGCGCGAGGTCAAGGTGATATCATCTGCCCCGGCTGCGGCGCAGGTTACACCGAGAAAAAGTGCGGCCCAGAGCGCCGCACGGAGATGTTTCATGAAGAGCCTCGAACCCGCCGCTTATTTTGTAGCGATTGTCAGGTCTTCCACAATATTTTTCAACATCAAGAAATCGCCCACCGCGTCACAGCCGGGCACGTCGATGGTCAGCTCCTTGGAGACAAGGTCGCGTTCACCGCGAATCTCCAGGGTTTGTGCCTCAACGACGCGGTCGCAATTCGACGACAGGATCTCGGTTTCGACCGTCAGGGCGACGGTGCCATCGGCATCGATCATCCCGGTCGGAAAGGTATAGACCTCGGCCAGCAAGGGATCGGGCGCATCGGCTGACCCCAGCTTGGTCAGAAAGCCACCGGTGCCGCTGGCCGCGCGGGCCGGCAGCGCGCCCGACCCCTGCCAGATATGGCCGTCGGAAAAGTATTCCGCGTCAAACTCGCGCGCATGAAGCTGGAGCCCGGCGGCGCCGCGCCATTGCAGCACAACCCGGTCATAGAAGGGCACGGATGTCACCTCCGTGTGCGCAACGGCCCCGCCGCCATCCATGAACGACGCGATCACCAGCGCGGTCTCGTCCAGCGCGGGCACATCGACCTGCACAGTGCCATCCGGCTGCATCAGTTCGGTGAACATCAGCCCGCTGTGATGCAGCGTCACGCGTTCGCTGCCGTGGCAGGGGGCTTCGATCCTGACCGTCATCATTGCGCCGGCGGCCGGGGTCGCCGTCATGTCCACATCGCAGGCAAAGCCGGTGTCATCCGGCGCTCTGGGCGGCGAGAATTCGGGTTCTTGGACAGGGGCGGTTTCGGTGGAAACCACGGCGGCCGGAAGCTCTGCCGGCCCGGGCCGGTCCTCGGGGAGGATGCCGCGCGGTATCGAGGACACCTCCTGTACGTCCGACACTTCCAAAGGAGCTTGCGCTTTTGCCGGGCCGCCCGGTGTCGGCAGGTATTGCATGGCCCCGCCGATACCCAATGCTGTGGCAATCGTTCCAATGGCGACAAGCCGGGATTTTTTTCGGTCCATGACAGACTCCTGGTGCAGACACTGCATCCATTTGTCTGGCGGAGGATTCGGGTATGCCTAGGGCAGCGGTTGGGTCACTTTGCGACGCCATTGTGGCAAAGGCGCCACAAGATGCTAGGTCAGCCGCCCATGACAATGCTTGAATTTCTTGCCCGACCCACAGGGGCAGGGATCGTTCCGGCCCGGATTGCCCCATGTTGTCTGATCGTTCTCGTCGAACCCGTCAGCCGCTTTCTCGGGGTGCCCCGGCGCCGGACCCTGTTCCGGTGTCGCGGCTTCGGCGGCTTGGGACAAGGAGGCCCGTTGGGCGGCAAGCTGCTGCATCATGGCCTTCTGCTCTTGCTCGGTCATCGGACGCACCTGGCCCAACTGCTTGCTCACGTCCTCGCGCAGGCTGTCGAGCATCGATTCGAAAAGCTGGAACGCCTCGGACTTGTATTCGTTCAGAGGATCGCGCTGCGCATAGCCCCGAAAGCCCACGACGGACCGCAGATGTTCCAGCGTCAGAAGATGATCGCGCCACTTGCTGTCGATGGTCTGGAGCAGAACCTGCTTTTCGATCTGGCGCATGGTGTCCGACCCGAACGCCTCGGTCTTTTCGGTCATCATGGTGTCTGATGCGTCTTCGAGCCGTTCCCGGATCACGTCGGCATCGACGCCCTCTTCGTCTCCCCAGGCGACGACGGGGGCATCAACCCCGGCAAGCTCCTTGACCTGCTCTTGCAGACCTTGGGTGTCCCATTGGTCGGCATAGGACTTGGGCGGAATATGCGTGTGCACCAGATCATCGATCACCTGGTGGCGCATGTCCTGCGTGATCTCTGCCAAGTCCTGCGCTTCCATGATTTCGCGGCGCTGGCTGAAGATCACCTTGCGCTGATCGTTCATCACGTCGTCGAACTTGAGCAGCTGCTTGCGGATGTCGAAGTTGCGTCCCTCGACCTTGGCCTGCGCGCGCTCCAGTGATTTGTTCACCCACGGGTGCACGATCGCCTCGCCGTCTTTCATGCCCAGCGTCGACAGCACCTTGTCCAGACGTTCGGACCCGAAGATGCGCATCAGGTCATCGTCCAGCGACAGGAAAAAGGACGACCGCCCCGGATCGCCCTGACGGCCCGACCGGCCGCGCAACTGGTTGTCGATGCGGCGGCTTTCGTGCCGTTCGGTGGCCAGAACGAAAAGACCTCCCGCTTCGATCACGGCCTTTTCGTCGGCCTCGTGTTCCTTTTCGATCCGGGTCCGGATCGCTTCGGGGTCGCCCTCGGGATCGGCCGCGATCGCTTCGATGATCTGGAACTCGACATTGCCGCCCAGTTTGATGTCGGTGCCGCGCCCGGCCATGTTGGTGGCAATCGTGATCGCACCCAGCTTGCCGGCATCGGCCACGATCTGCGCTTCCTGTTCGTGCTGGCGCGCGTTCAGAACGTTGTGGGTCAATCCGGCCTGCGTCAGCAGCTGGCTCAGCATCTCGGATTTGTCGATCGACGTGGTGCCCACCAGAACCGGCTGGCCCTTTTCGTGTGCTTCCTTGATCTCGGCCACGATGGCGTCGAACTTTTCCTGCGCCGTGCGGTAGACCTTGTCGTCCTCGTCGATCCGCGCGATCGGGCGGTTCGTCGGCACTTCGACCACACCCAGACCGTAAATCTCGGAAAATTCATCCGCTTCCGTCACGGCGGTGCCGGTCATGCCCGAGAGCTTTTCGTAAAGCCGGAAATAATTCTGGAAGGTCACGCTTGCCAGCGTCACGTTCTCGGGCTGGATGTCACAGCCTTCCTTGGCCTCGATCGCCTGGTGCAGACCTTCGGACAGGCGGCGCCCGGACATCATGCGTCCGGTGAATTCGTCGATCAGAACAACTTCGCCATCGCGGACGATGTAATCCTTGTCCTTCTGGTAGAGCTTGTGCGCCCGCAGGCCTTGGTTCACGTGGTGAACGATGGTCGTGCTTTCGGGGTCGTAAAGCGATTGCCCCTCCGGCAGTTGCCCATGCTCGACCAGCGTCTGTTCGAGGAACTCGTTGCCCTCGTCGGTGAAGGTCACGTTGCGGGTCTTTTCGTCGATGGTGAAATGCTCGTCCGTCAGCAACGGAATGATCTTGTCGATCGCGACATACAGATCGCTGCGGTCCTGTGCCGGGCCCGAGATGATCAGCGGCGTGCGGGCCTCGTCGATCAGGATCGAATCGACCTCGTCGACAATGGCAAAGAAATGATCGCGCTGGTTCATCTGGTTCAGCTCGGATTTCATGTTGTCGCGCAGGTAATCAAAACCCAGCTCGTTGTTCGTGGCATAGGTTATATCGCTGGCATAGGCTGCCTGCTTCTCATCTTCCGGCTGGCGCGGATAGACCACCCCGGTGGTCAGCCCGAGGGCCCCATAGACCTTGCTCATCCATTCGCTGTCGCGTTTGGCTAGGTAATCGTTCACCGTCACGATATGCACGCCGCGTCCGGTCAGGGCGTTCAGATAGGCCGGGAAAGTCGCGACCAGCGTCTTGCCCTCGCCGGTCTTCATTTCAGAGATATTGCCCTGGTGCAGGAAAATTCCGCCCATGAGCTGCACGTCAAAGGCCCGCAGACCCAGCGCGCGCTTGGCGGCTTCGCGGCAATTGGCAAAGGCTTCGGGCAACAGCGAATCGAGCGCTTCGCCATTGGCGTGGCGCGCTTTCAATTCGGCTGTTTTCTCGATCAGCTTCGCATCGTCAAGCTTTTCGAAGTCTGCCTCAAGCGCATTGATCTTGTCGATCAGCGGGCGCGTCGCCTTGACTTTGCGGTCGTTCGGCGTTCCGAACACGGATCGTGCGACTTTACCAAATCCCAGCATGTCTCTCTTTCAGCTTTGACGTCTTCGTGTGCGGCATCTGCTTGCCCGCCTCGCACACAGCCCATATGTCACAGGAGAACGCTGGCCTTGCAGAGCCTTGTCGCGATGTAAGGTCAGGGAAATACACTGTCAATGTTGCCGCGTCTGCGGGCGGGGCTCTGAAAGGACCAAACATGACGAATCTCCGCACGAAACTGTCCGCAGGCGCCGTTGCCCTGATGCTGGCGCTCCCGGTTCAGGCGCAAGAGTCCCTGACTGCCGATTCCGTGGTGGCGACGGTCAACGGCACGGATGTCACGCTGGGTCACATGCTCATGGTGCGCGGGTCCTTGCCGCAGCAATACCAAGAGCTGCCGGACGAAGTGCTCTGGGACGGCATCCTTGACCAGATCGTGCAGCAGACAGTCCTCAGCCAGCAGGACACCGACGAAGAAAATCGCCGGATCCAGTTGGCGCTTGAAAACGAACGCCGCGCACTGCTCGCGGCACAGGTGATCAAAGGGCTTGTGGCGGAGGGCGTCACCGATGAAGCGATCCGGCAAGCCTATGAAGACCAATACGCCGAAAGTGATTCGGGCGTGGAATTCAACGCATCGCATATCCTCGTCGAGACCGAGCAAGAGGCCGCCACCGTCGTCGAGCAATTGAACGATGGTGCCGATTTTGCCGAAGTGGCGAGCGCGAAATCCACAGGTCCCTCGGGTCCCAACGGGGGTGAGCTGGGGTGGTTCGGCGCCGGCATGATGGTCCCCGAATTCGAGGCCGCGGTTCAGGACATGGAAGTCGGCGAAATTTCCGAACCGGTGCAGACCCAGTTCGGCTGGCACGTCATCATGCTCAACGAAACGCGCGACAAGGCGGCCCCGGCCCTCGAAGAGGTGCGCGAAGAGATCGAAACCAAGCTCAGCCAGGAGCTTGTCGCCAGCAAGATCCAAGAGCTGACCAGCAACGCCGATGTGACCCGCACTGCCAAGGAAGAGGTGGATACCTCCGTTCTCAGCAATCTCGAATTGCTGGAGGAATAAGCTTGGCCAAGATCACGTCTGTGTCGCCGCTGGCTCCGGCCCGATTTCCGGATCTTCCCGCGATCGGCGGCGCGCGCTTTGCGACGACGGCTGCGGGTGTCAAATATGTTGGGCGCTCCGACGTGATGCTTGCCCTTCTGGACCCCGGTTCGGTGATCGCCGGGGTCTTCACCAAATCCGCCACGCGGTCGGCCAATGTTCTGGATTGCCAGGAAAAAATTCGCCTCTCCGACGAAAACGGCGCGGCAATCCTTGTCAACTCCGGCAACTCCAACGCCTTCACCGGCAGGGCCGGGGATGATTCCGTCCGCGCCATATGCGCCGCAGTGGCAGAGGTCTCGGGCCTGCCGGCCACGCGCGTGTTTACCGGTGCCACCGGCGTGATCGGCGAACGCCTGCCGCATGACCGCATCACTGCTGCGGTGCGGGGCCTCCATGACAATCTGGACGAAACCGGTTTGCCCGACGCCGCCCGCGCGATCATGACAACCGACACTTTCGCCAAGGCGGCGACAACCACCGTCCATCTGCCCGGTGGGCCGGTCCGGATCGCTGGCATCGCCAAGGGCTCCGGTATGATCGCCCCGGATATGGCAACGATGCTGGTCTACATCTTCACGGATGCCCGCATCGCGCAAGACGACTTGCAGAAACTCGTCTCCGCGCTCAATGAAATGACGTTCAATTGCATTACCGTCGATAGCGACACGTCCACCTCTGACACGCTTCTGGTGGCCGCCACGGGCGCGTCGGATGTCCCGGTGCCTGCGGAGGGCACAGCCTTCCGGGACGGGCTGCACAGCGTCATGCTCGACCTTGCGCAGCAGGTCGTGCGCGATGGCGAAGGTGCGACGAAATTCGTTGAAATCACCGTCACCGGCGCGCTCAGCCCCTCCGACGCCAAGACCCACGCCTTGGCCATCGCCAACTCCCCGCTGGTCAAGACGGCGATCGCGGGCGAGGACCCCAACTGGGGCCGTATAGTGATGGCGATTGGCAAATCCGGCGCAGCTGCCGATCGCGACGCGCTCAGCATCTCCTTTGGCGATGTGAAGGTGGCGAGCAATGGGTGGGTCGACCCCGATTACCAGGAAGAACAGGGGGCGGCGTTGATGAAAGAGCAGGATATCACCATCACCATCGACCTTGGCATGGGCTCTGGCGCCGCCACCGTCTGGACCTGCGATCTGACCCACGGCTACATTTCGATCAACGCCGATTACCGGTCCTGAGCGCATGAAGATCGTTCTTGTCTCTGCTGTCGCGCTGATCGACCCGGATGGCCGCATCCTTCTGGCGCAACGCCCCGAAGGCAAATCCATGGCCGGTCTTTGGGAATTTCCGGGCGGCAAGGTAGAGCCGGGCGAGACCCCGGAGCACGCCCTGATTCGGGAATTGCACGAAGAGCTTGGCATCGACACATGGCAAAGCTGCCTTGCACCGCTGACCTTTGCGTCGCATGGCTATGCTGATTTTCACCTGCTGATGCCGCTTTTTGCCTGCCGCAAATGGAATGGCGTCCCCGAATCGCGGGAAGGACAGGCGCTCAAATGGGTGCGCGCAAACCGCCTTCGCGAGTATCCGATGCCGCCCGCCGACATCCCGCTCATCCCGATCTTGCGCGATTGGCTTTAGGGGGGGCAGACCCGTGGGCCCGAATGCCCGGTCGCGGCAGACGCATGTAAAAGTTGTGTCAGGCGAATTTTCGCACTGGCAAAGATCTTCGCAAAATTCTACAAAAGACCAGTCAAGCCTTGGGGGAGATTTGGCGTGCTGAAAACAATACTCATCGGAAGCTATATATCGGTGCAGGGCGTCCTTGAACGGACCTTGCCGGATGGGCGCATCTGCGTTCGCGTGGGAAACCGCGTTTTTACAGGCGCGCCTGTCGCAACGTCTGCTTGAGGCTCCTGAAACACCTGAAAGAAAAAGGGCAGCGAAATCGCTGCCCTTTCTTTTATAATGGCTTTTGTGATGGTCGCGCCCCTTACTCCAGGACGCGTTCGACTTCCTGACGCTCGAAAATCTCGATCACATCGCCCTGGCGAATGTCTTCGTAATTTTCAAAGGCCATACCGCATTCCTGACCGGACTGAACCTCGGCAACTTCGTCCTTGAAGCGCTTGAGCGTCTTGAGCGTGCCTTCGTGAACCACGACGTTGTCGCGCAACAGGCGCACACCGGCGCTGCGGCGGGCAATGCCTTCAGTAACAAGACAGCCTGCAACCTTGCCCACATTCGACACCTTGAAGACTTCGCGAATCTCCGCATACCCGATGAAGGTTTCCTTGATCTCGGCGCTCAACAGGCCCGATGCCGCGGCTTTTACGTCGTCCACAAGGTCATAGATCACGCTGTAATAGCGAATCTCCACACCCTTCTGGTTCGCCGTGTTCCGCGCCGACGCATTGGCCCGCACGTTGAAGCCCATGACCGGCGCATTCGAAGCCTCGGCCAGCCCGATATCGGTCTCGGTGATCGCACCGACGCCGGAGTGAAGCACACGCACGCGCACCTCGTCGTTGCCGATCTTCTCCATCGCCTGAACGATGGCCTCGGCAGAGCCCTGCACATCCGCTTTGACAAGGATCGGAAGCTCGGACACGTCCTCGGCTTCCTTGGCCTTCTGCATAAGCTGTTCGAGGGTCGTTGCCGCACCCGCTGCCGCGCGCTTTTCCTTGGCGACATTGGCGCGGTATTCCGCGATCTCGCGCGCCTGCGCTTCGGTTTCGGTCACGTTGAGAACGTCACCCGCCTCGGGCGTGCCATTCAGGCCCAACACCTCGACCGGCACTGACGGCCCGGCTTCCTTGACCCGCTCGCCCTTGTCGTTGATGAGCGCGCGAACCTTGCCGTATTGTTCGCCGACCACAAAGATGTCGCCCTGGCGCAACGTGCCGTTCTGCACAAGAACGGTCGCGACGGGACCACGGCCGACGTCAAGTTGTGCCTCGATCACCGCACCCTGGGCAGCCCGGTTCGGGTTTGCCTTGAGTTCGAGGATTTCGGCCTGAAGCGCGATCGCTTCCAGCAGTTCCGGAAGACCCTTGCCGCTGACCGCCGACACTTCGACGTCCTGCACATCGCCCGACATCTCTTCCACAACCACTTCATGTTGCAGAAGATCCGTGCGGACCTTCGTCGGGTTCGCTTCGGGCTTGTCGATCTTGTTGATCGCCACGATCATCGGCACCTGCGCCGCTTTCGCGTGGTTCAGGGCCTCGATGGTCTGTGGCATCACCGCGTCATCGGCAGCAACCACAAGCACGACGATGTCCGTCACTTGTGCGCCACGGGACCGCATGGATGTAAAGGCCGCGTGCCCCGGTGTGTCGAGAAAGGACAGAATCGTGCCATCCTTCGCCTTGACCTGGTAGGCGCCGATATGCTGCGTGATCCCGCCCGCCTCGCCAGAGGTGACGTTGGCTTCCCGGATCGCGTCGAGCAACGACGTCTTGCCGTGGTCGACGTGGCCCATGATCGTGATGACCGGCGGGCGGGGTTGCAGATCTTCCTCCGCGTCCTCGATTTCCTTGATCACATCCTCCACGTCCGCGTCCGAAACACGGGTCACGGTGTGGCCGAACTCCTCGATGATCAGCTCGGCTGTATCGGCGTCGATACTCTGATTCTGGGTCGCCATGATGCCGCTGTTCATCAACGACTTGACGACATCGCCCACACGCTCCGCCATCCGGTTGGCCAGTTCTGCCACCGTGATCGCCTCGGGCAGCTTGACATCGCGCTTGACCTTTTCGCGCGGTTGGTTTCCGCCAATGGCTTTCTGGCGCGCACGCTCTTGCTTGCGCTTCATCGCGGCCATGGATTTCTGACGTCCGCCTTCACCGCCAAGCGCCTGGTTGAGCGTCAGCTTGCCCGAGCGGCGACCGCTGTCGTCGTTGCGGCGGCGCCCGCGATCATTGCGATCCTTGTCGGTCTTGCGAGGCGTGGCTTGCGCGGGCTTCTGCCCACCGCCCCCATCCGAGGGCTGCTGCCGCGCCGCCGGGGCCGCGCTTGGCTCCGGAGCTTGCTTGGCCGCTTCGGCAGCCTCGCGGGCTTTGCGCTCTTCTTCGGCCTTTTGCTTGGCGCGCTCTTCAGCCTCGCGCTGTTCGCGCTCCTTGGCCTCTTTTTCGGCACGCATCCGCTCGCGCTCTTCGGCGCGGGCTTTTTCCTCGGCTTCGCGCCGCGCCGCCTCTTCGGACTCGCGCGCCTTGGCCGCCTGCAACGCCTTCAGACGGCGTTCCATCTCCGCATCGGAAATCCCCGCGGGTCGCTTGCTTCCCGTGGCGCTCATCGCCGACGTGGCCGCGCTGCCCGCTGCGGATTGGGGCGCGCCGGGCTTTGGTACCACAACGCGCTTGCGCTTGGTTTCCACCACGACGTTTTTGGTTCGCCCGTGGCTAAAGCTCTGCTTCACGTTCCCGGATCTGGGACCGCCGCGCAAACCCAAAGTCTTTTTGCCGTCGTTATCGCTCATTTAGCTCTTTTTTCCTTCCCAGCAGCCGCTGCCGCTGTCACTGCATCGGACGTTCCGATGCGAAAGCCCTTCAATCTTTGAGCTTCCTCTACAACACGTTGCGTGAGTCCACCAGCACCAAGCGCGGCGTGTATCACAGTTTGTCGCCCAAAAGCCATTCCAAGCTCGTTTGCCGTAAGCCAACCAATGTAATGGCCGTAGTGCGGGGTGCTGAGTTTGGACTTCCCGCGGCTTGATCCGTCTTCGGCCTGCAACAGGACTTCGGCGGTTTCCTTTGACAGGGTGTCCTTGACTTTCTCGTAGCCGGAAACGGCCTGGCCGGATTTTCTGCTTAAACTTATCAGATCGACGACACGTCGCGCAAGCTGATGCTCGATATCCTGAACAAGCGTCTCTGGCACCCGGAGTTGCTTTCGGGCTGCGCGGTGAAACATGTTCTTTTTTATCGCCGTTTCAAGGGCAGGGCGCGTCGCCGTCACCCAAAGCCCCCGACCGGGCAGTTTGCCCGCCAGATCGGGGTAGAGCGTGTCTTCCGGCCCGACGACAAACCGCAACAGCGCGGATTTCGGGCGCACTTCTCCCGTCGCAATGCATTTGCGCTCTGGTCCGGTCTCCCGATCCTTGTCTTTGCCGCCGCGTGTCACGTTCGGTGTCACCCTCCCTGGGTGCGCACAGGTCAGGCCTGCGCGTCTGCCATTTCCTCATCGGGGGCGTCGTCGCCCTCCTCGTCGGTCTCAAGCTCGGTCGGGTCGACCCAGCCCAGAAGAACCCGCGCGGTCATCACAAGATGCTGCGCTTCTTCAAGAGACATCTCGAACGGTTCGAGCAGGCCATCGTCCTTGTGCCGTTCGCCATCCACGGTGGTCCAGCCGCCGGCCAGTTCCCAATCCGCGCAGGTCGCGAAATCTTCCAGCGTTTTCACGCCATCCTGTGCCAGGACTTCGATCATCTGCGGCGTCAGCCCGTCAAAGTTGACCAGGCTGTCCTCGGCCCCCAGTTCACGGGCATTGTCCAGCGCCTTTTGCGCCTGCGCCTCAAGGTTTTCGCGTGCACGGGTCTGAAGCTCTGCGGCTGTGTCCTCATCGACGCCGTCGATGACCAGAAGCTCGTCCAATTCGACGTAGGCCACTTCTTCAAGGTTGGAGAACCCTTCGGAAACCAGCAATTGCGCAAAGAACTCGTCCAGGTCGAGTGTTTCGACAAAGAGCTTCGTGCGCTCTTCGAATTCCTTCTGGCGGCGGGCCGATTCTTCTTCCTCGGTCATGATATCGATATCGAGCGCTGTCAACTGCGAGGCCAGACGCACGTTCTGGCCGCGACGCCCGATTGCAAGGCTCAGTTGTTCATCGGGAACAACAACCTCGATCCGCTCGGCCTCCTCGTCCAGAACGACCTTGCTCACCTCGGCGGGCTGCAATGCGTTCACGAGGAATGTCGGCACGTCCTCGTTCCACGGGATGATGTCGATCTTTTCGCCCTGAAGCTCGTTGACGACGGCCTGCACGCGGCTGCCGCGCATCCCGACGCAGGCGCCGACGGGGTCGATCGACCCGTCATAGGAAATCACTGCGATCTTCGCGCGCGATCCCGGATCGCGGGCCACAGCCTTGATCTCGATGATTCCGTCGTAGATCTCCGGCACTTCCATCTTGAAAAGCTCGGCCATGAATTCCGGCGCTGTGCGCGACAGGAAGATCTGCGGCCCGCGCGTCTCGCGGCGCACATCCTTGATGTAGCAGCGAATCCGGTCGCCGTTGCGATAGCTCTCGCGGCCGATCTTCTCGTTGCGGCGCAGGATGCCTTCGCCCCGGCCCACATCGACGATGACGTTGCCGTATTCCTCGCGCTTGACCACACCGTTGATGATGGTGCCCGCGCGATCCTTGAATTCCTCGAACTGGCGGTCCCGCTCGGCTTCGCGCACCTTTTGCAGGATCACCTGCTTGGCGGATTGCGCGGCAATCCGGCCCATCTCCACCGGTGGCACTTCCTCGATGAACTCATCGCCGATCTGCGGGCTGCCGGTGAAGTCCTCGACCGGCCTGGACTCGCGCAGCCAGACCGCGTTCTGGTTCGCTTTCGGCGCCCGGAAATACTGTTTGGCTTGCTCGGTGGTCATCTCGGACTGGTAATTCTCGAGCTCTTCTTCTTCGACTACCGTGCGCACGCGGGTAAAGTCGGCACGGCCCGTCTTGCGATCGATCGCCACGCGAATGTCCATCTCGGATCCGTAACGCGACTTGGCCGCTCGGGCGAGGCTCTCTTCCATCGCCTCGACCACGAGACCGGGGTCGATCATCTTTTCACGCGCCACCGCTTCGGCGGTTTGCAACAGTTCCAACTGGTTGGCTGATGTGATTGCCATGCGCTTTACTCCTCTTCGGGCCCTTCGGCCTCGATCACGTCGTCAAAATTGGTCTCGTCAAAGCCTTGCGCCTTGCGTGCCTTCAGCATTTCCTTGATCAGCTCCTCGGTCAGAACCAGCTTGGCATCCGAGAGCCAGTCGAAGTTCAGCCCGATCGTGCCCTCGTCCAGGTTGACCAGCACCTCGTCCTCCTCGACACCGGCCAGCACACCCTTGAAGCGTTTGCGCCCGTCGATCAGCTCGGAGGTTTCCAGCTTGGCTTCGTAGCCCTCGAACGTCTCGAAATCCTTGAGCCGGGTCAAAGGCCGGTCGATCCCCGGCGATGATACCTCCAGCGTGTAGGTATCAAGAATCGGGTCCTCGACATCCAGCGTCGCGCTCACGGCGGTGCTGATCGCGGCACATTCATCCACTTCGATCCCGCCATCCGGGCGCTCTGCCATGATCTGCAAGGTCGATGTCTTGCCGCCCATCAACCGGATCCGCACGAGCTCGAACCCCATGTCCTCGATGACAGGGGTGATGATCTCGGCCAGACGACGGTCCATCGCGGCTTTTGCGATCAGGTCAGACATTGATGCTTACTCTCCAGACACAAAAAAACGGGCGCGCGGCCCGTCGAAGAATTCGGTGGGTGAAGGCCGAAACCGACACGCCGCTATTGGCTTGGATATACGCAGCGTATCCCGGTTCCGCAAGGGGATTCGTTCCCGCATCGTCAACACCACGAAAAACACCCTCAGACCCGCTGGACGCGGTGCGCCCCGCACCGGGCTGAAACCTCAGTAATCCCTTTCGAAAAAGACCCCGACAGATGAATTCCCGGTTGTGTCGGTACTGCCCCGCGCCGTGATGTCCGATGTCACGTCAAGGTTCAGGTTGATCTCTGTCTGGCCGCCGCTTTCCACGACGATATCCGAATAGACGTTGTCGGAAATGTATTTTCCTGCGCGCACCGCCGTTTCGCCCTCCGAGGTTTGCGTGACGTCCAGATCATCCAGACCGAAGCTGTTGCGCAGCCCTGACAGGATCCCGCCACCGCCGCGGCCGGCCAGCGTGGCCACCGCGTTGGCCAGTTCCAGCGCCTGAAGCGCCGACAGGTTCGACAAATCCCGCCCGAAAAGAAGCTGCGCCAGAACCTCGTCCTCCGGCAATTCGGGGCTGGAGCTGAAGGTGATGTCGGGCGATGACGCGGGCCCGTCCAGAATGATGCGCACCGTGATCCCGTTCGCCTCGGTCGCGGCCACAAAGCGCAGCACCGGGTTGAAACTGCCGCTCAACTGGATGCGCCCCTCGTCCAGCGTGAACCGCTGGTTCAGGATATCCAGACGTCCGCGCACCAGTTCGAAACCGCCCTGCGGAATGATGTCCGATGTTGGCCCGGTGAGCCGCAGCAGCCCCGAAAGCTCGGCATCCAGCCCGCGCCCCCGGACAAACACCTGCCCCGGCGCGCGCAGCGTCAGGTCCAGGCGGGTCGACGACGGACCGCTGCGTTGCGGTTCCGCGCCGGAGGTCGGGGGCGCGTCCCCCAGCCCGGCGCGATCCAGCGTGCGCATCACCGGACGCGTCGCGCCCAGATGATTGACCGGCGGAATATCCGCCAGCGCCGTCACCCCCGATTCGGGCACTTTGATTTCGGTCTCGTTGAGTTGCAGATCGCCGCTGATCAAAAGCGACCTGCCTATCGGCCCGGTCAGGTTGACGGTGCCATCGACGCTTGAGTCATAAAGGTCCACATCGCGAATGCCGAACCGGTTCAGCGTCGCTGTCAGGTTGGCATCAAAGCCATCCAGTCCCAGGCGCCCGTTCACATCGACCGATCCGCCGTGATTGCCCGGTGCCGACAACGCGATCTGCGCCGCACCACCTGCCAGCCGTATCTGCCCCTCGATCGGCGTCAGGGTGATGCCCAGCGTGGGGGCGCTCAGTTCCGCGCCGCGCGGCGTGATCGTGCCCGACAGGCTGGTCAGCGCCAAGGGACCCGACATCGTCAGGTCCAGATCGGCCCGACCGTTCAGCCTGCGCGGCGCGATGAAGACATTGGCAAGGCCAAGCGGGGCGGTCCCGTCGACTTGCAGGTTGGCCCTGCCGGCATTGGTGACCGCGCCATCAACCGCCAGCGCGGTGCCGCCGGGACCATCCAGAGCCACATCCACGCCGTATCCATCGCTGCGCTGCTGCACGCTGCCATCCATGGCAAGCGCGCCTTCGAAATCCGGCGCAATTAGCCCGACATTCGCGAGCCGTGCAGAGATATCGAGGTTGCTCAACGGCCCGCTTGCCCGGGCAGTGATCTCGGGGGTCTGGACCTGTGCCGACAACCGGTCCAGGGTGCCGTTCTGACCGGCCGCGCCAAACTCGAACCGCGTGACGCCGCGCAAAAGTTGGTCCACCACCGGGTTCCCGATGCCAAGACCCGATCCTTGGCCGCTGCCCGAAAGATCGAAGGTGCCGCCATCTTCGTAAGAGCCGCGCAGGTCGGCGCGCGCTTGCCCGCGCAACGATTGACCGGCCAGGGCCGACAGGGGGGCAAGGTTGCCTGCATCGACCGACAGGTCAAATGTCGCATCCGGGGCACTCAGCGCCCCTGTCACCGTGGCGGACCCGGTCGCACCGAGTGCTCCCGCGTCCAAACGGATCGTCTGCACCGTCAGGCGTTCGCCTGCCTGGACCCAGTTGAACCGTGTCATGGCGCTCGGGGTCGAGCCGACCGCTTGTGCGAGCCGATCATCGGCCAGCCGCACTGCGGTCCCTTCGACTGTCAGATCGCCGTCCGCCGACACAAGCCCGCCACTGTCGGTCTGCGAAATCGCCCCGGTGCCGCGCACCGACAGCGCATCGGCCGACACTTGCGGCGATCCCAGGTCGTTGACGCGGATATCCGCGTCCCAGCGTCCATCCGGTCCGCCGGTCGCTTCAAGCGTGACCGTCCCGCTGTCCAGCTCCATCCCGCCTGCAAACGGCAGGCGCACCGCTTGCGACCCGTTCGAAAGGTCCGCCGTAATGGCCATGTTGCGCAGCGTCGCACCGTTCAGCAGCACCGTTCCGTCCAGAACTGCGGCGCCAGCGGCTTCGCCCGGAAATACCCTGTCCAGATCGGCCAGCCGCCCGTCAAGACGCAGCGACGTGTCGGCGCTCGTGATCTTGCCGGTCGCGCTCATGGTCAACGCGGAGGTCGCGACCCGCGCGGAGCGCAGCGTGGTCCCGGTTTCGTCGCGCCGCACATCCAGCCGCGCCGATCCGACACCGTCCAGAAGACGATCCGCGATGTCCTGGCCGATCGACACGCCCACCGTTGTGCCGTCGATCACGATGTCGGCCATGCCCGAGACCGGTGCAATCGCCCCGTCGATCCGCATGTCGACCCGCCCGCCAAGGGGCCGCCCGGCCACCGCTGAAAACCGGTCGAGCCGTTCGGCCGCGAGTGTCAGGTCCAGCGCCAGCGGCATCGCGTCCTGCGCTGTCCAGGTCGCAGTCCCGTTCAGGCCATAATCTTCGCCCGCCGCTTCGATCCCGGTGACGCGAAGCGGCTGGCCGCTCCGGTAATCGACCCGTGCCTGGCCTGACAGGTCCGTGCCCACGGCTTCGGCCAAGTCGGGATCGGCCAGCGCAAGATCATTCGCGGCAAAGGACAGGTCCAGCCCGAGTGTCCCGTCTTCGGCCAATCGCTTCTGGTCGATCGTGCCCCGGCCTTGCAGCGCCAAGACATCCAGCGTCGCGGCCGGGTTTTCGAAGTCCGACACCCGCGCATCGAAGGTGAAATCGCCGTTCAGCGCCGCATCGAACGTGACCGACGCCACCTGCGTGTCGCCGTCGCCAAAGGGCAACACAACCGGACCGCCCTCGGGGCTGGAAATCTGGCCCGTGGCGTCCAGCGCATCAAGCCAGCCGCTTTCAGATACTTCCGCGCTGCCGCTTAGCGACAGCGTGTTGGCGGTGAGATCGAACTGCGGCACGTCCGTCCGCCCGGACGCATCGCGAATGACCCGCGCCTGCAGGGAGATGTCGTCGCCGAAGAAGTCCCGCCTGTCTTCCGTCAAAAGCGGTGTCGGATCGCCGTCTATATCGACCTGGAGGTCGAAACCGCCCGTGTCCGCCGGGGCCAGAATTCCGACAGTCCCGGTGATGCGTGGCTCATCATTTGTGGCCAGCTCCAGATCGGCCGTGAAATCGTCGATCTGCCCGTCACCCGCCACGGTCAGGGCAATCGACGGCGCCCCGGGGATGCCGACACGCTTGGAAACCAACCCGCCTTCTGCTTCCTCGGCAGTCAGATCGACCGCCAATCGTCGCGACGATGGATCATAGCTCGCCGCCACTTGGATCACTGCCTGCTGGCCGTCCACACGGTTCAGACCAAGCTGCACCGCGCCGCCGCCGTCATCCAGCGTGGCTGACCCGTTGACGGCGAATTCGGCCTCTTCTCCAAGCAGCGAAGCGCCAAGCTGAACCGAGGTCAGCGCGAATTCCTCGATGCGAATCTCGACAGGAAGATCGGGAATGGAAAACGGTTCGGCTTCCGCGCTCGGCACGTCCGTCCCGGCATCGGGCGCACGCGACACGACGACCGTTTCGGCGGTGAAAGAGGTGACATCCACGATCCCGCGCAACAGGGCCGCGCGGGTCCAGTCAAGCTCCACGTTCTCGGCCCGGAACCATTCGCCGGACTCGTCGGAGATCGACAGAAGCGCGATGGACGCTTCGCTCGACAGCGCGCCTTGGAAACCGCGTATCCGCACGTCGCGGCCCGCGCCGGACAGCGCGTCCTGCAGCAGGCCGGCAAGATAGCCGGGGTCTTCCTCGCTGTCCTGGGCGGCCGCAGACAGCGGCCAGTATAGGACCATCAGCAGTGTCAGAATGAAACGCATCTCAGAAAGCCTGCCCAATACCGATGTAAAGTTCATAGGCCTGGCCGGCGTCATCGCCTGTCACCGGCGTCGCCACATCCACCCGGATCGGACCGATCCCGGTATCGTAGCGCAGGCCAATCCCGGCCCCTGCGTGCCAGTCGCTGTCGCCACCAAAGCCGCTGTCTTCGGTGACCATGCCGGCATCGTAGAACCCGACAAGGCCGATATTGCCGCGCACCTTTGCGCGCAGTTCCGCCGAAACCGCGGCAAAGCTCTGGCCGCCGGTGAATTCGCCATTGTTGGCCGTCACGCCCAGCGACTGGTAAGGTTGCCCCCGCACCGTGCCGCCGCCGCCGGAATAGAACAGGTAGTCTGGCACGGTTCCTTCAAGGTCCGGCCCCCAGACCGACCCGATCTGCGCCCGGCCTGCGAGCACGAAACGGTCGTCTTCACCCAACCCCAGATAAGCCCGTGCATCCGAACTGACCTGCACCCCGCTTTCGGTGTCGTCCAGGCCAAGGAACGGAAGTCCGGTCGCCGAGATGTAAAATCCGTCAGTCGGGTTGAGGGTGTCGTTGCGCGTATCGTAGCTCGCACCGAAGGTGGCGGTCAGCAGTTGAAACTCCCGCGCGCCGAACGCGTCCTCGGTGTCGATATAGCGATAGCCAAGCCCGAACGTCCCGGTAAGCTCATCGGAAAACCGATGCGTCAAACCCGAGGAAAGGCTTGCCTGATCGCTGCTGAACCCCGGCTCGTTCAATTGCTCGATCGAGGCGCTCAGGTAAAATTCGGTATCCGGCGTAAAGGTTGCAGGCCGCCCGTAGGTGAGTCCCAGCTTGTAGTCGATATCGTTCTCGTCGGTGCCGATCCCGGAAATCTCGGCGTCGACTCTCAGCCGCTCTGCGCCCTGAAACAGGTTCCGGTGCAGCCAGAAGGCGGTCAGCTTGCCGCCCTCTTGCGTCGAAACCTCGGCGCCAAAGCCGAACCGCCGTGGCTTCTGTTCGGCCAGTTGCACGTCCAGGTCGAGCGTTTCGTCCGGTTCCGCCGTTTCCGCCTCTGAAATCGCGACGGAACTGAACACACCGGTCTGCCGCAACCGGCGCTCGGCCTGCGCGATCTCTTCGGGATCGAACACCGCGCCGTGCGGGATGCCGGCAATCTCGCGAATACGTCGGGCGTGGATCGTGTCATTGCCCGTCACCCCGATATCCCCGAACCGCAGACGTGGCCCGGGGGACAGATCGAGCTTGACGTCCAGCTCCCGGTCCGGGTGATTGGCGGTGATCCGCTGATTGACCAGCCGTGCCTTGGCGTGACCCGCGTTGCGCCAGCCTGTGATGCCGGCATCCACTGCGGTGCGGATCGGTGGGGTTCCGGCCCGTGCACCGCTGCGGAAGCTGTCCGGTATCCGGGTTCCCTCGGCCAGGGGGGCGATCTCGGCCTGGCCAAAGCGGAACCGTGATCCCGGATCGACCTGCACAAGGATCTGATCAATGTTGCCCGGCGCTTCGAAGGGCGAAATCCCGGCCGCTTCCCGGCCATCGATCGTGATCGAAATCGCCGGGGCAAAGCGTCCCGCCGCGTACATGGCCGCTACCAGACGCCCATAATCCGTCTGCGCCGCAGCCAGAAGCGCTTGTGGCGTGGGGGTCTCGGTATCCAGCAGATCAACCATGGACATCGCGTCCTTCAACTCGGAGCGAAGCGCGTCTCCCCCGCCGGACACATTCAGATCAAGCGTTTGGGCGGCGCCCATGCCGGGTAGAGCCAAAAGGCACACGCACAACATCCTGCGGTCAAACCTGGTCATCCGCCCCAAACCTCGTTCTTACACCTGAAAAGGCATAGCAGTTGAACCACCAACTCTGCAAATGAGTTCCCCGTTCCGGGCAATCACGATTTTGCCGCACGGGCGCCCCGCGGATGACCCGCACAGGAAAAGGCGGGCATGACGATGGGGCTGTCATGCCCGCAAGGGGCAAAGGGTCAAGGGCCACAGGCCATTTGCCGGCCTGCCCGCGTCAGTGCCGCGCCAAGCTGTACCCTTTGTGCCGAAGGCACGGCAGGGCGTAGGCCGGTGTCGTGCCGCGCCGCGTCTGCACCGTCATGTTGCAGGCGCGGGGCAAGCTGCGCAGGCGGATATTGTTTCGCTCAAGGCAGCGCCCCATGACCACGCGGTTCAAACGCCCGCCCTTGATCTGCCGCACACAGCGCGCGGGCAGGGCTGCCCTGTGCCGGCCCGGCACATGACCGCGCGGCACGACTTTGGGATAGCTCTGCGATTGTGTGATCTGGGGTTTTTGCGGGTGTCGCGTGATCGTGACTTTGTCGTCGTCCCGATCTCTGTCGCGCGCATTCTGGATCGCCTTTCCGATGATGAAAACCGTCGCCGCCCCGGCCAAAAGCCGCGCGATATCCTCTTCGGACGCCGCCTTTGCGGGGACAGGTGAAAACGTGGCGATGGTGGTGGCGACAACCAGGACAGCTGCGATGAATTTGCGTGACATGAGAGGGCATCCTTTCGATCGGTGACGCGCCGCACCGGGCGCTTTGAAAGGGCAGGGAGGTTGCACCCCGCCGCCTGTATCTGCCATCTCGGCGAGCTTTGACACGTCAGGCAATAACGCGCCCCGGTTATGCGATAACCACGGCACCATTATTGAATTTCCCCGCGCGCCGCCGCAGGGTGAACCCATGAAACACGTCTTTCCTTTTGTCGTCCTTGCCGCGCTCTTGGCACCTGCCGCCGCTCAGGCCGATTGCTATGCCGATTACAAGGCGAAACAGGACAATCCCCTGCGCTTGCATTATGGCGTGGCCGAGATTTCGGGCCCCTGTTCGGTGAACGCTGCGCAACGGCAACTTGCGACCCGGCTTGCACAAGCGGGCTGGACATTGCTCAATGTGGTGTCGGTGTTCGACGAAGACGGGTTAGCCGAAAGGAAAGACAGTGCCGGATCGAACTTCCTCCGCTACTGACGCGCGACGCTCCGGCACCCGGATCGTGGCCATCGGGATCAGCGTGATTGTCGGCCTGCTGCTGCTGGCCGGTATCGTGCTGTTTCTGACCTTGCCCGATGGCAACGCGTTCAATGCGCGGGTCGAGCGGATTTTCGTCGAAAACGACGACCTCACCTCGCAGGCCGAAATCAAGCTGCTCGAGATCCTCGCCCAGTCCGGCACCGCATTCTCCGACACGCTGGCCGGGTATCGCACCGCGATTTTCGTTCTGCTGATCTTTGCGACCGCGATGCTGGTCGCGGCCTTGGTGTTTCTCATGTTGCTGGTCATGCTCAATCGCCGCATGGCCCAGATCGAGCGCTCGGGGATCCAGGTCAACTCTCTCATCGTCAGCCGGGAGGAAAACACCGTCTACCTGAACACGATGGGATTCAAGCTGACCGATGCGATGATGGAGACGATTTCGATTCTGGCCGAAGCGCGACTGGACGACGACCTGCTGTCCGGTGCCCAGATCGAAGCGATGGTGTCCGGCAAGTCCGCAGCCGATTGCGACGAAGCCGCCGGGGCCACCCGGATCAAGCGCCTGCGCGACGGGTTGGGCAACCAGCTGGTCAGCGAGTTGCTGATCAAGAATATCGCCCGCCGCGGTTATATGCTCGCCATCGACAAGGACGTCATCGAGGTGGTGTAAGCCGGGACATCCGCAAAGCGGGACATCCTTTGCGCCCACCGTATTTGCGCCCATTGTTCCGGCCGCATGTTCTCATGTCGGGCTGCAAGGCAAATCCGTACGAATAAACCGTACGGCTCCGCGCCGCGCCTTGTACGGTTGAACATGCCCTGTCGTGTCATCGGTTAGGGTTGGGGGCAAATCCGCGCGATTTGGCGGGATGTCACCCTGCGTCGCATGCCGGCCCGTACAGCGGCCCCCGCTCAACCGTACAAACCGTACGGCGCGGTCAGGTATACACCAACTTCGCCGCGATCTGGGCATGCAGATCGGGCGCCGCGCCAAGCACCCCGGCTGTCTGCGGCACAGCGTTGTTGAACCGCAGGTCGACTCCCTGCCGATCCGTCACTTTCGCGCCTGCTTCCGACAGGATCAGCGCCCCTGCCGCGATGTCCCATTCCCAGCTTGGCCGCAGCGTCAGCATGGCATCATACCGCCCCTGCGCGACCAGGCACAGCCGGTAGGCCAGCGACGGGCGGTGTGCACGTACGAACTCAGGAACCGGCGCCCGCCAGTGCTTGGGGTCCATGTTGGGCGTGGTCGCCAATACGCGCGCTTCCGAAATATCTGTTTTATGCGAAAGGCTTATCTGCTGTTCATTCAGGAACGTCCCCTGCGAGAGGCCCGCCGCGTAAAGCAAGTCCAGTTCTGGAAGAAACACCACGCCCTGCGTCACGACGCCATGCTCCACCACGGCCAGCGAATGCGCCCAGGTGCGCTCTCCTTTCACGAAACTGCGGGTGCCATCAATCGGATCGACGATGAACAAGCGATCCTGCACCAGCCGCTCGGCGCTGTCCGGCGTTTCCTCGCTAAGCCAGCCATAGCCGGGCCGGGCCGTGGTCAGGCGGTCTCGCAAGGCGCGGTCCACGGCGATATCCGCTTGCGTCACCGGTCCGGCATCGCCAGGTTTTTCGTTGACTTCCAAGCCCTTGGACTTGTGGTACAGGGCGATTTCGGCCGCCTCCCTTGCGGCCTCGATCAAAAGTTCAAGATCATTCTCCAGCAAGCGTCAGACCTTCCACCAGAAGCGATGGCACAACCCGGCTCAACCACGGGCGTGCATCGTTGGCTGGCGTGATTTGCTTGAGCATTTCGACAAGATTGCCCGCAATCGTCACACCGCTCACCGGGTAGGCGACCGCACCATTCTCTACCCAGACGCCGGCTGCCCCGCGCGAATAGTCCCCTGTGTTGGGGTTGATCGTGGACCCGATCATCGAGGTCACGACAAGCCCGGTTCCCATCTCGGCAATCAGGCCTTCACGGTCCATAACTCCTTGAGTCAAAGCGATATTCGACACGCTGGGCGATGGCCCCGCGGTGGTCCCGCGCGCGGCGTTCCCGGTGGGTTGCAGTCCCAGCTTGCGCGCCGTGGCCAGATCGAGCGTCCATCCCGTCAACACCCCGTCCTTGACGATATCGCGCTTTTGCGTCGGCAAGCCTTCGGCGTCGAACGGGCGCGACCCGGCAACGCGGACACGGTGCGGGTCCTCGGTCAGGCTCAGATGCCCTGGCAGGACCTCTTTTCCCAATAAATCCAGCGCCCAGGATGATTTGCGCGCGATCGCAACCCCATTGATCGCCATCAATAAATGCCCGATCAGTGACGATGAAATCCGTTCGTCGAACAACACCGGGTAGGCCCCGGTCTTGGGCTTGCGCGGGTTCATTCGTTCCAGCGTCCGCTCTGCCGCCGTGCGGCCAATATCTTGCGCCGACCGCAAATCCGACTGGAAGATCCGTTGATCCGCGTCGTAATCCCGCTCCATCCCGGTTCCCGTGCCCGCAATCGCCACGCAGGACGTGGAGCGTGAGGATCGCTGATATCCGCCAGAAAACCCATTGCTTGCAGCAAGGTAGACGTCCTGCGACCCATAGGCGGCGGAGGCTGATGAAACCTGTGTGATCCCATCCACCTGGAGAGCCGCGCTTTCCGCCTCCCGCGCGTCCCGCTCCAACGCGTCCGGCGTCGGCTCGGGCGCGGGATCGTACATTTCCAGCCGCTCGAAAGACCGGTCCTCGGCCAATTGCGCCGGATCGGCCAGGCCGACATGCGGGTCTTCCGGTGCTTCGCGCGCCATCGCAACGGCCCGCTCGGCCATCACCGCAAGGCTGTCCGACCGCACATCCGACGATGACACGTTCGCCACGCGCTGCCCGACAAAGACCCGCAACCCGATGTCCGTGGACTCGGACCGCTCCGCCTGCTCCAAAGCGCCGCCGCGCACATCGATCGAGACCGAATTGCCGGTCACGGCAACCACGTCTGCGGCATCCGCGCCGGCGGCCTTGGCCCGCTGCAGCAAGTCTTGCGTCAGGGTGTTGAGCATCTGTGTCATGGGGCCTCCGGTGCCTCTGCCTGCGAGGCAGTGACGTAGAGCGGTCGGGACGTCACCGCAACCCTGAAGGGTCAATACACTAAGGCTCGACCGTTTCGACCACACCCAGAATCGGACCCATCCAGCGCCCGAAATCCGACCGGTTGAGCCCGGGAGCATGCAGGCGCGATACGCGGCCGTCCAGGAACAACGCCTGCGGCAGGTCAAGGTCATCGCGAAAGATGCGCCCGAATTCGTGGAATGTCACCGGCGCGTCCGAAATCGCGAAAACCACCCGCGTGCCGTCCTCGGAGGTGCCAACCCCGTTCCGGATATACCGCGAGGTGCCGTCCTCCAGGAACCTTGGGTGCAAATTCCCGTCGATCACCAACATCGGACCCGATTGCGTGGCATGGCGACAGTC
Organism: Marivita sp.; assembly: GCF_020055675.1. Classification (GTDB taxonomy): domain Bacteria; phylum Pseudomonadota; class Alphaproteobacteria; order Rhodobacterales; family Rhodobacteraceae; genus Marivita. Next base: position 57,272 of record NZ_JAIPUS010000010.1, read on the forward strand.
CGGGCGCGCCGCTTCATAACGAAGGGTCTCGATCACATCGGCCCGACCTTGCTGGATGCAGAACACGCCGTTGGGCAAAAGCCCGAAATTTCCGGGACCTGCAGTGGGGATCACCCGCATGACCTCTTGACCGTTCTCGATGTAATGCCCGACAGGCGCGCGGTCGTCATGGTACATTCCGCCGTTCATCGCGACGGAGAGACGCCGACCCTCGGTCTTCAGTTCTGCGTCGATTGCAGAAAACTGGCCAAACCTGTCGCCCGATGGCGCATCAAGGAACAGGCGCAAATCGTCGGTGCGCGGATCAATGTCGCAGGCGGTGTAGCGCAGGCCGTCAAAGTTGCGCTCCTCGCAGACGACTTCGGACTGGGCAGTCAGGGTCGTGCCAAGCAGCGCAAGCGCCGCCAGCGTGCCCCTAGTTTTCCACGTCACGGCGGACATCGTCTTTCTCGAAAATGCGGCGGGTATCGTCCATCCGGTCGAACGTGTCGTCCAGTCGAAAGCGTAGTTCGGGCGAGAACTTGAGCGTCAGGTTCTTTGCCACGATACGCCGCAATTCGTTGCGATTGCGGTTCAGAAGCCCGAGAAGTTCGTCCTGCCCATCCCCCATCAAGGGCACGACGAAAGCTGTTGCCACCTTGAGGTCGGGAGATGTGCGGACTTCGCCCACTGTAATGGAATAGCGATTGAGGTCCGGATCGTGAATGTCGCCACGCGCCAGCACGTCCGCCAGTGTGCGCCGGATCAATTCGCCAACGCGCAGTTGCCGTTGGCTCGGTCCGTCAGAGCTGTGAGATCGGTTTTTTGCCATGAACGGGACATAAGGCTTCTGGCAGCCTTTGCCAAGCAGGGGACCAACCGCTATTGAGGCGAAAATTCACCGGCGGAGAATGGGCATGAGCGAAGAGGTCGGCGTGGTTGTCACCGGAGTATCTGGACGCATGGGACAGATGCTCGTGACAGAAATCGAAAAAAACTCAAAGCTTTACCTTGCCGGTGCCATAGACCGCGCCGGGCATGACTGGGTGGGTCAGGATTTGGGCACAGCGATGGGCAGGGGCGCCAACGGTGTGATAGTGGCGGATGACCCGCTGGACAGTTTCGCGCGTGCTCAGGCGGTGATCGACTTCACCGCGCCCGCCGCCACTGTCGGGTTCGCCGAACTGGCGGCGCAGGCCCGCGCCGTGCATGTGATCGGGACAACCGGCCTGTCCGAACAGGACCTGACCAAGATCAAGGCCGCGGCGCGCCACTCGGTTGTCGTGCGCGCCGGCAACATGAGCCTTGGCGTGAACCTGCTTACGGTGCTGACGCGCAAGGTCGCTGCGGCGCTCGATGCGGATTATGATATCGAGGTGATCGAGGCGCACCACAACCAGAAGGTCGACGCGCCCTCGGGCACAGCCCTGATGTTGGGTGAGGCCGCAGCGGAGGGGCGTGGCGTCGATCTGCGCGAGGTGTCGGACCGGGGCCGCGATGGGATTTCCGGCGCGCGCGACCGGGGCGCGATCGGGTTCAGCGCCATCCGCGGGGGGGACATCGTGGGTGAACATGATGTCATGTTCGCCGCCGAAGGCGAGCGTATCATCTTGCGCCACATCGCCAGCGACCGGGCGCTTTTCGCGCGCGGTGCGCTCAAGGCGGCGCTTTGGGGCCAGGACAAGGCGCCCGGAGAATACGACATGCTGGACGTTCTGGGGCTGTCCGAAGGCTGACACGGAAAGGCGCGATGCCGGAAACCTTTTGATCCAGATGCGCGTTGGACACGTATTCTGCGTAACCCAAGCCCGAGAGGATCAAATGTTGACCCGTGTTTCCCTGATCGTGGCCGCCGCGGTTGCACTTGGCTTTCCACAGAGCGCTGCCGCCGAATTGAAGCGGATCGAAAGCAAATCCGAATTCGTGCAGATTGTGCAGGGCAAGACCCTGTCGCGACCCCTGGTGCGTCTGGCCGTCGATCAGAACGGTGGCATCACGGGACGGGGCGTGACCTGGGATGTGACCGGCTCCTGGTCTTGGCAAGACGGCTTCTTTTGTCGGGACCTGACCTGGGGAGGTGATGACCTTGGCTATGATTGCCAGGAAGTACGCGCCAATGATAGCGAGGTGCGGTTCACCTCGGATCAAGGGGCCGGAGACACGGCAGATTTCCGACTGCGGTGAGTTTCAGAAATCGATCGCCAAGCCGCCTTTTTCCCAATCCCCGTAACGCACCGGTTCCGGTCCGTCACGGCCGCCGAGCTCTTTCGGTAAGGGGGCTTCCGAGGCTGCCTTCTTGCGCCGCGCTTCGGCTTCGGCCAAGGCACGTTGCGCGGCGGGTGGCAAATCGATGGGGTTATCGGAACTCATCTCGGGCTTTCCTCTTGTATGAGTTTGATATACGCGCCATCCGGTCCCTGACAACCCCGGTCCAATACAGGAAAGTCCTTTGCCCGCACCTGCCTCTCCGCGTCGCGTAGCTCTTGATGGGTTGAGCCAGATTATCGGCGAAGGCCGGATCCTTTCGGATGTCATGGCCGATCCGCTCTGGCAGGACCTGACACCCGCCGAACGCGCTGCCGCGCAACGGCTTGTCACGGACACGCTTCGGTATCTGGGCCGAGCGGATCACCTCTTGGCCTCCAACCTGCAGCGCACGCCGCCCTTGAAGGTCATGAACCTTCTTCGATTGGCGACGGTGGAGTTGATGACCGGCGGCGCTGCGCATGGTGTCGTGAACGATGCTGTCAACCTTGCTGCGGGAAACAAGAAAACCGCGCCCATGAAAGGGTTGGTGAACGCCGTGTTGCGCAAGATCACGGCGCTGGATCAAAGCGCCTGGGATGCGGCGCCGGACACGATGCTGCCCAAATGGCTGCGTCCCAAGCTTGCCAAGGACTGGAGCAAAGCGGGTGTCGCACGGATCGAACGCGCCCATGCGGTGCCGCCGCCTGTTGATCTGAGCGTGAAATCCGACGCGCAGGGGTGGGCAGACACCCTTGATGGGACGCTGTTGCCCACCGGGTCCGTTCGCTTGTCAGCGCGGGGGCAATTGTCAGCATTGCCGGGGTTCGACACCGGCGATTGGTGGGTGCAGGACGCCGCTGCCGCACTGCCGGTTCAGCTTTTGGGGGATGTGACAGGGGCGCGTGTTCTCGACATCGGCGCGGCGCCGGGCGGCAAGACCATGCAGCTTGCCGCGCGTGGCGCAGACGTGACGGCGCTGGATGTATCCGAACCGCGCATGGTGCGGCTCAGGGAAAATCTTGCCCGGACAAAGCTGGCAGCGCGGACTGTTGTGGCAAATGCGCTGACACATCAAGACGACCCGTTCGATGCGATCCTGCTGGACGCACCCTGCTCCGCGACCGGCACGATCCGGCGGCATCCCGATCTTCCTTACGTCAAATCACAGGCGGGAATAGACGATCTGGTCAAGCTGCAACGCAGCCTGCTGCTTCGTGCGGTTCACTTTCTCAAACCGGGCGGGAAACTGGTCTTTTGCACCTGTAGCCTGCTGCGCGAGGAGGGAGAGGATCAAGTCAAGTGGCTGTTGTCGCAGACGGGCGATCTGACCCTGCTTTCCCCCTCGGCCGCCGGTCTTGACACGCGCTGGATCAGTCCTGAAGGCGGCGTCCGCCTGCGGCCGGATTATTGGCCGGACCGGGGCGGCATGGACGGATTCTACATGGCAGTGTTGCAGCGCAATGGCAGTCCGCCGCCCGCCTGACAATTCCGCCGTGACTTGCCTCGGTCACAAAGCTATGGTGCTGGGAAAAACCGCCTGCGCAAAGCCAGGCAGAGGCAGAGCTGATGTTTCGACTGGACGCCGCAAAACGGGCGCAGACCCGGCTTTTGGACCGTGTTCACGCGCGCCTGTCCGCGCGCGTCCGGCCGGCGACCGCCTTTGTCGGCCAGCCCGAACCACGAGCCGTCGGGTCCTATGCCCGCGGGCGGCAGCTGACGGCGGGCAATCTTTTGTTCGCGGGGCATCTGGTTGAAGCGCCGGGCGCGATCCTTTGGGATATTCCCCCGCCGGATGATATTTTCCTCGAAGAACTTCACGGTTTCCACTGGCTTGACGACATGGCGAGCGTTGGCGATCCGGTAACGCGCAAAACCGCGCAGGCTTGGCTGTTCGAGTGGATAACCCGCTATGGCAACGGATCCGGCCCGGGCTGGACAGCGGAATTGGCCGGGCGACGCGTGATCCGGTGGCTGCATCACGCGTTTTTCGTGTTGGGCGGCTCCACGCCGGAACAATCGCGGGCGTTCTTTCGGTCCATCGCGCAGCAGACGATATTTCTAAACCGCCGCTGGCACAGCGCGTGCCCCGGATTGCCCCGCTTCGAAGCGTTGACGGGACTCATTTCAGCCGGCCTGTCCCTGCAGGGCATGGAGGCACAGGCCGACCCTGCGATCAAGGCGCTGGGCCAGGAATGCGAGCGTCAGATCAACGAAGGAGGCGGCGTTTCGACCCGCAACCCCGAAGAGTTGATGGAGGTGTGCACCCTTTTGATCTGGGCACGCGATGCGTTGCAGGAAACGGCCCGCGCGCCGGAGCCCGCACATATTCACGCGATTGCCAAGATCGTGCCAACGCTTCGCGCATTGCGCCATTGCGATGGTGGCCTCGCGCGATTTCACGGCGGTGGGCGTGGTATGGAGGGGCGGCTGGACACCGCGCTTGCTGCGGCGGGCGTAAAGGCGCAGGTTCCGCAGAACCTTGTCATGGGGTTTGCGCGCCTGTCCGCCGGCCGCACCTCCCTGATCATTGACGCGGCGCCTCCGCCGACAGGAATGTCCAGCATCAATGCCCATGCTTCGACGCTTGCCTTCGAGCTCACGTCCGGGCGGCGTCCTCTCGTCGTGAACTGCGGGTCGGGATCGGCCTTTGGCGAGGACTGGCGCAGGGCGGGGCGGGCGACCCCATCGCATTCGACCCTGTGTCTTGACGGCTATTCCAGTGCGCGCCTGGGAGACACGACCCGGGTCGGCTCGATCAAGCGTGAGCTGCTTGACGATGCGCCGAGGAATGTGCCGGTGGAAATATCGCGCGCCACCGACGGCATCCGATTCGAGGGCGGGCATGACGGGTATTCGCGGACGCATGGCCTGACCCATGCGCGCATCCTCGAGCTGACATTCGATGGCCGCGGGGTCGTGGGTGAGGACCTTTTGGTGGCACTCAACAGCAACGGCAAGGCGCAGTTCGACAAGAAAATGGAAGACAGCCGCCTGTCGGGTATCCCGTTTGACATTCGCTTCCACCTGCATCCCGAGGTCGACACCGCCATCGACATGAATGGAACCGCTGTTTCAATGGCTTTGAGAAGTGGCGAGATCTGGGTTTTCCGCTACGCCGGGCGGTGCAACCTGTCGCTGGAGGCGTCGGTTTACCTTGAAAAGGGGCGATTGCGCCCCCGCGCGACGAAACAGGTCGTTTTAACCGGTCGCGCAATGGAGTATGCAACCCGCGTTCGCTGGTCTTTGGCCAAGGCGCAGGATACCGCCATCGCGGTGCGGGACCTGGCCGAGGACGATGCGATGCTGCTGAACTGAACACTGGGAATTTTTGCTGCCATGACCACTCTTGCCCCCCTGCGACGCGCCTTGCTTTCCGTGTCTGACAAAACCGGCCTCGTCGATCTTGCCAAGGCGCTGGATGCGCGGGGGGTCGAGATCCTGTCCACCGGCGGGTCCGCCAAGGCGCTGCGCGACGCGGATGTGCCGGTCAAGGACGTGTCCGAGGTGACTGGCTTTCCCGAGATGATGGATGGCCGGGTCAAAACGCTGCACCCGATGGTGCATGGCGGGTTGCTGGCCCTGCGTGACAATGACGATCATGTCGCGGCAATGTTCGCGCATGACATCAAGGCGATCGACCTTCTGGTGGTCAATCTCTACCCGTTCGAAGAAACGGTTGCCAAGGGTGGCGACTATGACACCTGCATCGAGAATATCGACATCGGTGGCCCGGCGATGATCCGCGCCGCCGCCAAGAACCATGCCTTTGTCACCACCGTTGTCGATGTCGAGGATTACAAGGGATTGTTGGCCGAGCTCGATGCAAACGATGGCCACACGACTCTGGCATTCCGTCAGCGGCTTGCGCAGATCGCCTATGCCCGCACCGGGGCGTATGATGCCGCGGTCAGCACGTGGATGGCTGGCGCGATCGGCGAGGACACGCCGCGCCGCCGCGTCTTTGCCGGAACTTTGGCGCAGCCATTGCGCTATGGCGAAAACCCGCATCAGGGGGCGGCGTTCTATCACGATGGCAGCAACCGCCCTGGAGTTGCTGTGGCAGAACAGATCCAGGGCAAGGAGCTCAGCTACAACAACATCAACGACACGGATGCCGCGTTTGAACTGATTTCGGAATTCCTGCCGCGCGATGGCTTTGCCTGCGCGATCATCAAGCACGCGAACCCGTGCGGCGTGGCCAAGGGACGGACTTTGAAAGAGGCGTACCAAAAGGCGTTCGATTGTGACCGCACCTCTGCCTTTGGCGGGATCGTTGCGCTGAACTCGACGCTGGACGGGGAAACCGCCGAGGCGATTTCCGAGATTTTCACCGAGGTCGTGATTGCTCCGGGTGCGCATCAGGCGGCCAAGGATGTCTTCGCGGCCAAGAAAAACTTGCGTCTGTTGATGGCGCCGGGACTGGCGAACACCGCAGAGCCGGGGACCGCCTGGACCCAAGTTTCGGGCGGGATTCTGGTCCAGAACCGCGACAATGGGCGGATTGATCTGGATGATCTGAAGGTGGTGACCAAAATCGCACCCACGGACGACCAGATGCGCGATCTGGTATTTGCCTGGACCGTGGCGAAGCATGTCAAGTCGAATGCCATTGTCTATGCCAAGGACCGGGCCACCGTGGGCGTCGGCGCGGGCCAGATGAGTCGGCTTGACAGCGCGCTGATCGCCGCGAAGAAGGCCGACCGCATGGCCGAGGCGCTGGGCTTGTCAGAGCCGCTTACCAAGGGCAGCGCGGTGGCGTCCGACGCCTTCTTCCCCTTTGCCGATGGCCTGATGGAAGCGGCGGCGGCGGGTGCCTCCTGTGTCATTCAACCCGGTGGCTCGATGCGTGACGACGAGGTGATCAAGGCTGCGGATGACGCCGGGCTGGCCATGGTGCTCACCGGGATGCGGCATTTCCGGCACTGATTTTACCAAGCGGTAAGAGCCTGCCGCAGCGAAAGGAATTTTGATGCGTCTGGTCGCCCTCGTTTCCCTGATCGTTTTCGTGGTCGACCAGATCAGCAAGTGGATGGTGGTCCATGTGATGGACCTTGCCCGCGTCGGCGCCATCGACCTGTTTCCACCCTATCTGAATTTCCGCATGGCGTGGAATACCGGCATCAATTTCGGGCTTCTGTCGGGGCATGCCGACTGGACACGTTGGGTGCTTATTTCGGTGGCGCTGGGCATCGTGCTGTTTGTGCTTGTCTGGATGCGGCGCGATCCGCCTGGGCGCATGGGGTTGGTCTTTGGGGGTCTGTTGATCGGCGGTGCGCTTGGCAATGTCGTGGACAGGTTGCTCTATGGGGCCGTTGCGGATTTTCTCAACATGTCCTGCTGCGGGATTTCCAATCCCTATGCGTTCAACGTGGCCGATATCAGCGTGTTCATCGGGGCCATTGGCCTTGCGCTTTTCCCGGGCAGCAAAAACGCCCCGTGACGGGGGCGGCAGGATGCGTTAAAGCAAGTCCGAGGCGAACACGGAGGCGGGCAGAAAACATGCCGCGCACATTGATCATACTGGCACTTTTGGCGCTGACCGCATGTGGCACGCGGCAGGACACCGCCGATCGTGACACCAATCTGCGCGAATTGCGCAATCCGTCGGGCGCGCCCGAGGAGTTCTCGATCGTGCCGCCGAAACCGTTGCAGACGCCCGACACCCTTGTCGAACTGCCCCAGCCAACACCGGGTGGCGCCAATCGCACCGACCAGACCCCGCTCAAGGATGCCGTGGCAGTGCTGGGCGGATCACCCGAACGCCTGGGCGTGCCGGCAGGCATCGGGGCCGGCGATCAGGCGCTTGTCGCACGGGCGTCGCGGTTCGGACGCGAACCGGGCATTCGCGACCAGCTGGCGCAAGCCGATCAGGAATTCCGCGAGCGTCGGTCGTTGTTCAACTGGCGCCTGGTGCCTGAAGACACGTATAACCGGGTCTATCGCAGGCAGACGCTTGATCCCTACGCAACGCTGGAGGCCGCGCGCAGGGCCGGGGCGCTCACACCGTCTGCACCGCCGCGCTGATCGCAACGCCGCTGCGCCGTCACGCCTGACAGGTCTTGCGGCTCACGATGCCGTTGGCCGGGTTGAAACCGCCCCGATGCATCGTACGTTAGCTCCAAACTAAGGAGGTTTGCCTATGCGTCGCCTTATTGCCCTTGTCGGGCTTTGCCTGTGTGCAGCCGCGCCGCTGCGCGCGCAGACAATCGAAGATCAAGTCAGCTCGTTCCAGCTTGATAACGGGATGGATGTTGTCGTGATCGAGGACAGCCGCGCACCAGCGGTGGTCCATATGGTCTGGTACCGGGCTGGATCGGCGGATGAACAGGCGGGGGTGTCGGGCGTTGCACATTTTCTTGAACACCTGCTGTTCAAAGGCACGGAAAAGCTGGAGCCCGGTGAGTTCAGCGAGATAGTCAAGGCCAATGGCGGCCGCGACAATGCCTTTACGAGCTTTGATTACACCGGGTATTTCCAGCGCATCGCGGCAGACCGTCTCGGTCTGATGATGGAGATGGAAGCGGACCGGATGAAAAACATCCAGCTCGACCGCGAAGACATTCTGACCGAGCGTGACGTGATCATCGAGGAACGCAACCAACGGGTCGAGAACGACCCCGGCGCCCTTTTCCGCGAACAACGCATGGCCGCACAGTTCCTGAACCATCCCTATGGCACGCCGATCATTGGTTGGCGGCACGAGATGGTGGGCCTCGATCTGGATGATGCGATGGCCTATTACGAGCAGTTCTATTCGCCGAATAATGCGGTTCTGGTCGTGGCGGGGGATGTGAACGCCGGCGACGTTTTGGAAATGGCGCAAGAGCATTACGGCCCGATCCCGAAGAATGAGGCGTTGCCGGACCGGGCGCGACCGTCGGAACCGCCGCAGATGGCGGAACGCCGTATCACCTTCACCGACCCGCGCGTGGCGCAGCCATATGTCACGCGCACCTACCTTGCCCCGGAACGCGACCCCGGCGATCAACGCAGCGCGGCGGCCTTGACGCTGCTGGCACAAGTGCTGGGCGGGTCGCAAACATCTGTCTTGCCGCAAAAGCTGCAATTTCAGGAGAAATCCTCGGTTTACTCCAGCGCGTTCTACAGCGGCTTGTCACTGGACGACACGACCTTCGGCCTCGTCAATGTGCCCGTCCCGGGCGTGAGCCTTGATCAGGCCGAGGCCGACCTGGATCGCGTGATCGCCGAGTTCCTGGAAACCGGCATCGATCCCGAGCAGCTTGACAGGATCAAGTTCCAGCTTCGTGCGTCGCAGGTTTACGAGCTGGACAGCGCGAGTTCATTGGCGCGGCGCTATGGGGCGGCGCTGACATCGGGGCTGACCCTCGAAGACGTGCACGCTTGGCCCGATCTCCTGCAATCCATCACGCCGGACGAGATTATCGCCACGGCGAAAGAGGTGTTCGACAGGGACAAAGCCGTGACCGGCTTTCTGCGCGGCTCCGAGGAGGTGACACAATGAAACTTTTTGCTCCGCTGGTCGCTCTGCTGGTGCTGGCAGCGCCGCTGCAGGCCGAAATTGACATCACCGAGGTTGAAACCCCTGGTGGCATCAACGCATGGCTGGTCGAAGAACCGTCCATCCCGTTCGTATCGCTTGAGTTGCGGTTCAAGGGTGGAGCTTCGCTCGACCTGCCGGGCAAGCGGGGGGCCACCAATCTCATGGCTGGATTGCTGGAAGAAGGCGCAGGCGATCTTGATGCCCGCGGCTTTGCGGAACGTGCGGAATCGCTGGCGGCGCGTTTCGATTTCGATGTTGGCGACGATTCCGTGTCCGTTTCGGCACGGTTCCTGACGGAAAACCAGGACGAGGCGCTTGCGCTTTTGCGCGATGCGATCACTCGACCACGCTTCGATCAAGATGCGATTGACCGCGTCAAGGCGCAGATCGTGTCCAGCATCCGGTCTGATGCTCAAGACCCGGACAGCATCGTGGGGCGCGCGTTCGACGAGTTGATTTTCGGCGATCACCCCTATGGGTCCCCCATCGAGGGCACGGCGGAAAGCGTGGCCAACCTGACGCGCGACGATCTTGTCGAGGCGCATCAGGGCGCGCTGGCCCGCGACAATGTCTATGTCGGCGCGGCGGGCGATATCTCGTCCGAGGACCTGGCGAATGTTCTGGATACTCTTTTGACCGATCTGCCGGAAACGGGCGCGCCGCAACCTGCGGATATCGAGGTCGAGACCGAGGCCGGGGTGACCGTTGTCCCGTTCGATGTACCGCAATCCGTGGCCATCTTTGGGCATGACGGCGTCGCGCGTGACGATCCCGATTTCTTTGCCGCCTATGTTCTGAACGAGATCCTTGGTGGAGGCGGCTTCGAGGCGAGATTGATGGAAGAAGTTCGCGAGAAACGTGGTCTGACCTATGGTGTCTACAGCTACCTGGTGCCCAAGGATCATGCCGCGCTCTATCTTGGCCGCGTGTCGAGCGCGAATGACCGTATCGCCGAGGCCATACAGGTGATCCGCGATGAATGGGCTAAGATGGCGGAGAACGGTGTCGCGCAAGACGAGCTGGACAGCGCCAAAACCTATTTGACCGGGGCCTATCCACTGCGATTTGACGGCAACGGGACCATTGCGAATATCCTTGTCGGTATGCAGATGGACGATCTGCCCGTGGATTACGTCAAAACCCGCAATGACAAGGTGGAAGCGATCACGCTTGAGGACATCAAGCGCGTCGCGGATCGGGTCTTGAAGCCGGATGCGTTGCGCTTTGTTGTCGTGGGACAGCCAGAAGGGCTGGACTCCTAAACAGCCCGGTCACATGGCACAGGGAAAAAGGCCGCGCCGGTGGTGCGCGGCCTTTTTGTCAGGCTGAAATCCTTCGACGGGATTGCCGGAATTTGCTTGCCTAGTTCAGCAGTCCTGCATGCCGCAAACCGTTGTCGATCAGATCGCGGGTCGGCTGCGACACCGGGAAAAGCGGTGCGCGCATTTCCTCGTCACACAGGCCCAATCGGCTCATGGCGTATTTCGCGCCGCTCAGCCCCGGTTCGACAAATATGCTTTGATGCAGCGGCATCAGCCGGTCCTGCAAGTCCAGTGCGGTGATGTAATCCCCGGCAAGCGTCGCCTCTTGCATCTGCGCGCAAAGTGCGGGGGCCACGTTTGCCGTGACCGAGATCATGCCGACGCCGCCCTGTGCGTTGAAGCCATGCGCCGTTGCGTCCTCTCCCGAGAGCTGAACAAATTCGCGACCGCATGTCTGGCGCTGCAAGCAGACGCGGGCCAGATCGCCGGTCGCGTCCTTGACGCCGATGATGCGGGGCAGCTTGGCCAATTCGCCCATCGTGCTGGGCATCATGTCGACAACCGACCGACCGGGAATGTTGTAGATGATGATTGGCAGATCGCAGGCATCGTGCAGCATGGTGAAATGCCGGATCAAGCCATCCTGCGTCGGCTTGTTGTAATAGGGTGTCACCACGAGCCCGGCCTGTGCCCCGGCCTTCTGCGCGTGTTGGAGAAAGCGGATCGCTTCGTCGGTGTTGTTCGACCCGGCACCGGCGATGACCGGGATGCGGCCGTCCGCTGCGTCGACCACGTGCGACACGACAGTCTCGTGCTCGGTATGGCTCAGTGTCGGGCTTTCGCCGGTCGTGCCGACGGGGACAAGCCCATGGCTTCCCTGATCGACATGCCAATCCACCAGACGTTTGAGCGTGTCAAAATCCACCGCACCGTTCTTGAACGGTGTGACCAGTGCAGGCATTGACCCTTTGAACATTGTCACGCTCCTTTTTCAGTGACAGCCTATCCGCCGTTGCAGCCGTCCCGCGAATGTGAGTTGAAGCTGGCGATCCGTCGGTTACCCTCTAGCGACGCGTCTATCCTGTTTCAGCGGAGAAATTGCAAGTGATGTTTCGGTGGACCGCCTTCCTTGTGCTCATTGCGATCGCGCTGCCTTTGGCAGGGGTTGCCCAGCAAAACCCAAGACCATTGGAACGCGCGATGGACGAGATGCGGCGCGGCAACTGGTCTGCCGCGCAGATCGAGGCACGCGGAGACGGGCAGGCGGCGCTCGATGTTATCCTGTGGCACTACCTGCGTGCAGGGCAAGGCGCGCCGCGGGAAATACAGGCTTTCCTCGCCCGCAACCCGGATTGGCCCGGTCTTCCGTATCTCAAGGAAAAAAGCGAAGGCGCGATGGCCGGAGCCACGAACGCGGCTATCCTGGACTTCTACGACGCGCATGTTCCGGAAACTGGCGCTGGTGCTCTGTCACTGGCGAGGGCGCAAGCGGCATCCGGCGATCGTGATGCTGCAACCGCAACCGTTGTTGCCGCATGGCTGACACTGCCGCTGACCTCGGGTGAACATGAAGACTTTCTGGAGAATTTTGGGGCGGCCTTGTCGGGGCAGCACGCGAAAAGGCTGGACGCGATGCTCTGGCGCGGCTTCGACAGCAATGCGCGCGCCATGTTTCCGCTGGTCGATGACGGTTGGCGCGCGCTGGCCCAAGCGCGGATTGCCCTGCGCAATGATGCGCCCGGTGTCGACGTCCTGATCGAGGCTGTTCCGCTCGAGCTTGGTGCGGATGCTGGACTGGCGTATGAACGGTTCGCCTGGCGGATGCGCAAGGGCCGCACAGACGATGCCTTGGACCTTGTGCTGGCGCGGTCGAAATCGCCCCATACACTTGGTCGCGCCGACATCTGGGCGCGACAGCGCGACGACCTGGTGCGCCGGTTGATGTGGGCAGGAGAGCACCGGACAGCCTATGAGGTTGCCGCCAGTCATGGTCTTACCGACGGGGCGTCCTTTGCGGATCTGGAGTGGCTTTCTGGGTACCTGTCCTTGCGGTTCCTGGAGGCACCGGACCGCGCAGTGGACCATTTCGAGGCGTTGCGCGGCAGCGTGGAGACACCGATTTCCCTGGGCCGCGCCGGGTATTGGCTTGGCCGTGCGGAAGACGCGGCGGGTCAAGCGGGTGCGGCCGCCGAGGCTTTTGCGTTCGGGGCGCAATACCAGACCTCGTTCTACGGGCTTTTGGCGGCCGAGGCAGGTGGCCTTCCGCCCGACCCACGTCTGTCGGGAACAGAGACCTTTCCAGACTGGCGCGATGCGCCGTTCACCAAATCGTCCGTGTTTTCGGCGGCGATTCTTTTGCTGGACGCCGACGAGACGGTGTTGGCGGAACGCTTTCTGACGCATCTGGCGGAATCGCTGGATCGCACGCAAATCGGGCAGATGGGCCAAATGCTGGATCACCTGCAGCTGCCGCATGTTCAAGTGATGCTGGGCAAGCGCGCGGCGCAATATGGCCACGAGCTACATGCGCCCTACTATGCCCTGCACCCGCTTGCCGATGTCGATCACCCGGTGCCGACCGAGTTGGTTCTGGCCATCGCGCGCCGCGAATCGGAATTTGACCCGAGGGTGATCTCTCCGGTTGGTGCACGGGGCTTGATGCAGGTGATGCCGCGTACCGCGCGCGAAGTCGCGGAATGGCTCGATATGGAGTATTCCGAACGCAGGCTTCTGATCGACCCGGTCTACAATTCCGTGCTTGGCGCGCGTTATCTCGCGCGCCTTGCGCGCCAGTTCGACGGCAATGCGGTGATGATCGCGGCAGGGTACAACGCCGGTCCGAGCCGTCCTGTACGCTGGATGGACGCGTGGGGCGATCCGCGCAAAGGCGAGATGGATATCATCGACTGGATCGAGCATATCCCGTTCACCGAAACCCGGAATTACGTGATGCGGGTCACCGAAAGCCTGCCGATCTACCGCGCGCGTCTGGGGCGCGACCCGCACCCGGTGCCGTTTTCGGAGGAACTGACGGGGTCAACCCTTTTGCCGCTGCCGCCAAAGGGTGAATAGTCCCGCTCCCACGATCAGGCTTGCGCCGAAGATCACATTGGGGCGGATTGCCTCTCCGAAGACCAGAATGCCAAGGCTCGCCGCGAAGGGCAGTTGCAGATAGGCAAAGGGCTGCACCGCGCTGGCCTCGGCCACGTCGTAGCATTTGATCAGCAGGAAATGCCCGCTCGCGCCAGTCACGCAAAGCAGGGCCATCATGACCCAGTCGAGCGGCACCATCGGTTCCCAGAACCAGATGCCGATGGCGGTCATGAACACCGCGCCTACCGTGCCGGTCCAGAAAAAGCTGGTCGCGGCGCTGTCCTCGCTGGCGGCATAGCGGGTGAGCAGACCGTAGAGCGCGAACATGAAAGCCGCGATGCCCGGTATGATGGCAAGCGGGCTGAACACGCCAAAGCCCGGTTGCAGGATGATCAGGATGCCGATGAAGCCGACACCGATGGCGGCCCATCGCCGCCAGCCCACCTGTTCGCCCAGGATGGGGCCGGACAGCGCCGCGATCAGCAGTGGATAGCAGGCAAAGATCGCGTGGCTTTCGACAAGGCCCAGATAGGTGAAGCCTAGCACCATGACGCAGATCTCGGCTGCCAAGAGCAGCCCGCGAAAGCCTTGAAGCCACGGTTGCGTGGTGGCGGCGGCGGCGCGCAGACCACCGGCGCGGCGGCTTGCAATGAACATGACGAAAGCGGCAAAGAACCAGTATCGGATCATCACCACGATCAGCACGTTGTATTCGCTGGCCAGATGTTGCGACAGCCCGTCCTGCATGGCGAAGACGAAAGTTGTCGCCACCATGAGCCAGATGCCAAGCTGATTGTTCGTCTGGGTCATATGTCAGGCGGCCTTTCGGGCGATGGTCATGTGGCGTTTGCGCCCGAAACCGGGCACGCGCTTGGTGACAAGCCCTGCCGCATCGAGTGCGCGGCGCACATGCCCTGCCGCGGTATAGGTTGCGGCGGTGCCGTCAGGCGCGGTTTTGCGCGCGACCAGAGACAGCAACTCCGGTTCCCAAAGTTCCGGGTTCTTGGCGGGAGAAAAGCCATCAAGGAACCATGCGTCCACCGACCGCGTCAGGTTTTGCAGGGTGACGCGGGCATCGCCCTCGACCATTGAAAAACGCAGATCAGTCAGGCTGATTTGCCGTGCGCCTTTGGCCCAGACCGGGGCGAGTTCGTCCGCAATGGGTTTGAGATCGGGGAACGCCTGTTGCGCGCGGATCATGTCGGCGGGCAGCATGGGGAAGGCTTCGAAACTGGTGAAATGCAGAAGCCCTTTCTGGCCGCTGCTGCGCCACAGATCCACCGCGGCCAATAGATTGAGCCCGGTGCCGAAACCCAATTCAGCGATATGAAAGCCGTCGCGGAATCGCGCGGGCAGGTCGTTGCCCGCCAGAAACACATGGCGGGTTTCGGCGAGGCCGTTGTCGAGCGAAAAATATGGGTCGTCGAACCGACGAGAGACGGGAACATCCCCATAGCGCCAGTCGAGCGGTTCCGTCTGGAGTTCCATGATGACATACCTTAACGACAGCGCGACCTTGGCGAGGAGAGACCCAAATGGCAATGCCCGAAATCGCATCCGACATCACCGTGCGCGGGGCGGGAATTTTCGGCCTGAGCATCGCGTGGGTGCTTGCCTGTCGCGGGGCGCATGTGCAGGTTATCGACCCACATGGCGCGGGAAGCGGATCGAGCGGCGGTCTGGTCGGAGCGCTGGCGCCGCATGTTCCCGAGAACTGGAACGACAAGAAGGCGTTTCAGTTGGACAGTCTGCTGAGCGCCGAGGCGTTCTGGGCCGAGGTGCAGCAGGCTGGAGGTGTCGACCCCGGTTATGCGCGCACCGGCCGGTTGCAGCCGGTTGCTGACGAACATGCGCTGGACCTGGCACATGCGCGGACCCGAGGGGCCAAGGCGCTCTGGCACGGGCGCGCCACCTGGGACGTGATCCGCAGCGAGGATGCCGGGGAGTTCGCTCCGCAGACGCCATCGGGGTTTCTGATCCACGACACCCTGACCGCCCGGATGCATCCCCGTCAGGCCTGTGCCGCGCTCGTGGCGGCATTGGCCGCAAAGGGCATTGAGATACTGCCAGAGGCCCCGGACCGTGGGGCAGTGATATGGGCCACCGGGTGGCGCGGCTTGCTGGACCTGTCCGAGACAATGGGCAAAGCCGTCGGCGCCGGGATCAAGGGACAATCAGCGGCCTTTGCCTATGACGCAGGCGCAGTGCCGCAGGTGTTTGCAGATGGTCTGCACATCATTCCGCATGCCAACGGCACGATTGCTGTTGGGTCGACAAGTGAACGGGAGTTCGACCAGCCGGAGCGCGTAGATGACCAATGCGAGGACCTGATCGCGCGGGCCATCGCCGTGCTGCCGGTTCTTGCGGAGGCCCCGGTGGTGGATCGCTGGGCCGGGGTGCGCCCCCGCGCGCGGTCGCGGGCCCCGATGCTGGGACCATGGCCCGACCGAGAGGGGCATTACATCGCCAATGGTGGCTTCAAGATCGGGTTTGGCATGGCACCGAAAGTCGCAGAGGTGATGGCAGACCTGGTTCTGGACGGCCGCGAGTCCATACCGCCCGGGTTCAGGGTCGCGGCGTCGCTGTAACAGGCGTGGCGTCTATGGCTTTTGCGATCTCGGCCACGCCGGGATCGATCCGTGCTTGGGCAATGGAACTGTAGGCGACCCGATAATAGTTCCGGGGTGGAGCCGACCCGGCAAAAAAGGACGCGCCGGGTTCGATCAGCACCCCGGCCTTGGCCAAGCGCTCTGCCAATTCTTCGCAATCGACATGATCGGGTGCGCGCATCCAGAAACTTGATCCGCCGTAGGTGCCCTTGCCGGCGATGGTAAGACCGTATTTGCGGATCGCGTGTTCCATGATCGCACGCCTGTCATGAAGCGCCTTGCCGGTGCGGCGGATCAGGCTGTCGTAGTGACCAAGGCTGAGGAAATAGGCGGTGGTCCGTTGCGTCAGGCCCGGCGGATGGCGCATCATGTAGGCCCGCAGCGCGCGGGCCTCGCGGATGAAGGGGGCCGACCCGACCATGTAGCCAAGCCGTAAACCGGGAAAGAGAGACTTTGAAAAACTGCCGATATAGATCACGCGCCCGTCGGTATCGAGACTCTTGAGCGCGGGCATTGGCGGTTTGAGATAGGCCATTTCGAATTCGTAGTCATCCTCGACAATCAGCGCATCCAGATCGCGCGCCCGCGACAGAAGAGCCTGCCGCCGGGAAAGCGGCATCGTACAAGAGGTCGGGGATTGGTGACTGGGCGTGGTGAACACCACATCGGTCTTGGCCGGGATGGCGTCTGGTGGGAGGCCATCGGCGTCCACGTCCAGAGCGCTCAGGTGACATCTGGATTGCATGAGCATATCCCGCAAAGGCGGATAGCAGGGGTTCTCGATCACCGCGCGGCGGCGTTGTGTGAGCAGCACCTGGCTTGTCATCCAGAGCGCATTTTGCGCGCCCATCGTAATCAGAATCTGGTCCGGTGTGGCGGTGATCCCGCGCCGGGGCAGGGTGTGGCGCAGGATGAATTCCACCAGTTGCGGATCGTCCTGATCGAAATAATCGCGTGTCAGCGCCCCGAAATCACGCACGCCCAACGCCTGCAAGGCGCATAACCGCCAGTTCGCGTGATCGAAAAGTTGCGGATCGGTTTGACCATACAGAAACGGATAGCGGTATTGCGCCCAATCATGAGGTTTGACGAGGCTCGTCCCGCCGGTGAATTTCCGACCCAGCGCGCGGGACCAATCCACGGCGTCCTCCGCACGGGGGGGAGTTTCAAAGTTTGGCGGCTCCGGGGCGTCGGCAGAAACGTAATACCCGGACCGGCCTTTGGACGTCAGGTAATCATTCGCCAGCAGTTCGGTATAGGCCAGCGTGACGGTGATCCGGCTGACCCCGAGATGCGCGGCCAGCTTGCGGCTGGAGGGAAGTTTTTCACCGCGGCGGAACCGCCCGGAGAGGATGCCCGCGGCCACCATTTGCTGGATACGCGATTGCAGCGTGCCCTTGGTGTCTGGCTTGAGAAAGAAGGTTTCGACCGGGATTGCCATGAAGCGAGCCTAGTTTGGACTTATCGCCTTGGCAATCTGGTCTTAAGGGCCTGTCTGATCCGTTTCGGGGTGTTCGGCCGGAATGCGGGATTGCCCCCGGCCAAAGCTGGCAGTGCGCGGTTACTCCGACCAGCTTACGCCGGTCAGGTCTGTCGCCTGTGTCGGGGCGTTTTTCCAAAGCCCGTTGATCCGCGCATCCGCGATCGTCGGAAAGGCCAATTGGAACAGGTACCCGTTGACATAATCATCCGCGATCATGGTCTGTGCCCGTGCGAGCATCTTGGACCGTTGCTCGGGATCGCTGGTTTCGGCCAGATCGCGGATCAGCGTCTGGAACTCGGGATTGTCATACTGGAAATAGTAATCGGGGCGCGCATAGATGCCAATGTCGAACGGCTCGGTATGGCTGACGATGGTCAGACCGAAATTCTTGCCGCGGAACACTTCCTCCAGCCATTGCGCCCATTCGAGATTGGTGATCTCGGTCTCGATCCCGATCTCGCGCAGTTGCGACGCGATGATCTCGCCGCCGCGACGGGCATAAGAGGGTGGTGGCAGTTTCAGAGTGGTCGTGAAGCCATCTGCATAACCGGCCTCTTCCAAGAGGGTTATGGCTTGTTCCGGGTCGTAGGCGGACTGCGTGGTCAGATCGACATAATCGGGGTTGTGCGGTGCGAAATGCGTGCCGATGGGGGTGCCAAGACCGAACATCGCGCCGTCGATGATCGTCTGCCGGTCGATGGCATGGGCCACAGCCTTGCGCACCTTCACATTGTCGAAGGGGGCCTGCTTGTTGTTGATGCCAAGGATCGTCTCGCCTTCGGTTGAGCCGACAAGCACCTGAAAGCGCGGATCGGCTTCGAATTGGGGCAGGTTTTCCGGCGCCGGGAAGCCTGCGAAGGCGTCGATATCCTGTGCCATCATCGCTGCGAAGGCGGCGGTCGGATCCGAGATGAACTTGAACGTCGCCGCTTCGAGCGCCGGAGCCTCGCCCCAATAATCCGGGAAGCGGCTCAACTCAATGCGGTCCCCCTGGACCCATTCTTCGAACGTGAAGGGGCCGGTGCCGATCGGGGTCTGCTTGATTCCCTCGATGCTTTCAGGCGCGACGATCACCGCGTCGCCCCATGCCATGTTGAACAGGAAATTGCCGTCTGGGGCCGAAAGCGTGACCTCGACCGTTTGCGGATCGATGACCGTGACCTCATCGATGCCGTCGAAGAGGGACTTCTGCGCGTTGGCGCTGTCGTCCGCGCGGGCGCGGTCGAGGGTGAACTTGACATCCTCGGCCTCCATTGCGCTGCCGTCATGGAATGTCACGCCGTCGCGCAGATTGAAGATGTAGGTGGTGCCGTCCTCGTCGATCTCCCAGCTTTCGGCAAGACCGGCCACGACCGACCCGTCCGACATGAATCGTGTCAGCCCTTCGAAAACGTTGGAATAAAGCACCGAGTCGATCGCTCCCGCTGCCGCGCTTGTCGGGTCCAGGTGCGGTGGTTCGAGTTGCAGCGCGATGGTGAGGTCGGTTTGCTGCGCCAGCGCAGGCGATGTCAGCAGCGCGGCGCAAGCGGCTCCGCGAAGGAAATGAGCGGTCATGGTGTCCCTCCAGTTGTTGTTTCGAGTGTCACGTCAAATTCCGTCGTGTTCAAGCCTCGGATTTTTCGTTTGGGGTTGGCTTGTGGTCTTGCGGCGGAGCGAGGGGCGCTGCCCCTCGCGCTCCCCGGGATATTTCTCAACCAGAGAAGCCTAGGGGAGCAGCAAGCTTTCGAGGCTGCGCCCCATGACCTTGGCACTGTCGAGCATGTCGGTGACACCGATCCATTCATCCGGTTTATGCGCAAGTTCGAGCACACCGGGGCCGTAAGCGATGCAGTTCTTCAGCTTGCCAATTCGATCGATATGTTTCTGGTCATAGCTTCCGGGGGAGGCAACATAGGTCGGCGCTTGTCCCAGAACATCGCGGATGGCCTCGTGAACGGTGGAAACGATCGGGGCCGCCTTGTCGGTCATCGACGGGATCACGCGATTTATTTCCCGGATTTCGTAATCGAAATTGTCCCGTCGTGCCTTCAGGTCGTCGAGAAGGTCGATCACCTCTTGCCGGACCGCTTCGATTGGCTCTTCCATCAGGAAGCGGCGGTCGATCACGATGCGACAGCTGTCTGGCACACAATGCGCAGGCAGGCCGGTGTCATCCGCGGCCTGTTCGGATTGACCGCCGTGAATCGAGTTGATGTTCATCGTTGATTGCCGTGCGCCTTCGGGGACGACAGGCATTTCCGTCCAGCGCGATGCCATGGCCGGAAACAGCGTCTCTTCGAAGGCGTGCAGCACAGCCCCCATGTGGCGCACGGCACAATCGCCCAAAAAGGGCATGGAGCCATGCGCGATTTCGCCTTTTGTTTCAATTTCTGCCCACCAGCCGCCGCGATGGCCCAGGCAGATGCGGTCCTTGTTCAGAGGTTCGGGGATGATCACATGTTGCACACGGTCTGGCGCGAACCAGCCTTGTTCGGCCAGGTAAGCCACACCGCCGTAGCCGCCTGATTCCTCGTCCGCGGTACCGCTGATCTCGATGGAGCCAGCGTATCCTGGATGTTCTGCGATGAAGGCTTCGGCGGCGATGATCGATGCGGCGAGACCGCCTTTCATGTCACAGGCGCCGCGCCCGTAGATCCTGTCGCCTTCGATATCTGCGTTGAAGGGATCGCGTGTCCAGCCCTGGCCAACCTCAACGACATCGGTGTGGGAATTGAAATGCACGCAAGGGCCCGGCCGCCCTCCTTCATGGCGGGCGATCAGGTTCCAGCGCGGATAGCGCTCGCTGTCTCCGAGCGCGTCCTGGGCGCGGACCCATGTCGTCTCGAACCCGGCTCTGGTGAGCCGATTGTCGAGGTAATCGCAGATCGCGGCATAGTTTTCGCCCGGCGGGTTCAACGTGGGAATCGCGATAAGATCTCGCGTCAGCGCGATCAGGTCCTCGCGCGTGGCCTCAATCCTCTGGTAGAGTTTTTCAAGCATGTCGCACCTCTTTTTCCGATGCTTGTCGCGTGGCATGACCGGATTGGCAAGGGTCAGGGCCAGCGCAGCGGCGGGATGCGCCCAACCGGGACCGGCCCCAAAAGCAGCGTGCCATCATTGATGCCGAGGGTGACATCAAGACTGTCGCGGGTGCCGTTGAAGGTAGACAGCATCGCAAGCAGATCGATCAGCCCATCTGCGGCTGCGGCCGGCAAATCGCCGTTTTCGCGCGCCGCGTCGATCCCGTTGCGCCAGTTTTCGGCCGAGATCGACATGTCGCCGGTCAAAACACCCTGCGGATCGATGCTGGCGGCAAGGGACACTCGGAACGTCACGTCGCCATATGTGATTGCGGATCGTTTCAAGTTGACCCGCGTGGGTCTTGGCGGGCTATCTGACCGCGTGTCGAGGCGCAAAGGCCGGTCGAATTCAATGTCCATCTGTGCGCGCAGTGAGGCGGGCGCGTCGGACCCGATGCCGGAGGCTGCGGTTGGAAGGGATGTGGCAATGCGGCCTGCGGAAACGGCAATACGGTAGGTGGCGTCCGTGGTGGCGAATTTTTCCAGCGCGAAATTTGCATCTGCCACCGCAACAGAGACGTCGGGGCCGGCAATGTTCAAAACCGGAGCTTCGGCATTGCTGCGCAGGATCTTCTGATCCTCGAAAACGACGCTGGCGCGCAGACCATCCGAAGAGACTGCCATTTCGCCATCCGGCATAACGAGCGTCTGCGTATCGGGCCACACCAGGATCACGTGAGCGGGTTTGTAGCTGAGCGCGAGGATTTGAAGAAAAGGCGCGCGCCAGGCAAATCCTCCCTCGGGTCCGGTGATGTCCGGGTTGGTGATCGTCAGATCGGTACGGCTGGGAAAGCCACGCATGGTCAGGTCTGTGTAAGTCGCCGTCCAGCCCTTGGCGCTTTGCCCGGCGAACCAGTCTTCGACGTCAGATCGGAGATCCTGCGCCGCGTGGAACCACCAGCCGCAATAGGCCAGTGTTGCAACGATTATCACGACAAGTAGGCGTTTCACCCGGGCATCCTCTTTCGTTCGTGGCTTGTTTGGTGTTTACCGCGCTCAATTGGGCAGGACCAGCAACATGACGCTTTGGGTGTTCGGATACGGATCGCTTTTGTGGAATCCCGGCTTCACGCCAGTGGAGTCGGTTCATGCGCGGCTTCATGGCTACGCACGCAGCTTTTGCATGCGGTCGGTCCATCATCGTGGGACGAATGATCTGCCGGGCCTTGTTCTGGCGCTTGACGCGCAAAACGGCAGTACCTGCGACGGTTTGGCGTTGAAAATGCACGAGGCAGAATACGATGCGACCATGGCCTATCTGCGTGAGCGCGAACTGGTCTCTGCTGCCTATATCGAAAAGATGCTGCCGCTAGATCTGGGTGATGGGCGCGAGGTCACCGCAGTCACTTACGTGATCGACGCCGACCACAAACAATATTGCGGATCGCTCCTCCTTGAGGAGCAGGCGCAAATCATCGCGCGGGCCGTTGGCGGGCGGGGACCGAACAGCGAATACCTGTTCAATACGGCAACGCATCTTGCGGAGTTGGGCATTCCTGATGCAGACTTGAACTGGTTGTATGATCGTGTGCGTGAGTTGATCGCTTAACGTCTTGGCGATTGGCGGCGAACCGCCTAGGGTGCGTCGAGACGAACAAGAAACGCGTCAGGAACCGTCCGAATGGACCAGCCCGACATCGAGGCCGAGCCACATTTCTCCCAGCCTGTCCGCCAGGTGCTGTTGATGCTCATTGTGTTGGGCCTCACAGGATTTGGCGCGTTTTTCGCATTGCCGCGGGTGTTGCCCGTGTTCCAGGCGAACCCGTATCTGAACGGGTTTATCATCTTCGTGTTCGTGATCGGCGTGTTGGCCTGTTTCTGGCAGGTCTGGCAACTGATCCAATCCGTCCGGTGGATCGAGCATTTTGCGCGGGACCTTGGGCGCGGGTTCCAGGAAAAGCCGCCGCTTCTGCTGGCGCCGATGGCAACTCTGTTGCGGTCGCGCGGCAAGCGGATGCAGATCAATACCACCTCGACCCGGTCGATCCTTGATTCCGTGGCGACCCGGATCGACGAGGCGCGCGAGATCACGCGCTATATCGTGAGCCTTCTGATATTCCTTGGCCTTTTGGGAACGTTCTACGGTCTTGCCACCACGATCCCCGCCTTGGTTGATACGATCCGGGGGCTGGCCCCAGAGCAGGGCGAGTCGGGAACCGAAGTGTTCGGGCGCCTCATGGACGGGTTGGACAGTCAGTTGTCCGGGATGGGCGTCGCGTTCGCGTCGTCGCTTCTGGGATTGGCCGGGTCGCTTGTCGTGGGCCTGTTGGAGCTGTTCGCCGGGCACGGGCAGAACCGGTTTTACCGCGAGCTCGAGGAATGGCTCAGTTCGATCACAAAGCTCGGATTTTCCAGCGGCGATGCAGAGGGTGGCGGTGAATTGGGCGCGGCGGGTGTCGTGCTCGACCAGATGATCGAGCAGATGGAAACGATGCAGCACCTCTTTGCCCGGTCCGAAGAAAGCCGCTCCGAGATCGAGAACAGGCTGGGCCAGTTGAGCGACACGCTGGAGCGGATGACCGAACGCATGGAAGCGACGGCCCCAAGCGCCGCGTCCTTCGCCCGGATCGCGGAGACCCAGGAACGGTTGATCGATGTGCTGAGCCGGACATCGGAGAACGAAGGGCTGGATGCGGAAAGCCGGATGCGGCTTCGCTCCATCGACGTTCAGATGTTGCGCATCCTCGAAGAGGTGGCGGCCGGGCGACAGGAGACAATGGCCGAACTGCGCACCGATCTGTCGGCGATCAACCGCGGATTGGATCGGCTCGCGCGGACAACGGGGCGCAAGGCCGACAAAGGCGAGGTCTAGCCAATGGCCCTTTCGCGGCGCACCGGGACGCGGTTTCAAGCCTCGATCTGGCCGGGTTTCGTCGACGCGATGACCGGGCTTTTGCTTGTTCTGATGTTCGTGTTGACCATTTTCATGGTTGTGCAGGCGGTCCTGCGCGACACGATCACCGGTCAGGAGAATGAACTCGACACCCTGACCTCGGAAGTCCAGGAATTGTCCCGCGCACTCGGGGTTGCGGAGCGACGCAACACCGCGCTGAGCAACGAGTTGGGAGAGCTGACCTCCACGCTGGATGACACGCAGGCGCGTCTGACCGAGCAGGAGGCGATTATCGCATCGCTTTCGGCCACACGTGACCGTCAGTCGGCTGCGCTTGACGCGGCGAACGACCGCATAGCGTCCTTCGAAGAGCAGGTGGCCGGTCTTTTGTCGGAGCGCGATGCAGCCCGCGACCGGGCTGCAGGGCTTGTGTCAGAACGTGATGCGGCGCGCGAGAGGGTCGCCGAGCTGACCGAAACACGGGATGAACTGATCTCCGAGCAAGAGGCACTGAACCTTGCGCTTGCCAGCGCACGCGACGAGATCGACGCACAGATCGAGACTGCCCGCCTTGCCGCGTCGCGTCGCGAAGCGCTTGAGGCCTTGGTGGCCGATCTGCGTTCACGGAACGCCGAAGCGACGGAACAGGCCAGTACGCTGCGTGCCGAAGTCGAAAGCCTCGAGACCGAATTGAGCGAGGAGGAAGCCGCGAAACTGGCAGAGGCTGCGGCGGCCGAGACGTTGCGCGACCGGTTGAAAGATGCCGATGCGGAACTTACGGCGATGACACTGGCGCTGGAGGAACAGCGCGCGAAAGCCGAGGAAACGCTGACCCTGCTGGCAGCCGCGCGCGCCGCCGAGGACGAGTTGAACACACAACTGGCGGCGGCCTTGCTCGAAGGTGAGGAGACCGCGAAGACCTTGCAATCCCGTCTGGAGTCGCAAGCAGACGAGATCGACCGCCTGGAATCCGAACTGGACGCGGCGTCGGTCGAGCAGTCAACATTGACGTCGCTGGAGGCGCAGTTGTCCGATGCCTTGGCGCGTGTGACCGAGGCCGAAGCCTTGGAAGACCGGCTCGAAGACTTGCGGGCCGAAAACGCGGCCTTGTCGCAAGATCTGAGCGTGTCTGAACAGTCCACTGCCGAGATGCAGGCCACTCTTGAGACGTTGCGCGCTGCCTTGGCCGAGGCGAAGGCAGAGGCGGCAACGCGGTCGGACACGGCGCAAACGCTGGAAAGTCGGTTGGCGGCCGCCCTTGCAGAGCAATCGACCACGGAAACCACGCTGGAGGACACGCGTGCCCAATTGGCAGCGGCTGTCGCAGCGAAAGTGGCGGCGGAAACGGCCCTGCAGGATCGACTGTCCGAAGCAGAGCGGCGCCAGACGCTTTTGGCACAGGCGCGTGACCGTCTTGCGGCGGAACAGGACCGCGCCACTGAGGCGCAGCGCCGGACCGAGGTATTGAACCAGCAGGTCGGTGCGCTGCGACGTCAGCTTTCGTCGTTGCAGGCACTTCTCGACGAGGCCGAAGCGCGGGATGCCGAGGCCCAGATCCAGCTCGACAGCCTTGGCAGCGAACTCAACGCGGCCCTGGCGCGGGTTGCCGCGGAAGAACGGCGCCGCCGGCAATTGGAAGAGGCGGAACGCCAGCGTCTGGAAGACGAACGCAAGCGGCTGGAGGAGGAAAGGCAACGGCTTGCCGGGCAGAATCAGGACTTGGAGCGGTACCGTTCCGAATTTTTCGGCCGCCTGCGCGACGTGCTGGGGGACCGTGATGGCGTGCGAATCGAAGGGGACCGCTTCGTGTTTTCGTCGGAAGTCCTGTTTCCTCCAGCAGAGGCCAGCCTGTCGCCCGAGGGCCGCGCACAGATCGCAAATGTCGCGTCGATCCTGCGGGACGTGGCGCAGGAAATTCCCGCCGGCCTCAATTGGATCATTCGCGTGGACGGGCATACCGACAATCTGCCCTTGTCCGGACAGGGGGAATTTGCCGACAATTGGGAACTGTCGCAGGGCCGGGCGCTGTCGGTGGTTCGCTACATGATCGACGAGCTGGGAATTCCGCCGCAGCGCTTGTCGGCAAACGGGTTCGGGGAGTATCAACCCGTGAACACCGAAAACACTGCAGAGGCGCGTGCACAGAACCGACGTATCGAATTGAAGCTGACCGAACAATAGCCGCTATTGCACCGACACGTCGGCGTGGCGCACGGCAATGATCCTGTCGCCTCGTATCATGCGGGCATAACCCCGGTAATCGCCCTTGGGCCATCCCAGATCTGGCGCGCGTCGCCCATAGGCCCGCATCAGCTCGGCCTGATCATCGCCGAGCCGCGCGCTGTGTTCGAAAATCATTCCCTCGGGGCCGGTCAGGGTGAAGGCGATCTGGTCGTATTTGTTGCCGTGAAAGGCGTGGGCATAGAGCACCATCGCATCTCTGGGTGTCAGGGCGGCCCGGCGAGCATCGCCGCTTTTCACGTCGATAAGGTCCGGAACGGCGTCCGAAATACCGACGGTGAACAGCCCCGCATCCGTATATTTCGGCGTGTCACTCCAGAGTGTCTGCAGCGGGGTGCTGCACGCGTTGTCCTGTTTCGGGGCAAAGGGATCCACGACCTCTGTGCCTTGCGTGACTGTCAGGTGCAGATGCGGATAGTTGGTAAGCCCGCTTAGCCCGACTTCGCCCAGAAACTGCCCGCGCAAAACACGCTGACCCGGGGTCACACGCACGGAGCCGAGTTTCATGTGGCAGTAAACCGACTGGTAGCCGTTGCCATGGTCGATCCGCACTGCGTTGCCGCATTCTTGGCCGTTCAAATCGGTGCCGGGGACATATGGTTGATCGGGCCGTGTGTTGCGGATGGCCTGAACACGGCCGTCAGCGGCCGCGATCACGCGCACGCCCTTGTTCATCTGGTCAAAGCCGAGAAGAGCGAAATCCGTGCCGCTATGGCCATCACTTGTCTTTTGGCCGCATCGGTAATCAGCGATGTCTTCGCTCTGGGCCACATCGGGGTAGTTCTCGATCACGCAGGTCTCACCCAAGACGCACTCGATCGGCGGTCCCAGAAAAGAGACGTCCGCCACAGACTGTGTGGCAGACGCGAGAAGTATTGCAAAAACCGTCCGGATCACTCGGCCGTCAGAAGCGGGGGCTTCTTGCTGGACAGCCGCGGGTCTTCCGGGCCGGAAAGATCAAGCGTGAGCTTGCCATCCTTGACGGACACCTTGACGACACCGCCCTTGGCAAGTTGGCCGAACAGGAGCTCCTCGGCCAGCGGTTTCTTGATCTCTTCCTGAATCACGCGACCGAGGGGGCGTGCGCCCATCTTGTCGTCGTAGCCCTTTTCGGCAAGCCATTCCGCGGCCGGTTTCGTCAGCTCTATGGTCACGTTGCGGTCCATCAGCTGCGCCTCGAGTTGCAGCACGAACTTTTCGACCACACGCAGGATCACGGATTTCGGAAGCGGTCCGAAGGAAATCACCGCGTCCAGGCGGTTGCGGAACTCCGGCGTGAACGTGCGTTCGATGGCCGCCGTATCCTCGCCCTCGCGACGGTCGCGCGCAAAGCCGATGGCCGCCTTCGCTTGTTCCGTGGCACCGGCGTTTGATGTCATGATCAGGATCACGTTCCTGAAGCTGATCGTGCGCCCGTTGTGATCTGTGAGCGACCCGTGATCCATCACCTGCAGCAGGATGTTGTAGACATCCGGGTGCGCCTTTTCGATCTCGTCGAGCAGAAGCACACAATGCGGGTGTTGATCGACCCCATCTGTGAGCTGCCCGCCCTGGTCGAACCCGACATAGCCCGGGGGAGCCCCGATCAGGCGGCTGACGGCGTGCTTTTCCATGTATTCCGACATGTCGAAGCGCAGCAGCTCTACACCGAGCGTGTCCGCCAATTGCTTGGCCACTTCGGTTTTGCCAACGCCCGTGGGCCCGGCAAAGAGATAGTTGCCGATGGGCTTTTCAGGCTCACGCAGACCGGCACGGGCCAGTTTGATCGCGGAGGACAACGCGCCGATCGCGGCATCCTGCCCGAAGACCACGCGCTTGAGGCTGCCTTCCAGATCCTTGAGCACCTCTGCATCGTCCTTGGAGACGTTCTTGGGTGGGATGCGTGCGATCTTGGCGACAACCGCCTCGATCTCTTTTGCGCCCAGCGATTTGCGGCGTTTCGATTCGGCAACCAAATGCTGCGCGGCCCCTGCTTCGTCGATCACGTCGATGGCCTTGTCGGGCAGCTTGCGGTCGTTGATGTACCGGGCTGAAAGCTCCACGGCCGACTTGATCGCGTCAGCGGTATATTTCACGCTGTGGTGCTTTTCGAAATAGGGCTTGAGACCCTTGAGGATCTTGACCGCGTCCTCGACCGTGGGTTCGTTCACATCGATTTTCTGGAAACGGCGGCTCAGCGCGCGGTCCTTTTCGAAATGTTGACGGAACTCCTTGTAGGTCGTGGATCCCATTGTCCGGAGCTTGCCGCCCTGCAGGGCAGGTTTCAGCAGGTTGGACGCATCCATCGCGCCGCCAGAGGTCGCCCCGGCGCCGATCACGGTGTGAATCTCGTCAATGAACAGCACCGCGTCGGGGTGTTCTTCCAGCTCGGTCACAACCGCTTTGAGCCGTTCCTCGAAATCACCGCGATACCGTGTGCCCGCCAGAAGCGCACCCATATCGAGCGAATAGATTGTCGCGTTCCGCAGAACTTCGGGTGTTTCGCCGGCGACGATCTTGCGTGCGAGACCTTCGGCAATGGCCGTTTTGCCAACCCCGGGGTCCCCCACCAAAAGCGGGTTGTTCTTGCGACGGCGGCAAAGCACCTGGATGCAGCGTTCCACTTCGGAGCTGCGACCGATCAGGGGGTCGATATCGCCTTCGCGCGATTTCGCGTTCAGATCGACGCAGTATTTTGCCAGCGCCGATTCCTTTTGTTCGCCTTGCGGCTCCTGGGCCTGTGCTTCTTCCTCGGGTTCCGACGCGCCGGTAACAGGGCGGCTTTCTCCGTAGGCCGGGTTCTTTGCCACGCCATGCGCAATGAAATTGACCGCGTCATAGCGGGTCATGTCCTGATCTTGCAGGAAATAGGCGGCATTGCTTTCGCGTTCCGCAAAGATCGCGACCAGCACGTTTGCCCCGGTGACTTCGGAACGTCCCGAGCTTTGGACATGAATCGCGGCCCGCTGAATCACGCGCTGGAACGCGGCTGTTGGCACCGCTTCGGAGCCTTCGATGTCTGTCACCAGATTTGACAAATCATCGTCGATGTAATCGACCAGCGTGGTGCGGAGTTCCTCGGTATCAACGGAGCATGCTTTCATCACACGCACCGCATCGGGTTCATCGACCAGCGCCAGCAGCAAATGTTCCAGCGTGGCGAATTCGTGTGATCGGGAGTTGGCCAGAGCCAGCGCCGAGTGGATTGCCTGCTCAAGAGTGTTCGAAAATGAAGGCACGGATGAGTGCTCCTTCTGTCTTTGCTTTGCGCCGCAGGGTACGGAACAACTGTGATCTTCTTCTTAAAGTTTGGTCGTTGCAGACAAAGCTTCAAGTTTTTTCTTCGGCTTGACACGACACAATTGGCGGATTGCGCACAAGTTCATGTGATTTTGCCTCAGTACCGGTCTTTGCGGGCCCGAATTTCGGCAAACACGTCGACCGGGTCTGACCCGGTCATATCGAGGTGCGCCTGAATGGCGGGGTCCGTGGCGCGCAGGAACGGGTTTGTCGCCACTTCCTCGGAGAGTTTGCTGGGAACCGTCGGTTCGTCGTTGCCTCGCATGATATCTATGCGGTCCATGCGGTCTTTCAAGGCATCGTTGTCGGGATCGACAGTCAGGGCAAAGCGTCCATTGTTCCGGGTGTATTCGTGACCCGAACAAATGAGCGTTTCCGGATCCAGCTCGGCCAGCTTTTGCAGGCTCTCCCACATCTGGGCAGGCGTACCTTCGAACAGGCGCCCGCATCCAAGGGCCATAAGGCTGTCGCCGGTAAAGGCATAGCGCGACGCGTCCAGGATAAAGGCGATATGCCCCTCTGTGTGTCCGGACACATCCAGTATGCCGACCTGCTCGCCCCCGAAATCGAACGCATCGCCTTCGGCGACCTCGCGGTTCAATCGGGGCAAGCGGTGCCTGTCGGCGCGCGCGCCCGTGACTTTTGCATCATAGTGCCCCAACAGATCGTCCACCCCGCCGATATGGTCATGATGGTGGTGGGTCAGCCAGATGTCGGTCAGCGACCAGTTCCGCGCTTTCAATGCGTCCAGGACCGGTCCCGCGTCAGGAACATCAACACAGGCTGTGTCACCACTTTCACTGTCGTGCACGAGGAATACGTAATTGTCGGACAGTGCGGGAAGGGTGACGAGTTCAAGAGGCATGGCGTTTCTTTCTGTCGTGGTTACACTCTGGTTTACGTAGCCCAAATAACGTGGAGGCCCAAATGCATCTCGATGTCCAGCGGCTGCACAACTTCTACTATCGCAGTGCGCTTGGCCGCGTGGCACAACGTGTCGTGCGCGATCAGGTTCTCGCATTCTGGCCCGAAGCGAAACAGCAATGTGTCGGTGGCTTTGGCTTTGCCGTGCCGTTGTTGCGCCCGTACCTGCCGGACGCCCGTCGCGTGATCGGCCTCATGCCGGCGCAGCAAGGGGTGATGCCTTGGCCGGCGGGGCTGCCCAATGTGTCCGTCCTGAGCGAGGAAACGCTCTGGCCCATCGAGACCGGACGCTTCGACAAGCTGGTGGTCATGCATGGGCTGGAGACGTCGGAACGGCCCTCTGCGCTGCTCGAGGAAATCTGGCGCGTGCTGGGGCCGGGGGGCAAGGTGCTGATTATCGTGCCCAACCGTTCCGGGCTTTGGGCGCGGTCGGATGCGACACCCTTCGGCTTCGGGCGCCCGTATTCGATGGGGCAGCTCGAAGCACAGTTGAAAGCGCACAACTTTGCGCCGCAACGGCACAAGGCGGTTCTCTACCAACCCCCATCCACGCGACGCTTCTGGATGAAGACGGGACGGTTCTGGGAACAGATGGGGCGCAATGTTTCGGCGATCGTGGCCGGTGGCGTCCTGATGGTCGAAGCGACAAAGGCAAGCACAACGCCGCGCGGAACCAAGGTGGAAAGCCGGGTTCTCAATCCGCTCGGCAACCTGGTGCCGAAACCATCGGGCAAGCCGGTGCGCGCACGCGTGCAGGGCAAAGCCGCCGCCCGGGCATGTGACGACCGATGCGACAGATACGTGTCGGCGCGGTCTGATACAGGCCCGGATGACGCGGGGTGCACCAACAGGAATCGCCGGAAATAACCGCGTTCAAGGCGAAAGATGAAACTTTCTTGCGCGCAATCGGTCGCACCTTGTGGTAAGCCCTTGTAAACATGGGGGACGGAGGCAGGTCCAAAATCACCTTACCGTGTTGCGGGCTTGGAGCACCTCTGCTACATCCGCGCTGATTTCTATGCCTCGCGGCATTTACCAAACTGAAAACGCCTCTGACCACCGGGACTCCGGGGGATCGGAGACAGAATAGCGGAAGGGTGGACGTGTCTGAAACAGCATCCATTTCCTCGGGCATAGCGGATCGTTATGCCATGGCGGTTTTCGATCTCGCCAACGAGGGTAAAGAGCTCGACAAGCTCGAAGCCGATCTCGATGATCTGTCAGCCGCGCTATCCAGCAGTCCGGAACTGACCGACCTGATCCAGTCACCGGTGTACAGCCGCGACGAGCAAGCGGACGCAATCGGCGCCGTGGCGGCCAAGATGGGCCTGACCAAGACGCTGCAGAACGTGCTGTCGCTGATGGCGTCCAAGCGTCGCCTTTTTGTCCTCCCGCAGATGATCAATCGCCTGCGCGATCTGATCGCCGAGGAAAAGGGGGAGGTGACCGCGGATGTCGTTTCCGCCGTCAAACTGACCGACAAACAGTCGAAAGAGCTTGCCAGCACGCTGAAGACAAAGGTTGGCAAGGACGTCAAGATCAATGCGACCGTTGATGACACGCTCATCGGTGGACTTATCGTTAAAGTGGGCTCGAAAATGATCGACACGTCGGTCCGCTCCAAGCTCAACTCCCTGCAAAATGCTATGAAAGAGGTCGGATAAATGGGTATCCAAGCAGCCGAAATTTCTGCGATCCTAAAGGAGCAGATCAAGAACTTCGGGCAGGACGCCGAAGTCACCGAGGTGGGCCGCGTCCTGTCCGTCGGTGACGGCATTGCGCGCGTTTACGGCCTTGATAACATCCAGGCGGGTGAAATGGTCGAATTCCCGGGTGGCATCCGCGGCATGGCGCTGAACCTCGAAGCCGACAATGTCGGCATCGTGATTTTCGGCTCTGACCGGGACATCAAGGAAGGCGACACCGTCAAGCGCACGAACTCGATCGTGGATGTGCCCGTCGGTGATGGGCTTCTGGGCCGCGTTGTCGACGGTCTGGGAAACCCGATTGACGGCAAGGGTCCGATCAAATCCAAGGGCCGCGCCGTTGCCGACGTCAAGGCCCCCGGCATCATCCCGCGCAAATCGGTGCACGAGCCGATGGCAACCGGCCTCAAGGCGGTCGACTCCATGATCCCGATTGGCCGGGGCCAGCGAGAGTTGATCATTGGCGACCGTCAGACAGGCAAGACCGCCGTGGCCCTGGACGCGATCCTCAATCAGAAGTCCTACAACGATGTCGCCGGCGACGACGAAACCAAGAAGCTCTATTGCGTATACGTCGCGATTGGCCAGAAGCGCTCCACAGTGGCGCAATTGGTCAAAAAGCTCGAGGAGAGCGGCGCGATCGAATATTCGATTGTTGTCGCTGCAACCGCGTCCGACCCCGCGCCGATGCAGTTCCTTGCGCCCTATGCGGCGACCTCCATGGCGGAATATTTCCGCGACAATGGTCGCCACGCGCTGATCGTCTACGATGACCTGTCCAAACAGGCCGTTGCGTATCGCCAGATGTCTCTGCTTCTGCGCCGCCCGCCCGGCCGCGAAGCCTATCCGGGCGACGTTTTCTACCTCCACTCGCGTCTTCTGGAGCGTTCGGCCAAGCTGAACGAGGATAACGGGGCAGGGTCGCTGACCGCACTGCCTATCATCGAAACGCAAGGCGGTGACGTGTCGGCCTTTATCCCGACAAATGTGATCTCGATCACCGACGGTCAGATATTCCTCGAAACCGAACTCTTTTACCAGGGTGTCCGCCCGGCCGTGAACACCGGCCTGTCGGTGTCGCGCGTCGGCTCCTCGGCCCAGACCAAGGCGATGTCCTCGGTTGCCGGCCCGGTGAAGCTGTCACTCGCGCAGTATCGCGAGATGGCTGCATTTGCGCAGTTCGGCTCCGACCTCGACGCGTCGACACAGCAGTTGCTGAATCGTGGCGCGCGCCTGACCGAGTTGATGAAGCAGCCGCAGTATTCGCCGCTGACCAACGCGGAAATCGTGTGTGTCATTTTTGCAGGGACGAACGGATATCTCGACAAGTTGCCGATCGATCGGGTCAAGGACTTCGAACAGGGCTTGCTCAGCCACATGCGTGGCAAGCGCGAGGATATTCTTGACTGGATCACCAAAGAGGATCCGAAGATCAAGGGTGATGCCGCCGACAAGCTCAAGGCTGCTATCGACGAATACGCCGCCGACTTTTCGTAAGGAGACGCGGCAATGCCCAATCTCAAGGACCTGAAAAACAGGATCTCGTCGGTCAAATCGACCCGCAAGATCACCAAGGCCATGCAAATGGTGGCCGCCGCAAAATTGCGGCGGGCACAGGACGCGGCTGAAATGGCGCGTCCTTACACGGAACGGTTCAACGCCGTGATGGGGTCGTTGGCCGCCAGCGTTGGCGACAGCGATACCGCGCCGAAATTGCTGCGTGGAACGGGCAAGGAAGATGTCCATCTTCTGGTAGTCATGACGGCAGAGCGCGGGCTGTGTGGCGGTTTCAACGCCAACATCGCCAAGCTGGCCAAGCAGAAAGCCGCCGATCTGGTCGGGCAGGGCAAGACCGTCAAGGTCCTGACCGTCGGCAAGAAAGGCCGCGATGCCATGAAGCGGGATTACGGCGATCATTTCGTCGGCCATATCGATCTGACGGACGTCAAGCGTATTGGCTATGCAGATGCCCAGGGCATCGCCAAGGATGTGCTTGCGCGCTTTGACGCCGAAGAATTCGACGTTGCGACGATCTTCTACGCCGAATTCGTCAATGTCGTCAGCCAGACGCCCAAAGCTCAGCAAATCATCCCGGCAGCGTTCGACGCCCCCGAGGAAGAGGGCGGGTCGAGCACGCTTTACGATTACGAACCGGACGAGGAATCGATCCTTGCCGATCTTTTGCCCCGCGGTGTCGCAACACAGATTTTTGCGGCGCTTCTGGAAAACGGGGCATCCGAGCAGGGGGCCCGGATGAGTGCGATGGACAATGCCACGCGGAACGCGGGCGATATGATTGACCAGCTCACCATTGAATACAACCGTTCGCGTCAGGCCGTGATTACCAACGAACTGATCGAAATTATCTCGGGCGCTGAGGCGCTCTAAGAACCGGAGACGAAACATGGCAAACGAAAAAGGCAAAATCACCCAGGTGATCGGTGCCGTCGTGGACGTTCAGTTCGGCGATCACTTGCCGGCAATCCTGAACGCGCTGACCACTGACAACAACGGCAAGACGCTGGTTCTGGAAGTGGCGCAGCACCTTGGCGAAAACACTGTCCGCACCATCGCGATGGATGCCACCGAAGGCTTGGTGCGCGGTCAGGAAGTCGTGGACTCGGACGGTCCGATCTCGGTCCCGGTGGGCGATGCCACTCTCGGCCGCATTATGAACGTCGTCGGCGAGCCGGTGGACGAAGGCGGTCCGGTCAATTCCGACGAACGCCGTCCGATCCACGCGCCGGCCCCCGAATTCGCGGAACAGTCAACCGAATCGGAAATCCTCGTCACCGGAATCAAGGTGATCGACCTGCTGGCACCCTATTCCAAGGGCGGTAAGATCGGTCTCTTCGGCGGCGCCGGCGTGGGCAAGACCGTTCTGATCATGGAATTGATCAACAACATCGCCAAAGTGCACTCCGGGTACTCGGTGTTTGCCGGTGTTGGGGAGCGGACCCGCGAGGGCAACGACCTTTATCACGAGATGATCGAATCCAACGTGATCAAGCCGGACAACCTGGCGGAAAGCCAAGTGGCGCTGGTCTACGGCCAGATGAATGAGCCTCCGGGCGCACGTGCCCGCGTCGCGCTGACCGGCCTGACCCTGGCCGAACAGTTCCGCGACGCGTCCGGGACAGACGTTCTGTTCTTCGTCGACAACATCTTCCGCTTCACGCAGGCGGGCTCCGAGGTGTCGGCGCTTCTTGGCCGTATTCCCTCGGCTGTTGGCTATCAGCCGACGCTCGCGACCGACATGGGCCAGATGCAGGAGCGGATCACCTCGACGAAATCGGGCTCGATCACCTCGATCCAGGCCGTCTACGTGCCCGCGGACGACCTCACGGACCCGGCACCTGCGACAACCTTTGCGCACCTCGACGCGACAACGGTTCTCAACCGTGCGATTTCGGAGCTCGGGATTTACCCCGCTGTTGACCCGCTCGATTCCAACTCGCGCCTGATGGACCCGCAGATCGTGGGTGAAGACCATTACCAGGTGGCGCGTGACGTTCAGGGGATCTTGCAGCGCTACAAGTCACTTCAGGATATCATCGCCATTCTGGGGATGGATGAACTGTCCGAAGAGGACAAGCTGACGGTGGCCCGTGCCCGCAAGATTCAGCGCTTCCTGTCGCAGCCGTTCGACGTGGCAAAGGTTTTCACCGGCTCCGACGGGATCCAGGTGCCGCTCGAGGACACGATCGCATCGTTCAAGGCGGTTGTGGCCGGCGAGTACGACCACCTGCCCGAAGGGGCGTTCTACATGGTTGGTGGCATCGAGGACGTGAAAGCCAAGGCCGAGAAAATGGCAGCCGACGCGGCCTAACACGGGCGCTCATGCGTTCTCGCGGCCGAGGTCGCGGGGACGAGACCCAAAAGGAGATCCCTCATGGCAGAGACCATGCAATTCGATCTGGTCAGTCCCGAACGCAGCCTGATGTCCGATCAGGTCAAGTCGGTTCAGATTCCTGGCGCGGATGGTGACATGACAGCGATGCCGAACCATGCGCCGCTGATCACGACACTGCGGCCTGGCATCCTGACGGTCGAGACCGAGAAAGGCACCGAGGAATTCGTTGTCACGGGCGGTTTCGCGGAAATTGGCGAGGGCCTGTCGGTCCTGGCCGAGCGGGCCGTGCCGCGCGCGGACATGGACCAGGCGGCCTATGAAGCGATGGTTGACGAGGCGCACGAGACCTACAAGAAGACCAAGGAAACGTTCAAGAACGAGCCGGGTCCAGTCGATGACGCGGCGAAGCTGTTGTCCGACATGGTGGCCGTTGGCTCGCATATCGGGCTGTCGCCCAAGCAACCCGCCCTGTGACACCCGGATCTGGTTGAACCAAGGAAAGCCTCGCTTTGCAGCGGGGCTTTTTTGTTGGACGTGGCGTGCAGACCTATGGAAATCATGGACGGATCGGGAGGCTGGCATGCAGATCGTCAACAACGCGCGTGTTGGAATTGATCAGGGATCGGTCGATCTTTTCTCGGATTTCGAGGAAGGTGGCGAGATGTGGACCGGCGCGGGATCGCGGATGCGGCGCAGCTGGGTACGCTTTGGCCAGCCCTTCGCAGCGCCGCCGATGGTGCATGTATCGCTGACCCTCTGGGACATGGACAGCGCTCATAATGTACGGGCGGATCTGACTTCGGAGAATGTGAGCGAGGCCGGTTTCGACGCGGTCTTTCGGACCTGGCTGGACACGCGGGTGGCGCGGGTTCGGATTTCCTGGATCGCGGTCGGAACAGTTTCGAGCGAGGATGACTGGGACGTCTCCTGATTTTGTCCCATGCGTGAGACGCCTCCTCACCCCAGGGATTTCAAAGACTTGCAGAGACAGTTTTACGATTGATTAACCTTTTGGGGCATAATCCCGCGCGTCGCGCGGTTCCCTCGAAGGATGCTGACCCCGATCCAATCCTGACATGGCCCAGCATGGCCCGGCGGCAGGATCGATGAATGATCCGCCGAAATTGAGGCATTGTTGTCGGCCTGCGTCGCGCCTAGGTTTCCAAGGAACAACTGCTGGAGTTTTCGATGACCAATCCGCTGCTTGAGACCTGGGACACGTCATTTGGCCTGCCGCCGTTTGATCGCGTGGACGACACAGATTTTGCCCCCGCGATCGAGGCTGCGATGGCGCAGGATC
The DNA here is from genome assembly GCF_020055675.1 of Marivita sp. Taxonomy (GTDB): domain Bacteria; phylum Pseudomonadota; class Alphaproteobacteria; order Rhodobacterales; family Rhodobacteraceae; genus Marivita. The sequence continues at coordinate 94,662 of NZ_JAIPUS010000010.1, forward strand.
TGGCCGAGGTCGAGGCGGTCGCCAATAACCCGGAGCCGCCGAGTTTCGAGAACACGATCGAGGGCCTGATGGCCACCGGCGCCTCGCTGGACCGCGTTTTGGGAGTGTTCTACAATCTTGCCGGGGCCGACAGCACCGACACACGCGAAGAGGTCATGCGAGAGTTTTCGCCGAAACTGGCGGCGCATGCGGCGGCGATCTACGGCAATCAAGCCCTGTTTTCCCGGATCGAGCAAGTGTGGCTGGCGCGTGATGCGCTGGACCTGACGCCGGAACAGGCGCGGGTGCTGATGCTCACCCATCGCGGATTCCTGCGCGCGGGTGCCGCGCTGACCGGAGATGCGGCGGCGCGGATGACGGAGATCAAGGGGCGGTTGGCCATGCTTGGCACGCAGTTCGGGCAGAACCTTCTGGCGGATGAGCGCGGGTGGCAGCGTGTGCTTTCGGATGAAGACTTGACCGGGCTACCGGAGTTTGTCGTCGATGCGCTTAATGGGGCGGGACGCGAGCGTGGGAGCGACGGACCGGTCCTGACGCTGTCGCGGTCGGTGATCGTGCCGTTCCTGCAATTTTGCCCGAACCGGGCCTTGCGCGAAGAGGCCTGGCGCGCCTGGGTGGCGCGCGGGGCCAATGGCGGCGAGACGGACAATCGCGAGATTGCCGCAGAGGTTCTTGCCCTGCGACAGGACCGCGCGCAGTTGCTCGGGTATGCCGATTTCGCGTCCTACAAGCTTGAGACAGAGATGGCGAAAACGCCCGAGGCGGTGCGGTCTTTGTTGATGGGAGTGTGGGAGCCTGCGAAGGCGCGGGCGCTGGAAGATGCGGCATTGCTCGAAGAGCGGATGCGCGCGGATGGCATCAACGGGCCGTTGAAGCCGTGGGACTGGCGTTACTATTCCGAAGCGCGGCGGCGGGACGAGTTCTCTTTGAACGAGGCAGAGGTGAAGCCCTATCTGCAACTCGACCGCATGATCGAAGCGGCGTTTGCCTGTGCAAACCGCTTGTTCGGGCTGCAATTTCGTCCGCTTGATGTGCCGCTCTACCATCCCGACGCGCGCGCCTGGGAGGTAACGCGCAACGGTGCGCATGTGGCGGTGTTCATCGGGGATTATTTCGCACGGGCGTCGAAACGGTCGGGCGCATGGTGTTCGGCCTTTCGGTCGCAGCGCCGGTTTCCCGATGTGCAGGGGCCGATCGTGGTGAATATCTGCAATTTCGCCAAGGGCGACCCAGCGCTCTTGTCTTATGACGATGCGCGAACGCTGTTTCACGAGTTCGGCCATGCGTTGCACCAGATGTTGTCGGATGTGACCTATGACATGATTTCCGGCACCTCGGTGGCGCGCGACTTTGTCGAGCTGCCAAGCCAGTTGTTCGAACATTGGCTGGAAGTGCCGGAGGTCTTGCAGGAGTTCGCGACCCATGCCGAGACCGGCGACCCGATGCCGAAAGAGATGCTGGACAAGGTTCTTGCCGCCGCGAGCTATGACATGGGGTTCCAGACGGTGGAATATGTCGCGTCGGCGCTGGTGGACCTGAGTTTTCACGAAGGGGACCCGCCCGACGACCCGATGGCAGAGCAAGCGCGGGTGCTTGCCGATCTAGGGATGCCGGAGGCGATCGTGATGCGGCACGCGACGCCGCATTTTGCGCATGTCTTCACCGGAGACGGCTATTCCTCGGGCTATTACAGCTATATGTGGTCCGAGGTGATGGATGCGGACGCGTTCGAAGCGTTCGAGGAGGCGGGCGGCGCGTTTGATCCGCAGATGGCCGAAAAGCTGGAACGGTTCATCTTGTCGGCCGGCGGATCCGAGGAGGCAGACGTGCTTTACACCAGGTTCCGCGGACGGATGCCCGGGGTTGAGGCGCTGCTCAAGGGGCGCGGGCTGGTGGCCTGACCAAGGTCTGTGCCTTGCCGGTTGCCGGCCCGTCCCAAACGGATCGGCTCAGTCTTCGGAGGTCAGCTTTTCGGTTTGCAGGAAGCGTTCGAAGGCATCGAGGTTGATGGCTTCGAATTGGCCGAAGGCCTGCATCCAGATGCTGACATCGCGCAGCGCGTCGGGTTCCAGTTTGCACCATTTCACCCGGCCGCGTTTTTCCTGGCTGATGAGGCCGGCGTTGGACAGGATCGCCAGATGTTTGGAAATCGCGGTCAACGACATGTCGAAAGGGTGCGCCACGTCGGTGACGGCCATATCGTCTTCAAGCAGCATCGTCAGTATCTGACGGCGCGTCGGATCGGCCAGGGCGGCGAAGACGATGTCCAGTGTCGGGGTCATGCAGCGCAGTAGACGACAGGGTCGGATAAACTCAACCAGAAAGTTTAATATGCGCCTTGGTGCCGCGGTGCGGGCTGGACGGCTGCGCGGCATCGGTCCGCTGCGCCGTGTTTTCGTGAAAACTGTTTTATATCAGAGGTATAACGGAATGATCCCAGTGGGTCATGAGCGCTTGACTCGGGCCATGCCGCGCCGTAGCACATGCGCAAGGTTCCGAAGGGGGCGATGACGTGTCTGAAAGCGATCCGAAGCAACGGCTGAAAGAGCTGGAAGCGCGGATTGCGGCGGCCAAGGGGGTCGAAAAGGACAAGCCGCACCAAGAGGAACACTACAGCCAGGCGCAACATGCGTGGCGCATGGTGATTGAATTGGTATCCGGTCTCGGGATCGGATTCGGCGTCGGATACGGGCTTGATGCGCTTCTTGGAACGCGGCCCTGGTTGATGGTGCTGTTTGCATTGCTGGGCTTTGCGGCGGGGATCAACGTGATGATCCGGACCGCCAAGGAGCTTCAGGGACAAAAACTGGCCGAGATGGCCGGAGAGGACGAGAGGGATCGACATGGCGACGGAAGCTGAAGGCGGCGGGCTGGTATTTCACCCGATGGACCAGTTCATCGTCAAGCCGGTGTTCGGCGACGGTGCGGTGGGTATGTTTACCTTTACCAACATGGCGTTGTGGCTTTTGCTGGCAGTTGTTTGCGTGATCGCGCTGATGGTGCTGGGCACGTCCAAGCGCGCCACGGTGCCGTCGCGAATTCAATCCGTGGCCGAATTGGCCTATGGTTTCATCTACAAGATGGTCGAGGACGTGACCGGCAAGGATGCGGTCAAGTATTTCCCCTACATCTTCACGCTGTTCATGTTCATCGTGTTTTCCAACTTCCTCGCGCTGATCCCGACCTCGTTTTCGCCGACATCGCATATCGCCGTCACGGCTGTTCTGGGCTTCGGCGTCTTCATCGCGGTGACCGTTCTGGGGTTCGTCAAGAACGGCGCCGGATTCCTGGGGTTGTTCTGGGTGGCGAGCGCGCCCCTGGCCCTGCGCCCGATCCTCGCGATCATCGAGCTGATTTCCTATTTCGTGCGCCCTGTGAGCCACTCCATTCGTCTTGCAGGCAACATCATGGCGGGCCACGCGGTTCTCAAGGTGTTCGCGGGCTTTGCCGCGATCACGGCCGTCGCGCCCTTGTCGATCCTCGGCATTACCGCGATCTTTGCTCTCGAAGTGCTCGTGGGCTTTATCCAGGCCTATGTGTTCACGATCCTGACCTGCGTGTATCTCAAGGACGCGCTGCACCCGTCACACTAAAACACGGTGCGTGACACCACGCACCCTATGCTTCAACTTCCAATCGTAAGGAGAATTCACATGGAAGGCGATCTCGCACACATCGGCGCAGGCCTGGCAGCAATCGGTTCCGGCGCAGCCGCAATCGGGGTGGGCAACGTGGCCGGCAACTACCTCTCGGGCGCCCTGCGCAACCCGTCCGCTGCTGCATCGCAGACGGCCACGCTCTTTATCGGTATCGCGTTTGCAGAAGCGCTGGGGATTTTCGCGTTCCTCGTGTCGCTGCTGCTGATGTTCGCCGTTTAAGCTTCGGACGAGTATCCTTACGCGCGGGCGGTGCTGCGATGACGCAGCCCGCCCGATGTAACGACAGGTTCCGACGGAGGACGACATGGCAACCGAAACCACTGGTACAGCCAGCGCATGTGTGGGTCCGGATGGCAGCGCCATCGGCATGCCGCAGCTCTGCGCCGACTGGATGCCGAACCAGATTTTCTGGCTTCTGATCGCGTTGATCGCGATTTATCTCGTCTTGTCCCGAGTTGCCTTGCCGCGCATCGCAACCGTTCTGGCGGAACGACAAGGCGCAATCACCAACGACATCGCGGCGGCGGAAGACCTCAAGACGAAGGCGGCCGAGGCGGAAGAGGCCTATAACAAGGCACTGTCGGATGCCCGTGCTCAGGCGCAGGACATCATTGCAAAGAACAAGGCCGAGATGCAGGCCGAACTCGACAAGGCTATCGCCAAGGCGGATGCCGAGATCGCCGCGAAATCCGCTGAGTCCGAGAAAGCAATTTCCGAAATTCGCGCCTCAGCCGTGGAGAGCGTCGAAGCGGTTGCCAAGGATACGGCGGGAAGCATCGTTGCCGCGCTGGGTGGGCAAGCGGATGATGTCACGATTTCTGCCGCGGTCGACGCGCAGTTGAAAGGGTGAGCGACATGCAACGTATCACATTGAGTGCCGCCGCGACCATGCTGGCCAGCCCGGCCTTTGCTGCCGGGGACAAGCCCTTCTTCTCGTTGGGCAACACCGATTTTGTCGTGACGCTTGGCTTCCTCGTCTTCATCGGCATCCTGATCTATTACAAGGTGCCGACGTTGCTTGTGGGCATGCTGGACAAGCGCGCCGACGGTATCCGCAGCGAACTGGACGAAGCCAAGGCGCTGCGCGAAGAGGCGCAGGCGCTTTTGGCCTCTTACGAGCGTCAGCAGCGCGACGTTCAGGAACAGGCGGATCGGATCATCGCGCATGCCAAGGAAGAGGCCACCCTCGCCGGTGAGCAGGCGCGCAAGGACCTGGAAAAATCCATTGCCCGGCGTATGGCCGCAGCAGAGGACCAGATCGAATCGGCCCGCACCAACGCGGTGAAAGAGGTTCGGGACCGGGCAATCGCGGTCGCGGTCCACGCGGCGCGTGACGTCGTGGCCAAGCAGATGACAGCCAAGGATGCGACCAAGAGCATCGACGACGCGATTTCCGAAGTGGGCAAGAAACTCCACTGACGCGCAGCCTGTCTGTCTGGAGTTCAAGGGCCCCGGTTCACGCCGGGGCTTTTTCGTTGTGCGGCAGGCCAGATACGCAAAGCCCGAATCCGGGGCCGCTTGGGCGGCTTGCGTGGACCTTCAGACGATTGATCTGCCAGACCCGGTCAATCCGGCTCTGGAACCCGCGCGCCGAAGAGGGCCGATCCGACGCGGATATGCGTGGCACCAAAGGCGATGGCCTGTTCGAAATCGTCACTCATGCCCATCGAAAGCCCAGACAGCCCGTTGCGGTCGGCCAGCTTGCGGAGCAGGGCAAAATGCAGCGACGGGGTTTCGTCGACCGGGGGGATGCACATGAGACCCTGCACCGGCAGGTCGAGGGCCTTGCAGTCCTTGAGGAAGGCGTCGGTATCATCGGGGGCGATCCCGGCCTTTTGCGGTTCCTCGCCGGTGTTTACCTGGACGAAAAGCGGTGGGCACTGCCCCATCTCCTGTGCGAGGCGGGCAAACGTCTTGGCGAGCTTCGGTCGATCCAGCGTGTGGATCGCATCGAATAGTTCGAACGCCTGGCGGGTCTTGTTGCTTTGCAGGGGGCCGATGAGGTGCAGGTCGATGCCGTCATAGCTTTCGCGGAAGTCGGGCCATTTGCCGGCGGCCTCTTGCACGCGGTTTTCGCCGAATGCGCGGTGGCCTTCGTCGAGAACGGCGGCGACGCGGGCGTTCGGTTGCACTTTGGAAACGGCGATCAGGGTAATGCCGGATGGATCACGGTCCGCGTCCCGTGCGGCCTGTTCGATGCGGGTGGTGATATCGGTCAATCCCATGGTGTGTCTCCCCATGCGTCAAAGAAAGGTTGCAGCGCGCTTTCGTAGCGGCGCCATGCGGCGGCAGAGCTTTGGTAGATCGGCTGGCGGACCTGATGCAGGCTCAGGGTTTTCACGGTGCCCGTGTTTTCATGGAAGCTGAGGCATTGGTCTTCCCAATCAAGACCGGCGGCCGAGATCAATGCACGGGACTGCGTGTCCGGGTCCGACACGAGGTCTTCGTAGCGGATTTCCGTGAAGCGGTCCGGCAGCGTGTCGCGCCAATGGGCGATGATCCGGCGGAAGGCTTTGATCGTGTCGGCGATCGTCGCGAAATCATTGGCATAGCGATGCGTGCCGCCACGGAAGTGGTTCTTGTAAATCGACAGGGCGATGTCGCGCGGATCGCGATGCACCACGATGAAGCGCGCGTTGGGCAGCGTGGCGTGCAAGAGACCGTAGATCAGAAAGACCATGATGGATTTGTCGGTCAGCCATGCCGCGTCGCTTTGTGCGCGCCCCCGATTCTGCTGCTCCAGCCGCTTGGCGAACCGGGCCAGCTCGGTCTGTGGCAGGCCTGCGAGGGTTTTCATCTCGGCCCCCGCGCCGAAGCTGGTGTAGGCGGTCCGCAGGGCGGTTGCCATTTCGCCGCCTGCATGGGCGTGTGAATGGCTGGCGATGATCTGTTCGGCAAGGGTGGTGCCCGAGCGGGGCAGGCCGGTGACAAAGATCAGGCCCGGCTGGGTGCCAGCGCTTTCGGAGACCGGGACAAGACCGGCTTGGGCGTCGACCACCCCGCGCCATTCGTCCCGGCGCGCGGCGATGTCATCGGGCCAGAGCGCGGCCTGTTCGGCATTGGCGCGGTGCAGGTGGGGGAACACCTTGTCGCTTTGCCGGGTATCTTCCATCGCCTTGGCGAGCGCGTAATGGATATGCATGCGGCCCTGTGCCGACAGCTTTGGATGTCTGGCCAGCCGACGCATTGCCCCGATCAGCGGGTCCGCCGGTTTGAAGCGAATCGTGGCGGCGAACATGCGGTACAGTTCGGCCTCGTTCGGGTGCTTCTTGAGCAGGCGGCGGAACAGTTTTTCCGAGGCGTCGAATTGGCCGATCTGTTGCAGGTAGAGCGCCTTGTCGGCTTGCGGAGCGATGGCGGACCGATCCAGTGCGATCCTGGCGTCAAAGAGATCGAGCACGCGGTCGGTGTTGCCAGCGCCGCGATGCGCTGCGATCGCCTCGTCGAGGATCGCGGGTTCTGTCGGGCGCAGGGCGTAGGCCCTTTCGATGGTACGGCACCACGTGGCGACATCCCCCATCTGGGCGGCGATCCGGGCGCGCTGGAACGGGAATTCGGGTGTCTGGGGGTGTTTGAGGGAAAGGGCATCCAGACGCGCAGCGGCGTCGCGCAGATTGCCGGATTTGGCAAGCTGCAAGGCGCGGGTATACTCTGCCTTGATCTGTTGGGGTGTGCCGGTGTTCATATCCGCCTCTTTTGACGGCTTTGCTACTTGGCCCCGGCGCAAAAGAAAAGAGCGGGCGCAATGCCCGCTCTTTCCTCAAGCAATCTGGTCAAAAGCTATCAGAAGCTCATCGACAGACCCAGCGTGTAGGTGTCGCTCTCGTTGTCGTTTCCATCATCGCTGTTGCCATAGCCCAGGTGACCGGCAAGACCGCCACCGAGGTCGTATGTCGCCGCCAGACCAAAGCCCGAGCTGTCGGGTGTGTTGCTCAGCGCCCAGTCTTCGTACTCACCGTAGTTCACACCAATGGCCAATGCGTTCATGGTGTATCCGACGCCGATTGCCATGTGCGTGCCATCGTCGGATACGCCGTCGATGTCTGCCGTGGTGTAGTTAATGCCGGCGGACACGCCGTTGGCAAAGGTGGTGTCGAGGCTCAGGCCGATGAGGTCAGCAACATCCTCCTGAGTCTGGTAGCCAAGGCCAACGCCGAGCGTCAGGCCGGCCAGATCGCCGGAGTAGCGCGCACCCAGACCGTAGACCGGGTCGAGGGTGCCGCTGTCGTCCATTTCGACCGAGAAGTGACCGGCGAATGCGTCAACCGCGTAGGACGCGCGTGCGATCTGGCCGTCAAACGTTCCGTCGAGGCCGGAGTTCGCGTTGAAACCGGCGTGGATGGTTTCGTCGTCACCCAGGGAAGCTCCGGCGAGGTTGACTTCCTGCATGACAGCGTCGAGCGCACCATCGGTATCGCCCATGTCCAGGCGCAGGCCGCCGTAGGACAGGAAGTATGTTTCGCCACCCTGTGTGGACGGGTTGAACGCGTTGCCGCTGGCGGTTTCATCCAGGTCGATGGAGGCACCAAACGCCAGGCCACCATCGGATTCACCGGTCATGGAGAACGTGACGTCGATGTCTGTGTGGAACTGGTCTTCGATGTTATCGCCACCGGCAACACCGATTTCTGCATAGCCCGAGAGGCTGACTTCGGCTGCGGCAATGCCTGCAGTTGCAACCAGCGCGGTGGAAGCAAGAAGAAGAGTTTTCATGTTTTTCCCTCATGTGTTCGTAAGGCACGTACCAAACCGGATGGTCCGGATTAGCTGCAAACTCTATGCTCTTTGGGGGGATGTGTTTGCAAGCCAAGGCGCGCCGCGTTTTCCAACTTCGACTCCTGTGATGCTCATTTGCCACAAGCTTTGGCCGGGCCTTTCGCCCTGGAAAGAACACGGCCTCATGGCCTTTGACCAAGTTCGGCTTGTCGTGTTTGGTGTCGGCTTGTATGCACAGCCGCAGGCAAACAGGCAATCGAGGGCAGAAACCCATGGACCTTAGACGTATCAGGACCGGAGTCGGGGTCGCCCTGGTGGCTTTTTTGCTGACAGGGTGCGGGATATTTGGCGGGTCGTCGGACCGCGAACCCGTCGAGACGCGCCCGGCCGACGAGATCATGGATGAGATCATCGACGAACGCCGTCCCGGCGGGGCGCGGTCCTCGATCTTTGACTTCTTCCGCAATCGCGATGACGCGGGGCAGGTCGGCGCCGTCAACAAGTATATCTGGAATGCGTCGCTGGAGACGCTGGATTTCCTGCCAGTGGAGTCGGTCGATCCGTTTACCGGCGTGATCACAACAGGTTACGGCAGGCCACCGGGCGGCGGACGCGCCTATCGTGCGACGATCCTTGTCAATGATCCGGCGCTGGACGCGCGGTCGTTGAACCTCGCGATCATGACGCGGTCTGGTCCCGCAAGCGGCGCCACGGTGCGCGCGGTCGAGGATGCGATCCTGACGCGGGCGCGCCAATTGCGGCAGCGGGACAGCCGGTTCTGACACCAGTTTTACAGGCCCTGCGGTGGGGCCCGAGAATCCGGAAGACGTCCTGCCCGACACCTTCGGGCCGGTCCGCTTCTTGGTGACACCAACAGGGTGGCAGGCGTCTGCCGGCATGGGTCGGCGGTTCAGTCCGAAGGGTGTCGCACCGGGGCCGTGCGGGCCAGATCGTCGACCCATTGCAATTGGCGCGGCAGGCAGATGCGGGTCAGATCATAGCTGTCCTGGGCGAATTTGCGGGCATTGGCGCCAAGCTGCGCACGCCGCGCCGGCGAATCGAGCAGGGCGCAGGTTTCATCGACCAATGCCGCGCCGTCGAAGAAATCCACCATCACGCCGGTCTGGCCGTCGATGATCGCTTCGCGCACTGGCGCTGTATCCGAGGCGATGATGGCACATTCGGCGGACATCGCTTCGAGCAGTGACCAGGACAGAACGAAGGGATAGGTCAGGTAAACATGGACGCGGCTGACCTGAAGGACCGACAGGAACGTCTCGTAGGGCACGCGGCCCAGGAAATGCACGCGCGCCCAGTCGGTGTCGGGCATCTGTGGGCGGACCTCGTCAATGAAAATCTGTTTCCAGCTTTTGCCATCCGGTGGTTTCGCGCCGTAGCTGGTTTCATCCCCGCCGAGCAGGACAACCTGTGCGCCGGGTCTGCGGCGCAGCAGGTCTGGCAGGGCGCGCAGGAAAATGTGATAGCCGCGATAGGGTTCGAGGTTGCGGTTCACGAAGGTCACAACCTCGTCTTCGGGCGTGACGGTCCGGCCATCCGGCAAGTCCAGCGCGGCATTCGGGTTGGCGGTGATTCGGTCGGTATCGACACCGTCGTGGCAAACGGTGATGCGGTCGCGATACGCGTCCGGGTAGGTGCCCGCCTGGTATTGCGTCGGGCTGAGACCGGCATCCATCACCTCGGCATGCAGGCGATTGTTGATGTTTTTCATCCGCAGGCGCAGGGCGTCGCGATCCGGGGTCTTGCTCGGAAATTCCGGGTCAAAGCCTGTCTCGGTGCCGCTCGCGCGGTGGTATAATTCGCAATACAGACCCAGCCGCGCGTCCGGCCAGACGTCTTTCAGGAACAGGCTCTCGCCCCATCCATGATGCGCGACAATGACATCCGGATTGTACCCCTGCTCGCGCAGGGCGAGGGCGGCATCATGGCAGCCGGTGCCGCGCAGCAGCTTGGTTTCGAAATCCGCAAGCCATGGATGAATATCGCGGGAGGACGCCCCCTTGATCGTATAGGGCAGAATGCTGATGCCACGCCACTTGGCGGGTTCCTTGACCTTCGGGGTCAGCACGACAACCTGATCGCCGCGGGCGGCCAGCGCCGGTCCAAGATGTTTGAACTGGCCTGGGAAATTCTGGTGGATCAGCAGTATCTTCATCGCGCCGGGGGACTGTTGCGGGTGTTTGCTACGGTATGACCTCAAAAAAACGGCATCACAATGGCAAGGGCACCGTCTTGGGGCCGGGGCGGGACTGGACGATCTCGCGGCATCGTCCTATCACGCGCTGAAACACGCCGCAGACCACAGACAGACCATCACAAGGACAGGCCCATGTCGCGTTATGATCCCTCTGCCATCGAGCCCAAATGGCAGGCCGCCTGGGAAGACCAGCAGACGTTCCGCGCCGTGCGGTCGGAGGACAAGCCGAAATATTACGTGCTCGAGATGTTCCCGTATCCGTCGGGGCGGATTCATATCGGCCATGTGCGCAACTACACGATGGGTGACGTGATCGCGCGCTACAAGCTGGCGACCGGGCACAACGTGCTGCACCCGATGGGGTTCGACGCCTTCGGTATGCCTGCCGAAAACGCTGCTATGGCGTCGGGCGGGCACCCCAAGGACTGGACCTATTCCAACATCGACACGATGGTCAGCCAGATGAAGCCGCTGGGCTTTGGCCTTGACTGGTCGCGCATGTTCGCGACCTGCGACCCGGAATATTACGGCCAGCAGCAGGCGCTGTTCCTCGATTTCCTCGAAGCCGGGCTGGTCTACCGCAAGAACGCGGTGGTGAACTGGGATCCGGTCGACATGACGGTTCTGGCGAATGAACAGGTGATCGACGGCAAGGGCTGGCGGTCGGGGGCCGAGGTGGAGCGCCGCGAGCTGACGCAGTGGTTCTTCAAGATCAGCGATATGTCGGAAGAGCTGCTGGATGCGCTCGACGGGCTGGATGACTGGCCCGCCAAGGTCAAGCTGATGCAGGCCAACTGGATCGGCAAGTCACGCGGGCTTCAGTTCGCGTTCTCGACGATTGACGCGCCAGAGGGACATGACCGGATCGAGGTGTATACCACGCGGCCCGATACGCTGATGGGGGCATCCTTTGTCGGCATTTCGCCGGATCATCCGCTGGCCCGGCATCTGGAGCAGGACAACCCGGACCTGGCCGCCTTCAATGCCGACTGCCGCAAGGGCGGGACCACGGAAGAGGCGCTGGAGAAGGCCGAGAAGCGCGGCTTCGACACCGGGCTGCGGGTGCGGCATCCATTTGACACGGCATGGGAATTGCCGGTCTATGTCGCGAATTTCATCCTGATGGATTACGGCACAGGCGCGATTTTCGGCTGCCCCGCGCATGATCCGCGCGACCTTGAATTTGCCCGCAAATACGACCTGCCGGTGGTGTCGACCTTTGCCTCGTCCGAGGATGAAGGACACACGTTGCCCGAAGATGGCGGCCCGGCCTATGTGCCGCCCAAGACCGAGACGGTGATTTATGTCCGCGGCTTTGCCGGCGAGACCGAACAGACCGGCGCGGCCGCGATCGACGCCGCGATCGACTTTTGCGAGCAGAACGGCGTCGGCCACGGTGTGACCAAGTTTCGACTGCGCGACTGGGGGCTGTCGCGTCAACGCTACTGGGGGTGCCCGATCCCGGTGGTGCATTGCGATGCCTGCGGCGTGGTGCCCGAGAAGAAAGAGAACCTGCCGATCGCGCTGCCCTATGACGAGGATGGCACGGCGATTGATTTCAGCGTTCCGGGCAACCCGCTTGACCGGCACCCGACCTGGCGCGATTGCGCCTGCCCGACCTGTGGCCAGCCCGCCACACGTGAGACCGACACGATGGACACCTTTGTCGATTCGTCGTGGTATTTCGCCCGCTTCACAGCACCGCGCGCGGATACGCCGACCAATCTGGACGATGCGGCCTACTGGATGAATGTCGACCAGTATATCGGCGGCATCGAACACGCGATCCTGCACCTGCTCTATTCGCGCTTCTTTGCGCGCGCGATGCACGTCACCGGGCATCTGCCCGAGAAATGCAAGGAGCCGTTCAACGCGCTGTTTACGCAGGGGATGGTGACACATGCGATCTACCAGACCAAGGGCGCCGATGGCCGTCCGGTCTATCACTACCCGGAGGATGTGGACCTGCGCGACGGCAAGGGGTTTCTGAAGGACGGCACCGAGGTGCAGATCATTCCCTCGGCCAAGATGTCAAAGTCCAAGAACAACGTGGTCGATCCAGTTGCGATCATCCAGCAATACGGCGCCGACACGGCGCGCTGGTTCGTGCTGTCCGACAGCCCGCCCGAACGCGATGTGGAATGGACGGCCTCTGGCGCCGAGGCGGCGGCAAAGCACCTTGGCCGGGTCTACCGCATCGCGGCGGAGGTGGCCGGGGCCGAAGAGGCCCCGACAGCAGAGGACGACGCCCTGCTGCGCGAGATGCACAAGGCGATCCATGACGTGACCGGTGGGATCGAGAGCTTTGGCTTCAACGCCTCGATTGCCAAGCTCTATGGCTTTACCAATACGCTGGCGAAATCGAAGGCCGGCTCCGACGCCAAGCGGCAGGCCGCCAAAGCGCTGGCACAGCTGATGTCGCCGATGACCCCGCATTTGGCCGAGGAAATCTGGGCGCTTCTGGGGGGCGAGGGGCTTGTCGCGAAGGCGCCCTGGCCGGTGGCCGAAGAGGCGATGCTGGTCGAGGATACGATCACGCTGCCCGTACAGGTCAACGGCAAGCGGCGCGACGAGATCAGCGTGCCCAAGGACATGGACAAGGCCGAGGTTGAAAAGCTGGCGCTGGCAACCGATGGTGTGACACGCGCGCTGGATGGCGCGAGCCCCAGGAAGGTGATCGTCGTGCCGGGTCGGATCGTGAATGTGGTTGCATAGACGCCAGACGCTTTTCGCGCTGTCGGCGCTGTTTGCCGGCGCGGCCTGCGGGTTCAGGCCCGCCTATGGTCCGGATGGCGGCGCGTCGGCTCTTGTCGACAATCTCAGGGTGACCGCGCCGAAGCGGCAGGACGGCTTTGCGATTGCGCAGCGATTGGAGGACCGGTTCGGCCGCAACGATGCGGGGCGCTATGTGCTGGATGTGACCCCGTCGATCCAGCGGCAGGGATTGGCCACGTCGGTCGCGGGGACCACGAACCGGTTCAGACTGACAGGCGACGCGCGTTACGCGTTGAGGGACACCACAGGCGATACGGTTGTGCGCCAAGGCAAGGTGACAAATTTCACCGGGTTTTCTGCCACGGGATCGACCGTGGCGACCTTGGTGGCCGAGAGGGATGCGAAAGCGCGGCTGATGGTGATCCTCGCCGACCAGATCGCGGAGAGACTGGTGATCGCGGCCGAAGGTTTGCCGACATGAAGCTGTCCCCGCGCGAGGCATCCGGCTATTTCGCCCGGCCCGATCCGGGAAAATGCGGCCTGCTGATCCATGGCGAAGATGCGATGCGCGTGGCGCTCAAGCGGCAAGAGGTGATCGCGGCGCTGATCGGACCCGAGGGGGAGGGCGAAATGCGGCTGACGCGGATACCGGCAGCCGATTTGCGCAAGGAGCCCGCCTTGCTGGGCGATGCAATCAAGGCGGTGGGGTTCTTTCCCGGCCCGCGCGTGGCCTTTGTCGAGGAGGCCAGCGATTCCGTGGCCAAGGCGGTGGCCGCCGCGGTCGAGGACTGGCAGCCCGGGGATGCGCAGATCGTGGTGACGGCGGGGCAGTTGCCCGCCAAGTCGGCGCTGCGCAAGCTGTTCGAAGGGCATTCCAATGCCTATGCGGCCGCGCTTTACAACGATCCGCCCAGCCGTGCGGAGATCGAGGCGGAGCTGACGCGGGCCGGGTTGCTGCGGCCGGACGGGGCGGCAATGGAATTGCTGACCTCGCTGTCGCGAGAGCTGGATCCGGGAGATTTTCGCCAAACGCTGGAGAAGATCGCGCTTTACAAGCTTGCAGATGACACGCCGCTTGCCCCCGATGAGGTGACACTCTGCGCGCCGGGATCGACGGAGGCGGACCTGGATGATGTCCTGAACATCGTCGCCGAGGGGCGCACCGGCGAGATCGGCCCGGTCATGGCGCGGCTGGAGGCACAGGGCACCGCTGCGGTGACGCTGCTCATCATGGCGGTGCGGCATTTCCGGGCGCTGCATACGGCGGCGTCCGACCCCGGTGGCGTTGGGCAAGGCATGGGGCGCTTGCGCCCGCCGGTCTTTGGTCCGCGCCGGGACCGGATGTCGCGCCAGGCGCAGGGCTGGGGCATGTATCGGCTGGAGCAGGCATTGCAGATGCTGCTGGCAACCGATCTGTCGTTGCGTTCTGCCGGACAGCACGGGCCGGCACTGGCCATCGTGGAACGTGCCTTCATCCGGTTGGCGATGCTGGGGCGCCGGTAGCACGGACCGGGCGGCCGTCCAAAGCTGGCGGTCTGACGTGGAGCGAAGCGCGGGCGTTCGGGACGCGCCGGGTGACGTGAGCGCAAGGGCTTTCGAAAGCCCTTTGAAACACGGTTTCGAAACCGTGTTGGAAATCGCGTTCGAACGCGATTGTCCAAGCCCTTTCGAAAGGGCTTGCCGCGCTCTCGCAGGAGAGAATTGTTCGTATTGGAAACCGGTCAGCCGCAAATCTGCGCCAAGGTGTCGGGATTGTTGATCCACAGCCGCCCCCGGATCGGGTTAGACTACCGGCGACAAGGGAGAGCGCAATGACTGACACGATCCGATTCACGTTGGACGGAACCGAAGTTGAGGCCCGCGCCGGAGAGACGATCTGGGAGGTGGCGCACGGGCGGGGCCTGGTGATTCCGCATCTCTGCCACAAGCCCGCA
>NZ_JAIPUS010000060.1 GCF_020055675.1 Marivita sp.
GCAAGGTCGTCGGCTACCCCCCAACCGTGCAAGCAACCCCGGGCTTCCGTGATCTCGAATAGAGCACGCTCCCAGTCCGGCCCTGTATGCGTTTGCTCGGCATCGGGGTGGGCAAACAACAGAAGACTGTTTCGTGTCGGATCAGTCCCAGCGAGCCTGCCGATGACCGCGGTTCGGGGAGTGTCGGCTTCGGGCCCGATAAAAGCGAATTCGGCGATTACTGGCACGTTTGATGGAGTGTAGGTGCGGGTTTCGACCTGACAACCAGCGCCTTTCAAAGCCTCGACGATCACGGCCTGAACCGCGTTCTCGCCATCCGTCTGGGCGCGCACCAAACGCTCCAGCAGGCTTAATGCCTCTGCCGCCAGCTCCATATGCTTTCCTTGACCACCGTATAATTGCACTTCAATTGTATACAGTATTTACAAGATTCGGTAAGTGTCAATACTGACGCCTGTATCCAGAATGCGTTTCGGGTTATTCTCTTTCGATAGGAAACTGTTTAGGACATAAACCTGTGCAGCTTTGGTGGCGCGAGATCGATCAGGGAGTTGGATCAGCATGAACGGTTTAGACGCGAATAATAGGATCGACTCCGATAAAACTGCGAAGGCCCCCCTCCCTGAAAAGAAACAGAACCTGTCAGACAAGGCCTACACCGCCCTGTCAGAACTGATCCGTTCTCGCGAGGTTAGGGGCGGTGAACCCCTAGTCGAATTGCAACTTGCTGAGCGCCTTGGCCTGTCGCGGACCCCGTTGCGACAAGCGTTGCATCGCCTAGAAAGTGAGGGCTTGCTACGCAAGGATGCCAATCGAAGTTACGTCGTCCGTCAAGTCGACTTGAAAGAGTATCTTCAAAGCTTGCGGGTCAGGGAGTTGCTGGAACCAGAAGCAGCTGTGCTTGCCATCGACTTCATCACGCCCGAAATGGTGCAACCGGTGCTCGAGAACATGATCGCCGTTCGGGACACCAAACCTTACGCCATGCTGGCTCACTGGCGGTCAGATGACGAGGTCCACAACCTTTTCATCAAAAATTGCCGAAACGAGGTGCTGAGCGAAATCCTCACATCGCTGCGGGGTACCACCCAACTCTTCGAGATCGAACGCCTCGCGGAACGTCTTGTGCCCGATTCGACCGAGCATGAACGAATTCTCAAGGCCCTCGCATCGGGGGATTCACGGATTGTGAAGCAGGTGGTGACGACCCATATCCGGTCCCTGTTCAAGTTTGCGGTGAAGTCTGTCGGATAAGCACCCCACCGACGCCTGAGCATCTAGCGTGTCGCTCCTGATCAGATTCAGGATTCCCATAGTGGTCATCCTGTGATTTCGTGACTTTCAGGCGGATATGGGGGTCAGAAACGGGGAAACCGCATCCTGTAGAGTTGCGTGAGCCTGCGGTGCTGCTTAAGGGGTCTGTTACGGCTGAGTGCAGGATCGTACGTTCTCATGAGTGTTTTTGATCTTCACGATACAACTAGCTTACCCCGCTGGCGCGAGATGGTCAAAATATGTAGCCTGTGCAGGCGCTGGAGACGGTGGGCCGAACCGAGTGTTATCATGCTCTCATCCGCGGGTTGGATACCGCCTGACCAAATTCGACGCGGGATTGCCTCTCTCTAAGGACGGATATCTGTCCCAACGTACACCGAGGATTTCCCCATCATAGGCCGCCATCTCCAGCGGACTGCACAGGCAGTCTTTACAGTCCGTTCAAGCCGAGATTGGCGTTTTCCGAGCAATGTCCCAAATGAAGCCAGCCAGCTCGCGCGCAATGGCCGCGAGCACGCGAGGCTGTGGTTTGCCAGTGCGACTGAGATCACGATACCGTTTGCACAGCCGGGTTTGGGCTTTCCATCCGATATCCTTGATCTGCTGTGGTAAATGCGCTGAGCGTTTCAGATAGGGATGTCCTTCCTTCGGTGGATGTCGATAAGACCATCCAGCTTCAATCAGCATCGTACGTGCCAGTGCATTGCCCGTTTTCGTCAACCGTCCACGCCGGGTTGTGTTTCCACTTGAATGTTCGCTCGGTACCAAGCCGAGCCAGGCCATGAGCTGGCGCGGGTTTTCGAAGCGTGTGATGTCACCAATTTCGGCAACAACAGTGGCCGCGATAGTCGTATTTACACCTCGCAAGGCGCGTAATGCATCAACCACCGGCGCGAAATGCCAGCTCGGAATAGCATCTTCAATGGCACAGTTAAGCGTGGCCACCCGTTCCTCAGCCTGAGCGACCGTGCGTTTGTGTTCTTCAAAGACCAGTTGCTGATGCGAGAACCGGAACCGCCGCAACTCGGCAAGCCAACGGCGATGGCGCTGCGTCCAGTATTTGCCACTCTCATAGCGAAGACCGTGCCTGAGCAGGAAACTCAATAGCTGCATCTTTGCCGTCTTCACAGCATCAACCGCTTGTTTACGCGCACGGATCAGATCCCGCATCGCTTCTTGTTCCTCGTCGGGTGTCCAGATCGGTGTCAGCTCTCCAGCACGCCACAGCCGGGCTAGCATCTCAGCATCACGCCGATCTGTCTTTATCCGGTCACCAGACTTACGCGGGATCAATGAAGGCGAGACAACCGCACATTCAAAACCCAGCCTGATCAGATGGCGGTGAATGCCATACCCACAAGGCCCGGCTTCATAACAAAATGACGGGGTATGCCCGTTCTTCGCCAAGGTCTTGGTTAGTCGCAGCACTGCATCCGCCGAGTTGACGATGGTGCCATGGAACCTGATCTCGCCACCGCGGCCGTCTTCCGCAACAGCCACCGCAATCATATCCTTATGGACATCCAGCCCCACATAAAGTGCTTTGTTCATTTGCGTTTCCTCTCTCAAACAAATCCATGTCCGTCGAGAAGATCACAGGCGAGGCACTCGCCCCAAAACACTCATTTGGTCTAACGCGCCACAGCCCCTGTTTTGAGCCCTGTGGTCGCCTTCGCTATGAGCATGGGGGTATTGCGCCCGTTTGGTTGCCGTGAAGGTGGCGTGAAGGTGGCAAGATATAGGGATGATTACTTCACAACTTTGCCCCGACTTGCCGCCGCCACCGGTATTCGCCGGTGAGCAGGATGTGGGCCCATCCGAGCGGGGAGATATGCGCGAGCAGAGCGGGGTCGCAATTCAACCCGGCCCGCTGCCGCGCGGCGACGGCCTGACCGAGGTGCTTGGTATTCCAGTAGATGATGATGGCGGCGAGCAGGTTGAGACCAGCCATGCGATAGTGCTGCCCTTCGGCGGTACGGTCGCGGATTTCGCCTTGGCGACCGATGCGCAGGGCGTTTTTCAGGGCGTGATGAGCCTCGCCCTTATTCAGGCCAATCTGGGCCCGCCGCTGCATGTCGGCGTCGAGGAGCCATTCGATAACAAAGAGAGTGCGCTCGACGCGGCCGATTTCACGGAGCGCCAGGGCCAGCTCGTGCTGGCGCGGATAGGCCGCGAACTTCTTGAGCAGCTGACTGGGCGGCATGACGCCCGTCACCATGGTGGCAGCAGACCGCAGCACGCCGGGCCAATTCTGGACCACAAGTCCCTCGCGGATCTTGCCGCCGATCAGGCTGCGCAATTCGTTTGGCGCTGACGCCGGGTCGAACAGGTAGAGCCGTCTGGATGGCAGGTCGCGGATACGCGGGATGAACCGGAACCCGAGCAGCGAGGTCACGGCAAAGACGTGATCGGTGAAGCCGCCAGTGTCGGCATACTGCTCTGTGATCTTCCGCCCGGCCTCGTTCATCAACAGCCCGTCCAGGATGTAGGGTGCCTCATTCACGGTGGCCGGAATGTTCTGAGTCGCGAAGGGGCCGAACTGGTCGGAGACATGGGTGTAGGCCTTGAGGCCCGGCTCGGAGCCGTATTTCGCGTTGATGAGGTTCATGGCTTCGCCCTGCCGGGCGGCGGGAAAGAATTGCCCGTCACTGGACGCAGTCATGCCGCCACCCCAAAACCTGGCCATGGGCAGCCGGGATTGCGCCTCGATCACCATGGCGAGGGCCTGGTTAATAGCGTCGCTCTCCACGTGCCATCGCGACAGACGGGAGAGCTGGAAGTAATCATGGGTGTTGGTCGCCTCAGCCATCTTGCTGAGGCCAAGGTTCAAACCCTCAGCCAGCAACACCGTCAGCATGCCGATCTGGTCTTTGCAGGGCGCGCCGGTTTGCGCACTGATGAAGGTTTCCGTGAAGCCGATATCCGCATCGACCTCCTGCATCAGTTCGGTGATCCGTATAGCGGGCAGCCGGTCGTAGAGATCGAGTACCAGCTCGTCCGCCTCTTCGGGCACCGCGGCGGTCAGGCGGTCGAGTTTAAGGATGCCGTTCTCGATCGAACCGCCGGGGATGGCCCCCGCACGCGCCGCCTTTGCCAGCCGCGCCAGGCCGTCGGTCATGCGGGCCTTGCGGTCGGCAAGCCAGGCTTCCGGATCGAGCGGCACAGCCAGTCTTGGTATGTCCTTTACCGCCTCAGCAGGCACCAGAGCCTGCTTCAGATCGCTGTAGCGCCGGGAATGCGGCACCCAGATATCGCCGGAGCGGAACGCATCCCGCAGATGGAACAACACCGCCACTTCCCAGAGCCGGTGGCTATCTTCCTCCTGGGCATTCAGATGGCGATGCCATTTCGAGCCGCGCCGCAGGAAGCCAACCGGTCGTTCCTCGGGCCTCTCATCGTCGGCGATCAGCGTGCTGGCCTGCAGTAAGGGAGCTGTGACGCCTGCCGCCTGGATGTCCAACGCGCGCAGCATGCGCGGGGCATAGCGCCGGAACCGGTGATAGCCTTGGCCAACATGCGCCAAGGGGTCAGCGGCTATTGTGTCGGTCAACTCGGCGGCGGTGGCCACCAACCTTTCCAGCCGTTCCCATCCGCAGGCCAGCTCGGTCGCCTGATCCAAGGGCGCGCCATCGCTTCTGGCGTCGAGCAAGGCGGCACCAAGGGATTTGAAGGCGCGCAGGGTGTCCTGCACCGCCGCCTTTGCATCAGCGATCTTGGCATCGCAGAGCTTTTTGGCACCCTGCCATGTCTTGCCCACGATCCGGTCGTGGGTCTCGATGACTGCATCGGCAAGCGCCGCACGCCATGCGACCGCGCAGACCGCGAGGATGGCCAGGCGGCGATCACTGCTGATGTCGCGCAGGCCATCAGCGAAATAGCGTTCCCCCTGACGCTGTAGGCGGCTCACCCGATGGGGAGGAACCCCCGCGAGGATGTCAGGCGACAGTTTCATCTCCTGCAGGAATTCCAGCCGATCAAGCAGGCGGCTGGAATCGGCCGAGTTCTGTCCTACCTCAAATTGGCGCAGCCAGACGAACCGGCTGACCTTGCCTTCGACCATCTCTGTAAGCAGGGCATCAAGGCGAACTTTCATCGGCTCCTCCAGCCGGGCCACGATGGCGCTGTCGATCCGGCGTTCCGCCGCGACAAGCGCATCCGCGCAGAGGCGCTCGACCACGGATACACCCGGCAGGATGGTCTTGGTTCGGCGGCACTCATCGACAAATCGGCGGGCCAAATCATGGTTGGTGGTCGCGTTCTCCGCCTCACCCGCAAGCCAGGCCTTCAGCTCCCGCGCCCGGTGACCGGAGAACATCCTGAAGCCGTAGACCTGACGCAACACGATAAGATGATCACGCCTCGTTTCGGCGCGGGTGGCATACTCGGCAAGTGCATCAGATCCCAGACCAAGCTGCGCCCCAAGGAAACGGGTTACTTCTGGGGGAATAACCTCGCCTGAGGCGAGCAGGCGCCCTGGATAGCGCAGGGCGCATAACTGCAAGGCAAAGCCAAATCGGTTTCGGCCGCGGCGGCGCACATTGATGTGCTCAAGGTCGTCATCCGACAACGTGTAGTGATAGAGGATGCCGGCTTCGTCTGTCGGAAGGTCGAACAGCGCCGCGCGTTGCCGCGCGGTCAGGATGGTGCGGTGCGCCATAGTTCTTTTGCTTTCTATAGGGTGTTTGTGTATCTTTGATTTCGATACATATTAAGATTTACTTGGGTCCGGATATGCAAGGCCACAACAGACAGCATCGCAAACGACCGTATGAGATAGCCTCATGCTGATAGGATATGCCCGGGTCTCGAAAGCCGACGGCAGCCAATCCCTCGATCTACAGCGAGACGCGCTCATCGAAGCGGGCGTGGCAGCCGACGGCATCTA
>NZ_JAIPUS010000011.1 GCF_020055675.1 Marivita sp.
GATGACGCCGGCGTGCTCCTGGCACCCGAGGATATCCAGTTTCTGGCCGGGTGGCGCAATGGCCGGGCTGCCGCCTATCGCCGGGTCCGCCGGGCGGTGGCATATCCGGCCTATGAATTTGACGCCGAGCCAAGTTCGGAAAGGGTATTCGCGGATATCGCGCTGATCGAATTGCAGCACCCGGTGCGCAACACCACGATCATCCCGTTCGTAACGGGTGAACGGCCCTTGGTCGGGGACAACGTGGGCGTTGTGTCCTATGCCCATGACCGGTCCGAGGCGCCATCGATGCAAGACACCTGTGATGTGATGTCGGCCCAGCCATCCGTCTTGGTCATGTCCTGTTCGGTGGATTTCGGCAGTTCGGGTTCCCCGGTGTTTTCCTTCCACGACGATCAGCCCCGGATTGTCTCGGTTGTCTCGTCCAAGGCAAAAAGCGGTGGCCAGCCAGTGTCGCTTGGCGCACCGCTGGAGACGCAAATCGACACCATCCGCGCGCTGATGAACAATGGTGTCGGTTTTACCGAAGGGACGGTCTTTCGACCGTTTCGCGCCCAGAAGGATGCACGCAAGGAGACGGGAGCGAAATTTATTCGCCCACGGGAATGACTTTGCCCTCTTGAATCGCGGATCAAGCGCTCCCAGATTTCAGACTGTCGGGATGCCCAGGTGGGGCCCGGCACCTTAACCGAGCCTGTCCAAGCTGGAAGGCTTTCACATCTGGTATCGCTCAATGGAGGATGACCTATGCGAGGATATGATTTCGCACCGCTTTACCGTGCTACTGTCGGCTTTGACCAAATTGCCGACCTGATGGATCGGGTTATGACCAACGAGGTCAGCCAACCGACCTATCCCCCCTACAACATCGAAAAGACCGCAGATGATGCATACCGCATCTCGATCGCCGTTGCCGGGTTCTCCGATGACGACCTGAGTGTCGAGGTCAAGGACGGCGCGCTGAATGTGTCGGCCAGAAAAGTTGATGAAAACGAAGAGCGCACCTATCTGCACCGTGGCATTGCCACCCGCGCCTTCCAGCGCAGGTTCCCCTTGGCCGACCATGTTCGCGTGATCGGGGCGAGCCATGAGAACGGGATGCTCCACATCGACTTGCAGCGCGAAATCCCCGAAGCGCTGAAGCCGCGCCGGATCGAGATCGCGAAGGCCGATGCGGTCGAGACGGACAAGGACGTGGTTGACGCGCAATCTGTGAACTAAGCACAGGACGGGTCACCGACCCCCCAAACGCTTTGACGCATTTGAGCCTTGACACAAGCGGCCCGGCAGAAGACCTGCCGGGCCGTTTTTTGTCGCAGACCAAGACCGGCAATCGTGCTGGTCGTTGATTCCTGTCGTCCGCGTCGGGTTCACGCAGACGACAACGCCAGATCGCGGAGACTATCCCCGCCGCGCGTGTCGATGGCGTCTTTGACCTTCTCGACCCGGGGAAAGACACAAGCTCAGACGCTCATGCAAACGTATTTCATCTCGAGAAAATCATCGATGCCGTGATGGCTGCCTTCGCGGCCAAGTCCGGATTGCTTGACGCCGCCGAAGGGCGCCACCTCGGTCGAGATGATGCCGGTGTTCACACCGACGATGCCGTATTCCAGCGCCTCGGCCACCTTGTAGACGCGGCTCAGATCATTGGCGTAGAAATAGCTGGCGAGACCGAAGATCGTGTCATTGGCCAGTTCGATCACGTCGTCCTCGGTCTCGAACTTGAAGAGCGGGGCAAGCGGGCCAAAGGTCTCCTCGGTCGCGAATGCCATGTCCCTGGTCGCGCCGGTGACGATTGTCGGACCGAAGAAATTGCCCTCCTTGCGATGCTCTTGCTCGCCAAGGATGACATCGGCCCCCTTGGACTTGGCATCCGCGATGTGGTCCTGCACCTTGGTGAGCGCATCCGCATTGATGAGCGGGCCAAGGTCGGTCCCCTCTTCAAGCCCGTCGCCCACCTTCATGCCGGAGACCTTGTCTTTCAGCTTTTGGGCGAATTCGTCATACACCCCCGCCTGCACATAGATCCGGTTGGCACAGACGCAGGTCTGGCCGTTGTTGCGGAACTTGCACAGGATGGCACCGTCGACCGCCGCATCGATATCGGCATCGTCGAACACGATGAAGGGCGCGTTGCCGCCAAGCTCCATCGAGCATTTCATCACCTGGTCGGCGGCCTGGCGCAACAGGATACGGCCCACCTCGGTCGAGCCGGTGAAGGTCAGCTTGCGCACCGCCGGGTTCTCGCACATTTCCTTGCCCACGTCCGAAGACGAGGAGGACGGCACCACGTTGAACACGCCTGCCGGGAGACCGGCGCGTTCGGCCAGCACCCCCATGACGATAGCCGAAAGCGGGGTTTCCGCCGCCGGGCGCGCGACGAAACTGCACCCCGCCGCCAGGGCCGGACCGGCCTTGCGGGCGATCATCGCGTTTGGGAAATTCCACGGCGTGATCGACCCGACAACGCCAATGGGCTGTTTCATCACCATGATGCGCTTGTCGCGCTGGTGGCCGGGGATCGTCTCACCATAAACGCGCTTTGCCTCCTCGGCAAAGAACTCAATGAAAGACGCGCCGTAGCCGATTTCTCCCTTCGCCTCGGTCAGGGGCTTGCCCTGTTCGGCGGTCAGGATCGTGCCCAGATCCTCCTGATGTTCGATCATGAGGTCGAACCACTTGCGCAGAACGGCAGCCCGTTCCTTCCCAGTCCATTTTGCCCAGTCCTTCTGTGCCGTTTCAGCAGCGGCAATGGCCTGGGCCACTTGGGCACGGGACAGGTCGGCAACCTCGGCGATGGTGTCACCACGCGCCGGGTTGTCGACCGCGAACGTGCCATCGTCCCCGTCAATCCAGCTGCCGTTGACATAGGCACGGATCTCCAAAAGCGTTGGGTCCTTGAGCAAGCTGGCAAGGTCGGTTGTCTGGTCGAGCATGGGTCTCTCCGTTTTTGGTACTGACAAAGGCGGATCATTTGATAGATGCAATGGCAAGGATCAACACGGGGTGAACCAGTGGATTGGGACGATGCTTATGCCAATGCGGCGTATATTCCCGGCGCGGATATGTATCCGGACCGGTGGCGCTCCGATGCCGATGACTTTCGGACACGACTGGCGGTCCTGAACCGCGCACGTCTTGGTGTCATGTATGGGCACGGAACGCGCGAAATCGTCGATCTGTTCCAGCCCGACAAACCGGCGCAGGGGACAATGATCTTTGTGCATGGCGGATATTGGCGGCGCTTTGACGGTTCGCTGTGGTCTCATTTCTCGCAGGGCGCTTTGAACAGCGGCTGGACGGTTGCGATGCCCACCTATGACCTCGCCCCGCGCGTCCGAATCGCGGATATCACCCGTCAAATCGCACAGGCAGTCTGTGTCGTGGCGAATGAACATCCAGGGCCTTTGCGTCTTGTTGGGCATTCCGCGGGCGGGCACCTTGTCGCGCGGATGCTGGACCCGGAGGTGCTGCCCCCCGAGATTTCCACCCGCATCGAAAAAGTTGTGCCGATCTCGCCAGTCTCCGACCTGCGCCCGCTCTTGAACACGACCATGAATGATGACTTCAAGATGGACGAGGCCGCCGCCAAAGCCGAAAGCCCGGTGTTCATGGCCCCGCCCTCAACACCGGTGACCGTCTGGGTCGGGGCCGACGAAAGACCCGTATTCCTAGACCAGGCGCGCTGGCTGGCCGACGCATGGGGATGCGAGCGCATCGAAGTGCCCGGAAAGCACCATTTCGACGTGATCGATGGATTGAAGGACCCTGACAGCCCATTGATGCGGTCAATTCTCGCATCCACCGCTTGACACTCGGTCTTGATCGGCATGGCGTGCTGCCATGGCGATGTCTTTTTTGGACCCGGGTTTGACCAAAAAGGACAAGCCGTTTCGTTTTGAGCCGCGCAAGGTTCACGGTGAAGGAGGCGTTGAACATGCGATACTCAGGCTTTCGGGTCATCAAGGAGGCTCTGACCGGTCATCGCGGCTGGGGACCGGCATGGCGCGATCCCGAACCGCAGCCCCGGTATGACTACATCATCATCGGCGGCGGCGGCCACGGTCTGGCGACCGCGTATTATCTTGCCAAGCACTTCAAGCAATCGCGGATCGCGGTGCTCGAAAAGGGCTGGATCGGTGGCGGCAATGTCGGACGCAACACCACGATTGTGCGATCCAACTACATGCTCGATGGGAATGAGCCGTTCTACGAGTTTTCGCTCAAGCTCTGGGAAGGGTTGGAACAGGATCTGAATTACAACGCCATGATGAGCCAGCGCGGGGTTATCAACCTCATGCATTCAGACGCCCAGCGCGATGCGTATGTCCGGCGCGGCAACGCGATGATCCTGAACGGGGCGGATGCGGAATTGCTGGATCAAAAGCAGGTGGTTGCGAAATATCCTTTCCTGAACGTCAAAAACGCACGCTTCCCGGTGATGGGCGGCTTGCTGCAAGCGCGGGCTGGCACCGCCCGGCACGACGCGGTGGCCTGGGGCTTTGCCAGGGCTGCGGACCAATGCGGTATCGACATCATCCAGAACTGCGAGGTGACCGGGTTCAAGATCGAGAACGGCAAGGTTCAGGGAGTCGAGACATCACGCGGGTTCATCGGAACCAAAAAGGTCGGCGTCTGCGTGGCCGGATCATCCTCGCGCGTGATGGCGCAGGCCGGGATGCGCCTGCCCATCGAAAGCCATGTCCTGCAGGCCTTCGTGACGGAAGGGCTGAAGCCCGTCCTGCCGGGTGTGATCACCTTTGGCGCCGGTCATTTCTATTGCAGCCAGTCCGACAAGGGCGGGCTGGTCTTCGGCGGCAATATCGATGGCTACAATTCCTATGCATCACGCGGCAACCTGCCGGTGGTCGAGGATGTGATCGAGGAAGCCATCGCCATGTTCCCGATGCTGGGTCGCGCGCGTCTGTTGCGCATGTGGGGCGGCATCGTGGACATGTCGATGGACGGCTCTCCGATCATCGACAAGACATCTGTGGACGGGCTCTATTTCAACGGCGGCTGGTGTTACGGCGGGTTCAAGGCAACGCCGGCCTCGGGCTTTTGCTATGCGCACTTGCTGGCAACCGACACGCCACATGAAACCGCAACGGGATACAGGCTGAACCGTTTCGAGACGGGGCACATGATCGACGAAAAAGGAGTGGGCGCGCAGCCCAATCTGCACTGATGATTATCACCCACCCCATCCTAGGCCCGCGCGACAGCAGCGAATTCGTTTATCTGGGCGATGCGACGCTTCTGGATCGCCCGGATTGGCAGGCCGACGATGCCTTGCACCAATTCACCCGGTATCAGCACAGTCGCGACAACCCGGCCGGGCTGCACCGCGAGCTTTGGTTTCACGAACAGGGCGATCGGTCCTGGCTTGTCGTCACACGCGATACCGTCACGCATGAGATCATGCAGGTTGAATTCGCCAGTGACATGGCGCGGAAGGAGCGGTCGTGATGAGCCAGAAAAACCGTTTGGACGACGGGCTGATCGACCGGTCAGAGACCTTTTCCTTTCGCTTCGACAGTCAGTACTACAAGGGTCACAAGGGCGATACGCTGGCCTCGGCGCTGCTGGCCAACGGTGTGCGGCTGATGGGCCGCTCGTTCAAGTATCACCGTCCGCGCGGCGTGATGACTGCCGGCTCCGAGGAACCGAACGCCCTGGTCGAACTGCGCGACGGTGCACGGAAAGAACCGAACACGCGGGCGACCACGGCGGAGCTGTTCGACGGGTTGAGGGCAGAATCGCAGAACCGCTGGCCGTCACTGGCGTTTGACGCCATGGAAGTGAACGATCTTCTGTCGAGCTTCTTCGCCGCCGGGTTCTATTACAAGACCTTCATGTGGCCCGCCGCGTTCTGGGAAAAGATCTACGAGCCGATCATTCGCCGGGCAGCCGGTTTGGGGTCACTCAGCACGCGGGACGACCCGGATGAGTACGACAAAGGGTTCCTGCATTGCGATCTTCTGATCATCGGCGGGGGGCCAGCCGGGCTGGCCGCAGCCTTGACCGCCGGCGAAAGTGGCGCGCGGGTTATCCTCGCGGACGAGGATTTCCTTATCGGGGGTCGGCTGAACCTCGAAAGCCACGCCCTTGGCGGCATGTCCGGCCCCGCCTGGGCGGCAGAAATGGGTGCACGCCTTGGTGCCATGCCGAATGTACGGGTCATGCCACGCACCACGGTAATGGGCGCGTTCGATCACGGCGTTTACGGCGCTGTGGAACGGGTGAGCGACCACCTGAAAGTTCCGGAGGACGGCAAGCCGCTGCAAATCCTCTGGCGCATCACATCGAAGCGCGCGATCCTCTGCGCGGGGGCCACCGAACGACCCATCGTTTTTGAAAACAACGACCGCCCCGGCATCATGCAGGCCAGCGCCATACGCGCCTACGCAAACCGTTGGGCCGTGACACCGGCGCGGCAGGTGGCGATCTTTACCAACAACGATGACGGGCATCGCACTGCGTCCGATCTGGTGGCCAAGGGCGTGGACGACGTGTCGGTGATCGACACGCGCACCGATGCGCCCTCGTCGTCGGATTATAACGTGATCGCCGGGGGCGTGATCGACCAGACATGGGGGCGGCTTGGCCTGACACAGATCGAGGTGAAGATGCCCAGGGGCGGCATTCGCAGGATCAAATGTGGCGCTTTGGGTGTGTCTGGCGGGTGGAACCCGAACGTGCACCTGACATGCCACCAGCGGGGGCGCCCCGTCTGGAACGATGCGATTGCCGGCTTTGTGCCCGGCGAAGCGTTGCCAATGGGCATGACAGTCGCTGGCGCTGCAAATGGCGTGTTTTCCACCCATGGCGCGCTGAAAACCGGTGCCGATGCCGCGAAAGGGGTCCTGTCCGACTTGGGGCTGACGGCCAAGACGCTGCCCCTTCCCGAGACCGAGGATGCACCCGCCCGCGTCACCCCGTTCTGGCATGTCAAAACCGCAAAACGCGCATGGGTGGACCAGCAGAACGACGTGACCGCCAAGGACATCAAGCTGGCACATCAGGAAAACTTCCGATCCGTCGAGCACCTGAAGCGTTACACGACGCTGGGGATGGCGACGGACCAGGGCAAGACATCGAACATCGCCGGCTTGGCGATCATGGCCGAGGTGGCAGGCACATCCATCCCCGAGGTCGGCACGACCATGTTCCGCCCACCCTACACGCCCACCGCGATGGCTGTTTTCGCGGGGCGCGCCCGGGGCACCGAAACGCGCCCGACACGCCTGACGCCAAGCCACCGCTGGGCCGAAGAACAGGGCGCTGTCTTCACAGAAGCCGGGCTTTGGTTGCGCGCACAGTGGTTCCCCAAACCGAGCGAGACGCATTGGCGCGAAAGCTGTGATCGGGAAGTCCTGCAAACCCGCAAATCGGTCGGTATCTGTGACGTCACCTCACTGGGCAAGATCGACGTGCAGGGCTCTGATGCCGCGGCGTTCCTGAACCTGGTCTACTGCAACGGATTTGCCAAGCTGCCGGTCGGCAAGGTGCGCTATGGCCTGATGCTGCGCGAGGACGGGATCGTCATGGATGACGGCACTGCGGCGCGATTGGCCGAAGATCATTTCATCGTCACGACAACGACCGGCAACGCGCTCGGAGTCTACCGTCACATGGAATTCGTGCGGCAATGCCTTTGTCCCGACATGGACGTGCAACTGATCTCGACCACCGAGGCCTGGGCGCAATTCGCGGTCGCCGGTCCCAAATCCCGCGCACTTCTGCACAAGATCGTGGATGACGAGTTTGATCTGTCCAACGCGGCGTTCCCGTTCATGGCCTGCGCCGAGACAACAATTTGCGGCGGCCTGCGCGCGCGGCTGTTCCGGATTTCGTTCTCGGGCGAGCTCGCCTACGAGATTGCAGTGCCGACGCGGTACGGTGACGCCCTGATCCGGCGATTGATGGACGCAGGCAAGGAATTCGACGTCGTACCCTACGGGCTTGAGGCGCTGAATGTCATGCGCATCGAGAAGGGGCACGCGACGGCAAACGAATTGAACGGCACCACCACGGCGCTGAACCTCGGGATGGGGCGAATGGTCTCGAAGAAGAAGGACTCGATCGGATCCATTCTGTCAGAACGGCCGGGCCTGACTGAAGCCGACGCTCTGAAGCTGGTTGGCCTGAAGCCGGTCGATCCCGAGAACCCGGTGCCTGCCGGTGCCCACCTGATGACGAAAGATGCAAAGGCGACTGCATCCAACGATCAGGGCTACGTGACCTCAGCCTGTTATTCGCCCAACCTCGGACACCACATTGCGCTGGGGTTCCTGAAAGCGGGCGACGCACGGCTGGGCGAGGTGATCGGGCTGGTGAGTCCTTTGACGGGCATCAATCATGATGTTGAAGTCGTCAGCCCCCATTTTCTCGATCCAAAAGGAGAGCGTCTGCGTGCATGACCTGGCCCCCCTTTGCGCCCTTGGCGGCACTGACCCCGCGATTGAAACGCTTGCCGGCGTCACTTTGACCGAATTTCCGGACCTGGCGCTCGCATCGGTCTCTGCCCGAAGAGGCTCGGAAGCGGCCTGCAGGGCACACTTGAAAGGCCTACTGAACAGCGCAGTGCCAAAGCCCGGCAGAGCCGTGTTCAAGAACCCCGAGGCGGCTTTCTGGATCGGGCCAGATCAATGGATGGTCAGCGCGCCCCATGCCAGCCACGCGGACCTGACCGATCAGCTAAATTCCCGCTTCCTGAACACCGCGTCTATCACGGAGCAAACCGACGGCTGGGTCTGTTTCGACTTGCGCGGGGAGGGCGTTGAAGAGGTGATCCGTCTTTGCGCAAATATCGATATCGACCAGATGCAAACCGGCGATGCCGTGCGGACCGTTGTTCACCACATGGGCGTTTACATCCTGCGCCTCGATCCGGCGAACGCGCTGCGCATCTTCGGCCCTCGATCCTCGGCCAAATCGCTGCACTTGGCACTCAAGACGGCAATGGGTGCGGCGCTCTAGCGCAGCGGGTTCGGGTTTGGAACAACGCCATGGGTCGGGAGTTGTCCGGGCAGAAAGGAGGCACGTATGACAGCAGAATTCGCAGTCCCTCTCTTGGCCTTGATAACGATGCTGGCGGCAATCATTTTCGCCTTGGTCAGCAAGCAGCGCACTGACCAAAAGATGGCCGATCCAAACGCATCCAAATCACGATTGGCCGAGGACGCGCCGAACCACTGAAGGCGACCCGTTTACAAAATCAAAGCGCGCTTTGGATATCCAAGGCGCGCTTTTTTGCGCGCAAATCGTGGACCCTATTCCGGTTCAAACGACTGATATTCAAACGTCATGGTCACACCGCGCCGGTCGTCTTCGTCGATCTCGTTCAGGTTGGCATCGAGCTGGGCGGCGAAGGCAAGGATCAGGCGTTTGCCAAGGCCCGTACCATTTGTCCGTTTCATGGTTGGATCGACGCTGTTTTCGATCGTCAGACGCACGCTGGTCTGGTCTCCGTGCGTTTCTTCCTTCAGGTCGACTTTCAACCGGAACACACCATCGCGACCGGGACCGCCATATTTGAACGCATTGGACAGAGCCTCGGTCGTGACCATGGCAATCGGACTGGTCTGGTCGGGCAAGAGCGTTACCGGATCGAGATCAAGCGTCACCGTAGGAGCGTGCTCCTTGGCACCGCCGACAGCTTCCACTTGTTCTACCAGATCGCGCAACAGGACATCGCACCGAATATGCGTCAGCGACGGCTCCTGGTACAGCGCGCGGTGGACGGTCGCGAGACTGGTCACGCGGTCCTGAAATTGGCGCAAGGCCGAAACCGCTTCGGGATTGGCCACCTGTCGCACCTGCATGTTGATGATGGACGAGATGAGCTGAAGATTGTTCTTGACCCTGTGGTGCACTTCTTTCAGCAGCACCTCGCGTTCGAAGACGGCGTTTTCCAGATCGGCTTCTTCACGCAAGAGCTGGTCGGCCATCGATTCGAACGTGCCATTGATCATCTGGATCTCGCTTGGCGCATCCGCGATGTTGTTCGAGGTTTCAACATTGCGATAAGTCGCGAAATGCCGCATCCGACGCCCAAGATCGCGGATATGGTGCAGAACGAGACGGTTGAGCGAAATCACCGCAACGGCGATCCCGACCATCCACATAAGGAAGGGAAACAACAGCGTGGTTGCCGTGAACCACGGAGCGGTCGTGCGTTGCAGCGCGGTGCGCCCCCAACTGCCAAGCGCATAGACCTCGTCTTCAAGGACCGGCACGACTGAAATCAGACGTGTATCGCCCATCCGCGAGGTTGCGGTGAAGAAGGTGTCTCCCTGCGTGGCAAACCCTTCAAGCGACAAGCCCTCGGGCAGATATTCTTCGATCGGGCGATCGGGGGTCGCGCTGGACAGGACTTGCCCGAACTTGTTGAACGTCACCAAGGCAATATCCGGGTTGGACCCCAGGTCACTGTCTTTGCGCAAAAGCGGTTTTGTCTCGAAAGACAATGTCGTAAGGCCGAGAAGTGTTCCATCCGGGCGGAAGGCCGGATGTGCGATCATGATAACCGGGCGTTGGCTGACCTGCCCGCGCGGATTGAAGGCGATATAGGGTTCGGGATTGTCAAACAAACCCTCGGATTGCGGATCAGGTGAAAATTCGATCCGGTCTCCGGTGTTGTTGCATGTCGAGACAAACCCGTCGTCCACGACACCCGCAAAGCTCACGCGAGGGTTCGAGTCGAGAATGCGCCGCATGATGGCGATGCATTGGTCATTGGACAGATCGACCTCGCCCAGCGTGTCGGACAAGGTGCGAGAAACACCCAGCTTGGACAAAAGCTGGCGGCGTTCAGGTTCGACAAGCGTGCTGGTGCGCGCGTGGATGGATGCTTCGAGATAGGAATTGTTGGTGCTCAGCGCCCGCCAGCTTTGTCCCATGGCAACAAGGCCGATCGGCAGGAGCGCGAGCGACAACAGGAACGCGATACGCACGACAAGACTTCCGCTGGACGTTGCGGGGTACAAGTCTGCGTCGTCACGACCACCTTGACTGGGCTGCGATCCCGACATCTGCGCTTACGATGTTTGCATCGGCGCACCGCAGCGCACGGGCACGGGCAAGGACACGGGCACGGGCACGATTGATCTTGAACTCACTAACTCGCAGGTCGACATGGATTTGTTGCCTGTTTGTGTCGAAGATGGGTTGCTTCTTGAACGTGTCGGGACACGCATGGTTCCCTGTGGACAGTCCAGAACGAATGCCAGGCGCCCTTTCGGACCTGCACTATGCTCAAATGACAGGGCGCGCCACACCATGCTGGCTCCAACCGGGGTGTCGATTTGACAAGTTGCGTATCGTGCGCCGAAATTCCGGCCACACCGGCATGTCCGATACAGAACATGGCCGTGCGTGGTCTGTCAAAAGAATCGGACCCGACAAGAGTCCAGATCGAACGGAGATCGGACTTGTTGCACGTCAGACCCTCCGTAGCGCATACCCTGGATCGGCCTCGGCTCCGCGAAAGGCCGTCCTGTCCGGAGCCCAGTTGGATTATCGAAGAAACGCTTTGCTTGAAGAACCTGCGCCGATCCGCAACGATGCAATCAGGTGTTTCCGGCAGCGAGACACGAAGCGGAGGTGGACTATGCTCGCACTTGGACGGCTGTTGATCATCGGGTTCCTTGTCCTGAGCGTGGTCTATATCTGCCTGTCGCTCTATTCCCGCGCGGTGCGGCGTGACAAGCTGGAGCGCGAATGGGACGAAGAGATACAGCAAGGGGATCGCGCCGCCTTTGTCGAGGCGGGCCTGAGCGCATATGATGGCTCCCTTCGCCGCAAGCTGATTCTGGGGGTGTATATCGTGCCGCTGACAGTTATCTCTGCCATCATCTATTTTACGAATTTCCACTAGGAGACGACGCCGTGGGGTATATCAAGTGGACCGTTATCCTGACCTTCTGGGTCCTGTTTGCGTCGTTTCTGCATTACACGCTGCCGCAGCACGACGTGGCCCGGATTACCGACACCGAAGTGCGGCGCGTTGATCCGGGCGAGAACAGTTTGTTTTGGGCCCAGGCTGATGTCGGCAATGACGGGAGCGTGTCGAATCGCGATGTCTTCTTCATCTCGGCGGTGCGCGACAGCGGTGGTGTCATGGTCTACCGCAACGAGGATACGGGTTGGGGTTGGCCTCCGTATTTCAAGTTCGACACCTCCAACCTTCAGGCCGAGGCCGCCGATCTGCGCAGCACGTCGGCAAATCCGCAATGGGTGGTGATCAAGCATTACGGCTGGCGCAACGAATTCCTGACGATCTATCCGAATGCCATCAGCGTGCGCCCGGTGGATACGCCGGATGTGCAGATCATCCCGTGGATCAACATCATCATCCTGACGCTTCTCGCGGCGACGTTCTGGGCGATCTGGGTCCGTTGGCGGCGGTTTCGTCGAGCGCGGATCGATCCGGTGATCGAGGATGTCGGCGACGGATTCGAAGCGGTGGGGGACGATTTCGCTCGCCGGCGCAGCGGCATACGGCGCTGGTTCGACCGCTGGCGCTCCAGCTAAGATACCACGCTTGCCAAACCGGAGCTGATCCGCCACCGTCATGCGACCGCATGCACGAAGGGGTCATGGCCGGTGCGCATCCCGAACAGGCAGGTGTGCGCCGCGCCCCCGATCCAGTCAAGAGACCGGCAAGGCGCGGCTATACATCGGCCCGGTGGTCGTCAAACCCCGGCACGACGGGGATACTCAGCGCATTCCGTAGTACAGGCCGACCACGTGTTCCGCCTCGGCAAAGAAAAGCCAGCGCGACACCAGGACCCCGGCGACATGACTGAGAAGCGCCAACACAGCCCCGACGTGCGAGAAGGGCAAGAGAAGCAGAACCACAGGCAGAAGCAACATCAGGAACAGCGAAATCAGGCGCAGTTTGCGCGCGTGCCGGCGGGCCACGGTATACACCATTTCATTGAGAAGGTAGTTCGTCCCGGTATGCGGCGGCTCGAAAGCGCGCACCTCGCCGATCGTGCCAAGGCCGGTCGCGGACTTCATGTCCGTCCCGCTCTTGGCAAAACGCTTGTCGCCGATTTGCCACCAGACAAGCTGAATCAGCCCCGCGATCAGCAGCAGGACAAGCCCGATGGCAACCCGCCCGGACAAGAGCGCACCACCCGCCACTGACAGGGCCAGGAACAGGATGCTGGTCAGCACCGTGTTCCACCGCGGCACCGTCTTGAGCTGGGCATAGATCATCGAGGTGGTATAGACCGTCATGAGGCAGAAGAAGGCGCCAATCGCGCCAAGCAATCTGATCTGCGTGTCGAAGAACACCAGAAAGAGCCCGTAAACACCCATTGTCACAAGGGCGGCTACGGCGCACCATGCCTCGCGGCTGAGCCAGCTTGTCTGCCATTGGGTGAATGCCTTGAGCGCGCGTTCCGGGCGGCCAAGATGGAAGGTCGACGCCACCAGCCCCCCCACTGCCAGCAGATAGCCAATGGCGAAAAACGCGAAGGCGACCCAGCCGGTCGGTGCGGAAGAGGCGACGCCGAGCCAGAACAACAGCCCAAGCCCAAGGCCCGAGAACGTGCTGAAGGCGATAATAGAGGGAGCTGGATGCATCAGATCTTCTCCAGCGTCTTGTCCAGCCAGCCAAGAAAGCCCTTCGGCTCTTCCGCGACAGGCGCGAGCAAGGGGGCAAGCATGTCAACCTCCTCGTTCAACTGGTCCTTTGGACGGGGCGGCAGGTATTTGTTGACAGGCTTGGTTCCCTGCTCAGGCATCAGGTCCATGCCGCCGCGTTCGGCGACCAGTTGGCTGACCGCGCTGTCGGGGTCCCCCAGATCGCCGAAATGGCGCGCATTGGACGGACAGGTGCGCACGCAGGCTGGCTCGCGATCTTCCTCGGGCAGATTCTCGTTATAGATCCGATCCACGCAAAGAGTGCATTTTTTCATCACCCCTTCGGCCTTGTCCATTTCCCGCGCGCCATAGGGGCACGCCCAGGCACACAACCCGCAGCCAATGCAGTCTGTTTCGTTGACCAGAACGATCCCGTCCTCTGTGCGCTTGTAGCTGGCACCCGTCGGGCAAACGGTCACGCAAGGCGCATCTTCGCAATGCAGGCAGGACTTTGGAAAATGGATCAGTTGCGCCGGGCCCTCCTCGGGTTGCACCTCGTAGGAATGAATGCGGTTCAGGAAGGTGCCGGACGGATCGCCGCCATAGGGGTC
Source organism: Marivita sp. (assembly GCF_020055675.1). Classification (GTDB taxonomy): domain Bacteria; phylum Pseudomonadota; class Alphaproteobacteria; order Rhodobacterales; family Rhodobacteraceae; genus Marivita. The sequence goes on from NZ_JAIPUS010000011.1 coordinate 14,211, forward strand.
TTGATCGGACAGGGGCGCGCCGTAATTTTCGGAATTCCAGCCTTTGCAGGAAATCACGCAGGCATGGCATCCGACGCAGGTATCAAGGTCGATGACCAAACCCAATTTGCGTTCTGTCTTTTCCGGTAGCTGCGTCATGCGACCTCCATCGTCTGTACCGCCTCGGGGGGTGTCTGCTTCACGATCGGCTCCTCCGCATCTCTGTCCCATGTCGCCACGAACCAGATGAAGGATACGGCCATGCCGCCAAGAACCAGACCGATCGCCAGAAGCGTCACCATCGTCGCGCGGTTCATGTTCCCACCTTCCAGCGCAATTCGTCCGGACCTTGACCCACGGGCGATGTGATATCGTCGTGCACCGGGTGGGCTTCGTCCGGGGCGGGCACTTTCTCAATTTTCACGCGCAGGTCGAACCATGCCGCCTGCCCGGTCACCGGATCGGAATTCGACCAGCGCAGACCATCGCCCTTAGGTGGCAGCAATTCGTGAATCAGGTGGTTCAGCAGAAAGCCCTTGGTCGCTTCCGGCGCAGTCTTGTCGAGCGCCCATGCCCCCTTGCGCTTTCCAATCGCGTTCCATGTCCAGATCGTGTTCTCGTTCAGCGCGGCCATATGCGCCACCGGGACGGTGATCTTGCCATGCGCCGAGGTGACCAAGGCCCAGTCGCCGTCCTTGAAGCCATGCTGCTCCCAGAGCTTGGTCGGCAGGTACATCGGGTTGCGCCCATGGATTTGCCGCAGCCACGCGTTCTGCGAGCCCCAAGAGTGATACATCGCCATCGGCCGTTGCGTCAGAGCGTGGACCGTGAATTCCTCGGGATCGACATGGCCATCCTCAAGCGGCGGGTACCAGATCGGAAGGGGATCGAGCGTCGCCTTCAATCGCGCGCGCAGATGCTCTGGCGGTTGGCGCTCACCATGCCCTTCGGCGGCAATCTGAAACTTGCGCATCGGCTCGACATAAAGCTGGAAAAGGAATGGCGCCGGCGCGTCATAGAGACCGATCTCGACCGCCCAGTCCTGATACGCTGTGTTCCACGGTTTGTAATACAGCCCTTCGTCCGGGACATGCGACGACCAGAAGCCGCCATTCGCGATGTAGCTGTCAAGCTGCGCTTCGTTCACGTCGCCGCGTCCGCCGGTCAGCCCATCCTCGCCCATACGCCAACCCGCCAACGGACCGATGCCCGGCCGGCGCTGGTGGTGGGTCATGTAGTCTGCATAATCCGCGTATTTCTGGCTGCCATCCTCGGTCACGAACCCCGGCAGATCGAGCTGCGCACCCAGGTCGCACAACACCGACTGGAAGCCCCGCACATCGCGATCTGGTTCCACCACCGGCCAGCGGATCGCATCCGCCGCCGCGTCCGCCTCGCAGATCGGACGGTCGAGCAATGAAATGCAATCGTGACGTTCCAGATAGGTCGTATCTGGCAGGATCAGGTCGGCATAGGCCACCATTTCCGAGGAATAGGCATCCGAATAGATGATCCGCGGGATCACGTATTCGCCGTTCTCGTCGGTGTCGGTCAGCATGTTCATCACGCCACCCGTGTTCATCGACGAGTTCCAAGACATGTTGGCCATGTACATGAACAGCGTATCGATCTTGTAAGGATCGCCGGCATGCGCGTTCGAGATGACCATGTGCATCATTCCGTGTGCGCTCATCGGGTTGTCCCAGGTGAACGCCTTGTCGATGCGTGCAGGCGTGCCATCCTCCTTGAGGCACAGGTCTTCCGGGCCCTGTACAAAGCCCAGATGCGGCCCGTCCAGTGGCTGGCCAGGGGTCACCTTGCAATGCGGCTTTGGATGCGCGGTCGCGGGTTTTGGATAGGGCGGTTTGAAACGGAAACCGCCGGGCGTCTCGACAGAGCCCAGGAGGATTTGCAACACATGCAGCGCGCGGCAGGTCTGGAAGCCGTTGGAATGGGCGCTGATCCCGCGCATCGCATGGAAGCTGACGGGGCGGCCGATCATCTTGTCGTGTTTTTCACCGCGGAAATCGGTCCAGGGCTGGTCTATCTCGATCGCTTCGTCAAAGGCCACTCGCGCGATCTCGACGGCGATGCGCTTGATCTTGGCAGCAGGCACGCCGCAGGTCTCGGCCACGTTTTCGGGGGCGTACTCCGGGTCGAGATAGCGTTCGGCCATGAGGTGCATCACCGGCTTGTGGGTGATCCCGGCATGGCGATAGCTGGCGGAAAGGTCTGGCTTGGTTCCCGGCTGATCGAACGGTGTCAACTTGCCCGTCACGCGGTCCATGACCAAAGGCTTGCCGTTATCATCCTTGAGGAACAACCCATGTTCGGGTGATTTCGGGTCGCCGTTCACCAGCACGGGCGCGTTGGTATAACGGGCGAGGTAATCAAGGTCGATCTTGCCGGCCTTCAGCAGTTCGTGAACCAGCGCGAGAATGAACAACCCATCGGTTCCGGGCGTGATGCCGACCCAATCGTCGGCGATCGCGTTGTAGCCGGTGCGGATCGGGTTCACCCCGATCACCTTGGCCCCGCGCTCCTTGATCTTGCCAAGGCCCATCTTGATGGGATTGCTGTCGTGATCCTCTGCCACGCCGAACAGCATGAACAGCTTGGTGTGATCCCAGTCGGGCTGGCCGAATTCCCAGAAGGCACCGCCCATCGTGTAGATACCGGCAGCCGCCATGTTGACGGAACAAAAGCCCCCGTGCGCGGCATAGTTCGGCGTGCCGAAATTCTGCGCCCAGAAAGAGGTAAAACTTTGGGACTGGTCACGCCCTGTGAAGAACGCGAGCTTCTCGGGCGCTTCGTCACGCAGAGGTTTCAACCACCCTGTCGCGATCTCCAGCGCCTCGTCCCAGGAAATTTCCTCGAATTCACCCGACCCGCGCGGGCCGACCCGCTTGAGCGGTGCGCGCAGACGGGATGGCGCGTTGTGCTGCATGATCCCGGCGCTGCCCTTGGCGCACAGAACACCCTTGTTCACCGGGTGATCGCGGTTGCCCTCGATATAGGCGACCTTGCCATCCTTTATGTGCACGTCGATCCCGCAACGACAGGCGCACATGTAGCAAGTGGTCTTGCGCACCTCGTCCGACACCTTGGGCGACAGATTCAGGTCTGGTTGGACATGACCCATGTGATTCCTCCCTCTCGCGATAGGATGGCCCCCTATCCGGTCTGGCGACAGTGTTCCCGTTTCCATCTCAATCGTAAAGGTGCAAACCGCAAGCGTTTTTCAGCAGGCTCCCCTGCCTGGTTGCGGCAGAGATCCGAACGGGCAGTCCAGATACGGCCCGCAAAAACGCGATGTCGGCCATTGCAAAAGCCGGTCTTTGCGAAACACGCCTTCCACTTGGATCACCACATCGCCGCCAAGGATCCGATCGCGGACAATCCCGCGTCAATGACCAAGGTCAGCCCATCAGGTGTTTGGCCCCTCATGTCAGGCAACAGTCTGCGGACGCATGTCCGCCGGATCGATTCCCGCAACAGCAACCGGCGCCTTCATGGCGTCGCGGCGGAACGGCTCACCCAGTTCCTGATTGATCATCGCTTCGATCAGCGTGGTGGTGCCGTTCTGCATCTGATCCGTGATCGCGGTATTCAACGCGTCTGTCAGGTCGGCCATCGTCCGGACCTGAATGCCCTTGAGGCCGCAAGCCGTTGCGACGCCCGCGTAGCTGACACCTTCGTCGAGTTCCGTGCCGACGAAATTGTCGTCATACCACAACGTCGAGTTACGCTTTTCGGCGCCCCATTGGTAGTTGCGGAAGACGATCATGGTGATCGCCGGCCATTCCGGGCGACCTATGGCGGTAAGTTCAGGCACGGCGATACCGAAGGCCCCGTCGCCCGCGAAACCGACAACTGGCACATCAGGGCAACCAATCTTCGCCCCGACGATGGACGGCAGCCCATAGCCACAGGGACCGAACAGGCCGGGCGCAAGGTATTTGCGCCCCTCCTCGAAGGACGGATAGGCGTTGCCGATGGCGCAGTTGTTCCCGATATCGGACGAGATGATCGCCTCTCTCGGCAATGCAGACTGGATCGCGCGCCAGGCCATGCGGGGACTCATCCAGGCCGGTTTTGCCGCGCGGGCGCGTTCGTTCCAGGTGGTGCCGGGATCGTCGTCTTCGTGATCCATGCTGGACAGTTGCTGCGCCCAGGTGGATTTCGTTTTCGCGATGGTGGCTTGCCGGTCGTCACGGCCCTCGTCGCCTGCCGTATCCGACAGGCGCGCCAGAATGCCCTCGGCCACCTTTTTCGCATCGCCGACAATGCCGACGCTGATGGTCTTGGTCAGGCCGATGCGATCGGGATTAATGTCGACCTGAATGATTTTCGCGTCCTTTGGCCAGTAGTCGATCCCGTAACCCGGCAAGGTCGAGAACGGGTTGAGCCGCGTCCCGAGACACAGCACCACGTCCGCCTTGGAAATCAGCTCCATCCCCGCCTTCGAGCCGTTATACCCCAACGGCCCTGCAAACAGCGGATGTGAGCCGGGAAAGGCGTCGTTGTGCTGATAGCCAACACAGACGGGTGCCGTCAGTCGTTCGGCAAGCTCTATCGAGGCCGGGATCGCCCCGGCAAGGACGACACCCGCGCCGTTGAGGATGACCGGGTTGCTGGCGTTCGACAGCAGGTCCGCCGCCTGTTGGATCGCGCCATCGCCGCCCGATGGACGTTCGAATTCCACCACTTCGGGCAGCTCGATGTCGATCACCTGGGTCCAGAAGTCGCGCGGCATGTTGATCTGCGCCGGCGCCGAGGCACGCTTGGCATTCAGGATCACGCGGTTGAGAACTTCGGCCACGCGGGAAGGATCGCGGACTTCTTCCTGATAAGCGACCATGTCTTCGAACAGTTTCATCTGCTCGACTTCCTGGAAGCCACCCATCCCGATTGTCTTGTTGGCCGCCTGCGGCGTCACCAACAGCAACGGGGTATGGTTCCAGTAAGCGGTTTTCACAGCCGTGACGAAATTGGTGATACCGGGGCCGTTCTGGGCGATCATCATCGACATCTTTCCCGATGCGCGGGTGTATCCATCCGCGATCATCCCGCCGGAGCCTTCATGCGCACAATCCCAGAAGGTGATCCCCGCCTTGGGAAAGATGTCCGAGATCGGCATGAAAGCCGATCCGATGATCCCGAACGCATGTTCGATACCGTGCATCTGGAGGACTTTGACAAAGGCTTCTTCGGTGGTCATTTTCATTGCGGCTCTCCCAACGATGCACGCCGACCATGCGGCCAGCACAATTCGCCACGATCCTAGCCGCCGCCACGGACACCAACTAGGACCAGTTTGGAAGGCCACCTATAGCCAAAATCGCGGGCTGACTCGCTGCAGTCTTCTTGTATTGCCCTGACCGGGATCACGTATTTGCTGCATTCCAGAGCCATTTATGCCGGATTTCAACTGCAGTATGTTGTAAGGCAGGGTTTGAGATATCCCGCTTGACGAGACGACGAGCCGGCCTCACGCACGTTAAACGCCCGGACAAGGGAACAAACAGGATCCTGAATGCCAAACGCATTGGCAACACTGGCACTGGCCCTCTGGCCAATCGTCACGGTGGCTTTCTTTCAGAAACTGCCGCCGGGCCGCGCCGTGATTGCGACATTGTTGATTGGCTACCTGTTCTTGCCGGAACCGCCTGCCGGATTCGATTTTCCATTGATTCCACCCCTGACCAAACACACCATCCCGGCGTTGAGCGCATTGGCCATGTGGGCGGTCCTGTATTCGCGAAACTTCAATCTCTTGCCGAAATCACCGGTCACGAATTTTCTCTTCGCGCTGTTCATATTCTCGCCTATCGTCACGGCGATTTTGAACCCCTATCCGGTCTTGTGGGGCGAATTCGTGATCCCGGCAATGTCCTTCAAGGACGGCATCGGGCTTGTCATTCAGCAGGCCTTGCTGATCATCCCGTTCCTTCTGGCACGCCGGTTCCTTTACCGGGCAGAGGACCAGCGCGATCTGCTTTTTGCCTTCGTGATCGGCGGCGTGGTTTATTCGGCCCCGATGATTGTCGAGGTTGTGCTGTCCCCACAATTGAACAGGTGGATCTACGGCTATTTCCAGCATGAGTTCGCCCAAACGATCCGCTTTGGCGGATATCGTCCGATGGTGTTCCTCTATCATGGGATCTGGGTGGCGTTTTTCATGTTGCTGGCCATCCTTTCGGCTTTCGCCCTTTGGAAAACGCGGCAGCTCGAAACGAACTGGCACCTTCTGTTGGTCGCGCTCTACCTGACCGGCATCCTCGTGCTCGCCAAATCTCTGGGGGCCTGGTTGTACGCCGGGGTTTTGATCCCGATGGTGGCACTGGCCGGGCAGCGATGGCAGATGCGGCTGGCCGTTGTCATCGCCGCCTTCACGATCGCCTACCCGGCGCTCAAGGGTGTGGACCTGATCCCACAGGGCAAGATCCTCTGGGCCGCAGAAAGCATAGATTCCGAACGCGCGGCATCACTGGCCTTTCGCTTCAACAACGAAAACCGGCTTCTGGAGCGTGCAAAGCAAAAACCATTGTTCGGCTGGGGCAGCTTCAACCGTAACCAGATCATCGACACGGCCACCGGCGAGGCCGAAACGGTAACCGACGGACGCTGGGTCATCCTGATCGGGCAATTCGGCTGGCTGGGCTTTCTTGCAGAATTTTCGCTGATCGTGCTTCCGGTCTTTTTCCTGTGGCGTGAAATCCGGCACCGGGATCCGAAAGACTATTCTCCCTTCATCGTACCGCTGTCCTTGATGCTCGCGGTGAACGCATTTGACATGCTGCCCAACGCGACACTGACACCCCTGACTTGGTTGATGGCGGGGGCGCTGACCGGCTATGCCGAAACCCTGCGCCACGGTCGCAACGCATATCTGTCCGCGGATCGGCTGCAATGGCGGCCTGTCCTGTAACACGTGAGGTACGGAATGACTGACCCCTCGAGCATCCGACCCCGCGTGCTCGCCATAGCCGAGGCCGCGAACCCAGAATGGGTGAGCGTGCCGCTTGTTGGCTGGTCCTTGGCGCAGGCGCTGCGCGAGGTCGCGGATGTGCACCTCGTTACGCAGATCCGGAATCGCGACGCGATCCTGCGGGCCGGGCTGGTCGAGGGTCGCGATTTCACAGCCATAGATTCCGAAGCAGTCGCCCGCCCTCTTTGGACCTTGGCCGAGAAATTGCGGATGGGCGAAGGAAAGGGCTGGACCACGCTTCAGGCATTCAATGCCCTGATCTACCCATGGTTCGAGCATCTGATCTGGAAGGAATTCGGAAACGCGATCAAGGCCGGAGAGTTCGATCTGGTCCACCGGATCACGCCGCTCAGCCCGACCATCACATCTCCGATCGCGAAGAAGGTCGTCAAGGCCGGTGTGCCCTTCGTGCTGGGCCCCCTGAATGGAGGCGTGCCATGGCCAAGCCAATTCGACGCAGAGCGGCGTGCCGAGAAGGAATGGCTGAGCTATCTCCGAAGTGCGTACAAACATCTTCCGGGGCGGGCCAGCACGCTCAAACATGCCGCCACCATCATCGTCGGATCGCGCCACACCCAGAGCGAGGTTCCCGCCAAGCACCAGGGCAAAACCGTTTATATGCCAGAAAACGGCATTGATCCGGCGCGATTCAACCTGGCGTCAGAGCCTGACGGCGGAGTCCTTCGGGCGACCTTCGTCGGGCGACTGGTGCCCTACAAAGGCGCGGACATGCTGATCGAAGCGGCCGCGGATTTGATCGGATCGGGACGCATGACGCTTGATATCATCGGCGACGGCCCGATGCTGGACCAGTTGACCGAACAAGCAAACTCACTGGGATGCGAAAAAGGGTTAACCTTTCACAAATGGATCCCGCATGAACAGGTCCAGTCAATTCTGAGCCGGTCGCATGTCCTGAGTTTCCCGTCGATCCGCGAATTCGGTGGCGGCGTGGTGCTCGAAGCCATGGCGTTGGGTGTGGTCCCGGTGGTCGTCGACTACGCTGGACCCGGGGAGCTTGTGACCCGGGAGACCGGCTTCAAGGTTCCCTGCGGCAGCCGCGACGAGATCATCGAGGGCTTCCGCTCCACCCTGTCGGACGTCGCGGAAAATCCAGCGCGTCTGGGTCCGGTGGCGGAAAACGCGAAACGCCTTGTGCAGTCGCAGTTCCTGTGGTCGCGCAAAGCCGAACAAGTCCGGCGCGTCTATGACCGGGCCTTGGCGAAGGACAGGCCGGATTAGGGCTTGCACCCTAACCCGACCTTTTTGTGGCGCGCAGGCGTCACCCGGCATAAAACCCCGTTTGACATATTGTTTCTGCATTGATCGTTGCCAGGGCTGCACCCCGGCTGTTATGCGTCATCCATGGCGTGGGGGCGCTTAAGATAGAATTGTGTCGCTTTGCCTGCCCGATCGCAATTAAAAGTTTGGAACCTGTTCCGGATCAGAGACACGGACTCTGCACGCTCTGAAATGCGGCAGTTCCTGTTCGCGATGGCGTGCCTCGCATTCCTGTTGTCGGCCCTCGGGTTTGGGAGCATCAGCGCGAACATCTTTGCTGCCGACATCGTACTCGTATTCTGCGGCGCATGGTGCGCCAATCAACTGATCCGTGGGCCGCAGATATTCAAAGCCCAGGCGATCTGTGTCCTGCAAGCCTATTTCATCGGCGTCTTTTGCATTTCGACCCTGCTCTACGTTGCGGGGTGGTTCTTGTTCCTGCCCGTCGAGTATCAGAACCTCGGTCACGCGCTCTTGCTGGCGGCCACGTTTTCAACCAACCTCGGATTGGTGTTTTTCCCGGTCGACAGCGGATTGCGCTTTGACGGGTTGTTCCATCACCTCTGGCTGCCTGCCTTGATCGCGCAATGCTGCGCCATTCTGTCGTTTATCTTCTGGCGCCTTTACCGCAACCAGATCCGGCTTCTGGTCGTTCTGGGGGTGATCGCCTGCCTGTCGCTGGTGTTGTCGCTGATTGAAACGCAGATGGTGAAGATGCTGCCAATCGGCGGCCTGTGGGCCTTCCTGTTCGGGGCGGTACCGTTCATTGCCACGCACCGGTTCCAGGTCCTGAAATACGCGTCGATGATCGGGGCTATCAACCTCATTGCCGGGATCATGGCGATCACCGCGACGGGCGATACGATCTTTGCGCGCGCCCTTGTCGCGCTCGGTCTGTCTTTCCTCTATGTCGGCAGTCGCCCTCGAGAGATGGACACCGACGCCACGATGCAACGCCGCCGCTGGTTCGGGATGATGTTGCACACGTTTCTCTGGGCGGTGCCGCTGGCACAGTTGAATGCCGGGCTCCACATCCTGACGCCGGGCCAGGCCGATGTGCTGCTGCTGATATTCCCTTGCCTCGTCTTTGCGATCTTTTCGTGGACCATCTGGCAACATGTCGAGCAAAAGGCAGGGCGGAACCGTTTCTTCATCAGCGCGTCTGTATCGATTGTTCTCGTCATCAACGGGCTGATCGGCGCAGCGACGCAGGGAGCCGCGTTCCGGTTTCCCGAGGTGTCACAAGCCTACCTGACGGCGCTGGATGCACCGGAACCGGCGTTCACCTGCCCGCTTGAAACCGAGGGGCCGCTTGACGGGCTGGCAGTGTGCCACCTTGGCCCCAAGGGCGCGCCAGAGGCTCTGATATGGGGCGATCACCAACTGGACGCCTTGCGCGCCGGCTATTCCGAGGCAGCCCGCCGCACTGATATCCCGACGCTCCTGATCGGGCGAACGGATTGTATACCGCTCGACCGCTTGCAAACGCGGTTCCCGGCGAGCGCCGAACAGTCGGGACGGCAATGCGACCGGCAATCCGCACAGATCCTCCAGGCGCTGCCACACCTGCCCGGCATAAGGCAGGTCACTCTCGTGGGCGATTGGCTCCATTACACGAATACCCGCTCCACCGAACTGTCGCCGCGCGTGCCGATCCGGATTGGGCCCAGTGATGGAACGCCGATCAATCTGGACCATCAAACCGCCTATATCGCCACCGCGGCCGAACACACCACCCGAATGCTGACAGAGCAGGGCATTCGTGTCTCAGTGCTGCGCCAGGTCCCGTCACAGCCCCGGTTCGACGCGGAGCTGGCCGCCCGCGCTGACGTTCCCGGGGCGCAGTTCTACGTCAACCTGCCTCGAATTTCCCTTGGCACTGACAAACAGGCAGCCGCGGCGCGCCACGCCGAAATTGACGGTCTGTTCAATGATCTGGCGGTGAAAGGGCTTCTCAGCTATGTGAATTCATGGCCCGCATTCTGCAGCGATCTGCGCTGTGACGTGCGCGGCGGGTTGTCCAGCGACTATCTCACCTCAACGCGTCTGACTCCCAGCGGTGCACTGTCGCTCAGCGATATCCTTGCCGAAGACCTGAAGCGGGTGAAAACGCACACACCGATCCGGCGCGGGATGGGAAGCTGATCAAGCGGCCTGTGTGGCCATCAACTCCTTCCAGCGGTGGCAGGACACGGCATGTCCCGCGCCGTCGATTTCCAATTGCGGCTCGACCTGTTTGCAATGGTCGATCGCATGCGGACAGCGCGTGTGGAATTTGCAGCCCGAGGGCTGGTTCGTGGGTGACGGGATTTCGCCTGTCAGCTTTTGCACCGCACCCCGATCATCGGGATCAAGCGACGGGATCGCCGAAAACAAGGCCCTCGTGTAGGGATGACGCGCTGCTTCGAAAAGCTTGCGCGTGGGCGCGGTTTCGACCAGCCGGCCCAGATACATGACCGCGACATGATCACAGGTATGGGCAACCACCGACAGATCATGACTGATGAACATGAATGTAACGCCCATGTCGGACTGGATCTGCTTCAAAAGATTCAGAACATCCGCCTGGATCGACACATCGAGCGCGGCGACGCTTTCATCGGCAACGATGAAGTTCGGAGCCGAGACAAGCGCGCGCGCGATCGAGATCCGCTGACGCTGGCCGCCAGAAAATGCATGCGGGAAACGACGCAGATGCTCTAGGTTGAGCCGGCATTTCGCCGCGATCTCGCGCACGCGCTTGTCGGTTTCCTGACGCGTTTTGGTCAGGCCCATCACTTCCAGCGGTTCGGCGATAATGTCGCGCACCGTCATGCGCGGGCTCAAGGCCGCGTATGGATCCTGAAAGATCAGCTGCGCCCGTTTGCGATAATCCTTGAGCTGGTTCTTGGTGATGTTTTCGAGGTCGTATTCCACCTCTCCATCGCTGTAATGCGCGCCGCCCCCTGTGATCGGAACTGCCTTGAGAAGCGCGCGCCCCAGCGTTGTCTTGCCCGACCCGCTTTCCCCGACAAGTCCAAAGACAGATCCCTTTTCGATGTCCAGCGACACGTCATCGACTGCCTTGAGGATCTGCTTGCTGAACAGGCCGGAGCCTATGGGAAACCCGACGGACAGGCTCTTCGCTCGGATCAGTATGTCGCTCACGCCATCTCCTCCGTGTAGATATGACATGCAACACGATGCGACCCGTCAAGATCGCGGTCTTTCGGGTCGACTTGCTTGCAGACATCGCCAACCACCTGGCGACAGCGGGTGTGAAACACACATCCTGATGGCCGTTCCAACGGAGACGGAATATCACCGGGCACAGGGGTCAGCGGCGCATCAATATCATCCAGTTTCGGCAGCGCGGCGATGAGTCCTTGTGTGTATGGATGCTTGGGCTGGCGGATCACATCACGCACCGGACCGGTTTCGATCATGCGTCCCAGATACATCACATTCACCTTGTCGGCAGTCTGGGCCACGACACCCAGGTCGTGCGTGATAAAGACGATCCCCATCTGGAATTCCGATACGAGATCTTTCATCAGGTCGATCACCTGCGCCTGGATCGTCACGTCCAGAGCGGTGGTCGGCTCATCCGCGATCAGAAGCTTGGGCTGTGTCGAAAGTGCCATGGCGATCATCGCGCGCTGCCGCATCCCGCCGGACAACTCGAACGCATATTGATTGAACCGCTTGCCAGCGTCCGAAATCCCGACACGGTCGAGCATCTCGATGGACCAGCGTTTTGCCTGTTCCTTGGTGTAGTCGCCATGCAGTTGCAGCTGTTCGACCATCTGGTTGCCGATGCTGATCGCGGGGGCGAAACTGGCCATCGGTTCCTGGAAAATCATCGAAACGGCGCCTCCGCGCACGATGTTCAACTCCTTCGGCGTCTTCAGCGACAAGACATCGACCGGGCCGGTCTCGGTGTGCAGAGTGATCTTGCTTTCAGGGCTGTAGACCGCGTTCCTGGCATTGAGATGCATCAGCGCCTTGGCGGTGACGGACTTGCCAGAGCCGCTTTCGCCGACCAGCCCCATGACCTCGCTCTTGTCGAGCGAGAAGCTCACATTGTCGACAGCCGTGATCAATCCCTCGTCGGTACGGAATTGCAGCGTCAGGTTTTCAACATCAAGCAAAGCCGTCATTTGTTGTTATCCGAATAGGGGTCGGCTGCGTCGCGCAGACCGTCGCCGACAAACACGAACGCCATCACCAGTGCGATGAAAAAGATCACGGGGATGAAGTACCATTGATAGTTGAGCAGCACATCCGCGCTGGTCACGTTCTGGAGCATGACCCCGAGACTGTTGACCGGATCCTTGAGGCCCAGCCCGATAAAGGACAGCGCGGTTTCCGACAGCACCATGTACGGAAACGAGATCACCAGATCCACGATAATGTAGCTGGTAAAACTGGGCAGCAAATGCCGCCGGATCACATGGCCCGAGGACGCGCCACACAACTGCGCCGCCAGCACGTATTCCTGATTGCGCTCGGTCAGAAGATGCGTCCGCACCCGCCGCGCCAAGGTGGGCCAGCCGATCAGCCCGAGGATCAGGGATATGTAGAAGAACCGTTCCTCTGCCGAAAGCTCTGGCGGCATGAAGGCAGCCACAGCCATGAACAGCGGGATCGCGGGCACCGTTCGGACGGCATCTGTGATCATCTGCAACACGGAATCGATCCAGCCGCCATAGTATCCCGACACACCCCCGATCACGAGCGCCAGGACAAAGGCGATAAAGACGCCGATGGTGCCCACCTGAAGCGAGGTCCAGATCGCGTGGAAGGTGCGCGAGAAGATGTCCTTGCCGCTCGCATCCGTGCCGAAGACATGCACAAAACCCTCTTGGGTGCCAAACAGATGCGTGTCCATCGGGATGAAGCCGAACAGCTTGTACTCCCAGCCCTCGACGAAGAAATAGACGTAGTTCCGCTCGTCCTCGTTCACCGTCGTCACCCAGCGGAAATTCGTTTCCAGGGACCGTTCCCGCTCCACGGCGTGCACGAAGGGGCGCAGGGAACAGCCAGTGTCATCACAGAACATCGGAACCTGCGGCGCGCCGTTGGTGTAATCGTCATTCTTGCCCGCTATGGTCGGATTGTACGGCGACAGGAACGGCGCAAAGAGGCCTGTCAGGATCAAGAAGGCCAGCACGCAGGCGGCGACCATCGCCGACCGTTGTTTCTTGAACCGTGCCCAGATCAGCTGGCCCTGCGAGGCGGTGAAATACGCCTCTTTCGACCTGCGCTGCACCGCGTCTTCTGTTTCGACCACCTGCACATGGGGGCCGGTGGTCTCTGCGAGGTTCGGCTGCAGGGGATCCGGTGTCGTCGTCATGGCGTCACCTCACAATGCTTTTGCGGACGCGCGGGTCCAGAACGGCCAGCATCACATCCGTCAGAAAGTTCAGCGACACGATGGACGCCGTCAGAAGGAAGATGATCGCGCCGGCAAGCTGTTGGTCATTCGACCGTGCCAGCGCCTCGATCAACAGCGCCCCCGCCTCGGTCAGCGTCAGGATGAGGGCCACGATGGGCAATTCGTTGAAGATGCGATTGAGATCGAACCCGAGGCTGTTGATGATCGGCCCGAGCGCATGACGCGCCGGGTAATTCCACAAAAGCCTGCGCCCATGCACACCGCGGGCCGACGCAGCCGTGACATAAAGCTTGCCAATCTCGTCGGACATGAGGGCGCGCACCGTCTGAAGCGCAAAGGCCGTGGCCGACCAACCAAGAATGAAGATGGGAAGCCAAGCATTGCTGAGCAGGTCTTTCATCCGCCCCCAACTCCAGTCCGCATCGCGATATTCGGCGGAAAAGAGGCCGGTCAGCGTGTCCCCGAAATACACGGTCGAGAACAGCATGATCATCAGCGCCAGCAGGAAATTCGGCAGCGCCAGGCCAAGATAGCTGAACAGGCGCAACGAATTGTTCAGAACCGCGTTTTGCGAGGCCGCCGCAATGATCCCGACGGGCAGGGCGATGGCATAGGCAAGCGCCAGAGACGCCAGACACAGGCCAAGCGAGATCCAGAACTTGTCACCCATCAATTGCGCGATATTCACCCGCAGGATGCAGCTTTCGCCGAATTCGCCCTGAAAGGCGTTGACGATCCACTTGCTCCACCGTTCAAGAAACGGGCGGTCAAGGCCCAGTCGCACGCGTTCGGCTTCGATATCGGCCACCGAAATGCCGGAGCCTTGTGTGTTCTTGAAGGCCAGATAGCGTTCGGCACAATCGCCGGGGACAAACTCCATCAGCGAAAACACGACAAGCGAGACGATCACCAATGTGAGCATCGCGAAAACAGCGCGTGTCGCAACAAAACGAGCAAAGTTCAGCATGAAGAACGTCCCTGCAAGATGTCCAAATCCCCGATTGTCACGGGCTGTTTTCCAGACAACACTCAGTCCCTAAACCGCTGCGGACACGCAAAGCCCGCCCGCAGCAGAGTCACACGGGCTTATTCGTCCAGCCACCATTGCGTGGCACGGTACGGATAGGTCCGGTAGTATTCGTAGGAATGCGTCTTGAAGTCGGCAAAGTTCTTCAGATCGTTGTTCTGATAAATCGGTGCCGGAGCATTCACAGTGCCGATGAACATCATGTTCTCGACCATCGCCTTGACCAGATCATTGCCAAGCTGCTCGAACTCCGCGGTGCCTTGGGCGGCGGACTGAAGCGCGTTGATGTCGTCGATCATGTCCTTGGCCCATTGCGGAGGCTCGACACCCTCGGCACCATCGGAATCGATCCACTCGGCCCAGAGCATCGCGTTGCGCACACCGAAGTAGTTTTCATACGGCGGCACCCACAATTCGTTGTTGCCCAGAACAATCGCCAGCGGCTGTGATTTGCGCCACATGGCCACGTCAAGCTGGTTCGAGGACTGCGCCGACCGGTACTCGTCCGGCGTCACTTCCTTGACCACGGACTGGATCCCCACATCGGCCCAGTTCTGTGCCACGAGTTCAACGGTCTGACCGGCCACGCCCTGGGTCGAGAAGTTGAGGTTCAGCACAAGCTTGTCGCCGTTCGGCAATTCGCGGAAGCCGTCACCGTCGGTGTCTTCCATGCCCAGCGCATCAAGCGCAGCATTGGCCGCATCTGGATCATACTCGGCCTTGTAGGTCAGCCAGTCCTGATCCACGAATTCCGGCAACGGCGAGAACCCCACATATTGCTGCGGTGTGCCCTGACCGAAGAAGCCAAGCTCGTTCAGATCTTCGCGGTTGATCGCAACCGACATCGCCTCGCGGAAGGACAGATCGCTGAACACTGCGCGCTTGGCCGGGTCCTCATGCGTGACGTTGAAACCGAACACGCTCTGCGTGATCTCGGAGCGCAGATGAATGGTGTAGTCGCTGCTTTCCTGGTTCTCCAGGAGGATCGGCGCAGAGGCGAGTTGCAGGGATTGAGACTTGTAATCCACCTCACCGTTCACGAGCTTGAGGATACGCACCTCGTTGTCGTTGATATAAAGCTCATCCTGCGTCGAGATATAGGGCAACTGCTGGCCCGTCGGATCGACCTGGAAGAAGTAGGGATTCGCCACCAACTGACGGCCCTCGGTCGTGTCGTTGATGTAGATGTGCGATTCCAGCGTCGGATAGGTCGCCTTGGGCAGATCGTCGACAATATCGGCACGCGACAACATCGGCGTCGGCGTGTCGGTCCAGTCGGAGTTGCCATAATACGCAAGAATGGCGTCATAACCGTCTTCGAACCCGAGGCTCTGCGCATAGCTGTCCGCATCCGGGTTCACATCCGGGTGGAACTGGCCAAGGAAATGCTTCGGCTGGAATGGCTGCGAATAATGCGTCGCAAAATGCGCGATCAAACCGGGCTTCGGTGCCGGCAGGTTGAAGATCACCGTGGTGTCGTCCGGTGCTTCGATGGTCATCGGCTCGCCCGCGACGGTGATGTAATCCTTGGGCGTTTCGGAGATGTTTTCGTCCAGCATCAGGTTGTCGTGGTAGAACACGATATCCGCACTGGTGAACGGCTCACCGTCGGACCACTTGTGGCCTTCGCGCAGCTTGATCGTCAGTTGGGTGAAATCGTCGTTCCAGTCCCATGACTTCGCCACGTTCGGCACGATGGTCTGAAGATCGTCTGAGTAGCGCATCAGGCTGACATGGCGCACCGACAGGAAATCGGACGTGCCCGCCTCGGTCGCGTTGGACAAGACGTTCAGTTCACCGCCATATTCGCCAACACTGTTATAGGGCACCATGACAAGAGGTTCGGCCGGGATCCGCTCGGAGAGCGGTGGAAGCTCCGGGTTGCCCTTGATCTGCGCGTTCAGCGCTTCAATCTCGGGGTTGGTGGAAAACTCCATCACGCAGCCAGCGGCGTCCTGAAAGGCACTGAGCTCGTATTGCTGGGGATATTCGCCGGGCGCGATGCCCTGCATGTCATCCAAGGTGACCGCCGGGCAATTGGCATAGGCCGCTGCCGGAAGGGCAAGCAGGGCAACGCCTGAAAGTAATAGTCGTTTCATGGTCTCTCCTGTTGGTTCCAAGTGTTCATCAGGGGCTGATCCCCCTGTTGTGTCCGGATCTGCCGAAACAGCCGGTCATTCCGGATCTTGATCCATCGCTTGAGTCATTTGTAAGATTCGTATTGGCGATAGAGGGCAGTCGGTCGAAACATCTCCTGTTTTGCATCCGCGCAGGTGCGGACAGCCGCGTTTTGTATCTCTGGCAACCATGACAGATCCATGACAGTCCAACGGGTCACGACGCCACCTTAACGCCGTCATCGGTAATCTTCGTGCGGGAAAACGTGCCATCGGCATGGATCATGCGATGGCGGAGCAAATCCTGCATCAAATCGAGCATTGTCTGCGAATGTGATGAATTTTTCGCCAGGTTTTGCGTCTCGGTCCCACCCGACACATCCATGAGAACAGGGGGCAAGCCCCCGGCAAACTGCACATAGCGCAGAGTGTCTTTGCGCAGCACGGCCAGCTTGGCCTCGTCGATGGACAGGCCATGCGCCGTTTGCCAAGCCGTTGGCGTGATCGGGTCAGCGAAATCAAGCTCGGACACCGAAACCTGTTTCCAGGCCTCCGGAACGGTCCGGTTCAGAAACGGTTTCAGGCTGCGCCCATCCATGGAATGGAGCACCGACAGGCCAAGGCAGTCGAGGATTGTCGGCGTCACATCTATCGACTCTGTCGGCGCCATCACGACATGACCGCGCGCTTGGGCCGCTGGATCGCGGATGATCAGCGGGACATGGAAAGCGGCGTCGTGGAACGTTGTCTTGCCCCAAATACCGTAATCACCCAACAAGTCGCCATGATCGGCAGTCAGGACGATCAGCGTGTCGTCATACTGGCCCGTCTCCCTGAGCCAGCCGATCAGCCGGCCGACATGATGATCGACCTCGGTCGCCAGCCCGAAATAGAGCTTGCGGATCATCTTGGTGGTTTCGTCTGTCGCGGGCAGATCGGGAAACCCGATGACAGTCGACGCGGCAGAGCTTTGCATCCGCGCGGTGGTCAGGAACGGGTGCCAATCCGGGTCCGCAGCCTGTCGCGGCGGGGGCATCCGCGCAGCATCATACATCGCGTTGTAAGGCGCCGGGGCGACAAACGGGGGATGCGGGCGAATATAGGTCAGCAGCGCGAACCAGCCGGAATCGCGCTGCGACAGGTCGGCAAGCGTCCGGTCGGTCAGGAAGGCGGTATCACTGTCGCCGGCTGCGTAAAGGGCCGGAGCGTCAGGCGCATCTCCCGCGGGTCGGTACAGGGCCGGATAGGGCGGGACATCATACCCCTTCTGGCCCAGGTCGGTCTCCCACGCGCGGGAATCGCCTTCCAGACGCATTCGCACCACTTCGGTGAAACCGGGCATCACCTCTTCATAGGAAAACAACCGCGGATCGTCCGGGGGCAGGAACCGGGGATCCTGCGATGTGTCGGTATACCCAAAGAGCAGCGGATCATGCCCCTGCGCGCGCATCACGCTGGCAAGGTTCGGCGTATCCCGCTTGAGCGGCGTCCCGTTGCGGGTCGCTCCGTGGTTCGACGCGTATTGCGCCGTGAGCAGCGACACCCGAGACGGCCCGCAGGGCGAGGTGACGGAATAATGCGACTGGAACGCGACCGAGTCATCGGCCAGCTTACGGATATTGGGCAGGTCAAGATGCTCTGACAGAGCGCCGAAAACGCAATCAGCGCGCAGCTGATCGATTACGATAAAAAGCGTATTCGTCTTGGTTTTTGTCACGGCACATCCCAGAACTGGACGGATGATGCCCTGAACAAATCATATGTAAAGAGAGGCGTTCGCTATACCTCCATAGGTCAAACTTATACTTTGGCCTGCGCAACCACCCGTTTCACAGACTTGAGAAACCCCCGGATCAACGGCACGTCGCACCGCGCGGACAGGGTGACAAGCGATTCCGACATGCCGATGTCCACATCTTCGAACGGTAACGTCAGCAGCCGCCTGTCGTGCCCGACCTCCGCCTCGCTGATAAACCCGATCCCGGCACCAGACGCCACGACTTCGCGCATTGCCTCACGCCCCTCAACCTCGATCGCGGGCATGAGGGACAACCCGAGGCGCATCGCTTCTTCTTCAACAATCGCGCGGGTCCGCGACCCCGCCTCGCGGAAAACAAGTGGATACCTGGCCAGATCCCTGAACCGCAGCGCCCGCGTTCCCTTGCGAAGATACCCCTTGCCCGCAAGGCCAAGGATCGGTGTACGGCCCAGATCGACCGCATCAAGATCGGGTGCCGTGACAGAGTTGCCGATCACGCCGATCTCGGCTTCGTAGTTGCGCAGGCGGCGCAACAAGTCTTCTGTATTGCCGGTCCGGATCGTGACGAACACATCCGGGTTCGAGGCACGAAACCGGCTGACCGCGGCCGTGATATGCATCGCGGAATCGGCCATGATCCGAAGATGCCCGGACAGCGCCGCGCGGTTCTCATCGAACAGCGCGGCGATCCGGTCCTCGACTTCGAACATCTCGCTTGTCAGGCGAAAAAGCGCTTCGCCGGCCTTGGTCATGCGCACCTGCCGCGCCTCGCGCGAAAACAGCAGCACGTCGTGTCGCTGTTCCAGTTGCCGGACCTGATCGGACACCGAGGGTTGCGATATGTTCAGCGCCCGCGCTGCGCTGGAAAAACCGCCATGCAAAGCAACGTGATGAAACGCCCGCAAATGACTGTATCGCATGGATCCCTCCGATTTGATACGAAGACATATAACCAAGGGTTATTGAAGAATAGCAAACAAAGATTTCAAATATGAATGCCCGCATTGCATATCGGACACAGGATCAAATTCGGAACCCCGCCATGTCGTCCAGCCCCCTGCCCATGCCAGCACTCGGCGAACCCTATCTTCTCACCCCCGGCCCGCTGACAACCGCCTGTTCCGTCAAACAGGCGATGCTGAAGGACTGGGGCAGTTGGGACGACGATTTCCGCGCCCTCACCCGCGACATGCGCCGTCGCCTGCTTGCGATGATCGGAGACACCGCGCCGGAGTATGACTGCGTGCCGATCCAGGGCTCGGGCAGCTATTGCGTCGAAGCGATGCTGGGTAGCTTTGTGCCACGCGACGGTAAGGTGCTTGTCCTGGCAAACGGCGCCTACGGCCTGCGCGCGGCGCAGACACTGGATTATCTGGGACGCGCATATCACGTGCTCGACAAGGGCGATTACCTGCCTCCGCGCGGCACGGAGGTGGCACAGATCCTCGCCGAGGACCCAATGATCACCCATGTGTTGGCGATCCATTGCGAAACCTCCAGCGGTATACTGAACCCGTTGGAAGAAATTGCCGAAGCAACGCAAGCCGCCGGGCGCAAGCTGCTGATCGATTCCATGTCGGCCTTTGGCGCGCTGCCGCTTGATCCCGGCGCTCTCAACTGCGCCGCCTTCGTATCCTCGGCCAATAAATGCATCGAAGGTGTGCCCGGGTTCGGCTTCGTCATCGCCCGCAAGGAGGAAATTGACGCCTCCAGGGGCAACTCGCATTCCCTGTCGCTGGACGTGCACGCGCAATGGGCAACGATGGAGAAAACCGGACAGTGGCGCTACACCCCGCCGACCCATGTGGTCGCAGCGTTCCTCAAGGCGCTCGATCTGCACGAGGCCGAAGGCGGCGTGCCCGCCCGTGGTGCGCGCTACACAAACAATCGGGACGTGGTCGTGCAGGGTTTGCGGGATCTCGGCTTTGAAACACTGCTCGAGGATCGCTGGCTCAGCCCGATCATCGTCACCTTTTTCTGCCCCGCCGATACAAACTTCACCTTCAAGGGATTCTATGACTCCATGAAAGCGCGGGGCTTCATCATCTACCCCGGCAAGCTGACCGTGGTGGAGTCTTTCCGCATCGGGGTGATCGGGCAAATGGATGAACACGTCATGCGCCGCGTGGTCGAAGCGGCCCGCGAGGCTCTGACTGACATGAACGTAAGCTGCGCGGCCCCACCCGCAGCCGCCCTCGAAGAACGCAAGAAACTCGCCGCCTGAAGGAAGAGACATGCCCCTCACGAACCCCGTGGTCGCCAATGACCGCACCTACCCCGTGCCCAGAACCTGCGCGATTGCGATCTGTCTGGATGGCTGCGAACCGGAATACCTTGAGGTCGCGATTGCCGAAGGTCTGATGCCGACACTCAAGCGCATCCGCGAAACCGGGACAGACCGTCTGGCCCATTCGGTGATCCCCTCCTTTACCAACCCCAACAACATGAGCATCGCCACCGGCCGCCCGCCTGCGGTGCATGGCATCTGCGGCAACTTCCTCTATGAGCCGGAAACCGGCCAGGAAGTGATGATGAACGACCTGCGCTTCCTGCGCGCCCCGACCGTTTTCTCGAAATTCTACGAGGCCGGTGCGCGTGTCGCTGTCATCACCGCCAAGGACAAGCTGCGCGCGCTTCTGGGCGCTGGGCTGAAGTTCGACGAAGACCGCGCGATTGCGTTTTCCTCGGAACGGTCGGGCGACACGACGAAAGCGGAACACGGGATCGACAAGGCGTCGGACTGGCTCGGCATGCCGGTGCCCGAGGTCTATTCCGCTGACCTGTCGGAATTCGTCTTCGCCGCGGGCGTAAAGTTGCTGAAGGAGTGGAAACCGGACGTGATGTACCTGTCCACGACCGACTACATCCAGCACAAGTTCGCCCCGGACGAACAAGGCGCCAAGGACTTCTACGCGATGTTCGACCGCTACCTGACCGAGCTTGACGCGATGGGTGCCGCCATCGTCGTGACCGCCGACCACGGCATGAAGCCCAAGCATGACGCCAATGGTGACCCGGCGGTGATCTACGTTCAGGATCTGCTCGACGAGTGGCTGGGCGAAGCCGCCGCCCGCGTGATCCTGCCGATCACCGACCCTTATGTCGTGCATCACGGTGCACTTGGGTCCTTTGCCACGGCCTACCTGCCCTCCGGCGCAGATCAGGCCGACATCATCGCCCGCCTGCGCGCTTTGCCGGAAATGCTCGAAGTTGTGGACAAGGCCACGGCTGTCCAGAAATACGACCTGCCCGCCGACCGGATCGGTGATATCGTGATGATCTCGACCGAGAACATGACCATCGGCACCAGCGCCCACCGTCACGACCTTGCCGCACTCAAGGAACCGCTCCGCAGCCATGGCGGCCTGACCGAACAAGAGGTCCCGTTCATCGTGAACCGCAAGATCGATTTGCCCGGCGCGCCCGTCTTGCGCAACTTCGATGCGTTCTTCTACGCCACCGCCGCCGCAGCCCTCGAAGAGGTGGAAGCATGACCGACATCCGCCACGACCAGATGCGCATCGGCGGCGAAAAGGTCGATACCGACGCGCGCATCGAGGTGCGGTATCCCTATACCGACGAGGTGATCGGGACGGTGCCCGCTGGCAACGCAGACCACGCCCGCCGCGCATTCGAGATTGCCGCGAACTACACGCCAAAACTCACCCGGTATGAACGCAGCCAGATCCTGCAACGGGCCGGGCAACTGATCGGCGAACGCCGCGATGACCTCGCCAAATGGCTGGTGCTGGAACTGGGCATCTGCCACCAGCACGCGATCTACGAGACCAAGCGCGCGCAGGATGTCTACCAATTCGCCGCCGCCGAAGCGCTCAAGGACGATAGCGAGGTGTTTTCCTGCGACCTCACCCACAACGGCAAGGCGCGCAAGATCTTCACCATGCGCGAACCGGTGCGCGCCATCAGCGCGATCACCCCGTTCAACCACCCGCTCAACATGGTCAGCCACAAGATCGCGCCATCGATTGCGACCAATAATTGCATGGTCTGCAAGCCGACGGAATTGACACCACTCACGGCGCTGACTTTGGCGGATATCCTCTACGAGGCGGGCCTGCCGCCCGAGATGTTCCAGGTGGTCACGGGGATGCCCGCCGACATCGGCGATGAGATGATCACCAACGAGAATATCGATATCATCACCTTCACCGGCGGTGTTCCCGTCGGCAAACTCATCGCGGGCAAAGCAGGCTACAAACGCACCGCTCTGGAACTGGGCGGGAACGATCCCCTGATCGTCTGCAACGACCTGAGCGATGCCGACCTCGACAAAGCCGCGACCATCGCCGTGGCAGGCGCCACCGGCAATTCCGGCCAGCGGTGTACCGCGATCAAACGCATCCTCGTGCAGGAAAGCGTGGCGGACCGCTTCGTCCCGCTGGTGGTCGAGAAGGCCAAGAAGATCAAATTCGGCGATCCGCAGGACCCGGAAACCGAACTTGGCTGCGTGATCCATGCGCAAGCCGCCGAGCTTTTCGAAAAGCGCGTCACCATGGCCGCAGATCAAGGCGCCAAGGTTCTCTACAATCCCGGTCGTCAAGGCGCGCTGCTGCCCCCCATCGTTGTCGATCACGTGCCCCATGAAAGCGAACTGGTGATGGAGGAAACCTTCGGCCCCATCATCCCCATCGTGCGCGTGCCCGACGATGACACCGAGGTGATGCGCATCTCGAACAGCACCGACTTCGGTCTGTCTTCGGGCGTGTGCACCAACGATCTGAACCGCGCGATCGCCTATATCAACGGCTTGAATGTCGGCACCTGCAACATCTGGGAACAGCCCGGCTACCGGATCGAGATGTCCCCGTTCGGCGGCATCAAGGACAGCGGCAACGGCGTGAAGGAGGGCGTCATCGAAGCGATGAAATTCTTCACCAACGTCAAAACCTACAGCCTGCCATGGCCATGAAGGAGTGACGCTGTCCATTCTCGGGATCGTCCTGACAGCGGCGTTCCTGCACGCGCTGTGGAACGCGCTCGTCAAGGCATCGGGTGACCGTGCGATCACCTTGGGGCTGGTGGCAGCGGGCCATTGCGTGCCTGCGATCCTGCTGCTGCCGATGGCGCCGGTCCCCGCGATGGCGGCGCTGCCCTATATCGTGGCCTCCACGGTGATACACTGGGGCTACTATTACTTCCTGAACATGGCTTACCGCTTTGGCGATCTGTCCCTGATCTATCCCATAGCCCGTGGCGCGGCCCCGGTGATGGTCGCACTGGGCGCGATGGTCTGGGCCGACGAGGGTCTGCCAGTCCTCGCGTGGATCGGGATAGTCACGGTATCCGCCGGGATCATGATCCTCGCAGCCATTCGCCATGCCGACACGCGGGGCATCGCGGCGGCCCTGTGCACCTCGGCTATCATCGCTGCGTATTCGATCATTGACGGCATCGGCATCCGCGTCTCCGGCGCGCCATTGGGATATGTGATCTGGCTCTTCGCCGCAGAGATCTTTGTGGTGTTCTTTGTCGGCGCCACGCGGGTCCAACGCCTTCGGGCGCTGCCGGGCAAGGCAGTGACCCTGGGCCTTTTGGGCGGTGCGATCTCGGGCCTGGCTTACGCCCTTGCGCTTTACGCCAAAACCCTCGCACCCATCGGCATCGTCTCGGCCATTCGCGAAACCTCGGTGATCTTCGCCGCCTTGATCGGTGTCTACTGGATGGGCGAAGGCCCGGCCCGACGCCGGCTCATTGCCGCGTCTGTCGTTGCGCTGGGTGTGATCCTGCTGACGTTCTCATGATGCACCACCGGATCACAGCTTGCGAAAGATTCGCGTCGACTGGAACATCTCCTCCAGCGCCTCGATCCGGTCCAGCGCGGTTTCGGACACACGCGTCTGCACCTCTGCGACAAGCGCCTCGATCACGAGGTTGATCGCCAGCGTCGAATCCCAGCTTGACGGCGCCTCGATCTGCGCATTCACCACATGATCCGCCTGTCGCGAAATCGGGGACCCCCATTGATCCGTGAACAGGATGATCTGCGCGTCGCGATCCTTGGCCAACTCCGCCAGTCGGTCCAGGTCACGCTCATACCGCCGGATGTCGAACAGGATCAGAACCGACATGCGATCCATATCAAGAATGTATTGCGGCCACACGTTGGGGGACGCGCCCAAAAGCGTGACCCCCGGCCGGATGATCTGAAGATGATTGTAGAAATAGTCCGCATTTGACCGGGTAATGCGCCCGCCGGACAGGAACAGCCGCCGCTCCCGATCGGCCAACACGGCGGCAATCGCGTCCACCGTCCCCGGCTCGAGCCGGTCGATGGTGCGGCTCAGATTGTCGAACACGGCTTCGGCAAACGCCTTGAACGCGGCAGAGACCGGCTTTGCGTCGCCCCACCCATCCCGCTTGGCGATGGGCGTCTTGAACTGCGCCGACGCTTCATCGCGCAGTGCGGCCTGCAAGTCCGGGAACCCGTCAAAGCCCAGCTTGCGCGCCAATCGGATCACCGTCGGCGTCGAGACCCCCGCCGCTTCGGCAATACGCGTGATCGATTGCAAGCCTCCCACGGGGTAGTCGCGCATCAAAACACCCGACAATTGCCGTTCTGCAGGCGTCAAGGCGCTTGCAGTGTCATGCAGCCGATCCTTCACTGAAAGTGCTTTTGCCATAAAATGATGCCGTTTGTAGCAATCGTTACATCGTTGCTTGGATTGGTACAAAAATCAACCAAATTTTCTTGACATGGCCCGAAACAGCACGACAAATGAAATAGTGATCCAGAACACCCCACATACGATTCTGACCGCGCAGGATAGCGCCGCCGAGGTGATCCACCCCGAGGGCGCCGCGCCGATCTGCCTTGTCTGCGAACACGCCAGCGCCCGGATTCCTGCGGTGCTGGACGATCTGGGTCTCGCGCCCGAGGACCGCTACAGCCACGCCGCATGGGACATCGGCGCGCGCGATCTGGCCGTTGCACTGGCGCAAAAGCTCGACGCACCGCTTGTCGCGGCGGGCGTGTCGCGGCTCGTCTATGACTGCAACCGCCCGCCAGAAGCACCGGATTCGATCCCGGCACGGAGCGAACTGGTAGAGGTGCCCGGCAATGCCGACCTGAGCAACGACGACCGACAGGCGCGCGTTGCCTCGGTCTACAGACCCTTCCGCGACATGCTGTGCCGCAAGCTCGATCAATTCGAGAAACCTCCGATCATGGTGACATTGCACAGCTTCACGCCTGAATGGTTCGGCGTTCCACGCAACGTTGAACTCGGCCTGCTGCACGACAACGACGACCGGTTGGCAAAGGCAATGCTCGCAGAGGCGCCGCACGACCTGGATACACGGCTCAACGCCCCTTACGATGCCAGCGATGGTGTAACGCACACGCTGCGCGAACACGCGGTCCCGCGGGGGCTTCACAATGTCATGGTCGAAATTCGCAACGACCTGATCTCCGACAGCACCGGGATTGCGCGATTTGCCGATATCCTTGGCGATATGCTGACACGGGCAATGGTCCGGGAGGTGGCGCGATGACGGCTGCCCTCAAGGCTTATGTGCGGGTCATCGACCCGGTCAACCGGATGATCGGGCGCATCGTGATGTACGGCATCTTCGTGATAATCGGCATCCTGCTCTGGTCCACCGTTTCCAAGGCGTTCCTGCTGCCCTCGCTCTGGACACTTGAAATGGCGCAATTCGCGATGGTCGCCTATTACATCCTTGGGGGTCCATATTCGATCCAGATGGGGTCCAACGTGAGGATGGACCTGATCTACGGCGAAATGAGCGACCGCCGCAAAGCCGCCATCGACGCTATGACGGTGGTGTTCCTGCTCGTCTACCTCGGTTTCCTGCTCTATGGCGGCATCGCCTCCACCGCCTATTCGCTGGGCTATTTCGGATCGGAACCGATCAGCTTTTTCGCGGGCCTTGCCACAGGCAGCGCCGAACTTGGCTTCCTCGAACGCAGCCCCACCTCGTGGCAGCCTTACCTTTGGCCGATCAAGACGATCATGGTGATCGGCATCTTCCTGATGCTGCTCCAGGTGCTCTGCGAACTGGCCAAGGACATCCTGCGCCTCAAGGGACATGAAATGGGAGCCAAGGTCTGATGCCTTACGAGGTGATAGCCGCCCTCATGTTCTCGACCATGATGCTGATGCTGCTCACCGGGCAGCGTGTATTCGGCGCCATCGGGTTTGTGGCCGTGATGGCGGCCTTTCTGCTCTGGGGGGACCGGGGCGGATACGACCTTGGCTTCTCGGCGGCGATGAAGCTGATGAAATGGTATCCGCTGCTGACTTTGCCGATGTTCATCTTCATGGGCTATGTCTTGTCCGAAAGCCGCATCGCCGACGACCTTTACCGCATGTTCCACGTCTGGATGGGCGGGCTGTCGGGGGGGCTGGCCGTGGGCACCATCGGCCTGATGGTCCTGATCTCTGCCATGAACGGGCTCAGCGTCGCGGGCATGGCCATCGGGGCCACCATCGCCCTGCCAGAACTCTTGCGGCGAGGATACGACAAACGCATGGTCACCGGGGTGATCCAGGCCGGATCATCCCTGGGCATCCTCGTGCCACCCTCGGTGGTGCTGGTGCTCTATGCGATGATCGCCCGGCAGCCCGTCGGCCAGCTCTGGCTGGCCGGGGTGATCCCCGGCCTGTTCATGGCAGCGATGTTCATCATCTATATCACCGTCCGCTGCAAACTGAACCCGGCGCTTGGCCCGGTCCTGCCTGCCGCCGAGCGCGACATTCCCCGCGCCGAAAAGCTGCGCTTGCTGCGCGCCGGTATCCTGCCGCTTGCGATCTTCTTCATCATGATGGTGCCTTTCGTGAACGGTTGGACCTCGCTCGTCGAAAGCTCGGCCATCGGCGCCATCGCCGCCTTCATGGCGGCTGTCCTCAAGGGACGCATGACACGCCAAGTGTTCGAAAACTCGGTCCGTCAGACCCTTGGCATCTCCTGCATGTTCATGTGGATCATCCTGGCCGCACTGGCCTTCGGCGCGGTGTTCGATGGGCTGGGCGCGGTCAAGGCGATCGAAAGCCTGTTCACCGAACAGCTTGGCCTGAACCCCTGGATGATCCTGATCCTGATGCAGCTCAGCTTCATCATCATGGGCACCTTCCTTGACGACACCGCAATGCTGGTGATCGTGGCCCCGCTCTACGTGCCGCTGGTGGGAGCGCTCGGCTTTGACCTGATCTGGTACGGCATCCTTTATACCATCACCACGCAGATCGCCTATATGACTCCGCCCTTCGGCTATAACCTGTTCCTGATGCGCGCGATGGCCCCGCCCGAGATAACCCTGCGCGACATCTATACATCCATCCTTCCCTTCGTGGCAGTGATGGTGGTCGCCCTTGCGACGATCATGATCTTCCCGGAAATCGCCCTGTGGCTCCCGGGATACGTATACGGAAATTAACCAAGAGACCCCGCAAACGGGGCGCATCAACCCAACCGAGAGGAAATGACATGACCACAAGACGAAAGTTTCTGAAAACCGCTGGCATCGCCGGTGTCGGCAGCCTCGCCGCTCCCGCTGTCGTCAAGGCGCAGGACGCAATCACATGGCGCTTCCAGACCTACGCAGGGGCTGCTTTGGGCGAGCATGTGACCAAGCCGGTGATCGACTACATCAACAACAACTCCAACGGCGAGCTTCAGGTCGAATTGTTCTACGCCGACCAGATCGTCCCCACGGGAGAGCTGTTCCAGGCGCTCCAGCGCGGCACCATCGATGGCGTGCATTCGGATGACGACTCCATGGCATCCCCCACCCCGCTGCGCCAATTCGGCGGCTATTTCCCGTTTGCGACCAAGCATATCCTCGACGTGCCGGTGCTCTTCAACCAGTACGGCCTGGCCGAGATCTGGGACGAGGAATATGCCAAGGTCGGTGTGAAGTGGCTGTCGGCCGCGGGCCAGGACCCGTGCAACTTCAATACCACCAAGGAAATCACCTCGGTCGCCGATCTCGACGGCCTGCGGCTCTACACTTTCCCGACTGCGGGGCGCTTCCTGTCGCAATTCGGCGTTGTCCCGGTCAGCATCCCCTACGAGGATGCCGAGGTTGCGGTGCAGACAGGCGAGCTTGACGGCATGGCCTGGTCCGGCATCACAGAAGATTACACTGTCGGCTGGGCGGACGTGACCGACTACTTCCTGACCAACAATATCTCGGGGGCGTGGATCGGATCTTGGTTCGTCAACCAGCAACGCTGGGCCGACCTGCCCGATCACCTCAAATCCGTCGTCATGGCCGCCACCGAGGCAGGCCATACCTATCGCAACCAATGGTACTGGGGCGGCGAAGCGGCGCTGCGCGCAAACGGTGAAAAGCTGGCGCTGCGCCAGGTCCCCGCAAGCGAATGGGCCGAGGTCGAGAACGCCGCCAAGGAGTTCTGGAACGAGATTGCGGAAGAAGGTGAAGTGCACCAAAAAGTCATCGACATCTTCCGCGAATATAACGGTGTCATCAATCAGGCGGGTGCCCCGTACACGTTCGAGTAAACACATCATGGCGTTCCCCGGCACCGGCCGGGGGGCGCCGACCGCACAGACACACCGCACCGCAGACGCGGTGCGCACCGACCATCCCCGGAGGCCCCGATGACCCTAGACGAGTTGCAAGCCAAAGCCGAGACCGGCGAGATCGACACCGTTCTGGTGTGCATGGTCGACATGCAGGGGCGCCTCATGGGCAAGCGTTTCCATGTCTCGAACTTCCTCGAAAGCGCCTGGAAAGAGACCCATTGCTGCAATTACCTGCTCGCCACCGATCTCGAAATGGACACGCCGGCTGGCTACAAATCCACCAGTTGGGCAGCGGGGTACGGCGATTACGTCATCCAGCCCGACCTTGGCACGCTGCGCAATGTTCCGTGGCTTGAAGGCACCGTCATGGTCCTGTGTGATGTGCTTGACCACCACACCCACAGCCCGGTTCCCCATTCGCCGCGCCAGATGCTCAAGAAACAGGTGGACCGCCTGTCCGAGATGGGCCTGACCCCGATGATGGCCACCGAGCTGGAATTCTTCCTGTTCGAACACAGCTTCGATGACATCCGCAAATCCGGGTTTCGCACCCTGACCCCGATCAGCGGGTATAACGAGGATTACAACATCCTCCAGACCACCCGTGAAGAACACGTCATGCGTCCGATCCGCAATCACCTGGTGGCCGCCGGCGTGCCTGTCGAAAACTCCAAGGGCGAGGCCGAGACCGGCCAGGAAGAGCTGAATATCCGTTACGCCGACGCATTGGCCTGCGCCGACAACCACACCATCGCCAAACACGCGGTCAAGGAAATCGCCCAGATGCAGGGCCACGCCGCGACCTTCATGCCAAAGTGGCGCGCCGACAAGGTGGGCAGCGCCGCGCATGTGCACCAGTCGCTGTTCAAGGGCGACACCAACGTTTTCCATGACGCGGGTGACACGCTCACCATGTCCGACACGATGAAAAGCTATGTCGCGGGCCTGATCAAATATGCCCCCGACATGACCATTTTCCTTGCACCCTACGTCAACAGCTACAAACGCTTCCTGCCAGGCACATTCGCCCCCACCAAGATCGCCTGGTCAGTTGACAACCGGACTGCGGGCTACCGGCTTGTCGGTGACGGGACCAAAGGCGTGCGGATCGAATGTCGCATCCCGGGCTCCGATATCAACCCGTATCTTGCCTGCGCGGCGCAGCTCGCGGCAGGGATTGCCGGCATGGAGGAGAGACTGTCGCTGGCCGATCCGGTGTCCGGCGATGTCTACGGCATGACCGACATCCCCGAGATTCCGAACACTTTGCTCAAGGCCACGGATGTCCTGCGCAACTCCACAATGCTGCGCGCCGCCATGGGCGACGACGTGATCGACCACTACACCCGCGCCGCCGAAGTCGAACAGGAAGCGTTCGACGCCGCTGTCACCGACTGGGAACTCCAGCGCGGATTTGAAAGAGCCTGAACCATGACCAAGACCCAAGACCTGATCTCCCCGATCGACGGATCGGTTTATCTCACACGCGATGTACTGCCCCGCGACGCCGCCTTTGCCGCCGCGAAACGCGCCCGCGACGCCCAGGCCGACTGGGCCGCGCGCCCGGTGGCCGAACGCATCGCGCTGGTCCGCAAGGCCGGCGAGATCATTGGCACGCAAACCGACCGCATGGCGACCGAACTGGCGCACCAGATGGGCCGCCCGATCCGCTACGGCGGCGAATATGGCGGCTTCGACGAACGCCTGACCTACATGGCGGACGTGGCCGAAGAGGGCCTCGCCCCGATGGAAATCGAGGACAGCGCCACCGCCCACCGCGTCATCAAGCGGGTTCCCTGGGGCACCGTTCTGGTGATCGCGCCCTGGAACTACCCCTATATGACCGCCATCAACACCGTCGCCCCGGCCCTGATCGCCGGCAACAGCGTGATCCTGAAGCACGCCGCCCAGACGCTCGCCGTCGGCGACCATCTGGCCGAGGCGTTTCATGCCGCAGGCGTGCCGGAAGACGTGTTCCAGAACCTCGTGCTCGACCACGATACCACCTCTGCCCTGATCACCGACCGCGCGGTCGATTTCGTGAACTTCACCGGATCGGTCGGTGGCGGTCAGGCGATGGAACGCGCAGCGGCGGGCACCTTCACGCCGGTCTCGACCGAACTTGGCGGCAAGGACCCCGGCTATGTCCGTGCCGATGCCAATGTCGACGCGGCAGTCGATGGGCTGATGGATGGCGCGATGTTCAACGCCGGGCAATGCTGCTGCGGAATCGAACGCATCTACGTGCACGAGAGCCTATATGACGCGTTTGTCGAAAAGGCGGTCGCCTGGGTCAACGCGCAGAAACTGGGCAACCCTCTGGACCCCGACACGATGATGGGCCCGATGGCCAACGTGCGCTTTGCCCGCGAGGTTCGCGCTCAGATAGACGAGGCGCTGGCCGATGGCGCCACGGCCCATATCGACACCATGCCTGCCGACGATGGCGGCGCGTATCTCACCCCGCAAGTCCTGACCAATGTCACCCACAAGATGCGCGTCATGCGCGACGAAAGCTTCGGCCCGGTGATCGGCATCATGCCGGTCAAGGACGACGAGGAGGCGGTCAAGCTTATGAATGACAGCCAATTCGGCCTGACCGCCGCGATCTTTTCCAAGGACGCCGATGCCGTCGAAGCCATCGCGGACCGGATCGAGACCGGCACCGTCTTCATGAACCGCTGCGACTACCTCGACCCCGCGCTCTGCTGGACCGGGTGCAAGGACACAGGTCGCGGGCAGGGTCTGTCGAAACTGGCGTATCAGGCTCTGACACGCCCCAAATCCTACCATCTCAAGAAAGCGTGACGACATGAGCCTCACCGGAAACTGGTCCTACCCCACCGCCATCCGCTTTGGCGCAGGCCGCATCTCGGAAATCGCCGAGGCCTGCCTCGCCGCCGGGATCACCAAGCCGCTTCTGGTCACCGACCGGGGTCTCGCGGACATGGAGATCACCACCAAGACCCTGAACCTGATCGAACAGGCCGGGCTGGGCCGTGCGATGTTTTCGGATGTCGATCCCAACCCGAACGAGAAAAACGTCGAAGAGGGTCTGCGCGTCTACCGCGAAGGCGGGTTCGACGGCGTCGTGGCCTTTGGCGGCGGGTCGGGTCTGGACCTTGCCAAGACGCTGGCCTTCATGGCCGGCCAGTCCCGCCCGCTGTGGGATTTCGAAGACATCGGCGACTGGTGGACCCGCGCGGATCCCGCCGGCATTCACCCCATCGTCGCCGTGCCCACAACTGCGGGCACCGGCTCCGAAGTGGGCCGCGCCAGCGTCATCACAAATTCGGAAACCCACGAGAAAAAGATCATCTTCCACCCCAAGATGCTCCCCGCCGTGGTGATCTGCGACCCCGAACTGACCGTGGGCATGCCCAAATTCATCACCGCAGGCACCGGGCTTGATGCCTTTGCCCATTGCGTCGAGGCCTATTCCAGCCCGCATTACCATCCGATGAGCCAGGGCATGGCGCTGGAAGGCATGAAGCTGGTCGTGGAAAACCTGCCCCTTGCCTATAAGGACGGGTCACATATCGACGCGCGCGCCAACATGATGAGCGCCGCCGCCATGGGGGCCACCGCCTTCCAAAAGGGGCTGGGTGCGATCCATGCGCTGTCGCACCCCATCGGCGCGCATCACCAAACGCATCATGGAACAACGAATGCGGTCTGCATGCCCGCCGTGCTCAAGTTCAATGCAGACGCCATCCGCGACCGCTTCGACCGCGCGGCGGGGTATCTGGGTATCGACGGCGGCTTCGACGGGTTCTGCGCCTTTGTCGATCAGTTCAACGACAGTTTCGCGATCCCGAAAACGCTGACCGATCTGGGCGTCACGGACCCGGATCTCGACGTGCTGGTGCGCGACGCGCTCAACGACCCGTCCACAGGCGGCAACCCGGTCACCATGACCGAAGCCAATACCCGCGCCCTATTCGAATCCGTCTTCTAAGGGCGCGCAATTCTTCGAAGAATTGCGGGAGACTTTTCGAAAAGTCTCCCGCCCTCACTCCACCGCCTGATACCACGCCACGATCTGCGCCCGCGCGTCCGCATCCATCTGGATCGCGTTCGGCGGCGGCATCGCGTGGGACCGTCCCGCCTGCAGGTAAATCTCTTCCGCATGCTGCGCCACGTCGCTTTCGGTCTCAAGGTACACGCCCTTGGGGGCCCAGCGGATGCCGTCCCACAAAGGCTCGCGGGCATGGCACATCGAACAATTTCCCTGCACCGCGTTATAGGCGTCGTCGAACCCCTCGGCCGAGGCAAAGCGCATCTCGAAATCGGTCAACGGGCGCTCCGCTGCCTCGTCATAGGTCTCTGTTCCACCCAGCGTCGACAGCCAGGCGATCGAAACAAAGATCACCGCGGTCGCCGCCCAGGTCCAGTTCGGCTGGCCCTTGCCCGCGTGCATGGAGTTGAAATAATGCCGGATCGTCACCCCCATCAGGAAGACCAATGAGGCGATCAGCCACGCGAACTCCGTGCCAAAGGCCAGCGGGTAATGGTTCGACAGCATCAGGAAGATCACCGGCAGCGTCAGGTAGTTGTTATGCGTTGACCGCAGCTTCGCGATCTTGCCGTATTTCGGGTCCGGCGTGCGCCCGTTCTTGAGGTCATCCACGACAATCCGCTGGTTCGGCATGATGATGAAGAACACGTTGGCCGTCATGATCGTCGCCGTGAATGCCCCCAGGTGCAGCAGCGCCGCACGCCCGGTGAACACCTGGTCATAGCCCCAGGCCATCACCACGAGAATGCCGAACAGGATCAGCATCAGCACCGTCGGTTGATCCCCAAGCGAAGATTTGCACAGGGCGTCATAGAGCAGCCAGCCAATGGTCAGCGACAAGGCCGAAATCGCGATCCCCTGCCACAGCGCCAGTTCGGCCTTGGTCGGATCGAGCAGGTACAGCTCTCCGCCCACCCAGTAGACGATCATCAAGAGCGCCGCACCTGACACCCAGGTGATATAGCTCTGCCATTTATGCCAGATCAGATGTTCGGGCATGTGTTCGGGTGCGACCATGTATTTCTGGATATGGTAAAACCCGCCGCCATGGACCTGCCATTCCTCACCAGAGACACCCGCCGGCGCATGGGCGACCTTTTTCAGACCCAGATCAAGCGCGATGAAAAAGAACGACGCCCCGATCCACGCCATCGCGGTGATGACATGCAACCAGCGCACCGCGAAGGCGATCCAGTCCCACAGAACGGCGAAATCATACATGGCTAAGGCTCCGGCTTTGGGGGTTTGCACCAGACTAGCGGCAGGTGCATTCTTCTGCTATTCCAATCAAACTCCAAGCTGTATCAAAAAACTGCGAAGAATGTCCTATCTCGACAACATCAGAACCTTTGTTCGTGTCTACGAATTGGGCAGCATGTCCGCCGCCGGTCGGGATTTGCGCATTTCACCCGCCGTCACATCGACACGTATTGCGCAGCTTGAGGACCACCTGTCGGTCCGCCTGTTCCAGCGCACCACCCGCAACCTGACGCCCACCGAACAGGGGCGACTGTTCTATACCGGTGCGGTCGAGGTTCTGGAAGCGGTGGACGTGGCCGAAGCGCAGGTCGTCGATATTACCGACAACCCGCGCGGATCGATCTACGTGGCCGCCCCCCTGGGCGTGGGCCGCCGGCTGATCGCACCGCAGGTGTCTGCCTTTCTGGACCAATACCCCGAGGTGTCCGTCCGGTTGCGCCTGACGGATCGCAAGGTTGACCTGACCACAGAAGGGCTGGATCTGGCCTTCTTTCTGGGGGAGCCCGAGGACAGCACCTTGCGGATCCGCAAGATTGCCGATGTCGATCGGCTGCTCTGCGCGGCCCCGGACTATATCGCGGCCAATGGCATGCCCGCGTCCGGCGCGGACCTGATTACACAGAACCACGAATGCCTGAACCTGCGTTTTCCCGGCGCAACCGAATTCCAGTGGCGCCTGCAAACCCGTGACGGTCCGAAACGCTTCAAGGTGCGCGGGCGCTTCGAATCCGATGATGGCGATGTGCTCACCGATTGGGCGCTTGCCGGGCATGGCATCGTGCTCAAACCAAAGTTCGAAGTGGCCGACCACCTGCGCACGGGCCGGCTGATCCCTGTGGCCACGACCACGCCACCGATGCCGGTACAGATGGCGTGCCTGTTCACGCATCGGCGCAAACAGGATCCCAAGACCCGGCTGTTCATGGATTTCGTGATCGGGCAGATCGGCAACGTGATCAAGAACGCCTGAGGCCGCGCGCAGATGCGCCACCGCGCCTGACGGGTTCCGTTGACGGAAACGCGCGCCTAGCTGCCCCGATAGGTCGAATACCCAAACGGCGACAGCAGCAGTGGCACGTGGTAATGCGCCTCTGCGTCAGACATGCCAAAGCGGATCGGCACCTCGTCAAGAAACAGCGGTTCGTCCGCCGCCTGCCCCATGGCACGCAGGTAATCGCCCGCGAAGAACACCAGTTCATAAGTCCCAATTTGAAACGCATCCGCGGGCAGGATCGGACTGTCGGTGCGACCGTCCGCGTTGGTCACGGTCTCGGCGATCTGTGCGGTGCCCGCTTGCGTCACGCGGGACAGCGTAATCCTGAGACCTGCTGCCGGGCATCCCTTCGCCGTATCG
Organism: Marivita sp.; assembly: GCF_020055675.1. Classification (GTDB taxonomy): domain Bacteria; phylum Pseudomonadota; class Alphaproteobacteria; order Rhodobacterales; family Rhodobacteraceae; genus Marivita. The sequence continues at coordinate 49,901 of NZ_JAIPUS010000011.1, forward strand.
AGAACATGGGTCGTCAAATAACCGGACATTGCGCGCTCCTCGTAATGCGATGCCTCTTTATGCAGCCAGACCGGGCCAAACCGCAAATGGAACGCGTTTGAGACACCTTTCGGGATTTCTTGAAAAACGGAATGTATTATTCGGAATACAACGACGACCACTCAGGAGGATTCACACGTGCAACGCTACCCCCGCGATATGACAGGATACGGCGCAACTCCCCCCAAGGCCAATTGGCCGGGCGGTGCGAAAATCGCCGTTCAGATCGTTCTCAACTACGAAGAGGGCGGCGAGAACAACATCCTGCATGGCGATGCCGCCTCCGAGGCGTTCCTGTCCGAAATCACCGGTGCGCAGCCCTGGCCGGGGATGCGGCACTGGAACATGGAATCGATCTACGAATACGGCAGCCGCGCCGGGTTCTGGCGTCTGCACCGGATGATGCAGGACCTGCCCATCACGATCTACGGCGTCGCAACCGCGCTGGCCCGCGCCCCCGAACAGGTGGCCGCGATGAAGGACGCCGGCTGGGAAATCGCCTCGCACGGCCTCAAGTGGGTCGAACACAAGGACATGCCCGAGGACGAGGAACGCGCCCAGATCATCGAGGCGATCCGCCTGCACACCGAGGTCGTGGGCGCGCCACCCAAGGGCTGGTACACGGGTCGCTGTTCGAACAACACCTTAAGGCTGGTGGCGGAACACGGCGGGTTCGACTACGTCGCCGACAGCTATGCCGACGACCTGCCCTATTGGTCGCGCTTTGACGACACGCACCAGCTCATCATGCCCTACACCATGGATTGCAACGACATGCGCTTCGGCATCCAGGCGGGGTTCACTACTGGCGACCAGTTCGAAAGCTACCTGAAAGACAGCTTCGACACCCTCTATGCCGAAGGTGCCCAAGGGGCGCCCAAGATGCTGTCGATCGGGTTGCATTGCCGCATCATGGGACGCCCCGGCCGCGCTGCCGCCTTGAAGCGCGCGCTCGACTACATGGCAGGCCATGCCGACGTCTGGTTCGCCACCCGCCAGCAGATCGCGCGGCACTGGGCCAACGAGCATCCCGCGCCGACCGGGCAACGCCCCTCTGACATGACGCGCGAGGACTTCGTGGCGGCCTTTGGCGACATCTTCGAACATTCGCCCTGGATTGCCGACCGCGCCTGCGATTTCGAAACCGGCCCGACCCACGACACGGCCCGCGGGGTGCACAGCCTGCTCTGTCGTGCGTTCCGCAGTGCGTCTGACGAAGACCGGCTCGGCGTGCTGAACGCTCACCCGGATCTCGCCGGAAAGCTTGCCTCTGCCGGTCGGCTGACAGCCGATTCCACATCCGAACAGGCGGGCGCCGGGCTCGACATGCTGACCGACGAAGAACGCGCGACCTTTCAAAAGCTCAACGCCGATTATGTCGCGCGCCACGGCTTTCCCTTCATCATCGCGGTCAAGGACAACACCAGGGCAACGATCCTCGACGCCTTTCACCGCCGTATTCAAAATGATCGCGACACCGAATTCGCCGAGGCCTGCCGACAGGTCGAACGCATTGCCGAGTTGCGCCTGATCGAAAAGCTGGGCGCATGACGATGCAGATCACCACAGACCCGCTGACCGCCGACGCCTTCGCCCCCTTCGGCGATCTGCTGGATTGCGCAGGCGACCCGGACAAGCTGATCAATCAAGGGCTGTGCGGCCGCTATCACGACCGCGCAACGCTCGATTTCGCCGAAGGTCACGCCGGGATCAGCCTGTTCAAGGCCGAATTGCGCAGCCTGCCCTACAGGCTGGACATGATGGAACGGCACCCGCTGGGCAGCCAGGCCTTTGTCCCGATGAGCCACGATCCCTTCCTGGTGATCGTCGCGCCGGATGACGGCGGCCGACCCGGCACGCCCCGCGCCTTCCTGACCCAGGCGGGACAGGCGATCAACATCCACCGCAACACCTGGCACGGCGTTCTGACGCCCCTGTCCGGGACCGGCCTGTTCGCCGTGATCGACCGCATTGGCGCGGGCGACAACCTGCAGGAACACTGGCTCGACACACCCTGCGAGGTGATCGACGGCAGATAACGAACCGGACGCCTTTGAGGAGGGGCCCCGGCAAAACCACTGGTTACGAGGGAGAGAGAACCATGTCAGACGCATCCATCGGCACGCCGGAGCAGCTCCGCGATCCGAATTACACACCCCCGCTTGTCAAGGCGGTCCCACTGGGCATCCAGCATGTGCTGGCCATGTTCGTCTCCAATGTCACCCCGGCCATCATCGTCTGCGGTGCTGCGGGCTTCGGGTTCGGCTCGGACAGCGCCGATTTCCCGCAGATGATCTACATGATCCAGATGTCGATGTTCTTTGCCGGCATCGCCACCTTGATCCAGACCATCGGCATCGGTCCCGTCGGTTCACGCCTGCCCATCGTGCAGGGCACCAGCTTTGCCTTCATCCCCATCATGATCCCGCTGGTGGCGGGCAAGGGCGTTGACGCCATAGCGGTGCTGATGGGCGGCATTGTCGCCGGTGGTCTCTTCCACGCGGTGCTCGGCCTTTTCATCGGCAAACTGCGCTTTGCCCTGCCGCCTCTGGTGACTGGGCTCGTGGTCACGATGATCGGCCTCGCGCTGGTCCAGGTGGGCATCCAGTACGCGGCAGGCGGTGTTCCAGCGATGGATCAACCGGAATACGGCTCGCTGCGCAATTGGACGATGGCGGGGATCGTGATCCTTGTCACGCTTGGCCTCAAGTTCTTCACCAAAGGCATGCTCTCGGTCTCTGCTGTCCTGATCGGCCTGCTCGTCGGCTACGCGGCCGCCTTCCTCATGGGAGAGGTCAGCCTCGGCAACGTCGCCACCGCCGCTCCCTTTGCCCTGCCCAACCCGCTGCATTTCGGACTCGAATTCACCGTGGCCGCGGTCATCGGCTTTTGCCTGATGTCCTTCGTCTCGGCCGTCGAAACCGTGGGTGACGTCAGCGGCATCACCAAGGGCGGCGCGGGACGCGAGGCGACCGACACGGAAATCCAGGGCGCGACCTATGCAGACGGGATCGGAACAGCCGTGTCGGGCCTCTTCGGGGCCTTGCCGAACACGTCGTTCAGCCAGAATGTCGGCCTGATCGCCATGACCGGTGTGATGAGCCGGGGTGTCGTCACCATCGGTGCCGTCTTCCTGATCCTCTGCGGGCTTGTGCCCAAGGTCGGCGCGGTGATCTCGTCGGTCCCCATCGAAGTGCTGGGCGGCGGCGTGATCGTCATGTTCGGCATGGTCGTCGCGGCTGGCATCTCGATGCTGTCCGATGTGAACTGGAACCGCCGCAACATGGTGATCTTCGCGATCTCCCTGTCGCTGGGTCTTGGGCTTCAGCTTGAACCGAACGCGCTGCAATACCTGCCGCAGACGCTCCGGGTGCTCGCCACCAGCGGCATCCTGCCCGCCGCCCTGATCGCCATCGTGCTGAACCTCGTCCTGCCACAAGAGCTTGCCGGAGAATCCACAGAGGAAGTCTCGGGCGGCATGGCCGGCCATGGCACGGGCCTGAAAGGCAAGACAGACGCGTCCGCCGCCAACGTCTGATCCGGTCAGGGGAAATCCACCCGAAAGACCCCCGGCGCCCCGCGCCGGGGGTCTTGTTCGTGGACCCCGCCCAGCTTGCGCGGGACCCGTGGTGCCGGAACGAAACAGGTCCGGCGGCGTTTCTCCGCCGTGAGTGAGATTGAATCACGAACGGCAAAGGAGACCAACATGACCTATTTCACGACCGCAGCCCGCACGGCCACCGCGATCACCCTCGTGGCCGCCATCCCAGCTTTTGCACAGGACAGCGAAAACCAGGACTCCGACGGCGACTCCGTTCAGGTCCTGGCGACCTGGACCTACGCCCCCCTCTATGAAGACGGCTGGAGCGTTGAGAACATGTTCAACGTGACCGATGTCACGGGCCCCGGAGACGAGGTTATCGGCGACGTCGAAAACGTGATCTTCCGCAATAACGGCGAGGTGCTTGGCATTGTCGCGCAGGTCGGGGGGTTCTGGGATATCGGCGACACGCATGTCTTTGTTCCATGGGACGACGTCTCGGTCGGGGACGATCTCTCGCAGGCACAGGTCCCGGTGACGGAAGAGGAGGTCGACGATTTCGATATCTTCGGCGCCACGGAAGGCGATGCCATGGTCGCCGAGAGCGACGCGTCTGATACCAATGTCGTCGATGACGATCTTGTAGCCGGTGAAAGCGTCTTCAAGGCCACCGATCTGATCGGGGATTACGCCTATCTCTCGGATGGGGTGCAATACGGCTATGTCGCGGATCTCATCGTGCAGGATGGCAGGATCTCTGCCGTTGTTTCGGACGCGGCCAGCTACGGACGCAGCGGCTATTACGCCTATCCCTATCAATACGGCCGTGGATCGCCGCGCATGGGGCCGCGCTACCAGATGCCATATGATCAGTCCGAGATCGATACGATCGAGAGCTTCGATTACACACAACTTCAGTCGCGCGCTGAATAACCCCTGGAATCCGCGTCCACAGTCCGGCCGGGATCGGCACGACCGATCAAACGGCCGCTCCGACAAAAGGCCCCCGCACCATCCGGTCCGGGGGCCTTTTTTCGTGTTCATGTCGCGTGCGGGACAGGGTCAATCATCCAGAACAAAGGTCACGGAGAGGTTCACCTTGAATTCGGTGACCTTGCCGTTTTCGATCATCACGTTCTGATCCTTGATCCAAGCACTCTTGAGCCCGCGCAAGGTCTTCGATGCGCGCTCGATCCCCAGCTTGGTGGCGTCGTCAAAACTGTTGGGCGATGTCGCTGAAATTTCAGTTACACGTGCGACCGACATGATATCCTCCTTTTGGTTTCATGTAGCGTGTCAACACACAGACCGGGAACACGTTCCGTAATTCGCCCGGCGCAGTCCGGACGGCCGCCTAAGATGGAGGAACCGGCGGGGGGTCAAATTCAGAAATCCACCTCGATCGCGACGCCACGCTCAATCGCCAATCCAACAACCTTCGACGCAACGGCCAGGTCCTGCAGCCCCACGCCGGTGCCATCGAACAGCGTGATATCGCTGTCCGACAGGCGACCGGGGTGCGCCTCGTTTATCACCGCCCCGATCTCGGTCACATCCGACTCCGCGATCAGCCCGGTCGCCACCGCGTGCTGCGCCTCGCCGATGGAGACCGACTGCGCCACCTCGTCGGTGAAGACACTGGCCCGCGCCAGAAGCGCCGCCTCGACCTCCTGCTTGCCCTTGGTATCGGTGCCCATGCAGGCCAGATGCGTGCCCGGGCTGACATGATCCGCCATCAGCGACGGCGCGAAAGCCGAGGTGATCGAGATGATCACATCTGCTTGCCTCAACCCCGGCAGGTCCACCGCCTCGAAGGGCACACCGGCCTCATTCGCGACCGTCTCGATATTGGGCAGCATCTCGGGGTGGTAATTCCAGCCGATCACCTTCTCGAAGGACCGCTGCTCCAATGCTGCACGCAGCTGGAACGTCGCCTGATGGCCCGCACCAACCATGCCCATGACCTTGGCATCCGGCCGCGCCAGGTGCTTGATCGACACCGATGAGGCCGCCGCCGTGCGCAGCGCGGTCAACAGGTTACCACCCACCATCGCATGCACGCGGCCCGTGTCCGGATCGAACAGGAACACCGTCGACTGGTGGTTGATCAACCCGCGCTTCTCAAGGTTGTGCGGCCAGTAGCCGCCGGCTTTCAGGCCCAGCGATCCGCCCGCGCGGTCGAACCCGCCCTTGAAGCCATAAAGCGCATCCTCGTGGCCAACCGCTTCGCGCACCACGGGAAAATTGTACGCATCGCCGGATGCCATCGCGGCAAATACCTGTTCGACCGCCTCGAACGCGGCCTCGCGCGACACCAGATCGGCAATCCGGTCTTCCGGAACAATATACATGGTCTCTCCCTCGCGAAAACGGCGCGCCATCCCCGTAACGCGCCGCATAATGCTTCTTTGTTTCAAAAATATCCCGGGGGTCTGGGGGCAGAGCCCCCAGCCAGTCGACGCGCGTCAGCGCGGCGAAATCAGTATGCGCGCCCCCGGGCCGACACCGGCCAGACGGTTTCCACCACGCCATCGCGCACACCGACATACCAGTCGTGCACGTTGCAGGTCGGGTCGCAATGGCCGGGAACCAGCTTGAGCTTGTCATTGACCTTGAGCACCCCCTGCGGGTCCGCAACGACGCCATGCTCGTCCGAGCATTTGACATATTCCACGTCGTCCCGGCCAAAGATCACCGGCAGGCCGCTGTCCACGGATTGCGCCTTGAGACCGGCATCCACGATGGCCTTGTCCGCCTTCGCGTGGCTCATCACCGAGGTCAGGATGAACAGCGCGTTTTCCCATTCACCCTGGTCGATGCGCTTGCCGTCCTTGTCAAGGATACGCCCGTAATCCGCATCCATGAACGCGTAGGACCCGCACTGAAGCTCGTTATAGACACCCGAGTTCGACTCGAAATAATACGACCCCGTACCGCCACCGCCGACGATGTCGCATGCGATGCCATCGGCCTTCAGCGTATCGACCGCATCTTTCACCTGCGCCACCGCAACCGCGATCTTGGCCTTGCGCTCGTCATAGCTGTCCATGTGCTGCATCGCGCCCTGATAGGCCTGGATGCCCGCGAACTTGAGCCCCTCTGCCGCGTCGATCGCCTTGGCAAGCTCGACCACCGCAGGCGTTGTCGTCACACCGCACCGCCCAGCGCCGCAGTCGATTTCGACCAGGCATTCGATCTGGGTGCCATGCTTGACGGCAGCAGCCGACAGGTCGGCCACATTGGCCAGGTCATCCACACAACAGATCGTCCGCGCGCCCAGCTTGGGCATCCGCGCCAGGCGGTCGATCTTGGCGGGATCGCGCACCTGGTTCGACACCAGCACATCGGTGATACCGCCACGGGCGAACACCTCGGCCTCGGACACTTTCTGACAGCAGACACCACAGGCACCGCCCCGCTCGACCTGCAAAAGCGCCACGTCCACCGACTTGTGCATCTTGCCGTGTACGCGGTGACGCATGCCATGCGCCTTGGCATAATCGCCCATCTTCTTGATATTGCGCTCCAGCGCGTCAAGATCGAGCACCAGCGCCGGTGTCTGCACATCCGCCTCGGCCATGCCCGGCTTGGCCGGGATGTCGAAGCCCACTTCGTAATCGTCGAAAACGGTCATGTCTTTCATTGGGTCTCTCCTGTTGCGCGGGCGGTGCGTGCAAGCACACACCCTAAGATGTCTGCGGTAGGCCGGGTGATCTCAGGCACCTGTCATCCACGGCAATTTGTCCAGATCCACGTTGCCCCCAGTCACGATGACGCCCACGCGCTTGCCCGCGAACGCGTCCTTGTTCTTGAGCATCACCGCCAGCGGCACGGCGCAGGACGGCTCCATCACGATGCGCAGGTATTTCCAGGTCATCTTCATAGCGTCGATGATCTCTTGCTCCGACGCGGTGTAGATCTCGGATACGTGGTTCGACACGAAATGCCAGGTCAGGTCCTTGAGAGGCACCTTGAGCCCGTCTGCAATGGTCTCCGGCGCGTCATCAGCGATGATGTGCCCCGCCTTGAAGCTGCGATAGGCGTCATCCGCCTGTTCGGGTTCCGCCGCGATGATCTTCACCTCGGGGGCCAATGTCGACAACGTCAGGCAAGTGCCCGAGATCATGCCGCCGCCGCCGATCGGTGCCAGCATCATGTCCAGACCGTCGGTCTGTTCCATGAATTCCTTGGAACAGGTGCCCTGACCGGCAATCACGCGCGGATCGTTGTAGGGGTGGACGAACTCTCCCCCGGTCTCGGCCTGCACTTTCGCGAACACCTCTTCGCGCGACGTGGTCGACGGCTCGGATTCGGTGATCGTCCCGCCATAGCGGCGCACCGCGTCCTTCTTGGCCTGGGGGGCCGTGCGCGGCATGACGACGTTGCACGGGATGCCCCGGCGACCGGCGGCATAGGACAGGCACAAGGCGTGGTTGCCGGACGAATGGGTGCAGACACCCTTGCCCGCCAACTCCTCGCTCAGCCCGAACACGGCGTTCGAGCCGCCACGTACCTTGAAGGCCCCCGGCTCTTGGAAGTTCTCGCATTTGAAGAAGATCTGCGCACCGGTGAGGTCGTTGAGATAGGCCGACTGCATCACGGGCGTGCGGTTGATATGCGGCTTGATCCGCTCATGCGCAACCAGCATGTCCTCGTAGGTGGGGATAATCATGCCCAAGTCCTTCATTGTGCCGCCACCTTCTGTTCGATCGTCGACCCGTGGCGGTAGAATTCCTGCGCCGCCGCAACGCCTGACCCCAGCTTGATGTCCAGGCCAAGATCGACCATGCACATCTCGGCAGTTGCGATCCCCGACAGCGCCATCACGTCGGTGAGGCTGCCCAGGTGGCCAATCCGGAACACCTTGCCCGCAACCTCGCCCAGACCAACACCAAAGGCCACGCCATAGGTTTCGGCGGCATGGGTGACGATGTCTGTGGCGTTGACGCCTTCGGGTGTGCGGATCGCCGACACCGTGTCGGAATAGAGATCCGGCGTTTCGGCGCACAACGTCAGCCCCCAGGCATCGACAGCCGCACGGACACCCGACGCGATCCGGCTGTGGCGGGCAAACACGTTTTCCAGCCCCTCGGCCTGCAACATCCGGCAGGCTTCGTTCAGGCCATTCATCAGGCCGACTGGCGGCGTGTAGGGATAGGCGTTGTTGGCATAGCCTTTCACCATGTCCTGCACGTCAAAAAAGGTGCGGTGCAGTCCGGCAGTTTGGGTTGCCGCCATTGCCTTGTCGCTGAAGCCGACAATGGCCAGCCCTGAAGGCAGCATGAAGCCTTTCTGCGACCCGGTCACGGCGACATCAACACCCCAGTCATCGAACCGAAAGTCCATGGAGGCAATCGATGACACCCCGTCGACAAAGAGCAGAGCAGGGTGGGTCGCCGCGTCCATGGCACGACGCACGGCCGCGATGTCGGATTTCACGCCCGTGGCCGTTTCGTTATGCGTGGCCAGAACCGCCTTGATCCTGTGTGCCGTGTCGGCAGTCAGGATCTCTTCATAGCGGTCCGCCGGAATGCCCTGCCCCCAGGGCACATCGACAATCTGCACGTCAAGGCCAAAGCGCTGGCACATGTCGATCCAGCGATGCGAGAACATGCCGTTGCGCGCCACCAGCACGCTGTCCCCTGCGCAAAGTGTATTGGTCAGCGCCGTTTCCCAGCCGCCCGTGCCCGAGGCCGGGAAGATGAAGACCTCGGCGCTGGTGCTTTTCAGGATCGTCTGAACCGCCTTGCGGGCGGGGTGCAGGATCTGACCGAACAGCGGCGACCGGTGATCGATGGTCGGCATGTCACATGCCTTACGCAGTGACTCCGGGATGTTGGTCGGGCCGGGTATGAACACGGGGTTCTGGAAACTCATGGCGTTTCTCCTCCAATTATTGGCAGATTACGCGCAGCTTGTTTGCGTTACAATTTTTTCGAAAATATTTTTCACAATCTGGAATTTCAAAAAATTAATATAATTCAATGGTTTGTATTTTTCACATTGCACAAATATATTTCTAAAACTGGCAAGGTGCAAAGGCGTGCCTTCCTCACCGACCCGTGCCGCCTGAAAGAATGCAACCGCGCAGGACGGCCTGCCTGCCTGAAAACCTGGCGCTCCCGCCCGCCCCCTGCGCGGTCAGCCGGGCCGGCCCAGGCCAAGCGGCATGTGCCGGTTCACATCCTTGTAAAGCAGGTAACGGAATGGTCCCGGCCCACCGGCATAGCAGGCTTGCGGGCAAAAGGCGCGCAGCCACATGTAATCACCTGCCTCTACCTCGACCCAATCCTGGTTCAGCCTGTAGACGCCCTTGCCTTCAAGGACGTACAGACCGTGTTCCATCACATGGGTCTCCATGAACGGCAGAACCGCACCGGATTCCAGCGTCACGATGGTCACATGCATGTCGTGGCGCAGGTCCGATGGATCGACAAAGCGCGTGGTCGCCCATTTGCCCTCGGTCTCCGGCATTGGCACCGGCGCGACATCAGCCTCGTTCGCCACGATCACCTCGGGCTGGGACAGCCCCTCGACCGCTTGATAGGCCTTGCGAATCCAGTGAAAGCGCACAGGCTCGGACCCCGTATTGCGCAACGTCCAGCCAGATCGCGGCGGCAGGTAGGCATATCCCCCCGGCCCCATCTCATGTGCCTCGCCATCCACGGTCACGCTCAGGGATCCCTCGACCACGAACAGAACACCCTGCGCGCCGGGGTCGGTCTCGGGCCGCTCCGACCCGCCGCCGGGCATGACCTCCATGATGTAATGCGAAAACGTCTCGGCAAAACCGGAGAGCGGACGCGCGATCACCCACAGACGTGTTCTGTCCCAGAAGGGCAGGAAGCTTGTCGTGATGTCCCGCATCGTTCCCTTGGGGATCACCGCGTAAGCCTCGGTGAACATGGCACGATCCGTCAAAAGCTGGTCTTGCCCCGGAAGCCCGCCCTTGGGCGCGTAATAGGATCTGGTCATCATGCGGTCCTCGACACTGCGTTGCCTGTAGTATCACCCGCAATCACGCATCGCACCACCCGGAAGACCAAGCAGCACCCTTCGGCTTTCTTTGATAATCCGGCCGGGGTCCCGGTTCAGCCCGGATACAGCGTCACACGCCGTAATAATCCCGGTACCACGCCACGAACCGGTTCATCCCGTCGCGCACATCGGTCTGCGGGGCATATCCGGTCAGCCGGTGCAGCAACCCGGCATCGGCCCAGGTAGCGAACACGTCACCTTTTTGCATGTCCATGTAGTTGCGCTTTGCGCTGAGCCCGGTCGCGGCCTCGATCGCCTCGATGAAATCCATCAGGCGCACCTTGTCGGAATTGCCGATATTGACGATCCGATACGGCGCTGCCGCGGTCAGCGTGTCTCCCTCCACCGCTGTCTCCGGCCCCCCCGGCACCGCGTCCATCAACAAGCGGATCGCGCGAACCAGATCCTCCACATATGTGAAATCGCGGTACATGTCGCCGTGATTGTAAATGTCGATGGGCGTGCCGCTCAGAATGCCTTTGGTAAACTTGTAGGGCGCCATATCCGGCCGGCCCCAAGGCCCGTAAACGGTAAAGAAGCGAAACATCGTCGTCGGGATCTGCCACAGATGCGCATAGGAATGGGCCATGCTTTCATTGGCCTTCTTGGTGGCGGCATAAAAGGTAAGCTGGGTGTCGGCCTTGTCGGTTTCCTTGAACGGCATGTCCTCATTCGCGCCGTATACCGACGAGGTCGAGGCCATCAACAGATGCCCGACCTCTATCTGCCGCGCCGCTTCCATCACGTTGAAGGTGCCGACGATGTTGCTTTCAAGATAGGCGCGCGGGTTTTCCAGCGAATACCGCACCCCCGCCTGCCCGGCGAGATGCACAATCACATCCGGCGCAAACTCGGCTGCGACCCGCTCGAACACACCCGGCGTCTCCAGCGCGTCATGGGTAAAGCTATAGCCAGCGGATTGCAGCAGCATCTGGTTGCGCCGCGCCTTGAGCGTGACATCATAGTAATCGGTGATCGCGTCATAGCCATGCACGATGTCGCCATCCTCCAGCAACAACCGCACCAGATGATAGCCGATAAACCCGGCTGTTCCCGTCACAAGAACGCGTGTCATCAGAGTGCCCCGCCTGTGCTGTCCCGTCCAATCGCCAACGCACCTAGCATGAACCGCTGGCAAGCGCCAACGCGCAGGGCCTGCCCATGTTGCCCTGCAAACCGTTGCGGCAATGTATACCACAGTACACTGTTTACGACTCGCTTGGTTTGCCCTAAGGCAGGGGCAAACTTCGAAAGGTGTGACCCATGGCTGACAACACGACTCCCGATATCATCTATACCAAGGTCGACGAAGCGCCGGAACTGGCCTCGGCGTCCTTCCTGCCGATCATCCAGACCTTCGCCAAGGCCGCAGGCGTCAGCGTCGGCAGCAAGGACATCTCTCTTGCCGGGCGCATCCTTGCCACCTTCCCCGAAGTCCTGACCGAGGATCAACGCCAGCCGGACCATCTCGCAGAGCTGGGCAAATTGGTCAAAACGCCCGAAGCGAACGTGATCAAGCTGCCCAATATCTCGGCCTCGGTGCCGCAGCTCGTCGCGGCGATCAAGGAACTTCAAAGCCAAGGCTACGCGCTCCCCGACTATGTGGAGACGCCGCAGACCGACGCCGAAAAAGCGATCCGCGCCAAGTACGACACGATCAAGGGCTCCGCCGTGAACCCGGTCCTGCGCGAAGGCAATTCCGACCGCCGCGCGGCCAAGCCGGTCAAAGCCTATGCCCAGAGCAACCCGCACCGCATGGGCGACTGGAGCAAGGACAGCAAGACCCGCGTCGCGTCCATGTCTGCCGGTGATTTCTACTCGAACGAAACCTCCGCGACCCTCGGTTCGGACAGCGACGCCAGGATCGTCCTCACCGCCAGGGATGGCACGGAAACCGTGCTCAAGGACGGGCTCAGCTACCCGGCCGGCACCGTGGTCGATGCCACCTTCATGTCCGCCAGCGCACTCGATGCGTTCCTCGAAGAGGAAATCGCCAGGACCCACAAAGAGGGCACGCTTTTCTCGTTGCACATGAAAGCCACGATGATGAAGGTCTCCGACCCCATCATCTTCGGCCATGCGGTCAAATGCTATCTCAAGCCGGTTTTCGATCAATACGGCGACGCGCTCGAAAAGGCCGGCGTCACCCCCAATTCCGGGCTGGGCGATCTGCTCGAACGGGTCAAGGACAAGCCCGAGATCACCGCCGCAATCGACCGCGTCATGGCCGATCGTCCGCCGATGTACATGGTCGACAGCGACAAGGGCATCAGCAACCTGCACGTGCCCTCGGACGTGATCATCGACGCTTCCATGCCCGCGCTCATCAAGGCCGGCGGCAAGGGATGGGGCCCCGATAACAAGGAACACGACACCAACTGCGTGATCCCCGACAGCAGCTATGCCCCCGTCTATGACGAAACGATCAACTATTTCAAGGAAACCGGAAAGCTCGATCCGGCCACCGCCGGCACGGTGCAGAATATCGGCCTGATGGCCCAGAAGGCCGAGGAATACGGGTCCCACCCCACCACCTTCGAAATCCCGCATGCGGGCACCGTCAAGATGGTGCTGGCCGATGGCACCGTGTTGCACAGCCACGAGGTCGAGCAGGGCGACATCTGGCGCTCCGCCTCCACCCGCAAGGCCCCGATCAAGGATTGGGTCCAACTCGCCATCGACCGCCAGAAGGCGGAGGGCTGCGAAGCGATCTTCTGGCTCGACGAAACCCGTGCGCATGACGCGGAACTGATCGCCTATGTCAAACCGATCCTCGAAGCCAAGGGCCTGACCGACACCTTCAGGATCATGGCCCCGCGCGAGGCGACCCGCGCCACGCTGGAAACGATCCGCGAGGGCAAAACCTCCATCGCGATCACCGGCAACGTGCTGCGCGACTACCTCACGGACCTGTTCCCGATCCTCGAACTGGCGACCAGCGCCAAGATGCTGTCCATCGTCAAGCTGATGAACGGCGGCGGGTTGTTCGAAACCGGCGCGGGCGGCTCAGCCCCCAAGCACGTGCAACAGCTCATGGAACAGAACCACCTGCGCTGGGACAGCCTGGGCGAATTCTGCGCGCTGGGCGAAAGCCTGCAATTCCTCGCGGATGCGCGGAACAATGAAAAGGCGCGCGTGCTGGGCAAGGCGGTGGATGCCGCAACACAGGGCATCCTTGACAACAGCCGCTCACCGTCGCGCAAGGTCGGAGAACCGGACAACCGCGACAGCCATTACTGGTTCGCCCGCTACTGGGCCGAAGCCTTGGCCGCCCAAACCGAGGACACCGAAATCGCAGCCCATTTCGCCCCCATCGCGAAAGCCCTGACCGACCAGGAAGACGCCATCACCAAAGAGCTTGCCACGGCACAGGGCACGGAGGTGGATCTGGGCGGCTATTACCACACCGATCCGGCCAAAACCGAGTCGGTGATGCGCCCCTCCGCCACGCTCAACGCGATCATCGGCTGACATGAGACAGGGTCGGGCGACCACGCCCGACCCGCACCCCGCAGGTTTGCAATCGCCAAAACCGCGTCGAGTGCCCAACTGCACGCATCGATACGCCAACAGGGTCGCATCATGGCTGTCTTGGCTGCCATCACGTCGCCGGGCGCGTATCATTGGCCGGGTGGCTAGATTGCGCCGGATACGAAATCTGCCGCCCCAAAGTGCTGGGCCGCATGGGTCCAAACCTTAACACGCGGTGAATCCGCCTCCATAACCCCTTGAAATATATACAGGCCAAAGCCGTCCCAGCCATGGGACGCTCTCAATGCGCGGTCTCGTCCACCGCGTCCACGGTAAAGAACCACTCCGCATCGGGGTCCCTCTCGACGACCTCGTCCGGCACCACCCCCGGCCCCGCCAGGAAAACGTTCGCTCCGAAATGGGTGTGCAGCCGGGACAGCTTTTCCAGCCGCGGCCCGGTCAGATCGGCGTAGAACGCGGCATAGTTTTCCGTCGCCCGCAGCGCGTCGATCTTGGCCCGATGCGCCGCCACCGCGGCCTCATGCGCCGCCCTGATTTCCGGATCCGCCATCATCCGCGCCAGCTCGGCCTGCATCATCGGAAGCCGTTTCTGGATCGACAGGTCCTCCTCGAAATTGTTGTTCATCCGGAACCAGTACGCCAGCCCTTGATCCCGATCCACGTGGTTCACCCGCCCCCGGTCGCGCTTGACCAGGAAACTCTCCGCCGACCGGACCGCATAGTGATTGAGCTGGACCAGATCATAACCATAGGTCTCGGCCGTGGACCGCCACCCGTTGCGATACATCTCGCGCGGCAGCGGCTTGCCCGATCCATTGACCCAGTTGATCTCTTCCCAAAGCTGCGGATTCAGCCCCTTGGGCCGGTGCACGCCAAGTTTCTTGAACAGCCCGACATTCTGGAACAGCGTCTTGAATCCCCATGCCTGGTGCGGCTTGCGGGCAAATTCGGGCGCGCAGCGCTGAAACTGTCCGGTGATCGGGCGATCCTCGTAGACCCTCACATCCCCATTCCCGAACAGCCGCCACGTCATCGCGATCATGTTGGCGTCGGGCACCGCCTCGAACAGCGCATCAAGGGTGCCATCCCCCACCTTTATGTTCACGAACTCGTCCACGTCGATACAGGTCACCCACGCGGCATTCTGGATGACGGGTTCGGTCTCGGAGGCCTGCAAGGCGCCATGTTGAGGTTTCAGACCGGTTTCGCGAAACGGGTTCTCCCGATGCTGCACGTAGCCCTTCCGCTCCAGCAGTTGGAGCATCGAGTCAGTCCCGTCGGTGCAATCATTGGTATAGACGAGAATATCGTCGAACCCGATCGCCCGGTGAAAGGCCAGCCATTCGAGGATGAACGGCCCTTCATTCTTCATCGTGGTGACAATCGCCCGGCGCCCCTTTCCCCTTGGCAGGCTGTCGGGCGCAAGCTCGGGCATCCGCACGGGTTTATGGGACCAATACTCTTGTGCCATTTCCAGCAGAGGTGGGTGCTCGATCAGCGACGTTTTCGGCACAATCTTCGAAATCGACTTCGTCGGATGCCGCAGCGCCATGTAGCGATAGAAAACCTGTGTGCGCGTCCGGTCAGGATCTGCGTTGCCAATCCGGACCAAGCGCCAGACCGCTGCGTCGGGTGCCTTGGCAGGTGCGATGCACCATCGCGCGCGACCGCCCTTGGCGTCGAATTGCACGCAGATATGGTCAGCAAAACGCGCCGGCTCGTTTTTGCGCACACGCCACGGGTAGCAGTGCCGCCCAATCAGGGCGATGACGCCGCGCTCTGCTGCGACGGCGCTGTCGAAGATATTGGGCGCGCCGACCGCAAGCAGGTCGTGCACATCAAGGTTCGCGACAGCGCGGGCCTCACGAAGAAACCGCATGCGCAGAACCTCGTAGATGGACATCGCCCCAAGCGGCGCATCCCAAGGCGAGGCTTGCGGAATTTCCATCCGGTCTTTGCCGGGGGCCTCGGGCACCGAAAACGGATGTGCTTCGGCCGGGCTGTCCGCTTTCCCCAGGGGCAAATCACTGGTCAGAACAACGACCGGGATGTCCGGAGCAGCCTCTTCTAGCGCGCTGCGCAGATTGGGCACGAAGTCCACGTCCACACCCGGTTTCGCGCGATCAAGGATGACAGCGCCCTGCACGTCTTGCGTTTCAATGTGATAGCGCAACCACGCGGCAACAGTCTCGGCACTTTCACCATTTCGCACGGATGCAAGCGTGTTTTTCCCCTCGAAGAGATGGGTCTCGGCTTTCGCAGGCTCGAACACGATGGATCGTTCGTTCACGGAAACCGTCAAGGCACCGTCGCTTGCGACCAGAGCGCTCAAACATGACGCGCCACCGACGATCTTGTGTGACACGATTTCGTGGTGGTCGCCAATCTTGACAGTCGTTGGTTCGACCGGCCCTGCGAAGAAAACCGTGACAACTCGCGTCTCACCGTCGTGCGACGCGACGACATCCAACACGTCATTGGCTACGTAACTTCGTCCTGTCAACTTGCGCTCTGTCACGCTTGCCATGTCTCTATCCTGCGTTCACCCTGGAAGATATATGTCGCAAACCCACCGCCCTTTGTTCCAGCCGCCAAGGACACGACCGGTTGCTTCGAACACCTTGAGGATTGGGGTCGGAAATGTCACGCAGCCGGTCATGCCAGCACAGGGCAAGCTGGCAAATGAGTCACAGAAAATCGCATCGCCAAAAGCAAAAATGCCCCCTACCCAGAGCGTCCGCACATAGAGTAGCCTTTCGGCAAATGGCGCCAAAGGTCCGCTACAAAAGGAAAAACAACATATGGCATTGCCTGACACCCTCGCAGCTCGTTTGATCGAGACCGTGAAAGAAAACGAACTTTCCGGCAGGATAGCAATGCTGGGTCGCCAGCGATGGATCGGCAAAAGGCGCAAAAGGTCCGCTGCTCTTCTGGAAAATGTTCTTGAAAAATACCTTCACGGCATATCGGAAAGTGAGCTCGCCAACCCCAGCGACCAATATTCTGAAATATTCTTTGAAAAGATTGGTTTCTCAAAAGTAGATTCAATTGATGCTAGCGAGTTTGAAAACGCTTCAATTGTCCAGGATCTCTCATGCGACATCCCTGAAGAGCTCGAAGAAAAATTCGACGTGATTTATGATGGTGGAACCTGTGAACATATTTTCGACATTTCAACTGCCTATCGCAATATTGACAAGATGCTGAAACCTCATGGCGTTCTTATAGGTCACTCGCCATGTAATAACTGGATTAACCATTCTTTCTATCAAATAAATCCAGAGTTGGTATATGCGTTCTGGGAAAGATCAATGGGCTATGAAGTTTTACGCTGTCAATTGCAGCCAATTCTTCCAATGTATGCAAAACGTGTTGTGAAAATGACCAACCCAAATATCACTGGGAAACGGCCACGATTGTCCGATCGCGTTCCGGACGGTGGTATTATACTGGATTACGCAGTTCGAAAACCAAGAGTTTCAGGCAAAACCCCAAAAGCCGTGTATCAAACCGACTACGAAAACCGGTGGGAATCGATCTCAGATGGAGAAGAATAAGTCTTGGCAGCGCACCGGCTATCTTGAATTGAAATAATTGTCATAAACCTCGTGGAATTCTGGAAATCAGGCAAGCGCCCACGTGCATCATGATGTGTTGTGTCAGCGGACGAAACCTGCCGTTCACCAAACCAGCCGCCTGAATGAGCCGGGCAAACATCTTTCTGGCATACATGAGACAACAGGCTGCTGTGAGCAGCTTGCGTGGCAAAGGTCATTTTTCCCAGTTTTGAGACCGCAGCGCGGTCGGCTTTCAGATTGAAAGTTTCAATCCATCAATCAACGCGTCCATGTCTGGATCCATCTTCAAAGATGCGGCCTTGCGTTTATGCCAATCCACTGCGCGGTCGTGCAGGTCCTTGAGGACCGGATCGGACTTCAACTCCCGCGCCAGTTTGCCCGCCCTGGTTTTATAGCGGTCAATCGACGTATCCTTTTCGTCGTTCAGGTTGAACCGCTCCCAGTATTCCCGGCCAAGCACATGGTGCGAATGGTTCGCCCGGCCGCGTGCGCGTTTGACGAGAAAACTATCCATCGACCGCAAAGCGTAATGGTTTACCTGTGCGTGTGTGAAGAGAGGCGGGTTGTCGGTCCGTTCACCGTTCACAATGTACTCTGCGCCGCCTGGCAGAACGCGCAAAGTGTCGTTCACATGCGCGTCAAGAGACACTGGCGCATGCAGGCCCATCCGCTGAAATTTATGCTGGTTCGTATAGATGGATTTAACGAACTTTCCCGTCTGCGGACGTTCTTTCGCGTCCCACTCGAACTCACCCATCTTGAATTGTTGGCTGACGGGTTTGTCTGCAAATTTTTCAACCCCGTTCGGACCGAAGACGCGCCAAGGGACCGAGACAACGTCGGCCTTGTCACCCGACCCGTCCACCAGGGCCTGAACAGAGCCGTCATCCATGTGGATGTTCAGATACTCATCCACATCACAGACAAACACCCATTTGGCATCCATGACGATGTCGTAGCGACGGCTTGCCTGCCGCAGGGCACTGCGGTGAATGCCCGCCTTGCGCACGATGGTGTTGTGCTGGGTGACCAGTCCCATCTCCTGCAGCCGCAGCAGTATTTCGACTGTCGGATCGGTGCAGTCATTGGTGCAGACAAGAATGTGGTCGAACCCGAGGGTTTTGTAGTGAGCGACCCAATCGATGATGTACGGGCCCTCGTTCTTCATGGTCGAGACTACCGTGTAGGTGTCTTTGCTCATCTTTGCCTCTTGTCGGCGGTTCACTGCTCGACCGCCATTACTTCTGCACCAAAAGAATTACCGCACAGCCGCCACAGCGTGCAAGCGGCATGGCGTCATCGCCACGGATCGCGGAAAAACTGACGCAAAAGTCACGCAGCCTATCCACACGTCATTTCATTTCGTAGTCTAACCTTGATCGACGCGGCCCAAGAAGAAGCCGCGCGCCATTGAGGACTTGCAGATGCCACGCACACGCGAGGTCGGAACGCTCTGGATCGGGGGGCCGCTCAGCTGGCTGGAACAGCTGTGCCTGAAGTCCTTTGTCGACAAGGGGCAGAAGATCACCCTGTTCAGTTACGAGGATATCCCAAACGTGCCCGATGGTGTCATCCGGCGCGACGGGCGCGACATCATCGATACAGACGATTTCATCAAGTACGAACAGAAAAACAGCTATGCCCTGTTCGCGGACTGGTTCCGCCTGCACATGATCCACCAATGCCCCGGCATGATCTGGGTGGATACCGATGTGTATTGCTATCGTCCCATGGATTACGACAGCGATTACGTCTTCGGCTATGAACTGCCCGGCGAACACCGGGTGAACAACGCGGTTCTGGGTCTGCCCGCCAGCAGCGAGGTATTGCGCCAGATGCTGAGGTTTACCGACGACCGGTATTCCATTGCACCCTTCTTGCCCAAGAAGCGACAGGCCGAGATGCGCAGGAAGGCCGACAAAGGCAAGCCCCTGCATATCACGGAACAGCCTTGGGGTGTCTGGGGACCCATGATGGTCACGCACTACGTTCACGAACTGGGGCTGGAGGAACATGTCCAACCGCTCAACGCGTTTTATCCCATCACCTTCCGCGAACGGCACAAGTTCATGCGCCGGGCCGAGCTGGCCGAGGGGCTTGTAACCGACCAGACAACCGCGCTGCATCTCTGGGCGTCGAACAAGCGCCAATTGGGCGCCAACCACAATGGCTTGCCGCCCAAAGACTCTTTTCTCGAACGGCTGGTACAGAGCCATGACATTGCCCCCGCGCGCGCGCCGATAAAGAGCCGCGGCCGCACGACGTTTGACGCAGCGCTTGTCGACGAGTTGGACCTGACAGAGGTGAACAGCGTGGCTGATCTGGCCGGGACATCGCGCGGCTTTGTCCTTTCACTGCATCACAAGTTCGACTGCGACATTCATTTGGTGAACACGAACCGCCGGGCCAAGTTCAAGGATGAGGATCAACCGTGGCTGGAGGGCTATATCACCTTCCTGACTGAAAACGACGTCGATCCAGAGCGGATCAAGGTCATCCGGTCGGACAAGGACCTGCGCCCGGTGGATGTGCTTTGCAATCTGCAAGGGTTCGGCGATCGCTGGAAGGTGCCATTCCTCAAGACATTCATGGAGCGCTGTCTGCACTCCGACACGCGCGTGTTCATGGATGTGCGGCGCGGATCGGGGGCGTTCCCCTTCCTCAAGGCCTTTGGCACAAACACGCCGCTATCGACCCGAGAAGACGATGGCATCACCGTCACCCGCATCCGCCTGACGCCAAACCCGCCTGCCGCGGACCCGGATCAGGATTGGGCGGACATTGCGCTGCACCTTGCGGGCACGGACGGCTGGTATCGCCCCGGCACCAACGGGCACAGCGCTCTCTATATACCGCGCGACCCCGACACGCTGGTCGTAACATTCGACAACCTCGACATCGCGATGACAAAGCGCGAGGATCGACGGCCCTGGGGGTTCAGCTTCATCAAGGAACAGGGATGGTCCATGCTGGGCGTTCTGGCCGGCGGTTGGACGTGGTATCGTGAACCTTGGGTCTATGAACAGTTTGACGACCTGCAGAGCAGCGGCTTTTTCAAACAGTTCAAACGCGTGGTATTCTATGGCGCCTCCATGGGTGGCTACGCGGCTTGCGCGTTCTCGCCCGCTGCGCCGGGCTGTGACGTGGTGGCGATCTCTCCGCAGTCCACGGTCGACACATCCGTTGTCCCTTGGGAGACGCGCTACAAGGTGGTCTGGGACCGGGACTTTGACGGAAAATATGGCGATGCGGCCAAGGTGAGCGAGGCCGCCAACCGAATATCGATTCTTTATGACCCCTATGAGCCGCTCGACGCGCAACACGCCGCGCGGTTCAATGGTGCGAACGTGCAGCACCTCCGTGCGCCGCTGTTGGGTCACCGGCTTGGCAGTTCGCTGAACCAGATGGGTATCCTGTCCCCGATCATCCTGGGTGCGCTCAATGGCACGCTGACCTCGGAAGCCTATTACCGCATGCTTCGCACCCGCCGTGAATTTCCGCGGTACCAGCGCGAACTGTTCAAACGGGCGGTGGACAAGGGCCATACAGAGCTCGCCAAATCGCTGGGAACACACATACTGGAGAAAAATCCGAACCGCGCCGTCCGGGTGGGGCTGAAAGAGCTCGGATAGCCGAGGGCGCCTTGCCCCGGACAACCGGTCGTTTTGGCCGGGGTGTTTGCACCGGTGGCCCGACCCCCGGACGCGCTGTTGCAAGCATTGAAAAACCGCGCAGGCCGCCTAGGGCCTAGACCCTAACTATATCGCACAGAAGTCGAGCATATCGCCACATATCGCCAAAAATTAGGGCAATTCCATCGCCGTGTTGCCGAATGACGGCACAGGATGTTCCTGCCACGAAAATCGGCGGCCTAGATGGCATCGGCTGATGAGACCCGTCAGCAAATAGCGTGCGATGCGGACGGCCCTTTGCAGCCAAATCCAAGCGCACACAGCAATTGAATTGCGCAGGTGGCCTGTTGCGTCCGACGCTGCAGTTGGCCGCTCCACTGCGCGAAATGAATAGAGGACGTTTGCAAAATGTCGATGAAATTTCTCAGCACCACGGCGGCTGCCGCGCTTGTTGCCTCGACCCTGCCCGCACTTACCCAGGAGGCAGATTGCCCGATCAAGGTGGGTGTGCTGCATTCGCTTTCCGGCACGATGGCGATTTCGGAAACCACCCTGAAGGACACGATGGAGATGCTGGTCGAACAGCAGAATGAAGACGGCGGTCTTCTGGGCTGTGACATCGAAGCGGTTGTCGTCGACCCTGCATCCGACTGGCCCCTTTTTGCGGAAAAGGCCCGTGAATTGCTGACGGTTCAGGACGTTGATGTGATCTTCGGCGCCTGGACATCGGTCAGCCGCAAATCCGCGCTGCCGGTTCTGGAAGAACTGAACGGCCTGATGTTCTACCCGGTTCAGTACGAAGGTGAGGAAAGCTCCAGGAACGTGTTCTACACCGGGGCGGCGCCGAACCAGCAGGCGATCCCGGCCACCGATTACTTTCTCGAAGAGCTGGGCGTCGAGAAATTCGCGCTGTTGGGCACAGATTACGTCTATCCGCGCACGACGAACAACATCCTCGAATCCTACCTTCAGGACAAAGGCATTCCGGACGAGGATATCTTTGTGAATTACACGCCGTTTGGCCATTCCGACTGGTCAAAAATCGTGTCCGACGTTGTTGCGCTGGGCGCTGACGGCAAGAAGGTCGGCGTCATCTCGACCATCAACGGCGATGCCAATGTCGGCTTCTACAAGGAACTTGCCGCCTCGGGCATCGATTCGGCCGACATCCCCGTCGTCGCCTTCTCGGTGGGGGAGGAAGAGCTTTCGGGCTTCGATACCTCCAACCTCGTCGGCCACCTTGCTGCGTGGAATTACTTCCAATCGGCAGACACGGAAACCAATGAAGACTGGGTCGACGCCTGGAAAGAGCGCATGGGCGAAGAGCGTGTGACCAATGACCCGATGGAAGCCCATTACATCGGCTTCAACATGTGGGTGAATGCCGTCGAAGATGCGGGTACCACGGATGTCGATGCGGTCCGCAGCGCGATGTACGGCCAGGAGTTTCCGAACCTGACAGGCGGAACGGCTGTCATGCTGCCGAACCATCACCTCGCCAAGCCGGTTCTGATCGGTGAGATTACCGAGGATGGGCAGTTCGACATCATCAGCCAGACCGAAGAAGTTCCGGGCGATGCCTGGACGGATTTCCTGCCGGAATCCGCAGTCCTGAAGTCTGATTGGCAAGAGCTTGGGTGCGGCATGTACAACACCGAAACCGAGAGCTGCGTTCAGATCGAATCGAACTACTGACCCGAGCGGTGCGTGGGAAACCACGCACCTCCCCCTTCTGCATCGGGTGTGTCACGCTCCAACTGTCCCGGATATCTTCATGCTGCGCTTTGTCGCCATTTTCCTCGCTTGTCTGACGGTCTCGCTTCCGGTTCCTGCTCAACAGGCTGACGCGCCCATACAGCAGGTATTGCAGTCCCATCGCGACATTCTTCTGGAAAGCTCGCGCCGGACGATCGGGCCAGCGATTGATACGCTTGCCAATTCCGGCCTGCCAGCCGCGCAGGACGTTCTGGAACGCTGGCAGACCAAGGACATGTGGTTCAACGAAGACAGCGGCCTGTTCGTATATGCAGAAGAGATTGACCGTGACACGCTGCGCATTTTCGATTTTGCCAACGGATCCGAGATTGGCATCGTGCCCGATGATGACTTTGATCAGCTGAAACCAAACTCCGGGATTCGCAGCATGATCGGCACCGCGTTGGTGCAGTTCCAGCTCAGTGATCCGGACCGCGACACCCGTGTCGCCGCTTTGAACGCAATCGAACGCGGGGCCGAGAAAAGCCATTTGGCAGCCTTGCGCGACAGTATCCCGACCGAAAGTGACGAAGCGCTGTTGCAGCGCAAGATGCGGCTTGAACGTCTGCTTACCATCAGGTTCGGTGAAACCGACGCGGCCCGGATCGAGGCCATCAAGAGCTTTGCCGGCGATCTGGGCGTTGATGTCCGCGCGGCCCTGAACCCTCTGGTGGCGGTCCGTCTTGAGGCTGCCGCGGCCCTGCCGGACGCACCTGATATCGGCCGGACCCTGGTGCCGGGGTCGGAGGCGCTCAGCCGCCATGACGCATATGCGCTGCTGGTCGATGACGGCCTCGCCAAACCCCGCATCAGCCGGGACAATCAACGCACTGCTTTGATCGAGAACATCGAGGACGGTCAGGTCGCCGGCATTCGGGTCGCCACATTGGACAGCCAATCCGCCCGCGACCTGGCCTATGCCGCCCTCGCGGAGCAGGGAACCGTCGACGCCGTCGCGACAGCGGCCGAAGTTGAAGAGCGGCTTGCCAACCACGTCTTCTACGAGCGTTACATCGGCGCCCCGCCCGAAGTTGTCGCCGCTGCGCAACTGGCTCTTGGCGCGATCGAGAACAAGGTCGCGGTAAACCGGGCCTTCGACCTTGGACTGGATGCCCTGTCGCTTGCTTCCATCTACTTCCTAGCGGCCATCGGGCTTGCCATCACCTTTGGCGTGATGGGTGTCATCAACATGGCGCATGGCGAGTTCATCATGATGGGGGCCTATACCGGCTATGTCGTGCAGCTTTTCATTCCCGATTACACGCTGTCGATCATGGTTGCGATCCCGCTGGCCTTTGCGGTTACCTTCGGCGCGGGTGTTGCGATGGAACGACTGGTGATCCGCTGGCTCTATCACCGCCCTTTGGAGACATTGCTGGCCACTTTCGGCATTTCGATCGCGCTGCAACAAATCGCCAAGAACATCTTCGGCACGCAGGCCCGGCCTCTCACCGCCCCGGGCTGGCTGGACGGGTCATGGGTGATCAACGACATCGTCTCGATCAGCTATATCCGGATCGCGATTTTCGGCCTTGCCTTGTTGTTCCTTGCGCTGATCCTGTTCGTGATGAACCGCACACGGCTCGGCCTTGAAGTGCGCGCTGTCACGCAGAACCCCCGCATGGCGGCCTCGATGGGCATCAACCCCGACAAGATCAACATGCTGACCTTCGGGTTCGGATCGGGCATTGCCGGGATCGCCGGGGTCGCGATCGGGCTTTATGCCAAGGTCACCTCGGAAATGGGGAGCGACTACATCGTGCAGTCCTTCATGACCGTGGTGGTCGGCGGCGTTGGCAATATCTGGGGCACGCTTCTGGGGGCCACGATGGTCGGGACACTGCAAAAGGGGATCGAATGGCTCAACCCGTCCAATACATTGGCGGCGCAGACATACATGATCCTCTTCGTCATCCTGTTTATCCAGTTCCGGCCCCGGGGCATCATCGCCCTCAAGGGCCGTGCAGCGGAGGCATGATACATGACTGACGCAGCCTTTCCCCGCCGCCAGCCCATCGCCCTTCGTTTCCCGTCGGTGATGATCTTTCTGGCCATCCTCGCGCTATTCACCGTCGGCGTGACGATCCTTTCCGAAGGCTTTGGCATCGGCGTGATCTCGACCAGTTTTGTCAAGACGTTGGGCAAGACTCTCTGCCTTTGCCTCGTGGCCCTGGCGATGGATCTCGTCTGGGGATATTGCGGTATCCTGAGCCTGGGTCACATGGCCTTCTTCGGACTTGGCGGTTACGCCATTGGCATGTGGCTGATGTATGCGCGGACAGAGATTATCGTACTGGAAAGCCTTGCCGCAGCGCCCCTACCCCCGACGCCGCAAGAGGTATCGGACGGGATTGCCAGCCAAATCTTTGGCGTTGTCGGCGCAGCGGAATTCCCGCCGATCTGGGCCTTTGCCCATTCCCTGCCGCTGCAACTTGCGGCGGTGGTACTGGTGCCCGGACTTCTGGCGCTGGTTTTCGGATGGCTCGCGTTCCGCAGCCGTGTCACCGGTGTCTACCTGTCGATCCTGACCCAGGCGATGACGCTGGCGCTGTCATTGCACCTTTTCCAGAACGATAGCGGGTTGCGTGGCAACAACGGTCTTTCGGGTCTGCAAAACCTGCCCGGTCAATCGGACATATCACAGGATATCGTGTCGCTCTGGTTCTTCTGGGCCTCGGCTGTCGCCCTTGGTCTTGGGTATCTGCTTTGCGCCTGGGTCGTGTCCGGCAAGTTCGGATCGGTGATCCGCGCCATCCGCGACGACGAGGCGCGCGTGCGCTTCCTTGGCTACCCGGTCGAAGCATTCAAACTGGCGGTCTTTACCCTGACCGCCGTCATTGCCGGCATTGCGGGCGCGCTGTATTATCCGCAGGCCGGGATCATCAACCCGGCCGAGGTGGCACCAATCGCTTCGATCTACCTGGCGGTCTGGGTCGCCATCGGCGGGCGCGGGCGCCTTTATGGTGCGGTGATCGGCGCGGCCTTTGTCTCGTTGCTGTCCACCTGGTTCACCGGGGGACAGGCGCCCGACATCGGACTTGGGTTTTACACCATCAACTGGGTTGATTGGTGGACCGTCCTTCTGGGTCTGTCCTTTGTGTGTGTCACTCTCTTCGCGCCAAAAGGCATCGGCGGTCTCGTTGATCTCTTGGTCGATCGGCATTCCCTGGATCGTCATGGTGCAGATCTTGGCCCTGACCAGGGCGCGCTGCGCGAACAGGAGGCCGAGAAATGAGCACATTGCTCGAAGTGTCCGGCGTTTCGGTTTCGTTTGACGGGTTCAAGGCAATCAACAACCTGTCTTTCCAGATTGCCGACGCCGAACTGCGCGCGGTGATCGGGCCGAACGGAGCGGGCAAGACCACGTTCATGGATATCGTCACCGGCAAGACCAAACCCGACGAGGGCCGCATCGTCTATGGGGACCGTGGTGATAGTCTGCTTGGCATGTCGGAAAGCCGGATCGCGCAAATCGGGGTGGGGCGGAAATTTCAGCGGCCCACCGTGTTCGAAGACCAAAGCGTGTTCGCCAACCTGATGATGGCCCTGCGCAAGAGCCGGTCGCCGTTCTCGGTCCTGTTCTTCAAACCGTCGCAGGAAGACGACGACAAGGTTGCCGAACTGGCAGGAGAAATCGGCCTTTCCGCAGCCTTGCACCGAAAGTCGGGCGAACTGAGCCATGGGCAAAAGCAATGGCTGGAAATCGGAATGCTGCTGGCGCAGGAACCCCGCCTTTTGCTTGTCGATGAACCCGCCGCCGGCATGACACCTGCAGAACGTGAGCACACGACCGATATTCTGCGCGAGGCGGCAAAGACCCGAGCGGTGGTCGTCGTGGAACATGACATGGAATTTGTACGCCGCTTGAACTGCAAAGTGACGGTTTTGCACGAAGGGTCGGTTCTGGCCGAGGGGTCACTCGACCATGTGACCAACAACGAACAGGTGATCGAGGTGTATCTTGGGCGATAATGTTCTGAAAACCGAAGGCTTGACCCTGCATTACGGCGGCAGCCAAATCCTGAACGGTATCGACATGACCGCCGCCAAAGGCGAGATCACCTGCGTGATGGGCACAAATGGCGTTGGCAAAACGTCCTTGCTCAAAGCTATCTCCGGAACGCACGCGTTTTCGGCCGGCGCGATGACAATGAACGGTGAAGCCATCAAATCGGCCTCTGCTCATGCAATGGCACAAAAAGGGGTCGGATACGTGCCGCAGGGACGGGATATCTTTCCGCTGCTGACCGTCAGGGAAAACATGGAAACCGCCTTCGCCTGCCTGCCAAGGTCCGAGCATTTCATCCCCGACCACATCTTCGGCCTGTTTCCGATCCTCAAGGAGTTCCTCAACCGGCGTGGCGGCGACCTGTCGGGGGGGCAGCAACAACAGCTCGCCATCGCGCGCGCGCTGATCACCAAGCCAAGGCTCCTCCTGCTGGACGAGCCGACAGAGGGAATCCAGCCCAATATCATCCAGCAGATCGGTCGTGTCATTGCGCTATTGCGCGAACAGGCCGATATGGCGATCATTCTGGTCGAACAGTATTTCAGCTTCGCATACGATCTCGGTGATCGTTTTTACATTCTCGAACGCGGCGCGGTAAAGATCAGCGGCCCGAAGGCACAGCTTGATCGACAAGACCTGCTTGCGGGCATGTCCGTCTGACCCCGCACGACAATCCCGAAATAGCCACCCGCCGCGCACGCGACACACGCCGGGATGTCTTTACGTTTGATCGGCTCTCTTGAATGCACCCTGCACGATGCGGTCCATGACCATGGCCAGGAACAGGATGGCGAAGCCACCCAAAAGACCCGGCCCTTTGGCCGCGAATTGCAACGCTTCCAGGATTTCCTGACCCAGGCCACCGCCGCCGATAAGCGAGATGATCACAACCATGGACAGGCACATCAGGATCGTCTGGTTCACACCTGTCATGATCGAGGGCAGTGCCAAGGGCAGCTCCACATCCTTGAGCAATTGCCACTTGGATGCACCAAAGGCGACCGCCGCTTCCTTGATGCTCTCGGGCACACCCCGCATGCCAAGTGCTGTCAGCCGGATCACCGGAGGCATTCCGAAGATGATCGTGGCGAGGATGCCCGGCGGATTGCCAGTTCCGAAAAATGCGATGATCGGGATGAGGTAAACGAAGGCGGGCAAGGTTTGCATCAGGTCCAGCACCGGTTCGGCCATGCGATAGGCGCGGTTCGATTTGCCGAACCAGATGCCAAGCGGGATGCCGATGATCACGCAAAGCAGCACCGCCGAACCCACGAGCGCGACCGTCTCCATCGCGAGCGCCCAGTAGCCCAGCAGCGCGGTATAGGCCATCGCCGCCACGGTAAAGATGGCGACGCGTGGACCTGCGGCACGGTACGCCGTCACCGCGACAACCAGCATCACCACGGGCCAGGGCGAACCGTTCAAGGCCAGCGTCAGGCCGTCCAGCACGGTGCGGACACCGCTCACAATCCCGTCGAACACGTCACTGCCGGCGGTTGCCGCAGCGTCGATCCTGTCCTCCATCCATGAGGCCACTGCCCCGAACAAGGTGCCACCACCTTCGCCCAGGAAGATCTCCGATACGCGCCGTTCAGGGAACTCGTTCAACAGCGAAAGCGAATTGCTGACCGTGAACTTGTAGATGATGAGCGGCGCAATCGCCGCTGTCAGACCACAGCCCAGCACTAGGTTGGGAGTGTAGCGCCCGCTTTCTACATGGTCCGGATCGATCCGCCAGTGCGAATACTGCTTTTCATAGAGGATGTTGGCATAGACACCCTGCATCAGCTTGAACGCCACCAGAAGGATCACACCGGTGATCAGGATACCCGCAGCCTCGGCCTGCGCCGCCTCGGCGCGTTCGATGTTTTGTTCGATGGCGCGCTGCATGTTGCCCGCAAGCGTTTCGAACCTTTGGCGTGTCTCTTCATCGGCCGCCGCGGCCGCCTGATCCAAGCGCTCCTGCATCCTTTCGCGCTGTTGCGCGGCACGGTCCAGAAAATCGGCCCCAAGATCGCCCCAGAGCCCGCGGCCGATCTGCACCCAGGCGATGATCTCAAGGATCAGAAACGCCCAGAACATGCCCCAGATCGCACGCGACGCGGCCCATATCGGGCCCAGAAGCGCGGCAGCAATGTTGAATGTCCAGGGAAAAGCGCCGGTGGCATCGTGGATCTTATGAAAGACCCGGACATAATAATCGCCGTTTGGCCCGGCGAAATCCTTGATCGATTTGTCCAGCGCGGCGCGATCGACCTCGACATCCGAAGCGGCCGTGACCTGCATGTCACTGGTTGCGTCGCTCATCTTTGCCTCCCTGGAGTCCCCGCAGCAGGCGCGGCTTGCTGACGATGCCGATATCGGCCCCGTCCTGGGTGATGACGACCGGCAGATCGGTGCCCACCGCAAGATCGATCAGCGCATCGAGATCGGCGCTTTCATCGGCACGCGGCGCACCGTCCAGGGAGCCGGGGTAACTGTCCATGGACTCGATGATGGAATGGGCTTTCACCAGCTTGAGCTTGGAAATGCCCTGGACGAAGTCACGCACATATTCGTCCGCCGGGTTCATCACGATGTCTTCGGGTGTGCCGATCTGCACGATGACACCGTCCTTCATGATCGCGATGCGATGACCGATGCGGATCGCTTCATCCAGATCGTGCGTGATGAATAGCGTCGTCTTCCTGAGCTGCGCCACAAGCGCCTTGAACTGGTCCTGCAATTGCAGCCGGATCAGCGGATCGAGGGCGGAAAACGGCTCGTCCATCAAAAGAATTTCCGGGTCCGAGGCAAGCGCCCGCGCGATACCGACCCGCTGCTGCATCCCGCCTGACAATTCGCGGGGCAGCCGGTCTTCGTATCCCGTCAGGTCAACCAGCCCCAGCACGTGATCGGAAACCGCCCAGCGCTTGGATTTCGGCATTTTGCGGATTTCCAGCGGATAGGCCACGTTGTCCCGCACCGACCTGTGCGGCAACAGCGCCATGTGCTGGAACACCATGCCGATCTGTTGCGCGCGAATGCGGCGCAAATCACGATCCGAAAGCGACGAGACATCCTGGCCAAGGATTTCGATCTTGCCCGCAGTCGGTTCGATCAGGCGGTTCACATGCCGCACAAGCGTGGATTTGCCGGACCCGGACAGGCCCATGATGCAAAAAATCTCGCCGCGAGCCACTTCAAAGCTCGCACCCTGAACACCGACGACACACTTGTATTTCTCAAGAACCTCAGGCTTGGTCAGCCCATCGTCCAGCACCGCCTGCATGGCCTCGCTGCTGCGGTCACCGAAGATCTTCCAGACGTTTTCGAGTTTTACTACCGGATCGTTCATTGGCCTCTCCCTCGGAGCGCGCATCTCCGGCCAGCGCGGACACGCCGGACATGTGAAGATCAGGCCACCACGCTTGGCAGTGGCCCAGCCGCAAGAGGCTCAGTTGGTCAGCCAGTTGATCACGGTGTCCTGGTTCTCGGACACCCACTGGCTGGCAAAATCGGCCGCTTCCTCGCCATCGACGGCCAAGGCTTTGCCCATTGCGCCCAGGTCGTCACCGGTCATCTGATAGTTCTCGAACAGCGATGCGACCTCGGGATAGGCGTCTTCGATTTCCTTGGCATAGTGCAAGTGCAACGTGGCGCCATTCCACGCGGTCGAGGCCTTGGATTTTTCCAACCAGTCGGGATCATCTGTCGGCTGCACGATTTCCCACGTGTCGGTATCATGCGCCGGTTCTTCAAGAACGTAGAGATCTTGCGTCACAAAGATGTAATGCGGGCTGTAGCAGAAACCGAGCCACGGCTCATTTGCCGTTGTCGCATTGGCGAGGTTCGCATAGGCGATGGTCTCTTCGTACTCTGTCAGCTCGAACATCTGGTCATAGCCATAGGACTTGGCCCGGACCTTTTCGACAACAGTCGACGCCCAGCCCGGCGCGCCGACCCAGACTTCAGGCGTGCCGTTGCCATCCGTGTCGAAGATCCCGATCTTGTCCGGATCGCTCAGATCGTCGATATGGGTGATGTCGTATTCCTCGGCGATATAGCTTGGCACGCACATGCCCTGCTCCGCCTGCACCGGGTTCTCGTTCATCACAACGGTCCCGTTGTCCTTGACATAGGTGTCGTGCAGATTCTGCTGGTTGGGCATCCAGACTTCGGGGTGCACATGCATGGACCCCTTGTCCATCGCTTCGAATACGATCGGATTGGTGCCGTTCTGCAATTCGACATCAAGACCAAGATTGTCTTCGATCACCACTTCGAGGACATGCGCGGTCGCGTTCACCGAGGCCCAGTTTGGCACGCCGATCACGATATCGGCAGCCTGCGCCGCACCGGCCGCCGCAACACCGATAATGGCCGAAGTCGTCAACGTTCTTGTTTTGGTTGATTGCATGTGGTCGTCCCTTCCCTGTTGATTGATCTGTCAGGACGTTGCCCGTTTCGCAGCGCCCCAAGTGTTCACGCCGGATGAGGACACACCCGACTGCGAATATTCTACTGTTCTGTTCACCAGCACTTGAAGCGCATCATATATTGGTATTTTGACAACAATATCTGTCGCCAAAAGCGAAAATTCGGTGCAGCAGACGCATATGACATCCGCACCATCCGCCGCCAGTCCTTCGCAGATGTCAGTCAGCGTCCAGGCCGAACGCGCCGACGGCCCCTCCGATTTGATGGCGCGGATCGTGGCCAGGGCCCGCTCCGGGTCGCGTGTATATACCGGCGACAGACCCTCTTTGGCCAAGGCGGCCTCGAACACAGCAACCTGTTGAAGCGCCGGAGACCCCAAAAGCCCGACCTTTCCGCCCGGCGCGAGGGACGCGGCCTCGGCGCAGGCAAGATCGACCATGTTCAAAAACGGTGCGTTGGTCGCGGCCGCGACCTGATCAGCATAATAATGCGCGGTGTTGCAGGGCATGACCAATGCCTCGGCGCCGATTGACACCAATCCCTTCGCCATCTGCGACAGCACCGGACCGGGATCCGCGCTGTGGCCTTCAAGGATCGCGGCAATGCGCGACGGTACCTGCGTGTTGTTGTCCACCAGAAGCGGGACATGATCTGAATCATCCTGCGCGGCCACGGCTGCCACGACCTGTTGCATGAAATAGATCGTCGCTTCGGGACCCATGCCACCCAGCACGCCGATTTTACGCATCAGGCTGCTCCTTTTTGCAGGGCCTGTTCCACCACATGTGCAATGATGTCCGCGACATTGGCGCAATCTTCAAGACTGAATGTCAAGGGGATACGCATATCCAGCAAACCGGCAAGGATTGCATCCGTATTGGGCAGGTCTTGGGCTTCGACGTACCGCCAGCTTTGATGGTTCGACGTGAAGCCAACCGGAATGTTCGCGCCAAACCACTTGAGTTCGACGCCCAGCGCCTTGGCCTGCTTCACCACCTGCTGCATCCTGTCGGCATTGGCCTCCGGCATGAGGAACTGGAATGACGATCCGACATAGCTTTCCTGTTCCGGGCGATCCGGCACGTCTATGCCGTCCACGCGCCGCAACCGATCCGCCACGAGGTCATGCCGCGCGTTCCAGCGGTCGATATTCGTCTCTAATGCTTGCAATTGTGGCAAAAGGAGCGAGGCCCTCAGGTTGTCCATCCGACCCGACATATTCGGTGTGTCCAGCCTTATATCCTCGAAAACTTCGGGCGATGGCGCCGCGCCATGGCGGTCATACAGCATATAGGACCCCGACAGCATGATCGCGCGGGCCATGAAGACCGGATCGTCCGAGGTGATCAGCCCGCCTTCACCACTGTTCATGTGTTTGTAAGTCTGGGTCGAGAAACAGCCCGCAACGCCGAAACTGCCCGATTTCCGCCCGTTCCAAGCCGCACCCATCGTGTGTGCGCAATCCTCGATCAGCGGCACGCCATTGCGGTCCAGAAGCGCCATGAGCGCCTCCATGTCGCACAGGTGCCCGCGCATGTTCGACAAGAGCAGGCACTTCGGATCGGTCGCTTTGATCTTGGCTTCCAGATCGTCCAGATCGAGAACCAGATTTCTGGTAATCTCGACCAGCAGCGCCTCGGCCCCGACGGCGGCAATCGCGCCGGGCACGGGTGCCAGCGTAAAGCCGTTGGTCAGAACCGTGTCGCCAACGCCGACACCCAGCGCGCGCAAGGCGGTGGCCATCGCGTACCCGCCCGAGGTGCAGGCAAGGCAATATTCAGAGCCTTGATAGGCGGCATAGGCCTTCTCAAGTTCGGCCACCGGACCAAGTTCGCCTTGCACGGTGTTGTATCGGTGCAGCCGTCCACTGCGCATCACATCGACAGCCGCCTCGATCGCATCCTCGGGAACGGGTTCCTGCTGCGTGAAGCTGCCGGTGAACGGCTGCATCGCGCCTTACTCCGCCGCCATCTTGGGCGCGTCGTATTCGAACGCTGCCGTATACCCAAAGAGCGCAACACCACCGCCGGTGTGAAGGAAAACGATGTTCTCATCGCCTGTGAAGGTCCCTTTGCGCACCAGGTCTACCAATCCGGCAGCCCCTTTACCGGAATAGACCGGGTCGAGCAGAATCCCTTCAAGCCGGGCAAACATTTCGATCGCGGCCAGCCCGTCCTTGGTGGGGATGCCATAGCCATCACCGACGTAATCGGTGTTCGCCTCGACATCCGCACGCGCCACTACGCCGGGGCATCCCAGCTTCTCGGCCGTCTTCACGGCCAGGTTGAAGACATTCTCTTCCTGTTTCGGCTTGGGCGCCCGCACCCCAATGCCCAGAAGCGGGATATTCGCATTGATGGCCTTGAGACCGACGATAAGGCCCGCCTGGGTCCCGGCGCTGCCAGTGGCGTGCACGATGCGGTCGATCCGAAGATCCATGGCGTTTGCCTGTGTCACCAATTCCATTGCCGCGTTGGCATACCCCAAGGCACCGGTCGGGTTGGACCCGCCACCCGGAATGGTGTAGACAGTCCGCCCCTCGGCGCGGAACTTCTCTGCCACCGCTTCCATTTCGGCATTCATGTCGAGTCCGGACCCAGGGCGCTTTTCCGCCGTCGCACCATGCAGGAAATCGAGGAAGACATTGCCGTTTTCGTTGTAATTGGGATCGTTTGAACCGGTCCGGTCTTCCAGCAGGATATGGCAATCAATGCCCAATCTTGCCGCGCAGGCCGCCGTTTGCCGGGCATGATTGGATTGCGTCGCGCCTTGGGTGATGACCAGATCCGCCCCCTGTTCTTGCGCCTCCGCCATCAGGAATTCCAGCTTTCGGGTCTTGTTCCCACCTGTGGACATGCCCGTGCAATCATCGCGCTTGATCCAGATGCGTGGCCCTCCAAGCTCTTTTGACAGACGGTCCATCGGCTCCAACGCGGTGGGCAGATGTGCGAGGTGAACTCGGGGGAAACGGGAGAAATGCATCTGGGATCCTTTCAAACTGATTGGTGCGACACTTCTGCATGGAATACGACTCGTCAAATAGAATTACCGGCGACATTATGCAGGTTACGCATAAAGAGGCCAAAAATGCGAATAGACTGGATCGATGACCTTGTTGCGCTTCTCGACACGGGCGGCGTCGCTGATGCCGCCCGCCTGCGCAATATAACACAGCCCGCATTTTCCCGTCGCATCAAAGTTCTGGAAGACGTGCTGGGAATCGAGATCATCGATCGAAGCGTGAAACCCAGCGGCCCGTCCCCGCTGCTGCGCGACCGCGAAGGAGCGCTGCGCAAACTGGCCACCGAGCAGCGCCAGCTGTTGTCGGACATGCGTCAGGAACACAGCACCGGCCTTCGCCAGATGGTGATCGCCAGTCAGCACGCGATCACCACCTCGATGGGCACGCGGATCATCAACACGGTGGCCGATCCGAGCAGCACGCATATCCGCCTGCGATCCGCCGATCAGCATGAATGCGAGACTCTTTTGATCCGACGGCAGGTCGCGATCTCGCTCACGTACCGGATCAAGTCAGAACCGGTGGCCGACGTGCCCACCTTCCTGACCGAAGCGGTCATCGGCGCGGACACCCTCATCCCTGTCTGTGGCGCGGACGAGTCCAGTGCTCTGATGGCCCAATATGAAAACGGCGCGCTGCGCATCATTGGTTACCCGTCGGATGTGTTCTTGGGCTCCGCGATCACCCGGCATATTTTGCCGCCGCTTCACGCCCAGTGCGTCATTCGTGTCGTCACCGAAACCGGCCTGACAACTGCGGCGATGCAATTGTCGCAATCCGGGCTTGGCATCGCGTGGGTTCCACAGGCACTCGCCCAACCCGCCCTGGACCGCGGCGAACTGCATGACCTCACGGATCGGCTGGGCGGGATCAGCCTGACACTGGTTGCGCAACGATGGGCGACAACCACCAATAGCACCACCCTGGATGCCTGGGAACGGCTGACCACCGCGCTGTAGCCGGATATGCGACCCTGACACGGGTTGAAAACGCGCGTCACAGTCAGGCATCATCGCCAAGCAAACTGTCCAGCCCGGCGTCAAGACCCTCGAACGCACTGCCAAGGCGATGCTCGATCTCGGCCTGATACGCCTTCGCCAGCGGCAGCAACTCTGCCATCAGGGACTGGCCCTCCCGGGTCAAGGCAAGCTGCACGAGCCGTCGGTCGGATCCATGGGCGGCCTTCGCGATCAACCCTTTTTCGGCCAGCCGCTTGGCGGTCCGGCTCACCTCGTATTTCTCAAAATGCAACTACGGCCTGTATGACGAACAGCTCTACGGCACCGCCTTCACCGCCAAACCTCCAAGCGGACATGGACATACCGGATCAGGCCCTCCGTAAAACATTCGGCCCGCTACAGCCCGATGCACCTGCCTTACTGGAAATCCGCGCCGCATGTCTTGGACGATATCACCTCGCTGGGCCTGTATCGTTGGGATCCCATGCCCCACTCGGACGCGCCACTGACATGGCGGGAGACGTGAACACCCAGATGGGCATGGCAACCCATGTTTATCTTGTCACAGAGTCGATGCAGGATGCCTATTTCTACTCGGCCGACAGTGAGCTTCTGATTGTTCCGCAAGTGGGCCGGCTGCGCTTTTGCCGCTGGACATCTTTGATGCGACAACCGTCATGCCTTGCGCTGGGCGCGGACGCACGTCACCTTATCGAAGAACTTTCGGAATGAGGACCTGCCCGCGATGATCGACCTTTACACTTGGACAACCCCGAATGGCCGGAAGGTCTCGATCCTGCTGGAAGAGCTGGGACTGCCCTATACCGTACATGCCATCGACATCGGCAACGACGCGCAATTCGCCCCCGACTTTCTCAAGATTTCGCCCAACAACAGGATCCCGGCAATCGTTGATCGGAAAACCGGGATGTCGCTCATGGAGAGCGGGGCGATCATGCTTTACCTCGCCGGGGAACACAAAAGATTCACTGTCGAGGGCCCGGAATACTGGCGC
Source organism: Marivita sp. (assembly GCF_020055675.1). Taxonomy (GTDB): domain Bacteria; phylum Pseudomonadota; class Alphaproteobacteria; order Rhodobacterales; family Rhodobacteraceae; genus Marivita. The sequence continues at coordinate 86,400 of NZ_JAIPUS010000011.1, forward strand.
ATGGTTGAATGGCTGATGTGGCAGATGGGTGGGCTTGGCCCGATGCTGGGACAGGCGCATCACTTCCTCAAGTTCAACAAAGGCACATCCGAATATGCCGAAACCCGCTATGGCACCGAAGCGCGGCGCCTCTATTCCGTTCTGGAGACGCGGCTGGATGGTCGAGACTTTGTTGTCGGCCCTGGTGCCGGCACGTATACGATTGCGGACATGGCAATCTTCCCATGGATCGCACGTTTCGAATGGCATCAGGTTGATCTGAACGCCTACCCGAATGTGCGGGACTGGTATCTGCGTCTGGCAGTGCGGCCCGCCGTGCAAAAAGGGTATCACGTACCCAAATTCGTCACAGACATCCCGATGCCCTGAGACGGGCATCGGAGAGGGCAGAAGCTGTCACGCGACGTTTGACAGCCGGATCGGGGTGTTTTCGATCAGTTCCCCATGCAGCGCCTTGATGACTGGCTCCATCGAATCGCGATCCAGGACGAATTGTACGTCCACGTTGCGCGGTCCCTGGGTTGCGCCAATCGCTTCGCAGCCCGCATCGGCGATCGCCTGCAGGCCACGCGTCAGAACCGACAAGCCGGAGAGGTCGCGGCCAATGACCGACACCATCGCGAGACGACGGGTCGAAAGTTCGGCGGCCGGAAACATCTTTGCGACGTCACGCTCCACCCGGCGCATCGTCTTGAGAGACGCATCAAGGTAGTGCGTGATCGTGTTCGCGTTCGACACCTTGGAGACGATGCGGACATCGTGCCGCTTGAGCACTTCGAGAATGCCGGAATCGTAGCCTTTGACGCCGACCATGTCCTGTTCGAACACTTCGAACGTCACGATATCGAGGCCCGTCACGATCTCCGCCGCGGCTTCCTCGGACGGCTGATCGTCGATCAGCGTACCGGGATCGCCCGGATCGAACGCGTTGGTAACGCGAAGCGGGACACCTGCCTGACGCAGAGTTTTGGCTGCCTTTGGATGAATTGCTTCCATCCCCATGTTCGACAACTGATCGGCCACGTCGTAATTTGTCCGGCCAAGTTTGCGTACCGCATCTTCGCCAACCAGCTTGGGATCGGCAGAGGACAGGTGGAATTCCTTGTGAATGATCGCTTCGCGCGCGCCCGTGAGGGCAGCCAGATGCGAGAACGTCACTTCGGAGTAGCCCCGGTCGAATTCGTTCATCAAACCTTCGACGCATTGCGCATAGCCGGTGACGATCGGCATTTCGGTGGCTGGATCGATGCTCTCGAATGCGTCGGTGATGCGCTGTTCAAGCGAGACATCCCCTTCGTCGCGCCAGCCGGACAGATCCACGAAGCGGGCTTCAACACCACTGCGTTGCAACATGATGGCTGTGACAATAGCGGCATGCGCCTCACCCAGCCCGGAAAGTAGCTCGCGGATATGACCCATGTGTTCGGGCAGACGGAAATGGCCGTAGGAACACAGGCGTTGCAGGTCGATCAGGCAGTTGCGCGCGCCGAGAACACGTTCTTCAACGAACATATCCGCCTGCTGGACGTCCCCGTTATGGGTCAGGATCTCGGCATGGGCCGCTTTCATCGCGTCCTGAACCTTGTCCAGCGCATCCTGCCATTTGTGATTGCTGTCATCATTGGCAAACAGCGCATAGACGCCCGGTTCACCGGATTTCTTGTGTTCCAGCAGCAGGTTCGTGATCCCTGCAAAGGCAGAGACCACAAAGGCCCGATTGTAGAGGTCACCGCCTTCGCGGTCACCCACGAAGAGCGTTTCGCGCAATTCGGTCAGGCGGGACATCGAGGTCCCACCAATTTTTTCAACTGTATGCGTCATTTCAGGCGTCCTCTTGGACTGCATATGATCCGTCTTCCCGATGCACCTCATTGCCCGTCACGGGCGGGTTGAAGCAGCACGCCATGACAAGTTCTTCGTCGGCGCGCAGCACGTGACGGTCATGTTTGTCGAGCGCGTACATGACGCCCGGTACGATCTCGTGCGTTTCGCCTGTCGCGAGGTCCGTGATCGTGCCCTTGCCCTTCATGCAGTACACGCTTTCAAAGTGGTTCTTGTATTCGAAGGTGTGTTCCGACCCTTCTTCGAGAAAGGTGATGTGGAACGAAAACCCCATGTTGTCGTCGGCCAGCAGCATCCGGACACTTGTCCAGTTTGCGTCCGAAACGACACGGTCTTTTTCCTGTTCGACGATCTTGTTGAAATCTCTGACGATCATATCGGTTACTCCGCGGCAATTTTGTTGGGGCCTGTCAGAACATCATCTGCTGCACCGAGAAGGATCTTGAACCCCTTGCGCAGCGTGTCTTTCGGCGTTGTCAGCGGTGCGAGCACCTTGATCACCTGGTCTTCGCTGCCCGAGGTTTCGATGATGAGACCGTTTTCATAGCACCGCGCGCAAATCGCGCCAGCAAGGTCGCCCGAACCCACATCGACACCCTGCATCAGGCCACGACCCTTGAGGAAGGCATCGGGTACCATTGCCGCGAGATCGGCAAGCGCGTCGTGAATCATCTGGGATTTTTCGGCCAGCTCCTTCTGGAAGCTGTCGTCCGACCAGAATTTCTCGATCGCCACCTTGGCAGTGATGAACGCGTGCGTGTTGCCGCGGAACGTGCCGTTGTGCTCGGCCGGGCCAAAGATGTCGTATTCGGGACGGACCAGCAGCATTGCCATCGGCAGGCCGAAACCGGAGATCGATTTCGCCATCGTGACGATATCAGGTGTGACACCCATGGTCTCGAACGAGAAGAACGTGCCACAGCGCCCGCAGCCCGCCTGAACATCGTCAACGATCAGCAGCGCACCGTGATCCTTGGCCAGTTTCGCTATCCGCTGGACCCATTCGGGGCTCGCAGCGTTCAGGCCACCCTCGCCCTGGACCGTCTCCAGCAGGATCGCGGCGGGCGCATCAACTCCGCCGGATTGGTCTTTCAGCATGGCATCGAGGAAGTCCACCGTGTCGGCTTCACCGAAATAGTTGTCAAACGGCATCCGGGTCACGCCATTGAGCGACATCCCCGCGCCACCACGGTGATACCCGTTGCCTGTCGCCGACAGCGCGCCGGCGGTCACGCCGTGAAACCCGTTTGTGAAGGCGATGATGTTCGTGCGGCCCGTGACCTTGCGGGCGATCTTCATCGCCGCTTCGACGGCGTTCGCGCCGGTCGGGCCGGTGAACATCGCGCGATGATCCATGCCGCGCGGTTCGAGGATGTGCGTTTCGAAGGTTTCGAGAAACGCCGCCTTGGAGTTGGTATGCAGATCCAAACCGTGCGCGATCCCATCGGTCGAGATGTGATCGATCAGTGCAGCCTTCATGTCCGGGTCGTTGTGACCGTAGTTCAAGGACGAACAGCCGGCGAGGAAATCAATCCATGTTCGTCCGGTATCGTCAGAAATTTCGGAGCCGCTGGCCGTTGTGAAGACGGCGGGCATACCGCGGCAATAGGAGCGTGCTTCGCTCTCGCGACGATCGAAAATCGAGGCAGTATCGTTCATGTCCTTGGGCATATGATGTCCTTTCAAGGCAATGGAATTTGATTTTTGGGAAGGCGAGCGCTGGCCTCAGGCCGCGCGGTCCAGATCTTCCGCAACAGGAAGTGTGATCGACACCATGAATTCGGTGTCATGACGTCCTTCAAAGTGGACATCCCGCTCGAAATGCGGCTCGTCCGTCAGCTTTCCGCCGATCGCGCGCGCAAATCCACGGAACAGGGCCCATGACGCATCATTGTCACGGGTGATCGTGGTCTTGAGATGCATGGCGTCATCGCAGGCATCGCGCTCAACAAGGTCGAGCAGCATTTTCTTGCCAAGACCCATGCCGCGCGCTTTCGAGCTGACAGCGACCTGCCAGACAAAAAGGGCGTTCTGATCGGGAATCATATGGCCGGAAATCCAGCCAACAATGTCGCCATCAAGCTCGGCAACAATGCAGGTGTCGCGGAAATGTTCCGCCTGAACAAGGTTACAGTACATCGAATTCTCGTCGAGAGGCTTGCACTCTTTTACAAGCTCCCAGATGGCCGCCCCGTCCGTCGCTTCTGGCTTGCGCAGACGAGGCGTACGCGTTCGAGGCTTGTCACTTTTCATCGGCATTTTTTCTGACCCTTTGTAGTTCGGTTGCCTAAATAGTACATCGCGGGGAAAATTTCAACATAGGACATCGAGACGCGAAAATTTGCGCCATAGAGGGCATATTTCCCGGATGTCGCTGTGGATGCCGCCCGGTCCGGAAATCGTGTTGATCCATGAATACTTAGCAAAGCAAATTGTATCGCGATAAAGGCAGATTGCGGCGGAATTATTTTTCATGCGATGCTCATCCGCATGACCAGTGTTGCCAACAGCCGCATGGATGACAGCCTGATTGCGCTTCGACGGATTCTGCGTGCGACAGAACTTTATGCGCGGGATCTGGCCTATGCCGTTGGCCTGACACCGGCGCAGCTCCGGGTACTGCAGATTGTCGATGAACGCGACAGCATCACGCCCAAATCACTGGCCAACCAGATGGGCGTAAGCCAGGCCACCGTATCCGCATTGGTGGACAAGCTGGTGGCGCAGCGGCTTGTCGAGCGTGTGCCCTCCGAACATGATCGGCGGCAAATCAACGTCACTGTGACGACCGAAGGACGTGCCAGGTTGGAAAATGCGCCGGACGCATTGCAGCAGCGATATGTGCGCGCCTTCCTGGATCTTGCGGATTGGGAGCAGGCGCAGCTTGTTGCAACCTTGGAACGCGTCGCGGATATGCTCGATGCGCGCGGCCTCGATGCGTCGCCGGTCCTCACAACCGGCGAGATCAGGGCCCCGAAGCGGCCGTACTGACCTGTCAGTCTTGTGTTATGGCTTGGGCGGGTCTTCGTACAGGGCCCAACCCTTGCGGCTCTGGCTCTTTGGCAGGTCCGATGCGCGCAGGTTCCGGGCCATGTAGGTCTTGGCGATAAAATTCGCGATGATCGGCGCCGTCAAAAGCAGGAAGACGGCGATCAGCATTTCATGCACCGAAATATGCCCCGTGGATGCGTAGAAATACAGCATCGACGCCACAAGAACCCCCCCCACTCCGAGGGTTGTTGCCTTGGTGGGCGCATGTAACCGTTGAAGCGTACTCTTGAGCTTGACCAACCCGTAAGATCCAACGAATCCGAATATCCCGCTGACGACCAACGCGCCCGAGATGAAAATTTCAAAGATCAGGTTCATATCGGCACCTCATTCGATGATATCGCCCCGCAGAAGGAAACGGCAATATGCGACCGTTGACACGAAGCCAACCATTGCGACCAGCATGGCTGCCTCGAAGTAGATGGCAGTGCCGCGCCAGACACCATACAGAACCAGAAGCGCAATCACGTTGATCACCATCGTATCAAGCGCAAGAATGCGGTCCGCCGCGTGCGGGCCCAGAACGATCCGCCATAAATCCAAAAGCAGGGCAAGACCATAGCAGGCCGCTGTAAATGCAAGCGCAGCTTCGATCATTGGAATATCTCCTTCAGCCGCCGTTCGTAACGTGTCTTTATCTCATCCCGGACAGCATCGGGGTCGTCGGTGTGCAGACAATGAACCAGGATACTGCCACCGTCTGCCGCAAGAGTGGCCGATACGGTACCTGGTGTCATTGTGATGGTCCCCGCCAGAACCGTTATCGCCTCTGCCGAGGTCAACTCAAGCGGGACCACGACCCATTGCGACCGGATGTTCGGGTTGCTGCGGAACAGAATGATCAGAGCCACCTGGACATTGGCAACGACAATGTCCCAAAGCACGATCAGGACATAACCCAGAACGTTCATCGGCTTTCTCAGCTTTGGTCTGCCGGGCCAGTAAGGGGCTGTCAGCATCGGGATCACAAGCCCGAAAAAGCCGCCGAGGATCAGGTTGCCAAGCGTCAGCTTGTTGACAAGGCCCAGCCAGACAAACACCAGCAAAAGGCTCAGCAGCGGGTGCGGGATCAGACGTGTCAGCATGACTAGCTCCCCCCCGCTGCCGGCAGCACAGCCGCGATGTAGCCGGCACGGTCAAAAAGTTGATTGGCAGTCTGTTCAAGGTACTCCGCCACGGGTCCTGCAAACACAGCAAGCCCCGCCAGCATAGCGAGCGCCAGCACCGCCGGAGCGACCTCAGCGGGTGTGGCGTTCCGGGACAAGACCCCATCCGGCCCGGTCCCGTCCGCCGGACCAGGGGCTGGCGGATCAATCGCGGTGGATTTCCAGAAAAGCGCACTGCCCGCGCGGGCAAATCCGACGATGGTGATAAGCGATCCGGCAAGGATCGCGGTCCATGCCCAGACCATGACATCCGGCTGCCTGAGCGAATTGAGCACCAGGAGTTTGCCGAGAAACCCGCTCAGCGGGGGCATTCCCGCCATCGCGATCACAGCGCCGAAGAACAAAGCCGCGAAAAGACCGTTTTGCACCGTTTTCTGGCGCGGACGCAGGGAATCCCCGTCCCGTCGCGTCACAACCAGGTCCGCCACGAGAAACAGGCAGGCTGCGGCAAATGTGGAATGCACCATGTAATACAGCGCAGCCGTCGTCGCAGCCGGGGTAAAGACGGCCACCGCGACAAGCAATGTGCCCATGGATCCGATGACAGAAAAGCTGATCAGCGGCATCAATCGGCGCGCGCCCAGAACGCCGAAGGCGCCAAGTGCGATGGTGACAATCGCCGCAGGGAACAGCCATGCGTCGATCATGCCCTCGGTCCCCGGAACCCCGGGTCCGAAGACAACCGTGTGAACCCGCAGAATTGCGTAGGCGCCCACCTTGGTCATGATGGCGAACAGGGCCGCCACGGGCGCGGGCGCGTTGGCATAGGTCGCCGGCAACCAGAATTGCACAGGAAACAAGGCCGCCTTTACCGCGAACACGATCATCAGCAACATCGCCGCGACGCGAACCAGCGCCGCCTCCTCTGCGGGAATCGCCGGTATTTTCGCCGCGAGATCGGCAATGTTGAGCGTGCCTGTGCTGGCATAGAGCGTGCCCAGCGCGAACAGGAACAAGGTGGAACCCGCGAGGTTCATGACCACGTATTGCAACCCCGCGCGCATCCTTTCTCGACCGCCCGAATGGATCATAAGGCCATAGGATGCGATCAGAAGCACCTCGAAGAAGACGAACAGGTTGAACACGTCGCCGGTCAGGAACGCGCCGCAAATGCCCATGAGCTGAAACTGGAACAGCGCATGGAAATGGCGGCCCTTCTCGTCCCAGCCCGTGGCAATCGCGTGCAGCAACACGAGGAAGGCAAGGCTCGAGGTGAGTAGGACCATAACGGCAGACAGCCTGTCCAGCACCAGGCCAATGCCAAACGGCGCAGGCCAGTCACCAAGACGGTAGATATGCGTGGTGCCGTCCGCGGCCATGAAGACCAGCCCGACCGACACGGCCAGAAGCAGGGCTGTCGCGAAGACAGAGGTCACGCGGGCCAGCACGATATCGTGCCGCATCACGAACCCGAGCAACGGTGCGAATAACGCTGGCAGGATAACGGGGAGGATGATCCAATGGCTCATGTCGCGGAATCCTCGTCGGTTATTTCCGGTTCGATGTCGATCTCGTCGTTATCCGCCTCAAGATACGCGCCGAGCGATATCATCACCAAAACCGCCGTCATGCCGAAGGATATCACGATCGCCGTCAGGACCAACGCCTGTGGCAGTGGGTCGGAATAGCTCGTATCGCTGTATTTGGATAGGATCGGTGACATGTCGATAGACAGCCGACCGCTCGAGAACAGGAAGACGTTGACCGCGTAGGACAACAGCGCGAGTCCCAGGATCACCGGAAACGTCCGCAGCCGTAACATGAGGTAAACCCCGCCCGCCGTCATCGTTCCGATTGCACTTGCGACCAGTAGTTCCATGTTACCTCGCCTCCGGGCCGTTATCGACCCTGCTCGCCGGGTCGTAGTCCATCGGCTCCTCGTTCACGGTTTCACCGGCAAAGCGGGCGATTCTCGACAGGCTGTAGAGCATGAGCATCACCGCGCCCAGGACCGTCAGGAAGACGCCTAGATCAAAGAGCATGGCCGTTGCCAGTTCGAATTCCTCGATCGGCGGCAGGTGCACATAGGTAAAGGCGCTGGTCAGGAAGGGTTTGCCAAACACCCATGACCCGACGCCCGTCAACCCGGCAATCAAAACGCCAAAGCCGATCATCGTATGGTATTCGATCCGCTTGCGCGCCTGTGTCCAGGCAAAGCCGGAGGCCATGTATTGCATGAGCAGGGCAATCGCCACGACGAGCCCCGCCACGAACCCGCCACCCGGTTGGTTGTGCCCGCGCAGGAAAATGAACGTGCCCACGAGCAACGCAATCGGCATCAAAACGCGTGTTGCGACCACCATCATCAACGGGTGACGGTCTTTCGACCGGTCCTGCGAATAGTCGGTATTGCGCAACCGCTGCGCCGAAGGCCCGTCCAGCAGCGCTTGCATCAGCGCGTAGATCAACATTCCCGCGATCCCCAGAACGATAATCTCGCCAAACGTGTCATACCCCCGGAAATCCACGAGGATCACATTGACCACATTCGTCCCGCCACCGCCTTCGTAGCTATTGGCAAGGTGGTAAGACGAGATGGTCGAAATGTCCCGCTGCATGAAGGCGAAAGAAAGCGCGCCCACACCCAGACCGGCCGCAGCGGCGATAACGCCGTCCCTGAGCTTTACCCCGGTGCTGGAGACCCTTGGGGTCGTCTTTGGCAAAAAATGCAGCGCCAGAAGCAGCAACATGATTGTCACCGTCTCGACCGAGATCTGCGTCAGCGCAAGATCGGGAGCGGACAGATAGACAAAGCCGGAGGAAATGCTCAGCCCGATGATGCCGATCAGAACAAGTGCCCGGAAACGGTGATGGTGCATGACAACGACACAGCCCGTTGCAACGACAAGCATCAGCCACCCAACGGCAATCACTGGGGGAATCGGCAATAGCTCGCGGGTCGGCTCCACGAGTCCGCCGCCCATGAACGCGGCAACTCCGAGCAAGACGGACGCGGCGGTAAAGATCGCCAGATACCGGCTGATCGCGCCATTATGCGTGGCCTCTATGATCCGGCGCGTCAGCGACACGCAGCCCGCGACAAGGCTGTCGAAAATTGCTTTTGCCTCGGGCCGGGGCGCCGCGCGCCATACCCGGTCCAATGGGCGGTGCAACATGAGCAGGAGCGCACCGCCGGCGACCGCGGCGACCGACATGAACAAGGCAGGCGTGACGCCGTGCCAAATCTTGAGATGCGGGTCCAGATCGGTCCCGGTGACTGCACTTGCCGCCGCCGCGACAACCGTGTCGGCGATGAACGGCATCACCCCGATCAGGACAACCAGCACCACCAACAGCGCGGGCGCGGCCCAAAGACCGAAGGGAGGGTCATGCGGTTTTGCCGGATAATCGTCTCGGACAGGGCCGAAGAAAACGTGAAAGATAAACCGGAACGAATAGGCCACGGACAAAAGCGCGCCTATCGTGGCCAGAACCGGAACGGCATATTGGCTGCCGGCCCAGCCGGTGTGCGAGGCTTCCTCGAGCATCATTTCCTTGGACAGGAACCCGTTGAAGAGGGGTATCCCTGCCATGGACAGCGCGGCGATTGTCCCGATCAGGAACGTGATCGGCATCAGATGCCTGAGCCCGCCAAGACGCTTGATGTCCCGCGTATGGGTTTCGTGATCGATAATCCCGGCGGTCATGAAGAGCGCCGCCTTGAACGTCAGGTGATTGATGATGTGAAACACGGCCGCGACTGCTGCGGCTTGCGTACCAAAGCCCAGAAGCATCGTTAGCAGGCCAAGGTGGCTGACTGTTGAAAACGCCAGAAGCGCTTTGAGATCGTCCTTGAACAGTGCGATCAACGCGCCCATCACCATCGTGATCAGTCCGGTGGTCGCAACGATATAAAACCATGCGTCCGTTCCCGAAAGCACGGGCCACATGCGCGCCATCAGGAACACGCCTGCCTTTACCATCGTGGCAGAATGCAGATAGGCGGACACGGGTGTCGGCGCGGCCATTGCGTGCGGCAGCCAGAAGTGGAACGGGAACTGTGCCGATTTGGTGAATGCGCCCAGCAGGATCAGGATCAGCGCCGGCATGTACCACTCGGACGCGCGGATCGCATCGCCCGCTTGAAGGATATCGGTCAGGTTATAGCTTCCGGCGATATTCCCGAGGATCAGCATGCCGCCGATCATCGCGAGACCGCCAGCCCCGGTCACCGCGAGCGCCATGCGCGCGCCTTGCCGTCCTTCGGGCAGATGCTTCCAATATCCGATCAGCAGGAACGAAGACAGAGACGTCAGTTCCCAGAAAACGAGAAGCAGGAGAATGTTGTCGGAAATGACGATGCCCAGCATCGCCCCCTGAAACAGCAACAGATAGGTGTAGAATTGTCCAACCGGGTCTTCGCCCGACAGGTAGTACCGGGCATACAACGTGATCAGCAGCCCAACCCCTAGGATCATGCAGGCAAAGAGCAGGCCCAGACCGTCGAGGAAGAACGACACGGACAGGCCAAGCTGCGGCAGCCAGGCAACCTCGGCCTGGATCACCTCTCCACGCAGCACCGCCGGCGCGTAGGTCATCAGCAGAATCAGGGCAACAGCTGTGGGCATGGCAGTGAACGCGGCTGTCGCGTTGCGCCCAGCCCGGATCATTAGCCCCGGTATCAACGCACCGATGAACGGCAGCAGTGCGATGATAAAAAGAAAATTGCCAGTTGTTTCCATGTTATCCGCTAATCCAACCCGATTTGCCTTGAACTGCAATATCCATAAACAAAGCGATTGTAAAAAGCTTCCGGTCAAAAACGGCGCGACCCCGGAAGACCCTGTCATAACATCAAAAAATCGCGCGCGGGTGTCAGGTCTGCCCCTCCCGCGCGCGTGTCGATTTTATGGGATATGTTCGAAATCTGAGGCCAGGCAGGTCAGCCTGCCCGGCACAGTCAGATCAGGCGACCAGATCGAAGCGATCCGCGTTCATCACCTTGGTCCAAGCTTCAACGAAGTCACGCGCGAATTTTTCGGCGTTGTCGTCTTGAGCATAGACCTCGGAATAGGCGCGGAGGATCGAATTGGAACCAAGGACAAGGTCCATCCCGGTCGCGGTCCATTTCACCTCGCCGGTGGCGCGGTCACGTACCTCGTAGGTGCCGTCTTCCAGCGGATGCCAGCTATAATGCATGTCCGTCAGATTGACGAAGAAGTCATTGGTCAGCTGCCCTTCGCGCTCTGTGAACACACCATGCTTGGTGCCGCCGTGATTGGTGCCCAACATGCGCAGGCCACCAACAAGGACGGTCATTTCCCGTGCGGTCAGGCCCATAAGCTGGGTCCTGTCCAGGGTCAGTTCCTCCAGCGATACCGCGTATTGATCTTTCTGGAAGTTGCGGAACCCGTCGGCCAGCGGTTCGAGAACCTCGAAGCTCTCGGCATCGGTCATCTCGTCGGTGGCATCACCACGGCCCGGTGCAAACGGAACCTCAACGGAATGATCCGCAGCTTTCAGGGCCTGTTCCACGCCGACATTGCCCGCCAGGACGATGACATCCGCCACCGATGCACCTGTGTCCGCGGCGATCGGCTCCAGGATGCCAAGAACCTTGGCCAGACGCTCGGGTTCGTTCGCAACCCAGTCCTTTTGCGGGGCCAGGCGAATGCGGGCACCATTGGCGCCGCCGCGATTGTCAGAGCCGCGGAAGGTGCGGGCACTATCCCAAGCGGTTGCAATCATCTCGGAACCAGTAAGACCACTTTCGGCAATCTTGGTTTTCACCGCGTCCACATCGTAGCTGGTCGATCCGGCCGGGATCGGGTCCTGCCAGATGAGATCCTCTGCCGGAACGTCAGGACCATAGTAATTCGCCTTCGGTCCCATGTCACGGTGGGTCAGCTTGAACCACGCGCGGGCAAAGGTATCGGCGAAATACTCGGGATCCGCGCGGAACTTCTGGCAAATCTCGTTGTAGATCGGGTCAACCTTCATCGCCATGTCGGCATCGGTCATGATCGGGTTGCGGTGCACAGTGGGGTCAGACGCATCTACCGGCTTCTTGTCCTCCGGCATATCGACCGGTTCCCATTGCCAGGCGCCGGCGGGCGACTTGGCAAGCTTCCACTCATAGCCGAACAGGTAATCGAAATAGCCCATATCCCACTGTGTCGGATGTTGGGTCCAAGCACCCTCGATGCCCGAGGTGAACGCATTTGTCGCCTTGCCCTCCTGGCCGGGGTTGTCCCAGCCGAAGCCCTGGCTGTGCATCGGGGACGCTTCGGGCGCGTCACCGATGGCATCGACGGCACCACGTCCGTGCGCCTTGCCCACGGTGTGACCGCCGCAGGTCAGCGCTGCGGTTTCCTCGTCGTTCATGGCCATGCGCTTGAATGTTTCGCGCACATGCTCCGCCGTTTTCGCCGGATCAGGCTGACCGTTCACGCCTTCGGGATTTACATAGATCAGACCCATGTGCACAGCGGCCAGGGGGTTATACATGGTCGCGGGTTCGTCCAGATCGCCGTACCGCTCTTCGGACGGGGCAAGCCATTCTTCTTCGACCCCCCAGTTCACATCCTCTTCCGGCGCCCAGACGTCTTCGCGGCCGTAGCCGAAGCCAAAGGTCTCCAGACCCATATCTTCATAGGCCATGGTCCCGGCGAGAATGATCAGGTCAGCCCAGCTAAGTGCGTTGCCGTATTTTTTCTTGACTGGCCAAAGCAGACGACGCGCCTTGTCGAGGCTGGCATTGTCCGGCCAGGAATTCAGTGGCGCAAACCGAATGTTGCCGGTACCCGCGCCACCGCGACCGTCGCCCATGCGATAGGACCCGGCAGAGTGCCATGCAAGGCGGATCATCAGGCCACCATAGTGTCCCCAGTCCGCAGGCCACCAATCCTGATCTTCTTTCAACAGGGCTTTGACATCCTGCTTGACGGCGTCAAAGTCGAGTGCCTTGACGGCCTCTCGGTGGTTGTAGTCCAGATCCATTGGATTGGTCCGAGCGCCATGCTGGTGCAGTATGCCGAGGTTCAGCGCACTGGGCCACCATTTTGTAACGCTGTTGCCGGTGCCGGTGTTGCCACCGTGCATGACCGGGCAAGCGCCGGATTTATCAAGATTGTTACCGTCCATGATTGTCTCCCGTGAGTGTGAATCATCCGGGTCTCGCCCGGTTCTGGACTTGGTCTAACCGGTCACTTCAATAAAATCCAATTGGATATTTAAAAGGTTCTGATAAGCTGCGCATATGATAAGCCCGACACTCAAACAGCTCAGATACTTCGACGCCCTGGCCCGGTTTCAGCATTTTGGCCGCGCCGCCGAGGCGTCTTCGATCTCGCAACCAGCGCTCTCCCTGCAAATCAAGGAGTTGGAACAGATGGTTCAAACCCCGCTGGTCGAACGCAGCGCGCGCAAGGTGCGCCTGACCGCGATGGGGGAGGACTTTGTCCGCAAGGCGCGCGAGGTCTTGCGCGCGATGGACGAACTGGAAGATCTCATGCGGGCCTCCAAGGGTCCGCTCGCAGGACGCTTTCGGCTTGGCGTGATTCCGACCGTTGCGCCCTATCTCTTGCCCGCGACAATCAACACCCTGTCAGAAAGGTTCCCGGAAATTGATCTCGAGATCCGCGAATCCGTGACGCGGTCGCTGGTTGACGACTTGTTGGAATCGCGGCTCGATGCGGCCATCGTCGCGCTGCCGATTTCCGAGCCAAGCCTGCGCGAATTTTCCCTGTTTCAGGAAAATTTCGTTCTTGTCCGCCCCACCTCGGATGCGAACAAGCCGATCCCCGGCCCTGACACACTGCGAACGATGCGTCTCCTTCTGCTCGAAGAAGGCCATTGCTTCCGAGATCAGGCATTGTCCTTTTGCGAAATCACGAAAACGCAACCACGCCAAATGATGGAGGGCAGTTCCCTGTCCACGTTGGTCCAGATGGTCAGTGCGGGCATGGGTCTGACTCTCATCCCCGAAATCGCTGTGTTCCTCGAAACGCGCGCTGCCGACGTCTCCGTCGCCCGCTTCCCCACCCCGTCTCCGTCGCGGACAATCGGGATGATCTGGAGAAAATCCAACCCGCTGGCCGACCAACTGATGCAAGTCGGCGCGATTGTCCGAGGCGTCGGCCAAACAGCGCGTCAGCACGACCCGATGCAAGCAATATCGGTCTAGGGATTGGTGCCGGTGATAGGACTCGAACCTACGACCCCATCATTACGAATGACGTGCTCTACCAGCTGAGCTACACCGGCCAACCCTTGATCCGCGTGGTATCAGACAACGGCTGGCGCGGCTGTTAGCACCGGATTCTGGGCGAGGAAAGACCTATTTCGTCTTTTCTGGTTCCACAGTTTCATCTGTCGCATCGGACGTGTCCGAGTTTTCCGGTTCCGTCTCTGACGCCTCGATATCTGGTTGTGCCGGGTCGGGGTCGATCACCTCTGCCGCAGCTGCCGCGTCCGGTGCATCCGACTTGTCCTCGATCGCGCCCACGATCAGCGGCAGCATCTCGGCCCCGGCGGGCAGGACGGAGTCGCTTTGTGGCGGGGTGGTCCAGCTCAGGGTGTCAAAGCTGTTACAGTTGGGACATACAGCCATCCATTCGGTGTGAATCGAATTGCAGTTATCGCAAACCCATTGCGGACCACGGGGCGCTGTCAGGGCGCGGGCCAACCAGCCGCGCACGACCGCGTCCGATGCGCCTTCGCCCCGTTCGATTGCTGCAGTGATGGCAAGGACACGGGTGTCCGGCTCGGTCTCTGCAAGGGGACCAAGCGCGCGGCGTGCCTCGGGAAAATCCTCCGCCGCGAGGTTGAGTTCGGCCAGAAGAAGCCTGGTTTCACGATGGTCCGGGTTCATCGAGGTCAGCTGACGGAACCGCTTGAGCCGCGCCTGCGCGGTTTCCTCTGGTTCGATCTCGGCAAAGGCCGACGCCAAATCGGGATGCGGCTGGGCCTGCCATGCTTTTTTCAGAATACGTACCGCGTATTTCTTGCGGCCTTTCGCAACATGGCTGCGCGCGGCCATTGCGGCGGCGGGTATCAGGTCCGGCGACGCCTTGTTGGCTGAAATGGCTGCTTCCTGCGCTTCGATGGTCTTGCCCTCGTCCAGCACATCCTTGGCTTCAGACAGGGCCAGTACCGCATCACGGCGCTTGTGCACATCGCGCGGCAAGGCACCATGCTTGAGTTTTGCGTTCAGCGTCTTGCGCGCACCGGACCAGTCCGCCGTTTGCGCCTGCAACCGGAGCAACGTGTCCTGAACCTCTTCGTGCTTGGGTTTGATCGCGAAAGCGCGTTCAGCCAGCTTGAGAGCGGTCGTCGTATCACCGGCGTCCAGCTTTTGCTTCATCAAGCCCCGCACACCCACAAAACGGGTTGTCTCGTTCTTGACCATCCGTTTGTAGACCTGCTCTGCTTTTTTCCGGTCACCCGTCATTTCTGCAGCCTGCGCAGTGATCAGGTCCGTCAGCTCGGGCTTGTGCAGGTACTTTTCGGCTTTCGTCGCCTTGGCCATGGCAAGGCGCCCTTCGCCTGAGGCCAAGGCCATGAGACCTTCGCTCAGAGCCTGGAAGCCCTTGCGTTCCCGGTTGCGGTCGAAATACCGCGAAATCGCGGTTTCATCACCATTGATGAACTTGAGCGTCGCGATCAGCAGCTTGATGAGCTTGAGGAGAACCCACACAAGGACGACCGCCACCAAAGCGGCAATGACCGACTGCAACGGCCCCAGCGTGAATTCGGTACCACCGGCAGTAATCTGGATACCCCCGGTGCTTTCCATCAGGAAGCCGGCTCCAAGAGTCAGCCCGGCGACGATGGCAACAAAAAGAACGATCTTGAAAAGAGACCAAAGCATCGGACGCCCCCTTATTCCTGAAGGAGCCGCTGGACGAGATCGTCCGCAGCCGTTTTCGCCTCAAGGCGTGTTTCTGCGCGGGCTTGCCAATCGGTGAGCGCGGCTTGCGCGACATCCGGCAAGCCGGCCAATTCATCGAGCGCCTCGGCGATGTCGCCAGAGCGCACCAATGCCTCGGCACGGGACAGGATAGCATCCGGGTCATCGCCTTCCCGCGGCGCGACAGAGCGCGCACCCAACTGGTCGGCAAAGAACGATGCAACCCGTCCGACACCGTCGGTGTCATCCATGGCAGTGCTGCGCGCTGCGGACAATGCCGCGCGCGACGCTTCGGGGAAACTCTCGATGAGGCTGCCCTCGGTCGGAACGCCGTTATTGGCGTTGTCGACAAGTGCGGCTGGCACGTCGACACCGTTCGACGACAAAACGCTAACCGCGTCGGAATAACCCTCCCCCGACTGCATCGCCGATGTAATCTCTGCCATGGCAGACCGGGCGGCGGCCAGCGCGGCTTGCTCCTCGGCGTTTTCCTCCGCCGTGAAGGCCTCCTGGGCCATTTGCGCCACTTCGGCGCGCTGCGCCTCGACCTCGGCTCGAAGCTCGTCCAGGGCGCGCTCGTAGGCGGCAATCGCCTCTGGCGACACGGCCTGCTCCATCGGTTGCCTTTCCAGCGTCTCAACGCGGCCCGACAGATCGTCGATCCGGCCACCAAACTCCTCCAGACGCGTCGACACATCGGATATCGACGACTGGGCCGTCGCGATCTGGTCTTCGATCGGAGACAAATCCACAGTCGGTGGTTCTGCCTCTTCGAGCGACTGGACACGCGATCCCAGGTCGGAAAGCGTCCCGCTCAATTCCGAAAGCTGGCCGCGCACGTCCTCCTCGAATGTGGAATCGGCCGCCGTATCAAAGGGCCAAAGGTCCTGCGACAGATAAGCGGCGACACCATACCCCAGCCCGGCAGCGACAACGCCACCCAGGAACATCGGATAAAACCCGCCTTTCCGTTCGACCGTTGTCTCGCGGATCACTTGCGGTTCTATCGGTCGCGGGTCTGCTTCGAAGCCAGGCTCCGCATTGGGGACCGATCCGTCGGTGTTCTCAACATCTTCGATCAGGCGCTCGGCCTCTTCTTCGGACAAGTGGTCGTCACCGCGCGCGGCATCGACCACATCCGTTGTTTCGGTCGTGTCGATTGCGTCGGGGTTGGGCGCTTCGCGTTCACTTGCGTCATCTTGGGGACGCTCTGTGTCGTCATTGGAAACAGTGTCCAGGTCCACATCGCTCGGGGTATCAGCGGTTTCGTCCGCAGCCCTATCTGGCGATTCGGGTGCACCATCCACCGGGGCATACTCGTCGACCATATCGGTGTCGCGCGAGGCGCTGTCGGTTGTGTCCCCAGAGTCCGACGTGGACTCGGTTTCTACCTTGTCTTCGGTGTCTGCCTGGTTTGAGGTCTTGTCCGTGCTTTTGCGTTTCGCCACCGGCTGTTCCTTCGAATCCATCAAGTCTGTTCAACCAGACTTTCAATCATACCTTACGTCCGTCACATCCGCCGCTCAAGCGTCGCAGCTTCTGCAACCATCTCAACCACCAAATCCACCATACCGTCCCGGTTTGGCTTGCTTGCGATACGTGTCCGCTTTGCGGCTTCATCCGGCAGGGCATCTGCCACAGATCGGCTTATTGCTGCAAACCTGATGTGGGGCAGCCCTCGTGCTTCGCGCCCCAATTGCCCGGCGGTCCGGGCAGAAAATACCGGCGCCAGGACAGGTCTGTCTTGCGACAGGGCCTCCCGCGTGCTCGGGGCGAACGGCTCAAGTTGCTGACGATAGACAACAGCCTCGGATGCTTTCACACCTGCGTCGTTCAAGCGTTGCGCCACATCACCGATAGCGACTTCCCCCCTCAGGTGCATCAACGGACCGGCATAGCCCCGTTCCACGATATGCCGAACCAGATGTTCGGCCGTGCCGCCGGCAATGTCCACATCAAACCCGCACTTTCGGGCCGCGTCTGCGGTGGCCTCGCCAACGGTGATCGCCGGAACCTCAAGACCGGACCCATCTAACGATCTATACGCATCTAGAGCGTTCGCCGAGGTGAAAATCAACCCGCTGATCCCCGTCAATGGGGGCAACGGCCCTGTGACATGGATCGACAACAAGGGATTGATCAAAAAATCGACAGTCTTTCGCACCTCTTCCGGCAAGGCCGCCGCGAATGCCTCCGACGCGGCTCCCGGCCGGGTCAAAAGCAAGAGGGGGCGTTGGCCTGCCATGCGGTCCCGCGTTGTTGTGAGCAGCATTCAACGGTGGTAACTGCTTGACCTCATGGGTGCAACGGAAAGTCTGATGGGCCAGGACATTACGGTTTTAGGGATCGAAAGCAGCTGTGATGACACCGCAGCAGCGATCTTGCGGGGGCGCAGTATCCTGTCCTCGGTTGTCGCAGACCAAACTGCGCTGCACGCCTCCTACGGCGGAGTTGTTCCGGAAATCGCCGCCCGCGCCCATGCCGAGAAGCTGGATCTCTGTATCGAAAGCGCTCTGGACGGGGCGCAGCTGCCTCTTGGTGCGATCGATGCCATAGCCGTGACCGCGGGTCCCGGCCTGATCGGCGGGGTGTTGTCCGGCGTGATGATGGCCAAGGGTCTGAGCGTCTCCACCGGCAAGCCAATGATCGGGGTGAATCACCTTGCAGGCCATGCGCTGACACCGCGCCTGACGGATGGCATGGAGTATCCTTATCTCATTCTCCTGGTGTCCGGAGGCCATTGCCAATTCTTGCGAGTCGAGAGTCCCACTGCCTTTACGCGACTGGGAAGCACCATCGACGATGCCCCGGGCGAAGCCTTTGATAAAACCGCCCGCCTGCTGGGGCTGCTGCAACCGGGCGGTCCATCCGTTGAACGGCGCGCGGAAGACGGGGATGAGACACGCTTTGCCTTCCCGCGGCCGCTGCTGGACCGACCGGGATGTGACCTGTCTTTTTCAGGGCTGAAAACCGCGCTGCTGCGACAACGCGATCAACTGGTTTCAGATCAGGGCGGCCTGCGCGCGCAGGATGTCAACGACCTTTGCGCGGGGTTCCAAGCCGCAGTGCGCGACGTGCTGAAAGAAAAATCGCGCCGCGCCCTGGCCGCGAGCCAAGAGATCACCGGGTTTGCCGTCGCCGGCGGGGTTGCCGCAAACACCACGCTTCGGGCCGCCCTGGAGACATTGTCGCGCGAACATGGTCTGCCCTTCGTCGCCCCGCCGCTCGCGCTATGCACCGACAACGCCGCCATGATCGCTTTTGCCGGGGCAGAATCCCTGGCCCTGACGGGGGCAGACGACCTGACCCTGTCGGCGCGCCCACGCTGGCCCTTGGACACGCGGACTCCCTTCACCGTCGGCGGCGGCAAGAAAGGGGCAAAGGCATGATTGGCGTCATCGGCGCGGGCGCGTTCGGCACAGCACTGGGCATTGCCCTTGCCAAGGCGCAACAACCCGTCACGCTCTGGGCGCGGCGTCCGGACCAGGCGCAGGATATGGCCAGGTCGCGCCAGAACAGAGCCTATCTGGCTGGCACCCGCTTCCCCGATCCGCTGACCGTGACGACCGATAGTGACGCATTGTCCGGCAGCACCGCGATCCTGATTGCTGTGCCGCTGCAAAATCTGCGAAACACCCTGGACAACCGCAGCCTTCCCGATGTGCCATTGGTCGCCTGCTGCAAGGGCATAGAACTATCCACCGGGCTCGGCCCCACCGGCGTCATCCAAGAGTGCAAGCCGGCCTCCTCGGTCGCGATCCTAACGGGCCCAAGCTTTGCCGCCGACATCGCGATCGGACGACCGACCGCGCTCACCCTTGCCTGCGCGGACCCTGATACGGGACGTCACCTGCAATCGCTTCTGACGACGCCCACGCTGCGTCTTTATCGCACAACCGATACGGTCGGGGCCGAACTGGGCGGCGCGCTCAAGAACGTCATTGCCATCGCCTGTGGCGCGGTGATCGGGGCCGGTCTGGGCGATAGTGCAAGGGCCGCCACAATGACGCGGGGTTTTGCGGAAATGCAAAGGATCGGATCGGCACTTGGCGCCCACACCGATACGCTTTCAGGACTGTCAGGGCTTGGTGACCTTACCCTGACCTGCACCTCGGACCTGTCGCGCAACTACCGCCTTGGCCTGTCGCTTGGCCGTGGAGACATCTTTGACCCGTCCATCACCGTCGAAGGCGCCGCCACCGCGCATGCCATGACCGAAAGCGCCAAGGACAGGGGACTCGACCTCCCGATAACGCGAACCGTCACGCATCTTCTTGACGGGTCCCTGACGATTTCGGATGCAATAGATACACTTATGACCCGCCCATTGAAGGAAGAATGAATGCTCATAGCCCTGATGGCCCGTGACAAAACGGGCGCCCTCGAGACGCGAAAAGCCAACCGCGACGCCCACCTTGCCTACATCGACGCGACCGGTGTTGTTGAACAGGCCGGGCCACTTCTGGATGACGACGGTCAGATGATCGGATCTCTTGTCATCCTGGACGTCAAGGACATGAGCGCGGCCCGGGATTGGGCCGACAATGATCCCTACGCCAAGGCAGGGCTGTTCGAAAACGTCAATCTGGTCGCCTGGAAGCGGGTGATCGAGCCTTGAAGTACTGGTTGTTCAAATCGGAACCCTCGACATGGTCGTGGGACGATCAAGTCGCCAAGGGTTACGCCGGAGAAGAATGGGACGGCGTCCGCAATTACCAGGCCCGCAATTTCATGCGCGAGATGTCGATGGGCGATCGCGGATTCTTCTACCACTCGCAGAAAGAGAAATCCATTGTCGGTACTGTCGAGATCATTGCCGAGTCGCATCCTGACAGCACGACCGACGATGCGCGCTGGGACTGCGTGGATATCAAGGCCATTGCCCCGGCTAGGACGCCCGTAACGCTTGATGCAATCAAGCTGGAGCCGCGGTTGCAGGACATGGTGCTAGTCAAAAATTCGCGCCTGTCCGTGCAGCCGGTAACGGAAGACGAATGGCAGATCGTCTGCGAAATGGCCGGGTTGGATTCCTGATGTCGGGGCTCGGTGCAATTGTCGCCGCGGCGTTTGCTGGCTGGCTGTCTGGAGCGCTTTGGTACAGCATTTTCGCGAAAGCCTGGATTGGAGCCTCGGGCGTTAAGACCGACGCGGCGGGCAGACCCGTCACCAGGGCACGCCCGGCACCTTACCTTGTCAGCTTCCTTTCAGCGATCATCGTCGCGGCAACGATGTATTATGCCTTCGACATGCTGGGAATCGTGACCGTCGGGAAAGGCTTTACCTCGGGGCTTGGCATCGGAGTCTGTTTCGCCGCGCCCTGGATCGCCACGAGCTATGGTTTTGCCGGACAGCCTGTCGCGCTGGCGCTGCTCGACGCGGGGTATGCAGCGATCGGGTCTGCCGTGATCGGGGCGGTTGTCACGCTGTTTTGAATTTAACGGAGGGCTCCGGTCAACGCCGAAACCCTCCGTCCCCGCGCTCCCAAGTCACCACGCGCGTCAACTGAATATGGTTTCGGTCATCCTGACCGTCTCGCTCTGTCTACAGCAATCTTGCCGGTCCGCCAAATGGCAAGTCCTGCGGATTTGAAGCAACCCCGAAGAAAAGGACGCTTCCTGGCAAAGCGCCCTTGTTGGCAGGGTCCAGACCCTGCATCCGCCAACGCGTCTCAGGCGTAAACGGCGTCTTTGCCGAAATGCTTGGTCAGCATGTAATAGACCACGGCCCGGTACTTGTTGCGCTCGGACTTGCCGTAGGTTTCGATCACCGAATTGATCGCATCCATCAGTTCGGGCCCATCTTGCAGACCCAGTTTTTTTATCAGGAAGTTCTTTTTGACCGTTTCGAGCTCGGACGGCTGCGAGCCTGCCACGGTGGACGCATCCGCGTTGTAAATCGCGGGACCGCACCCGATCGTTACCTTGGTCAAAAGGTCCATGTCCGGCGTCATGCCGCATTTGTTTTTCAGGTCGTCCGCATACTGCGCGATCAATTCGTCTCTCTTACCCATCACTGTCTCCCTGTGACATTCCTGGCCCCGGATGACCGGGCCGCCAACGCGGGCAAACGTGGCAAAAACACCCGCACGGAGCAATAAAAAAGACGGTTTTGGACCCGGCCGGCGAAATTTCCCCCGGGGCGGAGGCGCGCAAGCCACGCGACACGCGGATCAGTCGGGTATGACAGGCAACATTTCGCGTCCGGCCCCAATCGGCTTGCAGTTACCCATATGTCTCCGCTGGCGGTGTTTCTGCGATGCGCGCGCCTTCGACAAGGTCGGCGAGGCGAGAGAGGCCGCGCCATATGACGG
>NZ_JAIPUS010000061.1 GCF_020055675.1 Marivita sp.
CCGGATGCTATGTATCGCCCGCCGAATGGAACGCGGTGCTCGAGGACCCGGAAGTGCTGCTCATCGACACGCGCAATCGCTACGAGATCGAGGTCGGCAGCCACACACCCTTCGGCCTCGGCGGTTACGAATTGACGGTAACGTCGCTTGGCGCGGCAGATGATTTCCTGCCCGGCCAATTCGCGGACGTCTTCGGAACCGCAATGGTGGATGTCCCGACAACCGGATTTATCGAACGCGAAGGCGACCGCGACCGGTTCGAGGTGACGCTGCAGGCAGGCGTGCAATACGACATCGCGCTCGAAGGAGCCTCCACCGGAGGCGGATCACTCCCCAATCCCGAGATCATCGGCGTGTTCGGCAGCACCGGCGCCCCTGTTGCGGGCAGCGCAGACAACAATGGCGGCGTCGACACCAACGCGTTGGTGGATGGCTTGACCGTCGCCGAAGACGGAACCTATTTCGTCGAGGTCGCCGGCGCACAAGATCTCAATATCGGCGACTACACGCTGACCGTGAATTTTGCAGGATACCTGGACGACTTCCTGCCCGGAATCGCCGGCGGTTTCGGCACCGTGTCGGTCGGAGGACAAACCACCGGCGAGATCGAAGCAATCGGCGATATCGACGGGTTCCGCGTTTCTCTGCAATCGGGCACGACCTACGCGATCAGCATCCAGGGACAGGATTCGAATTCCGGCACACTCGCGGACCCGAATATCGTCGGTGTCTTCACGTCGGGTGAACAGGTGGATTTCTTCCAGGGCTTCGACGATGGCGGTCAGGGTCTTGACAGCCTGTCCTATTTCACGCCGACCACGTCAGGGGAGTATTTTGTCGAAGTCGCGAGCTTCGATGACGGGACCGGCACCTATTCGGTCTCCGTCGCGGACTTGGGGGTTCGCGACGACTACGCGTCCGATGTCGGAACCGACGGCAGCATCGCGCCAAACGGGGCGGCGACCGGACGGATCGACTTTTCCGAAGACGCCGACTGGTTCGAGGCTGAACTGGCCGCCGGACGACTTTACCGTATCGAGCTTGTGCCTACGGGGGGCAGCGCGATTGCCGATCCAGTATTCAACGGGATTTACGATTCCGATGGCGTCCTGATCCAGAACACCGGCAATGACGACGGCGGAGCCGGCACCAGCAGTGCGATTGAATTCGTGACAGAACAGAGCGGGACATACTTCCTCTCGGCCGGCGGCTTCGGCGGCCTGACCGGGCAATACCGCCTTGAGCTGAACGACCTTGGACCGCTGGACAACGGCGATTTCAACATCACCCTGCGCTTCGGTTCGGATGATTATCCCGATCTCTATACCGAGGCGTTCGAAGACGCCGTGGAGCGTTGGGAAGAGGTCATCACCGGCGATCTGCCTTACGCGCTGGTCGAGCAAGTCGGCTATGTCGATGACATCCTGATTGACGTGACTTTCGCCGACATCGATCTTGCCTTCCAAGGGGTTGAGCATCCGATCGTCGCGAATTCCTTCGTTCTGGATCAGCGGCCCGTGGAAACCGGAAACGGGGCCTCTCTCCCGACCTTTTCCCGCGTCTTCGTGGACACGGAAGAAGCAGACAAAATGCGTCTCAACCTCGATGAGCTTGCAGCCAACGCGATCGGGCGTGCCCTCGGGTTCGGACGGCTCTGGGAAGAACTCGAGTTGGTCGACGAGGCCGATGGCGTTGCGACCTATACCGGTTTCAACGCCCTGCGCGAAATCGAAGAGCTGTCCGACGACCTGAATGGCATCAATGTGCTCGAGGACGGTGCCGACGGCGCGCTGGCCGCAGAATACTGGGGTGAAGATATTCTGGGGCAAGAGCTGATGACACCGTTGCTGCAATTCCGCGGAGCAGGCTCGATTCCTCGCCCGCCCAACGTCGCCGACAACCCGCTGAGTTCCCTGACCGTTGCGGCCATGCAGGACCTTGGCTACCAGGTGGATTACAACGCAAGTGACCCGTTCAGCTTGGACCCTTTGAGCCTGGCGCGGCGGTCCATATCGGACACTGACGCGTCGGAGCAGCCGCCACAATCATTCGGCACGGCCTCCCAACGCCTCCTGGCCGACATTCCCGACACGGAAACCATCCCGACCGGCGGACCCGCGTTGATCTTCATGCGTCCGAATATCCTGTCGGAGCAGCCGGCGAATTTCAGCCTGACCAACAGCAACAGTGAACTGGTCAGAGCCACGGGAACCAACGCCTATTTCATCGAAGGCGTCACCGGTGACTTCCTGACCATCGAACTGAAGGGGGAGTTCGCCAAGAATTCACCGTCAACGGTCAACCAGCTCTCTGGCACCGTGGAATCGATGGAGGTGTATTCGGTCAGCGGCACGCTGCTTTTCAGCATCGATTACACGCAAAAGCCAGTGAACGTATCCGACATCATCGCGCGATGGCCCGGCTACTCTGCCGACGACGAGAATGTCGTCGTCGTGGATACGCTGCCGGGCATTGCCGCGCGGATCAATCCGAACGGCGGCGGCGAAAATGCCAATCGCATCTTCACCGGTGCGAAGGATGACTTCGTGCGCGGCGGAGACCTTGCCGAGTTGATCAATGGTGGTGCCGATCAAGACAGTCTCTTCGGCGAGGGCGGAAATGACACCTTGATCGGAGACGCCGGCAACGACCTCCTCAACGGCGGGCGGGGCAATGACGTGCTCAATGGCGGTGGCGGGATCGACACGGCGGATTTCAGTGGCCCGCAGAGCGCCTACACACTGACGCTCAGTGCCGAATCAACGGTCATCGAAGACCGGCGCGGGAGCGGTAATGGCGAAGATACCCTGGTCAATGTCGAATTCCTGAACTTCGAAAGGAATTCTAGCGACGCTCCTTTCAACCTGCAAAAGTTCGGTGGGCCGGCCAGCTTGTCCGCAAGCGATTTCGAAAGCTTCATCGAACTCTATATCGCCTATTTCAACCGAGCGCCGGATGCGGTCGGCTTGAACTTCTGGGGCACGAGGTTTAACGAAGGAACGACACTTGCGGAATCTGCGGCATTGTTTGTCGATCAAGATGAAACAATCGCCGCCTACCCATCCGATCTCAGCAATTCGGAACTGGTTGCAACGATTTACGAAAACGTGCTGGGACGTATCCCTGATCAGGAAGGGTTCGATTTCTGGGTCAACGAGTTAGACTCTGGTCGTATCGGGAGAGACATCGCAATTCTCGGTATATTGGATGGCGCCAAGGCGAATCCGCCTGCGGATGCAACACAAGACTTCATCGACCAGCAGCTTGCCGACCGCTCCTACCTTGCCAACAAGACCGATATTGGCGCCTATTTTGCCGTCCACAAAGGCATGTCGGATGTCGAGAATGCGTCCGCCGCGATGGAACTGTTCACCGGGTCGGAGTCCAGCATCAACGATGCGGTCGCGGCCATCGACGACTTCCATGACGCCGCGCTGAACAGCAACAATGGCGAGTTCCTCATGCCCGTCGCGGGAGTTCTGGACGATCCGTTCTCGGTCGCGTGATCGTAAGCTTCCCGGACCAAAAAAGGGCACCGCCTACGCTGGTGCCCCTTTCATTTCGCCGTTTCTGATACCCGCTTTGGTTCCCGGTTCAGTCCACCAGCGCGGTGAATTCGATCCTGCGGTTGCGCGCGCGGTTTTCGGGCGTGTCGTTCGCGACGATTGGACGGTCCTCACCATAACCGACAGCAACCAGCTGATCTTGCGCAATGCCCTTGTCCTGCAACCAGGCGACGACCGACGCCGCGCGACGTTCGCTGATCGACTGGTTCTGCGCGTCGCTGCCGATGGAGTCGGTGTGTCCCGCGATTTCAAGCGTCACAGACGGGCAGCGCGAAACGATATCCTGGAGGTTCTCAAGAAGCGGAACGCTCTTGTTATCAAGCCGCGTGCTGCCGGATGCGAAAAAGATATTCCCCGTCCGCGACAAGATCTCGAAACGTCCAAGGCATTCTTCCTCGGACATCACGCCCTTGGTCTCGAGCGCAACCGCTGCGGGGGTCAGGACCGCGTCGGGCAGATCGGGGGGCGTTCCCTCCTGGGCCCGGCTGAAAACGAAGTTGAAGCTGACCACACCCACCGGTGTGATGTCCACATTCGCCGCCTCCTCCAGCTTCGCCCGGCCTTCTTCCAGATCAAGCTCTTCCAGCGTGTACGCAATCGGCGTGATGGACGAGACCACAACCCGGTCATTGTCGATCAGCGTCACCGCGACATCCGCCGTTCGCTCGACCGTCAGACCCCGCAACGTCAGCGTGTAGGGCAGCTCGATCTCCTTGCGGCGCGTGATGTGCAAATCCGTCACTTGCTCTGCAGACAACTGTGTCGTGATGATCGCTTCAGGATATCGGAACGTCTCGAAGAACAGGAATCGCATGCGGACGTTCCGCAAATCGACCTTGGTATCGACCGAGTCGAGCAACACCCGCACTTGGGCCCGTCCGTCTTCGGTGATCCGGCCCGAAAGCGTGGCAAAGGAACTCGTCTCGGCGATCTTTGACTTCTTGACCGACAAAAACCTCAGTTCGGATGCCTCACCATCCAAATTCCAGCCGTGTTCGAAAGGATCGTCGCTTTGTGCAGAAGCCATCCCGACCGGAAGTGCCATCAAAAGGCCGACGACACAGAAAACACGAAGAAAAGTGATTTTCATAATTACCTCGCAGATAATTTGCGCCAAAGGATTAAGATAGTAAAAAGGTATTTGACTTTGAGATTAACATAAAACTTGTATGCTTGCATAGAACAAGCGACTCATTCTGCAATAAAACACTAGCATAGCGCGACCCGAATTTCAGCACCACAAAATTGTAGGAGGACGCTTTGACCGACTGGATACGACGTCTGGGCACCCGAATTAAGGCCACCACCATCGCCGCAGCCCTGATGACCACCGCAACGGCTGCAGATGTCGCCGCGCAGGAGCGGATCGCCCTGATCGTTGGCAATTCCAGCTACACCACTGTTTCGGCGCTCGACAATCCGACCCGCGATGCGCAACTCATCGGGTCAACCCTCGAACAAATCGGTTTCGACGTTACGCTCTTGATCGACGCGACACAGACCGAAATGAAACGCGCCCTGTCGGATTTCGGACGCAAGCTGCGAAACGGCGGAGCCGACACGACCGGGCTTTTCTACTACGCCGGGCATGGTGTGCAGAGCTTTGGAAACAACTACCTTCTGCCCGTGGATGTCGAGCTCAACGATGCGGCAGACCTCGATCTCGAAGGGGTGGAGGCGCAATCCGTTCTTCGGCAAATGGCCTCCGCACGCAACCGCACGAATTTCGTCATTCTCGACGCGTGCCGTGACAACCCGTTCATCGACATGGCCGAATTCGATTCCCCCGGCCTGGCCGAAATGAAAGCGCCGACCGGCACGTTCCTGTCCTATGCCACGTCGCCCGGCGCGGTCGCGCTCGATGGAACCGGGCAAAACAGCCCGTTCACGCTGGCACTCTCTCGGGAAATATCCAAGCCGGGCGTGCCGGTCGAGCAGATGTTCAAACAGGTGCGCATTTCCGTGCTGGACCAGACGAACGGCCTGCAAACGCCATGGGATACATCGTCGCTGACCAACAACTTCACCTTCGTAGATGCCCCCCGGGAAACGCCCGAAGACCTCGCCGCGCGGCAGCTCTGGACATCCGTCCAGGCCACCAGAGACCCTGTCCAGATCATGCTGTTTTTGCGGGGATACCCCGACAGCATCTATGCCGACGAGGCACGCACCCTCTTGGCAGAGGCCATCGAAAACGAGCTTGCAGACGACACCGTTGCCACGGCCCGCCCGGAGCCGACAGGCCCGTCGGACGACGAGCAAGCCATGTTTGACGCGGTGCAGGCCGATCCGACAATCAAAGGCTACGAGGCGTTTCTGAACGCCTATCCTGATGGGACATATTCGGAATTCGCCAGGGGCGAAATCGCGGCTCTGACCACCCAGACCAACACCGATCCCGTTG
>NZ_JAIPUS010000062.1 GCF_020055675.1 Marivita sp.
CATGCCGCAACCGGCCGCTTTCAAGGCAGCAATTTGCGCATCGAGATTCTGTTCGACGGTCGAGGTGCGCGCATATCCGATTTTGGCCTGATAAGTGTTCATTCTGGGTGTGCCTGTGACATGATCTGTTCTTTATCTCGAAACAGACCCAAAGTGAACAGAAAAGCGGTGTGTTTCAGTGTTCACGCGCCGCGCCGCTTTGGGTATACCCTTAATGACGGCTTTAGTGCAGCGTCTCATCCCGTCTGTGGCCCCGCTGCCGCGGTTTCAGGTCCTTCGTGACATCGACCAGCCAATCTACCGCGCCGGGCGTCTCTTTCCAGGCGAACCCGTACTCCTCCAGATAGTAGGCAGCTTCATCTTCACCGCCCAGTGTGTAATACCCCGGGTCTTCGGCTCGGATCCGACCACGTCGTGCCAGAAGGGCCGGAACATGAGAATTGCACTCCCAAGCCTCGGCGACGGTCCGGCGCGAGATTTCGTTGTCGCCGGACTTTCGAAACGCGAATAGAGCTCG
This sequence comes from Marivita sp., assembly GCF_020055675.1. Classification (GTDB taxonomy): domain Bacteria; phylum Pseudomonadota; class Alphaproteobacteria; order Rhodobacterales; family Rhodobacteraceae; genus Marivita. Next base: position 518 of record NZ_JAIPUS010000062.1, read on the forward strand.
CGTGTAACACATGAAAGCGCTGGCCTCATCATCGTGCTCTCTGAGCAACTCTTCGACGGCAGCATCGTCACGGATCACCAGCAACCATGAGAGCAGTACGTATCTAAGCCCCTGATTATCGCCTGGGTTAAGAACAAGCATTTCGCGCAGGTGATCAATGGCGGCCTCACGCTCACCGGCCTGCCAAAGATCTTCTGCCAGAATATGACGGGCCCGCATATAGGGCCTGGTCTCCAGAAAACCCCAGAAACTACCTGCGTATTCCTGGAAGCCATTCTTTCCAAGCGCCAACGCACCTGCTTTGACTGCGCGTTCGAGGTATTCTCGCCGATCTACCACTGAAAGGGTTGAGCGCTCTGCGAGGGTGAGCCAAGCATCCGCACAGAACGGCGAGATTTTCAGGGCCTGGCGCGCTAGCGCTGCACGGCTGCGCCCGTCAGGCGTTTCCCAGGCATCGTACATCAGAAATTGCGCCTCGCTGAGAGCCTCATCATCTGGGTGCATATCGATGCGTCTCGCCAAGTCCTCAAGCGCGGCGGCGTTGGGCAATGACTTCAGCTCTGAAGTTCGGGAGGCGCTAGATGATTTCTTGCGGGGTTTCTTGAATGTGGGCATGTCGGACCTCCTCAAGCGGCCATAGGCTCAAAATCGATCCGCTTATCCAGATCGACCTCGAAGCGGCCATAAGGGTTGATGTGTAGATAAATGAGCGGTGACAGGCCGCGATAGTCCTCTGGGGACAAGCGTGCGACCACATTGGGGTTACGCAGGACGGATTGCACCATTCGCGTGTTCACGTAGACCAATGACGACTGTAACAGGTGCAGCGCATGCGCGGCGGTTTCCTGGTCCCGCACACGGTTGGTTGCGATTTCGCCGCCCTTGCCGAAGAATACGAAGCTGTTGGCGCTGTTCCAGTTTTCCACGACGTTCAGCTCTTCGTGAATTTCCCGGCGGAACGCCTCGGACCGAAGGTATCGGCACAGGAATATCGTCTTGGTGGCGCGGCCAAGCTCCGCCAGCGCCTTGTAGGTGGGGTGCATCATATCCGATCGCGCAAACCGGCGCAGGATGGCCTCCGGGTCAGCCGTTCCATGCCGCATGGCGGCTGCGTATTTGACCATTTCATCATACTGGCGTTCGATCTCACCCCAATCGATCACGCCTGACAGAATTGGCAACAGATTAGGCAGTTGCCCTCGCATACCCGCACTCGGAAGGGCGAGTTTTTGGCGCGCGATAGCTTTGAGACGTGGCGCAAGCTCAAATCCCAGAAGATGGCAAAAAGCAAAGCCGACAGCGCTTTGTCCGTGGCTGTCTACATACTGCCGTTGGATTTCCATGTCAGTGCAGTGCCGCAAGACGCCCTCAATCATGGCGGCCACTTCGGAAGACGAACAGCGTTTCAGCTGCGAATAAATGCAAGTTGCCTGCCGCTCGACATGCCAGTAAATCATGACGCCGCGTCCACCATAGCGCGCATGCCATTCCGTCATCAGGTTGCGGTCCCACGCTCCGAACTTGGTGGAATCCCCAGCACAGGTCGTGCCCGGCGCACCCCAAACTTCCGGGTTGCGGATTTCCAGCGTCGCATTGGCAACCTGCGCACACGCTGCCTTGAGGGAAGCAGGGTCAATATAGCGCCGCCAGATATGCAAGAGTTCGTCATAACTGACATCGGGAGAACCGGCGGCCACGCGTTTCAAGCCCGCGTTGGTTCCCAAGCCGTAAAGGCAGAGCAGCAAGCGTTGATTTCGCACGACATCTGGCAAAGCCTCCCGGCTGGCCGATGTCTGAAAGCTGTTCAGAAACCCTGTGTTGAGGGCGGTTTCCTTGAGAACATCCAAAAGCCCGGTCATCGGCCAAGCCCGGGCAACCTCGGCTTTCAGCGTCGCCAGACCAGCCGGCTCTGGAGCCGGCGCCAGCGGCGTTACGGAAATCCGGTTCTCCCCGCCCCACCGCAGGCGCACTTTGTCATTGTCAGGCAAGGTTGCATTCAGCAGGTGAAGCTCCTGTTCCAGGTCCGCCTTAACGCCCGCGACAAAGCTCTGCACGTCACGTGACAGCCCCAGATCGGCATAGTAGGCGTCTCGGCGCGCGGCAAAGTCCCCCGGCAGATCATCATCCGGATTGCGGTACCGGTCCGCGCCCTCAATCCAGATTTCTTTGGCACGGATGCGTTCCCGCAGTTGCGTCAGCACACAGAGCTCAAAGGACACAACATTGACCCGGCCGTTCTCGTCAATGACTGTGTTGCACCATTTCCCGGGGATAATCCCTGCTAGAGTATCATCTTCAGAAACCACCCGGCGACCAGCTTCCGCAAACCGGATAATCTGATCCAAGGCGGATAATATCGGATGCCACATTGCGTTGTTCGACCGAAATCGCAAAGCTCGGAGCAACGGTGGCAACATGCGGCGGTAGTGGCTGGCATATGAGTTGCGCATGGTTTGTTGGATGCGCGTGTCCAAGGTACCCTTGGCGCGATGTTCGTCAACGACTGCCCGGAGCTTACCCGCTCCAGCGATAGGGAAGATAACGTCTTCAATCCGGCCCTCGGTATGATCCAACGCGGCCATGGCGATCTCGACAAGCAACCGTTCCTTGCCGTGAACCGCGCCTATATCGGCCGCGAGGCCCTGAATGACCTTGCGGCGCGATCGTGTTCCCAGACGATGAACCACCTCCAACAGCAAATCAATGAGGCCGTCGATCAGCTGCGAGCGGCGATGTATCAGGTAGACCGCAAGAAGTCCGAGGCGCTTCTCGGGGGCATGACGGCGCATTTCCGAGGCGGTTTCACCTTCTACCTGACGCGCAAGCCGCGCAATCCATCCCCGCTCAACCCGATCAAGAACAGCCATTGGTAGATCGAGGCCATCGACAAAGGACACCTTCCTAGCTGCCAGCAACACGCTTTCCAGCGTTGCCGCGCCCACATCATCCTTCAGTCGCTGAAACCCCGTATCGGCCAAAGGCTACAAGAGCGCCCACTCCAATTGCTCAATGGCTCCGGCGTGGAGCAGCGCACCTACGCGCATCAGAAAACCATCGCGGAAATCCCGGCGGGCAGCGCGGGCAAGGCGTTCCATGATCTTGTCTGACGGGATAAAAACGCCCACCTGCCGCGCCTGATCAAAACCACGTTCGATCCAGTCTGCCAAGGTCAGGTCCTGCCCACCAAGCTGCTCAATCATCCAGGCCTGGAGATTGGCGCGGTCACGATCAGAAGCGCGACGAAATCCAAAAAATCGAGAATGCTCGCACGTTGCCGTCGCGCGGTATCGCTGGAAAAAGAGTAGGAAAGATCGTCTGCCGCCCCAATCTGGTCAGCAACGTATGCGATCACATCAGGGTCCAGTTCAACGCGGTCGGCAGGAAATCGGCCATACTGCCGAAAATAAAGAAGCTGACACGCAATTGCGACCCGCGACTTCGGTCCAAAACGGTTGAGAAATTCAAAATCCGAATACGAAAGCCCCCACACCGAGGCAAATGCTTGCTCTATCATGACCCCTCCAGACGCAAGCATCATCCAATATCAGAACAGACCGTCAATCAGGCATTTTGTTCCCCTCATGTTCTCGCAAAAGCCCAAATATGCAGCTTCGGGCCAGCTAGGCCTAATACCAGTCGTGTTGAACAGGTCATAGTTTGTCTTATTCAGGGTGACTGACGCGTTGTCTTCAATGGTTAACGCTGCGGTGCCGCCAGTGGCAGTGATCGTGGCGTTGTCCAACACAGCACCGTCCCTAACAGTCACGACGTTCGCACCAGCCGCAAGGGCCAATGTCCCAGTTGCTGTCAGGTCTCCAACCGCAACCGTGTCATTACCCGCGCTTCCAGTTACGCTCTGAGCCCCATCATTTAGAACAACCGAGCCAGCCGCGCCGAGGGTCACGCCAGTCATATCCGTATCAAGCGTCACAGCTGCCGTCGAACCACCCGTCAACGTCAAGTTCTCAACGTTAACGATTTGCCCCGCCGTCGCGTTCAAATCCACCGCTGCTGTGATCTCCGCAGTAATCACCAACGTGTCGGTGTCATTTCCACCATCAATCAAGGTGTCGCTAGTAACTTCTGCAATATCGGCAAAGCTGAATTCGTCCGCCCCAATACCACCGTCAATGTGGTCCGCACCTGCGCCACCAGTGATGGTATCGGCCCCATCTCCACCATAAATGGTGTCGTTGCCATCCCCGGCATCAATCGTATCAGAGCCGCCAAAGCCATGAATGACATCCTGCGTTGTGGCGCTAGAGCGATCGATTGTATCGTTGCCGGTGGTTCCAAGGGTGATGGTTTCGGAGGAGAGGCTGCTCTCCCTGCCATTGTCGGCTTCCACTTTGAGCTGCCCAGTCGTTACCATCGCTTGGGCCTCTAAGGCCTTGGCAGTCTCGGCGGTTAAGTTCACAAGCTCGGTATTACCGATGAAGAATGTCCCGTTGAGGGAGGACTCGACACTGATCCCTGTGTTTGTCAAATTTATGGTCAAGGTCGGCACAGGCAGACCAGCAATGTAGTCGCTTTGCGCTTGAGCTTGAAGCGCGCTGTCCGACAAACTGGCAACACGTTCATAGGGCGTACCAGTGGCCCAGCTCCTGTCATGCTCGACGTCCAAGCGATCTGATAAGTTACGGTATGTTAACTCAACCTGCGCTGCAGAATAGCCCAATCCAACAACATGCGCGGCATTGGTTTCGAGATAGTCCGGATCAGTATACTGCTCCACCAAAGCGGTCTCAGCCGCCTCAAGCGCATTACCCGACGCCAGGATTTTTTCCCAATCACGGTTGTCGAGGTTCGCTCCTACGTTGCCATACAACGTATCGATGGCGCGTTTGATATTCGTAAAAGTCAGAGCGAGACCAGACGCATCAAGCAATTCGAGTAGATTGGGCTTAGACATGCTGCACTCCCAAGCGATTTGTTTCTATTGTCAAAAATAAAACCCCCAACCGAAGCTGGGGGTTCTTGTTTTTTTCGCACCTATCTTTCAACAGGCATCCGTCTTAGAGAGCAGGATCAGGCGATTTCGAGCGCACCATCGGTCTGGTTGTAAGACGCGGTGGACAGGTCAACCGTACCAACGATCTTGATGATGCTGTCGACACCATTCTCGAAGTTGGTACCATTTCCGGCCATATTAATAAGTGAAGTGGGGCTGTTGGTGTTGCCAACGATGTACGTGTCACCCTCGAACTGGAACCAGGCGAAATCCGCAGCATTACCCATTGATTTCCGCTAGTTTGCGTGATTCACCGACCGAAAACGAGCGGTGAACATGTCTGATCTTTTCTGGCTGACGGATGCGCAGATGGCGCGT
>NZ_JAIPUS010000031.1 GCF_020055675.1 Marivita sp.
TCCACGCTCAGCCGACCATCATCGACCTGCGCCAAAACTTCCACGCGGTTCAACTCGCGCTCGCTCATCATCACCCATCCCATGTCCGCTCATCCTCACATCGTTATGCGAAGAGAGTGACACTTCTGCTTTGCCCATGGGTGACATTATCGCTTTGCGGCCACATCAAGATTACGTATAATCAGTATTATGTAAATAATTCGCAGATCATGGGCGCAGACAAAATGCGCCTTTGCTTCGTCCGATTTGCAAACAAACGATGATCCGCGCCTTGTCTCTGGCAACCTGTGCGCAATAAATGTGCGCCAGTGACGCGCAGGACGTGAAAAAATGTAAGCCCGGGAAATCCAGACTTTCTTGACGCCGCGTAAGGTGGCATAATCGCGACGTTCCGTGAGTGGTGGCAATTATGGCCAAGGAACGTGAGGTCCGCATCCGCATGTATTTCTGTGGCTCTGTGGACCTCTTTCAAGACACTTGGTGTTTCGCGGCGCGGATCCATCCCGTGATCCATAATCCGTCACCAGGTTGTGGCGCGTCCCCAAAACGTGCCCGGTGTTGTTGTAACGAAAAGTTGTAACGAAAAGCGGCGCTGTCCATTCAGACAGCGCCGCTCGCCACGTCATGTTCTGGCGCGGAAATTAACCCTGAGCCGCCTTAGCGACTTCTGCTGCGAAATCTTCCTCGACCTTCTCGATGCCTTCACCGACTTCGAGGCGGACAAACCCAGTGATCTCGACACCGGCTTCCTTGGCGGCGGCGCCGACGGTCAAATCGGGATTCACCACGAACGACTGGCCAAGCAGTGTGACTTCACCGAGGAATTTCTTCATCCGACCCTCGATCATCTTTTCGATGACCTGCTCGGGCTTGCCGGATTCGCGTGCGATGTCGATCTGGACCTGACGTTCCTTTTCGACGACGGCCGGATCGAGATCCGCTTCGGACAGCGACGCCGGGGTCACAGCCGCGATATGCATCGCAACCTGCTTGCCGAAGGCTTCATTCTCGCTCGAGAGCGCGACCAGAACGCCGATCTTGCCCATATCAGTTGCCGCGGCATTGTGCACGTAAGACACGACCTGGGTGCCTTCGATCGAGGCCATGCGGCGCAGCGACATGTTCTCGCCGATCGTCGCGATCTTGTCGGTGATCGTCTCGGACACGGATTTGCCGCCGACATCCTTGGTCGCGAGGTCTTCGACATCCGACGCCGTCATGGCGGCCTCGGCAATGGAGGCAACCATGGCCTGGAAATCGGCGTTCTTGCCGACGAAATCGGTTTCCGAATTCACCTCAACCGCGACACCCTTGCCGCCCTCGACCTTCACGGCCACGAGGCCTTCGGCCGCGGTGCGGTCGGATTTCTTGGCCGCCTTGGCCAGACCCTTGGTGCGCAGCCAATCAACCGCGCCATCCATGTCGCCATCTGTTTCGACCAGCGCCTTCTTGGCATCCATCATGCCAGCGCCTGTCATTTCGCGCAGTTCTTTGACCTGTGCAGCTGTGATCGCCATCTTGGCTCTCCTCAAATATGTGTTGGGTTGCTAGGCGGATATGCCCGCCTCGCATCACATGCAGATGAAGGCTCAGCCTTCCTTGTTCGCCAGCTCGTAAGGCGCGTCTTTCGCCTTTGCATCGTCGTGCACGGCTTCGTCCGAGACACCGCCCACTGGCGTTTCGGTGACGGCTTCTTCGACCGGGGCTTCTTCGAGCGCGCCAAGATCGACACCGGCAGCGCCCATCTGCGCGGTCATGCCATCAAGCGCGGCGCGCGAGACCAAGTCGCAGTACAGGCTGATCGCACGCGCGGCATCGTCATTGCCGGGAACGATGTAATCCACACCATCGGGCGAACAGTTGGTGTCCACGATCGCGACGACCGGAATGCCCAGCTTCTTGGCTTCGGCGACAGCGAGCGCCTCTTTCTTGACGTCGATGACGAAAAGCAGGTCCGGCACACCGCCCATTTCGCGGATCCCGCCGAGCGACGCTTGCAGTTTGCCCTGCTCGCGCTCCATGCCCAGACGTTCCTTCTTGGTCAGACCTTCGGCGCCGCCTTCCATCTGTTCGTCGATGTTCTTGAGACGCTGGATCGACTTGGACACGGTTTGCCAGTTGGTCAGCGTGCCGCCCAGCCAACGGTGGTTCATGTAATATTGTGCGCATTTTTCTGCAGCTTCGGCGATCGGCTGCTGGGCCTGACGCTTGGTACCCACGAACAGGATGCGGCCGTTCTTGGCCACGGTTTCGCGGATCACGTTCAATGCTGCGTCGAGCATCGGGACAGTCTGCGTAAGATCCATGATGTGGATGCCGTTGCGCGCGCCGTAGATGAACTCGCCCATGCGGGGATTCCAACGCTGCGTCTGGTGGCCGAAGTGAACGCCTGCTTCAAGCAGTTGGCGCAATGTGAACTCTGGAAGAGCCATTGTCGTTATCCTTTCCGGTTTCAATCCTCGGCGGGGGTATCATCCCATCGGGGACAACCGGTGGACTTTTGAGGATGTCTCCCCCAAAGGCCCGACCCCGCCTGCGGTGTCAGTGACGTGCGTATAGCGATGCTTCGGGATGGGCGCAAGCCATTGCGTGCGGGAAATGCCGGGTCACGCCCCACCTGTCATCGGCGCGGCTTGCAGCGGACATCCCCTGCCCGGCGGTTTGGCGCCGTGCAGGGAAAACGGGTCTGGATCAGGCAGCGAAGCCGAGCTTGGCCACGTGAATCTCGAAGGTCGGGTGCATTTCCGCGCCAACCACGTTCGGCGCGTGGTGACGGTAGATCGACCGCCAGTATGGTTGAACGATCACGCCTTCGTCCTGCATGATCGTTTGCAGTTTCGCCATCACCGTGCGGCGTTCATCGGCATTGGCGATGGACATGGCCTCGGCCAGCAGCGTGTCGAACTCATCGTTCGAGAACCCCGACTCATTCCACGGCTCGTCCGTACGGTAGGCAAGCGCCAGCACCTGAACCCCCAACGGGCGCTGCGCCCAGTCGGTGGTGGAATACGGATATTTGATCCAGTCATTCCAGAAGGTCGATCCCGGCAGAACGGTGCGTCTGACGTTGATGCCTGCGTCACGCAGCATCGCGGCGGCGGCATCGCTTGTGTTCTTGCGCCAGGTGTCGTCGATAGAGATCAGCTCGTGCTCGAAATCGGCCATACCCGCTTCCTCCATCAGCGCATATGCGCCTTCGGGATCGTGCACGGGCGCCGGAATCTCGGCGTATTCCGGATGGATCGGCGAAACGTGATGGTTTTCAGCCACCCGGCCGTTGCCAGAAAAGCCAAGCTCGAGTGCCACCTGATTGTCGATTGCCATGGCAAGGGCACGCCGCACACGCGCGTCCGCGTAGGGTTTCATGCCGTTGATTTCGGCCTCCTGGTTGGGCCGGATGACCACCGTGTTCGCGGTGACCGCCTCGGACTTGGTCCAGCCGATTCCATCCATCATCAAAATGAATTCACCGATGGATTCGTAGACCATGTCCACTTCGCCGGAATCCACGGCGGCAACGATCCCGGCCTGTTCCGTGCCGAAATCGATATATTCGATCCGATCGAGATACGCGCCCTCTCCCCACCAGTCATGGCCTTCGTTGCGGACCAGAACGGCGTTAATGCCGACGTTGTATTCTTCGGGCCGGTACGGGCCGGTGCCGATGGGATTGTCCAGCGGATCGCCGTTGAAGCTTTGGTGCACGATGGCCGCCGGATAATCCGAGAACCCTGCGACGATGGTGATATCGGGCTGGTTCAGGCTCAGACGCACGGTTGTATCATCCACGACGGTGATCGCGCCGTCGCGGGCCATGGAGGTGTCTGGGTCAATCAGCGATTCCATGCGCGACGCCATCGAATTGCCCTCGACCTCGCGTTCGCACCAGCGGGCGATGTTGAAGGCGACGTCCTCGGCCGTGAACGGATCGCCATTGCTCCAGGTCACGCCGGGGCGGACATTCAGAGTGTATTCCGTCGCGTCCTCATTCGCCTCCCAGCTTTCGAGCAGAGCCGGCGCAAAGCTGCCATCGATCTGATACTCGACGAGGTATTCAAGGTAACCGCGTGTGAAGTTCGACAACTGCGGCCAATCGAAGGTGCGCGGATCCTTCATCGCCACGAGGTTGGATTCGATCCGCAGGGTTCCGCCCGCCTGCGCATGCGCGGCCGCCTTGGCAGGTTTCGACATGCCAAGCAGGCCATAGGCCGTGGCGGCCGTCACGCCGAGCGCGGTCGAGCGGGTCAGGAAGTCGCGTCGGGACAATGTGCCGTCTGCAACCTCTTGGGCATAGCTATGGGCTGCGGGATGAACGTTTTTCAAACTGTGCATCGATATCTCGTCAATCAGGGTGATAAAGGAAAAGGCGTCCGGCTGTCGTTGTCGTCAGGCGCCTTGTTTGCGATCATTGCTCCCCATGTTGTAGCTTGATCCACGGATTTTCAAGCAAAACGGCACGGATCGGGGCCCTTGCTGTTGCGCGTGTGCCGTCGAATGGTGCGTTAGCAGCCGGGTTCAGGTCACAGAAACACCCGCTCCACGAACCAGTAGCTGCCGACCAGAGCGATCGCCACCGACGCTGGAATCGCCACGAAACGGCGATACGCATCGAGGTGATCGACCATCGTCGCAGACACCGCGCAAAGCACCGACAGCGCCGCCAACGGCCAGAAGAACACGATCGCCGGGGCGCCCATGACATCCTGGAACCCGGGCGTGTTCATCGCAAAACCCGCGCCGCCAAGAAGAACTGCCAGCACCGCATAGAGCGCCTGCGCGGGCGCAACGTCTGCTTGGCCGCGATCGACCCGGATCGCGTACCAGACAATGATGAAGGCAATCGCGATCACCGTGAGCTGTCCCAGTTCAACCCCGATGTTGAAGCCGACGAGCGCCGGGATCACCTGCCCCTCGGGCAAGCCGAATTCGCCCAGCACGCTGGCAAAGCCCAACCCGTGCAACAGGCCGAAGCCGAAGATCGCGAAGGGGCGCCAGCGATGCAGCTTGTCCGAGACGATGTTTTCCACCGCGACATAGACGATGGAGGCGGCAATCAGCGGCTCCACGAGGCTGGCGGGGACCGACACGATGCCCAGTACCGCCATGGCCAGCGTCACAGTATGGGCCAGGGTAAACGACGTTACCTGCCAAAGCAGCGGCGCCAATCGCGTGGACAGGAAAAACAGGCCAAGCACAAACAGGATGTGATCCAAACCCTTGGGCAGGATATGATCGAACCCCACCGGGATATAATCCGCAAATGTTGTCCAGCCGCCGGCCGCGTCGCCGCCGCCCAGCTGGATGTCACCGCTCGATTGGCCCCCTTCAAGATAGCCGGTATACGGGTCGTCGACACCCTGCTGACGCAACACCAGCGCGCCATAGGCGGCCGGCCATGTCAGGGCGATTGTATCGGCGCCGTCGGGCAGCGGACCTTGCAGGGTCAGTACCGTGTCGCGCGGAAGGTCGGTGTTGCCCACCTCGGCCACGTCGATCCCGGTCACGGCAAGATCAACCGGATCGTCGCCCGCCGTCACGTTCAGGCTGTCGACAAAGCCCGGCATGCGCGGATCAAGCTCTGTCCGCAGCGCATCCGGTTCCAGCGCGCGCAATCGGTCCAGTTGCTCCGAGGCTTCGAGCGCATTGGTGTCGTCGATCCCCTCGAGGCTGACATCCGCGACGAGCGCTTCACCGTTCAGCGTCAGGGTGATCTGGACCTGCCCCTCCGAAACCAGGAGGTCGCCGATCGCGGGGCGAACCTCGTGAGCGGCGGCAAGGGTTGCCGCAAACAGCAAACACAAACTGACCCAGATGGCTTTCATCGCGCACGTCCTTTGGCTTTTGGTTGACGCAAGGGTGATGCAGTCACGCGTGGCTTCAAGCAAAAGTTTCAGGAAACCATGCAGGTATCGGCGTCAGACGCGCTGCAACCCGGCGCGGAACCGGCGCATGTTGGCCTGGTAGCCGCGCGCGCTCTTGCGCAGTCCCTCGATGGCGGCGTCGTCCAGTTGGCGCACCACCTTGCCCGGCGCCCCCATGACAAGCGACCCGTCCGGGATTTCCTTGCCCTCGGTGATGAGCGCCCCTGCCCCGATCAGGCAGTTTTTTCCGATCCTTGCCCCGTTCAAGACCGTGGCGCCCATCCCGATCAGCGAGTTTTCCCCGATGGTGCAGCCATGCAGCATCACCTTGTGGCCGATGGTGCAGCCCGCACCGATGATCAGCGGGTAACCGATATCGGTGTGCAGCACGCAGTTTTCCTGGATATTGCTGCCCGTGCCGACTGTGATCGGCTCATTGTCGCCGCGCAGGGTGGCACAGAACCAGACGCTTGCCGCGGCTTCGATGATGATCCGCCCGATCAGGTTTGCGTCGGGCGCGATCCAGGTGTCTTCGGCAATGTCGGGGGCGATCCCGTCAAGGGTATAAAGTGTCATTTCAGGTCCTCGAATTCATCCTGCAGTTTGCGTACATGATCCACCAGCCACGGTTGTTGCAGGCGGCGCAACCGCGTGGCTGTCACGATGGTTTTCAGGTTCTCGAAGGTCTGGTCCAGATCGTCATTGACCAGAACGAAATCATAGCTGCCCCAGTGACTTATCTCGTCCCAGCTTTTCAGCATGCGCTTGCCGATGGTCTCCGGGCTGTCCTGCCCGCGCGCCTCCAGCCTGCGCCCCAGTTCCTTGATCGAGGGCGGCAGGATGAAGATCGACAGCGTGTGCGGCCCCAGCGATGAATTGACGATCTGCTGGGCCCCCTGCCAATCGATATCGAACAGCACGTCATTCCCGGCATCGATCGCCTTTTGTGCCGGTTTTCTCGGGCTGCCATAGAAATTGCCGAAGACATGCGCGTGTTCCAGCATGTCGCCATTGTTCACATCGCGCTTGAAGGTGTCTTCGCTCAGGAAATGGTAATCTTTGCCGTCCACTTCGGCCGGGCGTGGCGGGCGCGTGGTGGCGGAGACCGAAAAGCGCAAACTGTCATCCCAGTCCAGAAGCTGCCGGGACAAAGTGCTTTTGCCCGCGCCGGAGGGGGAGGACAAGATGATCAGCAATCCACGTCGGTCGGTCATGTCCTACTCCACATTCTGAACCTGTTCGCGCATCTGTTCGATCACGGTCTTCAACTCCAGCCCCACAGCCGTCAGGGCCGCGGATTGCGCCTTGGAACACAACGTGTTGGCTTCGCGGTTGAATTCCTGCATCAGGAAATCGAGCTTGCGGCCCACCGCGCCCTGCGCGGCCATCAACGCATGTGCCGCATCGACATGCGCGCGCAGCCGGTCGATTTCCTCTGTCACGTCGGCCTTGACCGCGATCAGCGCCAGTTCCTGTGCCACGCGTTGTTCATCGACGCTGTCCTGCGCCTCGATCACGCGCGCAAGCGCCGCGCGCATTTTCCCGACCTGTTCGTCCTTGCGCGCCGCGGCAACCGTTCCGGCTTGCGCAACAAGGTCCGCGATCCGGTCAATCTGGGTGGTCAGCACCTGCGACAGCGCCGCGCCTTCGGCTTGACGCGCGGCGACGAAACTGTCGAGAACCGGCGCGAAATCTGCCATGAGCGCGGTGCGCAGTTCGGTCGGATCGGCCTGGTGTTGCGGGATGTCCATCACGCCGCGCACAGTGATCACGTCAGCCGCGGTCGACGCGGTCAGCGCCAAACCGCGCATCATCGCTTCATGTTCGATCCGTTGCATGGCGTCCAAAACCAGCGCCAATTGCGCAGTGTTCAGTTCCTGCGTCGCTTCTGCCCCCGCCGAATGCAGCCGCAGCGAAACGGTCACGTTGCCCCGTGACAGGCGTTTGGTCAGTGCAGCGCGCAGCGCCTGTTCAAGCCCGTCAATCCAGTCCGGCACGCGCACACGTATATCCAGCCCGCGTGCATTGACGCTGCGAACGTCCCAGGACCAGGCCAGCCCCAGCGCCGCCCCCTGCCCCGAGGCAAAGCCGGTCATGGATTGGCGCATGCTGTCCCCCTTGAAGCTTTTGAATGTCGCAAATCGGGTTACGCGCTGCGCCCTGCCGATGCAAGCCGCGTCGGACCTGCGGGTGTTAACCATCTGTTAAGAACTGCGTCCGAATTGCGGCAGCAATGTGGTAGGCTCCTGTCATAGGATCGGGATGGGAGCCGACAGGATGCACAATGGATCACTGGTCGCGGAACGGACAAAACAGCACGGTGCGCGGGCGCTTCGGATACTGGATGCCTATTGGCACAGCCTCGCCGCACGAGGCGGCGTGCCGCGCCGTGCGGCGATTGATCCGGGCGCAATTCAGGACGCGCTGGAATACGCGTTCCTCGTGGATCGCGTCGGGCCGCACCACGCGCGGGTGCGCATCACCGGGGGCGCGGTAAATGGCATCCTGGGCGCTGATCTTGTCGGGATGCCCCTGTCGGTATTTCTGACGCCCGAAGCGCGGGTCGAATTCGATGATGTCTTGGCGCGCTGCTTTGACCAAAGCGCGATGCTGAGCCTGACGCTAGTCAAGACCGATGCGGTGGCGCAGATGCATCTCTATCCGTTGCTGGACCACAAGGGCCGGATTGCCCATCTTCTCGGGGGTATCGTGGCCGAGGGAGGTGCCGCATCCGGCGCGCGCCGGTTCGATCTTGCGGAGACGCAGGAACATCCGGTGAATTGCGGTCCTGTCGCGCCGCACCGCAACTCGGGCGGTTTGAGGCTGGTGATCGACAATACCTGAGGGGTGCTGCGTCCCGCCACTCGTGCCGGGGCATCAGAAAAACCGGTCTGTCAGCGCTTTGAACGGTGGCCGGGCAGAAAACACATCTGCAAAATCTAAAACGGCCGGGCAGTCATTCGGACCCGCCCGGCCGCCTTCAATACGACCCCCGGTCGCGTCAGCCCGCTTTGACAGCCACTTGAGCCTCGCGCCGCGCGGTCAGTTCTTCGGCCACGAGGAACGCCAGTTCCAGCGACTGGGAGGCGTTGAGTCGCGGATCGCAGGCCGTGTGATAGCGGTCACTCAGATCTTCCTCGCTCACCGCCCGGACACCTCCGGTGCATTCGGTCACATCTTGACCGGTCATCTCGAAATGAACCCCGCCCGGAACCGTGCCTTCGGCGTTATGGACTGCGAAAAATTCCTTGACCTCGCGCAGGACCGAGTCGAACGGACGGGTTTTATACCCTGTCGAGGACTTGATCGTGTTGCCATGCATCGGATCGCAAACCCAGGTGACGTTGGCGCCTTCCTCTTGCACGGTCTTGATAAGGCGCGGCAGGTGTTCCCCCACGCTGCCGGCCCCGAAGCGGGCGATCAGCGTCAACTTGCCCTCTTCGTTGTCGGGGTTCAGCTTGGACATCAGCACCTTGAGGTCTTCGGCCGTTGTGGTCGGGCCGCATTTCAGTCCGACAGGGTTCAGGACGCCGCGTGCGAATTCCACATGCGCACCATCGGGCTGCCGGGTGCGGTCGCCAATCCAGATCATGTGACCGGAGCCGGCAAGCCATTTGCCAGAGGTCGAGTCCTGACGGGTCAGCGCCTCTTCGTATTCCAGCAGGAGCGATTCATGGCTGGTGTAGAAGTCCACCGTCTGCAACGTGTGCGCCCGGTCGCTGTCGACACCGGCCGCTTTCATGAAGTCCAGCGTGTCGCTGATCCGGTTCGCCATATCCCGGTACTTCGAGGCTTTTTCGCTTTCCGTGAAACCGAGTGTCCAGCCATGGACCTGGTGCACGTCCGCGAACCCACCGGTCGAGAACGCGCGCAGCAGGTTCAGCGTCGCGGCCGCCTGCGTGTAGGCTTGCAGCATCTTCGCCGGATCGGGGATGCGGGCCTCTGCGGTGAACGGCAGGTCGTTGATGATGTCGCCGCGGTAGCTCGGCAATTCGACCCCGTCCACGGTCTCGGTCGGTGCGGAGCGCGGCTTGGCGAATTGGCCCGCCATGCGCCCCACTTTGACCACCGGCACCTTGGCGCCGAAGGTCAGCACCATCGCCATCTGCAACATCACCTTGAACGTGTCGCGAATCCCGTTCGCGCTGAACTGGTCGAAGGCTTCGGCGCAATCGCCGCCCTGAAGCAAAAAGGCATCGCCGCGCGACGCGGCCCCCAGTTCCTTCTTGAGCGTGCGCGCCTCGCCGGCAAAGACCAAGGGCGGATACTTGGACAGCTGGGCCTCCACGGCCTCGAGCTTGGCCGGGTCCGTATAGTCAGGCATCTGCACCCGCGGTTTCGTGCGCCAGCCAGATTTATGCCACTCGGTCATCGTCTCTACTCCGATTGATGTTCACGTCGCTCTACGTCAGCGCGCCCGATATAGCGAATGCGCCCTTGTCTGACCAGACAGGAATCGTTGCGTGACCGCTTGACCCTGCCATCCACTTCTGACCTTCTGCTCTGCGAACTGCCGCCGGGCAAAGTTAAAAGTTGGACTTGTATGTTACCCACACGCCAAACTGTCGAGCTTGACCGCGTGCCGAAAAGGTCGCGCCGGTTCGTCTTCGTTCTGCTGCCGGATTTCACCATGCTGTGCTTTGCCGCTGCGGTCGAAGCACTGCGGATCGCCAACCGCATGGCAAACCGTCAGCTTTACGAATGGACAATCATCGGCGAGGGCGGCGAAGAAGTGACCTGTTCCGCGGGGGTGTCGTTCAAGCTCGATTCCGATCTGATCGAATTGAACCGCGATGACATGGCGCTTTTGTGTGGCGGCATCGACGTGCAAAGCGCCACGACGCGGCGCATCATCAACTGGCTGCGCCGGGAAGCGCGTCGCGGGTTGTCGGTTGCAGGGCTTTGCACCGCGGCCCATTCGCTTGCCACGGCAGGCCTGCTGGACGGCAAACGTGCGACGATCCATTGGGAAAACCAGGACAGCTTTTCCGAGGAATTTCCCGAGGTCGAGCTGACAAAGTCGATCTTTGTCGTGGACGGCAACCGCATCACCACCGCGGGCGGCACGGCGTCGGTGGACCTCATGCTCAAGATCATTGCCGACGACTACGGCGAGGAGCTGGCCGGAGCGGTGGCCGACCAGCTGATCTACAATTCCATCCGGACCGACCAGGATACCCAGCGCCTGTCCGTGCCGACCCGCATCGGCGTGCGTCACCCGAAACTCAGCAAGGTGATCCAGATGATGGAGCAGAATATCGAGGAGCCGATCAGCCCGTCGATCCTCGCCCAGCAGGTCGGCATGTCGACCCGGCAGCTCGAACGTCTGTTCCGCCGCTACCTGAACCGCAGTCCGAAGCGGTACTACATGGAACTGCGCCTGCAAAAGGCGCGCAATCTGCTGATGCAAACCGACATGAGCGTCATCAACGTGGCGCTGGCCTGCGGATTCGCGTCGCCCTCGCATTTCTCCAAGTGCTACCGGGCGCATTACGAAACTACACCCTACCGAGAGCGCGGCGCGCATGCCTCGCGGATATCAGTGTAGGTCCGAGACCCGGCAAACCGATCCCCGCATCGGACAGGCTGTATCGCAGGCAGTCCCCGGCGCGCGACATTTCGCAGCCCTTTCATACGGCGTTTGCCGCCTGTGGTCCTGCCAGGGTGCGTCTTGGTCATTTTTCCGATGCGCATGCGGTCTGGCGCTCAGCTATTCGGCAGGCCCATCCGGTACAGCGCCCCGTTGCCGACACTCAGGAACCACAGATCGCCGTTCGGGCCCTGCCGCACGTCTCGCACGCGCAGCGTGCTTTCGCCCTTGATCTGTTCGACCTCTTGCAGGGGGGAACCGCTGAGCCGCGCGACGTAGTCGAACTTGAGTGAGCCAACGAACATATCGCCGGTCCAGCCGTCGATGTTGCCGGAGTAGAAGGTCATGCCGGACGGGGCGATGGAGGGGTCCCAATAGGTCTGCGGTTGTTCCATGCCCTCTTTCGCGGTCCCCTCGCCGATACGCCCGCCGGCATAGTGCTGCCCGTAGGCGATGACGGGCCAGCCGAAATTCGCGCCTTTCACGATCCGGTTTACCTCGTCGCCGCCGCGCGCGCCGTGTTCGTTCACCCAGAACTGGCCCTCGGCATCAAAGGCCGCGCCCTGCGGGTTGCGGTGGCCGTAGGACCAGATTTCAGGCTGCACGCCGCTTGCCCCCACGAACGGATTGTCATCAGGGACCGAGCCGTCACGTTTGATCCGCAGAACCGAGCCGTTGTGCAGGCTGCGGTCTTGCGCGGACCGGCGGTCTCCACGGTCCCCCACCGTCAAGAACAGCGTGCCATCGGGGGCTTCGGCGATCCGCGCGCCGAAATGACGGCCGCCGCGGCTTCCCGGTTCGATCTCGAATATGGTGCGATGATCCATCAGTGCAATGCCATCCGGGGTCAGGACCGCCCGTGTGACAGCCGTCCCGCTTGCCCCGCCCTGCCGTTTGGCATGGGTGAAAAACAGCTCTCGGCTCTGCGCGAAATCACGGGGCACCAAGACGTCCAGCAAACCGCCCTGCCCGTTGACATGCACCTGAGGCGGGTTGCGCAGCACCGCCACGCCCTGCCCCGGGGCGACGATCAGGACGCGGCCGTCGCGTTCGGTCAGCACGATGTCCCCGCCGGGCAAAAACCCGAAGGCCCAAGGCGTGTCGAGCCCCGTCACGACGGCAGACACGGTGACCTCCCCTGCGCGGGTGGTAATCGTGTCGGACCGCACTTGCGCCATGGCCGTGCCCATGAGCGCGGTGGCCAGGACAAGTGACAGGACGACCGACGGGACGAACGACGGGACAACAGGTCTCGGAATTGGCATATGACACCTCGCTTCAACAGCTTACGGGCCTATACTGGCGAGACTTGACGCAAGGGCAAGTCCGCTGACACAGACGTGACCGCGAAAACCTGCAAACGCCGCGTCGCCACTGAAACAACGCGCATGACTAACCCCCTGAAAACCTTGGGGTCAGGGATCGCCATATGCGGCGTCTCAGGCCTTTTCTTTTTGCCGAACTGTGCATATCGTTCGGGCTGGACATCACAATGTTCCAACATGGGAGTGAAACATGAACAAAATTCTGACAGCCACGGCGGCCTGTGCCCTGATGGCCGGCGGTGCCTTTGCCGGCAGCCACACCAACGACATCAAGATGGGGATCATCCTTGGCTTCACCGGGCCAATCGAATCCCTCTCCCCGGCGATGGCCACCGGCGCCGAGATGGCGATCACGGAAGTTTCCGACAGCGGCATGCTGCTTGACGGCGCGACAGTCAGCCCGGTCCGCGTCGATTCCACCTGCGTCGACAGCGCGGCGGCAACCGCTGCGGCGGAACGCCTGATAACCAGCGACGGCATCAAGGCGATGATGGGCCCCGATTGTTCGGGTGTCACTGGCGCGGTCCTGGCGAATGTGGCGGTGCCGAACGGCATGGTCATGATCTCGCCCTCTGCAACTTCTCCGGCCCTGTCCGAAGCCGAAGACAACGGCTTGTTCTTCCGCACCGCGCCGTCAGACGCCCGCCAGGGCCAGATCTTGGCCCAGATCCTCAATGACAAGGGCATCTCCTCGGTCGCGGTGACCTACACCAACAACGACTACGGAAAGGGCTTTTCCGACGCGTTCGAAGCAGCCTTCGAAGAGGCAGGCGGCACCGTCACGCTGACCGCGCCGCATGAGGACGGAAAAGCGGATTACTCGGCCGAAGTGGGGGCTCTGGCCTCTGCCGGCGGTGATGCGCTGGTCGTGCTGGGCTATGTCGATCAGGGCGGCGCTGGCGTGATCCAGGGCGCGCTCGACAGCGGTGCATTCGACATGTTTGCACTGGGCGACGGCATGATCGGTGACGGGCTGACCGACGCGTTCGGGTCTGACCTTGACGGCACCATCGGCACCGCGCCGGGCAGCGACAACGAAGGCACCGCGAAATTTGCGGAAATGGCCGAGGCCGCAGGCATCGACGGCACCAGCGTCTATGCAGGTGAAAGCTATGACGCGGCCGCGCTGATGCTGCTGGCCATGGCCGCCGCCGGGTCGAGCGAGCCGGGCGACTATGTCGACCAGATCCAGATGGTCGCCAACGCCCCGGGCGAGACGATCATGCCCGGTGAGCTTGCCAAGGCGCTGGAAATCCTGGCCGATGGCGGCGACGTGGATTACCAGGGGGCGACAGGGGTTGAATTCGTCGGATCGGGAGAAGCGGCCGGCAGCTACGCCGAATATCTGGTCGAAGATGGCGCGCTGACAGTCGTGGGCTACCGCTGAGCCGTGCCAGAAAGACCATAACCAAAAACGGCGCAGAATTTCTGCGCCGTTTCAATATTTTCAGAGGCATTGTTCACGCAGTGGATAAGGTATGATCGAGGTCAAGAACCTGCATCGCCATTTTGGTGGTTTCCGCGCGGTTGATGGCGCAAACCTGACCGTGGAAACCGGAACCATAACCGGTCTCGTGGGTCCGAACGGCGCTGGAAAAACGACGCTTTTCAATGTCGTGGCGGGCGTTCTGAAACCAACATCCGGCCAGGTCTTCATGGCAGGTGAAGACGTGACCGGGCTGCCGCCGCATGCATTGTTCCACAAGGGCCTTTTGCGGACCTTCCAGATCGCGCATGAATTCGCCTCCATGTCCTGCCGCGAGAACCTGATGATGGTGCCAGGCGGTCAAACAGGCGAGACGCTGTGGAACACGTGGTTCGGACGCAAGCGGATCGCCGACGAGGAACGCGCGCTGCGCGCCAAGGCGGACGAAGTTCTGGAATTCCTGACGATCGAGCATCTGGCCGACCACAAGGCGGGACAGGTCTCTGGCGGGCAAAAGAAGCTGCTGGAGCTGGGCCGCACGATGATGGTCGACGCGCAAATCGTCTTTCTTGACGAGGTCGGTGCGGGGGTGAACCGCACCCTGCTCAACACCATCGGTGACGCGATTATCCGCTTGAACACCGAGCGCGGCTATACTTTCTGCATGATCGAGCATGACATGGATTTCATTGGCAGGCTGTGCGATCCGGTGATCGTCATGGCCGAGGGCAAGGTTCTCTCGAAAGGCACGATTGACGAGATAAAAGCCGATGAGCGCGTGGTCGAGGCCTATCTGGGCACGGGGCTGAAGAACAAGGACGTGGCCCTATGAGCGGCAACCCGTACCAGGACGATCGCGGCAACACAGACGCCTCTGTCACCAATCCGCACGGACAAGGCAGGCTGACACCTGCGGGAACGCAGCCGAACCCGATGCCGGGCAAGCAGGGACCGTTCCTGGTTGGCGAGAACATGACCGGCGGCTATGGCAAGACCGGCCCCGATATCTTGCATGATTGCACCATTGAAGTTGAGCGCGGCGAAATCGCGGTGATCGTCGGCCCCAACGGGGCTGGCAAGTCGACGGCGATGAAGGCGGTGTTCGGCATGCTCGACCTGCGCCAGGGCCGCGTGCTGCTGGATGGTCAGGACATCACCCAGCTCACCCCGCAGGCCCGTGTTCGTCACGGCATGGGCTTCGTGCCGCAGACCTCCAACATCTTTACTTCGATGACGGTGGAGGAGAACCTCGAGATGGGGGCCTTCATCCGCGAGGACGATTTCCGGTCCTCGATGGAGCAGGTTTACGAACTGTTCCCGATCCTGAGGGAAAAGCGAAACCAGGCGGCGGGAGAGTTATCAGGGGGTCAACGCCAACAGGTCGCCGTGGGCCGGGCGCTGATGACCCAGCCCAAGCTGCTGATGCTGGACGAACCGACCGCAGGGGTTTCGCCCATCGTCATGGATGAACTGTTCGACCGCATCATCGAAGTGGCGCGGACCGGCATTTCGATCCTCATGGTGGAGCAGAACGCGCGCCAGGCGCTCGAGATCGCGGACAAGGGATATGTGCTGGTTCAGGGTGCGAATGGCTATTCCGGCACTGGCAAGGAGTTGCTGGCAGATCCGGATGTGCGCCGATCCTTTCTTGGCGGCTGACGAGAGCGCGGGTGGAGATGTTGAAATTGCATATTTTTGAAGAGAAGATGCCGGGACGGCGGTGCAAGAGTGGCGAAGCGAGGGCGACATGGACCTTTTGAACGGCTTCGTGGCACTGGCCAATTTCGTACTTATCCCGGCGATTGCCTATGGCAGCCAGCTGGCGCTTGGTGCGCTTGGGGTGACGCTGATCTACGGCATCCTGCGGTTTTCCAATTTCGCCCATGGCGACACGATGGCGGTGGGGACCATGTTCGCGGTCCTGACAACATGGGGATTGCAGGCGATGGGTGTCGGCCTTGGCCCCTTCCCCACTGCGCTGCTGGCAATCCCTTTCGGCATTCTGGGAGCGACGGGAATCGTGCTTCTGACCGACCGCTATGTCTACAGGTTCTACCGCGCGCAGAAGGCCAAACCGGTGATCCTCGTGATCGTGTCGATGGGGGTCATGTTCATCTATAACGGCTTCACGCGCATCATCATCGGCCCTGATGACCAGCGCTTTGCCGATGGCGAACGCTTCGTGATATCAGCGCGTGATTTCAAGGAGATGACCGGGCTGGCGGAAGGTCTGTCGCTGCGCACCAGCCAGGTGATCACGGTGATCACCGCGATCGTGGTCGTGGCGATCCTGTTCTGGTTCCTGAACAAGACACGCACCGGCAAATCCATGCGCGCCTTTTCCGACAACGAGGACCTTGCACTGTTGTCGGGGATCAATCCCGAGCGCGTGGTGCTGGTCACATGGCTTATCGTGGCCTCGCTCGCCACGGTGGCCGGGGTGCTTTATGGCCTCGACAAATCGTTCAAGCCATTCACGTATTTCCAGCTTCTTCTGCCGATCTTTGCCGCCGCCATCGTGGGCGGCATGGGCAACCCGCTCGGTGCCATTGCCGGCGGGTTCGTCATCGCGTTTTCCGAGGTCGGGATCACCTATGCGTGGAAAAAGGTGCTGGGATATCTGATGCCCCCCGCGCTGCAGCCCGACGGCTTGATGCAGATGCTGAGCACCGAATACAAGTTCGCGATCAGTTTCGTCATCCTGGTGATCGTGCTTCTGTTCCGGCCAACCGGCCTATTCCGGGGAAAATCTCTATGAGGACCTTTCTGCTCTTTGCCCTCGTGGCGTGTCTCATCCTTGGGACGGGCGTGCTGCAAAGCTGGAATTCTGCACTGCTGATCCTCAACATGGGGCTGGTCAGCGCGGTGATGGCACTGGGTGTTAACCTGCAATGGGGCCTTGCGGGGCTGTTCAATGTCGGGGTCATGGGGTTCGTGGCGCTGGGCGGTCTGGCGGTTGTGCTGGTCTCCATGCCGCCTGTCGGTGCGGCCTGGCAGGCCGGGGGGGGCGGCATCCTGCTGGGGCTCACGCTGGGGGCGGCAAGCATCGTGGCGGCCGTGCTGGTCTGGTCGCGGACGTCCGGCACGCTGCGCGGCTGGGCCACGGCGGCGGTGCTGCTGGTCGGTCTGGTGATCTACCGCATGGTGTTAGATCCGGCAGTCGAGGCGGTCGAGTCGATCGATTCCGCGTCCACAGGCTATCTGGGCGGGCTTGGCCTGCCCGTGTTGCTGGCCTGGCCGGTCGGGGGCGTTCTGGCGGCTGGCGCGGCATGGGTCATCGGCAAGACGGCGCTGGGGTTGCGGTCGGACTATCTTGCAATCGCCACGCTGGGCATTGCCGAAATCGTCATTGCGATCCTAAAGAACGAGGATTGGATGGCGCGGGGCGTGAAGAACGTGATCGGCCTGCCGCGCCCCGTGCCCAACGAGGTGGATTTGCAAAATGATCCGGCGTTCGTCGAGCGTGCGGCGGATTTCGGTATCGACCCGACAACTGCCTCGACACTCTACGTGAAACTGGAATACGGGCTATTGTTCGCGGCAGTTCTGGTCATCCTTCTGGTGCTGTCGCAGCTTGCGCTCAACAGCCCGTGGGGCCGCATGATGCGCGCGATCCGGGACAACGAGACAGCGGCCCGCGCGATGGGCAAGAACGTGACCGCGCGGCACTTGCAGGTTTTTGTCCTGGGATCGGCCATATGCGGTATCGCGGGCGCGATGATGACGACGCTCGACGGCCAGCTGACACCGGGCAGTTACCAGCCGCTGCGCTATACATTCCTGATCTGGGTCATGGTGATCGTCGGTGGATCGGGCAACAACCTTGGCGCGGTGCTGGGCGGGTTCCTGATCTGGTTTCTCTGGGTCCAGGTGGAGCCGATGGGTCAGCTCGTGATGAGCGGCATCACGTCGGGGCTGTCGGACGGATCCTGGCTCAAGGGGCATCTTCTGGACAGCGTGCAGCACATGCGGCTGCTGACCATGGGTGTGATCCTGCTGCTTGTTCTGCGACTGAACCCGCGGGGGTTGTTGCCGGAGCGATGACGCGCTTGGCGACGCTGACCAATCAGCAGGCACGGATTCTCAACCTGACCTGCGAAGGCAAGCTGAACAAGCAGATCGCCTATGACCTGTCGATCGCCGAGACCACCGTGAAGGCGCATGTCACCGCGATCATGCGCAAGCTGCGTGTTCACAGCCGAACGCAAGCCGTGCTCATTGCGCAAGAGGCGCGCTTCAACCGGGTATTGCCAAGCCAAGCGTGATGCTCCTATCATGTCCGGCAGCCAACATTTGGGAACCGGATCGTGGAAGGGAGCAGGGTTTTTCCTCGCGCAGATCGCCGTGAGGCGGCGAGGCCGCGCCAGAGGCGATTGCTGTCGCGCAGGTTCCCAGTGACGCTCAGGATGCCGCGGGTCAAATCGCTGCTCAGCTCGGATCCGGACCGTCCGATCTCGTCTGTTTGTTCGTGTCACCGGATGCGGCGTTCCATGACCTGATCGCGGTGACATCCGGTTTGTTCTCTGACACGGATGTCGTGGCCTGCACCACCGCGAGCGAGATTGGCCGCGCAGGTTATGAAGACCAGCAGATCATCGCGGTTGCATTCCGCAAAGCCCACTTCAGCATCACGACCTATGCCATCGAGAGCCTTGATCGGATCACCGAAGAGGATATCGAGGGCGCCTTGATCGAAACGCGTTTGGCACTTGCTCAGAAAACCCTGGACTGGTCCTCGGAATTCGCTTTCCTGATGGCTGACGGCTTGAGCCTTCGCGAAGAGCAACTGACCGCTTTTCTGTCCGCCTCGCTTGGTCCAACACCGCTTTTTGGCGGCTCGTCCGGTGACGGTGCGCGCTTTGCGCAAACATGGCTTGCCCGGAAAGGCGTGGTCCTGCGCAACGCCGCCATCGTGATGGTGGCGCGGTGCGACAGGCCGGTGCGTGTCTTCAGCCTCGATCACCAGATCCCCACGGAGGCCCGGATGGTGGTCACGTCGGCGTCGCCCGATGGGCGTATCGTGCACGAAATCAACGCCGAGCCGGCCGCGCTGGAATACGCTCGGCTTTTGGGCCTGGACCCGCATCAACTGGATCAATTCACCTTTGCCGCGCATCCCGTTGTGGTCCGTCTGGGCGACACGCACCATGTCCGCGCGATCCGGCAGGTAAAGGCAAACCATGATCTGGTCTTCTTCTCGGCGATCAACGAAGGCATGGTCCTGACCCTTGCCACGCATGACGAAATTGTCGACCATCTGGATCGGGGGCTGGAGTAACTGGCCAAGCACACCCGCCCCGAGTTCATCCTTGGATGCGACTGCATTCTGCGCCGGATCGAAGCGGGCCGCCTCCAGAAAACCTGCGCGGTCTCGGACGTGCTTCGGGCGCATCGCGTGGTCGGGTTTTCGACCTATGGCGAACAGACCGGTGGCCTGCACGTGAACCAGACGCTGACCGGTGTTGCCATTTATCCCCCTGCTCCCGGATGAGGCCGAGACCGGAGATATCCCTGATCGATCCCAGCGACAGCCTGGAGCGGCAGAACGGGCCAACGCCTCGAAGTCGCGCTTTGTCGCTGCCGCAAGCCATGACCTGCTGCAGCCCTTGTCGGCGGCAAAACTGTTCATGGCGTCCTTGTCGGACAAGATCGACACGCCGGATGAAAAGACGGTTCTGGACAAAGCCGAAACCGCGCTTGGTGCGGCGGAACAAATCATCGACGCCTTGCTGAATATCTCGAAACTTGAAGGCGACGGCCCGAGTTTTGACATCCGCCCTGTTGCCCTGCGCGAAATTTTCGATCCCCTGCGCGACGAGATGGATCTTCTGGCCGCGCAAAAAGGCCTGTCGCTGCGGATCGTGGACAGCTCGCAAGTGGTGGACTCCGACCCCGCCTATCTGCGCCGGATCGTGCAGAACCTTCTGACCAACGCGATCCGCTATACCGAAACCGGGCGGGTCGTCGTCGGTGCGCGCCGAAATGGCGACTCTGCCCGGATCGAGGTGTGGGACACCGGGCCCGGCATCGCCGAGGAGGATCAGAACCGGATTTTCGAAGAATTTCATCGGCTGGACGCCAAGGCGAGCAACAATGACGGCCTGGGCCTCGGTCTTGCCATTGTCGAACGGGCCTGCGCGCGATTGGGACACCCTTTGGGTCTTTGGTCCGAACCGGGGCGCGGGTCGTGCTTCATGCTCAACGTGGCGATTGCCCGGCGCTTCGATCCGGTGCGGCCGGCCAAGGCCCGGTCTGCGTCTGCAACCGCGCTCAGGGCGTCCGGGCTGATCATGCTGTTGGTCGAAAACGATCCGCAATTGCGGCGTGCGATGTCGATTCTTATCGAAAACTGGGGCGTCAGCGTGATCGAAAGCGAAGAGGCCGAAAGCGCGCTGCAATTGATGGAGGATCTCGAGATCACCCCTGACGCGCTGCTTCTGGATTACCAGCTTGGCGATGGGGCCAGCGGAACCGAGCTTTTCGAGGAACTGACGCGGCGTTTGGGCCGCCTGCCCTGCGCCATCGTCATGGCAGAGAGGTCGGTCAAATTACGACATGAAACCAAGCGTCTGGGCGTCTAGCTTCTGCTGAAACCGCTGGATCGGACGAAGCTTGTCGAATTTCTTTATGCCGCGGCACAAGACGCCTGAGACGCCGCTATTCAGCCACCTTGCCAATTGTGGCATCCGGGACCACTTGGAACTCCCGGATGCGTTCGGCAATCGCGTCGGGCCAGCGCCGCGCGCGCAGGGCCAGGGCCTCGGATAGAACCAGCGTGCCGGTCACCACGACCCGCGTCTCTGCGCCCGTGCTTCCAGTCAATTCGAGCCGCAAGCTGCTGCGCCGCAACTCACGGACCGTGAGGCGCCATTTCAAACGATCGCCAAGCCGGCTGGGCGCGGGAAACTCCGCGCTGACATTCACGAAAGGCAAGGACAAGCCATTGCTGCCCTGAACCTGACTGATCGGCCAATCAAGCGCCTCGTCCAGCCAATTCTCGATGACTGTATGTACCATCTCGAAATATCGAGGCAGGAAAACGATCCCCGACGATTCGCAATCGCGCAGCATCACGTCATTCACATAGGTGTAAGCCGGCATCACAGGCGTCCTGTCTTGGTTGCGATTTCGGGTCGGTATGCACCCGTGTACCATTTCATCCTACATACGAGATGGTTCTTTCAACAATTTTCGCGCAGGTTGCCCGAAAAAATAGCCGTTCCTGTATGCAGATCGCGCTGTGTGGTGTCTTATCGCGCGATGACGATGTCGGCGCGCAGTCCGCCCAGCGTCTCGCTGACACCAAGACGCAGCACGCCCCCGTGTCCGCGCGCGATATCCGCCGCGATGGCAAGGCCCAGCCCGACACCTGTCCCGGAATCCTGATTGCGCGCCGGATCCAGCCGCACGAAAGGGCGCAGCGCGGCACCCCTCTGGCCAGCGGCGATTCCCGGCCCATCGTCCTCGACCCGGATGCGCAGTGATTTCTCGGTCAGCGCCACGGAGACCTCGCAATGCGTGCCATAGCGTTCGGCATTTCCGATCAGGTTCTCCAAGGCGCGGCGCAACGCGGTCTGGCGCAGGGTGACCTGCCCTGCCCCGTCGACATCGACCAGTGACACCGGCACCCCCGCGCGGGCGCAATCATCGACGATTTCCTGCGCGAACCCCGGCATATCGGTGGGTTCCGGTTGCGCGCTGTCGGCATTGCCACGGGCAAAATCCAGAAACGCGTCGATCAATTTCTGCATGTCGTCGATGTCGCGTTCCAGCGGTTCGCGCTCTGTGTCGTCCAGCATCGACACGCTCAGACGCAGACGGGTCAGGGGCGTGCGCAGGTCGTGGCTGATCCCGGACAACATCATGGTGCGCTGTTCGATCTGCCGTTCTATCCGGGCGCGCATGTCCAGAAAAGCGTGTCCTGCGGCCCGCACCTCGATCGCACCCGATGGCGAATACGCGACATGCCGCCCCCGCCCAAAGGCCTCGGAGGCCTTGGCGAGCCGCTTGATCGGGCGCAGTTGGTTGCGCAAATACAAGTAGGCAATCAGTGTCATGAGCGCGCCGAAAACCACCATGTTCACCAAAAGCTGATGCGGGTTTGACGCGGACGCGCGTTTGCGGTTGAACTCGATCATCTGGACAGGCTCATTTCCGCGCTGCACCCAGATATGGACGGTCCAGTCGTCCACCAGGTGGGCACGCTGAAACCCGACCACATGCTGGTCCAGGGTCCGGATCACCACGATCCCTGAAAAATCATACCAGCGGCGAATATGCGCCTCCGGCACCTGCGCCGCCGAGGTCGGCAGGAAATCGAGGCTCAGACGCTCTGCAAGCCGCGCGTCGTCGTCCCATTCGGGATCGAGCACGGTGTTGATCTGACGCGCGATCTCGCGAGTCATCTGTTCGGTCACACCCTCGAAATGCCGCTGGATGAACACCACCGACACAACAAGCTGCAGCGTCACGACCGGAAGAACCAGGATCAGCGCCGCACGGCCGTAAAGCCCGTCCGGCATGTAGCGTTTGAGCCATTCGAATGTCATGCGGCCACGCTACGCTACCGCGACAGAAAACGGAATGTCCGCAAGCCGCAGGCCTTGCATTATGCCAGCGGTCCTGCTGCTGTCGCCCGCATGATACCCGATCCCCAGACTGGATATCCCCCAACGCCCGGCATCGCCGAACGCATTGGCCCGAACATCCGCCGCGTCTTGGCCCCGAACCCGTCACCGATGACGTTTTGGGGGACCAACAGCTATCTTGTGGGGCAGCGTGATCTTGCCGTGATCGACCCCGGCCCGGATGATCCGGCCCATCTCGCCGCCCTTCTGAAGGCCATTGGCACGGCACGGGTAACCGCGATCCTCGTCACGCATGCGCATGTCGATCATTCGCCGCTGGCCCGGGCCTTGAGCGCTGCAACAAAGGCGCCGATCCATGCCTTTTCGGATGCCATGGGCGGGCGAAGCGCCGTCATGCAGCGCTTGGCGGAAGGTGGGCTTGTCGGCGGCGGTGAAGGCGTCGATGCAGAGTTTGCCCCGGACGAAACCCTGGCCGATGGGGATGTGGTGGAGGGGGCGGACTGGAGCCTCACGGCGCTCCACACCCCTGGTCATTTCGGCAACCACCTGTGCTTTGCGCTCGGCGATGCCGTGTTCTGCGGTGACCTGGTGATGGGCTGGGCCAGCTCGCTTGTCTCTCCGCCGGAAGGCGATCTCACAGATTTCATGGCCTCCTGCCGCCGCCTGCAACAGAGCAATTGGCGCATCTTCCATGCCGGCCATGGTGCCCCGATCGACACCCCGGCCGAGAGGCTCGATTGGCTGATCAGGCACCGCCTGTCGCGCGAGGCCGAGATCCTTGAGGCGCTCGCCGAGGGCCCCGCCACCAGCGCAACCCTCGCCGCGCGGATCTATGTCGATACGCCCCCCGCGCTTCTGCCAGCCGCCACCCGCAATGTCCTGGCGCATCTCATTGATCTGCATGGTAAAAACCGGGTCACCCCGATTGATCACCTCTCGGAGAGGGCGGTTTTTTCTCTGACCTAACCCCGAAACCGACTTTTTTCACCAAACCCTCTGGACGCCCGCCAAGACTGTTGCTAAACGAACCCTCGTGTTCCGGCGTAGCTCAGCGGTAGAGCAGTTGACTGTTAATCAATTGGTCGTAGGTTCGATCCCTACCGCCGGAGCCAAAATCCCCCAGTAGATCAAAGGTTTACGAGACATCTTGCGAAAGATAGCTCTGGGGCACTTGGCGTTAATAGGCAAATAGTAGGCAGTTGAAGCTGATTTGCTCTTAGGGCGTTCGCGTGATTTGACGCCCTAGCGTAGCCATCATCAGCAAATGAACGTCGGTCCTGTGAAGGAGTAACTTGAGATTCGCTGTCACGCGCTTGCAAGGCGATCTGTGGCGCTCATAGTCGAGACCAGAGTAGTATTGTAATCTAAGGTCATTTTGACGTCTTGGGCGCTTCATGAACCTTAAACGGCGGAGACGAAGGGAATGCCTCCGATTTCCATCTGATTGAACGATACCAGTGGGTTAGCAAAAACCTTGCCAGAGGTACTTAACGTCACTGTACCAAATGCCCGTAGTAGAGGAAGCAAAAGTCGCCGAGTTTTCTCTTAAAGAACTCGACGGGAAGCGACGCTATGTTGAGCCTCGATTTGGGTCTGAGCACGGAATTGCCGAGTAACTTTTCCAGATTGAGGAGAACGCACCGGCGTCCGGATCTCGGCAACAACAAGTTAGGGCGCTCAGGTCGAACGGCCCTAACCGGACTCTCAATGCCCTGCTTGGATGCTGCGGTTGCAGCCCGCAAAGCCAACATTAGAGTTGCTACGCACTGGCGGGCGTAGGGCGAGTGTGCACTGTCCCCGGTACTTCTTGACTCCAACCTAACACATTCGACAATCTGTCGGTGCGTCCAGAGCATAAGGCAGCGCCGGACGCCTCGCTTCACGTCTGCCGATAAGAACCCGGCACCGGACCATTCCGGGGAAGGCCGAGACACCCTTGCACTGGAGAGCAAGATGCCATCCTCGAAAACGCCTATGGGCGAGCATGACCACCTGCTGGAGATCTACGAAACGGAAGTCGAGGTCGAATATCGCGGCGAGCGATACTGCGTCCGTGACAACGGCGCAGTCTATCGACTGAACGAATTCCGGAAACGCCCCCGTCCGCTTGACAAAACATGGACCTTCGGACGCCAAAACCTCACGACCGGCTATCACCTTCTGGCCGGCGTGCCGATCCACCGCATTGTTTGCAGCGCCTTCAACGGTCCGCCACCCTCTGATCATCATGTTGTCGATCACATCGACACCAACAGGGCGAATAACAGGCCCGAGAACCTACGCTGGCTCACTAGGCTTGAAAACGCACTCCTGAACGAAATCACCGCACGCCGCATTGAGCTGGCCTATGGTTCGATAGAAGCGTTTCTCGAAGATCCGTCCAGACCCATTAACGAAACGTCCTTTCCCGATATCTCATGGATGCGGACTGTGACCAAGGAAGAAGGTGCCAAAACCAAGTCTCGTTTCGAGGCGTGGGCGAAGAGCGGATCGGTCCCAAGCGGAGGCGCAATCGGCGAGTGGCTGTACGGCACCCGTGAGCGAGCTGACTTCGAGCCGGAGCCGGAAGAGTATGAAAGCCTGACACCATCGGCGATCCAAGTGAAGTGGAAGGTCCCGACCGAGTTTCCCGGATGCCCAGAGGCGGTGTCGGAAGATGGTTTGGAGCGATACGCTCAGAACCTCCGGTTCGGCGGGGTCTTCGCCCGGAACGATATCTACCAGAGCTTGGTCGTTCAATGCGCCCTCGTCGAAGACGGGCTGGTAGTTCTTACCCGTGCTGCGGAAGCTGACGCGATCAAGGACTGGGCTGTCGCCAAGATTACGATCCGTGGTGAGCTGTTCGTTCACCGCAGCGAGCATCAGTATTTCACGCTTCAGGGAGCGCTGAAGACCTTCTGCGAGCTGACCGGCGAGAGTTTGGAGGACAGCATCGACGACTATACGTGATGGGCGCACCATGCATCTTGGTGATTTGTCAGGCCAGCTCAAATGCCGGGCCGGCCCAAACCTGCCTTTCGTGCCAAACGCAGCGGACGACCGGTGTCAGCCCGGAGGTGTCCTCCCCGCCTAACGCGGCAAACGGCGCCCACTTAAGTCCTTTAATCGAACCTTGTGACCAAAACTCGCGTCTGCGCAAGTAAGCACATTGCAACCATACGCCCCAAGTATAGTCTGAACCTTCCGTAGCACTACAAGCGCTGTTAACACGAAGCAGTGCGCTCGATGAGGTTGAGGAAGTTGGACTTCGAAACAAAAAAAAATCTATTCGCTACCGGGCAAGTTCTTGGATTCCCAGTGAATCTGAAGTCAGTCTTGTCCCAGCTGCAGCAAGACATGCGCGATGATTGGTACAGTGACGCGCTGGGATATAATGACATCTTCGCTGACCAAGAATACATTGCGGACACGATTCTGGAATCGCTTAACGGATGGGGTGGGACTTACATCGGTGACATCAGAGTAGTCAGACCTATCCCCAAGAAACAATTCGCTGAACGATACTCCCTCGAGACTGACTTTTTTGATCGATTCGTCTATCAGGCAATCTGCTCATTTTTACTGCCAGAGCTTGACCGAACTCTGTCTCACCGCGTCCTGAGCTACCGCTTCAACCGAGACAGCAATGACGAAAGGTATATTTTTCGAAATAAAATAAATAAATGGCTCGATTATGAAGGATTGACCCGTCGCTTCATTGAAAACAAGGGCGCTCTTGCTGCGACTGACGTCAGCAACTTCTTCGAGAACGTTTCGTCAAAGCAAGTGGTTTCATCCGTACATTCTTTAATCGCACACGCAGAGGCTTCTGGTCACAGGAAGGGCCAGATGCTAGCCGCAGCTCGGTTACTTGAAACACTTCTTGAGAGATGGACGTTGAATGGGGACTTTGGACTCCCCCAGAATAGGGATTGCTCGTCATTCTTGTCCAACGCCTTATTAAGCGGCGTCGACTTCGAAATGCAGCGACGTGGCTACGATTATTACAGATACGTCGACGACATTAGGATTGTTTGTGACAACGACCACGAGGCAAGAAAGTCACTTCAAACGCTAATCTCTCTCTTGAGGGACGTCGGCATGAACATCAACGCCACCAAGACTACGGTACTACGATTTGACAGCGATCAAAAGAAAGTCGAAGAGTATTTTCCGTCGCAAAATCCTTTGGTTATGGCTATCGCTAGCATGTGGAAGTCACGTAGTCGCCGTGTATTTATTCGCTCAATTGAGTACATTGCCCAAATTATACGGGATTCCCTAAAGAGCGGGGAGACCCAGTCGCGAACATTTAGGTTTGCTGTAAACAGGCTAAGTCAGCTTATCGATGCTCAACTTTACGACGTCAACAGCGACGAAGCAAAAGCTCTTTTAGAGTATGCGATTGCCTCACTTGTCTCCGATGCAGTCTCATCCGACCAAATATGCAAACTGATAATCGTTCTTGATCCAGATGAGGTATACCTATCCAAATTGTCAGAGTTCATTCTCGATCGGAAAACATGTATTCATGACTGGCAAAACCATAAGGTGTGGATGCTGCTTGCCTCGTTCCGATTTGACAGTGCCGACTTACGACAGCTAGCGCAGGACATTCTTGCGCAGAATCCGAAAACGGGAGAAGCCGCTGGCATGATGATTTGGCTTCAATCCATCAAGTTTTTGGAGCCGCTCGAAGCCTTAATGGACGAGTACAGTGAGGACTGGCCTTACCAAAATCAAAGGTACTTTCTGATTTCTACTTCGGCATGCTCCGCGGATAGGATAAAGACCTTATTCGGGCGCGTCCCCCCTAAGTTGGTGGGCACCTCTCGCCGCGCAAGAAAAGCCTTCCGAGACGACGGCGTCGCAATTTCAAAGCGTGAGACACCAAGCTTTTCAACCTTGTATGAAGATATCAAGGAGTATCCGTGACTATTTCGACTTTCACATTCTCACGAAACTTCACAGAAGAGGAAAAATCACGCTTCTTCCTTGCAGATGAGAATGGGTTCCGCGAAGTTTCAGCGGCTGAAATTGCGGAAAAAGGAGGTTTTTTAGTATGCCACGACTATTGGATGATCGCACGTGCATTACGTTCATCTTGCGGCGCCTTGCCGAAAAATGTGGTGGATGTTGATGAGTTCAGTATTCTTGCCTCTAAAGATCCCGGTGCGCGGCGCAGGAGAGAGAAGCTTGATGTAGTCGACAGGATGTCGAGCTTCTTGCTGAACGGCGAAGAGACGCTTCTTGCATATAAGAAGAACTTCTACCAAGAAAATACGATTGACCTTGAAGTCCAAGAGAACTTTCATTCGCTCCTTTTAGTCTACTATATCGAGATTTGCAGACGAGCTGCTCAAAACGGAGAACTTGAAAGGTTTTTCGGGATTGAACTTCCCTGCATATCCGTGTGCGCGGACATTTCAAGCAAGGGTATTCCAATAGATGGAGATAGGATATCCGGACACCGGCGTTTAGCCGGGCACGCTTACTATGAAAGTCTAAGGTGCCTTTCCGACGAATTTAGCATCCCGCTCGAAGTACCATCTGAACAAGATGATATTAGGTATGCACGCCGCATAGGAGTGGATCTAGGGGAGTACGGATTGGATTTTGCACTCAATTATCTACCACAAATGACCAACTATGCTTCGGCAGTTCAGAATATTCGAAACCTCTCCGCGGCACGAGAAGTGCTTGACAGCATACCGGTTAAAGCGGACCGGGTATTCCCGACCATAGACACGCAAGGCTCGCGCACTTCCCGCATTTCCGTGCGCTCGCCTTTTCTGCAGAGTCTTCCAAAGCGATATCGCGATATAATCCGCCCAGACGATGCGAAGACTTTGGCCTACGTTGACTTCGATCAGTTCGAAGTTGGGATAATGGCAGCCCTATCAGGCGATAAGGCTCTTCATACGCTGTTTGATGAAAACGATATGTATGAGAGTTTCCGTATCAATCATTTGGAAGGACAGGGCACCAGAAAGGCGGCGAAGGTGCTATTTCTCGCGTATGCGTATGGGATGAAAAAAAAGAACTTGCCGATAGTGGGGGCAAGCTTTGGCCTCGATCGGCGTGTTGTGCGAGAGGCATTCTCTTCTTTTTCCACTTATGAGAAATGGAAACAGGCTAAAGTTGTCGAATTTGAGCGCCGTGGATTTGTGTCGACAAGCTTCGGAAATCGCTTCTATTCTGCTGGACCTACCCCCACGAGAAAAGAAAAGCTATCCGCAATAAGCCAGATCGTGCAGGGAGAAGGCTCTCTGATTTTTAAGAAGGCTCTTCTTTCGGTTGCTGGCATGGCGGACGTTGATGTGCTTCTGCCGATGCACGACGCACTTCTGTTTCAGCATGCGGACCCAGAAACTCCACATCATGTGGTTGCTACGTTTGTGCAAACGATGACCGATCATTTTGACAAAACTATCAAAGGAAAGGCTTCGATTGAGCCGTTTTTCGTGAATGCATGAGATTTAGATTCCCAACATGGACTGTTCGCCACTGGGTATTAGCAAGCAACTGTGGAGCCCGATGTTTAGCTCCTCCCGCGCAGCTTATGCCAAACGCACGACCGCGGACCGCAATGCTCTGCGGCTAACAGTTTTGCTGGCACTCTTAAGCGAACGACAGCTATTTGCGCGTTGCTGTCGTTCGTTACTCACGCAGCGAACTCCCGCTTCCCGCCCTCATTACAAAAGCGATCCTGCCGCGTTGCTGTCAAACAGCCCTGCATCGCGGACGTAGCGCGAGAGCATCAGGTCCGAGGCATGGCCCGTTTGCGCCCGCACTTTGTACGTTGACACCCCAGCCTTGATGGCGCTGGTGGCGAGGCCAGCGCGGAGGCTGTGGCCGCTATAGCCATCGGGATTGATCCCGGCCCCGCAAACCCGGCCCCGCAGGATCGTGGAAACGGCATCGCTGCGGATGCGGTCAGTCGAGATTTTGCCGTGACGATCAACAGGGCGGAACAAGGGGCCTATGTCATCCGCCAGAAGGTCACGCCAAGCAGTCAGGGCCGCAACAGGGCAATGACGGGTCCGGCCAATGGGGATGCCGATTTTGCGACCTTGGCCGGTTTGGTCGGTTTTTGAGCGCCGCAGGGTCAGGATCAGGCCCTCGCGCACCTCGTCAATATCAGTGTGATCAAGCCCGACCAGTTCCGAACAGCGAAAGCCACCCGCCCAACCGATCAACAGCATGGCCCGGTCGCGGTAGTCGCGGGGCGTGTCGCCCATTGCGTCGAGGACCAGAAACAGGTCTTCGCGCAACAGGGGCTTGGCCTGATCCTGTGCGGTGCCTTTGACCCGCTTGATCCCGCGCAACGTGGCACGCACGACCTCGCTTTGGCAGGGGTTGGACCAGCCGTTTGCGGCATGGATCCGGGCCAGAGTCGCGACACGCCGCGCAAGGCTGGACGGGGCCAGCGTGTCGGCATGGTCGGCCAGATAACGGGCGACCTGTTCCGGCGTGGCGGGCAGAGTGCCGCCCCATGCCGCGTAATGCGCGAGGTCGGAGCGATAGGCCTTGCGGGTGTTCTCGGAAATGCTGGCGCGTATG
>NZ_JAIPUS010000032.1 GCF_020055675.1 Marivita sp.
CCTCGGGCACCAGCCGGTCATAGCTGTTCCAGTGCGGCGCAAACAGGAGCGTGCTGTCATGCATGCCGCCCAAGCACCCCGCGATGGCGTGGTGCAGCGTGTCGGTGCCCTTGGGGCCGCCATCGTCAAAGACGTTGTTGCCCTGGTCATCCAGAACCGAGAAATGCGTGTGCATGCCCGAGCCGGAATAATCGGGATAGGGTTTGGCCATGAAGGATGCGGCAAAGCCGTGACGGCGTGCCAAGCCTTTGACGAGCATCTTGAAGAGCCAGGCATCGTCGGCGGCGCGCAGTGCATCGTCGCTATGCATCAGGTTCATCTCGAACTGGCCCAGACCGGCCTCGGAAATCACCGTGTCGGCAGGAATGTCCATCGCCTCGCAGGCGTCATAGAGATCGGTGAAGAAGCGGTCGAACTGGTCGATGAGGCGAATGGACAGGATCTCGCCTGCCTTGCGGCGCTTGCCTGATCGGGGCGAGGCGGGCACCTGCAGGTTGCGTGTGCTGTCGTCGATCAGGAAAAACTCGAGCTCCATTGCCACCACCGGCGTGAGGTTGCGTGCCTTGAAACGCTGCACCACCGAATTCAGCGCATGGCGCGGATCACCGGCATAAGGCTCGCCGGTTTCGCGGAACATCCAGAGCGGCAGAAGCGCGCTGGGGGCCTCCAGCCATGGCATCGGGACAAAGCCGCGTTCAGTGGCAAAGAGCACGCCATCGGCATCGCCCGCCTCGAACACCAGCGGGCTGTTGTCGATATCCTCTCCCCAGATATCGAGATTGAGGACCGAAAGGGGAAACCGCGTGCCGCCCCGGATCGTCTTGTCGGCAAAGCGGGCAGGCACCCGCTTGCCCCGCGCCTGTCCGTTCAGGTCGGAGGCGGCAACACGGATGGTGCGGACTTGCGGGTTCTTGCGGAGCCAGTTGGAGATATGCGCGGTCATCGGGCCAATATCGGAAATTTGATCAAATGAGTGGATAGGCGCTGCGCCCCCGAATTGGCAAGCAGAATTCACCGAATGACGTTCAGTTTCAGCTTTACCCTCGCGCGCACCTCTTGCGGCAGATGCCGGTTCAGGCGGCGATTGATCAATCCAAAGAGGCTGATGATGACCAAGGTCAGCAGGATGAAATAAAACGCCAGGATCGGGTAGGGGATGAACGGGTTGAAGGTCTTGTCGGCAAAGAAGTTCGCATAGTAGAGCGCGTCGCCCTTTTGCTGCCAGGCCGGGAAACCCGAGAAGTAGACCAATGTCGTGGCGTGGAACAGAAAGATCGCCTCGTTCGTGTAAGCCGGCCAGGCCAGGCGCAGCATGGTGGGCCAGGTCACGCGTCTGAACCGGGTCCAACCGGTCATGCCATAGGCATCCGCCGCCTCGATGTCGCCGCGCGGCACGGATTGCAGCGCGCCAAAGAATATCTCGCCCGAATAGGCTGCTGTGTTGAGGAACAAAACGATCAGCGCTCCCAGCCATGCGGCCGTGAACGGGTCGAAGATCGGCGACACAGGTTTGAGCGTGAGGAACAGGAAATAGGCAAAGAAGAACTGGATGAAGAGCGGCGAACCGCGGAAGACAAAGATGAACCACGCGCTGGCCTTGCGGACAGCCCAGATGTTCGATGCCTTGCCCAAGGCGACGGCTGTGGCGAGAAAGAACCCAGCGGCAAGTGCCAGCACGCCGAAATAGATGTTCCAGATCAGGCCCGAGCCGATCAGGGTGAATTGCTGGCACAGCGTGAACCCGTCGCGCGGCAAAAGCCGTTCGCCGATCCCGATGGAGCGCAGCCCGTAATCGGCGATGGTCTCCCAGCAGCTCATGCCTGCTGCCTCCAAAAGAGGCGGTGCGCCGGAGGCAGCGTCCGAAAAGCGGGCGCGGTCCGGCACCATCGGGAAATGGCGCGTAGCATGATCATGCCGCCTTCCTCTGGGCTTCCCCGCCCATCGTGGCCTGTCCATGGGTGAGCTTCAGCATCAGCTTGTCGAGGACGATCTCGGACACCCGCGTGAAGGCGAGGTAGAAGACCAGCAGGAACAGGAAATACCAGACGCGCCAGTCGCCATGCGGGTAATCGGTGAAGCGAGGCGTTTTCGCGCCGCCCAGTTCGCGCGCCCAGTAGACGATGTCTTCGACCCCCAGCAGAAACAGCAGCGGCGTCGCCTTGATCAGCACCAGCCAGAGGTTCGACAAGCCGGGCAGGGCAAAGACCCACATCTGCGGAACAAGGATGCGCCAATACACCTGACGCCGCGACAGGCCATAGGCTTCGGCCGTTTCCAGCTGGTTGCGCGGCACGGCCCGCATCGCGCCGTAAAGCACGTTGGCGGCAAAGGCGCCAAAGACAATGGCAAAGGTGAGAACGGCCAGAAAGAAGCCATAGGTTTCATGCACCCATTGCGGCGCATTGCCCATTGGCAGCTTGGCGGCGGAACAGACAACAAAATCATTGCCCTGCCAGATGGCGTCGCTCCAGTCCGGGCATTTTATCTCGTGCCGTATCCATTCGAAGAAGATGTCGAGCGCCAACACGAAAAACAGGAAAAATGCGATGTCGGGCACGCCGCGCACGATGGCGATATAGCCCTTGCCGAACCAGCGGATCGGGGCAATGCGCGACCGCGCGGCAGTTGCCCCGCCAAAGCCGAAGGCCAGCGCGATTGGCGCGGTGATCGCCAGCAGCAGAAGAACCGTGCCGAAGGACCAGTAGAGGCCCATGTGTTTGCCGGTCGTCAGGTAACACGCGAACCACTGGAAGGTGCCGAGCGTGTCCGGGTCTGTGCAGAAACTGAAAATGGCGCGCCTCGGTCAGGCTGGGATTGAGTTTACTTGGCAAGATGAAGGGAGCAGCTGACCGCCCCCTTCGTTGGTTCGGGTCAGAACGTGGCCGAGTCCGGCAGCCATTTTTCGATCATCGCGTTGAGCGAGCCGTCTTCCTTCATGCTCTCGATTGCCTCGGAGAAGGTATCGCGCAGCTCTGCATCGCTTTCGCGGATGCCCATGCCGATGCCGCCGCCCAGAAGCACGTCCTCTCCGACAAGCGCCACATCGGCGTTTTCCTCCGCGATGGGCTGGAGATACGCTTTGTCGGCCAGAACCGCGTCGGCCTCACCGCTGCGCACGGCGGCGATGGTTTCATCCGGTGTGGCAAACTCGACCAGCGTGGCGCCCGAGGCGGCGATATGCGCGGCCTGGATCGTACCCGCCTGCGCCGCCAGAACGCCACCATCGAGATCAATGTCGGTCCCGTCGAGGGCAAGGTAGGCGGATGGATCGGGCTGGGTGTAGTTCGTTGTGAAATCGATCACCTCGTCGCGCTCGTCGGTGATCGACATGCCCGCGATGATGGTGTCGTAGTTCCCTGCAACGAGGTTGGGGATGATGCTGTCCCAATCGTTGGTGACCCATTCGCAGGTCAGGTCGGCGCGCGCGCACAGCTCATCGCCCAATTCGCGCTCGAACCCGTCAACTTCGCCGTCATCATTGATGAAGTTGTAGGGAGGATAGGCGCCCTCTGTGCCGAGGCGGACGACGCTATGGCTTTCGGCAGCGGCCATGGACGCGGCGAAGGCCATCGCAGCCGTACTGAGGATGATGGTTTTCATGGTGATTTCTCCCGGTTTGTGTGAGTGGTTATTCGGCCATTGTCGAGGACAGAAACCCCCGCAGCCGTTCTGACCTGGGCGCCCCGAACAGCTTTTCCGGTGCGCCTTCTTCTTCGATCAGGCCTTGATGCAGGAACACGACGTGGTTGCTCACGTCGCGGGCCATTTTCATGTCATGGGTGACAATCAGCATGGTGCGTCCTTCGGCGGCCAGATCCTTGATCACCCTGACGACCTCTTGTTCGAGTTCCGGATCAAGTGCCGATGTGGGTTCGTCGAACAACAGCGCCTCGGGTTCCATGCACAGCGCGCGGGCGATGGCGGCGCGCTGTTGCTGGCCGCCCGACAGCATCGCCGGGAAGGCGTCGCACTTGTCGCCGATGCCGACCTTTTCGAGATAGCCGCGCGCTGCCTTTTCGGCCTCGGCCCGGTCGCGGCCAAGCACGGTGACCGGCGCCTCCATCACGTTTTGCAGGATCGTCATATGGGACCAGAGATTGAACTGCTGGAACACCATCGACAGGTTGGTGCGGATGCGCAGCACCTGTTTGGGATCGGCGGGGTGACGATTCAAGCCGCTGCCCGTCCAGTGCACGGCTTCGCCCTTGAACCGGATGTCCCCCTGCTGGCTGTCCTCGAGCAGGTTGGCACAGCGCAGGATGGTCGATTTGCCTGATCCGGACGATCCGATCAGCGACACCACGTCGCCACGGCGCGCAGTGATATCGACCCCCTTGATCACCTCAAGGCTGCCATATTGCTTGTGCAGGTTTCGAATTTCGAGAACGGGGGTATCTGTCACAGGTGACGGCCGATCTTTTGCGAGTTTGGCGTGAAAGATGACGTCAAAACGCACCGTGATGCAACGCAGAAATGCGGCTTGCCCGATCCGGAGCCGTGAATAACCCGGCGTCAGGCCGGCGGGGGCGCGGGCAGCGGTTGTGCATGGTAGAGCGAGTCGTCCAATACGTGAAAGGTCATCGGGCCGCCCATGGCCATTGGGTCGTCGGTCTGAAAAGCCTCGGTCGCCTGTCGCAAAGCGGCGC
Source organism: Marivita sp. (assembly GCF_020055675.1). GTDB lineage: Bacteria > Pseudomonadota > Alphaproteobacteria > Rhodobacterales > Rhodobacteraceae > Marivita. The sequence continues at coordinate 4,647 of NZ_JAIPUS010000032.1, forward strand.
GCAACGGGGTCGGATCGTTTCCCTTGGCGGTGATCAGCGGCAGGCCGGGGCTTTGGCCGGTCTGCCCCACGATCCGGACACGGGCCGCGTTGGGATCGAATCGCGCAAGGAGGCGCCATGATACCGCGTCGAGATACGCGATATCGGCACGCTCGTCGGCCACTGCGGCCAACGAGGCTGCATGGGAACCGGTTTCGACATAGTCCGAGAATTCAGGCGGCCTGTCGAACGGGGCGGCGCGCTGCGACACGGCCCAGCCGGACTGGCTGTCTGGTCCGTTATAGGCGAGCCGCGGGGCTTTTGGTAGCGCGGCATGCGATGCGATGATCTGCGAGTGATAATGCCCGATCCGGGCGGTCAGCCGGAAATCCAGCGTGCCGACATAGGTCACCCGGTCCTTGAGTACCGTCCGCAGCGGCAGCCCGCACGCCATCGACAGCGCCAATTCGGGGTCGCACCAATGGGTGCTCCAGTTTTCAGGCAGTGCAGAGGGGGGCAAGAGGTCGGGCAAATCCAGACCGTGCTCTTGTGCGCTGGTTTGTACGACGCTCCAGAAGTCCTGCCAGTGCGCCGCGTTTTCGTCCCGCCAGTACATCGGCAGGCTGGCCAGCATCACGGAGCGTCGACCCGTTGGCGGGCGAGATTGCTGTCCATGTCGCTCACGCCAAGCAGTTTCGAGACAAGGCGCAGCAGCGCATCTTCGTGGGTGTCGCGCACCCCGTCGGCCAGGACCACGGACCACAGGGATTCGATGACGCCGATACGGTCCTCGTAGGCGACCGCCTGCTTGATCGCACCTGTGAAGCGGATGGTGTCGGGCGCTTCGGCTTCGAGCACCTCGGCTTCGCCACGCAGCTTGGTCGCCTCGAACGGGGACAGGTTGTAACGGGTGGCCGCGATGCGGTCGATGCGGGTTTTCTCGCTCTCGTCATAGCTGCCATCGGTGCGGGCGACGCGAACCAGCAGGGCAGTGAGGGCCAGACGGGCATCCGCATCGGGCAGCGGGGCGGGATCGGGAGCGGTGAGCCGCTTGAGGAAATCTGCAAACATGGTGCCGATATAGGCCGAAACGCGCGGTCCGCCAATGGGTCACGTCAGCCCGGCGAAAATTCCCGACAGGTGGGCCAGCCCGGCATCGAGCCCGAAGGGCGGGGTCACGATGAAAACGCCGGACCCGATCATGCCGTGGCCTGCGCGGGCCGGGGGAAAGCGGACCTCGTGGGTGAGAGCATCGGGATGGGCCCTTTGCAAGGCGGCGACCATCTGGGTCTGCGCGCCGGACGAGAGGAGGGGGTACCAGATCATTACCACGCCGACGTTCCATTTCCGGGTGATCCCGGCCAGCCATTTGGGGATGCGGGTGTAGTCGGCCTTGACCTCGTAGGAGGGGTCGACCAGCATCAGGCCCCGGCGCGGGGTCGGCGGGCAGAGGCTCTGGGCAAGGGTGAAGCCGTCCTGTTTGTGGACGCTGATATTCGCCCCGCGCAGGCTGCCTTGAAGGGCGGCGAATTCCTGCGGGTGAAGCTCGGCGAGGTGGAGGTGATCCGTCTCGCGCAGCAGGGCGCGGGCAATGGCGGGGGAGCCGGGATAGAGGCCACCCGGCTGGGCATTCAGCGCCGTGATATAGGGGTGATCGGCCGGGAAAGCGGCCCGCAGGCGGGTGATTCCCTGCGCCGCCTCGGCGGTCTTGCGGGCCTCGGGCGCGTCCAGATCATAGAGACCGCGACCGGCATGGGTTTCGATATAGCTGAGCGGCTTGGGTTTGCGGGTCAGGTAATCGAGGGCCAGCGCGAGGGCCGCGTGCTTGTGGACATCGGCGGCATTTCCGGCGTGGTAGAGATGTTGATACGAGAGCATGTAGCCGCCTTGACAGGGACCTGTCCCACGGCTGGGACGGGGTCCGGGGTGAGCAATTTCAATAGGTTACAGAGACGTTTTTACCTTTTGTCAAGATTCCGGGCCGGTCGCCGTGGCGTCGATCCAGTCCAGAAAGCTATCCGCCCCGGCGGCGATCTCGACCGCCCAGAGGGCGGGTTCGTCATAGGGGTGATCGCGCAGGACCAGCGATCTGAGCGCCGGCCAGGCGGCGTGGCTGGTCTTGAACATCAGCCGGATCTCGGCGTCTTCCTGCAGGCCGTTCCAGTCATAGACCGAGGTAATGGGCTGGATATGGACGCAGGCGGCGAGCCCGGCTTTGACCACCGCATGGGCAAGCGCCTTTGCGGCCTGGTCGTCATCGAGCGTGGTGTAGGCGAGTAGGGGCATTATGGAAGGATAGCCGGTCCGGGCGCCGCCGGGAAGGGCAGGGGCCGTGTTTTGCGGTTGGATGCAGGTATCCTGTGGCGGAGAACAGCACCGAATGCCGCCGCGCCATTGGTCACGCCAGAGGCGTGCTTTCAGCACGACCCGCGCCCCGGACTGGCGGGGTTGATGATATGTTTGTTATTTTGAAAGGACTATGCGCGCCTGCCTTACAGGACGGTGAAAACAGGACGATGAAAGCCCTTGGCGCGGAATAGCACCGCAGGTGCCCGCGCCATCGCCAGACCGCCCCCCGGGCTGGCGATTGGGGGCGCTGGGCGCGGTCATTATGTGGAGCGCGCCAGTGGCTGGGATAAACCGCATGGACCCGGCGTTGCGTCGCCATCCCGCGGTCTGGCGATGCGCGGTTCGAAAAAAGTGAACGGGCACTACCATCATGAATTATCTGAGTCGCTGTTATCAACGTCTGCTAGGAATTCTTGGGCCTTTTCTGAGATTGATATTACCGAACCAAGACCACCATCTACTGTCTTCAACAGTGTAAGTCCTTTGCCGACAAGGTTAAGAATTCGATCAAATGTTCCATCTTGATCCTTTGACTTTTGTTCATTGGATACCACTAAAGCTCCTGCAAGAGCCTCATACTCTCTTTGAAGGTCTTCAGTATCGAACACAGATGAATTTTTCATCAGAATAGTAATTTGATCTATGCGGTCTAACAAAAGCCGCTTAAACCTATCGGAAAACCTGCTTTCCGCAACTCTGCCTCTTATCAAGAGAAACTCTGAAGCCAAATCTTCAAAGTCTTGAGACAAAATGACTTTCGTGGCCGTCAGGGCGGTGCAGCCGTGAATATTGACCAAACCGGAAATATGTTCAGGTTTTAGAAATTGTTGTTCAGCTTGCTTCACTGTCATCTGGGCATGTTTAAAATTTCTTAGGCCCTCAAACGGCTTCATTTGTTCAGTGTAGTGGTTTCGTAATGTGGGCTCAAAGGGCAGATTTTCGATGTCCATATGCACATCTTCAATTAATTTACATATTTTGCAAAGCACGAAGAGTTCTCTAGGCGGATTCTCATTGTCCAAATGCATTGCAACAACGGACAGAAAACGCTCTTCTTGTTTCGTTTTATTCTGACCGAGTTGTAGCAACTCTTTGAGTGCTAGAGCCGACGAACGTGGAGATGGAGCAGTTTCATTCATACCAACCTCGACACATCCTTCGCCGCCCTCACAAAATCCCTGAACAACGGGTGCGGGTCAAATGGTTTTGACTTCAGCTCCGGGTGGAATTGCACGCCGATGAACCAGGGGTGGTCGGGCCATTCGACGATCTCGGGCAGGCGGCCGTCGGGGCTCATGCCGGAGAAGCGCAGGCCGGCCTCTTCGAGTTGGTCGCGGAACTGCACGTCCACCTCGTAGCGGTGGCGGTGGCGTTCGGTGATGGTGGTCGTGCCATAGACCTCCGCCACTTTTGACCCTTCGGTCAGCACCGCGTCGTAGGCGCCCAGGCGCATGGTGCCGCCCTTGTCGTCGGCGACAGAGCGGTTCACGGTCTGGTTGCCCTGCACCCATTCCTTGAGGTGGTAGACCACCGGGATGAACCGTTTTTTCCCGGCCTCGTGGTCGAATTCCTCGGACCCGGCGGCGGGCAGCTTGGCGACGTTGCGGGCGGCCTCGATCACGGCCATCTGCATGCCCAAACAGATGCCCAGATAGGGCACCTGGTGTTCGCGGGCGAATTGCGCTGCCTTGATCTTGCCTTCGGTGCCGCGTTCGCCGAATCCGCCCGGCACCAGGATGGCGTGGTAGCCTTGCAGGTGCGGCGCGGGATCTTCGCCTTCGAAAATCTCGGCATCGACCCATTCGACATTGACCTTGACGCGGTTGGCCATGCCGCCATGGGTCAGTGCCTCGGCGATGGATTTATAGGCGTCTTCGAGCTGGACATATTTGCCGACGATGGCAATGGTGACCTCGCCTTCGGGGTTGTAGATCCGGTCGGCGACATCGTCCCATTTCGACAGGGTCGGCTTGGGGGCCGGCGTGATCTGGAAGGCATCGAGCGCGGCCTGGTCCAGCCCTTCGCGGTGATAGGCCAGGGGGGCTTCGTAGATCGACTTGAGGTCCTGCGCGGCAATCACGCTGTCGGGGCGCACGTTGCAGAACAGCGCCAGCTTTTCGCGTTCCTTGGTCGGGATCGGCCCTTCGGAGCGGCAGACAAGGATGTCGGGCGCGATGCCGATGGAGCGCAGTTCCTTGACCGAGTGCTGGGTCGGCTTGGTCTTGAGCTCTCCGCTGGCCTTGATCCAGGGCAGCAGCGTGAGGTGCATGAAGATGCATTGCCCGCGCGGTTTGTCCTGGGAAAACTGGCGGATCGCCTCGAAGAAGGGCAGGCCCTCGATATCGCCCACGGTGCCGCCGATTTCGCAGAGCATGAAATCGACCTCGTCTTCACCGATGGAGATGAAGTCCTTGATTTCATTGGTGACATGCGGGATCACCTGGATCGTCTTGCCAAGGTAATCGCCGCGGCGTTCCTTTTCCAGCACGTTGGTATAGATGCGGCCCGAGGAGATGCTGTCGGTCTTGCGCGCGGGCACGCCGGTGAAGCGTTCGTAATGGCCGAGATCGAGATCGGTCTCGGCGCCATCGTCGGTGACGAAAACCTCGCCATGCTCGAACGGTGACATGGTGCCGGGATCGACGTTCAGATAGGGGTCGAGCTTGCGCAGGCGGACGGAAAAGCCGCGCGCTTGCAAAAGCGCGCCGAGCGCGGCCGAAGCCAGCCCCTTGCCCAACGAGGACACCACGCCGCCGGTGATGAAGATGAAGCGTGCCATGTAAGGGAACCTCCCGCGAAGCTGGTGCAAATCATGCAACCTGCGCCGTTCGGGGACGCAGCATCACGGGATTTGACCGGTAGAGGATTCGCCCGCAAAAGGCAAGTGCGAACCCAAGATGATGTTAGGTCAGATCAGTGCGCCTCAAGGGATGGTGGCCTTTGGCGCAGTGACTGGCGCGCGATCCCGTCGGGGGCCGCGCGCCGGGTCCTGGCTGTGCCGCGGGTCAGTCCGCGCGGGGCACCAGCGGCGCATCGGTGTCCGGCACGGATGGCGGCGGCAACAGGCCGTCTCCGCCCAGCGGATCGGTCGCGTCGTCGCTGCCCTCGGCGCCGGAGCCGGTGGTCAGGCGATCCATGATCGAGCTGCCCGAGGCGTTCTGGGCGGCGAAGATGGTCAGCGTGAGCGAGGTGCAGATGAAGGCGATGGCAAGCACCCAGGTCAGTTTGCCAAGGCCCGTTGAGGGGCTGCGCGCGCTGACGGAGCCGCCGCCCCCGCCGCCCATGGCGCCGAGCCCACCGCCATCGGAGCGCTGCAGCAGCACGACGCCGATCAGCGAAAGCGCGAGGAGGAGGTGGATGATGAGAACGACGTTTTCCATGGCTGTCCCGGATGGCATTCGTGAATGGGGGGTATCTAAGGCCAAGCGGGGCATGGTGCAACCCGTGATGCGGTGCGCGATGGATCAGGTCTGCGCGATCTGCCCGTGGCGGGTCGGCCGGTGCCTGTTCAGCAAAGGGGCGCGGGTGTCATTCGTCCACATCGTCCATATCGGCCTGGCCCGAGAGCTTGCGGCGGATGATGGACCAGCTGAGCCCGATGCCCAGCACAAGCGACAGGGCGAGGACGCCGATCCAGGTGGTGAGATCGCGGTTTTGCATGTCCAGCAGGCCGAAATCATAGGCGACCCAGAGCAATGCGCCGACGATGCCGAGGACCAGCACCATCCCGAGCGGGCCGATGGAGCGCAGGGTGGCGCGCAGGTAGATGATGTAGCCGACCAGCAGGACCAGCCCGGCGAGAACGGTGAGAGAGAGCTGATCCTGCCCGTCCGTCATGGCCCAGCGGGTAAAGTTGTAGGGCGTCGGATTGTAGGTGATGGCGACGAGACCGAGGGCGCAGAGCCAGCGCAGCAGAAATCCCATGTATGACGGCCTCTTTCCTGGAAGACATGCGGGCAGATGGACCCAAGCCGGCCTGTCTGTCCAGAGGGCGCGGGGCGGATCGGCCCCGACCTGTGACAAACCCGCGCCGGCGTCGTTCCGGATCATCCGGCTCAGGCCGCTGTCATCAAGGCCTTGCTGTTCTTGTGGTGCCGCAAGAGCAGACGGGCGATATGTTTGCCCTTTCGCGGGATCGGGCGGGCCGTGTCGGGGCGACAGTCTGGATCGCATATCGCGGGAAACAGCAGGCGGATTTCCTCCCGCGCCGCGGCAGAGACCGCCTTCAACGCCTCCTGGCCGGTGAAGAGGCTTTCTGACGGGGCATCGTTCGAATAGATGATCTGGTGATCCTCGAAAAGAATGTGCCAGTATTCGACGGCGCCGAAATCTTCGACAACATCGATGCCGTCCATCGCGATGAGCTTGATCGCCGGAACCAGAATTTCCGGCGCGCCGAACATGCGTTCGACAATACGCGAGCGGATGAGCACGCGATGCTGCCGGGAGAGCACGAGGTCTCTTGTCGGCAGGCCCATGCCGATCGCCCCGGCCCGGATGCGCACCGGGCAGAGCTTGGGATTATGCGCCAGGTCGGCCGCTTCGAAGCGTTGATGACCGATCCAGCGGATCGGCACCGCCCCGGCATCTGCCGTGCGGACCAGATCCCCCGCGGCCAGCGTTTCGATCCGGCGTTGGCCATGCGGCGTCGAGATCAGCGTGCCGCGCGTGAAACAGATCGGAGACGCCATGTCGCCCGCGTCGATCGCGGGTTGGCCGGAGCTGCCCGGACCTTCGAAGGCGCTATCGACCACGAGGTCCACCCCGACCGGGGGAAAGCCGCCCTCCGGTCCGACAAAGGCCAGACCTTCGACAGTTCCATAAGCCGGCGAGGAGTTGCCAACATTGTAACCCAGAACATCCCAGGTGTCGCCGGTTGCGGGGTCGCGAACGACGAGCCGATACTCGGCCTCGACATCCGTGTTGTTGGAATAGGTCGTCCCGTCGATCGTCTGTGTGCCGTGCAGTCTCTGGGTGCCGTCGTTGTCGTCGAAATTGCTGTCCTGACCGGCATCCTTGAGAAAGGTCTCGACCCAGTCATTGGTGTCCAGGCGTATCGTCTCGCCGACCAGGTGACTGCCGTCACCCTGGGTGAAGCCACTCAGGGACAGCCCACCGCTTACAGTGATGTTGGACGCTTCGAGCATCCAAATGCTGTATTTCGACATCCTGCTCTGCCTCGAGATTCATGCGCTCGTGCCGTGGCGCATGCCCACTTGTGGCAATAGTAAGGCATTGCCACAAAATGTCCACATTTCGCGTCACGCGACCGGCGGTGTGCAGGGCAGGGGTATTTGCGCAGCGTGCTGGCGGCCCGGATGCGTCACGCAGGGCCATGCGCCGTGGGTCCAGACCCGGCCGCAGCAAGACCGCCATGCGTTCAAGCGCCCTTGTGGTGGCGCGCATGTTCCTGCGGGCTGCTGACCCCTTCGGTTCGCCACGGGTCGGTTTGCGTCTTGACCGAGGCTGTGCGACACAAACGGCAGGGACACTTGCGGGGGTGGACTATGAGTGAAGGGGCGCTTCGGAGCGCGGTTATTCAGAACCATGCCGCCTATTTGGCAAAGTCGCATGATTTCCAGGCCGATATCGACATGCTTGCGCGCAGCGACCTTGTCGGCACGATCCTCGAAACCGTCATGCTGGCCACGAACATGCGCTTTGCCGCCGTCGCGCGGGTGACGGCCGATCGATGGGTGGCCTGCCGGACCGTGGATGAGATCGATTTCGGCCTGGCCGCGGGCGACGAGATCGAGGTGCAGTCGACGTTCTGCCGGTCGGTGCAGGAGACGTCGCAAAAGGTTCTTGTCGATAACGTCGCCACCGATGATGTCTACCGCGCCCACCCGGTCGCGGCCGGGTTCGGCATCGTCAGCTATGCGTCCATCCCGATCTACCGCAGTCATGGCACATTCTTCGGCACGCTTTGCGCTCTTGACACCGAGCCGCGCGACGTCACCCACCCCAGGGCGGTCGCGATGCTGGAGATGTTCGCGGATATCATTGGCCGGAGCCTGGAGGCCGAAGAGCGGCTGGAGGCCCAGGATGCGCTGGTGGCGCATGAACGCGAGATGGCGCGCGTTCAGGAGGAGTTCGTCGCCGTTCTCGGGCATGACCTGCGCAACCCGGTGGCCGCCTTCGACGCTGGGCTTCGGCAGCTCGAACGCGAACCGCTGACGGACAAGGCGCGGCAGGTGATGCCGCTCATGCGGTCATCGGCCCATCGCATGAACGACCTGATCGAGAATATCATGCTGCACGCCAAGGCGCGTCTGGGCGGCGGAATTTCCGTGAACGCGGTGCCGCATGCGCCGCTGTCGCACGCCATCACCGATGTCGTCGATGAAATACGCTCGGCGTCCCAGAACCACGAGATCCGGCTGGATCTTTGCTTTGATCGCCCCGTTACCTGTGACGCCCCCCGCGTGGCGCAGGCGATTTCGAACCTTGTCTCGAACGCGCTGAGCCACAGCGCGCCGGGCGCGCCTGTCGAGGTTCGCGGCAGGGCGGCTGCGGGCGCGATCGAGATTTCCGTGTCCAACCGGGGAGACCCAGTGCCCGACGACATGGGCGAAAAGCTCTTCCAGCCGTTCCAGAGGGGCGCGAACGAAGACGGGGAGGGGCTGGGGCTTGGCCTGTATATCGCGTTGTCGATTGCCGCCGCGCATGACGGGCGCATCGATGTCGGGTCCGAGGACGGAACGACGACGTTCACGCTTGTGCTGCCGATCCCGCCGGAGACGGGCTGATCCCAGAATTCCCGCCTTGCCATGTCGGACGGAACCTGACGGCTCTTGACGGGACGCGCGCGGTCGCGGGCGCAGGGGTTTGCCGCCGGGGAATACAGGTCCTGTTGCCGGTTCGGGGATCTGCGGCGGCTTTGGCTCGGGATCACGGTGATCCATTGATGGAGCCGGTCGGAATTGCCAATCCCGATCAAAAACATCAACTCTACCGTCCGAGCTTTTTCCACGCTAAACCGCCCCCGAACTGACCACTGATCGGAGCAGCCTGCCGGATGGACCACAAAGCAATAACAAGCCTTGCCCTTTTCGTTGTCGCCGTTTGCCTGATGCCGATCCTCGGCGTGATTGCGGCGGCCCTGTTCGGCAGCTTTGACACGCTTGGCCTGCTGGCCGACACCGTGCTGTGGCGCTACACGCGAACCACCGTGTTGCTGGTGATTCTCGTCGCCACGGGCAGTATCCTGATCGGGTCGGTGACGGCGTGGCTGGTTGTGACATGCGATTTTCCGGGGCGACGGGTGCTGGAGATCGCGCTGGTGATTCCGCTGGCCTTTCCGGCCTATGTCCTTGCCTATGCCTATACGGATGTTCTGGATCATCCGGGGATCGTGCAATCGACCCTGCGCGAGCTTATGGGCTGGGGGCCGCGGGACTACTGGTTTCCGGAGATCCGGTCGCTTGGCGGTGCGGCGATGATGCTGACGCTGGTGCTTTATCCTTATGTCTATCTTTTGACGCGGGCGGCGTTCCGGCTCCAGGCGGCGACACCGTTCTATGCGGCGCGGTCGCTTGGTGCGTCGCCGGTGGGCGCGTTTCTCAAGGTGTCCTTGCCGATGGCCCGCCCGGCGATCGCGGCGGGGGCGCTGCTGGCGGTGATGGAGACGATCGCCGATTTCGGCACCGTTGCGCATTTCAGCGTCCAGACCTTTGCCACCGGTATCTACACCAGCTGGTTCGGCCTCGCCGACAGGGGGGCGGCGGCGCAACTGGCGTTGGGGCTGCTGTGCTTTGCGCTGCTTGTGGCGGCGCTGGAGCATGTCAATCGGGGGGCGGCGACCTTTGCCGTGAAAGGGCGGCGCGAGCCCTTCGTGCGGTTTCAACTGTCGCGTGGCAAGGCTTTTGGCGCGCAGATGGCGTGTTTCCTGCCGGTGCTTTTCGGCGTGATCATCCCGACGGTCACCCTAATCCTGATGAGCCTGCGATCGCAGCAGGTTATCTTCAGCCCGCGGTATATCGGCTTTATCCAGAACACCTTGACGTTGGCGGCGGTGGCCTCGGTCGTCACCGTTGCGGCGGCGGTTTTCCTGGGCACCTTCTACCGTGTCGCGCCCAGCCGGGTGTCGCTGGCATCGCTTTTTGTCGGGCGCCTGGGATATGCCGTGCCGGGGGGCGTGATCGCCGTGGGCCTTCTGGTACCGTTTGCGCAGTTCGACAACTGGTTCGACGCGCGGATGGAGGCGTGGTTCGATATCTCGACAGGATTGCTGATCACCGGCTCGATCTGGCTGATGATCGCAGCCTACATGATCCGGTTTCTTGCGGCCGCCATCGGCGCCTATGACAGCGGCCTTGCCACGGTTACGCCGAATATCGACGCCGCCTCGCGGGTGCTGGGGCGCAGCGCCTGGGGGACGGTGAAGGATGTGCATTTGGCGGTGCTTCGGCCCAGCATCCTGACGGCCTTGCTGATCGTGTTCGTGGACACGATCAAGGAGCTTCCCGCAACGCTGATCATGCGGCCGTTCAACTATGACACGCTGGCGGTGCATGCGTTCCGGCTTGCGTCGGACGAGCGGCTTCAAGGGGCGGCGGTGCCCAGCCTGATGATTGCCGGGATCGGGTTCGTTCCGGTGATCCTGCTGTGCATCCAGATCAGCGAAGCCCGGTCACAGGGTCGGTAAAGGCCCGGACGCCCGGTCCGGGAGCCTGACAAAAAAAGCGCGCCCGGCCGGGCGCGCCTTGAACCTTTCGGGGAGCTGCGTTTACTTCCAGCCGGCTTCGGCCAGGATGCGCTGCGCGACGTTGATGTTGTCGGCGATGTCCGACAGCGGGATGTCGTCTTCCTCGAACGCGCCCAGGGTCTGCACCGAGTCCGCCAGCGGCGCCCCTTCGACAACCGGGTATTCATCGTTGCCCGCCGAGAAGTACTCCTGTGCCTGTTCGGAGGCGAGATATTCCAGGAACTCGATGGCGTTTTCCCGGTTCGGGGCATTGGCGGCCACGGCGCCGCCCGAGATATTGATATGCGCGCCGAAGCTGTCCTGGTTCGGGAAGACCCAGCCGATCATGTCGGTGCTGTCAGACAGTCCGGAGACATCGCGGCGCAGGGCGCGTGCAAAGTAATAGGTGTTGGCCATGGCGATATCGCATTCGCCCGACACGATGCCGCGCAACTGGTCGGTGTCGCCGCCCTGCGGATCACGTGCGAAGTTGCTGACCACGCCATTGGCCCAGTCCTGCGTCGCCTCTTCGCCCAGATGCGCGACAAGCGCGGCCACGATGTTCTGGGTATACACGTTCGAGGAGGAGCGGATGCAGACCATGCCTTCGTATTCCGGCTTGGCGATGTCCTGGTAGGTCATGGGCGGAGTTTCGACATCGGTCTCGTCGTAAAAGAGGATGCGCGCCCGCTTGGAGAAGGCGAACCACTGGTTGTCGTCATCCTGAAGATTGGCGGGAATCCTGTCTTCCAGAACATCGCTCTCGATCGATTGCAGAAGACCCATTTGCTTGGCGCGTGTCATGCGCACGGTGTCGACGGTCAGGAAGACATCGACGGGAGAGTTCTGGCCCTCGGCGTCCATGCGCGCGATCAGTTCGTCGGCATTGCCTTCGATGCGGTTGATGGTGATTCCGGTCTGTTCGGTAAAATCGGAATAAAGCCGTTCATCCGTGTCGTAGTGGCGCGATGAGTAAAGGTTCAACTCTCCCTCTGCAAAGGCGGGCAAACCCGTGGCGCAGACTGCGAACGCGGCGGATGCCATCAAAGAGCTTTTGAATGTCATGGTCGTCTCCTAGGTTGAGGTAGCGCGCTTATCCTTGATTGGAATAGCTTACTAAAAATGTCGGGTAACATGATTCCGGTGAAATGCAAATATTGTTGATTAATTTAGTCTGAAATTTTTCCACCGGATGATGCGGGCCTGCGGCGCGTGACCGGCAGGGTGTAAAGGATGCAGTGGATGCAAGGGTGACGCGGCGCGGCAACGAGCGGAGGATCCTGCGGGCCAAGACTTGCTTCGCGCGCCAGATCGACCAAAAGGAGGCGGCCAGCGGTGTTCTTGTACCGTCTTGCCAGATCGTGCTGGAAGGCACCTTGGTGTGGCGGCTGTCGTCGTGTCACGCTTGGAGATTTTGGTGGCGGTGCAGGGACTTGAACCCCGGACACACGGATTATGATTCCGTTGCTCTAACCAACTGAGCTACACCGCCACAACGCCGTGGTCATTACGGGCGGCGGTGCGTCCCGTCAAGTGGAAATATGGCGTTTTCGCGGACCAATCGGCGGGCCGGGTGCGGAGCCGCGACAGCCCGCACCCGGAGGTTTAATTGACGATGGCTTCGTCCTTGACGAACATGTTGTTCCACGCCCGGTCGATGAGGTCCGGGGTCATTTTGTAGGGCCATCCTTCGAAATCGCACACCGCGATCATCTGGTCGATCAGGAAGACCGGCTGATAGTTCGCGTAGACATTGTTGATGGTCGGATACTTGGTCTTCAGAAGATGGATCAGCGACTGTTCACACAATTGCATTTTCTTCTTCTTCGCCACCATCGAGAAGATCTTGAGGAAGTTCTGTTGATCCGGGCCGTCGATCTTGATCTTGAAGAAGATGCGGCGCAGGGCGGCCTGGTCAAAGATCTTGTTCGGGTGGAAGTTGGTCGAGAAGATGACCAGCGTGTCGAAGGGGACTTCGAATTTTTCGCCCGATTGCAGGGCGAGGATGTCGCGCGATTCCTCAAGCGGAACAATCCAGCGGTTGATCAGGCTTTGTGGCGGTTCGGCTTGGCGGCCAAGGTCGTCGACGATGAAGATGCCGCCGGTGGATTTCAATTGAAGCGGCGCCTGGTAGGTGCGCGCGGTCGGGTTGTAGACGAGATCCAGCATGCTGAGCGACAGCTCGCCGCCGGTGATCACCGTGGGGCGCGCGCAGCAGACATAGCGCGTGTCGAACCGGTTGGTCAGCCGCAGGCCGGTTGTGCTCGAGGCGTTTTCGGCGGCGGTGTGAACGATGGGGTCATAGACCGTGATCACCTGGCCCGCATATTCGATGGCATGCGGGATGTAGATCTTGTCGCCCATGGCGTCGCGAATGCCGTTGGAGATCGAGGATTTTCCGTTTCCGGGCGGACCGTACATGAGGATTGAGCGGCCTGCACCGACGGCGGGGCCGAGATTGTCGAGCAGGTCGGGCGGCAGGATCAGATGACCCATCGCACCGGTCAATTGATCGCGCGAGATTTGAATGTTGCGGATCGACTGGCGTTTGATCTGTTCCGAATAGACGTCAATCGGCACCGGCATCGCGCCGTAATATTCCGATTGGGCCAGCGCATCGAGCGCGCGGGCCTTTCCGGAGTCGGTCAGCTGGTAGCCCATTTCGGTGCCATTGTTGGCATTCAGGGTTCCCGTTGCCTCGAGCAGGAGCTGCCCGCGGGCATGGTCGATCAGTTCCTGCGTGATCGGCACCGGCAGGCAAACGCTTTTGGCGATGTTGGTCGCGGTCGAGACGTTCTTGCGGAAGATCGTCTTGAGAAGGATATCCCGCATCATCACCGTTTGCAGCTGCATGTCTTCCATGCGCTTGGGCGGCGGGGGTGCCATCACGGCACTGGAGTGCATGTTCATCGATCGCCCCTGATCGTTTGGACAGGTGTTTATAGCCGGATCATGGCGGGGCAATGTGGCGACAGAAGGGCCGGGGCTGGACCGGTTATGGGCGGATCATCGACCCAGCCATGCGCCCAGTCCCAGGTAGATGGCAAGCGTGCCACCCAGGGCAAGGCCCATCGGAAATTTGCGGTTTGTCCAGCTTTTCCAATGCGGTGCGATCTTTCTGAGCGCGGTGTGCTTGCCAATTCGGTGCGCGACGAAGGCGGAAAGGAGAGTGGCTGCGAACAGCGCCATCAGAAGGCGCAAATCGCCGACATGGATCAATGGCGCGGCCGCTGCCGCGAATTTGGCGTCGCCAGCCCCCATGGCGCCGCTCGCGTTCAGCGCAATGCCCGCCACAAGCACGACGACCAGGTGCAGGTACCGCCAAGCATAGACATCGAAGGGCATGACAAACACACCGACAATGACGAACACGGCGACAAGCAGGATCACCATCTGGTTCGGGATGCGCATGTCCCGCATGTCCGAAAACGCGACGTAGATGCAGATCGGGACCACGAAGGGCAGGAATGCCCAGGCCGACAGAGCCGAGATATCCATCGCCCTGATCAGTTCACGACATTGGATTCGAGAGCCTCGAGGCTGCGCGAGGCGGCCTCGAAATGCTGCGGATGGGTTTCTATCGCGTCCCGCATGAGCCCTTGCCCGGTAATCACATCCCCCCGCTTGACCGCTGCAAGGCCCATGGAGTGCAGCAACTCAGCGCGTTCGACCTGGGTCATGGGGACGACGGGCAAGATGTAGTTGCCCTGCGCGCCGCGTGCCAGAACGAGGTTGTTCTTGGCCGTGAAAAGCGAGTCGTCGTTTTGGATCGCCCGGGTGAACAAACGCTCCGCGCTTGCATGGTCCCCGCGCGTCAGCTTTGAATAGCCCCAGTTGTTCAGCACGGACGCCGGCGTCGTGGTCAGGCCCACGGCGGTTTCGTAAAAGCTGTCGGCCTTGTCCCAATCCTCGTTGCTGTCGGCGATCATGGCTTCGAGCCGGTAGCGTTTGAAGGTTTCATGGGTCGGTGGAATGGCGTTCAGAACGGTCTCCGCGCGGTCCCATTCGTTGTTGCGGATCAGCGCATCGGCCAATTCGACACGGTCGCTGTTCTTTGCGTCTTGGTGGTCGACAACACGGGCCCAGGCGGCGACCCCTTCGGTGTTGCGCTTGGCGCGGATCAGCGACGCGGCCAGACCGCGTTGCAGGTCGATCCGGCCCGGATCGCCGCTGCTGGCGCGCTGAAAATAGGACACCGCTTCGTTCGGGTCCGACACGGTCAACATCACCTCGTTGAGGTTGGTGCCGTCGATCACGTTGACGCCCTGAAATTCGCGGTCCACGGCTTCGGTGTCGATACCCTGCTCGCATCCGGCAAGTGTAAAAGCCCCTGTGATGCACAGGGTCACGATCAAGGGGTGGCGCATTTTTGCGTCCTTTACTGCTCTGCCTCTTTACTGTGTCGGGCGGATAAGAAATTCACTGCTGCCGCGCCGCACGAGTTTGTAATCTTGTTCTTTTAACGCACTATACTGCGAATTTTCCATTTTTGCGAGAGCCAACCGAAGATTGTCGCGAATTGCAACACTTTCGCCATTGTCGAGCGCGAAAGCCCGGCGAAAGACCTGTGCGCCTTCGGCAGTTTTGCCACGCTCGATCAGGACAACACCCAGATTGTTCCAGGCTTCGGGTGTCTCGGGGTCTTCGTCGGTGGCCTGCCGGAGCAGGTCCTCGGCCTGGTTGAGCCGCCCCAACGCAAGGTTCGCCGATCCCAGCGACGCGATGACTTCGGGCGTCAGCCCCTGTTCCGCCGCGGCAAGCCGGAACGCGCTGAGCGCCAGTTCGTACTCGCCGGCCGCCATGAGCCGGTGTCCGACCGTCAACTGGTCTGCCTGCACGCCGTCCGGATCAACGCTGGGCGCAAAAACACCATCGTCGGACGCGGAAAAGCCGCCCGGTCCACAGGCGGCCAATCCGACGATGAGGATGAGGGGCCACATTCGGCCTAGTATCATTGTCCGACTGTTCCCCCGATTTCGCCCAATTGCTGGATGCCGACGACTGATGGCCCCACGAGGATGATCAGAAGCGGCGGCACCGTGAACATCATTGTGGTCAAAGTCATTTTGGTTGGCAACTTGTTTGCCTTCTCCTCGGCGCGCATCACGCGTTTGTCCCGCATTTCAGCCGCATAGACCCGAAGCGCGTCGGATATCGGTGTCCCGAAACTCTGGCTTTGGTTGAGAACGCTCACAAAGGACATCACGTCCTGCACGCCGCAGCGGTCACCCATGTCGTTGAGGACCACGGTCTTGTCCTTGCCGGCCTTCATCTCGTAGCTCACCATCTCGAATTCCTCGGCGAGGCTGGGATAGGAGGCCTGAAGCTCCTTGCTGACGCGCACAATGGCCTGGTCCATCGATTGGCCCGCTTCGACGCAGACCAGCATCATGTCGAGGCTGTCGGGGAAACCGTCTTCGATTTCCTGCTGCCGGTTCTGAACCCGCTTGGTCACCCAGTATTTCGGAAACATATAGCCGGCCGCGCCAGGACCGAGCGTGTACATGACGGTTTGCTGCGTTGTCGCATTCGACGGATCGAGCACCAGCATGAAATAGGAGACGCCGAGGATCAGACCTGAAATGCCAAGCGCAAACTGGGCAAAATAGTAAATCTGAACGGCGTCCTTCGTGCGATAGCCGGCGTTCAACAGTTTCTTGCGGATGTCAGAGAGTTCCTTTTCGTCCTGCGGCTCAAGGAACTGGGCATATTTGTTCAGTTTCTCGTTTTTCCTCTTGTCCCGCAGAACCGCTCTTGTCTCGGCATTCAGTTTTTTGCGCCCGTGTTCGGCATTCAGCCGGTCCATCGGGTTGTCGCGGGAGGCGAAAAACATCGGGATCGCAAGCAGCAGCAAAAGCAGCCCGAGTGAGGCGATGATGATCATGGGACCAGCCGGACCCAGAAGATTGTAGGCAAATTGGTTGAAGGCTTGCATGATCCGGACCTCAGACTTTGATGTTCACGAGCGCGCGCATGACCAGAAGGTTGGCCACGAGAAATGCCCCGACGAGAAAACACGCCGGGATGAACCACGGGTGATCCAGAACCTCATCGTAGTAATTCGGATCCAGGAGCTGGATCACGACAAGGGCACCAATTGGAAAGCCCGATAGAAACTTGCCGGACCATTGTGCTTCTGCGGTGATTGCTTTGACCCGCCGAAACAGACGAAAGCGCGCACGGATCACCTTGGCCAGACCTTCAAGGATCTCGGCCAGGTTGCCGCCCGATTGCTGCTGGATCGAAACGGCAACCGCGAGGAAGCGCAAATCCTGCATGTCCAGCCGTTCGGACATTGCCTTGAGCGCTTCGCCAATGTCGCGGCCATAACTGGATTCATCCGCAATGACCCCCAGTTCCGTTGCCAATGGATCCTTGATTTCCTTGCAGACGATTGAAACGGCTGAGGAGAACGGATGGCCGACACGCAAGCTGCGAACCATGAGTTCGACCGCATCGGGAAGCTGTTCCTCGATCAGGCCGAGCCTTTTTTTCGCTTTGCTGTTCACCCAGAAAAAGACACCGCCCACACCCATGATGACACCCATGACAACCCGCACCGCGAGCTGCGCCTCGGTTCCGACTGTCAGGCCGACGAATGCAACGATGCTGACACCGACCATGAGCAGTATCAGGTGCCGGGGTGTAAACGCGATGGCGGCTTTTTGTGCCCGGTCCGCAAGGATGGAATAGAGCGGCAAGCCGCGCGAGTTCATGTGCTGATCCATCTCCTTGCGGAGCTTGGCCAGCACTTCATCGCGTTTCGTGCCTTTGTCGAGCATCTCGAGCCGGCGATTGACGCGCTTGTTCAGGTTGATGGATTTGCCGAAGGCAACAAGGTACACGCCTTCGACGAGGACCAGGACGGCAATGAAGATCAGCCCGTAGACAATCGGTTCTGCACTCAGGGTCATAATCAGTGATTCCCGTTGAAGGGTTCATATATCGACGGGGGCAGGTCGTAGCCCCACATCTTGAAACGTTCCGAGAAGTTCGACCGCACACCGGAGGCGGTGAAATGGCCGATGATCTTGTTCTCGGGTGTGAGGCCGACGCGCTGATAGCGGAAGATCTCCTGCATGGAGATCACCTCGCCCTCCATCCCGGTCACTTCCGTGATCGAGGTCATGCGGCGCGAGCCGTCCTGGAGGCGGCTGACCTGCACGATCAGATGCACAGCCGACGAAACCTGCGATCGCATCGCCTTGAGCGGCATTTCGATCCCGGCCATGGCGATCATGTTTTCCAGGCGGCTGACACCGTCGCGGGCGCTGTTGGCGTGGATCGTGGTCATCGACCCGTCGTGGCCGGTGTTCATGGCCTGAAGCATGTCGATCACTTCCTCGCCGCGGGTTTCGCCGACGATGATGCGGTCGGGACGCATCCGCAGCGCGTTCTTGAGACAGTCGCGCGGGCTGACCGCGCCTTTGCCTTCAACGTTGGGAGGGCGGCTTTCCATCCGGCCGACATGGGTCTGCTGGAGTTGGAGTTCCGCCGTGTCCTCGATCGTCAGGATGCGTTCGCGGTCGTCGATGAAAGAGGACAGCGCGTTGAGCGTGGTGGTTTTCCCCGAGCCCGTACCGCCTGACACGATGATGTTCAGCCGCGTCGCCACGGCCGCCTGGAGGTAGACTGCCATCTCTTCGGAGAAGGCACCGAAATTTACCAGGTCATCGATGCTGAGCTTGTCTGTCTTGAATTTACGGATCGAGACGAGGCTGCCATCCACCGCGATCGGCGGCACCATCGCGTTGAAACGCGACCCGTCCTGAAGACGCGCGTCGACATAGGGGTTCGATTCATCGACGCGGCGACCGACGGCGGAGACGATCTTGTCGATGATCCGCATCAGGTGGCGTTCATCCTTGAAGGTAACGTCGCTCAGTTCAAGCCGCCCGCTGCGTTCAACAAAGATCCTGTGCGGGCCGTTGACCAGGATATCGCTGACGGTGTCGTCCTTCAAAAGCGTTTCGAGCGGGCCGAGCCCCTTCACTTCGTCATAGAGTTCCTGGTTCAGGGCGGTCCGCTCTTCGCGGTTGAGCACCATGCCCTTTTCGTGAAGGCTCTCGGTGGTGATCGCGCTGATTTCTTCTTTCAGCTCGGCTTCGGTCGCCTGGTCCAGAGCGGCCAGGTTGAGATTGTCGAGCAGCGCCCTGTGCAGTTCCAGCTTGATTTCGGACAGCCGCTCCTTGCGTTTCTTGTCCTTGTCTGCCGTGACGGACACTGCGCTTGTTTTGGGCAAAACCTTGCGCATGGCCTTTGCCGGACCGGGGGAATTGGCCGGCGTCTCGCGGGTCGCGGCCGGTGCTGAAACCGGCTCTGTCGTTTGTTTCTTGTAGCGCGAAAACATGGCTGCTCTCCTCAGGCCGCGTCGGCGTCGGAGCGACCGACCTCGTAAAGTGATTGTGCCAGCTTGGCGATTTCCTTGCGCAGCGGGTTCCTGGGGTGTTGCAGGCCAAGGGGCTGACCGTGATCGCCGGCTTCCGCCACCGCGCGCCCGCCGTCGGGGAAGTGCAGATCGACCGTGATTTCGAGGCTTTCCTGCATGCGTTTCAACCGGCTCTTGCCCTGAAGATCGGAAAAGCGCGGGGCGCGGTTCAGCATGAACCGGATCTTTTCGAATGGCAGGTCTTCGGATTGCAACGCGCGCTTGAGGCGGAACGTGTTCTGGGCCGACCGCATGTCGAGTTCGATCACGCCGAAATACACCTGGGCGGCATAGAGCACCGTCTCGGACCATTGAACAAGGCTGGGCGGCATGTCCACGACCACGAAATCAAAGTGGCGGGAGGCGGTATCCAGCAATGCCTGAACGTCTGACTGGCCGATGATGTCCAGCGGCGGCAGGTCGGCGGGAGACGTGAAGACTTGCAGTTTTTCTTCGAATGTCACGAGCGCCTGGCCAAAGCTTTCGCCATCCATCGTTTCGATGTCGGTCAGCAGTTCCAGCACGGCTTCGCGGCGCGGGACATCGAGATAGGTCGACACCGCACCGAATTGCAGTCCGAGGTCCATGATGCACACGCGGGGTGGATCATCCTTGGTGACGGTGGCCAGTTCCCAGGCGAGGTTCGTCGCGAAGGTGCTGGCCCCGCACCCGCCGGCCATGCCCTGGACGGCGATGATGACGCCATCCCCGTCGTCCGACAGTTTCACGCCTGCACCTTCGGGAGAGGCCGCCGCTGCGACGGCCTGGGTGCGCATCCGGTCGATGGCCGCGGCCAGTTCACCCTCGGGGAGAGGGTAGGGCACGAATTCGTCGGCGCCTTGACGCAGCAGATGATGCAATGCCGACGGCGTGACGTCGTCGGCAATCAGGACAACCTTGATGTTGCGCTTTTTGGCGGCGGTGATGATCGCGGAGAGGTGTTCGACGGTGTGTTCGTCTTCGGAGTCGATCGCCAAGGCCACGAATTCCAGGTCTTCGCCGTCGTCTTGTGCGAAGAAATGCATGGCCTCGCTGAACCCCAGGTCGCCCCAGGCTTCTCCCAGGACGGCTTCCATGTCTTCGATCAGGAGGTCGAATTCCTGAACATCCCGGCTGATCGTGCACGCAACGATCGGTGCCGGTTCCGGGGTGCTTGGAAGGGTGCTCGTCATTTGCCTCGTTTCCTCTCGCTTCGAGACGCGCCTGAATTGCATTCTGCAATGACAGACACGCCACTCCCGACTCGCTCGGGAAGCACTGCTACTGTTCGAGAGTCGGTGGAAAACTTGGCAACATTGGGGCCGAATTACCGAAATTGTACGGTATTGCAGGCCGCAGGCATGGCCCCCGAGGGGGCCGTTGCCTTTATTGACCCGCCTGGAAGTCGCTTCCCTGGACCCCGTCCAGGGTTGTTGGCGGCGTGGCGCTGTTCACGTATTCGCGGTAGATGATTTCGGCATAGCGCCCATCCAACACTGTCGGATGGGCCTCCACGAAGCCCGAAACCTCTGTCACGGTGCGCCGGTTTCGGCGTTCGCGGCCTTCGGTGACGATCAGCGGCTGGGTTTCGCCGTAGGACACCACCGCTTCGAGCCGTGATTTGCTTATGCCCTGCGATACCAGGAAATCGACCACTGCACTGGCGCGGCGCAGTCCCAGACGCTTGTTATACGCTTCGCTGCCGACCTTGTCGGTATGGCCGTAAACACGGAAATGGATTTCCGGAAATTGACGGATCCACTGTGCCTGTTCGCGCAGGGTGTCCCGCGCCCCGCTGTCGAGATTTGCGTCGTTGAAGGCAAAGTTGACAGTCGTCATGACTTCGCTGGCGAACCGTTGGGACAGATCATAGACATGGCGCTTTTCGCCATTCATGACTTGCGTGTTGTTCATCGTGGAGTTGCCGAAATTGCCCGTATCGACCAAGGCCCCCGCTTCGCGGTTGAAGGCGCTGTAAACCGGATCGCTGCCTGCACATGCGGCCAGCAGCGCCAGACCGGTCAAGGCTACGGGGATCCGGATGTTTTTTTGAAGTGCCATTGTCTCAATCCATCACATAGCCGTAGGAGCCGTTGAAGTCCTGCTTGGCCACTTCGCCTGCCGCACCGCCAAGCCTTTTCGTATCATCGGCGACGCGTCCGAAGAGGAACAGGTCTTTTTCGGTCGGGGGACGGACACGATCGGTTGGAAGCGCCAGCGCTTCGCCGCGTGTCGGTGTCACGAGGTGCGGCGTGATAATGATCACCAGCTCGGACTGTTCGCGCTGGTATTCGGCGCTGCGGAAGAGGGCGCCAAGCACCGGAATGTCAC
This sequence comes from Marivita sp., assembly GCF_020055675.1. Lineage (GTDB taxonomy): Bacteria > Pseudomonadota > Alphaproteobacteria > Rhodobacterales > Rhodobacteraceae > Marivita. The sequence goes on from NZ_JAIPUS010000032.1 coordinate 26,399, forward strand.
CCAGCCAAGGCACTTGATCGTTCAGATCGCGAAAGTCATCCTGAAGCAGCCCCGCAATGGCAAAACTTTCACCGTCTCGGAGCTCGACAGTTGTGCTTGTCTCGCGGCGACGGAACCCGTCGATGCGGATTGCGCCGATGTCGATGCCGTTGGCGGCGTCGATAGACGAGACCGCCGCCTCAAGTTCGAGATTGATCAGATCGTCGTCCAATACGCGGGGAATGAAGTTCAGCTCGACGCCGAATGGTTTGAATTCGACGGTGATCGCGCCTTCTTCCTGTGCGACCGGCACGGGATATTCGCCACCGGCAAGAAACTTTGCCTCCTGGCCGGACAATGACGTCAGGTTCGGTTCGGCCAGCGTGCGCACCACGCCTTTCGATTCCAAGGCCTCGAGCAGGATACCCACTTCGAGCCCCCCGGCATTGAACCCGAAGAGAATCGCGTTTTGTGCACCGGCGGAGGGGCCGAGCTTTTGCGAAACACTGTCGACGGCGGCGCTTTGTCCGGCATTGCCCGTTCCAAGCTCAAGGCCGAGATCCCCATCGAGGACAGACCCGCCTGTTGCCAGTGATGCCTGGAGCGACTTCGATACGGATCGCTGCATTTCGGCGAAGCGTACCTTGAGCATCACCTGCTGCACGCCACCAACGGACATGAGGTTGGACACTCTTTCGGGCGCATAGCGTTCCGCAAGATCAAGCGCGCGTTGCAATTTCGGTGTGCTCGATACAGTGCCCGACAGGACGATCCCGTCATTGGCGGTGCGCACTTCGATCTTTTCATCCGGGAAAATCTGGCGAAGCCGTTCTTTGAATTCGCTCAAATCCGGCGCAACCCGGACATCAACATTCGTGATCAACTGGCCGTTCGCGTCCAGGATGGTCAGGGTCGTGGTCCCGGGTGTCTTGCCAAGCACATAGATCGTTCGTTCCGACAGCGACGAGATGTCGGCGATCGACGGGTTCGCGATGCTGAGCTCTGCGAAGGCGACATCGCTTTCCACCACAACAGCGCGATTCATCGGGACGTTCAGGGCGGATTGGGTATTTGTTCGGATGACACGCACGTTTTCGGCAAAAGCCGCATGCGCCACCGGAGAAATGGCAAGGACCGCACCCAACAGGGCGGCCTTGAGGGATCTGCTCGTGTACATGTGACCTGCCTTTCCGATCACGCCTCGTTTTTTGGGTCTTTTCGCCCGATATTGGTGCTAACCTGCGCCAAGTCTTGATTTATTGCAAGAATCAATGATTTCGGTCGCATGGCTCATGTGGATAAGGCGCAACAACTTGTTGCGCCCTGTTCAAACCTCTTCGGCCTGAAATGTCCCTATGTAGTGGCTGGCCACTCAATTCGTACAAGGAATGGGCATCTCGACCACGTCGCCACCTTTGCGCGTGCGGATGGTGCAGGTTTCCTGTTTTTCCACCTCAACGGGTTCGGCACGCTCTGCAAGGCCAAGCAGCGACCGCTGATCGACCTCGATCACGTTGGCAACGGTCGTGTCGTCCCGCCCCATGAGCGACAGGGACAAGCGCCCTGTTGATTGCGCCTGGGCCAGGGCGGCAACCTGCTGCGGAGTGGCCGCAACGGTCACGGTGCGCGCGATTGTCGTCGCGGATGTCTGTGCCTGGGATTTCTGATCGATCGCGATGAGCTTTACGCCGGTCTCGATCAGCTTGGTCACGTCTCCTGACCCGCCACTTCGATCCGAATTGCGGACACGTCCGGTCCAATAGACGTCGACCCGGTCGCTGGGTCGGAGAAAGCCGGACACGCCCGTGGCCACATCGACCTTGATCGCAAAGGCGCGTTGGCCGCGTTCCAGCCGCGACGTCAAACCTGCATCGGCGCCGGGTTCGCTCACCTTGACGTCCATGAAGGCTTCGTGTTTCTCGATGGTGCGCAGGGCGACGCGCGGCGCGGCGCCTTCGACCGTCAACGGATTTTCCTTGTCGAAATAGGTCTCGGGCAGGATTTGCTTGGGCCAGGGGGCAAGCGCCATGTCCTCCGAGGTGATGGGTTCGCCGTAGTCGATCGCGCGGGTGGCAACGTAAATGCCCTGGACCGGGACATTGCCTTCCGTCCGCGTCCGTTCTTGTTCAAGCGCGGTTTGATACGCGCCAATGTAATTCTGCGCCATGTAGACGGCAAAGCCGGCAAGCGCCAAGCCGGCGAGCAAGACAAGTCCAAAGACGATACGCATAGTGCCTCCTTACCTGTTCCGATCGTGCATCTTCCGTGTGCTGGAGCAGGATTTGATGCGTGTTCTGCCGGGTGAATTTGTCGGCCTGATGGGAAGATTGTGGCGAAACTGCGGAGTCTTGCGCGGGGGGCGGCAGACATGATTAAGGCGTGCCATGGCACGCCCTCAAGTCATGTGTACGTGGTGCAGTCATCGGCCCAGTGGTCCAGGCCGACCGCTTAATAATCGAGGTTTTGACTGTATTCGTCCAGACGTGCGCCGGTCGCGTCGGACACTTCGGTGACTTCACCGCGGAATGCCGGCAAGGCTGCAATGACAATCCCGACAACAGCGGCGGTCACGATGACCCAATCCACCGTTACGGCGCCATCGTCGCGACCAAGAAAACGTTTCAACGCATTAAACATGGACAGCTCCCGTTGGTGGGTATGGAAAGGCGCAGTGTTGCGCCTTTCCAAGAATTGCTCGGATGACGAGGTGGCGTTATTTAGGTGCCATCGTCAGTTTCGAGCCAAGCGGACGCGCCGTCCACCGCAGTGCCGGTGTCTGTCAGAACGGTCTCTGTGCTGCTCTGGATTGCGCCATAGGCGGCAATTGCGAGGCCGACAACGGCTGCGGTCAGAACGACCCAGTCAACTGTCACGGCGCCGTCTTCATCCTTGCGGAAGTTTTTGATGAAATTGATCATGTTTGTCTCCTAGTCCTAGGTTTGCTCACGTTGGCCAAGCTCGGGACGTGTTCGGAGCGCTCTCTCTTTCGCTCCATCCCGTCTTGGATGTCCCTGTTATAGTCGCCGGATTGGGGCAGCAGTTTGGCTGTAATCGTCCGATTTTGTAGCTTGCGGAAAAACGCTGAAAAATAATCACAACCTACTGTTTTTGAACAATAAAAAATTGATAATTTGGTAAATTCGCTGCTTTTCTGGCGGCAATTTGGTCCTTTGCATGAAGGCTTCGGGGACGATTCAGAAACGAAATGGTTTCGCGGATCGGATTGTGTCATACTATGTTCAATGAAACGGGCATCGAGCAGGAGCCTGCACATGAAACGTCGTCTTGCGGTGGCAGCCCTGGCCATCCCGCTTTGCATGGGCCCGGCCCATGCGGACCCGACGCATCCGGCTACCAGAAAAACAACCAGAATCACCCCCGTCAGACATGGTCTCTTCATATGCCGTGCGTTCATGACGATCTCCTTACTCTTGTTCAATTGGTTCCCCTAACTTTCCATTTGCATAAACAATGCCGAACCAGCATGGTCCAGCCCTCCAAGAAAATCCAATCATCTCGAAGGATACAAAACCGAAAAACACTTCCTCCTGTGGAACCGTCCAATAATTTTACACACAGACCAATCCCGCTGTTCGATTTTCATACAACGCCCCCTGCAGCCCCGCCCCTTCCGCATTGCCATCTTCCCTGCGTAACGCTATCTCCTCCCAAACCACAAGGAGGTTGCAAGCTTTCCCTCGATCAGATTCTGCTCTTTTCCGCCGCATCCCTGATCCTGGCGTTCACGCCCGGACCGGATATCATCTACGTGCTC
>NZ_JAIPUS010000033.1 GCF_020055675.1 Marivita sp.
AATATATTAATAATAATAATGAATATAATAATAATAATAACTATAGTAATTAAGGTCTTATTATTAATTTATTTATGAACGTAGTGAGTAAATAAATTACACTAGTTACTAACTATTAATAATAATATTATAATATATACTTTCTTTCTTTTAAAAGAGTGTGAGAAAAGTTTTCTTTCTTTATTGGAAATTTATACTTGACAAGAACGACCTTATCTGATATGATTTTAAATAAGGAGATGATTTAATTTGTCAGTTTATTATTTAAACCCTTCTTCTTATTCAATAAATTTTCTTGATTTTTGTGGGAAAGCAGAAATCAGTGTTGGGGAGTGGCTTGTCATGACTATTTGTTTTTTGTGCTCCCAAGCGTAAAGTTGAATGATTTCAGCTAATTTTCTTTGAACATATGGATGAAACCCTGCCTCGATTTCATCGATTAAAATCAAACTCCCATCAGGGGCATCCAAAATGTCGCGCAACAAGTTGATAAGCGCTTCCTCGCCTGAAGCAGCGCCATAACTGGAGTAGCTATGAGAGTGCGAGTCGATGAGATAGCAGCGTTTATTGACGTGACCGCCAACTTCAGAAATTTCAAAACCACTACTGTACGGAAAGTCGAGAACATAGCAAAATGCCTTTGCTAGTTCATCACTCATTTTAGTAAGAGTAGAGTTTCCAGACTTTCGCAGAAGCGAAGCAGAAAAGCTTCTCGCCGGCAAAAGCCTGTCGAGATCGATCAGCCTTACCTCTCGATCTTTAATTTTCGCGTTTCGGCGGACCTCTTTAGATTTCTTCCCAAGGCCCCTCCATGACTTGCTGCTTGCGAGCCTTTTCCCTTCCCCAGTCTGTGATTTATTCGCGAGACGCCACTTCATGCTGTATGTGTAGTCGTTCGTCTCTGTCTCGTGTTTTGTAAAGGTCAGCACGTCTTTCCATGCGTGTTCACGCCAGGTTGGTTCGGGCTTGCTTGCATCCAAACGCATGAACTTTTCGTGACTGCATGCCAGCAAGAGCAGCAAGCTGGTCTTGCCGATCTTGTTAGTCCCAGCGAGAACGGTCACTGGATGATTCAACGGCAGCATAACTTCGCTCAAGTGCCGGAAGCGTTCGACCTTCAGCTCAAGGGCAAAGTGTGTAAAACTATTCTGCGAAGTTTGGAAAGTGTTGACATCGCAAGCATTGAGCTTCGCGATTTTTGAGTTAATGTTGGTAAAGTCCACGGTTTCCCCGCATTTAGGGCTGAAGGCTAGCCGTTACACTTTATGTTGACGTGTGAAACGCGTCAACTCTGCTTGATATCATGTAAACATGTAAGCTTGTGCCAAGTTCTATAAACAGACGCAGAGGGCTGCGGATTTGTCGTCTGGACGCGATCAACGGTGGTATCTTTTCTATCGGGCTTACCTCAGTTGCCGCTCGTTTGAGCGTCTGCTTTTGCCTCACTTGTGGCAAGGCTGCAGTTCTTAAAGTGAACTTCCGTTCCCCGCCCTTCGTGTCGGCGCTCCCGCCTCATGCTTCGGGGGTTGAAGGTTTGGTCTGGATCGGAACGGCTTGGCTGTTGGGTCAGTTTGGCTTGTCGCGGGCCGCTGGCAAGATTGAGGAAATTCCTTTTATCGGGTTAAAAATGCGCGGTGTTTGATACCCCATGATATTTGAAACCCGGCACTGACACCGTTGTTGGGTTATGCTCTCACCGTCCGCCCAAGCGGCGCATACGGGCTGCGCTCTATCCCGGCCGTGGCCGAGGGCTGGCGGGGCCGAGCATCCCTGGACAATCGGCGGTTCTCTCGGGTGCGCCAGGTTGACACCGCCGGGCCAAGCTGCACTATCAGGTACACGCAACAGGGGCGCCCGCAACATGCGGGCTGAGACGTACCCTTCGAACCTGACCCGGATCATGCCGGCGGAGGAAGTTGCAAGGCGGCGCGCCCCCAGGGACGTCCGCGCTTGCGCCTCTGCCGGAAAGGAGGCGCAATGCAAACACCCGGACACCACCTGAGCGCGATGCGCACCGCCGCGCCGCTTGTGCATAATATCACCAATTTCGTGGCCATGAACGTGCAGGCCAACGTCCTGCTGGCCGTTGGGGCCTCGCCGGCGATGGTCCATGCCCGCGAGGAGGTGGCCGAGTTCGCGGGTCTCGCTCAGGCGTTGACCGTCAATATCGGCACCGCCGATGCGGCCTGGGCCGCCGGCATGGAAGAGGCGGCGGGCGTCATGGACCGGGCCGGGCGGCCCTGGGTCTTTGACCCGGTCGGTGTGGGCGCGACCCGCTTCCGGCAGGACCTGTCGGCGCGGCTCCTGGAGTTGCGGCCCACGGTGGTGCGTGGCAACGCCTCCGAGATCCTCGCGCTGGCGGGGCTGGGCGGGGCCGCGCGCGGCGTCGATGCGGGCGATGCGGTGGCGGAGGCCGAAGAGGCCGCGCGTCTGCTGGCGCGCCGCACCGGCGGTGTTGTCGCGGTGTCGGGACCGGTGGACTTTGTCACCGACGGCGCGCGGGCGCTGCGCGTGGCCAATGGCCACCCGATGATGGCAAAGATCACCGTGATGGGCTGTTCGCTCAACGGTGTGATCGCGGCGTTCTGCGTGGGCCAGCCGGTGCTGGAGGCGACCGCCGCCGCATTGTCCGCCTATGGCCTTGCCGGTGAGTTGGCGGGCGCGCAGGCTGCCGGGCCGGGCAGCTTCGTGCCGGCTTTCCTTGACGCGTTACACGCGCTGACGCCCGGGGCGCTGGACGCGGGCGCGCGGATCGAGGCGGTGGCATGATCGGCCCGGTCTATGTCGTCACCGATCCGGATGCGCCGATCCCGGTGATCGAGCAGGCCCGTGCCGCAGCACTTGGTGGTGCCTGGGCGGTGCAACTGCGCGACAAGTCTGCCCCGGATGCCGAGATCGCCCGCATGGTGGCCGCGTTGCTGGAGGACCTCGGGCCGATGGGCGTGCGCGTTTTCGTGAACGACCGATTGGAGGTTGCGCGCCAGACCGGGTCCGACCTGCATATCGGGCAGGGCGATGGCGACCCGCGTGCCGCGCGTGACCGGATCGGGCCGGAGGCGAAGTTGGGGCTGTCGATCGAGACCGTGTCCCAATGCGCCGCCATCCCCGAGGGTGTCGATTATATCGGTGCCGGGCCGGTCCGCGCCACCGCGACGAAACCCGACGCGGCGGCCCCCATCGGCCTGCCGGGTCTGAGGCGAATCGTGTCGGCCTGCACGGTGCCTGTTGTCGCCATTGGCGGGCTGACCGCGGCCGACATTCCCGGCCTGCGCGCGGCGGGCGCCACGGGCTTGGCCGTCGTCTCGGCCGTGACCCGCGCATCAGATCCCGAGGCCGCGACCCGCGCACTGCATGACGCATGGAGGCAGCCATGATCCCCAACATCCTGTCCATCGCCGGTTCCGACCCCTCGGGCGGCGCCGGTATCCAGGCGGACATCAAGGCGATCTCGGCGAATGGCGGTTATGCCATGGCGGCGATTACCGCGCTGACCGCGCAGAACACGCAAGCTGTCACCGGTGTCACATTGACCGAGCCTGGCATGGTAATCCGCCAGATCGCGGCGATCCGCGACGATATCCGGATAGATGCGGTCAAGATCGGCATGCTGGGGAGCGCTGCAATCGTGGAGGCCGTGGCCGATGCGCTCGAGGGGCTGGCCGCGCCCATCGTGCTGGACCCGGTGATGGTGGCCAAGGGGGGCGACCGGCTGCTGGAGCCTGCCGCCGTCGCCGCCCTGCGCGACCGGCTGGTGCCCATGGCCACGGTGCTGACCCCGAACCTGCCCGAGGCCGCCGACCTGCTGGACGCTGTCGAGGCGACCGACTGGCCGGAAATGGCGGCACAGGCCGCCGCGCTGCGCGCCATGGGGCCGGCGGCGGTGCTGCTGAAGGGGGGGCACTTGGCCGGACCGGACAGTCCGGACCTGTTGATGACGGATGACGGCGCCCAGCGGTTGGATGCCCCGCGCCACGCCACGCGCAACACACACGGGACCGGCTGCACGCTGTCCTCGGCCCTGGCCGCGCAATTGGGCCACGGTCACGTAGTCCCCGAGGCGGCGCGCCGGGCCAAGGCCTATATCGCCGCCAGCATCGCCGCGGCAGACACCCTGACTGTCGGGAGCGGCCACGGTCCCGTCCACCATTTCCACGCCATGCCTGTCCCCAAGGAGACCACGCCATGACCACAGCCATTCACGATCACACCGTTCTTGTCACCGGCGCGGGCCGGGGCCTGGGCGCTGCCATTGCCCGCGCCTTCGCCCGCGAGGGTGCGCGCGTTGCCATCAACTACCGCCGCAGCGCGGAGGCCGCGCAGACGCTGGCTGACGAGCTGGGCGATGGGGCCGTGGCCTTCGCGGCCGACATGACGGACCCGGCGGCGGTGACCAACATGGTGCAGGATGTCGCCGATCGGCTTGGCCCGCCGACGGTGCTGGTGCACAATGCGCTGGCAGATTTCTCTTTCGACGGGGATGCGCGCACGCCGCTGGAGCGGATGAGCTGGGAGGACATTGCCGCGCAGACGCAGGTCGCGCTGGGCGGCGCGCTGCACGCGATAAATGCGCTGCGGCCGCATTTCGAGGCCACGGGCGGCGGGCGTGTCATCACCATCGGCACCAATCTCTTTCACAACCCGGTGGTGCCCTATCACGATTATACCGCGGCCAAGGGCGCGCTGATGGCCTTCACACGCACGGCCGCGCGCGATCTCGGGCCGCTGGGTGTGACGGTCAACATGGTGGCCGGGGGCCTGTTGCGCACCACCGACGCCAGTGCCGCCACGCCGGACGCGGTTTTTGATCTGATCGCGGGGCAGACGCCGCTGGGCCACGTCACAACGCCCGAGGAGCTGGCCGATGCGGTCCTGTTCTTCGCCTCGCCCTGGGCCCGCGCGGTGACCGGCCAGACGCTGATCGTGGACGGCGGGCTGGTCTGCGGATGAGCGGACGTTCAACGCGTCTTTGAGACCACACGCGGGCGGGCGCAGGCCACGGTCATGGCTGCGGACTGCCCGCCTCAGCGGTGTCACGGCGGGGGCGACGGATTTTCCCCCGGCCTGGGGTTTTCGAGACATCATCGGTTGGCGCAAGGCCGATCAGACCCGCCGCAGCAAGTAGCTGTCCATGATCCAGCCGTGCCGGTCCCGTGCTGCCGAACGCGTCTTTACGATTTGGTCGCTTGTGTCGTGGAGAGGGCCGTCGAGCAGGATTTGGTGGTCCGACCCGAGATACGCGCCCCACCATATGTGCAGTCCCGACGTGTCGAGGTGCCGGAACGAGCATTGCCCGTCCAGCATCACGACCACCGTGTCTTGGTCCGCGGGCATCCCGGACGCCCGCAGGCGGCGCCCTGTCGTGATCTGCACCGGGCCGTCCACCGTGTTGAGCGGGATTGCATGGGCCGCTGTCAGGGCCTGTATCGCCGTGATGCCGGGCACGACCCGGACGGAAGGGGTGGGATGCAGGCGGGCGGCGATGCGCAGCGTGCTGTCGTAGAGCGATGGATCCCCCCAGACGAGAAGCGCGACAGGGCCCTCGATCCTGGCCTGCGCGATGGTCGCTTGCCAGCGGCGTGCGATCTCGTCATGCCACAGAGCGACGCGCTCTTGATAGGGCAAAGCGGGATCGCGCTGTGGATATTCGAAATGAGCGACAGCGGCCTTGGTCCCGGTGGCTGCTATGATCTGGTATCGGATCTCGGCAAGGTCATCCTTGTCCTGCCCCTTGTGCGGCACGAGGATCAGGGCTGCGTCGCGCAGCGCCTGCACGCCTTCCAGCGTGATATGCGACAGGCTGCCCGTGCCGATGCCCACGAGCCGGATATCAAGATGTGTCATGTCGGGATCTCCGCATGAGAAAGCCCGGGTCCGTTTGTGGGACCCGGGCTTCGATTGCGGTGGCAGGCTTAGGCGGCGTTGTATAGCCGATGGGTGACCAGGGGCGACCGATCGCCTCGGCGCAATGCCTTGGCCCCCGCGAGGACCCCGAGGTCAGCGATGGGTTCAATCAGGATCACGAGCATGTACGCCGCGCCAAAGGTCCAGACGGACTGGAACGTCTCGGCACCGGCGCCCTGGCCATAGAAGGCCCAGAAGGCGACCCAGGCGACGATTCCGCCCTGGTACATGGCAGAAAGTTTCAGAACGCTGGAATATTCCAGGTCAACATATGCCGTGGTTTGTGGAATGATCCGTCGCGCCAGCGCGGTGACGGCGAAAAGCGGCACCAGCAGGGTGGTGAGATTCACGAAATACATCGGCATGTCCGTCGGGGCAAAGAGCATCCCTTGAAGCAACAGGCCGAAGACCAGGCCAAGCGCGGCCGGTGCAGCGCCCATCAGCAGGAAGAGTGTCGTGCCGAGAATGAAATGCACCTCGGAGATCCCTGCCTGAAAATGCGGGAGGACTTCGAAAAAGACGATTGTGCCGACGGTTGCAAAAAGCGTCCGTACGGCAAACGAGCCGGCGTTATGCGCCCGCAGGTCTTCCAGGGCGAGTTTTGCTGTATAGCCGGTCGCGCCGGCGGCGGTTGTATATGCAAATGCCATTTTGGCGCCGTCAACGACACCGGGTTCGATATGCATGGGGTATCCCTCATTCCTATGGCTGCCCCTCCGGCAGCAAGATGTGCCGCTTGCGCGGCGGGTTCGCTTTTTTACGGCAGGTCTCCTGACTTGCGGGTCGTTGCGTGTCCGGCCTTCCCAGCCCGGAGGGGCCAGTGGTTTTCCGTTACGCTCGCCGCTTACAGTTGCGGGGGCAGTCCGGGTCTTGCACCCGGTTCCCTATTATGACGCTGAACACGTCACCGTGATGTCGAGTATTGCAGCTGATCGGACAGCAAACAAGTGATGAAACCCGGGCGCAGGGACTGGGCTCTAATCCTCGCAAAGAGACCCGAAGAGGATAAGCGCCGGGTTGTCGCTGACCTCTTGGGTCAGCTGGTCTGCCAGCGACTGCACCGTGTGGCGTTCGATACGTTGCGCCTCGGTGCTGACCCCCTCGGCCAGCAACGCCGGTGTGGTTCCGGGCAGCCCGGCCGCGCACAGCCTGTCCACGAGTTTGGGAAAGGTGCGCTTGCCCATGAAAACGACCGTGGATGCGGTCGGATCGGCAAGAGCCGCGATATTCATGTCGTCTGGCAATTGTCCGGTCACGTCATGCCCGGTGATGAATTGGACACGCCGCGATGTCAGCCGGCGGCTTAGTGGAATACCCGCAGCGGCGGCAGCTGCACAGGCAGACGGGACACCGGGGATGATTTCAAACGGGATGCCCGCCGCCTTGAGCGCAGTGATCTCTTCTTCGAGGCGTCCGAAAATGCCGCTGTCGCCGGATTTCAGCCGCACAGTGCGCTGGTTCATCTGCGCGTAGTCGACCAGAAGCTGGCTGACATGGGTCTGCCGGGGCGATGCCCGCCCGGCCCGCTTTCCGACCCCGACCAGATCGGCCCCGCTGCGTACATGTCCCAGGATCGGGCCGGACGACAGGTCATCGAAGAGCACTGCATCCGCGCGCTTCAGCCGATCCACGGCCTTGAGTGTCAGGAGGTCAGGATCGCCCGGCCCCGAACTCACGAAACTGACAAAGCCCGTCATGCGCGTTCCTCTTCCGTGATAAGGTGAAAGAAGGTCCCCGAGGCCCTTCCGCGACGCGAGCCTGTCTCGGGCACCGGATTTCCATCGGCGTCGCAGACGTTCGCCAAGGGCGCATCGGGCTGGTCGAGAATGGTCGAATAATGGAACTCGTGACCGCGCAGCGCCGTGCCCGGAGCGAATCCCGGAAACGGGGCCTCCAAGATCGCCCGCCGGTAGCCAAGGTGGAATTTGCGTTTCTCATAGCTGGTGACAAGCCCGAGCAGCCCGGCCATCCGGTGCCGGGTGCCGGATTTGTCGATCAGCGCTTCGCCCAGGGCCATGTAGCCGCCGCATTCACCGTGCACGGGGCGGGTTTGCGCGTGGCTGCGCAGGCCCGCGCGAAACGTCTCGGCGGCGGCAAGTTTGCCCGCGTAGAGCTCCGGGTATCCGCCGGGCAGCCAGACCAGGTCGGCGTCCGGGTGCGGGGCCTCATCGGCAAGCGGAGAAAAGGGCATGACCTGTGCACCTGCCTCCTGCCAGCCCTGGAGAAGATGCGGATAGGTGAAGGAAAACGCCGCATCCCGCGCGATGGCGATGCGCTGCGCCGGTGGTCCGGGCAGGCTGGCCGGGGGTGGGGGCAAAGCGTGTCCCCGGGCCGCCGCGCGAATGGCGGCAAGATCCACATGCGCGCGCAGGAAGTCGGCATATCCGGCAATCGCGGCCTCAAGATCAGGGTGTTCCTCGGCCTGTATCAGGCCCAGGTGCCGCTCTGGCAGGGCCAGATCGCCACGCCGGGGCAAAACGCCGAGAACCGGCAGGCCCGCGCGATCCATGCCAATGCGCGTCAACCGCTCATGGCGCGGCGACGCCACACGATTGAGGATCACCCCCGCGAAGGGCAGGTCGGGGTTGTAGCTCTTGAAGCCAAGCGCCGTGGCGGCAGCGGATTGCGCCTGCCCGCCCACATCGAGCACCAGCACCACCGGCCAGCCCATCGCCTGCGCCGTTTCGGCACTGCTGCCGAAGCCTTGCTGGCCGCGCGTGGCGACGCCGTCAAAGAGACCCATGGAGCCTTCGGCCACGCAGATATCCGCCTGCGCGCCCTGCACCGAGATCGCTTGCCAGAGCCTGGGCCCCATGGCCCAGCCATCAAGGTTGAAACTGGATCGCCCGCTGGCCGCCTGATGAAAGGCCGGGTCGATATAGTCCGGCCCGGATTTGAACGGCTGCACGGCCAATCCATCTTCGGCCAGAGCGCGTAACAGCCCCAGCATGACAGTCGTCTTGCCGGTGCCCGAGGATGGCGCGGAAATCAGCAGCCCCTTCATGCCAAGTCACCCATTTTCCGTTTCCTCTGTCCAGTTTATCCACGGGCTTTCGGCGCTCTGTGGCCGATAGCGCCGGTCGTAGTTCTCTGCATAGAGGCAGCTTTCCTCGAAGCCTTCGCCTGCCAGCGCGGGGCCAACCAGGATCAGGGCTGTGCGCTGGATGTTTTCCGTCAGCTTGCCTTGAATATCCCCGAGCGTGCCGCGCAGGATCGTCTCGTTCGGCCAACTGGCCCGGTAGACCACGGCAACCGGACAGTCCCGTCCGTAGGCCGGCGCCAGGTCGTCCACCACACGCGACAGGTTCTGGATTGACAGGTGGATGGCCAGCGTGGCGCCCGTGGCGGCGAAATTTTCCAGTGTTTCGCCCTCGGGCATGGTGGAGGCCCGACCCGGGGTGCGCGTCAGCACGACCGATTGCGCCAGGCCCGGCAGGGTCAGTTCCGCCCCGAGCGACGCCGCGGCGGCTGCGAAGGCGGGGACCCCCGGGGTGACCGACACCGGGATGCCCTCGGCCCGCAGGCGGCGCATCTGTTCGCCCATGGCAGACCAGACGGACAGGTCGCCCGAATGCAGCCGCGCCACATCCTGGCCGGCCTCTTGGGCCTGCCGGATCTCGGCGAGGATCTGATCCAGACCCATGGGCGCCGTGTTCACGATATGCGCGCCGTCAGGGCAATGGTCCAGAATGGCCCTTGGCACCAGAGACCCCGCATAAAGACAAACCGGGCAGCTTGCGATGATATCGCGGCCGCGCAGGGTCAGCAGGTCCGGCGCTCCCGGTCCGGCACCGATGAAATGGACGGTCATGAAGAGGCTCCTTTTGCTATGGCACAACTGGCGAGGCGGTCCTGCGCGTGCATGCGCGGGGTCAACAGCCGCGCACCCGCCCCGGCGGCTGCGAGCGCCGCGGCTTCGGCGACGGAGCCGGTGGCCCGCTCCGCCGCGACCCGAGCAGACCGTGTTTGCGTGGTTTGAGTGGCCAGTGTTTCTTGCGAGACCGGATGAACGGGAACCCCCAGCGACTGCGAAAGCGCATCGAGCGCTGCGGTTTTGTCCTGTGCCGTGGCCAGAGCCTCCGGCCCGGAAATCCCGGCACTGGCGCAGGCTCGTCGCAACGCGTCGCGCAAGCTGTCATCCCGCGCGCGGGTGGAAAAACCGAAACCGGCGACGATCATAGGGCGTGGCTCCATTGCGTGATGGGGTAGGCCGCGCGCCAGCCGCGTTTGCGGCCGATCGGCGCGGTGTCGGCAATCTCGATCCGCATCAATGTGCCCCCAAGGCGGGCCTGCGTCTGCGTCAGCAGCGCGTCGCTTTCCAATGTCACGGCATTGGCCACAATCCGCGTGCCTTCGGGAAGGGTTTCCAGGTGCGCCAACAGCGCCGGAGACAGGCCCCCGCCGATGAAGACAACATCGGGCAAGGCAAGATCTGCCAGGACGTCGGGGGCTTTGCCCTTGACAACGCGCAGGCGATCCACGCCCAGCTTGGCCGCGTTGGCACGCATCCGGTCGGCCCGGTCGGAGCGCGGCTCGATGGCCGTGGCGGCCAAGGTCGGGTGCGACAAAAGCCATTCGATCCCGATAGAGCCGCAGCCGCCACCGATATCCCAAAGGTGCTCGAAGGGGCGCGGTGCGAGCGCCGCAAGTGTCAGCGCCCGGACAGGCTGTTTCGTGATCTGGCCGTCATTGTCGAACCAGTCATCCCGGCGTCCCGAGGCCAGTGGCAGCACGTCTCCGTCACCGGCGACCTCGAACGCCACGCAAACAGGGTGGGCAAATTCGCGCCCTTGCAGCTCTTGCGCCGCGCATTCCGTTATCCGTTCGCGCGGACCGCCAAGTGCCTCCAGCACGATGCAAGGCGACGGGCCAAAGCCGCAGTCATGCAGGTAGTGCCCAAGGTCGGCGACAGCCGGCCCATCGCGCAGCGTGACGATGATCCGCTGCCCGGGGGCCAAATGCGGACGCAGACGGGACAGCGGCGCGGCATGCAAACCAAGGCACAGCGTCTTGTCCAGAGCCCATCCCGACCGGGCGGCCGCCAGCGAAAAACTCGATCGCCCGGGGAACGCCCGCCATTCGGCCCGCTCAAGACGCGTGGCAAGCGATGTGCCGGCTCCGAACCAGAACGGATCGCCCGATGCAAGCACCACCGTGGGCTGGCCGCGCCGCGCCATCACCAGGTCAAGCCCGTCGGAAAAGGGCACCGGCCATTCCATCAACCGCGCCCCGCTTTCCGGCAAGAGCGACAAGTGGCGTTTCGCGCCGATGATGCAATCGGCCTCTGCCATGGCTTCTTTGCTTGCGCGGCACAGACCGTCCGGTCCATCTTCGCCCAAACCGATCACCGTCAACCACGGAGTCTCAGACATGCGCCCGACCCTCCTTGTTCTGGGCGGCACGACCGAGGGACGCCGCCTGTGCAAGGCGGTGGCAGACGCGGGCCTTTTCGGCACGGTCTCCATGGCGGGGCGTGTCAACAGCCCTGTGCCGCAGGGCCTGCCGATGCGCGTCGGCGGGTTTGGTGGTGTGGCGGGGCTGGCGCAGTATTTGCGCGACCATGCGATCACCCATGTGATCGACGCGACCCATCCCTTTGCCGCGCAAATGAGTTGCAATGCCATCGAGGCCTGTGCGCAGACCGGAACACCGCTTGTCGCACTGACCCGCGCGCCGTGGCAGGCACAACCGGGAGACCGCTGGAGCCATGTTCCGGACATCGCGGGCGCGGTGGCCGCGCTGGACGGCCCGCCGAAACGCGTGATGCTGGCCGTCGGGCGGATGCATCTGCCCGATTTCGCGGTCAATCCGCAACATCGCTACCTGTTCAGGCTGGTCGACCCGCCCGCAGAGCCTTTGGGCTTTCCCGATGCGACGGTGATCGTGGATCGTGGCCCCTTCACGCTGGAGGAAGACCGCGCGCTTCTGGCCCGGCATCGCATTGATCTGCTGGTGTCCAAAAATGCGGGCGGCACCGGTGCGCAGGCCAAGATCATCGCGGCGCGCGCGCTGGGCCTGCCGGTCCTGATGATCGACCGGCCCGCCATCCCGCCGCGCAAGGAGACGCATTCCATCGCCGGGGTCATGCGCTGGATGGGTCATGCCTGCACCGATCTTGGGGTGTAGACGATGGGCGCGCCCGCGCGCTCGATGATGCGGGTGGTCGATGAGCCGACCAGAACAACCGTGCGCATGTCGGCCATGTCGGGCGTGCAGTCCGGCAGCGGGACAACGCGGATCTCTTCCAGGGGTGTCGAGACGGCGCGCCCAAAGACGACCGGCCGGGCGTCGCCGCAGGCTTCTTGCAAGATCTCCAAGGTCCTGGCGAACCCTTCGGGCCGCGACCTGGAGCGCGGATTGTAAAAGGCCATGGCGAAATCAGCCTCGGCCGCGAGCCGAAGCCGCTTTTCGATAAGCGCCCATGGTTTGAGGTTGTCGCTGAGGTTGATGGCGCAGAAATCATGGCCCAGCGGAGCCCCGGCGCGCGCGGCCGCGGCCAGCATGGCGGTGATGCCCGGCAACACGCGGATGTCCAGATCGCGCCATTCTGCCGGTCCGGCCTCTAATGTTTCAAAGACAGCAGCGGCCATGGCAAAGACACCCGGATCGCCAGAGGAGACAACCACGACCTGCCGACCCTCACCGGCCATTTCCAGGGCATGTCGGGCCCGGTCGATCTCGACGCGGTTGTCGGACGGGTGCAGGGTCAGGCCCGGTCGGTCCGCCACGCGGGCGACATAGGGGATATAGCCCACCACATCGGTGGCCTGCGCCAGCGCCGCGCTGACCTCGGGGGTCACAAGCGGCTCGGCGCCGGGGCCAAGCCCCGCGATGACCAGCGAGCCGTTCATGGACGCCTCCCGTTGCCATGCACAACGATGATCGAGAAATACGGCGCCACCCTGTCGCCAGCCTCCGACAGTCTTTGCACCGTTTGATCGGCCATGGCGGCGTATTCAATCAACCAGGCATCATCGAACCGTCCCGTGTGGTGCAGTGCATCGCAGACCTTTGCAAAATTGCGGCCTATCTTCATGACGACAAGCGCATCGGCGCGGGCCATGTGACCCACAAGCACGTCCTCGGGCAAGGTGCCCATCACGACGCTGAGCACGTCGTCCCCCCAGGTGACGGGCAAACCGGTCGCCGTCCATGCCGCGCTCATTCCGGTGATGGCGGGCACGACCTCGACCGGGCAATCGTCCTTGAGCCGGCTATAGAGATGCATGAAAGAGCCATAGAAGAACGGGTCGCCTTCGCTGACCACGACCACATCCTGCCCGGCCTCCGACAAGCCCCGCAGGCGCGCGGCGCTTGCCTCGTAAAAGGCAGAGAGGATTTGATTGTAGCGCGGGTCGCTCAGGGGGATTTCCGTCGTGACCGGATATTCCATGGCGATCTCGGTCACATCCGAGCGCAGCATGCCGTCAAGGATGCGCCTGGCCTGACCGATGCGGCCAGCCTTGCGGAAAAACGCCACATGGGAGGCATGCCGCAACAGGCGGTCGGCCTTGACCGACATCAGATCCGGGTCCCCGGGGCCGAGTCCCACGCCCCGGATCGTGCCTTTCGGTGTCACGGGGTGGGTCATTCCTTGCGGCTCGCGATGGCATTGATGGCGGCCACGGTGATGGCGCTGCCACCCAGCCGGCCTTCGACGATGCAGCAGGGCACGGGTTGATCCGCCCAGAGCGCGTCCTTGCTCTCGCGCGCGCCGACAAAGCCCACCGGGCAGCCGATGATGGCGGCCGGGCGCGGGCAGGCGGGGTCTTCGAGCATGTTGAGCAGGTGAAACAGGGCCGTCGGCGCATTGCCGATGGCCACCAGCGCGCCGTCGAGTTTTGGCCGCCACATCTCGAGCGCGGCGGCAGAGCGGGTGTTGCCCATGTCGCGCGCCAGGGCGTGGATGCCGTCGGCGTGCAGGGTGCAGATCACCTCGTTGTCAGCCGGCAACCGGGCGCGGGTTACCCCCTCGGACACCATGCGCGCATCACAGAAGACCGGCGCTCCTGCTTCCAGCGCGCCGCGCGCCGCCTTCGCAAACCCCGGTGAAAAGCGGAGGTGCTTTTCCAGCCCCACCATCCCGGCGGCATGGATCATCCGCACGGCGATCTGTTCTTCACCGGCCTCGAAGCGCGCCAGATCGGCCTCGGCCCTGATCGTGGCAAAGCTCTCGGCATAGATCGCTGCGCCGTCTTTTTCGTATTCATAGGGCATTCAGGTGACTCCGGTCAGGTCATCGATTTGATCGGGGTCGAGACCGGTGGCGTCGGGGGCATCCCAGGGGACCCCATCGCGCACAAGGTCAAAGCGCCCGTTGCGCCCGGTCAGTGTGAAGGCGGCAGGGCGCGCCAGGGCACAGCCCTTGGCGCAGCCGGACACATGCAGTGTTCCCGGCACCCTGTCGGCCAGACGCCGCGCGAGCGCGCGGGTTTCCACGGTGGCCTGCGGGCAAAGCGGCGCGCCCGGACAGGCGTGCGCGCGCAACAGGGCCGATCCGGGGACGGAGACAAAGCCGGGTGCGCTGTCGGCAAGGGCGCCGCGCAGGCAGAACAACCGGTCGAGCATCAGCCGCATGTCGCGCACACCGGGCAGCCCGAGCGCGGCCTCGAGCGCATCCACCGGAAGACTGCCGAACGGCGCACCGAGGATCAGGCAATCGCCGACCCGGCCCGGTGTCGACGGTGCCGCCGGGGGCCGCGGCGCGCGGTCTTGCCACGCGTCCGGTAATGGCGTCTTCAGCAGGTGCCGCCGCATTCGCCCGGCGTCCGGGCCACCGGTCTCGACAAACCATGTGACCATGTCTTTCAGTGCCGCCATCGCGGTGGAGCCGGTCACGGCCCGGCCCAGGGGCGACCCGTCGGCCCGCAGCAACAGCCCGCCCGTTGCATCGTGTTCGAACCGGAAATCCGCGGACCCGCCGGCAAGCCATGCCCCGGCGCCGGTGTCCAGCGCATAGCCCATCTTTTGGGGTAAGGCCGGCAGTCCTGGAAGGGTGTGCAGCAGCGCGTCATGAAGCCGGTCGGTCTGGTCGCCCGCCTGCCAGTCGTGCGGCATCAGGACGTTGCGGTGGCCCTCGACTGCCGGGGTGTCATCCAGCAGCCCCAGCGCCGCCAGTTCGGCCAGCAGGGCAGGGTGATCGGGGGCGGCGACGCCGCGGATCTGCAGATTTGCCCGGCTGGTCAGGTCCAATGCGCCATTGCCATGGCGCCGTGCCAGCGCGCAGAGCGCGCGTCCCTGTGCGACCGAAAGCGTGGCACCAAACGGGCGCACCCGCACCACCAGGCCGTCGCCGGACATCATCGGGCGATGCGCGCCCGGGCACCAGCCCTGCACAACCGGTGCGTCGGAGACTGCATCGCTCATGTCGCCAGCCCCGCGCCAAGCTCTGCCAGGATCGAGTTGCGCCGCGTCTGCCAAAGCCCGGCCTCGTGCAGGGCGCGGAAGGTATCCTGCATCGCGTCATGCGCGCCCGGGTTGGTTTCTCGCAAGAAGGCTTCTGTTTCGGGATCGCCCAGCGTCGCCTCGTGATACGCGTCGAACAGATGCGGGCCGACCGCTCCCGCCAATTGCGCGAAGCTGGCCATGTGATCGAGCGTTGCGGCAAGCTCTGCCGCCCCGCGGAACCCATGCGCGCGCATGCCGGCAATCCAGTGCGGATTGGCAGCACGCGCCTGCACCACGCGGGCGATCTCTTCGGGCAGCAAGCGCGCCCGGGGGGCCTCGGGGTTGGTCACGTCCAGATGATAAAGCGCGGCCTGACCGCCGGTGATCCCCTGAGCCGCGGCAAAGCCTGCCTCGTGCGCGGCATAATCCGAGGCCAGCAGCAGATCGGTTTCTGGCAGGTCTTGCAGGTGAACGAAGCTGTCAGCCTGCGCCACGCGAGCCTTCAGGCCTTCCATATCCCGCTTGGCCGTATCCCCGTCCAAGGCCCAGGCGGAGGCATCGAGCCATGCCTGCCCGGCCTGAACGCGGGCCTCTGGCGTGAAGCTGTCCAGGGCCGCGCCCATGCCAAGTCCAAAACTGCCCGGTGCCGGGCCATAGACCCGCGCGGCCGGGGTGCGCCCGGCATAGGGGTTCCAGTCGGATGCCTCGTCACGCGCGGCCAGCGCGCGGGTGGCTTGGGCAAAGAGCGCCGAGAGCGTCGGGAATACGTCGCGAAACAGGCCGGACACGCGCAGGGTTACATCGATACGCGGCCGCTCCAGTTCGGCGATCGGAAGCACCTCCAGCCCGGACACGCGTTCGGAACCCGTGTCCCAGACCGGGCGCACACCCAACAGGTGCAGCGCCATGGCGAATTCTTCGCCGGCGGTGCGCATGGTGGCTGAGCCCCAGAGGTCCACGATCAGCCCGCGCGGCCAGTCGCCGGCGTCCTGCAAATGCCGCCGGACCAGTTCCTCGGCCAGTTTCACACCCTGCGCATAGGCGGCGCGGGTGGGGACGGACCGCGGATCCGTGGTGAACAGGTTTCTGCCGGTGGGCAGAACATCCTGCCGTCCACGATAGGGCGACCCCGAGGGCCCTTCGGCGATGCGCCGGCCGTCGAGCGCATCAAGCAGCGACTGGCGTTCGGCCTGCGCCGAAGCGGTGACATCGAATGCGCCGGCTGTGTCCGGGACGCGGCCCCAGATGTGCAGACCGTCGCCGAACTGGCTTTCCTTGATGTCGCAGACGAAACGGTCGATCCGGGTGATCGCCTCGGCGCTACAGGCGACGCCGTCCAGTCCCAGATCATCCTCGACCCCCAAGACCTGCGCCTCTGTACGGATATCCGTTTGCAGCCGATCCCGGCGTTTCGGGTCCAACCCGTCGGCGTTGGAGAACTCGTCAAGCAGCGCTTCCAGACGGGACAGCCTGTCAGGTGTCTCGCTTTGACGCAGCGGCGGGGGCACATGGCCCAAGGTCACGGCCCCGATCCGGCGCTTGGCTTGCGCGGCCTCGCCGGGGTCGTTCACGATGAACGGGTAGATCACCGGCAGCGCACCGGTGAGGACCTCGGGCCAGCATTCGCGGGACAGCGCCACGGATTTTCCGGGCAGCCATTCCAGCGTGCCATGCGCGCCGACATGCACCAGCGCGTCCGCCTGTTGTTGCAACCACAGATAAAACGCCACGTAGGCGTGGCGCGGGGTGCGCGACAGGTCGTGGTATTCGTCGTCGCGCAGCTTTGGCGTGCCGCGCTCGGGTTGCAGGGCCACCAGCCCGCGGCCGGTGTGCCACACGGCAAAACGGAAGGCCCCGTCGCTGACGCTGTCATCTGCCGCCGGAGCGCCCCAGGCCGCGTGCAGATCGTTCCGGAGCTGCCGGGGCAGGCGGTCGAGAAGGGACCCATACGCCGCCAGCGGCAGGCGAACGTCCTGCGCCAGAAGCCTGTCTTCGAGATCGGGCGCGGCCGCCTCGACGTCGTAGCCGGCGCGCGCCAGATCGGACAGGATCGCGCGCGCCGAGGCCGGGGCATCCAGCCCCACGGCATGGCCCATGTTCCAGTCCTTGCCGGGATAGGTCGACAGCACCAGGGCCACGCGCCGCTTCGAGACCGGTATGGAGGCCAGATCGGTCCAGCCGCGCACGCGTGCCACCACGGCGTTTGTCCGTTCTTCATCGGTGGCATGGGCGTAGCGCGCGAATTGGAGATCGGGATCGCGCTTGCCCGGTTCCTTGAAGGAAACCACGCCGCCCGTCAGCCGCCCGTCCACCTCGGGCAGCACCACGTGCATTGCCAGATCGGCAGGCGACAGGCCGCGCTCGGCTTCGGCCCACGCGGCGCGGGTGGAGGTGGCCAGCGCCACTTGAAAAACCGGGACCTCGCCCGGATCGAGAGGAGACCGGCCCTCGGCGCCTTTTCCGCTGAACGCGGTCGCGTTGACGATCGCGTCCGGGCCGTAGACCCTCACCTGGCGCGCCATCCAGCCAGCGGCCTCCGGGGCCTTCAGCGACGGGGCAAAAATCGCGCGCGCATGAAAGCCCTGTGCGCGAAAGGCGGCGACAAGGCCGGTGATCGGTGCAAGATCGGCCGCCACGAGATAAGACCGGTAGAACACGATCAACACGCGTGGGCCGTCGTCCGGCGGCATATCCGCCAAAGGGCATACCACGCCGTGTTCCGGCGTCCAGGTGCCGACGGGCGGAACGGATTTGCTCCCGCGCACCGGCGCGGCATAGAGACCAGCCGCGAGCGCCATCTGTGCCAAAGCGGCCTGCGCGGCCACCGCGCCGCCGGCATCACAAAGACGCGCCAGCCGGCGCAGCGTCGAGACGGGCAGGGTGGACATCGTGTCGAGCCGTGTATCCTCGCGGCCATCTGCGGGAAGGACAGCCACGGCGATCCCCTTGCGCTGCGCCAGGGCCAGAACCTGCTGCACGCCGTAGTCCCAATACGGAAGGCCGCCGATCAGCCGGATAAGAATGCCCCTGGCGCCCTCCAGCGTGTTTTCCACATAGGTATCGACAGACAGCGGATGCCGCAGGGCTGACAGGTTTGCCAAACGCAAGCTGGGCAGCTTGCCCCCGGACCCGCCGCCGCGCCGCCAACCTTCCGCGAAAGCGCCCAGGTCGCTGTCGGAAAAGGACAGCACCACCAGATCTGCCGGATCCTGGCCCAGGTCGATCGGGGTGTCTGTCTCTTCAAGACCGTGGCTTTCGCGGAAAACGACATGCATTGCTGGCGTCCCGATCTATTCAGCGGCCCGGGTGGCGGGCCTGAGCACTGCCTGGATCGCCTCGGGATTTACATCATCATGCTCGGCAATGACCACGAGGCGGCCTGCGCGCGCTTCGTCCGGTTTCCAGGGCCGGTCATACTGGTGGCGCACCCGCGCGCCCACGGCCTGCACCAACAGGCGCATCGGCTTGCCCGCGACGCTTGCATAGCCCTTCACGCGCAGGATGTTGTTGTCGTTGGCCAGGGTCTCGATGGCGCGGACCAGGTCCGCCGGATCCTGCAGTTCCGGGATGTCCACGACAATGGATTCGAAGTCGTCATGCTCATGATCGTCGTGATCATCATGGTGCGACGGGCGTGCGCCCATGTCGTCTTCGGCCGCGGCTTCGAGTCCGAGGATCACGCGCGGATCGACCGCGCCCTCGGACACTTCGACCACGGAGAGCGGGCGCGGGGCCTCGGCGGCGATGATTGCCTTGGCTTTGGCCACGCCTTCGGGACCGGCCAGATCGGGCTTGGTCAGCAGCACGATATCCGCGCAGGAAATCTGATCCTCGAACACTTCGGAAAGCGGTGTTTCGTGGTCGAGACTGTCATCGGCTTCGCGCTGGGCATCCACCGCCGCAACATCAGGTGCAAAACGGCCCGAGGACACGGCTTCGGCATCCGCAAGAGCGATCACCCCGTCAACGGTGATCCGAGAGCGGATATCCGGCCAGTCGAAGGCCTTGAGCAGCGGCTTGGGCAACGCCAGGCCGGAGGTTTCGATCAGGATGTGATCCGGGCGCGGCTCCAGCTTCATCAGCGCTTCGATCGTCGGGATGAAATCATCGGCCACGGTGCAGCAGATGCAGCCATTGGCCAGCTCCATGATGTTCTCGGCCGGACAATCCGGGATGGCGCAGCCTTTGAGGATTTCCCCGTCGACCCCCACATCACCGAATTCATTGACCACCACGGCCAGCCGTTTGCCGCCGGGGTTCTGCATCAGCTGCGAGATCAGCGTCGTCTTGCCCGAGCCGAGAAATCCGGTGATCACTGTGACGGGAAGTTTTGCGAGATTGGTCATTTCAGGCGTCCGTGGCTTGGGTGACGGGAGGGATGCGCGCAACGCAGTTGCGCTTGAAGTGCTCGGGGCGCTGGCGCCACGGGATGATCCCGTCGGCGCTGTCCTGGTACTGCGCGGCGCCCGAAAGGATCATTTCCGGATGCGAGGCTTCTTCGACGTGACCGAACACATAGGTCCATTTCGCGTCACCGCCGCGCAGAGCGACGGTACAGCCGTAATCACAGTTCTGAAGGCATTCGACCGGCGTGATGCGCAGGCCTTCGGGACAGTCCAGGGCTGTCAGACCATCATACAGCGCCTGCCCCGGCCGACGCGCGTCTGACGGGATTTCCTGCCCCCGTCGGCATTTGACGCAAACAAGCAATTCCGTCTGCGGCTGGTTTCTGGCGTTGATTGACATGTCCTCGGTCCCATCTTCATGGAACGCGGGTCAGATGGCGGAAAAAGCCCGGTTGCAGGGCCGCATTCCGACACCGGAACACCCCGTCCGGTTTCGTGCTTCATGATGTTGGCAGGTCTCCCGGCTTGCGGATTACGGGCCAAGGCCCAGTGGCGGCTCGTCCTTCCCAGCATTTGCCAGTGGTTTCGAGCAACCTTCTCCGGTCACGGTCGCGGGGGCGGCTGTGCTTGACCACGGAATTCGTGGCTGCACATTCCCTTTTCACCTGTGTAGACAGGCACCAACAAGACCCCTCTTGGTTTAAATCCACAGTGCTTGTCAAGAACGAGGATGCCGACATGAGCAGCGAAGAAAATGACCGCCACGCGGAAAAAATGCGCAAAATCAAGGCTGTACGCGACAGGATGATGGAAAGCAAGACCGAAGAAAAAGGCCTGATCATGGTGCACACCGGGTCGGGAAAGGGCAAATCGTCCTCCGGTTTCGGCATGATCATGCGCTGTATCGCCCACGGGATGCCCTGCGCTGTTGTCCAGTTCATCAAGGGCAATTGGGCGACGGGTGAGCGCAGCTTTTTGCGCGAGCGGTTTTCCGATGAATGCCGCTTTTTGGTCTCGGGCGAGGGCTTTACCTGGGAAACGCAGGACCGTGAACGCGATATCGCTGCGGCGCAAAACGGCTGGAAAATGGCACGTGAGCAGATCCTTGATCCCGAGGTGCAGTTCGTCCTGCTCGACGAGATAAACATCGCGCTGCGCTATGATTACCTCGATATAGACGAGGTGGTCGATTTCCTGCTGCACGAGAAACCCGACATGACCCATGTCTGCCTGACCGGGCGCAACGCAAAGCCGGAGCTGATCGAGGCCGCGGACCTTGTCACCGAGATGACGTTGATCAAGCACCCCTTCCGCGACGGGGTGAAGGCGCAGCAGGGGGTGGAGTTCTGATCCGTGCCGGGCGCACTCATGATCCAGGGCACCGGCTCGAACGTGGGCAAATCCATGCTGGTCGCGGGGCTGTGCCGGGCTGCGCGCCGGCGGGGCCTGTCGGTTGCCCCCTTCAAGCCGCAGAACATGTCGAACAACGCCGCGGTGGCCCAGGAGGGCCATGAAATCGGGCGGGCGCAGGCGCTTCAGGCGCGGGCCAGCGGGCTGGCTCCGCATACGGACATGAATCCCGTGCTGCTCAAGCCCGAGACCGACACCGGTGCCCAGGTCATCGTTCAGGGCAAACGACTGACCTCGACCCGCGCGCGGGAGTACGCGCAGCTCAAGCCAAAGCTCATGGATGCGGTGCTGGACAGCTTCAACAGGTTGCGAGCCGCGCATGACCTTGTGGTGGTTGAAGGCGCAGGTAGCCCCGCAGAGATCAATCTCCGCAAGGGCGATATCGCCAATATGGGCTTTGCCGAGGCGGCGCATGTGCCCGTGGTCCTTTGCGGGGATATCGACCGGGGCGGGGTCATTGCACAGATCGTCGGAACGCAGGCGGTGATGTCGCAAGACGATGTCACCCGGGTCAGCGGCTTTCTCATCAACAAGTTCCGCGGCGATCCGACGCTGTTCGACGATGGTTATGCCATGATCGAGGCGCAGACGGGCTGGCCGGGATTCGGCGTGGCACCATGGTTTGACGCGGCGTGGAAACTGCCCGCCGAGGACGCATTGGATTTCGCCAGTCCCAAGCGGGCGGACGGTGTTCACATCGTTTGCCTGCGCTTTAGCCGGATCGCCAATTTCGACGATCTTGACCCGCTGATGCAAGAGCCGGGGGTGCGCCTTACCATGCTGTCTGCCGGTCAGCCGATCCCCGCGGATGCCGATCTGGTGATCCTGCCGGGGTCCAAATCCACGCGCGGCGACCTGGCATTTCTTCGCACCCAGGGCTGGGATATCGACCTGATGGCGCATCACCGCCGTGGTGGGCACGTCTTGGGCATATGCGGCGGCTACCAGATGCTGGGCCGCGAGGTCGCCGATCCGCATGGGATGGAAGGACCGGCTGGAACCACGCCGGGCCTTGGCCTGCTCGACATCCGGACCGAGATGGGGGGCGACAAGAGCCTGCGCCATGTCGATGCGCGCCATATCGAGGTGGATCTGCCGTTTCGAGGCTATGAAATCCACATCGGGCGCTCGGATGGTCAGGATCGCGCGCGCGGCTTTGCCCTCGTCGAGGGCGCGCCTGAAGGGGCGGTCTCGGTGGATGGGCGTGTTTCAGGCAGCTACTTGCACGGCATGTTTTCCGATGACGCGTTTCGGGCCGCATGGCTCCGGCGGTTCGGCGTCTTATCCTCCGGCGTCAATTATGAACACACCCTGGATCAGACGCTGGACGCGCTGGCCGATCATCTGGAAACCCATCTCGATGTCGACGGGCTGTTGGCCTTGCGGGCCTGAGTCTTGCCCTGCGTGGGATCGATCATTTGAATGAGGCGGTCTCGATTGCTGTCTCCAGCTGTGTCCAATGCGCCTGGTCGGGCAGGCCAAGCCTGATCCAGGTGTCGGAATACGGGAAGACCCGGCTCCAGACCTTCTGCCATGCCAGCGCGGCTTGCGTGGTCTTGGCATCGGGGGTCGCGTAGGTGCGAAACAGAGGGGTCCCGCCGATCAGGTCCCAGCCCGCCTGTCGCGCCAGCCGGTCCAGCCGCGCAGCCGCCGCGGTCAGCCGGGATTTTGTCTTTTCCCGCCAGGCGTGGTCGGCAAGGGCATGACAGGCCACGTCAATGGCCGGCCCGGAAACGGGCCAGGGGCCTGCCATCTCGACCAGACGCTCTGCCACGGCGCCATTCGCCAGCGCAAACCCGAGCCGCAGCCCGGCCAGGCCGTAGAATTTCCCGAAAGAGCGCAGCACAATGATCTGGTCACCTTCGAGCTGTGGCGCAAAGGACAGTTCCGGTTCAGGGTCGGCAAAACTTTCGTCGATGATCAGGAGCCCGACATCTGCCGCAAGCTGGTGCATGGCATTTGGCGCCGTGCGGCGCCCGTCAGGATTGTTGGGGTTGACCACGACTGCCAGATCGGCGCCGGCCAAAGCCGCGACATCGCCGACCTCATCCACCTGCCAGCCACCGGCCCGCAAAGCGGCGGCATGTTCGTTGTAGGTGGGGGCCAGGACCTTGGCGCGACCCGGTTTGCGCAGGCCCGGCACCAGCTGGATGGCACCCTGGGCGCCGTTCATCGCGATGACGCGCGCCGGGGTGGCATAGGCCTCTGCTGCAATCCGGCTCAGCCGCACCATGTCAGCCTTGCGGGGCAACACGGCCCAGGATGCCGCGGGTATCGGTGGCAGCGGGTAGGGGGTGGGGTTGATCCCGGTGGACAGGTCAAGCCAGTCCTTGGGCGTACCGCCCCATCGGGCGATCGCCGCGTCCAGATTTCCGCCGTGATCTCGGGATGATCTCATGCGTGCCTTAGAGCAGTGCCAAGACGGCCAGGGCAACCCCACAAACTGTCATGGCGCGCCAGTAAAGAGACAGCGCGCCTGCCAGATCCCGGGGGGACGGATCGGCGGCCCCTTCGTTCAACCACGGCTCCTGTGCGACATGGTCTCCATAGACCCGCGGGCCGGACAGGCGAATATCCAGCGCGGCGGCCATCGCCCCCTCGGCCCAGCCGGCATTGGGCGAGCGGTGTTTTGGCGCATCGCGCAGCATCACCCGAACGGCCCGGACCGGGTGACCGGACACGCCGGCAAAGATCAAGCCGGTCAATCGCGCCGGAAGCCAATTCACGAGGTCATCCAGCCGGGCCGCGGGTTTGCCGAAAAATTCGTACCGCGCGTTGCGATGGCCGATCATCGAATCCATCGTGTTGATGGCCTTGTAGGCATAGATGCCGGGCAGACCCAGAAGCGCGCCCCAGAACAGCGGCGCGACAATCCCGTCCGAGGTGTTTTCCGCGAGGCTTTCGGTGGCGGCGCGGGCAATGGCGCGGGTATCCAGCTGCGAAGGGTCACGCCCGACGATCATGCTGACCGCGTGGCGCGCAGCGGGCAGGTCTCCCGCGCTCAGGGGGCGCGCAACCGCGACGACATGGTCATGCATCGAGCGCAGCGCGATCAACGGCCAGGCCAGCACCGCCGCGATCACGATACCGACCAGACCGTCGGGCAGCATCGCCTGAACAGCCCAGGCCGGGAGCGCGGCAATCAGGGTCACGATCAGCGTCGTTGCCATTCCGCCGGTCAGTCTTTTCTTGTCCGATCCCGCGTTGCGCCGGGCCTCACAGGCCGAAATCACGCGCCCGAGCCAGGTCACGGGGTGGCCGATCCGGGCATAGAGCCGGCCCGGCCAGCCAAGAGCAAGGTCCAGCGCCATGCCCCCAAGCATGATCAAGGCAAAGGTCATGTGGCTCCCGTTTCGAATGTCAGCACCCCTGTCAGCCCGGCCTCGCGCAGCGCCTCTGCGCCATGGGACGGGATCGTACCGGGGGCAAAGATCAGCCCCCGCACCGACCCCGTGTGTGCGCGCACGATCCCCAAGGCCCCCAGATCCCGTGACAACTCCGCCATCGGATCGGGCGGCCCGCGGCGCGCGGTGCACCGCCGGGCGGATTCGCTGGCGACGGCCGACAAACGCGTCAGGTCGCCTTGTTCTACTGTCTCTTGCCAGTCTTGAACCAGATCCGTCACATCCTCGAAGGTTTCGTCTCCGGCGTCGGTGTAAACGGGCGGCCCCCATTGACCGCCAAGAATTGCCGCCCGCGGTGGCGGCCTCATTTCGCGCAGCACGCGCCCCTGCCGCGAAGCCCAGAGCAACCGGTCCGGACAGGGGAACATCAGCGGGTCGCTGGCCCTTTCGGCACGGATGCAGGCCTGGGCCAGCCGTTCGGGCGAATCGTCATACCCCGCCGCCCGCGCAAGGGCGATCAGCGCCGCAGTCGACGCCCCGGCGCCAATGCCCAAGGGAAAATTGCGCGTCACGCCGCTGGGCACCGACGCCAGGCCCAATCGCGCTGCGAAACGGGCCAGGACATCTGGCGCGAAGGGTGGCGGGGCGTCCCCCGGTGCACTGACCTGCAACGCTTGGCACGGCAAGGTCGTCAGGACAACGGGTCCTTTCGGGCCAAGTCGTCCCTGAAGCCATTCTCCGAAATGGGCCGTCACGGTGGCAGTTTTCATGCGCGGTTGGCCCCGATCACCGACACAGCACCATCCGGCCCGCACCGCAGCCGCGTCAGCGGCGCGTGGCGGATCGGGATCAATTCATCGGAGGACGTCCTTGGCACACCCACGGGTCGGCTTTCGACTTTATTTTTGCGTGACAAAGTGCTTTCCCACAGAGCAATGAAAAAGTCGATACTCATAACGGGTGGCGCCCGATCGGGAAAGTCCACTTTGGCCGAGCGCAAGGCGCTGCAGCCCTGCGGGCGGGCGATCTATATCGCGACGGCGCG
>NZ_JAIPUS010000034.1 GCF_020055675.1 Marivita sp.
CGGCCCCATCGCATCCCCGGACGTGATCCAATGGGCCCCCGGCCTGCCCAAAACCCGCTCCGGCAAGATCATGCGCCGCATCCTGCGCAAGATCGCCGAAAACGACACCGGTTCCCTCGGCGATACATCAACACTCGCAGACCCCTCCGTCGTCGACGACCTCATCGAAAATCGGGTTGGGAAAGCCTGATCAACTCGAAACAGCACGCGACAGGGGCGACCAACACGCCGCCCTTGTCCAAGACCAGGATGATTAAATTTTTAAACGGAATTCACCTGCACGATGCGACAAGGTGAGATAACATCAACTTCGTGGGGGCTCCGAACAGAACGGAGCATACGATGCCTTTGATCCACCCAATGTTGCCCGGCGCAGCACCCCATATGATCCGGAAGTCCGGCACGCCAGAGCGCGCGGAACCGATCTTCGTTTCCATGGCACCGCCTGCCCAGCCAAGCGACCGCATTTCCGTATCTCAGGACACCATGGTCACACCCGCTGCGCCACCCTCGGCGGTGCAGCTTCAGATCAAGGCGATCATCACCGAACAGGCGCAAACGCTGGCCGCCGCGGAAGAAGACGTGACCGAAGAAAGGACCTGACCCGCCCCGGTTCGGACCCGCCCCAGGCCACCATGACCGGTGCAAACCGGGCCCTGAGCGCCATTCCCTGCTGCTATTATGCGATGAGGATTCCCCTCCGCCCCTTGCCCCTGACATTCAAACGGTGCAAGGAAAGACGTGCAATACGGGTGGTGCCCGTAGGTAAGCGAGTCCTCGATCCCTTAACCGGCGGGGCCGCGCCAACGGCAAAGTTCAGGAACCGGGCGAGGAACAGCATGACCAAGACCAACCACGAAGCGGATGTCGCGTTTATCGAAGCACTGGCGCAGCTTCTTCGGGACAATGACCTGACCGAACTACAGGTCAAACGTGAATACGGCGAAGATGACAGCCTGAATGTGCGGGTCAGCCGCGTGACCCAGCCCGCGCCCGCATCTGCCGCACCGGCCCAGATCATACACTCCGCCGCACCGGCTGGATCTGCGTCGGCCGAAGCCGATATTCCAGCAGCGCCGCCAGAGGACCCGGCCGCCCATCCCGGCGCCGTCACATCTCCGATGGTGGGCACCGTGTACATGCAGGCAGAACCCGGCGCGCCCTCGTTCATATCCGTCGGCCAACAGATCAGCGAAGGGGACACGCTGCTGATTGTGGAAGCAATGAAGACGATGAATCACATTCCCGCCCCTTTCGCAGGCACGGTAAAACGTATCCTTGTCGAAGACGGGGCCCCCGTCGAATACGGCGCGCCGCTTGTGATCCTCGAATAAACGGGACGCAGGCATGTTTGACAAAATTCTGATTGCGAACCGGGGCGAAATTGCCCTTCGCGTGATCCGCGCCTGCCGCGAAATGGGCGTGGCCAGCGTCGCGGTCCATTCCACTGCGGATGCAGACGCGATGCATGTGCGCATGGCCGATGAGGCGATCTGCATCGGCCCCGCCTCTTCGACCGAGAGCTATCTCTCAACGCCGGCCATTATCTCGGCTTGCGAAATCTCCGGCGCACAGGCAATTCATCCGGGCTATGGGTTCCTTTCCGAGAACGCGCGTTTCGTACAAATTGTCGAAGACCATGGGCTGGCCTTTATCGGCCCCACCGCAGAACATATCCGCGTGATGGGTGACAAGATCACCGCAAAGGATACGATAAAAGCGTTGGGTGTGCCCTGCGTACCGGGGTCAGATGGCGGTGTGGCCGATCTGGCAAAGGCCCAGGAGATCGGCGCCCGCATCGGGTACCCCGTGATCGTCAAAGCAACCGCCGGAGGCGGCGGCCGCGGCATGAAAGTGGCCCGTACTGCCGCCGATATGGAACGCGCTTTCCTGACCGCGCGATCCGAGTCCAAGGCGGCATTCGGCAATGATGAAGTCTATATCGAGAAATACCTGACCACGCCGCGCCATATCGAGGTGCAGGTGTTCGGCGATGGCAAGGGCAAGGCGGTCCATCTTGGAGAGCGGGATTGTTCATTGCAACGCCGCCACCAAAAGGTTCTGGAGGAAGCACCCGGCCCCTCCATCTCTGCTCAAGAGCGCGCATCGATTGGAAAGATTTGTGCCGATGCGGTGGCCAAGATCAACTATGCCGGCGCTGGCACAATCGAATTCCTGTACGAAAACGGTGAATTCTATTTCATCGAGATGAACACCCGCCTTCAGGTGGAACATCCGGTGACCGAGGCGATTTTCGGCGTCGATCTGGTACGCGAACAAATCCGGGTTGCCTCGGGCCTGCCGCTGTCCTTTGTGCAGGACGAGCTGGTCATCAACGGCCACTCCATAGAGGCGCGGATCAACGCGGAGAAACTGCCGAATTTCTCGCCTTCACCGGGCCGGATCACGCAGTATCACGTGCCGGGCGGTCTTGGGGTGCGCATGGACAGCGCGCTTTACGATGGCTATACGATCCCACCCTATTACGACAGTTTGATCGGCAAGCTGATCGTGCATGGGCGCGACAGGGACGAGGCGTTGGCCCGCATGTCGCGCGCCCTTGGCGAGTTGATCGTGGACGGTGTCGACAGCACGGTGCCGCTTTTTCGCGATCTTCTCGACGACCCGGATGTCCGCCGTGGTGATTACAACATCCACTGGCTCGAAGATTGGTTGGAGCGGACATATGCGACGCCCCAAGGTTGAAACCCAACTCAGACCAGACTGCGGCGGCGCCCATGCACCATGACCGTCACACCTGAGTTGTTGCTGCAAGCCTACCGCGCCGGTATCTTTCCGATGGCAGAACACCGCGACGACCCGGAGATCTTCTGGGTCGATCCGCGTTGGCGCGGCGTGTTCCCGTTGAACGGGTTTCATATCTCGCGCAGTCTTGCCAAGTCGTTGCGCCGGGATGCGTATCGCGTGACCCGGAACATGGCCTTTTCCGATGTCATCGACGCCTGCGCAGATCGCGCCGAGACCTGGATCAACGGCGACATCCGGACACTTTATCAAGAGTTGCATCGCAGCGGCGACGCCCATTCGATCGAGGTCTGGATAGGGGATCGTCTGGTTGGCGGTGTCTACGGTGTTACCATCGGCGCGGCGTTCTGCGGAGAAAGCATGTTTTCCCGCGAGCGCGATGCATCAAAGATCGCGCTTGCGTGGCTGGTCGATCTGTTGCGGCGCACCGGTTTCGTACTGTTCGACACACAATTCCTGACAAGCCACCTCGCCTCTCTGGGGGCGATAGAGATTACGCGCACCGATTATCGGATGCAGCTTGCCAAAGCCGTGTCGCAAAAGGCAGATTTCACCGGCGCACCGTTGGCCACGACCGGTCAGGAGGTTGTGCAGCGCAACACCCAGACATCGTAGCGCTGATGATCCATCGCGTTGAGCGCCGGGGAGGACGCGATCATCCAGCCCTGAAACGCCGGCGTGGCTTTGCCGATCTCGTCAATCGTAAGCGATGCATAGGCGTCCCCCGCCGGATTGCCCTGCGGGTAACGGCACTCATTTGCCGTGATCGTGATGCGCCCGACCGTTTTTGATTGGCGATCCGCGATGTCGAAATCCCGCACCTTGCCTGTCAGCTTGTCCAGCGCGCGCACGGAAACCCCGGATCCGGATGTCGTTACCCCCTGCGCTGCCGCGAAGGAGCCCCCCAGCAGCAGCGCCACAGCGATCATGCGCAACATGAGACACGTGTCTTTCATACAATCACATCGTGGAACCGGCGTTCAATCGGGGTTCCAAGCCTCGTAATCCTGGCGGGCCTTCGGCTCACGGCGCCGGATCGACCCTGCGGGCGCATAGGCCATCGCCGTCCCGGTCAGGTTTTCCTGGTGCGGTTTCTCCCAGGTTTTCTTGGGCAGAGGTCGGTCCGCCGGCGAGGTCTTGAAAGTGTGGTGCAGCCAGCCATGCCACTCAGGGTCAACGCGGCTCGCTTCGGCCTCGCCATTGTAGATCACCCAGCGTCTCTTGCCATCCTGCGTTTGGTAAAAGATGTTCCCTTGGGTGTCCTCACCCACTTTTTCGCCTTTGCGCCAAGTGTAAAACTGCGTGCCAAGCGTCTGCCCGTTCCACCAGGTGACCGCGCGAAGAAGTGTATTGAGAATGCCCATTGGCGACTCCTCGGAGTTGGTTTGACGCTCTTATAAGGCGCTTTGTGCGTCGACGTCCAGCGCAGCTGTGACGCGGGCCGCGCGGATGAAACCGGGTTTCCACATCACCGCGTTTCGAAAAAGAAAGGCGGGCCAAGTGCCCACCTTTCAGGAATTCGACACTCGGGCAGTTACCCGGCTTCAGCCGATTCCTTTTTTTGATCGGCGTAGATCATCAGGGGTTTTGCCTCTGACGTCACGGCCTCTTCGTTCACAACCACTTCGACCACTTCATCCCGACCGGGAAGTTCGAACATCGTGTCGAGCAGAATATCCTCAAGAATCGACCGCAGACCACGTGCGCCAGTCTTGCGGGCAATCGCCCTCTTCGCAATCGCGCTAAGCGCGTCGTCGGTGAAGGTCAGCGTGGTGTCCTCCAGCTCGAACAGGCGCTGATATTGCTTGACCAGGGCATTCTTGGGCTGTGTGAGAATGATAATCAGCGCATCCTCATCCAGATCCTCGAGCGTCGCGATCACCGGCAGACGGCCGACAAACTCCGGGATCAGGCCGAACTTGAGCAAATCTTCCGGCTCGAGCGCCTGGAACGTCTCGCCGATGCCCGACTCGCTTTCGTCCCGCACATCCGCGCCAAAGCCCATCGCAGACCCCTTGCCGCGCTGTTTGATGATGCGGTCAAGTCCCGCGAACGCACCGCCGCAAATGAAAAGGATGTTCGTCGTATCCACTTGCAGGAATTCCTGCTGCGGATGCTTGCGCCCGCCCTGCGGCGGCACCGATGCGACCGTGCCCTCCATCAGCTTGAGCAGCGCCTGCTGCACGCCTTCACCCGACACATCGCGGGTGATCGACGGGTTTTCCGACTTGCGGGTGATCTTGTCGACCTCGTCGATATAAACGATGCCGCGCTGCGCCCGCTCGACGTTGTATTCGGACGATTGCAGCAGCTTGAGGATGATGTTCTCCACATCCTCGCCCACGTAGCCCGCTTCGGTCAGCGTGGTGGCATCCGCCATGGTGAACGGCACGTCAAGAATCCGCGCGAGCGTTTGCGCCAGCAGGGTCTTGCCGCAGCCAGTGGGGCCGATCAGCAGGATGTTGGATTTCGCCAATTCGATATCCGAGGATTTCTGCGAATGGTTCAGGCGTTTGTAGTGATTGTGAACCGCAACCGACAGGACCCGTTTCGCAATCGCCTGTCCGATGACGTAATCATCCAGCACGGTAGAGATTTCCAAGGGGGTCGGAACGCCATCGGTCGATTTGAGTCCGCTTCCCTTGGTCTCTTCACGGATGATGTCCATGCAGAGTTCGACGCATTCGTCACAGATAAAGACGGTGGGACCTGCGATCAGCTTTCGGACTTCGTGTTGGCTTTTGCCGCAGAAGCTGCAGTAGAGGGTGTTTTTGCTGTCGCCGCCAGAATTCGTCGCCATTGCTTAACCTTTCCCGACACACTTAAAGCAGAATCATTCGCGGTAACTGCTCCTGAACGTGTGTCATGTTTTCGTCTCAAAACCCTAGAACAGCATAAGATGGGCCACAACGCCAAAATCATCCTCGCGGCGGTGTGGCCCACACTCCATCTAGTCCTCTTCGCCACCTTTGACGCGGTTTTCCACGATTTCGTCGATCAGTCCCCAGTCTTTCGCCTCGTCGGGAGACATGAAGTTGTCCCGCTCCAGCGCCGCTTCAAC
Organism: Marivita sp.; assembly: GCF_020055675.1. GTDB lineage: Bacteria > Pseudomonadota > Alphaproteobacteria > Rhodobacterales > Rhodobacteraceae > Marivita. The sequence continues at coordinate 5,828 of NZ_JAIPUS010000034.1, forward strand.
CTTTTTGAGCGTCTGCCCCGTGTGCTTGACATAGATCTCGTTCAGGCGCTGCTTGAGCTTTTGGGTCTCTTGCGCATGGATCATGATATCCGTCGCCTGACCCTGGTATCCGCCGGAGGGCTGGTGAACCATGACCCGGCTGTTGGGCAGGGAAAACCGCTTGCCGGCTGCCCCTGCGGTCAACAAAAGCGACCCCATCGAAGCGGCCTGGCCGATGACCAGCGTGCTGACATCGGGTTTGATGTACTGCATCGTATCGTAGATCGACAGGCCGCTCGTCACGACGCCGCCGGGGCTGTTGATGTACATGCTGATTTCCTTGGACGGGTTTTCCGCCTCCAGGTGCAGCAGCTGCGCCACGATCAGCGATGACATGCCGTCATGCACGGGACCATTCACAAAAATGATCCGCTCTTTCAGGAGCCGAGAGAAAATGTCGTAGGCACGCTCTCCCCGGCTGGTCTGCTCCACAACCATGGGGACCAGCGTGTTCATGTATGTCTCGAAAGGATCTTTCATCAGTGCCTGCCTCGATGATGCGCCCGCCGAATGGAGAGCTTGGTTGCGCGTTGGCGCAAGACTAGTGTTCGGCTCCGGTCGCTGCAAGGGGCGGTGGTGCACGCAGCGGGCTTGACCATGTCCCCCGCGACCTTACTTCGCGGTGATGTCCGATTTGTCTCCGCCAACCCGCACCGCTGCCCTGGAAAAGCTGTCTGCATTCGTGCCCAGATCGGCACGCGATTACGCGGCGCAACGCAATTACGACCGCGGACCCGGCCGGCATCACGATGTCTCGACCTTGTCCCCGTACATACGCCACCGGCTGATCACCGAACCCGAGGTGATCGGGGCCGTCCTGGGCCGATATTCCATGACCAGCGCAGAGAAATTCGTGCAAGAGGTGTTCTGGCGGACCTACTGGAAAGGCTGGCTGGAAATGCGTCCCGCCGTCTGGGCTGGCTATCGACAGGGGCTGGCACGGGCTTGGGACAATGTGCAGACCCAGTCCGGTTTGCGGGCCGAATGGGAAGCCGCCTGCAAGGGCGAGACCGGCATCGAGTGTTTCGACCACTGGGCGCATGAGCTGACCGAGACCGGCTACCTGCATAACCATGCCCGAATGTGGTTCGCGTCCATCTGGGTTTTCACCCTGCGGCTCCCTTGGGAACTGGGTGCGGATTTCTTCCTTCGCCATCTTTACGACGGCGACCCCGCGTCGAACACGCTTGGCTGGCGCTGGGTCGCCGGGTTGCAAACGCAGGGCAAGCATTACGTTGCCCGCGCATCCAACATAGCGAAATACACCGAAGGGCGGTTTTCACCACAACATCAGCTGACACCCGACCCCGACCCCCTGGACGGTCCGCCGCATCCACCGCGGATGGACGCGCCGGTGGGCGACCAAGTCGATCCATCAAAACCGTCGGTGCTGCTGCTGCACGAGGAGGATCTGAGTCCGGGCTGGCTTTTTGACCTTGGCCTGCGCCCCCGCGCCACCGCCACGCTCGACGCAACCCGCGAAACAAGCCCGCTGCACATCGCGCCAAAGGTCAAAACCTTCAAATCCGCGTTGATGGCGGACTGCACCAGCCGTTGGTCCGCCTCTCTTGGCCCGCTCACACCGGGGTTGACCACGGCGCAGGACATCGAAGACTGGGCGCGCGACGCCGGCGCGCAACAAATCGTGACCTCATACGCGCCGGTCGGCCCGGCCGCCACGGTCCTGAACGAGGTCCACGCCCTGCCGGTGATCCGCCCGCTGCGCGACTACGACCGCCGCGCCTGGCCACAGGCAACGGCAGGGTTCTTCAAGTTCAAGAAACACATCCCCGACCTCATTGGCGCGATGAAAGGCCTGCACGCCGTTTGATCTTCATCTTGCCGAGTAAACTCCGGGAGGTTTGGAGGGCTGGCCCTCCAATCTGTCGGATCGCGCAGCGATCCGTTCCCTCACAGGCAGAAAAGGCCGGGACGAATGCCCGGCCTCTCCAAACTATGTGACGAATGATCAGCCGAACATGTCGGAGGTGATTCCCTCGTACCAGCCGATGCTTTCCTCGTAGGTGGCCTGACGCAGCGCCGCATCCTCGCCCGTCTGGCTGACAAACCCGTCAACCTTGGCGATTTTCTCGTCGGTCGCCTCGTAGGTGGCGCCCACCTTCACGCCGTCATCGGTATCGATCAACGACCAACAGGTGTTCGAGAACTTCGCCGGGAACACCCGGCTGCCCGTGAGCGCGCCGCGTACCGCCATCGCGGCAACCTTGGCCTGGCTGTTGGCCGAGAAGCCCGATTTCGGCATATCGCCCTGATTGGTCGAATCGCCGAGGATGTGGATGTTCTCATCCATCCGCGATTGCATCGTGTGGCCGGACACAGGCGCCCAGTTGCCGTCGGTGAGTCCAGCGGCGTCGCAAATCATGCCGGCCTTCTGCGCCGGGATGACATTGACCACATCCGCTTGAATCAGCTCGCCATCGATATCCACGCTCATCGCCGCGGGATCGACGGTCACGTTGCCGCCACCGAAATCCGGGCCGATTCGCGTGATCATGCCGGGATAATATTTTTGCCAGCCCTCCTCGAACAAACCTTGCTTCGAGAAGTTCTCCTTGGGATCCGCGATGATGATCTTGGCGGTCGGGTTACTGGCCTTGAGCACATGCGCCACCATCGAGATCCGCTCGTACGGTCCGGGTGGGCAGCGGTACGGGTTGGGCGGGGCCACCATGACATAGGTACCGCCCTCCGGCATTGCCTCGACCTGCGCCTTGAGCAACTCTGTCTGGCTGCCGCCCTTGTAGGCATGCGGCATCGCGTTCTGGGCAGACAGGTCCCACCCGGCAACCGCTCCTTCGACGAAATCGATACCGGGGCTCAGAACCAGTCGGTCATATGGCACCGACGCGCCACCGGCGAGCGACACGGTCTTGGCGTCGCGATCCACGCCCGTGGCCCAGTCATGCACCACGTTGATCCCGTAATCCGACGCCAGCGTGCCGTAAGAATGCTCGATACTGTCCAACTCGCGGAACCCGCCAATATAGAGGTTCGAGAAAAAGCAGGTGTAATAGCTGCGGCTGGGCTCGACGAGGGTGACGTCTATTTCGCCCTGGCTGTCCTTGGCGATGTAGCGCGCGGCCGTTGCACCGCCTGCGCCGCCGCCGACGACGACCACTTTGGGTTTGCCATGCGAAGCCGCGTGGATCATCGGGGCCGACAGCGTTGTCGCCGCCGCCATCCCGGTGCCGACAAAGACACGTCTATTGAGTTTCATAGTCATCCTCCCTTTCCAAAACGGCCCTCTGGCTGTCGCTGATCTCTTCCGGACCGTTACTCAAGCTGGGCAAAATACGCCGCCAGCGCGGCGATCTCTTCATCCGACAACCGGCTTGCCATCATCTGCATCACCGGGTGTGGTCGAATTTCCTGTTTATAGGCATGCATCGCCACGACGAAATCCTCTGTCGGCCAATGCGTGATCGCGGGAATCCCCTGGTCCGACCCATCCTGCTGGTGGCAAGTCTTGCATTCGCTAGACAGGTACTCACCGTAGTCGGTGTCGCCGACGATCTCGAGAACCTCTGGCGCAAGTTCGACTTCCGGTGCCTGTGCGGTCGGGGCGGCCTCGGGGATGTCCTGGGGACTGGCGGAAAACTGGCGCAAATAGGCCAGGATGTCGGCCCGGTCCCCGGCGTCCTTCAGGCCCGCGAAGTTCATCCGTGTGCGGGACACCAGCGCCTTTGGGTTTTCGAGATACGCATCGAGCGTGTCCCGGTTCCAGGCAAGCCCATCCGCCCCCATCATCTGCATGTCATCGGAATAGTTGAAACCATCATGCGCGCCGGCGCGTCGTCCGAATATACCGTTCAGATGCGGACCGATCCGGTCCTCCGCACCCTGTCCGACCTGGTGGCAGGATTGGCACTGCGCGAACACCTCTGCCCCCTTGGCCGGATCGCCAAAGTCGAGGCGCGCCGATGTCACGTCTTCGGCGACAGGGTCGCTGACCCGCTCTGTTGCGGCAACCTCGGGGGCTGCGGCGGCTTGCCGCGCGGCTTCCGCCTCGTCGCGGGCTGTGGCCAGCGCCTGTTCGAGGTCTTCCAGACGCGCTTCGAATGCAACGGCCTGATCCGCCTTGGCTGCCAGTGCAGCGCGACTGTCTTCCATCTGCGAAAGCCGTTCGGTCAGGGCCGCGATTTCCTGATCCCTGTAATCCCGCGACATCCAGCCATAGGCCAACCCCAAGACAAGACCGGAGCCGCCAAGCACCGAAGCAAAGATACCGAACGTGTTGGTCATGAAACCTGCTTTCGGTGGATCGTCAAAACCTATCCCTTGTAAAATCTGATCGTATCAGAGAGCACCGCGCGAAAGAAAGGTCTGCAGTCGCGCGGTGCTGTTTCCTATTCGAAGGTCGACAGATAGGCGGTCACCGCCGCGATCTCGTCTTCCTTCCGCAGGCCAGCAAAGCTCATCTTGGTGCCTTTGGCAAAGCCTCGCGGATCGGCGAGGAACGCGGCAAGCGCCTCTTCGGTCCATTCGCCGTCCATCTCTTCCAGCGCCCTGGAGTATCTGAACCCGTCAACCGCCGCGATCTCCGACCCCACGATCCCGTTCAGGATGGGCCCGACGCGGTTCTTGGCACCTTCACCGACCTGGTGACACGCCTTGCACTTGCCAAAGACCTTTTCACCGGCGGCGACCAGTTCGGGGTCGATGGTCTCTGCTTGCGGCTCGGCGTCTGCCATTTCGGCCGCCTCTTGCGGCTCGGTGTCGGTCTGAGAAACGACATTGGCCGCTTCAATCACCTCTTCTGCCGTCTCGGCCGAATCGTCTTCGGGTGTGACGTTGAGCACCGACGCCCGCAGGGTCACTTCGACGTCATCCTTGCAGTCTTGCATGCAAGGTTCCCTGCGCCAGAGCGGATATTCCGTCTCTCCCCGGTCATCGACGATGAACCCATCCGCGTTCGGCATTTCGACGTCCTGGAAGTTCTCGTTGCTCAGAACGAAATCATCATCGACGAGAAAATTCGAATAAAGGATGTATGCGACGATGGCATAAACCTCGTCGTCCTCAAGCGTCTGGGCGCTGCCATACGGCATGGAGCGGTGGACGTAGTCCCATGCGGTCGACAGGTAGGGCCAGTAGCTGCCCACCGTCTTGACCGGGTCTTCGTCCGCAAGCGTGTCTTCACCACCAGCCAGTGCCGGCCAGTTGCCGACGCCTTCGGCAAAGTCACCGTGGCAGGCCGCGCAATAGTCGGTGAAGATCTCTTCGCCCTCTGCAACAGAGCCCGAGCCTTCGGGAAGACCAGAGCCATCGGGGCTTACATCGACATCCCAGGCTGCGATTTCTTCGGGCAGAGCCGGGCGTCCAAGGCCAAGCGCGCCTTTGCCGCCGTGGGTTGAGGCGCTGGCCGCGCTGACCAGCCCCCCGCTTGGTGCCGGCGGGGCAATGGCGGTCATGACAGACGGGTTTTCCGGAAAACCCGAGATGTTGCGGTCGGCAAAATTCACCGCCATGACCAGGACAGCCGCTGTCCCAAGCGCGGCGCCGCCGTAGAGTTTAAGAGACTTCGACATTTTCGGCCTCCCCGCTGGGCTTTACGTGCCAGGTCTGAATGCAATTGTTGTGGTAGATGGAATTTTCGCCACGCATGTCGCGCAGCTCCTCTTTGGTTGGCTGGACATAACCGGTTTCATCCATCGCGCGCGCCTGGAGCAGCATGTCTTCACCGTTCCAGTCGGTATCGAGGTAGAACCGCGTCAGCGCCATTTTCTCACCGGGCTTGGCAAGACGGGCGGTTTCCCACGTCTTGCCGCCATCCTTGGAGATGTCGACGCGGGTGATCGCGCCGTGGCCGGACCAGGCCAGACCGCTGATCACCAAAGGTCCGCTGCCATGCGTGATGGGGGCTTGCGGGCTTGGCGAGGTGATGACGGATTTTGCATCCATCACCCAGGTCCACTTGCGGCTGGTGCCATCGGCCAGAGTATCGGTGTATTTCGACGTTTCCTCACGGCTTTCCACGGGGCCATCCATCACCTCGACGCGGCGCAGCCATTTGACCCACATGTTGCCTTCCCAACCGGGCACAACGAGGCGCACCGGGTACCCGTGCTCCTTGCGCAATGCCTCGCCGTTTGCCTTGAACGCGACGAGCACATCGTCCAACGCCTTGTCCATCGGGATGGAGCGACCATTGGATGACGCATCCGCGCCTTCGACGTAGACCCATTTGTCGGACAGGTCCCCGGCGGCCTCCAGCCCCGCTTCGCCCAGAAGCGTCCGCAACGACACACCGGTATATTCCATGTTGTGGATCATGCCGTGGGTAAACTGCGCACCGTTGAGCTGCGCACCTGCCCATTCCATGCCGGTATTCGCCGCACACTCGCAGAAATAGACATGGTTTTCGCGCGGGAAGCGTTCGAGATCGGCATAGGTGAAGACCAGTGGTGTATCCACGAGGCCATTGATCATCAGGCGGTAATCCTGCTTGCGCAACTCGATGGCGCCCGAGTGATGCCGCTCGAACGCGCAGCCTTGCGGCGTAATCGTGCCGTCCAGCGCGTGGATCGGCGTGAAGTTGATCGAACTCGTGGTGTCAGCGGTCAGCCACTCCACGTTCCGACGCACCACGTCGCTTTCGTATTGAATTGGCAGGCCATAAGGCGTGGCATCCACCCCATCGCCAAAGACCATCGCCCAATCCTGTGTTTCCGTGATCAGCGGATCGGGGTCGCTCGCCCGCGCGGTGCCAGCGGCGGTCAGACCCGCGGCGGCAGCCGCAGAGCCCCGCAGGAATGCACGGCGGGAGGGTTTGAGGATATCAGACATATCTCGCACTCCGGTTGAAGTTATGCGCCCACGACCGTGACGCTGTCATTGGGTTGAACGGTGACGGTGCCACGCTTCTTGATATGCGCTTCGACCACGTCCCAGATTTGCGGGCCTTCGGTGCCCTCGTTGACCGACGCCCAGCCGGCGACGACGTAATTCTTTGACGGATCGATGGCTTCGCCCGTCTTGAGCAAGGTCATGTCGGTGATGCGTTCGCCCTGCGGCTTCTGCACGTCGATGCGGTAGCCCATGCCCCCGATGCGCACCATGTCGCCGCCCTGCTGATAGTAGGGGTCCGGGTTGAAGATGTTGTCGGCCACGTCTTCAAGGATGACCTTGATGAATTCGCCGGTCATCTCCGACCGATACGCCTCGCCATAGCTCATGGAGGTAACGTTCCAGATATCCTCGCGGGTGATGTCGTCACCGGGGATCAGGCTTGGACCCCAGCGCACGCCGGGTGACATGGCGATGTCGGCGTCGCGTTCGCTCAGCAGCGCATCGCAGATCAGATCATCCCACGTGCCGTTGAAATTCCCGCGCCGGTAAAGAAGGCTGTCGGTCTGGCCGATCACTTCGGACAGTTCCTCCATGAAGGGCGCGCGCTGTTCGTCGATGAGCGCGGTCATTTCCGCATCTGGTTCGATCACATCCGAGAAGATCGGGATCAGCTTGTGACGGAAGCCCATCATGCGGCCGTTCTGGATATCGAGATCGACACGGCTGACAAATTTGCCGTTGGAGCCGGATGCGATCAGGATCGTATCGCCGACCAGCACCGGCTCGGGCAGCGCGTCATGCGTGTGCCCAGTCAGGATCACGTCGATCCCTTTCACCTTGCTGGCCATGCTCTTGTCGACGTCAAATCCATTATGGCTCAGGCAGACGACGCATTCGGCACCTTGCGCGCGCACTTCGTCGACCATGGCCTGCATGTGCTCGTCGCGGATGCCAAAGGAGTATTCGGGGAACATCCAGCCGGGGTTCGCGATCGGCATATAGGGGAAGGCCTGACCGATCACGGCGATCTTGACGCCCCCGCGTTCGAAGAACTGGTACGGCGGGAAACTCTCGGCGGGTTCGTCCCATTCGGCGTCAAAGATGTTTTGGCCCAACGCGGCAAAGGGCAGCCCCTCGACGATCTCCCGGACACGGTCGGAGCCCAAGGTGAATTCCCAGTGGAAGGTCATCGCGTCGGGTTTCAAGCCGTTCATCACGTTGACCATGTCCTGGCCTTCGGTGTGATGGCAGGTATAGGATCCGTGCCAGGTATCGCCACCATCGAGCAGCAGCGCATCGGGGCGGTCGGCCCGGATCGCGTTGACCACGGTGGCCACGCGATCCAGTCCTCCTACGCGCCCATATGCCTTGGCCAGGGAGGAGAAATCGCCAGAGCTGAGTGCGTAATGCGATGGGCTGCCGTCGTCGATGCCGTACAGCTTTCGAAAATCGGCCCCCGTGACATGCGGAACGACCCCCCGGTTGTCGCCCACGCCGATATTCACCGACGGCTCACGGAAATAGATCGGTTTCATCTGCGCGTGGATGTCGGTGATATGGATCAGCGAGACATTGCCAAAGGTGTCGAACTGCAAAAGCTGATCCTGGGTCAGCGCCTGCTGAGCGGCCAGCCGCGACCAGTTGCCGAAGCCGGATGCGCCAACCAGCGCCGACGCGGCCATCGAAACCTGAAGAAAATCGCGTCTTGATATCATGAGAGGGGCCTTCTTGGATGCTCCGTCACACATTCGCATGTGTGAATGGGTTGGGTATCAAGGACCCCGCGCAACGCTGCGCGGGACCAAGAGGTCTAGTTGCGGACAGCCGGTGCTTCGACCGAAAGACCATTGCCGCGCGATGCGACATACAGTTCGAGCGCAACGAATTCAGGCGATCCGGGAGCATAGGTCTCCGCGCGCGTGTCGCGCACGCATCCCTTGAAACGGCCGTGGGCTGTGTTCAGCCTGGCGTTTTTCAAGCGGTATGTCGGAAACCCGTTGATCTGACCCTGGCTCAGATGGTCTGCGCGAATGTAATTGCCATAGTTGTCCTCGTGGCAATTGGCGCAGGACAATTCAAGCTGGCCGGTGCGGGTATAGTAAAGGTCCTTGCCTTGCTCCCAGGTGTCGGCCGCGGGGCCGTCAATTGCCACGTCCACCTTCATCCCGCGAGACTGGACAGAGATCAAAGCCTCCATCGCCGCCATGGGCGCACTGTCGTACTTGTACGGCTCGGCTTCCATCTGGGTCTCGCGGCAATCATTGATCTGCATTGCCAGGGTGCGCACTTCACCCGCCTCTTCGTTCCATTTCGGATAGACGGCGCGCACGCCTTCCATCGATTCCGGACCTTCATGACAGGAGGCGCAGGATTTCTCTGCATTGCCTTCGACCGTGTTCCAGGCATCCATGGCCTGATCCACAAAGATCATTCCCGGATTGTCGAATGTATCCATCTGCATCGATTGGGTGTCGTCTTCGCGAAAGTGCCAGCCAGACATGATCGTGTCGATGCCGGTCTCTTCCATATGCGCAGGCGCGGTTGTCTTGGTCACCATTTCCTGCCCGTCGATGGCCAGCGTGTCGTCATCTGCGCCACCGGCGAAAGCCGCAGGAGCGGACAGGACCAGCGCGGCGACCGCCGTCATTGTTTTGTATCTCATTCTATTCCCTCCCTAAAAGGTCCCGCCCCGTTGGTCGGGGCAGGTTGGAGCGTATTGCTCAGACCGAAACCGCCTTGGCTTCTTCGTAGACAGATCCGTCATCGTCATACCATGTGAACTGGAATTCACCGGCTTCGGGCACGGTGGCCATGAATTCGAAATACGGATTGGTCGAAATCGCCGGTTCCATTGTCACATCGATGATGTTCTTGCCATTGTAGTCGCAGGTGAAGCGATTGATGATCGAGCGCGGGATGGTGTTACCGTCGCCGTCCTTGCGCTGACCGGATTCCATGGGGTGGCTGATCAGCGTCTTGATCGTGACCGCTTCGCCCGCGGACGCGGAACTGGGAACCTTCACGCGAGGTTTTACTCCGGATGCCATGATGTCTCTCCTAATATCTGAATATTGACCGTCAACCGCCGCAGCCGCCGATGGTGACCTTCACGGTCTTGGCGCTGCGGGCAAAGCTGCCGTCTTCAAGCTGGGCGATGGCAACAACGTCCTGCGTGCCGGCAAGACGAATCCGCGTGCTTGCTTCGTGCGACGCGGCGAGCGGGCCGAAGTTGAAGGTCGCGACCGGCGGGGTCGGGTTGCCGGTGGCCAGCACCATGATGGCAGAAGCGCCGGGCGCCGATACGGTGATCGGAACCGTGTTGCCGTTTTCGGCAATTTCAGGCGCTGTCAACTCGACGCCGGCATCCGCGATGTCCGCACCGCCGGTGAATTCATTGACCAGCTCTTCCGTCGTGGCCGCGTTGGCGCGGAACGGCAACACAAAGGTCAGCGCCGCCGCCCCGCCAAGCGCCAGGGTCTCGCGTCTCGTGAAATCCATATCGTATCTCCTAACTCTGTGAGGGCTGCTTAGCTGCTTTGCAGCGTCATGAGGAACGCCACCACATCTTCGATTTCCTGCGCCGACAGGATCGGCGTCAGATCTTCTTCGTTGGCACCCTTGCCAGTGTAACCATCTCCAGGGCGCACAAAGCCGCTTGTCTTGTAGAAGGCCGGCATCACGGTTCCGTCGAACATCATCTTCGCGTTCGCCACGATCCCACGCAGTTCTTCGGCGGTGCGATATTCACCAATACCGTCGAGCATCGGGCCGACCTCACCATGGAACGGGGCCTCGTCAAGTGCCGACACCTGGTGACAGGCCAAGCAATTTCCCTTGCTCCTGGCGATCATCAGCGCGCGACCGTTTTCCGGGTCCCCGGCAGTGCCGGACAGGGATTCGGCGACTGCACCGTAGTCGTCGAACGTGACGTTGGCTGGTTTGACTTCACCGGCGACCGCTGCTCCGGCGAGCAACATTGCGGCAGTTGTTTTGGCTATTAGATTCATTTTTCCTCCCAAGCCACTCCGGCATGTTTCCGCCGGGACACTAGTTGGCTGTTGCATACCGTAGTCCACCGAAGTCGATTCATGCAAGATCAAATTCACAAAAGTGAATAATTGACTATGAAAACACTCGGTCAATCGGTGCGTCCGTTGCCGCGCTCCTGGATTTTCCGCGCGTGATATCGCTGAAAATCTTCTCCGTTATCAAGCAGATATCGCTTCTCCGCGACCCAAGTAAACATATCTTTCGTTGTCCCTTTGCCGAAGGCGCCCGGCATGACCGCGACCGATGCGTCGAGCGCGCTCTGGTCCTCGGGAACCTCTTCCGGCAGGAACACGATGCTCGGCGTAAAGAGCACCCGCCACTTGCGGGCCATGTCCTTTTCGGGCCGCGCGTCACCATCGAAATCGGTGACCTCGATGTCCCCGTGCAGGTTCAGCTGAACCACGAAGAAATTCTCGCCAATGTAATCGCTGATGCCGGGATCCGAGAAAACCTCCTCGTGCATTTGCGCGCAGTAGATGCATCCGCGCTGCTCGAAAAACAGAACAAGCCGCTTCCCCTCTGCTTGCGCTTCCGCCAGATCCTCGCGCAGGTCCTTGAACGTATCGCGCATCCACGGCTGTTTGTGCAGGCCGTCATCGCCCAGCTCAGCAGCCGCCGCCGGCAGCGCCATCAACAGCGCCAGCGCGCCCCCCAGAAAATGTCTCATCCTTTCCTCCTCCTTTGTGAAATTCAGCCGTCATCCCAAGGATGACCAATTCGGAAACCAGCGCAGCATCGCGTTCGCGATCAGGTTCACGGTATCGGTCGCGATCAACAAGGCGAACGCGATCAACATACCGCCCATGACCTTTTCCGCGTAACCCAGAAATCCGCGATTGCGCGCGGTCCAGCGCAGGAACGGGCCGGAAAACAGCGCTGCGATCACGAACGGCAGGGTCATTCCCAAGCCGTAAACCAGCAAAAGCAATCCGCCCTGCACAACGTTCCCCATGCCCCCCGCGATCATCAGGATCGACGCCAGTGCCGGCCCGACGCAGGGCGTCCAGCCGAAACCAAACGCCAGCCCCATGACATAAGCCCCGATCCACGTTGTCGGCTCTGCCGACGCCTCGACCCGTGCCTCGCGGTAAAGGATCGGGATGCGGACAAGACCAAGGAAATGCAGCCCGAACGCCGCCAGGACCACGGCGGCGACATACCGCAACGGTTCGCGAAAATCCGCGAAAGCTTGCCCGACCGCCGTGGCCCCCATGCCCAGCAGCACGAAAATCGTTGTCACGCCCAATGCGAACAGGCAGGCTGACAGGACAAGGTTCCACGCGATGCCTTGTGGCACGTCGTCTTCGCCGCGCAATTCGTTCATCGAAATCCCGGCCATGTAGCACAGGTAGAATGGCACCATCGGCAAAATGCAGGGTGTAAAAAAGCTCAGAATCCCGGCAAATGCCGCACCTGCGAATGAAATATCGAACATTTGGCGAGATTCCTTGATTAATTCACATATTCAAATTACGTGTTTTGTCGTGGTACCGTCAATTGGTGAAAAATGAACGCCCATCGAATCCTGACCCGCGCGGCGATGATTTCTGCTTTCGCGACATGGGCCGGATCTGCCCTGGCAGAGCCGCAGCTCGTGATCGTTGAACAACCGGGCTGCGTTTACTGCGAACGCTGGGACGCGGAAATCGCGCCCGCCTACACCAAGACCGCCGAGGGCCGGTTCGCGCCGCTTGTTCGGGCAGACCTGAACAGCGGCCCGCCTGATGGCATCGAATATTCCCGCCGTGTGGTTTTCACGCCGACATTCGTTCTGGTCGACAACGGCGAGGAACAGGCAAGGCTTGAAGGCTATCCCGGAGAAGACTTCTTTTGGCCACTCCTGTCGCAACTCCTCGTGGAACACACGGATTTCGTGGCCGAGTAGTCCCTATCGGCCCATAAGAAGAGGCAGCGCATGGCACTTCCCCAACTCAGCCCGGACCTGACCAAAGAAGACCTTGACAACATCGTCGACAAGGCAACCACCGCGTCCAATTTTCTCAAGGCGATCAGCCATGAGGGCCGTTTGATGATCCTGTGTCACCTTGTGACCGGCGAAAAATCCGTGACCGAGCTTGAAGAGCTGCTGACCGCACGACAGGCGGCGGTGTCGCAGCAATTGTCACGCCTGCGGCTCGAAGGGTTGGTGATCCCCCGGCGCGAGGGCAAGACGATCTATTACCGGCTTGCTGATGACAAGCCCCGCAAGATGCTCGAATGCGTGTACGACCTGTTCTGCAAGGATGACTGATCCAGCAGGCACTCGACCTTGCTGTCACATCCTATAGTCTGCATACTACACCCTGTTGTGGGAGGCTGGCACAATGTTGGAAAGTATTCCGGAACACGGCCAGATGGCCGCGATCGGCTTGTTCGGCGGGATCCTTTTGGGCCTTGCTGCCAGGTTGGGTCGTTTCTGTACGCTCGGCGCGATCGAGGATCTGCTTTACGGCGGGTCGGACACCCGCCTCCGCATGTGGGGCATTGCGATCGGCACGGCGATATTCGGCAGCTTCGCGCTCATGGCAACCGGGATCGTCGACGGCGGCGCCAGCTACTATCTTTCCATTACATGGCTTCCCTGGGCCTCGGTCATCGGTGGCCTGATGTTCGGGTATGGCATGGCGCTGGCAGGAAATTGCGGCTTTGGCGCGATAGCCAGACTTGGCGGCGGTGACCTGCGCAGCTTTGTGATCGTGCTGGTCATGGGGGTGGCGACCTATATCGTGCTCAGTGGCCCATTGGCCCCCCTGCGCGAGATGGTCTTCCCACAATCCGCCATTGCCCCCGGTGACATGCCACCGGGCATCGCCCATGCCGCTGCGCGCTGGACCGGCCTGCCCGTCTCCGGGATCGGCATGGCCATCGGTGCGGGCATTTTCCTTGCTTCGGCCAGCACGCATGCCTTTCTCGAAAATCCGAAATCGGCCATCTGGGCGACCATCGTCGGCCTTGCGATCGTCACTGGATGGTGGGGCACCTCACATGTGGCCAACACCGGGTTCGCAGCTCTGCCCGTTGTCTCGCACAGCTTCGCGGCGCCCTTGGGCGAAAGCATCCTGTGGTGGATGATCGGTTCGGCACAGCCCATCAGTTTTGCAGTCGGATCGGTTGCCGGGGTCTGGCTCGGAGCCTTCGTCGGCTCGCTCATTAAGGGTCATTTCAGATGGGAGGCCTGCGAAGACCCCCGCGAGCTTCGCCGCCAGATCTTCGGCGCTGCCTTGATGGGCTCCGGGGCCGTAATCGCCTTGGGATGTACCATTGGCCAGGGCATCAGCGCGTTCTCCATGCTCGCCTTCAGCGCACCTGTCACCTTTCTTGCCATCTTTGCCGGTGCTGCAATTGGGCTGCGGCAGCTGATCGTGGGCTTCAACCCGGCCGAGTGATCGCCGAACGTGGGTGCGTTGCCAAAGAATCACGCACACCCGGAAATTTCCCGCATGGCCCCACTCAGGCAAATTTTTGCCTGCAAACACGCGGCCGTTTCGCTAGGCTCGAAAAAAACAAGGCAAGAGCAGGCAGACAGGATCATGGGAACGGCTTTCAAGGGCACGTTCGTCATCTCCTGGTCGCAGACAACCATTGATACGCTCCCGGCGGGCCCGGTCGATTTTCTGAAAGTCGGCGTCGCATGGAGCTGGACAGGCGAATTGGTGCGGGTCGATGGCCCCAACGACTTGTTGCGACTGGACGAGGCGGAAGGCGACGCAGATCGACGCAAGCGGGCGGCCCGCGTGGTGCGTCAACTGGTGGGCGAGGCAATCAAGGATACGGCGCGCCCAGGCGCGGCACCAAACGAACATCCGATGGCGGACAAGTGCTTTGTCGTCACCGATGGCCAATCGACCTATCCGGTAACGCTCATCGAAACCGGCACGCGAAAACCGCCCCTGCTGATGTTTCTGAACACGGTTCCACCGCGCAATCGTGACCTCTGGATCGTGCACACGACCCTGGACGACGTGGTCTCGCAATCCGAAGCCGAACACCGGGGCGAGGTGATCTGCTTTACCCCCGGCACGCAAATCCTCACGCCTGAGGGGACCAAGCCCATCCAAGACCTGCGCGAGGGCGATCACGTGCAGACAAAGGACAACGGCGCACAGCCGATCCAGTGGATGGGCCAACGCCGGATGAGCGGCGCACGCCTTTTCGCCATGCCCAAATTGCGGCCCATCCGCATCCGCGCCGGGGTGTTCGGGCTGGATGAACCGGATTCGGATCTCTTGGTCTCTCCCGAACATCGGATGCTCTTGAAAGGGTGTGTGGCGCTGGCGCTGTTCAACACACCCGAGGTGCTGGTTGCCGCGCGCGACCTGTTGGATCACGACCGCGTCTGCGTGGATTCCAACCTGCGCGAAATCACCTATGTTCACATGCTTCTGCCACAGCACGAAATCCTGTTCGCCAATGGCGTCGAATCCGAGAGTTTTCATCCCGCCAATGCGGCCCTGTCGACGCTCGACGCGGGCGACCGTGCGCGCCTGTCGACGATGTTGCCGACTGTCGAATACAATCCGCAAGGCTACGGCAGCTACGCGCGGCGCAACCTGTCCTCCTCCGAAGCGGCCATTCTGCTCCACGAAGCGGCGTGAGCGCACGGCCACCCACGCCGCGAACCAGCCGTCAGGTCACTCGAAGACCTCTTCGGCGTGCACGCCCCAGTAACCGCCTTTGAGCGCCCAGCCGTCATACCCGCCGGCGGAGAGTTCGCACCAGTTCACGCGGCATTCCCGCAATTCCGCGACCACGCCCAACGACAACTGCGCCACCACCTGAGCCGATGGATCGGGGCGCGCGTAGAGGTTCATCTTGTCAACTTCGATCAGCGCGGTGCGCACCCCGGACAAGAGCGCGTAATGCACCCAGCCCCCGGCCCCGTCCCGATCCTGAACCCGGCGCCAATGCCCGTGTTCCGCCGTGATCTGCAGCGGCATGTTGCGGCGTTTGTAAACCCAGTCGATCCGGTGCGATAGCGACGGTCCGCGCCGCACATTGCCTTCACTGGCCTTCATCGAAACGAACCGGGGCAAAGGCAGGTTCGTTATCGGTCCCTTGTCGGCCGCAAGCACGGGCTGCGCGCCCAGGCCGACAAGCAGCACTGCAACAGACAACACCTTGCCAGACACCGCCCGAAACGAAAGCCTGCTCATGTGATACGCCTCAAATTATTTGGTTTTTTGGATTTTGCGAGCAGGTTCTTGTGCCTGCCCCGCCTTTGCGACACTGTGCCAAAATCCGATAGGCCGCGAAAGTAGTGGGAGCAAGAGCATGTCATCAAAACGTCTGAGTGTTGTCGTGACGCGACGCTTGCCCGACGCCGTGGAGACACGTTTGAAAGAACTCTTTGACGTGCGCTTGCGGGAAACCGACATCCCCATGACCCAAGCCGAGCTGACCGCGGCGGTCAAGGATGCGGACGTCCTCGTCCCCACCTTGACCGACAAGATCGACGCCGGCCTGATCGGGCAGGCAGGCGACCGCCTCAGGCTCATCGCCAATTTCGGCGCAGGGATTGACCATATCGATGTCGATACCGCGCGAGGCCGTGGCATTCTCGTGTCCAACACCCCCGGCGTGGTCACCGAAGACACGGCAGATATGACCCTTGCGCTCATTCTGGGCGTGACACGGCGCATCCAGGAAGGCCTCAACGTGATGCAAAGCGGGGAATGGGCGGGCTGGGCCCCCACATCGTTCCTTGGCGGGCGTCTCGGGGGGCGCAGGCTTGGCATCCTCGGCATGGGTCGCATCGGTCAGGCCGTCGCCCGCCGCGCCAAAGCCTTCGGAATGCAAATTCACTACCACAATCGGCGCCGCCTGCGTCCGGAAATCGAAGAGGCGCTTGAGGCCACCTATTGGGAAAGCCTTGACCAGATGGCGGCGCGAATGGACATTATTTCGGTCAATTGCCCGCACACGCCATCGACCTTCCACCTGCTCAATGCGCGGCGGCTCAAGCTGCTGAAACCCAGCGCGGTCATCGTCAACACCTCCCGCGGCGAGGTGATCGACGAGAACGCTCTGACCCGTATGCTCAAGGCGGGCGATCTCGCCGGGGCGGGGCTCGACGTTTACGAACACGGCCATCGCGGCAATCCGGACCTTCGCAACATGTCCAATGTCGTCATGTTGCCCCATATGGGATCAGCAACCCGGGAGGGCCGGTTGGAAATGGGGGAAAAGGTCATCATAAACGTCAAGACCTTTGCCGATGGACATCGCCCACCCGATCAGGTTGTGCCTGCCATGCTGTAAAGGGGCCTTCTGCCCCTTGCGCCGCGCGCATGTTCAAGAGATGAACAAAGCATGAACTTATTCGAATTCTCCTTTTGCGGTCAAAGGCTCGTCGCGCTGCCCAGCGGTGGATTGTTCTGGCCAGTCGAAGACCTGCTGGTCGTCTCGGATCTGCATCTGGGGAAATCCACCCGCGCAGCCCGCTTCGGGGGCGCGCAGCTTCCGCCGTATGAAACCGCCGAGACCCTGTCGCGACTCGCTGCCGACCTGCACCAGACAGGCGCGAAACACGTGATCTGCCTTGGTGACAGCTTTGACACGCCAACGCTGCAAACTGTCCTGCCCGAAGCCGACCTGCTGACCCTGACCGCCCTGCAAGCGGGGCTTGACTGGACATGGATCGAAGGCAACCACGATCCCGGCCCGGTCCGGCTTGGCGGCGCGCACAAGCGATCGGTCGATATTGGGCCACTTCACTTTCGCCACATTGCCCAAACCGACCCGGAACCCGGCGAAATTACAGGCCATTACCATCCAAAGGCGACCCTTTCCCTGCGCGGACGCAGCCTCACGCGGCCTTGCTTTCTGCTCGATGACAGGCGACTGATCCTTCCCGCCTACGGGGCCTATACCGGTGGCCTGAACTGCACAGACCCGGCCCTGGCCCGGCTTGTCACGCCAAATGCACACGCCATCCTGACCGGCCCGCGCCCCTGCAAGATCCCGATGCCGGGACACGCGCCCTTGCCTTGACGCAGCGACCGGGACCATCGCCCTGATTGCCGCAGGCCCTCAGTTCGACATGCTCCGCATGCTTCCCGAAGCGGCGGCGATTTGATCCTGGTCAAGGCAGATGGAGCACGCACATGAGATATTCGAACCATTGCACGTGACCTGGAGGCTTCGATGCTCAGATTGGCCGCTATTCTCTATTCGCTTATCGGGACGACCTTGGCCGGAATCGCGATCATCGCGGTATTGACGGCTGGATTTGGCACGCTTGTCCCGATCGTCTCGGCTGCGACAGTGGGTGCCGTTCTGGCCCTGCCGGTGACATGGTATGTCGCGCGGGCGATCTACGAAGCCTGATGCGCGCCCTTCTGGAGCGTGTCCAGCAGGCCATCGGCACAGGTTTCGATCAGCGCCAACACCCCTTCGAAATCGCGGGTGAAATAGGGATCGGGCACTGACAGGGCGCCGCCGGTTGCAAAGTCGGTGAATTTTCTGATCCGGTCCGATGGTCCGCACGTTGCAAGCGCCGCCACGTTGTCATCATCCATTGCGATGATCAGATCAAAGTCCTGAAAGTCAGGGCGGGCCACCTGCCGCGCCCGCAACATGGACAGGTCATAGCCGGCAGCGCGGGCGACCTGCTGCATCGGCGCATAAGGCGGTTTGCCGATGTGCCAGTCACCGGTGCCCGCGCTGTCGAGAGACAGGGACAGGCCGCGCGCCTCCGCCTTGGCGCGGGTGACCGCCTCTGCGGTCGGAGAGCGGCAGATGTTTCCGAGACAGACAAAGAGGATGCGGTCGGTCATACCCCCGCTTAGCGCAGGGCGCGCAACTGCGAAAGGGGGCACTGCATTACCAGCAGGCGGTTCGCACATGGGTTCCCCGCCTGCTGCCCCGAGGTGTCAGCCGTCCATGTCGTGGCCCATGCCACCATGATCCTGCCGGTCGAGGTC
>NZ_JAIPUS010000035.1 GCF_020055675.1 Marivita sp.
ATATTGACGCCTTCGTTCCGCAGCACCTGGAACATCTTGGCGGCGACACCCGTGTGGCTGCGCATGCCGATCCCGACCACCGACACCTTGGCCACATTGGTATCGGCCACGATATCGTGGAAATTGATGTCGCCGCGGGTTTTGGCGTCTGCCATGGCCTTTTCGGCGCGTTGCACCTGGTTGGTGGGGCAGGAAAACGTCATGTCGGTGCGGCCTTCCTCGGAGATGTTCTGCACGATCATGTCGACATTCACACCCGCCTCGGACAGCGGCGTGAAGATCGCTGCGGCAATGCCGGGGCGGTCTGCGACCGAGACCAGCGTCATCTTTGCCTCGTCGCGGGAATAGGCGACGCCGGCCACTACATTGCTTTCCATGATGTCCTCCTCGTCGCAGACCAATGTTCCTGCGTCGTCAGATTGTTCCTCGAAGCTGCTCAGTACCCGCAGCTTCACCTTGTAGCGCATCGCCAGTTCCACCGAGCGGGTCTGCAGCACCTTGGCGCCCAGAGAGGCCAGTTCAAGCATTTCCTCGAACGCGATCCGGTCGAGCTTGCGGGCCTTGTCGCAGATGCGCGGGTCGGTGGTATAGACCCCGTCCACATCCGTGTAGATATCGCAGCGTTCGGCCCCGAAGGCGGCGGCAAATGCCACGGCGGTGGTGTCCGAGCCGCCACGCCCCAGCGTGGTGATACGGCCTTCGGGGCTGACCCCCTGGAACCCCGCGATGACAGCGACCCGCATGCCTTCGCCGAACTTGCGGCTGATGTTGTCGGGCGGAATGTCTTCGATCCGCGCCGAGGAATGGGCCGAGGTGGTGTTCACCGGCACTTGCCAGCCCTGCCAGCTTCGGGCGGGGACATCCATTTCCTGCAGGGTCAGCGCCATCAGCCCGGCGGTGACGTTTTCGCCCGAAGACACCACGGCGTCGTATTCGCGCGCATCAAACAGCGGCGAGGTTTCCTCGACATAGTCGACAAGCCTGTTGGTTTCGCCGGACATGGCCGAGACGATGACGATCACGTCGTAGCCCTTGGCCACTTCGACACCCACACGTTTCGCCGCCCGCCTGATCCGGTCAGGCGTGGCGACCGAGGTTCCGCCAAATTTCATAACGAGAACGGGCATAGTGGCCTCCGCACGTCAAACTTCAGCGGTCCTTTACGTCGGGTTGCGCGGCCACGCAAGGGCGCCGGCTTTCGGCGTATCCCGTGGAGATGGCGTTGGGATGGCCCGGATCGGGATCAGTTCGTTTCGCCTTTGGGCGTGAAGGGCAGGGGGGCAATCGGCACCCCGTCCTCGATCAGCTTTTTCGCTTCGTCGCCGCGTGTCTTGCCCCAGATCAGTCGTTGCGGCGCGTCACCCGTATGGATGGCGCGGGCTTCGGTCGCGAAGTTTCCGCCAACGTAATCTGAATGTGTCTCAACATAGGTTCTGAGCGCGGCTATTGCCTGTTCCGCCGCGCTGGGCGGTGTGGCAGGATCGCGAAGTTTCGGTTTCGCCGGTGGCGTGTCCGGTGTTTCAACCGTGCTGACACGGGGGGCCATCATGGCCTTGTTCACATCGGTCGAGCCACAGACCGCACATCCAACCATCTGCGCCGCGCGCAGTTTTTCAAAGGCGGCGCCGGATTGAAACCAGCTGTCGAAGCGGTGATCGTTGGCGCATTTGAGCGTGAACTGGATCATGTCGGTCGGAACCTGCAGTCTGTGCCGTGTTATGTTGTGGTTGAAAAATAAGCCTTCCGGCGCGGACATCAAGCATCAAGATGCCCGGTGATATCGCGCATCAAGCTGTCGAGATCGGTCTGCTGTTGTAACGCGGATCGGGCGCGCGTGGCCAGGGCATCCTGTTTGCCGGCTGAGTCAAGGTCGGTGACAGCGCGCGCCAGTTCATCGGCATTGGTGACGCGGATCGCGGCGCGCGCCTCGGTCAGCCGGGAATAGGCGGCGCGGAAATTCGCGGTGTCCGGCCCGTGAACAATCGCCGATCCGAACGCCGCGGGCTCATAGGGCGTATGCCCGCCGCGATCCGTGAGCGACCCGGCAATGAACGTGACGCCGGCAAGCGCGTACCAGAGATGCATCTCGCCCAGCGTGTCTGCGAGATAGACTTGCGCGCCTGCGGGGTCCGTCGCTTTGCTTCGGCGGGCGCAGGTCAGACCCAGGCTGTGGATCAGGGTTTCGATATCATCCGCGCGGCGAGGATGGCGCGGGGCGAGGATGAGCTTGAGATCGGCGCGACTTTGCAGAGCCGACCTGTGGGCTGTCAAAACCGTTTCGTCTTCGCCCTCGTGGGTGGAAGCGGCGAGCCATGTTTCGGGGCGTTTGAAGGCACCTTGCAAGGCGGCGCCGGGCCGATCACGTGGCGGCGTGTAGAACGCCTTCAGGTCCAGGACCGGACCGCGTGCGGCGGCCGGAAGGCCGAGCCCAGAGAACCTGTCCGCGGACGTGGCATCCTGCGCGGACAGATAGGTGACTTTTTCAAGCACCTTCTGCGCCAGCTCGGGGAACCGCTGCCAGCCCTTGGCGGAGCGCGCGGTCAGGCGCCCGCCCAGGACGATCACGGGACCCTGCGTTTGGAGGATCCGGCACGGCCACAGATCGGACTCCAACGTGATATGCGCACGAACGCCCCAGCGGCGCATCACCCGCCGGGTGGGTCCGCAAAGATCGATCGGGGCCAGCATGACCGTGCTGTTGGAAAGCGCCCAGCCCTGGCCCAGTGCAAGCGCGCTGTCGGTGTTCACCGTGATCAGCAAATGACGTTCCTGCGCGATCATCCGGTCAATCAGCTGTCGGGCCGAGGCCAATTCACCGTTCGAGGCGGCGTGCAGCCAGACGCGCTCATCCTCGGCATCCGGTGTCAGCCGCCCCAGACGTGCCTTGATCCCGCACATGTCGCGCGCCCAGACCCGCAGAGCCAGTTCCCTGGCAGCGAGCAGCGTCATCAGAAATCGGTAAAGCAGCACGGCAAGTCCAGTCAGCTTGGGCGTGGCATCAGGCCGTTTCGGGCGTTTGGGGCCGTTGCGGCAAAGACCGGCCTGCGAGCGTGTCCTGTATCGACTGTTCCAGGATCTTGAGCAACACGTGATTGTCGAACCTTTGCTCGGCCGCCCTGCGCGCGCGAAGCGACATGGCCTGCGGGTCCGGCACCGTGACGGCCCTGGAAATCGCTTCGGCGAAGCCGGTCTCGTCATGCTCATCCACCAGAAAACCGGTGTCATTGTCGTCAATCGCCTCGGGGATCCCGGCATGCCGTGTCGAAATGGTGATGCATCCGCAGGCCATCGCCTCCTGGATCGCCGTCGGCAAACCTTCGGTATTGCCGTCGCGTGCGGTGACCGAATGCTGGACGAAGAATTGCGTGCTCATCAAGCGGTCGCGCACGGTGTTGTGTGGCTGTGCGCCGTGGAACCGGACCTTGCCGATGATCCCCAGCTCTTCGGCCAGAGACCTTGTGGGGTCCATCAAAGGTCCATCGCCGATGAAATCCAGCCGTGCCTCGGGCAGGTTCTGTGCGGCCTGGGCAAAGGCCCGCAGCGTGGTCATCGGGGCCTTCTTTTCGACAAAGCGTCCGACGGCGAGAAAACTCAGCGGCACCTTGGCTTGCGGTGCAAATCGTCGAATGTCGACGCCGGATGGGATGACCTTGCTGTTCGGGTGCGAAATGCCATGCTTGCCGAGGTTGTCCAGCAGAAACCGCGAGACCGAGAAAACCCCCGCCAGACGTGGCATCATTTTTCGATAGGCGGTGCGCATCCGCTCCGTTCGGATCGCCTTGGAGGCGTCGGTGCCCCGGAAATAGGTGAAAATGGGGATACCGATCGCATTGGCCAGCGGCGCCAGGGCCAATGCCTGGGTGCCGAATTCAGCCAGGATGACCTCGACCCGTTCGTCGCGCAGGAAGTTGATCAGGGTTTCTTTTGCCGCGCCAAAGGGCAGGCGGGAGGTGCCGTGTTCGATGCGATTGCGCACGATCCACCACGGCGCGACCACGATATCGCGCCCTGACACGCCATCGCGCCGCACGAAATACGGTTTGCCATAGGGATTGTCTCCGCGAAACCGTCCGCAGACCACGACCGTGTTGCCACCGAACAGATGTTCGATGTGGCGGTTGATAAACGTCTCCCCGCCAAGGTGATATTCGCCAGTGGCAATCGCTGCGCGCATGCAAGAGGGACCCGATGAAGCGTCAGGTGATGACGTAACAGCGCAGCGTGGTTCCAGCAAGGCAGCATGGTTTCCATCACGGGTATTTAAAGTTGCGTGATCCGGCATCAGCCGGTCTTCGCGGTCACGATCAAGCGATGATCGCCGGTCGGCCAAGTTTAGGCGCGCAAAACCGGTCCCGGCGCGCACGCAGCTTGGTCCGAAGCCGGCGATGTGGGAGTGAATGGTGCTGCTGGAGAGAATCGAACTCTCGACCTCTCCCTTACCAAGGGAGTGCTCTACCTCTGAGCTACAGCAGCGCCGGGCGCCTTGTGGCGGCGTGGCGGGTGATTAGACGCAAACACAAAACGGTGCAAGCGCAATCTGGACCCTTTTTTGCCTCTGGGATAGGAAGTGGTCATGACGCAGAAATCCTCATCCGGAAAATCGACGGCCACGGCGCGGGAAGACAGGCTGAAAGCCGCGCTCAAGGCGAACTTGGCACGGCGCAAGCGGCAGGCAAAGGCCAGGTCGGACGAGTCCAAAGACACCAACACCACACCATCGAGCGAAGGCAGTTAACGAATGGACCAGATAATCGTGACGGGGAACGGCCCGCTGAGCGGGCAGATCCCTATTGCGGGCGCAAAGAATGCCTGCCTGACGCTGATGCCGGCCACCTTGCTGAGCGAGGAGCCCCTGACGCTGACCAACGCGCCGCGACTGAGCGACATCCGCACCATGTCCCTGTTGCTGCAATCTCTGGGGGCCGAGGTGCAGACGTTGCAGGAGGGGCAGGTGCTCGCCATGTCGAGCCGTGACCTGACGTCGACACGCGCCGAATATGACATCGTGCGCAAGATGCGGGCGTCGATCCTTGTGCT
The DNA here is from genome assembly GCF_020055675.1 of Marivita sp. Classification (GTDB taxonomy): domain Bacteria; phylum Pseudomonadota; class Alphaproteobacteria; order Rhodobacterales; family Rhodobacteraceae; genus Marivita. Next base: position 5,038 of record NZ_JAIPUS010000035.1, read on the forward strand.
TGGCCCGCTTGTGGCGCGCTTCGGCGAGGCGCAGGTGTCGCTGCCGGGCGGGTGCGCGATTGGCGCGCGCCCGGTGGACCTGCACCTCAAGGCGCTCGAGGCGATGGGCGCGGAGCTGGACCTGCGCGATGGCTATGTCCATGCCAAAGCGCCTGCGGGCGGCCTGAAAGGCGGCCTGGTCGAGTTCCCGATGGTGTCCGTGGGGGCCACGGAAAACGCGCTCATGGCGGCCACGCTGGCCAAGGGCACGACCGTTCTCAGGAACGCCGCGCGCGAACCCGAGATCGTGGACCTGGCGCGCTGCCTGCAAAAGATGGGCGCGCAGATCGAGGGCGCGGGGACATCGGAGATCACCATTCAAGGTGTCGACCGTCTGGGCGGTGCAACGCACAAGGTGGTCACCGACCGGATCGAACTGGGGACCTATATGCTCGCCCCCGCGATCTGCGGCGGTGAGGTTGAATGCCTTGGCGGGTCGATCGACCTTTTGACCGCGTTCTGTGAAAAACTGGACGCGGCAGGGGTCTCGATCGAGGAGACGGACAGGGGGCTGAAGGTTGCGCGCAAGAACGGGCCCGTTGCTGCGGTCGATGTCACGACCGAACCGTTCCCCGGGTTTCCCACCGATCTGCAGGCACAGATGATGGCGCTTCTTTGCACCGCCGAGGGCACGAGCGTTCTTGAGGAAAAGATCTTCGAAAACCGTTTCATGCACGCGCCCGAGCTCATTCGTATGGGCGCGAATATCGACGTGCAGGGCGGCACCGCAACGGTGAAAGGTGTGGGTCACCTCAAGGGCGCTCCGGTGATGGCAACCGATCTGCGCGCCTCGGTGTCGCTGATTCTTGCCGGGCTGGCGGCCGAGGGTGACACGATTGTCAGCCGCGTCTATCATCTTGATCGTGGGTACGAACACGTCGTGCGCAAGCTGGAAAGCGTGGGGGCCAAGATTGAACGGGTGCAAGAACAGTGAGTGAAGACGCCAGATTCGAGGACGCGACCGCCCGGCCATTGCGGCTGGTCGCGATGGACGACGAAGATTTGCAAGTGGTCTCGGCGCTGTGTCAGGATGCGGTGTTCCCGGGCAATGAAATGCAATGGCAGCGCGGCAAGCGTCGGTTCGGAATTCTGCTGAACCGCTTTCGCTGGGAAGACATCCCCGTCGCGCAGCGTGGTGCCCGCACACCCGAGCGTGTGCAGAGTGTTCTCGCGATCGAGAACGTGGACCGCGTGGCAAGCCAGGGTGTGCCGCCGGGGGATTCCGATACCATCCTGTCGGTGCTCGCGATCACGTTCGAGCCGGACCCGGCCGGCGGCGGTTTGGTTCTGCTGACGATGGCGGGCGATGGTGCTGTGCGTCTCAAGGTCAGCGAGTTGGAGATAGCCCTGCGCGATGTGACGCGGCCCTATGCGGCAGTGTCGGGCAAGGTGCCGGATCACCCGGAATGACGGTACGAAGGCTGGGCCCGAAGGATGTGTCTGCGTTTCGGGCGCTCTGGGCCGAAGGACTCATGCGCGTGCCGACCGCGTTTCTGTTCAGTGCCGAAGAGGTGCGCGCGATCCCGAACAAGGATGTTGCGCGGGGACTCGAAACGAACCTGACATTGGGGGCGTTTGACGACAGTGCAAGGCTGGTCGGCTTTGCCACTGCACGACGGGGCGGTCCCAAGCGTATGCGGCACATGGCGGATATCGGCCCGGTTTATGTGCGCGAGGAGGCACAGGGCCAAGGGCACGGACGCGCCCTGATGGAGCATCTGTTGCGGCATCTGACCGAAGCGGGGGTGCAGCAGGCCGAACTCAGCGTTGATGTCGAGAACACCCGCGTGCAGGCGCTGTACGTGGCGCTGGGCTTTCACAGGTTCGGCATGCGGCCGCGCTCGGTCCTTATCGACGGCGTGTCGCGGGATGATCTTTTGATGATCGTCGCTCTGGATGGCACAGACCTTGCGCGCGGCGCTTGAGGGTTCGTGCCGCGCGGTCTAGATATCGCGCAGACCACAGCCGGAGGCCTTGATGCCACAGTTCCTGTCAACGCTTGACCCCGATTTCGAAACGCGCTTCACGGCGATCCTGCATGCCAAGCGCGAGGACAGCCCCGATGTGGATGACACGGTGGCCGGGATCATTGCCGATGTGCGCGGGCGCGGCGATGCGGCTGTGCTGGACTTGACGGCGAGGTTCGACCGCGTGTCGATCACGGCCAACCAGCTGCGCGTGTTCGAAGCCGAGATCGACGCCGAGGTCGCCAAGGTGCCGAATGCCGACCGCGTGGCGCTTGAAACCGCCGCCGAGCGCATCCGCGCATACCACGCGCGGCAATTGCCCGAGGACGCCATGTGGACCGATCCGGAGGGCGCGACGCTGGGCTGGCGCTGGACGCCGGTGTCTGCGGCGGGATTATACGTTCCCGGCGGGCTTGCCAGCTATCCGTCCTCGGTGCTGATGAACGCGGTCCCGGCCAAGGTGGCGGGGGTGCAGCGGCTCGCGGTGACGGTGCCGGCGCCCGATGGCGTGATGAACCCCCTGGTGCTGATGGCCTGCCGCATCGCCGGGGTTGACGAGGTGTACCGTATCGGCGGCGCGCAGGCGATTGCCGCCCTGGCATATGGCACCGAGACCATCGCGCCGGTCGACAAGATCACCGGGCCGGGCAACGCCTTTGTGGCCGCAGCGAAACGGCGGGTCTTCGGCAAGGTGGGCATCGACATGATCGCTGGCCCGTCCGAGATCCTCGTGATCGCCGATGGCGACAACGACCCGGACTGGATCGCGCTGGACCTGATGAGCCAGGCAGAGCATGACGAAAGTGCGCAATCGCTGCTGATCACCACCGATGCGGCATTCGGTAAGGCAGTGGCCGATGCGGTGGACAAGCGGCTTGAAACGCTGGAACGCCGCGCGATTGCCGGGGCAAGCTGGCGCGATTTCGGTGCTGTGATCACCGTGCGCGATCTCGACGAGGCGGCGGCGTTGTGCGACCGCATCGCACCCGAGCACCTGGAATTATGCGTGGCCGACCCCGAGACACTGTCGGACCAGATCACCCATGCCGGTGCCATCTTCCTTGGCCAATGGACGCCCGAAGCGATTGGCGACTACGTTGGCGGGCCGAATCACGTGCTGCCCACGGCACGCTCTGCCCGGTTTTCATCCGGGTTGTCGGTGCTGGATTTCCTGAAGCGCACGACCCTGGCCAGGATGTCGCCCGAGTCGCTGCGCGCCATAGGTCCGGCGGCGGAAACGCTTGCGCGATCGGAATCGCTTGAAGCGCATGGGCTGTCTGTCACCGCGCGTCTTGGCAAGCTCAACGGCTGATCTTTCCCGCCGCAGGCAGATGCGCTAGGTGTCGGCGACCAACCAAGAGGTGCGCAATGATCCCCGTTCAGGGTTATGAAGGCCATCAGGTGGCCGTTCTCGGTCTGGGCCGCTCCGGCCTGTCGGCGGCGCGGGCACTGCGCGCGGGCGCGGCCGTGCCGATCTGCTGGGACGACAACCCCAAAGCCTGCGCAGCGGCAGAGGCCGAGGGATTCGAGATACGCGACTTGTCGCGCGAGGGCGCGTTTGACGCGGTGGCCAGCCTGATCGTCAGCCCCGGAATTCCGCATCTTTATCCCGCGCCGAATCCGGTGATCGCCAAGGCCTGGGAGGCAGGTGTGCCGGTGGACAACGATATCGGGCTGTTCTTCCGGTCACTTGCAACAGGCGACTGGAACCGGTTCGGAGCCCCGCCAAAGGTGATCGCAGTCACGGGATCGAACGGTAAATCCACGACTTCGGCGCTGCTGCATCACATCCTTGATGCCGCGGGTCGCGGCAGCCAGCTTGCCGGAAATATCGGGCGCGGGGTGCTGGACATTGATCCGCCGGGGGATGGCGACGTGGTGGTGCTGGAGCTGTCCAGCTACCAGACCGATCTGGCCCGCGCACTGACGCCCGATTTGGCCGTCTTCACCAACCTGTCGCCCGATCACCTTGACCGCCACGCCGGACTGGGCGGGTATTTCGCCGCGAAACGCAGGCTTTTTGCCGAAGGTGGCCCCGACCGCGCGGTGATTGGCGTGGACGAGGACGAAGGCCGCTATATCGCCAATCAACTCTCCGAAGGGCCGGGGGATGACCGCGTGATCCGGATCTCCTCGGGTCAGAAACTCTCCGGACCGGGCTGGATGGTCTTCGTGCGCAAGGGCTTCTTGTCGGAATGGCGCAAGGGGCGGCAGGTCGGCTCCATCGATCTGCGCGCGATCACGGGTCTGCCCGGCGCGCATAATCACCAGAACGCTTGTGCCGCATATGCCGCTGCCCGCGCGCTGGGCGTGGCGCCCAGACAGGTTGAGGCCGGGTTCAAGACCTTTGCCGGATTGCCGCATCGTAGCCAGGTGATCGCCGAAGCGGGGGGCGTCACCTTCGTGAACGACAGCAAGGCGACCAACGTGGAATCCGCGCTCAAGGCGTTGCAGGCGTTTGACAACATCCGCTGGATCTGTGGCGGTTTGCAAAAAGATGGCGGTCTGGACGGGCTGGCCGCCGCGTTGCCCAATGTCAGGAAAGCCTATGTCATCGGACGCGAGGCCGAGGGGTTCGCGTTGCAACTCTCCGGGATCGAGGCCGAGGCCTGCCGCACGATGGAGGTGGCCGTGGCCCGCGCGATCGATGAGGCCGAACCCGGGGATGTGGTGCTGTTGGCCCCGGCCGCGGCAAGCTTTGACCAGTACGACAACTTTGAAAAGCGCGGTGAGGATTTCGCGGCGCGGGTCAAATCCGCTTTGGCATAGCGTCGTCGGGCCGCAGGCGGTAGCGGGCCAGCGCATCGCCGCGCAGCGCGTCGCGGTGGATCACGCCAAGCTGGGCCGGGATCGCCACGAGCCCCAACGCCCGCGCGATGGCCAGACGATGATTGCCGATGGCGCCAAAGATCGGCTGGCCCGCCCGGTCGATATGTATGAACACGCCCTCGGGCAGGCGCGGCGCGCCAAAGCGGTGCACGGTCTGATCGGCAAAGCCATTGTTGCGAATGTCTGCGTAAAGCGCGTCTATACTTTGATACCGTGCGATGATGTCCGCCTCGGTTTTGCAACTGTCGAAACGACCGTTCCGCGCGATCATGCGGCGCATCTCATCGTAGATGCCCGTGTCCGGCCAGGCTGTGCCGTTGCAGAAATGGTCAAGGCAGGCGGCGATCTTCCAAGACTGGTCCAGCGGTTCGGTCTGCTGGTCCCAGTCTCCGCCGATCACCATGCCGGAATGTCTTCTTTTGAAATCAGGCGTTTGCGCGGGGTTCCGCGTATAGATCCGGGTCAGGCGGCTGGGGTTGATCCAGATGCGTTCCTGCGCCCGCGGTCCGGCGTTGCCTTGCCACCGGTTCAGCAGATCGCGAAGCGGGCCGCGCAGGACGACGAAAGGGGCCTTTGGAACGGAAACCGATGCATGCGCCATGCAGTCGAAAATGTAACAGTTACATGTCAGCTTCAAGTGGCTTGTGCATGGGCCTGTGTTATGGCGCGCCCCGCGGCGACCCCCGAACTCCAGGCCCACTGGAAGTTATAGCCACCCAGCCAACCGGTCACGTCGACCGCTTCGCCGATCATGTAAAGCCCCGGCACATCGCGCGACATCATCGTCTTGCTGTCGATCCGGTCGGTCACGACGCCCCCAAGGGTCACTTCGGCGGTGCGGTAGCCTTCGCTTCCGGTGGGCCTGAGCGTCCAGTTGCGCAGGGAGTGGGTGATCTCGTCGATCCGCTTGTCCGACAGGTCGCCAAGATTGCCCGTGATGGACAGGTCGCCGGCGAGATGGGTGACAAGCCGCTCTGGCAAAACCTCGGCCAGCGCGGTTGTCACGTTGCGTTTGCCGTGGCTTTGGCGCCCGGATCTCAGGCTGCCCGCAAGGTCATGTCCGGGCAAGAGATCGACGCGGATCGCATCGCCTTCCTGCCAATAGCTCGAGATTTGCAGCACCGCCGGTCCGCTCAGCCCGCGATGCGTGAAGAGCATCGCCTCTTCGAACGCGGTGCCGTTGACCTCGGCCAAGACGGGGGTGGCGACGCCCGAGATCGGCGCGAAGCGCTTGTCCGAAAACGTCAGCGGGACAAGGGCAGGGCGCGTGTCGGTGATTTCATGCCCGAAGCGGCGGGCAATGTCATAGGCCAGCCCGGTCGCCCCCATCTTGGGGATCGACTTGCCCCCGGTCGCAAGAACGAGGTTTCGCGCGGTCACCGATACGCGCTGCCCGTCGCGGTCCAGTTGCGCGGTAAAGCGCGTGCCGTCATGCCCGAGATCGGCCAGCCCCGTGTTCAGCCACAGATCGGCCCCGGCCTTTGCGATTTCGGCGCGCAGCATGTCGATGATCAGGGTCGCTTTTTCGTCGCAGAACAATTGTCCCAGCGTCTTTTCGTGCCACGCTATGCGGTGCCGGTCTACCAGGTCGATAAAATCCCATTGTGTGTACCGGCTGAGCGCGGATTTGTGGAAATGCGGGTTATCTCCCAGAAACCGGTCCGGATCGGTGTGCATGTTGGTGAAATTGCAGCGCCCGCCGCCAGATATTCGGATCTTCTCGCCTGGTGCCTTGGCGTGGTCGATCACAAGCGTCGAGGGCCCGGACTGTGCCGCGCACATCATACCGGCCGCCCCGGCCCCGAGGATCAGCGTGTCCACCTGCATGACGCGCACCCACCACGGAACGGCGCGCGGCGCAAGGTCCGGACGGCGACTCATTGCACTGGATCGGTCGAATCTTATCGGTTACAGTGGGCACCACAGACCTGTGCGAAACGGGCGTTTGAGGCAGAAATAGCGGTGAAACCATGACAGAAATGGTCTACGGTGCGGTCCCGGCCGGCGCGGGCGAGCCTGTGTTGCCCAAGTGGTGGCGCACGGTCGACAAGTGGTCCTTGTCGTGTATCCTTATCCTGTTCGGCATCGGCATCCTGTTGGGGCTCGCGGCGTCTCCGCCGCTGGCGGAACGCAATGGTTTTGCGCCGTTCCATTATGTCCAGCGGCAGGCGGTGTTCGGCGGGATGGCGCTTTGTGTCATGGTGTTCGTCTCGATGTTGGGGCCGGTCATGGTGCGGCGTCTTGCCGTGATCGGGTTCCTTGCGTCCTTCGTCGCCCTCAGCCTGCTGCCCTTTTTCGGCACTGATTTCGGCAAGGGCGCGATCCGGTGGTATTCTCTCGGGTTCGCCGCGGTCCAGCCCTCCGAATTCCTCAAGCCGGCGTTTGTCATCGTGGTGGCATGGCTGCTCGCGGCCAGCCAGGACCCGGGCGGCCCGCCGGGCAAGACCGTGTCCTTTGCCCTGACGATCAGCATCGTTCTGATGCTCGCCTTGCAGCCCGATTTCGGGCAAGCCTGCCTCGTGCTCTTTGGCTGGGGGGTGATGTATTTCGTCGCCGGGGCACCGATGCTGCTGCTGCTGGGCATGGCGGCGCTCGTGATTATGGCGGGCACCGTCGCCTACCAGAAATCGGAACATTTTGCCCGCCGCATTGACGGCTTTCTCAGCCCCGAAGTCGATCCCACCACCCAGCTGGGCTATGCCACGAATGCAATCCGCGAAGGCGGGTTTCTTGGTGTCGGCGTGGGCGAGGGACAAGTGAAATGGTCGCTGCCCGACGCCCATACCGATTTCATCATCGCGGTGGCAGCCGAGGAATACGGGCTTGCTCTCGTGCTCATGATCATCGCGCTATATACCACCATCGTCGTCCGGTCGCTCTTGCGGCTGATGCGCGAACGCGATCCGTTCATCCGTCTGGCGGGAACCGGGCTGGCCTGCATTTTCGGTGTGCAGGCCATGATCAACATGGCCGTCGCGGTGCGGCTCTTGCCCGCCAAGGGAATGACACTGCCCTTTGTCAGCTATGGGGGCTCTTCGCTGATCGCGGGCGGCATCGCCGTCGGGATGTTGCTGGCATTTACGCGCACACGGCCGCAGGGCGAAATCGGCGATATCTTGCGGGGGCGGTTGCGCTAGGACCCTTATCTGGGGTGACTCGCCCCTGATTTGTTGACAAACCGCGCGCAGGCTTGTCTTTGTCGCACAATCCAAGTTGGGCCTTGGGTGGGGTAACCATGAAAAAACCGTATCTTGTCATTGCAGCCGGTGGAACCGGCGGGCACATGTTCCCGGCGCAGGCACTCGCCGAGGTCATGCTGCGCCGTGGCTGGCGGGTCAAGCTGTCCACCGATGCGCGCGGCGCGCGGTACACGGGCGGTTTTCCGCACACCACCGAGATCGAAGAGGTCTCGAGCGCCACATTCGCGCGCGGCGGTGTGCTGGCCAAGGCGATGGTGCCGCTTCGGGTCATGGGGGGTGTGGTCTCCATGGCAACGAGGATGCTCCGCGACAGGCCCGACGTCGTGATCGGCTTTGGCGGCTACCCGTCGATCCCGGCGCTTGGCGCGGCGTGGCTGCTGCGACGGCCACGGATGATCCACGAACAGAACGGCGTGCCTGGCCGGGTGAATACGCTCTTTGCCAAGCGGGTGGATCACGTGGCCTGCGGCACGTGGCCAACCAGCTTGCCGGACGGTGTCGAGGGTGTTCCGGTCGGCAACCCGGTGCGGCGCGCGGTCAAGGACCGGGCCGGGGCAGCCTATATCACGCCGGGTGATTACCCGATGTCGATCCTTGTGATCGGCGGCTCCCAGGGCGCGCGCATCCTCTCGGACGTGGTGCCCCCGGCGATTGCATCGCTGCCTCTGGATACGTTGCAGCACCTGCGCGTCAGCCATCAGGCCCGCGACGAGGATGGAGAGCGCGTCGCGACCTATTATTCCGAGAACGGCGTTCATGCCGAGGTGCAGCCATTCTTCTCGGACCTGCCCACCCGCATGACCGAAGCACAGCTCGTGATTTCGCGCTCGGGGGCGTCCAGCGTGGCCGATATCTCGGTGATCGGGCGACCGTCGATCCTGATCCCCTATGCCGCGGCCACCGGCGATCACCAGACCGCCAATGCGCGCGGCCTGACCGAGGCGGGGGCCGCCATTCGTATTCCCGAAGACTTGTTGACCGTTGACTCGCTGGCCGAGCAAATCCGGTCCGTGCTGCAGAACCCGGCGGGGGCCCTGAAGATGTCGCAGGCTGCGATGTCGCAAGCCCGGCCGGATGCAGCACAGGATCTGGCTGCGCTGGTCGAGACATTGGCCGGCAGGCCCTCTGCAGACCCGGAAGGACAAGAAGAATGAACGCCGCCACCAAGCTTCCCGTTGATATCGGCGCCCTGCATTTCGTTGGCATCGGCGGCATCGGCATGTCCGGCATTGCCGAGGTTCTGCTGAACCTTGGCTACACGGTGCAGGGGTCTGACCTGAAGGCCAGCAAGATCACCAACCGGCTTGCCGATATGGGCGCGCGGATTTTCGAAGGTCAGAGCGCCGACAATCTGGATGCGGCCGAGGTGGTTGTCGTCTCGACCGCGATCAAGCCGGGCAATCCCGAACTCGATGAGGCGCGCCTTCGCGGCTTGCCGGTGGTGCGCCGCGCCGACATGCTGGCCGAACTGATGCGGCTCAAGTCGAATATCGCGATCGCGGGCACGCATGGCAAGACGACGACAACCACGATGATGGCCGAACTGATGGTGGCCGGGGGCTTTGATCCCACGGTGATCAATGGCGGCATCATCCACGCCTACGGCTCGAACGCGCGGATGGGGCAGGGCGAATGGATGGTGGTCGAGGCGGATGAAAGCGACGGATCGTTCAACCGGCTGCCCGCCACCATCGGCGTCGTCACCAATATCGACCCCGAGCACATGGAGCACTGGGGCGATTTCGACCAGCTCCGGCAGGGGTTCCAGGACTTCGTGTCGAACATCCCCTTTTACGGGGTGGCGGTCTGTTGCACCGACCATGACGAGGTTCAGCGGCTCGTTGGCAAGGTCACGGACCGGCGCGTGGTGACCTATGGATTCAACGCGCAGGCGGACGTGCGGGCGGTGAACCTGACCTATGAAAAGGGCGTGGCGCATTTCGACGTGGCCTTGCAGGCCGAAGGCGGCGTGATCGAGGGCTGCACCCTGCCGATGCCGGGCGATCACAACGTATCGAACGCGTTGTCGGCGGTGGCGGTGGCGCGGCATCTTGGGATGAAGAAAGACGACATCCGCGCGGCCCTTGCGGCCTTTGGCGGCGTGAACCGGCGCTTCACCAGGGTTGGCGAATGGAACGGGGTCACGATCATCGACGATTACGGCCACCACCCGGTCGAGATCACGGCGGTTCTGAAAGCGGCGCGGCAGGCGTCGGAGGGGCGGGTGATCGCGGTGCATCAGCCGCACCGGTATTCGCGGCTGTCCGACCTGTTCGACGATTTCTGCGCCTGTTTCAACGAGGCCGATGTGGTCGCCATCGCCGAGGTTTTTTCCGCCGGGGAGGAGCCGATCGAGGGGGCCTCGCGGGAGGATCTGGTGGCCGGGCTGATCCGGCACGGCCACCGGCACGCGCGGGCGATCCTGAACGAGGATGATCTGGAGCGGCTGGTCCGCGAACAGGCACGGCCGGGGGACCTCGTGGTCTGCCTCGGGGCCGGGACGATCTCGGCCTGGGCGAACGCGCTGCCAGAGCGGCTGGAGGCCGCCCGTCCCACGCATGGGACAGGGTGAGGCCCATAAGTTTCAATGGGTTACAGGGGCGGTTTTACGATTTGTCAAGGTTTGACGCGCCCCGCGCACACGGGGTAGCGCTGCCCGAAAGGCGCCGCCTGCGGCATCGAGGCCACAGCCGGACCGGTCGGTTTCCAACAGACCGAGGCTTTGCCGCAACCCGGCGGCAAGACGCGGGCCTTCGGAGCGAAAATCGTGGACGACGGGTGGGTGGCAGGCCCGGAGCGGACCCGAGGCCCCGGGCTTCAATATGCAATAGCCGACTTTCGCCGCATCGGTCGCCAATTCACACGAAGCGGGACCATTGGGTCATTCCCGCATAGCTGACCGCTCAACGCGATTAGATCCCCGCTTGCACTGTGTTGCCCCTGTGTCAAGGAAGTTGTGCGTTTTATAGCAACTGCCGCCACCGTGCTGCGCGATGCCCTTGCATTCAATGAAAGACTGGCACAAACTCTAAATCGTTCTTTTCAAGAAACAGCCATACCACGTTCCAGGATGTGACAAGTAACAATGCTTTTGAGTGACGAAACCGATGTGGCGCCGCCGCCGCCGTCGATTTTCAAAATCTATGGGGAGCGCTGTTCCGGCACGAATTTTGTGGAGACTCTGATCCAGCAAAACTTGCCGGGGTTGAAGAGCGGGCGGCGCTATAATTGGGAGAAGCACAACTTCGTGAACCCACCCTTCACGCTTGATGAACAGATCGCGGTTGTCGTAGTGCGCGACGCGTTCGACTGGCTGCGCAGCCTGTACCGCAGCCCGCACCAGGTGGGCTACTGGTATCGTGATGTCGATTTCTCGGGCTTTCTGCGCCACGAATGGTCCAGCATTTTCAACGGCTTCCTGATCCAGCGTCAGCGCCAGTTTCCCGTCCGCCTCAAAGAGGTGATGTATGAACGCCACCCGATGACCGGCGCGCGAATCGAGAATGTGATTGCCCTGCGCAACCTGAAGATTCAAAGCCAGCTGAAAGTGCGCAACCTCTACCGCAACTGGGTGATCTTGCGGTTCGAAGACGCCCGCGCGGATCCCGAAGCCGTGATCAGGAAGCTGGCTGACCACTTCGACCTCAAGATGACAGTGCCATTCCTCCCGGTGAAGAAAGACGTGTCAAACTACTCCCTACCCGGCGATGTGGAGGGTAAGGGCCGGACGCGCGAGTATGCCAAGATCGCCAAGTCCGACAGCAAGTTTGTGCTGGATACGCTGGATCTCGAACAGGAGAAAATCGTCGGGTATGTCTATGCGTGACGATGCAAACACCCGGCGTTCAGAGGCAGAGCAGTAGCGGTGGTTTGCCGAAGTCATTCTTAGATCATGCCGCATTTCCGATTGCGCAAAACTTTATCCACTGCGGTCATTTGTGAATGCTGCAGCATTGGTCGCCTTGGGTTCGCTACCGTCGTTTGCCGCGTGTTACACGAAAGGCCGGTTTCGGGAAATCGCCCAAAACTTTGCAAAGCTCACTATCTGCGCACAGCCGACATCTTGTCCCCGCGCGGAGTCAAGGCCGAAGGCCGCCGCGCATCGCCGGGCCGCCCCCCGGCCCGGCGATTGGGTTGGTCTGTGCGCTTAGACCGGAGGTGATGCGCCAGTTACGGGGATAAAGCGCGCCGGCTCGCCCCCTGGATCGCCGCACCGCGGCCCTGCGACGTGCGGCTGGGTCTCGCGCTGTATCCTGTCCGCATCGTCATGTTGAAAGCCTGCCTTCGGCAGGGCGTCGCCCCCCGGCACGGCAATTGGGTTGGTCTGTGCGCTGAGACCGGAGGTGATGCGCCAGTTACGGGGATAAAGCGCGCCGGCTCGCCCCCTGGATCGCCGCACCGCGGCCCTGCGACACGCGGCTGGGTCTCGCGCTGTATCCTGTCCGCATCGTCATGTTGAAAGCCTGCCTTCGGGAGGGCGTCGCCCGCCGGCACGGCAATTGGGTTGGTCTGGGCGCTGAGACCGGAGATGACGCGCCAGTTACGGGGATAAAGCACGCCGGCTCGACCCTTGGATCGCCGCACCGCGGCCCTGCGACGCGCGGCGCGGGCATCGGCGGTGACACCAATGCCATACTCGGCGCGCGCTGCGGTGGGGCGGTCTTGCCGCTCCGAGCGAAGAGTGCGACGGTCCGCGCAACTACGATCACTGGAGCGGACGCATGATGACAAGAGCCAGGGGGGCCCTCGCGGGGCCGATATTGATGTTGGGGCTTGCCGCCTGCGAGCCCATGCAGGATGCCGATGGCAGCGGACGGTCCGACGCGGTGTCGGTGCCGGAGGCGGTCTCGTCGATCGCGGCGCCGTTCCAGGACCTGTCGACGGCGCGGGTGCGGCCCGGGGATGGCTGCTATTGGTACACCCATCGCGGGCCCGTGGAGACAACCGAGCTGCCCTTGCGCACGGACGCGGGCAACCCGATCTGCACCCGGCCCGCGGGCTGATCCCTGGCCTCAGAGGCGGGTGCCGTCGGTGGGGTAGAGATAGGCGGTGACGCCGCGCTCGACCTGTTCGTAAAGCGCGTTGATATGCGGCATCACCATGCGCACGCAGCCCGAACTGGCGCGGGTACCGATGGAGCGCGGCGCGGGTGTGCCGTGAATGCGCAGATAGGTGTCGCGGTTGCCGACAAAGAGGTAAAGCGCGCGCGATCCAAGCGCGTTGTCGGGGCCAGGGGGCATCCCGTCCGCCCATTGCGCGTATTTCCCGGGCTCGCGGTCTATCATCGAGTCGGTGGGCCGCCAGCGCGGCCACTTGGCCTTGCGCTGGACCGTGTAGACGCCCGGCTCGTACAGCCCGTCGCGCCCGATCGCCACGCCGTAGCGCATGGCCATGCCGCCTTCCTGGATGTGGTAGAGATAGCGTGCCACGGCATCGACGTGGATATCGCCCGGTATGAGCCCCGGATTGGCGGCGACCTGCTGTGGCAGGTAGCGCGGGTGCAGCCCCCAGGGATTGGTCGTTGAAAGGTCGAAATCCGCAGGTGTCACCTGCGTGTCCCAGCTGTCCCACTCGCTGGGGGCGGCAAGCGCCTTGTGTCCGATTGCGGGTGTGGCGAGCGCGGCAAGCGCGGCTATTGTCTGGCGTCGGGTGAACATGCGGAACCTTTTTGTACTGTCATGTCGTCATATCAATCCGCTTGGACCAAAATGCAAGACAACCGACGCGCGCTGTAACCCAGGTAAACGAAACGGGAGCGGCGGCGCGCGCGCCTGTCGCTGCGGGGGCGTCGTGTTTCGATCCTCTGCGCCGGCGGTCGGTTGCGGGTCCGGCGACTGGCCCGCGACTGTCCGGCGACCGGCCGGCGACCGGTTTGTCAAACGGATGACGCCGCGCCCTCGACGGGCGTGCCGCGAGTTTTATCTGGTGCGTAAACGGGGATGTCTGACGGAGACGCGCATGAAGATTGCCATCATTGGTGCCGGGGTGGCGGGATTGTCCTGTGCGCGCCGTCTGGCCGCGGCGGGTCTGTCTGTCGTGGTCCATGACAAGGGTCGCGGTCTTGGTGGACGCTGCGCCACGCGGCGCGCCGGCGGCGGGCAGCGCTTCGATCACGGGGCGCCGGTGCTGTCGGGTACGGGGACGGCCTTCCTGTCGCTGTTGGCGGAGGCGCGCGCGGCCGATGCCGTGGGCGATTGGCACGCGGGAGCATGGGGCGTGCAGCCGGTCGGCCGTCCGGGGATGACCGGCTTTGTCAGGTTTCTCGGACAGGGGATTGATATCCGCCAGCAGACAGAGATCACCGGGATCACCGCGACCGGTGCGGGCTGGGTGTTGCAGGGGGCTGATCCGCCTGGCCCGTTCGATCGTGTGGTCTGCACCGCGCCCGCGCCGCAGACGGCCCGGCTCATACCGGACCAGTTTGCTGACGCGCCGAACGCCGTGACCTATGATCCGTGCCTGACGCTGATGGTTGCCCTGAACCGCCCTCTCGACGCGCCCGTGGTGCAGACCAACCCGAGCGACGCGCTTGCATGGATCGCCCATGACAGCGCGAAACCGGGGCGGCTGTCGCAGAACTGCTGGGTCGCGCAGGCCAGCACCGCGTGGAGCGTCGCGCATCTGGAACTGAGCAAGGACGAGATCGCGACCCGGATGCTCGACCTGTTTCTGACCCATCACGGGCTTGCGGCGACCGATGTGGCCCATGCCGCGGCCCATCGTTGGCGGCTTGCGCTGGTGACCACGCCGCTGGGCCGGCCCTTTGTCACCTCGGCCGACGGCACGCTTTACGCAGGTGGCGACTGGTGCCTTGGTCCCAGGATCGAACACGCCTGGCAAAGCGGCACCGCCATTGCCGATGACATCCTGAGCCGCGCATGACGCGGGATGATCCGCGCATCACGCGGCTGATCACCCTGATCCGCGCCGCGCTGTCGCCACCACCGGGCAAGGGGCGCATCGCGCTGGCGCTGGCCATGGGGGCGGTTTGCCACGCGGTCTTCGCCATCGCGGTATTGTCGATGATAGCGGCCATGTTCTTTGGCCTGAGCGAAAGTTTCGGCGCGGTCCCCTGGCCCTGGGCCGGGCTGACAAACGCGGCGCTGATCGCGCAGTTTCCGCTGCTGCACTCGTTCCTGCTGTCGAGGCGCGGCATGACGATCACGGCGCGGCTGATCCCCGGTCCGCATGGCGGCACGCTTTCGACCACCACCTATGCCATCATCGCGTCGCTGCAACTGGCGGCGTTGTTCCTGCTGTGGACGCCCAGCGGCATCATCTGGTACCGCGCCGAGGGCGCCGCGTTCGTCGTGCTGTGTACGCTTTACGCCGGCACGTGGATCCTGCTGATCAAGGCCAGCTTCGATGCCGGGGCCGAGGTGCAATCCGGCGCGCTGGGCTGGATGTCGCTTCTGGGCAGGATCCGGCCGGTCTTCCCGGACATGCCGACGCGGGGCCTGTTCCGTCATATCCGGCAACCGATCTACGTGGCCTTCGCGCTCACCCTCTGGACGGTGCCGGTCTGGACGCCGGATCAACTGGTGCTGGCGGTAAGCTATACCGCCTATTGCATGCTGGCCCCGCGGCTCAAGGAAAAGCGGTTCGAGCAGCGCTATGGCGCCGCATTCCATCGCTATCGCGAAACGGTGCCCTATGTCCTGCCAAAACTCACATCGAAGGAGCGCAAGGATGGCGCAGGCCCTGCGGAACAATCTTGAGATCTACGATGATGTTGCGGCGCAATGGTGGTCCGATGACATCCGCTGGGTCCGCACGCTCAGGAACATGGTGCCGGGGCGGCTGGGCTGGTTCGACAGGCATATCGACTGGCCGGGCAAGGATGTGCTGGACCTCGGCTGTGCCGGCGGCTTCATGGCCGAGGCGCTGGATGACCGGGGCGCGCATGTCACCGGCATCGACCCCGCGCAAGAGGCCATCGCCGCCGCCCGCGCCCATGCCGACGCGGCAGGCCGGGCAATCCGCTATGATGTGGGCGTAGGCGAGGCGCTGCCCTATTGCGATACCAGCTTCGACGCGGTGGTCTGCGTCGACGTGCTGGAGCATGTGCAAAGCCTGCCGGGGGTGATCGCCGAGGTGTCGCGCGTCCTGCGCCCCGGCGGGCTGTTCCTTTTCGACACGATCAACCGCAACGCCGTCGCGCGGTTTGCCACGATCACCATGGCCGAGAACATGCTGCGGCTGCTGCCCAAGGGCACGCATGATCCGGCGCTTTTCATCAAGCCCGCCGAATTGCGCACCGCGTTGCTGACCGCCGGGTTCACCACCGGCAAGATGACAGGCCTCGGCCCGCGCGGGATCGACAAGCGGGGCGATTTCACCTTCGGGCGCCTGCCCGGCACGATGATCATCTACATGGGAACCGCGCGGAAGCCGGACCGGAAAGGCGCCTGACATGACGACACTTGCCCTGCTTTCATCGGCGCTGCTTTTCGGCGGAATGGTGCTCTATTCCTTCGGCTTCGCGGCCTTTCTCTTCACGGCCCTTCCGGCCGAGACCGCGGGTCCCACCATCCGCCGGGCGTTTCCGCATTTCTATCTCTTCGTGATCGCCGGGGCGGCGCTTTCTGCGGCGTTGCTCGCCCCGAGCGACCCGGTCTCGGCCATGATCATGGCCGCCATCGCGCTCAGCACACTGCCGACCCGGCAACTCCTGATGCCCGCCATCAACGCCGCCACCGATGCCGGCAACAAGCGCCGCTTCGGCGTGCTGCACGGGGCGTCGGTCGGGATCACCCTGATCCACATTATTGCCGCGGCTTACGTGCTGCACCGCTTTATCGGTTGACTTGGACCGCATAAGGCGCCATGTCATGCACACCGCCGCGCAGCCGCGTGAGCTTGCCGCGCCCGTCATCTTGGGTGCACCGGCGATACGCACTTCAGTTCCCCATCACGCAGGGTCCCTGACGCAGTACCAGACGGTGCGGGGCGCTCCCGTGATGTCTTGAGGTCCTGCGACACCCTCGTTTGCCGCGTGATGCGGCAGAACGCTCTCCGCCGGCAGGATGCCCGCGGACGCAAAGGATAGCTTTTGTCTGATTTCGACACACTGGGCCTCAAGCCCGTTCTCCTCGCCGCTCTCAAAGAGGCCGGCCTTACCTCCCCGACCCCGATCCAGCACAAGGCGATCCCGCTCGCCATGGCCGGGAATGACGTCATGGGCCTGGCCCAGACCGGCACCGGCAAGACGCTGGCCTTCGGCATCCCGCTGGTCAGCCACCTGCTGGACATGCCCGACCGGCCCGCCGCGAAAACCGCGAAGTCATTGATCCTCGCGCCGACGCGCGAGTTGGTCAACCAGATCGCCGAAGCGCTGCGCACGCTCACCAAGAAGACCCATCTCAAGGTCAATGTCGTGGTGGGCGGCCAGTCCATCAACAAGCAGATCCACCACCTGCTCAAGGGCACCGACATCCTTGTCGCCACACCCGGTCGCCTGATCGACCTGATGGACCGCAAGGCGGTCGATCTGCGCACGGTCAAGCACCTCGTGCTGGACGAGGCTGACCAGATGCTCGACATGGGCTTCATCCATGCGCTGCGCCGGATCGCGCCGAAACTCGGCACGCCGCGCCAGACCATGCTGTTCTCGGCCACCATGCCGAAACAGATGGAAGACCTGAGCAAGGCGTATCTCACCAACCCGCAGCGCGTGCAGGTCGCGCCTCCGGGCAAGGCCGCCGACAAGATCACCCAATCGGTGCATCATCTTGCCAGCAAGGGCGCAAAGCCGGGCAAGCTGCGCGAGATCCTGTCGCGCGACGCGACCGCGCTGACGCTGGTCTTCTCGCGCACCAAACACGGCGCGGAAAAGCTGATGAAGGGCCTGGTGGCCGACGGCTACAACGCCGCCTCGATCCACGGCAACAAGAGCCAGGGCCAGCGCGACCGCGCCATCAAGGCGTTCCGCGAGGGTCAGATCACCGTCCTGGTGGCCACCGATGTCGCCGCCCGTGGCATCGACATTCCCGGCGTGGCCTATGTCGTGAATTACGATCTGCCGGATGTGCCGGACAACTACGTCCACCGCATCGGCCGCACCGCGCGGGCGGGCCGCGAAGGCGAGGCGATCGCCTTCTGCGCACCGGACGAGGCCGACCTGCTGCGCCAGATCGAAAAGCTGATGAAGATCGAGGTGCCCGTTGCCAGCGGTGAAGCGCCGAAAGACCCGGTCGCCCGGCCGGCCCAGCAATCGCGCGGTCGCGGTCGCGGGGGGCAGGGCGCCAACAAGCCCCGTCAGGCCAATGCCGGCGGCAAGCCTGGTGGCCAACGCCGCCGCAGCCGGTCGCGCAAGGCGGCCTGAGCCTGATCCGGCCCCCTTCTTCGGTTTTCAAATATCCCAGGGGGGTGTGGGGGGACAGCGTCCCCCCACCTGTCGGAGCGGCCCCGCCGCTCCGAAACAATGCCCTGCGCCCCTCGCATGCGCCTTGAGCCGCCCTATATCAAGGTCAGTGCCACGCACAAAGGGAGCGCGCCGCCATGCACCTCAGGATCAACGGAACCCAGCATGAGGTCGATGTCGAAGACGACATGCCGCTGCTGTGGGTGCTGCGCGACGAGCTGGGGCTGACCGGCACGAAATACGGCTGCGGCATCGCTCAATGCGGCGCCTGCACCGTGCATCTGGATGGCGTCGCCACCCGCTCCTGCCAGGTCTGGGCCGCCGACGCGGTCGGCACCGAGATCACCACCATCGAAGGGCTGGGAGCGCCCGGTGCGCTTACCGCGGTTCAGGCGGCGTGGCTCACCGAGCAGGTCGCGCAATGCGGCTATTGCCAGTCCGGCCAGATGATGCAGGCGGCCGCGCTTCTGGCGGAAAATCCGCAGCCCGGCGATCCCGAGATCGACGAGGCCATGTCCGGCAACCTGTGTCGTTGTGGCACCTATCCCCGTATCCGCGCCGCCGTGCAGCGCGCCGCGCGCCTGATGCAGGAGGGTTGAGCATGGGACGTCTGAAAACCATTGCCCGGCGAAGTTTCCTTGTCGGCTCGGTCGCCGTGGTCGGCGGGGTCGCCTTCGGCATTTACACGGTGCGCAAACCGCATGAGAATCCGCTCACCGCCGGGGCCGGCGAGGCGGTGCTGACGCCCTACGTCAGGATTGCGCAAGACGGCATCACCCTCATCACGCCCCGCGCGGATTCGGGGCAGGGGGCGTATCATGTTCAGGCCGCGCTGATCGCCGAGGAACTGGATGTCGACCTTGACCAGATCACCCCCGATCCCGGCCCGCCCAGCCCGGCCTACTGGAACACCGCGCTTGCGGCCGAGGCCGCCGAGTTCATGGTGCCGGCCGCGGGTGTGATGCACGACATGGCCGAGGGTGCCGTGACCAGCGTGATGAAGGTCATGGGCCTTCAGATCACCGGCGGGTCGACCACCGTGCCCGACCAGTTCGACAAACTCCGCCATGCCGGGGCGTCCGCGCGCGAGACCATCA
>NZ_JAIPUS010000036.1 GCF_020055675.1 Marivita sp.
CCGGGCAAGGCCGCCGACAAGGTCACGCAATCGGTGCATCACCTGGCCAGCAAGGGCGAAAAGCCCGGCAAGCTGCGCGAAATCCTGTCGCGCGACATGGACGCGCTGACGCTGGTCTTCTCGCGCACCAAGCATGGTGCCGAAAAGCTGATGAAGGGTCTCGTTGCCGACGGCTACAACGCCGCCTCGATCCACGGCAACAAAAGCCAGGGCCAGCGCGACCGCGCCATCAAGGCGTTCCGCGACGGTGACATCAAGGTGCTGGTCGCCACAGATGTGGCCGCCCGCGGCATCGACATTCCCGGCGTGGCTTACGTGATCAACTACGATCTGCCCGATGTGCCCGACAACTATGTCCACCGCATCGGCCGCACGGCACGTGCCGGTCGCGAAGGCGAGGCGATCGCCTTCTGCGCGCCCGACGAGGCCGATCTGCTGCGCCAGATCGAAAAGCTGATGAAGATCGAGGTGCCGGTCGCCAGCGGCACGGCTCCCAAGGATCCGGTTGCCCGGCCTGCACAGCAATCGCGCGGGCGCGGTCGCGGCGGTCAGGGGCAAGGCGGCAAGCCACGTCAGGCCAATGCCGGTGCCAAACCCGGCGGCCAACGCCGCCGCAGCCGGTCGCGCAAAGCGGCCTGATCCCGGTCCGATGATCTTGCAAACTGCCTGCCATATCGGCGGGCCGTTTTGCATTTTTGCAGGGCCGATGTGCATGACCCAAGGTCAATGCTCCATCGCGCAGCCGGGCACCTATGTGATACCCTGTCCACAAGCTGACAGGCGGAGCGTGACACCATGCAACTCAGGATCAACGGAACCGTTCACGAGGTCGATGTCGAAGACGACATGCCGCTGCTCTGGGTCCTGCGCGACGAGCTGGGCCTGACCGGCACCAAATATGGCTGCGGCATCGCGCAATGTGGCGCCTGTACCGTACATCTGGATGGCGTTGCAGTACGGTCCTGCCAGACTTGGGCGGTCGACGCGGAAGGCGCCGAGATCACCACCATCGAAGGTCTGGGCACGCCGGATGCGCTCAACGCCGTGCAGGCCGCGTGGCTGACAGAACAGGTCGCGCAATGCGGCTATTGCCAGTCCGGTCAAATCATGCAGGCCGCCTCGCTGCTGGCCGAAAACCCAAACCCCACGGACCCCGAAATCGACGACGCCATGTCCGGCAATCTCTGCCGCTGCGGCACCTATCCGCGCATCCGTGCCGCCGTGAAACGTGCCGCCCGCATGATGGAGGGCTGATCATGGGACGCCTCAAGACCATTGCCCGCCGCACGTTTCTGATCGGATCCGCCGCTGTTGTCGGCGGCGTTGCCTTTGGCGTCTACAAGGTGCGCAAACCGCACGAGAACCCGCTGACCGCCGAGGCGGGTGAGGCGGTGTTGACGCCTTACGTCAAGATCACGGGGGACGGCATCACCCTGATCACGCCGCGCGCAGATTCGGGGCAGGGCGTCTATCACGTCCAAGCCGCGCTGATCGCCGAGGAACTGGATGTCGACCTTGACCAGATCAAGACCGATCCCGGCCCGCCCAGCCCCGCCTACTGGAACACCGCGCTTGCGGCTGAGGCCGCTGATTTCCTCGTGCCTGCGGCTGGCATGATGCACAACCTCGCCGAAGGTGCCGTGAACAGCGTGATGAAGGTCATGGGCCTTCAGATCACCGGCGGGTCGACCACCGTGCCCGACCAGTTCGACAAACTCCGCCATGCCGGGGCGTCCGCGCGCGAGACCATCAAGGCGCTTGTGTCCAAGCGCGAAGGCGTGGCAATCGGCGACCTGACCACCCGCGCGGGCAAGGTGATTTTACCCGACGGTCAGGAAATCCCCTATACCGATCTCGCCGCCGATCTCGCGGATGTCGAGGTGGTGCAGGATGTGCCTCTGCGCGAGCCGTCGCAATGGCGCTATATCGGCCAGCCGATGCAGCGGATCGACATGCTGGCCAAGAGCACCGGCACGCAAGACTACGGCATCGACGCGGCTGTTGACGGTATGGTGCAGGCCACCGTTTTGATGAACCCGGCGCAGGGCGGCGGCATGGCGGACTATGATGCCACCGAAGCGCTGTCGATGCGCGGCGTACAGGCTGTCGTCCCGATCACCGGGGGGCTGGGCATCGTCGCCGACAACACATGGCGCGCCTTTCGGGCCGCGCAGGCGATCACGGTCACATGGGAGGCGCCGTCTTTCCCGCCCGAACAGGCCGACCATTGGGCAACACTCGAGGCTGCTTTCACCCCCGATGCGCAAGACAGCCGCAAACGCGACGATGGCGATGTGGACACCGCGCTTGCCGAGGGCGACGTCCTCACCGCCGAGTACCGCGCGCCCTATCTGGCCCATGCGCCGCTGGAGCCGGTCAACGCCATCGTGCGCGTCGATGACGACCGCGCCGAGGTCTGGACCGGCACGCAGATCCCGCGCTTCATTCAGGCCAATGTGAGCCGCATCACCGGCATTCCGGCGGACAACGTCACCGTGCACGCGCTGATGATGGGCGGCAGCTTTGGTCATCGCCTCGAAGACGAGGTGGTCAAGCAGGCAACCGAGATCGCGATGCAGATGAAGGGCACGCCGGTCAAGCTGGCCCTGTCGCGTGAAGAGGATATGCTGCACGACTTTCCCCGCCAGATCGCGATGGCGCGGCTGCGCGGCACCGTGGCAAACGGGCAGGTCGCGGCGCTGGATCTCGGGATCGCCATGCCCTCGGTCATGGCGTCGCAGCTTTCGCGGCAGAACCAATCCGCCCCCGGACCTGACAGCCAGATCGTCGCGGGCGCGTGGGATCAGCCCTTTGCCATCCCGCACCAACGCGTGACGGGATATCGCGCGCCCGAACTTGCGCCGATCAGCTCCTGGCGCTCTGTCGGTGCGTCCACCAACGGGTTCTTCTACAATGCCGCGCTGGACGAGTTGATCGACGCGGCCGGCGCCGATCCGCTGGAGGAACGGCTGCGGCTGTGCAGCGATCCGCTTGCGCGGCGGGTGCTGGAGGCGGTCGCCGAGATGTCGGGCTGGTCCGGCATCGGCGGCAACGGGACAGGGCGCGGCGTGGCGCTGACCAAGTCGTTCGGCGTGCCTTGCGCGCAGGTGATCGAGGTCACGGGCATTGACACGGGCCTGCGCATCGACGACGTCTGGGTTGCCGCCGAGGTGGGGCGCATTGTCGATCCGGTGAATTTCGAGAACCTCGTGCAGGGCGGCGTGATCTATGGCCTGGGTCACGCGATGAATTCCCAGATCACCTATGCCGGCGGGGTGGCCGAACAGTCGAATTTCGACAGCAACCCCGGATTGCGCCTGTCGCAATCCCCCAGGATCATGGTGCGTGGATTGGAAAACGGCGACCGCGTTCTGGGCATCGGTGAACCTCCGCTTCCGCCCGCTGCCCCGGCCTTGGCCGGCGCGATCTGGGCGGCCACTGGCATGCGTCTTCGGGAAATGCCTTTCAGCAAGTTCTTGACATTTGCCTGACCCTTGGCGCCCGCTGAGCAATCACCGAGACCCGCTGCGATGGTCCGAATTGTAAGCTGCACTTACATGCGTGGTTAAAATATTTGCCTTTTCGTTAACTGAGCTGACCGTTATCGTGGGATCATCAACATTTTGAGATAAAAGGCGGGTTTCAAGGTGCCAGGGCAAGACCAAGGGCAAGACCACTTGACTGTGACCGTGATGCGCGGCGGCTCTGATGCGCCGCAGCGCCCGGAGGCGTTCCAGGTGCCGGCCTATGACAACCAGACCGTGCTCGACGTGGTGTCCTGGATCCAGCAAAACACTGACCCGACCCTGACCTATCGCTTTGCCTGTCGCGTCGGCATGTGCGGCAGCTGCGCCATGATGGTCAACGGTGTGCCCCGCTGGACCTGCCGGACGCATGTGAACAAGGTGCTCAGGGACGGCGCGCTGGAGGTTGGCCCCTTGCGCAACCTGCCGGTCATCAAGGACCTGGCCGCCGACATGGACCCGTTCTTCGACAAATGGGTCGCCGCTGAAGGCCGCCACCACCCGACCCGCAGCCGCGACGATGATATCGCGCCGATCGATCCGGCCGGCGATGACCGCCAGGCCGCCAGCGCCGGGATCGAGTGCATCAACTGCTCGATCTGCTATTCGGCCTGCGACACGGTGGCGGGCAATCCCGATTACCTTGGTCCCGCAGCGCTGCAACGGGCATGGACGCTTTTCAATGATGCCAAGGACGATAGCCGCGACGCGATCCTCGACGCGGTGTCGGGCAAGGGGGGGTGCCATTCGTGTCATTCCATGGGGTCCTGCACCACCTATTGCCCGAATGATCTGGACCCGCTTTCGGCCATCGCGGGCCTCAAGCGCGCGACCGTGAAACGGGCCTTCGGGGGGCGAAAATGACCGAATTCCGGCTTTACATGGCGCAACGGCTCAGCGCGCTGGTGATGGCGCCCTTCGTGCTCGTGCATATCGGCGTGATGATCTATGCGATACAAGGCGGGCTCACGGCGGCGGAAATCCTTGGCCGAACGCAAGGCTCGGTGTTCTGGTTCGCCTTTTACGGCCTGTTTGTCGTCGCTGTTTCGATTCATGCCAGCATTGGGTTGCGCACGATCCTCGGCGAATGGGCGGGGCTGCGCGGCGGCGCGCGTGACGCGGTGTCAGCGCTCATCGGCGTTGGGCTTTTCGCGATGGGCGCGACTGCGGTCTGGGCGGTGACGGCATGAGGGTCTCGCGCGCACACCCGCTGTGGCTGGCCTATGTCCTGCACCGGCTGTCGGGCCTTGGGCTTGCCCTGTTCCTGCCGTTGCATTTCTGGGTGCTGTCCTATGCGCTCAATGATGCGGCCAGGCTGGATGCCTTTCTCACTCTGACCGACATGCCGGTTGTCAAGGCAGCCGAATTCGGCCTCGTTTTTCTGCTCGCGGTGCATTTTTTCGGCGGCTTGCGCCTTCTGGCGCTCGAATGGCTGCCCTGGAGCGCGCCGCAAAAGACATGGGCAGCCGCGGCGGTGGCCGGGTCGTTCCTGGTTTCCACAACTTTCCTCTTGCAGGCGATATGACATGTTCACCACGAAAGACATCGACCGGCACGACACCGATATCCTGATCCTCGGCACTGGCGGGGCGGGGCTGTTCGCGGCTTTGCACGCCAAGCAGACCGCGCCCGAGGGCACGAAGGTGACGATTGCCGTCAAGGGCCTGATCGGCAAAAGCGGCTGCACGCGCATGGTGCAGGGGGGCTATAACGTCGCCGTGGGCCACGGCGATTCGGTGGAGCGGCATTTCATGGACACGATCGAAGGCGGCAAATGGCTGCCCGATCAGGATATGGCCTGGCGGCTGTGCGAACAGGCGGTGGTGCGCATCCGCGAGCTGGAGAACGAGATCGGCTGCTTTTTCGACCGCAATGGCGACGGGACGCTGCACCAGAAGGCCTTTGCCGGGCAGACGGCGGACCGGACGGTGCACAAGGGCGACCTGACCGGCATCGAGATCATCAATCGTCTGATGGAACAGGTGCTGTCGCGCGATGTCGAAAAGCTGCAGGAGCACCGTGCGATTGGTCTGATCCCGACGAAGGACGGATCGGCGCTGGCCGGCGTGCTGATGATCGACATGCGCACGGGCCGGTTCCGCCTTGTCCGCGCCAAGACGGTGCTGATGGCGACCGGCGGTGGGCCGACCATGTACAAGTATCACACGCCATCGGGCGACAAGACGATGGACGGCCTGGCCATGGCGCTGCGCGCCGGGCTGCCGCTGCGCGACATGGAGATGGTGCAATTCCATCCCACCGGCCTCTTGGCGGGCGATCACACGCGCATGACCGGCACCGTGCTTGAGGAAGGTCTGCGCGGCGCGGGCGGGCAGTTGGTGAACCATTCCGGCCAGCGCTTCATGTTCGATTACGACGCCAAGGGCGAACGCGCGACCCGCGACGTGGTCAGCCGGGGCATCTATGCCGAAATGCGCAAGACCAACAATCCAGAACAGGAGGGTGTGTTCATCTCGATGGCGCATCTCGGACCGGACCTCGTGGCCGAGAAGTTCAAGGGCATGGTCAAGCGATGTGCCGATTGCGGGTTCGATCTGGCTGGTGGCAAGGTCGAGGTCGTGCCGACGGCGCATTACTTCATGGGGGGTGTCGTGGTCGACGTGGACACGCGCACCGCCATGGAGGGGCTTTACGTCGCCGGCGAGGATGCGGGCGGCGCGCATGGCTCGAACCGTCTGGGTGGCAACGGGGTGGCCAACTCCACTGTCTATGGCGGCATCGCGGGCGATGTCATGGGCCGCGACGTGGCGGGCTTTGGCCTGCGCGCGCCGGATGAGGACGTGCTGGAGGCCGAGTTGGCCCGCGCCTGCCATCCGTTTTCGCGCACGCCTGGGCTCGTGCTGCCGCTGCGCAAGCAGTTGCAGGAGGC
This sequence comes from Marivita sp., assembly GCF_020055675.1. GTDB lineage: Bacteria > Pseudomonadota > Alphaproteobacteria > Rhodobacterales > Rhodobacteraceae > Marivita. Next base: position 6,415 of record NZ_JAIPUS010000036.1, read on the forward strand.
CATGTGGGACGAGGTGGGCGTCATGCGCACGGAAACCGGGCTCAAGAGAGGGCTGACACGTATCGCCACCGTCTCGGATGCGTTGATGGATGTCGGCGTTGCGGCGGACAACCTGGCGTTCAACCTGACATGGCACGACTGGCTCAACCTGCGCTCGCTTTTCGACGTGTCCGAGGTGATCACCAAGGCGGCCCTGGCGCGGGAAAATTCACGCGGCGCGCATTACCGAGAGGACTTCCCGGAACCGGGCGCGATGGAAGACAGTTATTTCACCGTCGCGCGCCAAGTGAACGGCACGGTCGAAGTGGGCCGCGAAGATGTACAGTTCACCATCGTGCGCCCCGGCGAAACCGTGTTGCCCGAGGGCGCGCCCGAGACATTGGTGGCCGCGCAATGATCCCGATAGACCTGATCCAGAAAACGGCCGAAACCCTGATGGACAAGGCGGCCATCGACATCCCCGAGGATTATCTCTCGGGCCTCCAGAAAGCCTCCGAGACCGAAGACGGCGACCTGTCGTCCTTCGTCCTCAAGGCGATGCTGGAAAATTACGAGGCCGCCAAGCAGGACCGCCGCGCGATGTGCGGCGATACCGGCGTGCCGCGCTGGTTCGTGAAGCTGGGCAATGAGGCAAGTGTCGAGGGCGGCATGTGCGCGCTGGAAACCGCGCTGCGCCGGGCCACGGCACATGCCACCAATGGGGTGCCGCTGCGCCCCAACCGGGTGCATCCGCTCTGGCGGACCGATCACGACAACAATGTCGGCATCGGCGCCCCCGAGATCGAATACGGATTCGAGCCGGAGGGCGACTGGATCGATCTCATCACCGTGCACAAGGGGGGGCTCTTCGGGACCGATTACCGGATGCTCTTTCCGAGCGATGGCATCCAGGGGATCAAGCGCTTTTACCTCGACAGCCTGATGGCCTTTGGCAAGCGCGGTCTGGCCTGCCAGCCGGCGATCATCGGCATCGGGCTGGGTGGCTCGAAAGACATCTGCATGACGCTGGGCAAGCGCGCCTCGGTCCTGCGCACCGTGGGCAGCCGCAATTCCGATCTGCGCATCGCCGAGATGGAAGAGGAGTTCAAGGAGCTTGGCAATTCCATCGGTATGGGCGCGATGGGATTTGTCGGCAAGAACATGGTGGTGCAGTGCAATATCGAGGTGGGCTATTGCCACACCGGCGGGATGCCGATGTCGGTTCATGCCTTCTGCCTGTCGTCGCGCCGCGCGGTGGCACGGATCTTTCCGGATGGCCGCGTCGAGCACCGCACCGATCCCGACTGGTTCACGCCCTATCAACGCAGGGAAACCGTGGAATGGGACCCGCTGCGCGAGGCAGCGGAATGAGGCGGAAAGGCTTTTCGAAAAGCCTTGATCCCGCGATTTCGAAATCGCGGTCAAAGCCGCTTCGAAGCGGCTTCAAACAAGCGCCTTCGAAGGCGCTTTCACGGAGGTCTGCCTGATGAAACCGCGCGAGATTCGACTTTCCACCACACCCACGCCCGAAGCCATCGCGGAGTTGCGGCTGGGCGATATCGTCTACCTCGACGGGTTGATGTATACCGCCCGTGAAGGTGTCTACATGCGCGCGCTCGAAGAGCAGGCCAATATCCCGATGGAACTGCCGTCGGAAAGTGCGGCCAATTTCCACTGCTCGCCCGCCGCGCGGATCAACGCCGATGGCAGCTTCGACATGGGCGCTGTCACCGCCACTGCATCCTTCCGCTTTGCCAAGTGGTTGCCGGAATGGATGGAAAAGACCGGCGCCAAGCTGATCATCGGCAAGGGCGGCATGACCTCGAAGGATTACAAATCCTATTTCGTGCCCAATGGCGCGGTCTACCTGTCGACCGTTGGCTATGGCACCGGCGCGCTGCTGGGACGCGGGGTCGAGAACGTGGAAGCGGTGCACTGGAACGAGGAGCTGGGTCTTGCACAGGCAATGTGGGTCATCCGTTGCCGCAAGATGGGGCCCTTCATCGTCGCGTCTGATCTCAATGGCGACTGCCTGTTCGAGCGGGAAAACGCCAAGATCGCGCAGAATATCGACCGGGTGTATGAAGGCACGAAACCAGCCGTGCTCAAACGCTACGGCGAAAGCGACGATCGCTCGGACGAAGTGATATGACGACCAATCCCTTTGCGCCCGGCGCGCCACGGCCCCCAGTGACAGAGGGCGTGTTCTCGCCCGAGGAAGTGGCGCTGGCCAACCGCAACTCCGGCGCGCTGTTGGAAACTCTGGGCTTGGACATCACGCCGACCGGCACGCATTATCTGCTCAACCATTTCGACGTGCCGGTTCTGGACGCGGGCGACCATGTGCTGTCCTTCGAAGGTGCGTTCGATGCGCCGTATACGCTGAACATGGAAGACATCCGCGCACTGCCGCAGGTCACGCGCCCGGTGACGCTGGAATGTGCGGGCAACGGGCGGATCGGGGTGTCGCCCCGGTGTTTCTCGATGCCCTGGGCCTACGAGGCCGTGGGCACCTCGGAATGGACCGGCACATTGGTGGCGCCGCTGTTGGAGCGGGCGAGACCGCGTGAAACCGTGCAGGATTTCGCCTTTCTCGGGGCGGATTATGGCTTCGACAAGGGGCAGCCGCATTTCTTCGGACGCAGCCTGACTCCAGACCAGATCGCCGATCTGGAGGTGATGCTGGTCTGGGGCATGAACGGCCAGCCGCTTTTGCCGCAGCATGGCGCCCCGCTCAGGATCATCGTGCCGGGCTGGTACGGCATGGCGTCGGTCAAATGGCTGACACGGATCGAGGCCTTGAGCGGACGCTACCAGGGGTTCCAGCAGGTCCAGACCTACCGCTTGCGGGTGCATGAGGACGATTCCGGCACGCCGCTCACGACGATCCGCGTCAAGTCGCTGATGAAACCGCCCGGCGTGCCCGATTGGGTCACGCGGCAGCGTTGGATTCAGGCAGGGCGCGTCACGCTCGAGGGGCGCGCGTGGTCGGGCGGCGGGGTGCCGATCGAACGGGTGGACGTGCGCTTGGGCGACACTTGGTACGACGCCGAATTGACCGGACGCGCCGACACCTATGCCTGGACCGGCTGGCGTCTCGATTGGGACGCGACGCCGGGTATCCATGACCTCGCCTGTCGCGCGACCGATGCGGAGGGCAACACGCAACCCCTGGAGGCGCCGTTCGACATGGCAGGATTCGCGAATAATTCGGTTCATCGGGTGAGCGTGCATGTGGCGGAGGCCGACGTATGACCCGCGGCGCGGATGCGGTCATGCGGGCACTGGCGGCACAGGGCGTGCGCGATATCTTCGCGCTGTCCGGCAACCAGATCATGCCGCTGTTCGATGCCAGCATCGACGCGGGCATCCGGCTGTATCACACGCGGCACGAAGCGGCGGCGGTCTACATGGCGGAAGGCTATGCGCAGATCACCGGCGGTGTCGGCGTCGCTCTGGTCACCGCAGGGGCGGGGCTGGGCAACGCGATCGGTCCCTTGCTGACGGCCCGCGCGTCGGACACGCCTGTGCTCCTGCTCAGCGGCGACAGCCCGGTGTCGCGGGACGGGCAAGGCGCGTTTCAAGAGATGGGTCAGGTGGCGCTGACCGCCTCGCTGACGAAATGGTCCGTGCGCGCGACGCGGGCAGAGGATATTGGCGCAACGATCCACGCCGCGGTGCGTGTGGCGATGGAGGGGCGGCCTGGACCGGTCCATGTGTCGCTCCCGGCGGATGTGCTGCTGGCGGCAGCGCAGGTGGCCGACACACCGGTCGTGCCCGATGCGCCGCCACCGGACATCGCAGATCTGCGCGAATGGCTGGACCGGGCAGACCGTCCGGTGATCGTCATGGGGCCGGCCCTGACCCGCACGCGGGCATCTGGATTGGCGGAGCGCCTGGAACAGACGACCGGGGCCCCGGTGGTCGATATGGAAAGCCCACGCGGCATCAAGGACCCGGCGCTGGGCGGGTTTGCAGCCGTCATGGCCGAAGCTGACCGGGTGTTGCTTCTGGGCAAGCCGCTCGACTTTACGCTGCAATTCGGCGCCGTTGCCCCCTGTGCAGAATGGGCGGTGATCAATGGAGACGCGGCCGAGATCGACCGCGCGCGCCGCACCCGGGATCTGCGGCTGGGCCATGCGGTTGCCGCAGACCCGGCCGCTGTGGCACAGGGCCTGGCCCGTGGTAACGCCCGTGCACGCAACGCTGGCTGGCGCCATCGAGTGACCGCGGCCTGTGCAAAGCGCCTGCCTCTTTGCGAATCCGGAAATATCATTCATCCTCGTGCGTTATGCGCCGAGGCTCAAGCCATTGTCGAAGCGGCGGCAGATCCGGTGATCGTCTGTGACGGCGGCGAATTCGGACAATGGGCGCAGGCCGGTCTTGCCGCGCCCCGGCGAATCATCAACGGGGTGTCGGGCGCCATTGGCGGCGGGCTGTGCTATGCCATGGCGGCGCGGGCGGCCGATCCCACGGCAACCGTTCTGGCGTTCATGGGCGACGGAACGGCGGGGTTTCACCTGGCCGAGTTCGAAACGGCGGTACGGGAAGACCTGCCCTTCGTGGCGATCATCGGCAATGATCAGCGCTGGAACGCGGAGCACCAGATCCAGTTGCGCGATTTCGGGGCTGACCGGCTGCATGGCTGTGCCCTGAGCGATGCGCGCTATGACGAGGCGATGATCGCTCTGGGAGGCTTTGGCGCGAGCGTAACCGAGTTGCACGACCTGAAAGGCGCGATCGAGGCTGCGATCGGCTCGGGCAAACCCGCCTGCATCAACGTGATGATCGAAGGGGCTCCCGCGCCCGATCTGGGCTGAGCCGCACATCGCGACGGTTTGGGCCCGACATCATCGCAGGTCAGACCCGCGCTTTGCCGGTGGCGGGCGGCTGGTGGTCTGACCGGCCGACGCAGTGACCCGCCTGCATGAAGACCCGCTGTCCTGCGGAGAACCGCGCCCCGTTTCGGGGGGTGGCGCTGCCGATCGGCCCGGATACCAGGGATGCGATCCCGCGCGGTCAGACCTGGTGCACAGCAAGTGCCGCGAGGGTTGCCGGGCGGGCCTGCATTGCCGCGTGATGCGCGGCAAGCCGGGGGTAAGGCGCGATCTCCACGCCGGCCTTGGCCATCCAGCGGGGCAAAAGGAACAGGTAGGGGTCGCAATATGTGTAGCGGTCTCCCATTGCCCATGGTCCCTTGAGCAGATGCTTTTCGATCACCTCGGCGCATTCGGCGAGATTGTCAGCCACCTTGGGCTTGAGCGCGGCCTGGGCGTCCGTGTCGTCGGTCCACCGCGCGCCGCGGGCCATATGGGCAAAGGCCACATGCACCGTGGCGCAGAGATAGGCGTTGAACGCTTCGGCCCGGGCGCGGTCGAAGGGTGTTTCAGGCAGCATCTGCGCATCCCGATGCACCGCCGCGATATAGCCAAGGATCGCCGGGTTTTCCGTGATCACGCCCTCGGGCGCCTTGAGCGCGGGAACCCGGCCTTTCGGATTGACCTGCTGAAAGGCGGGTTGAGCCTGCGCACCTGTGTCGATCGGCACTTCCTTCAGGGCATAGTCCGCGCCCACCTCCTCGAGCAGGATATGCGGGGCAAGGGCAGAGGTCCCCTTGGAGTAGTAAAGCGTCAGCATCGACAGGCTCGTTGCGGCAGAATGTTCAGAACAGGGCGCCGATCAGGATGCCCACCCCCAGAAGCAGGGACAGACCGATCAGAAGGCGCCGGAATGTATTGTCCGAGATCCGCCGGAACACGGCGATGCCGATCTGCGCCGCGATCAGCGAGGTGGGCAAGGCGATCAGAAACGCGGTGACGGTCGGCGCGGTATAGGCCCCGCGCCACCACAGCATCACGGTCGTGGTGAACAGGACGCTCACGTTGAAGGGTTGCAACACCGCGCGGGTTTCGGCCTTGGGCCAGGGACGCATCGAACACCAGATCACGGGCAGCGCCCCCGAGAGCGATGCCATTCCGCCCAGCACACCGCCGGCCAGCCCAATCCCGGAGTCCAGCACCGGCGTGCGGCGGTCGAATTTCGGCAAGTTCGCGCGGAAGCTGAAGAAACCGCCGTAAATCAAGAGAAGGAAACCAATAATCAGCTTGAGTACATCCGCGTCGATCAGGGACAGAAGGGAAATCCCCACCGGCACGCCCAGCAATCCCGGGATGATGAAGCGCAGCAATCGCGGCACGTTGCGCGACAGCGCCTCGCGTACCACCCAGAGACCCTGAATCCCGGTGACCACCGACATGAGCGACACGACCGCAACCGCGCTGATCGGGTCGAGCGCGACCAGGAAAAATCCCAGGGCGAAAAGCGCGGTGCCGGTCCCGGCCAGACCGTTGATGAAGCCCCCGGCCATTGCGCCGAGAGTGATGGCCGCAAGAACCGTCCAGGTCATGCGACACCCGGTGCGGCGCCGTCGTCGTCGGGCGGGTTGTCTTGCACCGCCTGCAAGAGTGCCGCGTGGATTTCCTCGATCACGCGGTGCTTCGGATGTTCCTTGCGATGGACAAGGCCCAATTCGCGCGAGGGCGCGTCCGGCCCGAGCGGGACATTGTTGACCGGCAGGGTATAGGCGGTTCTCACGCAGGGGCGGGGCACGATGGACACACCCAGGTTGGCGTTGACCATGCTCGAAATCGCTTCGAGGTTGTCGAGTTCCATCGCCTCGCTGACGGGGATGTTGTTCTCCTGAAGCCATGTCTCGATCAGCGTGCCCACGACCGCATCGCGGTTGAAGCGGATGAAGGGCTGATCGTTCAAAATCCTGATCGGGTCGGTTTCGGTCACTTCCTGACCGGTGATCAGGTGCAAGGGTTCATCAGCGATGGGCAGAAACGCCATGTTCCGTGGCATCAGGATTGGCTTGGTGACCATCGCCACGTCGTAATGTCCGCGGTCGATTCCGGACAGCAGCGCGCTGGTCAGGGCCGGACGGATGCGCACCCTGAGGTCCGGGTATCGCGCGCGCAGGATCGACATGGAAAGCGGTGCCAGCCCGATCAGCGTGGTCGGTACGGCGCCCAGCACCACTTCCCCGGTCAGCCCGTCATCGCCAAGCACCGAGGGCACAAGCGTCTCGTAATCTTCCACCAGCTTGCGGGCGCGCGCCACCACGGCGCGGCCCATCGGTGTCAACTCCGGGGTTCGGTGGCTGCGATCGAACAGCGCGATGCCAAGGTCGGCTTCCAGCGTGCGCATTTGCTGGCTGACGGCGGCATGGGTTATGAACACGGCATCGGCGGCCGCGCTGAACGTGCGGTGGTCGGCCACGGCGACAAGTGTCTTGAGTAATCTTATGGACATTTTCGGATTTCTGATTGCTTAGCTTACAGAACCTGTAATTTTTTATTTCTTCTTTTAAGCTCTACTTAAGACTAACGTGAGTCAAGAGCCCGATAAGGGCCCGTCAACAACTAGGGAGGAAACTATGAAACTACGGACATTCGGGTCGGTATTCGCGTTGGGGTGCGGTCTTGCGGCCGGGGCCGCGATGGCGGAATACCCGGAACGCCCCATCAACATGATCATTCCATACGGCGCCGGCGGTGCCACCGATATTTCCGCGCGCACCATCGCAGAGCCGCTAGGCGAAGCCGTTGGATCGCCGCTGGTGATGGCCAATGTGACCGGCGCGGGCGGGGCCACCGGGTCTGTCGCTGTGCAAAACGCCAATGCGGATGGCTACACCATGCTGTTTGCACGGGTCGGCTCGCACTCGGTGAACCCGGCGATGAAGGCGACTTTGCCCTACACGCTGGATGATTTCCGTTTTGTCACCGTCTACGAGATCAACCCGGTGGCATGCGCCGTGCGCCCCGACAGCGGGATCGAATCGATGGAGGACCTGATCGCCCAGGTCGGCGAGGGCGGTGTCAGCTACAGCTCATCGGGGGTTGGATCGCTCCTGCACCTGGCGGGTGCGATGGTGCTCAAGGAATTCGGCATCGAAAATCCGCTGACCGAGGCCACGCATATCCCGCAACAGGGCGGCGGGGCCGCTGCAACCGCGGTGCTGAATGGCACGGCGACGTTCCTGTGCACCAACTCGTCCGCGCTGGCGAGCTTTGTGGCCAACGATCAGTTGACGCCGCTCATGGTCACGACCGAGGAACCGGTGGTGGGCTTTGACGCGCCGACAGCCAACGACCTGGGCAAGCCGGTGCTGAACCAGCTTGTCGGCTGGACCGGAATCGCGGGGCCCGACGATCTGCCCGACGATGTGGCGGCCAAGTGGGGTGACTGGATGGCGACCGCCACGGCAGACGAAGACTTCCGCTCATCGATGGAAGAACGCGGGTCGGTGATCGACCTGATGGACCCGGAAGAGGCCAATGCCTTTATCCTGGAACAATATACCACCTTCAGGGATCTTGTGGACGAACTGGGGATGCGGATCGAAGGCTGAGCCTTGACCGTCCTCCATTTTGATACGCGCCGGAGCCTTCGGGTTTCGGCGCGTCCACCTGCGGAGCCTGATCTTACCATGTCTCAGAAATCACTGCATCTGCGCCTTGGCACCGTGGTGGTGCTGTGCGCGTTGTTTCTTGTCTTTTACGCCATCCCATCGTTTGTCTTTGCACCGTCGAACGTCGGCAATATCGTCCTGTCGCCGCTGTTCTGGCCCTTTGTTCTGGCCGGTTTGGCGGGCCTTGTGGGGGCGGGGCTTCTGGCGTCGGGGGTTTCGTCGGATGACACCCCGTTCGAGGATGCCGATACCGGTCCATCGGACGGGCCAGCGGGGTGGTTGCGGCTGCTTGGCCTGGCGACGATCATGGTGCTCGTGATGGTCGCGCTGCCGCGGTTGGGTATGGTGTGGACATCGATGCTGGCGTTTGTCGCCTGCGCATTCCTGTTCCGCACGCGGCATCCCATGATTGCCGTGATCTGCGCGATTGTCGTTCCACTCCTGTTGTACGCGTTCTTTGCGCATGTCGCCGGCGTGGCGATCCCGCAAGGCCATTTCGTGAGGCTGCCATGAGCCTGTTGGACTCCCTTGCCGCCGGTTTTGCCCTTGTGGGCAATGTCGAGGCGTTTTTCATGTTGTTCTGCGGACTGATCGTCGGTGTGGTCGGTGGCGCCATTCCGGGCCTGTCGGCAACCATGGCCGTGGCGCTGACGCTGCCCTTCACCTTCGCGATGACGCCGATCAACGGCATTCTGCTGCTGCTTGGTGTGTACAAGGGTGGCATATTCGGCGGCTCGATCCCGGCCATCCTGATCAAGACGCCGGGCACACCGGCCTCCTCGGCAACGATCCTCGACGGCCACCCGCTCGCCGAACGGGGCGAGGCGGGGCGCGCATTGGGCATGGCGCTTTATGCCTCGTGCACTGCGGATGCGGTGTCGAACCTCGCGCTGATCCTGTTTGCCGGGTGGCTTGCCTCTTTCGCGCTCAATTTCGGGCCGCCGGAATTTTTCGCATTGATCCTGTTCTCGCTCACCATCATCGCGGGCGTGTCGGGCGAAAGCCTGCTGCGCGGCGCGCTGTCGGCGCTGGCGGGGCTGCTGCTGGCGACGGTCGGGCTTGATCTGATCTACGGCACCAACCGCTTTACCTTCGGCGATCCGAACATGATGGGCGGGTTGAACTTCATCGCGGTGCTGATCGGGCTGTTCGCCATTCCCGAGATCATCGCGATGGCGTGGAACCCGGTGGCGCACCTGGGCAAGACGCGCGCATTGGGCAAGAGCCGATGTTCGCTCGCGGATTACCTGGGCAGCTTCAAAAGCATCATCCGGGGCAGCATGATCGGCGTGTTCCTCGGCTCCATTCCCGGCATCGGGGCTGCGCCGAGCGCTTTCCTGAGTTACTCCGAAGCGCGGCGCACCTCGAAAAACAAGGCGAATTTCGGCAAGGGCGAAATCGAAGGCGTCGCGGCCTCCGAGGCTGGAAACAACGGCGTGGCCGGCGCGACCCTGATCCCCTTGCTGGCGCTTGGGGTGCCGGGTGACGTGATCACCGCGATCATCATTGGCGCCTTCATGGTGCATGGGCTGCAACCCGGACCGATGATGTTCGTTCTGAACGCGGATATCATCTATGGCCTGTTCATCGGGCTGATCGTCAGCTCGGTGTTCCTGCTCCTTGTCGGGTCGATCGCGATCCGCGGGTTCCGGTTCGTGGCGGATGTGCCGAAACGCATCCTGATGCCCGGGGTGCTGGTGCTGTGCATCTATGGTGTGTTCGCGGTGAACAACAACATCTTCGACGTGGGGGTGATGTTTGTCATGGGGTGGCTGGGCTATGTCATGATGCGCAATCGCATTCCTGCCGCGCCCTTCCTGATCGCCTTCATTCTTGGCCCGCTGCTCGAGGACAATTTCCGCCAGTCGATGCTGATGTCGGGCAGCGATCCGCTGATCCTCTTCCGGGGGCCGATCACCTGGACCTTCTGGACCCTGACCGCCATCACGGTTGTCGCGATCACCCGCAGCACGCTGCGGCAGAAAGTGCCGCTCAGTTGAGATCTTCGAGGAGGCGGCCATGACGGCGCGTCTCCTCGAGGACGGCTCCAAAGGTGGTCAGACCGCGCGCTTCGAGCATCGGCAGCATCTTGACCAACACGTCTGCCGTGGCCTGCGCATCGCCAAGAGCGGTGTGGCGCAGGGCCGAAGGGATGGTGACGTTCAAGCGCGCGCACACCGCATCGAGCGTATGCCGCTCGCTGGCCCCGAACAAGACAGCCGACAAAAGCACGGTGTCGAGGATCGGGTGATCCCAGACCACCCCGGTGGCCTTGGCCTGCCGGTGCAGGAAGGCCATGTCGAACGGTGCGTTATGCGCCACGATGACCGCGTCGCGCGAAAAGTCGTGAAAGCGTTTGGCCACGGTCCGGATATCCGGCTGTCCGCGCACCATCGCGTCGGTGACCTTGTGCACCTTGGACGAGGCGGGCGGAATGGGCCGGCCCGGATCGACAAGCTGGTTGATCGTCTCGCCGTCGACGATGCGTCCGTTCAGCACCCGTACCGCCCCCAGTTGCACCACGTCGTCCTTATGCGGCAACAGGCCCGTGGTTTCGGTGTCGAAGACCGAAAAGCACAGCTCGCGCAGCGGCCGGTCGAGGAAATCCATCTCGGCGCCGCCGCGTCGCTGATCGAGCAGGTCAAAATCATAGACCAGCGGCCGCGCCGCGTCGGGGGCGATGTCCAATGTCTGGCTGTCGATCACCATCAGGTAGCCGCCGCCCTCCATCGGTTTCAGCTTGGTGTCAAAGCTCTGTGTGCCGTCATGCGAATGGGCGGTGACGCTGGTGTCATGCCCGGTCCTGCCCAGTGTTTTCACCGCGGCGTCGAGCGCCTGGGGATCGAAATATTCGGTGATATCGGCATTGAGCCTCGGCACGCCAAGCTGCGCGAGGATCTCGGCGGCCTGCCCGTCATAAAGCACGATCTGGCCATCCGGGTTCACCAGGATCGTTGCCACCGGGATCTCGGTGAGAAGAGCGGTCAGACGGGCTTTCTCGGTGCTCAGGCGGGCGGTTTCCTCGGCAACGGCCTGTGCCGTGCCCAGCGTCGAATCGTTAAGCTGCCGCGCGACGGCCGAGGCTGCCGGGGCCAGGTCGCCCAGATAGCGCGCCGTGCTGGTATCGAGATCGCCCGCAACCCCGGCATGGGCGCGGGTGCGCATGTCTGCGGCCAGCCGTTCAATCGGCTTGGCCACGTTTTCATCGAACAAAAGCCAGACCGATACCGTCAGTGCCAGGATAAGGAAGGCGGCAAGAATGGCGGCCAGCGTAAAGCCATTGGCCGCGCCCGTCTGGGCGGCGCGCGCATAGCCAAACCACAGCGCGGTGCCGACCGCGGTCAGCGCGCCAAGGCCCAGAAGGCAGAAGAACAGGAAGATGCGCAAACGCAGGCTGAGCTTCGACAACATGGCATCACCCCCTGTCGCAAACGCGTGAAACGATGGGGTCTTGCGCGTCCGTATCGCGCCACACCGGCGCGCCGCCATCGCCGAAGGCGGGGTCGGCGCGCTGCCCGGTGTCGCAATTCACCATCATCTCGACCGATTGCACCGTGCCCCAGCGCCGAAAGAAATAGAGATCCGCAAGGAAAAGCGCCGCATCATCGCTATTGGCCCGCAGGTTCGCGGTGTCCAGCGCGATGAAGCGGTCGGTATAGGGCTTGAGATACGTCCACGGGCGGTAGAGCGCGGTGTTCTGCGCGGTTTGCACCACTTGCAGCCCCTCGGGCATCGCATCGGCGGTTCGGGGGAACCAGCTGTATTCGCTGCTGATCGTGGTGCCGAGCATCGCCGCCCCCGCGGCAACCGGGATCAGCCATTTCGGCACGCGCCCCCCCGTGATGCGCGAGATGAGCATCATCGCACCGGCACCGGCAAGGCCGGCCACGATCACCGCGATCAGTTCCAGAAACATCGGTTGTCCTCCCAAACAGGCCCATCAGCCCAGCATGCCGCGCCCGTGCCCAACGGCCGACTGCAACGATTTTATCACGACGAAGGCGTCCCGCAGATGACTTCGCTCAAAGTCCGACAAATCGGTCGGGCTCAGGAAATTGTCGGGCGCGGTACCAGACCGCACCTGGTCGGCCTGATGGTCAAGCCGGGTTTCGGCAATCAGGTCATAGGCATCGCGCAGATCCTGCCCACCCGATTGGCTGAGCACGCCGGCGGCGGTCGCCGCTTCGATGCGTGCGGCGGTGTTGACCACGGTGAGCTTTCCCTGAAGCGCATATATCCGGCCCAGGTCCACAACCGGCACCACGCCATTGTGTTTCAGGTCGATGCGGTTCTTGTGCTCGCCCGAGCGGATGGTGGCAAAGCCGCGCAAAAGCCCCAGCGGCGGCGCGTGTTTCAGCGAGTTCGCCACCATATGCGCCACGAAAATCGAATTGGCGGCGGCTTTGCGCAGGGTCTCGGCCTGAAGATCCTCGAACAACGCCTTTGTGCCCCCGATGGGGCGCAGGTCGAACATGACGCTGGCCAGCATCTGTGCCTCGGGGTTGGGGGTCTTGATCCAGCCGTCGAAATAATCACGCCAGACGCGCACGGGCTGCCGCCAGCGCGGGTTGGTGGCCATCATGTCGCCGGGGCAAAAGACATAGCCGCAGGTATCCAGCCCGTCGCAGACAAAGCGTGCCAAGGCGTCGAAATAAGGTATCTCCGCATCCGTCACCGCGTCATCCAGAAACAGGCAATTGTCCTGGTCGCTGACCCCGGTTTGCTCCTGCCGTCCCTGGCTGCCGCAGGCCAGCCACAGATAGGGCACCGGCGGCGCGCCCAGCCTGTCTTCGGCCAGCGCCAGCAACCGGCGGGTGGCGGTGTCGGCCACGTCGGTGATCAGGCGGGTCACCACTTCGTGCCGGTTGCCGCCCGCGACCAGCTGCGCCAGCAATTGCGGGATACGGCGGGTGACGGTTGCCATCTCCTCGGCGGAGTTGGCATGTGCGATCTCGGAGACCAGTTCGGCCGAGCTGACCGCCTGGAAACGGGTGAGATCGGTCTGGGTCACGATCCCGACCAGCTTGCCCGCCTGCGTGACAGGCACATGGCCGATGCCGCGTTCCATCATCGTGTGCAGCACGTCTGACCCGATGGCAGAGGGCGGCAGGGTGATGGGGTCGGCCGTCATGATATCGGTGATCGGTGTGTCGAAGGCCAGGCCGTCGCCCACCACCTTGCCGGACATGTCGCGGATCGTCGCGATGCCATGCAGCGACGTGTCCCGGGCGATGCAGATCGACGACACGCGGGCGTCGCGCATCATGCGCGCGGCAGTCTTCACATCAGTGTCGGGCGAGCAGGTGAGCGGGCGGGGCGCCATCAATGTCTCGACCCGTGTGGTTGCCAGGTTGGCCTTGTTCGGCTTGTCGCCGCGGCCGCGGTCGAAAAACCGCCGGAACGCCGGATCGTCCGACATCGCCTGGTGAAATCGCTCGGCGGGCAGCAACAGCAATGTCGCGTCGGTTTCGGCCCGCGCCGAGGTCACGCTGACGCCGTTACGCAGCAGGCCGCGTTCGCCAAAGGTGTTGCGTGGCCCCAGAAGCGAGACCGGGACATCATTTTCGTCCCGTACCTCGATCGTGCCATGATAAACAACGAACAGCCCCTCCATCGGCGCGTTCAGGCGGTATATCTCGGCACCGGCGGGCACGGTCCGTGTCTCGAAGGCGTCAACAAGCGATTGCAGCGATGCCGTGCCCATCGAATCATAGGGGTGGATGGCGGACAGGAATTGCACCAGGTCGGAGTCGGACGGTGGCATGATGTGACCTCTGCTCGGAATGAAAAGTCCCGCCCCGGTATTCCGGCGCGGGACCGCAGTGTAAAGGGTGCGCCGCGGGGCGGCGCATCCGAAGGGCCTAGTGGTCCTGCGCCGCAGCCGCGCCACGTGGCACGCGCACGCTTTCGACCAGCTCCTCGATCGCTTCCGGCAGGTCCTCGGTCATCCCGGAGACAGTGAAGGCCACCACGAAGTTCAGGAGCGCACCGACGGCGCCAAAGCTCGTCGACTTGATCGTGAAGAACAGCGGATCGCTGTCGTCGAAGCTGTTGGTGCCGGGGATGAAGAACCACCCCTTGTGCAGGAAGATGTAGATCACCGTCACGATAAGGCCGGTCAGCATGCCCGCCACGGCCCCCTTGTTGTTCACTTTCGTGAAGATGCCCATCATCAGCGCGGGGAAGATCGAGGCCGCCGCAAGGCCGAAGGCCAGCGCCACCGTCTGCGCCGCAAAGCCCGGCGGATTGAGCCCCAGATAGGTCGCGACGATGATCGCTGCGGCCATCGCCACCCGGGCCGACAAAAGCTCGCCCTTTTCGCTGATCTTCGGATTGAGCTGCCCCTTGATCAGGTCGTGGCTGACCGCCGATGAAATCGCCAAAAGCAGACCTGCCGCCGTTGACAGCGCCGCCGCAAGGCCGCCTGCGGCCACCAGACCGATCACCCATGAGGGCAGGTTGGCAATTTCGGGATTGGCCAGAACGAGGATGTCGCGGTTGAAGTTGGTCAGCTCGTTGCCGTCCCAGCCTTCGGTTTCTGCGCGTTCCTGCATCTCGGGGCTGGCATCGTTATAGTACTGGATCCGGCCATCGCCGTTCTTGTCTTCCCAGCCCAGAAGACCGGTCTGCTCCCATGTCGCCATCCAGTCATAGGCCGGATCGGAATCGATCGTCTCGACCGAGACCGCCTGCGCGTCGGTGCCGTTGGGCCAGAACTGTTCGGTGATGTTCAGGCGCGCCATCGCCCCCACGGCCGGGGCCGTCAGGTAAAGCAACGCGATGAACACCAGCGTCCATCCAGCCGACCAGCGGGCGTCAGCCACGCGCGGCACGGTGAAGAAGCGCATGATCACATGGGGCAGACCGGCGGTGCCGATCATCAGCGACAGGGTGAAGAGCACCATGTTGAAGGTGTCGCCGTGGTGCGCGGTATACTCCTTGAAGCCCAGTTCGGTCACGATCTGGTCCAGCTTCTGCAACAGCGGCTGGCCGCTGGCCTGGTGCTCGCTGAACAGGCCCAGGCCCGGGATCGGGTTGCCGGTCAGCTGCAGCGAGATAAAGATCGCCGGGATGGTATAGGCCATGATCAGAACGCAATACTGCGCCACCTGCGTGTAGGTCACGCCCTTCATGCCGCCGAAGACCGCGTAGGCAAAGACGACGCCGGCGCCGATGAACAGGCCCAGTTCGTTCGACACTTCGAGGAAACGGCCAAAGGCCACGCCGACGCCGGTCATCTGGCCGATCACGTAAGTGAGCGAGGCAACCAGCAGGGCGACCACCGCAACCATGCGCGCGGTCGGGCTGTAGAACCGGTCGCCGATGAACTCGGAGACGGTGAATTTGCCGAACTTGCGCAGGTAGGGCGCCAGCAGCAGCGCCAGAAGCACGTAACCGCCCGTCCAGCCCATCAGGTAGGTCGAGTTGTCATAGCCGGTAAAGGCAATCAGGCCCGCCATCGAGATGAAGGAGGCCGCGGACATCCAGTCCGCCGCGGTCGCCATGCCGTTGGTGACCGGGTGAACGCCGCGACCGGCGGCGTAGAATTCCGATGTGGAGCCCGCGCGGGCCCAGATCGCGATGCCGATATAGAGCGCGAAGGATGCGCCCACGAACAGCAGGTTGATGGTAAACTGGTCCATTTGGGTTACTCCTCCTCGGTGCCGAATTCACGGTCGAGCCTGTTCATGCGCCAGGCGTAGAAAAAGATCAGCACCAGGAAGACCAGGATCGACCCTTGCTGGGCGAACCAGAATCCAAGGTCGGTCCCGCCGACACTGATACCCGACAGCATCGGGCGCAGCAGGATGCCGAACCCGAAGGACACAAGCGCCCAGATGACAAGGCTGATCATGATGATGCGCAGGTTGGCTTTCCAGTAGTCCGTATCGGACTTCTTTTGCGCCTGCGCAGATTGCGATTTTTGGTCCGACATAGCGGCTCCTCCTCTTGCTCTTTTGGCGCGTCCCGTGTTTGCGGGGCGCGTAGTCCGGTGTGCCGCGATTGCGAAAACCGCGGGCCGACCGCTCAGGCGGTGGCTTTGACAACATGGGCGCCAAGGTCCTTGGCGATGTCGTCAATGGCACCCATCGCATCGACACGGGCCAAGGCGTCCTGTGCGTCGTAGAACGCGATCAGGGGCGCGGTTTGGGCATGATAGGCTTCAAGCCGGGCCGCGACGGTTTCGGCCGTGTCATCGGCCCGGCGTTTGAAATCGGTGCACTGGCACCTGTCGCATTGTCCCTTGGTCGCGGGTGTCTTGAAGCTGTCGTGATACCCCTCGCCGCAATCGGCGCAGGTGAACCGGCCCGAAATCCGCGCCACCATCGCCGCGTCGTCCACGTCCAGGCTGATCGCGGCGGACACGACCTGCCCGGTTTCGGCCAGCAGCGCATCCAGCGCCTCGGCCTGCACGATGGTGCGCGGGAACCCGTCAAGGATCACGCCTTTCGCACAGTCCGGTTCGCCCAGCCGGTCGCGCAGGATGGCGATCACGATGTCATCGCTCACCAGCTCGCCGGCATCCATGACGGCCTTGGCCCGTTTGCCGGCATCCGTGCCATCGGCCACGGCGGCGCGCAGCAGGTCGCCGGTGCTGAGTTGAATCAGGCCGAACCTGGCTTCCAGCATCCGGGCCTGGGTGCCCTTGCCGGCGCCCGGCGGACCCAGCAGGATCAGGACAGGGGCGGTTGTCGGAGGTGTGCTTGCGTCCATTGTCCTCACCCCTTCCGATTTTCGATGAGGTCGTCGACGACGGAGGGGTCTGCGAGTGTTGTTGTATCGCCGAGGGAACCGGTGTCGTTTTCGGCGATCTTGCGCAGGATGCGGCGCATGATCTTGCCGGAGCGGGTTTTGGGCAGGCCGGGGGCCCATTGGATCACGTCCGGGGATGCGATGGGGCCG
>NZ_JAIPUS010000063.1 GCF_020055675.1 Marivita sp.
ACCAGATCCGCATCGACGACGAGAAGGACCAGCTCATCGCCCACAGCCGCGGCACGGTCGGGGAAGACAGCTCGCAGGTCGCCGATATTCCGCCGCTCGATCCGGAGGTCTACGACATGGCCCGCGCGGCCGCCCCGGGCTGGGACGTGCATGTGATCGAGGCGGAATGGCGCGCCTGGGCCAGCGGCACGCCGCGCAACCCCGAAATGGCGTTTCTCGGCTTCTGTAAGAAATGGACGCAGCAACGCGGAGAAGGGTAGGGGTCATACTGTTCTGTAAATATCCTCGGGAGGGTGAGTGCCCGCCCGAGGAGCGGCAAAGCGTCTAGTGGACGCTTTGTGGCGATCACGGGCGAAGCCCTGTCTTGGGGGCAGACAGCCCCCAAGAGTGCGCGGGTCTAGCTCTTTCCATTCACCGTGTTCACAAATCGTCGCAATTGAGCCCGCTCGCTTGCGTCAACGAGCAGATAGCTGATGGAATACTCTTGCCCGCCTTCTACAGATTTTCGCCCGTCTGCGATGAATTCGCCCACAATTTCGACGGCAGGGTTGAAGCGCCGAGGCGTCCAGCCTTGCTCTTTGCAAATGTCAGGGGCTGATATGCCTCCTTCGGATTGTAAGAGCTTCTCTGCAATTACGGAGGCGTCTTGCCGTGGACTTACACCATTAAAGACGATGGGGTCGAAAGTCTCGAACAGCTTATGCTTGATAGAGAGGTGGCTGAACGCCTTCCCGTAACACTTGTTGACGACAACCATGCCTTCAAGTTCAAGCTCACCGACAGCCTCAAGTATCTCGTTTTGTGAGGCATCAGGAAATTGCTCAACGATGTGGTCGTATTCGAATATTTCCGAGAAAGCTGTGGTGGAATTCTCGCTGATCCACTTGCCTAGATATGCAGCATCCTCAGACAGATCAATCGTTCCTGAGATGTACGTAACAGCCTCTTCAAGGTCGTTTACGAGAGCTGATATATCTTCCTGCCATGCCTTAACATTTTGTTCGCCTTTGGCAGGGTAGGTCACGCTATAAAGTGCCGCCAGATGTCCACCAATGACTGGTACGGTACCTGAAAGTGTTGCATCTGCTAATTTTCGTGCAAGCTCGCGCTTAGGGTCGGAATCTGGTGGGTTAATCGGCATCTCATGATCCTCGTATAGTGTAACCAATAATTTGATATCTGAGTTGCCATATACAACCCTAAGGCGCGTACCATAACACCCGTTCGTCGACATTTATTTCACCCGTGGGAGAGCCTCTCCACCGAAGGCGGTGCAATCCAACGAGCACGAAAAAATAGGAATTTCTTAACAAACCCTTGATAGGGCCGAACCGGACCCAATGTTTCGCGCGCGAAACATTTCCCTGAAGAACGGTTACCCCTCCAGCGCCGCCATCACGTCGCGGCCCACGTCGTCCCAGCTGCGCAGGCTGGTCCCGGCGATCCTTGCCTCCAGTGCCTGCCGCTGCGGTGCATCGAGACAGCGCAGCACCGCCGCCTCGATGCTCTGCATCGAGGCAGGATCGCAATAGGCCACCATCTTGCCGCCCACTTCGGGCATCGAGGCCGCCTGCGACACCACCCCGGTCTTGCCATAGCTCAACCCTTCGCCAATCGGCAGGCCCCAGCCCTCGTAGAGGCTCACCGTCGCGGTGAAGAGGCAATGGCGGTAAAGATGGTCGAGCTGCGCATCGTCCGGCGCTTCGAGCCAGATCACCCAGCCGCCCAGGCCGCCGGTGCGCTCCAGCATCGACAGGAACCCGTCCGTCAGCCAGCCGCGCTTGCCCGCCAGCACCAGCCGCGGCAGCTCCAGGTCACTGCGCCGCGACAGCCGCGCCCAGACCTGCACCAGCCGCCAGAGGTTCTTGCGCGGCTCGATCGTGCCGACACAGAGCACGTAAGGCACAGTGATGGCCTCCTGCACCAGCGGATCAAGGGCGGGGCGGGTCTCCGGCTCCGGTCCGACACCGGCCTGCGCCAGGGGCGTGACATGGACATCCCCCTCAAGCCCCTGACCCGACAGGAAATCCCGCAGGTCCGTGGCCGTCGCCCGGGAATTGGCGAGATAGCCGGTCACATACTCGGCCGACCCGACCAGCCAGCGGTGATAGCTTCGCGCCGCCCTGGGATCGGCCTGGTCCGGCAGCTTCATCGGGATGAGGTCATGTACCAGCAGGACCACCCGCACGCCGCGCGCATGCGCTTTGCGAAACGCGCTTTCCACCTTGCCGCGCCCCCAGATCGCGCCCAGGCCGCAGATCGTGTCGCCGGCTTGGGCGACCGCCTCGACGGGGCGCAGGCGGACCTGCCCAGGCGCCTTGCGCGGGCCATAGAGCTTTTGCCAGAGCCCGAAGTCCAGCCCGCGCCGGTCGAAATAGCGCGACCGCCCGCGCCAGCCGGCCAGCCGCATCCGGACGACATGCACGGCCTGCTTGTACGGCTGATCCCGGTACCGTGCCAGAAACCGTGCCGGGATCGCGGCCCTGGGCACACGCAGCCCGAGCAGGGCCGCCAGCGCCTCGATGTCGAAGGCCTCGAGCGCCTCGATCACATCGGCGGCGGGACAGCAGAGATAGGCCTTGCGGCCAGGATGGTGAAACCCCACGAACACGTCGCGCCCCCGCAGCCGGACCGCCTGCGCGATGATGCGGACAGCGGCGCGCTGAATGCCGCTGACCTGCCGGTGCTCGCGGATATAGCTGACGATGTCGCTGATATCGAAAAAGATTTGCGCCATGTGCCCTGCCGCCCTGACCCTTTGACCCTTGGGCGAGGGTGTTACGGCAAGCGCGCTGCGAGGTCCATCTGGCAAGAGCGCCGCAGCAACACGTCCTGCCGGAGCGTTTGACCCTATGGTGCGATGTCCATCGGGCAGGCAATGCAGGCCTTGCCAGTCGCGGCTGACAAATCTGCCGCTGACCTGGCCAGGTGATAGAGTATCCATGCGCCCTTCCATCTGGTGCGCGGTTCTGCACCGGCCGCCGTCAACTGTTCGAGACGATGCAGAGAGGCGGTGCCGACAGGCCGGAGAACACGGTTGCGCCACAAGGGTCCGACGTCGCGCACCACCCAGCCATCCGCCCTGCCCGGGGCCGATGGCAGGGCCGGTTCAGCGGAACGCAGATACAGAAGGCTTCGGACCCCTTGAGTCCACCACCTCGGTTTGGCGTCGATGAATGACAAGCCGTGTCTCGTTTGCGCGAAAACCCAGGCTTGCCGACCAGGGCGCGGCAATCCTTGACATACTCCTGTCAAAACTAGTCATATTCAGCTAAAATCTTGATAGAAGGGTCAACATCTTGTCAGAAATTTCGGGTGAAACGGGCCGGGTCGAACTGCTTCCGGCGCAGCGGCATGCCACGATCCTCGATTACTTGCGAATAAACACCGTCGCGTCGATCCAGCAGTTGGCCACTGCGCTTGGCGCGTCCGAGTCCACGGTCCGGCGGGACCTGAGGGACCTTGTAGAGAAGGGATATCTTGAACGGACCCATGGCGGCGCAATCATCCGCCACCAGCCTGAAACGCGGTTCGAGCCGGACCCTTCCATCGCGGCCGCGAGCGCGCGCCCCCAGAAGCAGGCGATCGGGGCGGTCGCCGCCGGGGCGGTCGCATCGGGGCAAAGCCTTATTCTGGATGCATCATCAACCGTGCTGGCTGCGGCAGAGTGTATTCTCAAACGGCAGATCAACCTGACCATCGTGACCAATGACCTGAATTGCTCACATCTTTTCAGCGCTGGACATCATGGGCCGGTCATTGTCACCGGCGGCACGATCCGTCCCGCGTCAACCACGCTTGTCGGAGAGCCGGCGCAGCGGTTCCTTGCCGGTATTCACGTCGATATCGCATTCATTGGAGTCCATACGATTTCAGGGGGCGTTTTCACGGAAACCTCGCTTGAGGTCGCCGGGATGAAGCAATTGATGATCCGCGCGGCCAAACGTGTGATCGTGCTCGCGGATTCCAGCAAGTTCGGGACGCCGAGTTTCTGCGAAATCGGCCGTGTCGCGGATGTGGACGAGGTCATCACCGATGATGGCGCCACCACTGAGCAGATCGAAGCCATTCGTGCAGAGGGAACGATCTGTACCGTCGCGGGATTGCAGCCGGAAACCCGCAGGTCGTGAGGCCGGCGCTGCGCATATTGGCCGACGATTTGTCCGGCGCTCTTGACACGGTTGTCCATCTTGGGCTGCCGGGAGTGACCTGGCCTGCCCTTGCGATGTGGGGGTCCGCATCTTCCGAAGCGACGGCGCTCTGCACCGACACCCGCGATGTCGGGGCAGATATTGCGCAGGATCGTGTTGCGCTTCAGGGCCGACAAATGATCGACGAACAGCACCCCGTCCAAATGGTCGATCTCATGCTGCACGCAG
>NZ_JAIPUS010000037.1 GCF_020055675.1 Marivita sp.
CACGCAATCTTGACCCGGCCAAAAGTATCAAGCCGATGATGGGCCGGTCGGGCCGACCGGCGGCCGCGCGTCAGGCCTATTCCATGACGGCGGTGGACGAATTTGGACCGGTGATCGACGACATCTACGATTTCGCCGAAGCGCAGGGGTTCGAGATCGACGGCATCACCCAAGAAGGCGGCGCGGGACAGCTCGAGATCAACCTGCGCCACGGTGATCCGGTGAAGCTCGCCGACGAGGTGTTCTATTTCAAACGCCTGATCCGCGAGGCGGCTCTGCGCCACGATGCCTTTGCGACCTTCATGGCCAAACCGATCGAGCAAGAGCCTGGCAGCGCCATGCATATCCATCATTCGATCATGGACATGGAAACCGGACGCAACATCTTCAGCGGACCCCAAGGGGGCGAAACCGACGCCTTCTTTCACTTCATCGGAGGGTTGCAAACATTCACGCCCTCGGCGATTGCGATCCTTGCCCCTTACGTCAACAGCTATCGCCGCTATGTCAAGGACCATGCCGCGCCGATCAACCTGGCCTGGGGCCGGGACAATCGCACCACTGGCATCCGCATCCCGCTGTCGGGTCCCGACAGCCGCCGGGTCGAGAACCGGCTCGCGGGGATGGACTGCAACCCGTATCTTGGCATCGCCGCATCGCTTGCCTGCGGCTATCTTGGTTTGATGCAGGAAACATGGCCGTCCAAGCCGCTCAAGAAAGACGCATATGAGAGCACCCCCGATATACCCCAGGTGCTCGGGCAGGCGCTGCAACTGTTTGACGGGGCGGACGAGCTGCGCCAGATTCTTGGTGAAGAGTTCTGCCGCGTTTACTCGATCGTGAAATACGCGGAATACGAGGAATTCCTGCAGGTCATCAGCCCATGGGAGCGGGAGCATTTGTTGCTGAACGTCTGATCTTCGGGTGTCGGACCGGCGCTGCCGGTCCGACCAGGTGGGGGGACGCTGTCCCCCCACACCCCCCGGGGATATTTGAAGCAAGAAGAAGAACAGGACTGAGCTTTGAACCTGCTGTTCAGCAATGACAAACGCGGGGAGTATCCCCGGAGCTGGTACGCGGCGACAGCGACAGCGCTTGATCCGTTTCCGCCTGTGGCAGGACAGGTGCGAGCGGATGTCTGTGTCGTTGGCGCGGGCTATACCGGTCTGTCCGCGGCGTTGCACCTGGCCGAGATGGGGGCGGATGTCGTGTTGCTTGACGCGCAACGCGTCGGCTTCGGCGCCTCGGGGCGCAATGGCGGGCAGCTTGGGTCGGGTCAGCGGCAAGACCAGATCGCACTGGAGACAATGTTGGGGCAGGATGCCGCGCGGCGCCTGTGGGACCTGGCCGAGGATGCCAAGGCGTTGGTGCGGGACCTGACAGCTCGGCATGGGATCGATTGTTACCTGCGGGACGGCGTGGCCACCGCCGCCTCGCAGGCCTCGGACGTGGCGGATCTGCATGGCTATGCCGACCACCTGTCAGTGCGCTACGGCTATGACAAGATCGACGTGCTTGACCAGGCGGCGTTTCGCGCGGTGTGCCCGTCGCCGGACTATCGAGGCGGCATCCTGGATAGCGGGGCGGCGCATCTGCACCCGCTGCGCCTTGCCTTTGGGCTGGCAGAGGCGGCGTCCAGGTCCGGCGTGCGCCTTCACGAGCGCAGCCATGTTCAAAGGATCGAGCCCGGCAGAAAGGTAACGGTGCGTACGGATGCGGGACAGGTGAGTGCGGACCAGGTGATCCTTGCCGCCAATGGGTATCTTGGCGGGCTGGAGCGCAAGGTGACGGCGCGGGTCATGCCGATCAATAACTACATCGTGGCCACCGAACCGCTTGGTGACGCGGCCGAACGCGTTCTGACACGCGATGTCGCGGTAGCGGATTCGCGTTTCGTGGTGAATTACTTCCGGCTCAGCCATGACACGCGGCTGCTTTTTGGTGGCGGCGAGACCTATGGCTACCGCTTCCCGTCCGATATCGCCGCGCTGGTGCGCAAACCGATGACTACCGTGTTCCCGCATTTGAACGATGTGAAAATCGACTACGCCTGGGGCGGGACACTGGCCATCACGATGAAACGGATGCCCTACCTTGCGCGCGTGCGACCCAATATCCTGTCCGCCTCGGGCTATTCAGGGCATGGCGTCGGCAATGCGATCCAGGCGGGCAAACTATTGGCAGAAGCGACACGCGGTCCGTCAGAGGGCTTTGCGGCGTTTAATGCCATCCCGCATGGCATCTTCCCAGGTGGCGGGTTTTTTCGCACGCCGATCCTGTCGCTGGCGATGTCGTGGTACGCGATGCGCGACCGGCTTGGTCTGTGACTACTTGTCGAGTTTCGACAGTTTCTTCTGAAGTTCGGCCAGTTGGCTCTTGATGGCATCCAGGTCTTCGCTCTCGGCTTCCTTTTCGGTGCCGGGTTCGCCTGATTGGTCCGGTGACGGCCCGGACCACGTGGAGGCTGCATTGCCGGTCATTGCCTTGATGAAGGCTTCCTGCTGGGCTTGGATGGCATCGAAGCCGGGGACACCCGACATCGGGTTGGCCTTGTTCATGTTCTCGACCCATTTGGACTGGCTGTCGCGAAACATCTCGAAACTGGCGGCCAGAAACTGCGGCACCGCGCTGGTCGCCTGCGTGGTATAGCTGCGCACCAGGTCGTTCAGGATATTGGTCGGCAAAACGCTTTCGCCGCGGCTTTCGTGTTCGGCGATGATCTGAAGGAGATACTGCCGCGTCAGGTCATCACCGGATTTCAGATCGACGATCTTCACCTCGCGCCCGCCGCGAATGAAACCGGCGATATCCTCGAGGGTCACGTAATCGGAGGTTTCAGTGTTGTAGAGACGACGGCTTGCGTAGCGCTTGATCAGCAGCGGTTTTTGGTCTTCGGCCAAAGTGAGCCCCTTCCCGGAATGTCTTCGCTGCGTTGCAGCCTAAGCACATGCAGCACAAAAAGAAAGCATTTAGCAATCTCTGGTTAGACAAAGCTCCAGCCATCATCCGAGCCTTCGAAAAGGCTCATCAGGATTTCACCGGAGGCCTCGGTGTTCTCGGGTGAAATGGCAATATCCGCCAATGCCAGTTCTTTCGTGATCCTCTCGTCATTCAGAAGGTTCAGATAGAACAGAAAACCGTCGAGGTCCGGATCCCGGTCGAGGACATTCTGGTACACCTGCTGAAGGAACTCCTCGTTCGACAAGGTTCGCGCATCCCCGAAGTTGGCAGTGAATTCGGGACTCGTCATCAGGTCTCGTGCCAGAAACTCATCCGTGAGTTTGTTCGCTTCGGTCACATCAATATAAAAATTCAGTCCCGGAAGATCGATATTGCCGTCCCGGTTCAGCGCCGCTTCGTAAAGCAGTGCGACGCGTTCCGCGACGATGAAGCCTTCGGGATCGCCTGCGCCATCCAAGGCCGATCCTTCCCCCAGCGTGATCACCGTATCGTCGAACCGCAGAAACTCGATGTTGAACAGCTTGTCCCGTTCACCTTCGGCATTCGTCACGATCGCGTATGTCTGGCCACCGACGATCTCGTATTCGCTGGAAAGCCCGACAAAGCGGGCGGTGTCACCATCTACAGCGTCGAAATACGTCTCGTTGCCGAAAATAAAGTCGTATCCGGGACCGCCGGTCAGAACATCCTGGATGCTCCCCCCGCGCAAGACGTCGTTGCCGGCCCCGCCATTGATGGCATCGGGTCCGACTTCACCAAAGAGAATGTCATCACCTTGGCGACCGGAAATATAGTCCGCGCGGCTGGTGCCATCTATCTGCTCTCCGGCACTGGTCCCGATGTATTCGTACAGGTCGGCGACATTGATGGTATCCAAGGCAAGCCACTGGTTCGCGTCCCCGGCGATGTTGAGGAAACTCGAAATCTCCAGCGCCTCGACATCGCGGTTGTAGATGCGATTGGACGCAGCGTTCGCGGCCGCGTTGGCCCGAGCCTCAAACGAGGCGTCTGATTCAACGAAGGGCAACGGAATACCGAGCGGGCCAGGATTGAACCCGGACTCACGCGTCAGAGAGACACTCTCACTGTGTCCGGTCAGGGAACTGCGAACGGTGAAATCGATCGTGGTCTGAATGAAATTCGTCTCCAGACCCGTGGTGGTAATCCGTTCGGAAATGGCGCGGCCGAATTCGTGATATATGTCGTCCTGTCCGACATTATCCAGCAGGAGTTGCATCGCCTCCTTGACCGAAAGATGCAGACCGGCGGCCCCAAGCGGTCCATCCTCGACAGTGTTGCCGACAATCTGTCGCGCGATGGCAGCATAGTGCAAAGCCGCAAACGAGTAGGCCAACGTCTCAAACGACGCAGTATCCTTTGAATTGCGAACCTGTGCCTCGATCTCATTGAGCGCCAGCGTAGATACATTGATCGCCTCACGCGCGAACGCATCCCGGTCTGCCGTATCATCCGCCGCTGCATATTGCGTTAGAAACTCAAGTGCGGCATCCGAACCGCCAAGCGATTGCGCAATGTTCGAATTTACGACGGCCGTCGACAGATCCTTGAGGCTCGCCAGATCATCCTTGATCTGGTTCATCTCGAACCGCCGTTCCACATCCGATTGCGCGCCCGAGAAAAATGAATAAATTCCCAAACCAGCAGCGTATAGACCAACTGCAGCAGCAATTGCCATAATTCAAATTCCTTGATTGACGCAAAAAATTTACGCGCCATCACCCAACATATGACAGGAAAAAGATCGGTAGAGTCAAATGATGCTTCGCCTGTATAACAGAAAAAGGCCGGATCCTTGCGGACCCGGCCAGAACATAGCGTTCCAATTTGGGAGGAGAGAACGCTAATTCATGTGTAGCTTACTTCGCAGCAGCGGTTGCCTTCTTGGCAGCTGTTGTCGCGTCGTTCGTCGCTTTCTTGACAGCGGCGGTCGCGTCTTCGGACATGTCCTTGCCTGCGGCCATCATCAGTTCGACGGTGTCCATCTGGACCTTTTTCGCGATCTCGGCGAAGGCGGCCATATTCTCGGACGCAACTTCAGCCTGAGCGGAGGCGAAATCGGTCATCGCTTTTGCATAGTCAGCCGGCTCTGTCTTTGCTTTGGACATGTCGCCCAGCTTGGCAAGCGTGTCCTTTGTCCACTTCGCGGAGATTTCGGACGACTTTTCAGCCGCTTCAATCGCAACGTTGGACAGCTTTTCGTTCAAAGTCGCTGTTGTTTGAAACGCGTCCTCCATGGACTTCGTGTCCACCGGGAACGAACCCATCATTTCTTTCATGGTCGCTGTCATGTCTGGTGTCTTAGCCATTGTCTCAAATCCTTTCCTGCTTGGCGGGCCCACCCCGCTGTCTTGTGCAGATGATGAATATATACATGCCGCACTGCAGCATTTCAACCCTTTTTCTGCACTGCAGCAAAATTCTTTGGTCGGGGTCAGGGGATGAGGTGGGCGCGAGCATCCGGATCAGGCGGTCGCCTTGACCTGAACATAGGTGCCCGGTGCCGGTGCCAGTGGCGGATGCGATGTATCGCCAACGCTCCGCGCCTGGATCCATTTGCCGGAGCGCTTGGCGATCCATCTCTCCCAGACCGGCCACCAGGACCCTTCGGTATAGTCGGCCTGCGACCGCCATTCATCCGGTGACAGCGACAGGTCATCATGCGTGTAATGTCCGTATTTCTTCTTGCTCGGCGGATTGACGATTCCGGCGATATGACCCGATTCCGACAAAATGAAGTGCCGCGATTTTCCACCCATTGCTTGCACACCGCGATAGCAGTCTTTCCAAGCCGCGATATGATCCGTCTCGCAGGCGACCGAGCAGAGCGGCACGTCAACGTCCCGCAGGTTCAGCGTCTCGCCCATCAACTCGAACGTGCCTTGCGCAAACTGGTTGTCCTGGCAGAGGCCGCGCAGATATTGCACGGCCATCTTTCCGGGCAAATTCGCCCCATCCCCGTTCCAATACAACAGGTCGAAGGCGGGCGGTGTTTCGCCCATCATGTAGCTCTTGATGGCCGGCCCATAGACCAGATCGTTCGATCGAAGAAAGCTGAAGGTCCGGGCCATGATGAAGGACTTCAGAATTCCGGTCTCGTCAATTTCGGCTTCAATACCGTCAATGAAATCGTCTTGCAGGAACGGGGTGAACTCTCCCTGGTCGGAGAAATCCGTAAGCGTCGTAAAGAACGTCGCAGATTTGACCGACTTGTCGCCCCGCTTTTTCATCAAGGACAGGGTGAGGCCCAGGGTCGTGCCGGCAATGCAATAACCGATCGCGTTGACCTTCTCGACATCGCAGATCGCTTTCACTTCGGTAATCGCGCGCAAATAGCCATCTTCGATATAGGTCTCTAGCCCCACGTCCTTGTAGCTTTCATCCGGATTGATCCAGCTCACGACAAACAAGGTGTACCCCTGATCCACCACCCAGCGGATAAAGGAATTTTCCGGCTTCAGGTCGAGGATGTAGAACTTGTTGATCCAGGGCGGGAACAGGACGATTGGCGTTTCGCGCACTTTCTCGGTGGTTGCCGTGTACTGGATCACCTCCATCATGTGGTTGCGAAAGACAACCTCGCCCTCGGCCGACGCGATATTGTTTCCGATCTCGAACGCGCCTTCGTCGGCCAAACGAACCACCAATTCGCCGTTGTTCGCTTCGAGATCGGCGACGAGGTTCTCAAGCCCTTTCACGAGGCTTTCGCCGTCGGTCTCAAGCGCTTTTTGCAGCGCATCGGGATTGGTGGCGAGAAAATTGGTGGGCGCGAACATATCGACGATCTGCTGTGCGAAATACCGCAGACGCCGCTTTTCGGTCGCGTCCATGTCATCGATATCCTCAACCGCACTGGCAATGGCATCGGCGTTGATCAGATATTGCTGCTTTACGAAGTTGAAATACGGATGCTCGTTCCAAAGCGGGTTGCGGAACCGGCGATCCTGACGACCGGGATCGTCGGGCGGTTGCAGCTTGCCCTTGGCCAGCGCCTGTTGCGCCTCCATGTAATGCGTCACCGATTTGCCCCAGTATTCTATCTGGTGCTCCATGAGCTTGGCCGGATTGTGCATCCACTCTTGCCAATAGGCTTGCATCGCTTGCCCGAACAACATGTGGTCCGGACCATGCAGCGATGGGTTGCTCTTTTTCTTTTGCGACAATGCCGACATCAGCCGACTTGTCAGCGTTTCAATCTTTTGCAAATTGGCCTCAAGTTCCGCGCTCATTTTCGGCGCGGCAACGTCATCAGTTGTCATGGCCAATAATCCCCCCTAGATATGCTGCCATGCAGAATACAGTCGCCTGCGGTGGGAGGCAAAGCGACGAAATAGCCCGGTTCTTGATCCGGCTCGGAAGGAGACGCCTCTATGCGCCACATGATCACATACGATATCATGGATACATTTCGTAATACGAATCAATGGCTTGGTGCAACCGCCCGCACCATGGCCTCGTATCCCGTCTGGTCCACGATGCCCAATCCGGCGATCCAGTGGATGGCCGCATGGGGCGAAGTGACCGAACGCACATTTGAACGAATGGTGGTCAAACCCGACTGGGGGATTCGGACATTCACCTGCGAGGATGGCAAGGATCACCTTGTCGAGATCGAGACGATCGTCGAACGTCCCTTTGGTGATCTGCTTCACTTCAATGTCGCAGGCCGCGAGGAACAGCCCCGCAAGGTCCTGCTCGTGGCCCCGATGTCCGGCCATTATGCAACCCTCCTTCGCTCGACCGTGAAATCGTTACTGGTCAATTGCGAAGTCTACGTGACGGACTGGCACAACGCCCGCGATATTCCCGTCAGCTGCGGCAAGTTCGATGTCGAAGATTATACGCTCTACCTGATGGACTTCATGCGCACGCTGGGACCGGACATCAACGTGGTCTCCGTCTGCCAGCCGGTCCCACTCACGCTTGCTGCGACCGCCTACCTTGCCGAACAGGATCCCGACGCCCAGCCGGCGACGCTCACCCTGATCGGTGGCCCCGTCGACCCGGACGCAACGCCGACGGAAGTCACCGATTTCGGCCGCCGCGTGACGATGGGACAGCTCGAGGAAACGATGATCCAACGCGTGGGCTTCAAACACAAGGGTGTCGGACGCCTTGTCTATCCCGGCCTGCTGCAGCTCGCATCCTTCATCTCGATGAACGCGGAACGCCATGCCGACGCCTTCTCAAACCAGATCCAGCAGGTGATGCGCGGCGAGGCATCGGATCACGACAAGCACAATCGCTTTTACGATGAATACCTCGCGGTCATGGACATGCCTGCGGAGTTTTACCTGTCAACCGTGGACCGCATCTTCAAGAAACGTGAAATCGCGAAGAATGAATTCGTCGTCGATGGTCACAAGGTCGATTTCGGCGCGATCACAAATGTCGCCGTAAAAACGGTCGAGGGCGAAAACGACGATATTTCGGCCCCTGGTCAATGCCTAGCGGCGCTTGATCTGTGCACCGGTCTTCCTGATGCCCTGAAGGCAAGCCATGTCGAACCAGGCGCAGGTCACTACGGGATTTTTGCCGGAAAAAGCTGGCGCAACAACATCCGTCCGCTGGTGCTTGATTTCATCGATGGTAACGCCAAGAACGGCGCCAAGCCGAAAACGGCGAAAAAGACCAAGGCGGCCAACACCAACGCCGCATGAAACAGGCCTGGGGGCTGATCCTAGGATCAGCCCCTAGCCCTCCTTGGCCCAGATCATGTCGATCAGGGCCTGCGTTCCCTGACTGAACTCCAACGGGCAAGGATACGACGCCTCGCCGCGCACGGCGGCGCCGAATGCCTCGACCTGTTCGACGTATTGGTTCACCCCCGGATAGTGCAAAACCTCTGTCGGAAGAGACGGCCGGATCAACCGAAGCTCGGCATCGCCTTGGCTCAAGGCGTTGAACGGCACCGACACCTCTATGGCGCCCGTGGTGCCATGGAAGGTCACCGACTGATACCGCAACATCCGCATCGACGTGAACGAGGTCAGCGTGAACCCGTCGAACTGAACCGTTGCCTCGGTGCGCACCTCGACCCCGCTCTCGCGCCGGATATCCGCGCACAGCACCTCCAACGGCTCCTGCCCGGTCGCAAAGCGTGCGCATCCCAGCGTGTAAACACCGATATCCGGCAGGCTTCCGCCGCCGGTCTGGGTGGCATTGCGTATGTTCCCGGGATCCCCCGAATTGTCGTAGGCAAAGGTCGCATTGATCCGCCGCAGATCGCCAATCGCCCCGGATTGAACCCAGTCGCGCACCTGCCCCCATTGCGGATGATGTACGATCATATAGGCTTCTGCCGCCAAAAGCCCGGTCTTGTCACGCAACGCGATCAGGTCGTCGATCTCGTCGGCCTGCATGGCGATCGGCTTTTCGCACAGCACATGCTTGCCTGCCTCCAGCGCCTTGCGCGTCCATTCGACATGCAGCGTGTTGGGCAGCGGGATATAGACCGCGTCGATCCCTGGATCGGCCAGAACAGCGTCATAGCTGTCGACTACGCGCAGATCCCCGTCGATGGCCCGAAACGGTGTCGCCTTGGCCGGATCCGAGGTGCCTAGCATCGCCAGTTTCGAACCACGCGCCGCATGAATCGCCGGAGCCATCTGCTCCTGCGCAAAATTCGCCGCTCCCAAGATACCCCAGCGTAGGTCCGACATGCATTTTCCTTTCGTAGATTGACGGTGCGCTATCACAAAAAATACGCCGGGCACAGGCCCGGCGTTTCGCAATACATCATATCCTCGGTTCAGGTGGCAGAGAGCAAACCCTGGTCTTTCGCCAAATCCCGCATGCGTTTTTGCAGCTTTTCAAAGGCCCGCACTTCGATCTGGCGAATCCGTTCGCGACTGACATCATACTGCGCGGACAGGTCTTCCAGGGTCACCGGTTTGTCGGCCAAACGGCGCTGGGTCAGGATGTCCTTTTCACGGTCGTTCAACACGTCCATCGCTTCGCCCAGCATTGCGCGCCGCGCATCCAGTTCATCCTTTTCCTCGTAATCCGTGGCCTGGTCGGCACTTTCGTCCTCAAGCCAGTCCTGCCATTGCATGGTCCCTTCGCCCTCGGACCCGACCGTGGCATTCAACGAGGCATCGCTACCGGCCATGCGCCGGTTCATCGAGATCACTTCATCCTCGTTCACGCCAAGGTCGGTGGCGATCTTGGCCACATGCTCGGGCCGCAGATCTCCTTCTTCCAGCGCGCCGATCCGCGACTTGGCCTTGCGCAGGTTGAAAAACAGCTTCTTCTGCGCGCTTGTCGTGCCGAGCTTCACCAGCGACCATGACCGCAGGATGTATTCCTGGATCGAGGCCCGGATCCACCACATTGCATAAGTGGCCAGACGAAACCCCTTTTCGGGGTCGAACCGCTTGACCGCCTGCATCAAACCGACATTCGCTTCCGAGATCACCTCGGCCTGTGGCAAGCCATAGCCGCGATACCCCATGGCGATTTTCGCCGCGAGGCGCAGGTGGCTCGTGACCATCTGATGTGCGGCTTCGGCGTCTTCCTGCTCGACCCAGCGCTTGGCAAGCATGTATTCCTCTTCCGGCTCCAGGAGCGGAAACTTCCTGATCTCCTGAAGATAGCGACTCAGTCCGGCTTCCGGTGATGGGGCCGGGAGGTTCGCATAATTCGACATACCCTTGTCCCTCCAATGTTTACGAGCTTAACATCCCATGTGGGAAGCCAGCCATGAATTTCAAGCGTTCTACGCTGTCTTACAACAGTTTAACGCACAAACGCCGGGTGACAAACCGCATGTCAGTGCATTCACGCACATGAGACGATTGTTTCAGCCACGCAGTTGCGCGATCATATCCGTCATGTCCTGGGGTAACGCCGCCACAAGGCGAACGGTTTCACTGCTGACAGGGTGGCTGAACCCCAAAACAGCCGCGTGCAGGGCCTGCCGGTCAAACGCGCCCAACCCCGCCCGCGCCCTGTCCGGCAATGCCCCTTTGGCCACTTTGCGCTGACCGCCATACACCGGGTCGCCGACCAGACCGTGCCCCGCATGGGCCATATGGACCCGGATCTGATGCGTGCGCCCTGTCTCCAGTCGACATTCCACCAAAGACACCTGCGGCGGCGCGCCGAACGTCTCGATCACCCGCGCGCGCGTCACCGCGTGTTTGCCGTGACCAAAGAACACCGCCTGCTTCTGTCGGTCGGACTTGTGCCGCGCCAGATCACTGGTGATCTTGATGACAGCGCCCGGCTCGATGGACACCCCC
Organism: Marivita sp.; assembly: GCF_020055675.1. Classification (GTDB taxonomy): domain Bacteria; phylum Pseudomonadota; class Alphaproteobacteria; order Rhodobacterales; family Rhodobacteraceae; genus Marivita. The sequence continues at coordinate 11,223 of NZ_JAIPUS010000037.1, forward strand.
CGAACGCCCCGCAACCGAGGATCACCGGGATCGGGATGCCCGTGCACCAGCGCCTGATACACCCGCTCAACGCTATGGGCCGCGAACTGGTCGGCTAGCCCGTGATGCGCACGGTCCGATTTCGCGACCACGAGCAATCCGCTGGTGTCCTTGTCAATGCGGTGCACGATCCCCGGGCGACCGACACCGCCCACCCCGGACAAATGCCCGTCGAAATGGTAAAGCAACGCATTTACCAAAGTGCCCGACGGCGTTCCCGGCGCGGGATGCACCACCATCCCCGCAGGTTTCATCACCACGATCAGGTCGTCATCCTCGAACCGCACATCCAGCGGCAGATTTTCCGCCATGATGTGGCTTTCCACGACTTCGGGCACCGCCACTTCGATAACATCGCCCTCGGCGACATCCGCTTTGGGGTTGGTCACCACCGCGCCACCCCGCCGCACCGCGCCTTCGTCGATCAGCCGCGCCAATCGGGTGCGCGACAGCGCCGCTTCCTCTGGCACGTCGCGCGCCAAGGCCTTATCAAGGCGGCTGGGCGGTGATGCGCCAATCGTGACGCGGAAAATGAGGTCAGACATGGATAACGCCCCCGAGGATCAGCCCCCCGAACCAGCCAACCTGCGCTTCCTGCGACGGCTGGTGACGGTGCTGACCGTGACAATGATCGCAGGCGTCATACTCATCACGTCGCTGATTGTCATCCGCTTCAATCAGTCTGCGGCACCTTTGCCCGACACGATCATCCTGCCCGACGGCGGCAGCGCCACATCTTTCACCCAAGCGCGGACGTGGTACGCCGTTGTCACCGAAAGCGACGAGATCCTGATCTTCGACCGCGCTTCGGGCCAACTTGTTCAGACCATCCAGATAGACCTGCCCGCCGCACCCACAGAGTAAGCCTTCTAACGGGCGGATCCATGCCAGCATGGTACCTGCGATCCTGTCGCAGGACGGCTCCCCGGAACGATCTCGGGCTTGCCCGATACTGGCGACGGATCAGGCGAAATAATCGGCGCCGAATCCGCGTTGGGCCATCGCCGTTCTGAGCCGCGCGAAGCCGCGTTCGCGCAATTGCCGAATCCGTTCTTTCGAAATGCCGAACTGTGCGCCCAGCGTTTCCAGGGTTGCCGGCGGATCGTTCACTTGTGTCGCGATGATGATATCACGTTCGCGATCGGGCAAGGTGGTCAGCGCTTTTGCAAGGGCTTGTCGCAGCCCGTCGGTTTCAAGGTTTTTCAGCGGCAGGGATTCGTCGAGGCTTGCCGGATCGGCAAGCAGCGCCATGCGATCGGCGCCCTCCTCGTCCCGGGCCGGTGCATTCAACGAGCTGTCGCTGCCCGTGACCTGTTCACGCAGGGACGCCGCGCGCTGCGGATCCACACCCAAGGTGTCAGCAAGTTTCTTGTCCGCAATCGCCCGATCCATTGCCGGATCGGCCGTCATCTCGGCATCGAGCGCCGCGATTTGCGCGGTGGCCGCGCGCGTTTGTGCGGAATTCGGGCGCCGGACGATGGATGTATTCGCGCGCGCATAGTCTTGCACCTCGGCACGCGCCCACCACACGGCGTATGTCGAGAAACGAAAGCCGCGGTCCGGGTCAAAGCGATCGGCCGCCTTCATGAGACCGATCTGGGCCTGTTGCTGCAGATCCTGGTCAGCCTCACCGGCGCCGCGCTTGAAGCGACGCGCGACCGAAGCCGCCAGGGGCGCAAAGGCACTGATCAGCTTATCACGTGCGCGCCGGTCGCCTTGGTCTTGCCACGCGCAGACCAACGCCCGTTCGTCTTCCGCGGACAGCATTCCCGGGGTCGGGACACTTCGGGCCCCGTTGATGAGGTTCGTGACAGGTTTGTTCATGATAAAGCCAATTTAGTTTTGAATCGATATTAATCTTCCCAATCGGTGATTGTCAAAGTAGTTTCGATTCACTATCAATTTGCCATGACCGATACACCGCAAACACCGGACCGGATCGCGGAACTGCTTGTGCATGTCGGACGCACGGCGCGCACCGAAGATGCAGGATCCGCACTGACAGCCGCGCAATGGACCTGCCTGCGGTTTTTCGCCCGCGCCAACGGCAGCACACGCACCCCGTCCGGATTCGCCAGTTTCCAGGCAACGACGCGGGGCACCGCGTCACAGATCATCAAGTCGCTGGAACGCAAGGGGCTTGTGACGGGCACCCGCTCGGACCGCGACCGGCGCAGCGTATCTTTTGACCTGACGAATCACGGCCGAACAATACTCGCGCAGGACCCGCTGCGGGACCTGATTGACGTGATCGACCGCCTTGGGGCGACCGAACGCAACCGGTTCCTGACGACGCTGTCCCGCCTTGCCTCGACCCTGGCGATACAGCGGGACGCCCCCGCGTTCGGGACATGCCAGGATTGCAGTCATTTCGCGGCCTCTGACGATACCGCCTATTGTGCCTGCATGGCCGAAGAACTCGCAGCAGTTGACATACCGAAGCTCTGCGCAAGCTATACACCGACACCCGAGCCACAGAGCCAAGGAGACCGACATGACGCAGACTGAGACCTCTGCAGCCCCCCGGATGATCGCCATCAGCAGCGGCAAGGGTGGCGTGGGCAAGTCCACGGTAACCGCCAATATCGCCGTTGCGATGGCCGACGCGGGGTTGCGTGTGGGCGTGGTGGATGCCGACATCTACGGCCCGTCGATCCCCGGCATACTGGGGATCGCGTCCGAAAAGCCCGCCATGTCCCCTGACCAGAAGGTGATCCCGGCCGAGGCGCACGGTGTAAAGGTCATGTCCATGGCGATGTTGTCCGACGACGATGCCCCGGCGATCCTGCGTGGGCCGATGGTGACGAAGTACTTGCAGATGTTCGTCCGCCAGGTGGACTGGGGGGCGCTGGACGTGCTTTTGCTCGATCTGCCGCCGGGCACGGGAGATATCCAGCTGACGTTGGCGCAGGCCTTTCCGCTGTCCGGCGCGGTGGTCGTCAGCACGCCGCAGGACGTGAGCCTCAAGATCGCGCGCAGAGGTATGCGCATGATGGAGCAGGTCAGTGTTCCGCTCCTCGGCGTGATCGAGAACATGAGCGGTTTCACCTGCCCGGAGTGCGGAACGGTGACGCATATCTTCCACCAGGGCGGCGGCGAAGCCATCGCGCAAGAGCTTGGCGTGGATTTCCTCGGCAAAGTGCCGCTCGACCCGATGGTTGTCGATTGCGGTGACGATGGTCGGCCTCTGCTGCGCGCCGCGCCGGAAAGCCCGGCCGCAGGGGCCTATCGCGAGATAGCCTCGACGCTTGCCGGAGCGTCGGACAGAAACGACGGGATCGCCACGCCTTTCGCCTGGACCCTCACCGAAGGCACAGGCAAGCCAACCGCCGCGCCAACCGGATCCGACGGCCCGGCTGACCGCCTTGCTGCCCTGGAGCACACGGACGGCGCGCTTCTCCTGAGGTGGGCTGACGGCACGGAGCAGCGCCTGACCGACCGTGATCTGCGTCTGAGCTGCCAATGCGCACAATGCCGAGACGAGATGAGCGGCAAGCGGTTGCTGTTGCCCGAAAATGTGCCGCTGGACATCAGCCTGACGCGCGTCTGGAGCGTCGGCAACTACGCGCTTGGCATGGCTTTCAGCGATGGCCATGACACCGGCATCTACACCTTTAAGGCGTTGCGCGCGATGGCCGGCACGGAGCTTGAGGATGTCTGACACAGCCACCCGTCGCCGCATCCGCGCCCAACCCTCGGCGCATGATCCCGATGTCATGGGATTTGTCCTCGACGCGCCGGTCCAGGGTGGCGCATCCGTCCGCTTCGAGACGGCTGGCGACGCCCCGCTGGCGCGTGCGGTTTTCGCTGTGCAGGGTGTCCTGCGGGTCGAGGTGAGCAGCGCCACGATCTGGGTGAAAAAACACACGGACGCGGAGTGGACGGCGCTCAAGCCCCGCATCGCCGAAGCAATCCGGCACGTGCTCGACGAAACCGACGCCCCGCTTGGTCAGGACCGATCGACCGGGGCCAACCCCGACGAAACCCTGCGCGGCGCTGTCGAGGAATTGCTGGACCGCCAGGTCAATCCGGCGGTCGCCGCGCATGGCGGGCATATCTCGGTCGACCGGGTCGAGGCGGCAACGGTTTACCTGCGCATGTCCGGCGGCTGCCAGGGCTGCGCCGCGTCCGCGGCCACCCTGCGCGAGGGTGTGGAACGGATGCTGCGTGCAGCCCTGCCCCAAATCGACAAGATTGTCGACGTGACCGACCACGCGTCGGGGGACAACCCGTTCTATACGCGTGACGACGGGCCGTCGCCAGTCATGAACCGCCTCGTCCCCGAAGGCGTCATCGGATGGGAAGACGGACAGATCATGGTGGACCCCGACTATCTCGCCCCCAAGCTCGGCATCACGGTCGACACGCTGCGCGCCGGCCTGCGTCGAGGGGATGTTGTCGGCGTGACCGAAACCGGAGAAGGCGAAGACAGCGGCAAAACCCGGGTCATCCTGCGCAGCTCGACCCGCGCCTGGGCGGCCGAAATCGACGCCAACGGCACGGCGCGCGAGATACCGCCTCCGCGCGTGGTCGAGGCGGCAGCCGACAAGGAAAAAGAGCTGTCCAACCGCGTCCGCGCCCACTTGGAAAGCCTCGACGAAACCGAGGTGCCAATCACATATGGCGCCTTGGCGCGCGCGCTCGGCCTCTGGGCACCGGGTTCGATCGCAAAGGTCACGCGGGCTCTCGAAACGACGATGCGACAAGACGCTGCCGCCGATCGCCCCTTTATCGCGGCCTGCGTCGTCAATCGCGGGCGCGAAAAGCTCCCCGGAAAGGGATATTTCGACCTCGCACGCGCCCTGTCCCGAGGGCCGCTGAAAGGGGAAGACAAGGCGGATGCGCACGCAAGAGAACTGCACCGCCTGCGCGAGGCAATCACGCGGTAAACGGCCGCTGGCACACTCTGCCCGACTTCGAACAGCCAAAGGATCCCTCCAGCGACGGCTCCCAACCTGGTGGCCGCGAACGACACGATCCGCCGCGACGCCACTGGACACAGGGCCGTAAAAGCTCTGACGCTTTCTAACGACGGGGGCTTAAATGCGCTGGGGGGGGGAAACACAACCGGTCCAAGACACCATTGTGCGCGGCAATGCTATCGTTTAACGACGATAGGCGAAATGAAGGATCGCGCATGCAGGAGACGGACATCAAGATCGCAGAACTGGCCAAAGCGCTGGCGCATCCCGCGCGGTTGCGCATTCTTCGGCTGCTGCTCGCCACGCCGGGGTGCATCGGTGGCGATATCGTGGACGCCGTCGGCCTGGCGCAATCCACGGTGTCCGAGCATCTGCGCATCCTGAAAGCCGCCGGCGTCATCACCGGCGAGATCTCCGGCCCGCGCACCTGCTACGCGCTCAACCCAGCCGCGCTGGAGCCGCTCAGCATCTTCATCGGCGCGCTGACCCCGCCCCCCGATGCAGGTTGCCGCGTGCCCGACCGAGAGGAAATTTCATGAGCCTGTTCGAACGCTGGCTGACCCTCTGGGTCGCCCTGTGCATCCTGGCCGGGCTTGTGCTCGGCAACCTCGCGCCGGGGCTTTTCGGCGTGCTGGCCGGGCTCGAATATGCCTCGGTCAACCTCGTCGTCGCCGTCCTGATCTGGGCGATGGTCTACCCGATGATGATCGCGGTGGATCTCGGTTCGCTCAAGGCGGTCGGGCAGCGCCCGAAGGGTCTTGTGATCACCCTGGCCGTGAACTGGCTGATCAAGCCCTTCACCATGGCCGCACTTGCGGTGCTGTTCTTCAACCACGTCTTCGCCGGGCTGATCGATCCCGAGCGCGCACCGGAATACATCGCGGGGCTGATCCTGCTCGGCGCCGCGCCCTGCACGGCAATGGTCTTCATATGGTCGCAGCTCACCAAGGGCGACCCCAACTACACGCTGGTGCAGGTGTCGGTGAACGACCTGATCATGGTGGTGGCCTTCGCCCCCATCGTGGCGTTCCTGCTGGGCGTCACCGACATCAGCGTGCCGTGGGAGACGCTGATCCTCTCGGTCGTCCTCTACATCGTTATTCCCCTGATCGCAGGGATGCTGACGCGTCGGGCGCTGATCGCGCGGGACGGCGAGGACGCGGTGGCGGCGTTCACCGCGCGGATCAAGCCGGCCTCGGTCGTGGGTCTGCTGATGACCGTGGTGCTGCTCTTTGGCTTCCAGGGGCCAGTGATTCTTGCCCAGCCGCTACTGATCGCGTTGATCGCGGTCCCGATCCTGATCCAGTCCTACGGCATCTTCGCACTTGGCTACGGCGTGGCGTGGGCCTGGGGCGTGCCGCACAAGGTTGCGGCACCCTGCGCGCTGATCGGCACGTCGAACTTCTTCGAACTGGCGGTCGCGGTGGCGATCGGGCTTTTCGGGCTGAACTCCGGCGCGGCGTTGGCCACCGTGGTCGGCGTCCTGGTCGAGGTGCCGGTTATGCTGAGCCTCGTCGCCATCGCGAACCGGACACGCGAGAGGTTCCCGGCATGAAACTCGACACCCCCGGACCGACAAGACACGCTTTGCCGCCACCGACACCGAAACGCGTCTGTTTTCGACGTTCAGCCTGCATCTGCCACGGGTTCTGAGCCTCTACCGCGCATTCGGGGCGCGGTCGTTCGGCCAGCAGTCCGCCGAGGTGGTCGGCTGTATCCTCACCGCACTGGGCACGGAGGTCCGGTTCGTCAAACCGTCCGGCCGGTTGTTGATGGTAGGGTGGACACCAGCCACCCCAAGGCGCCGGAGTTTCGGATCTCGTCGACATGCTGCGAGGGTACCGTCAAGATCTGCGCGGCCAAGACCGACGACCCCACCCGCTGCGTTGGTCCAAAGCCAGGGCTCAGACAGTCGCCGGCACGCGCTCTGCAAGCGCAACAGCCGCCGGAGAAAGCCGAAGCTCCAGCGCCAGCCTTTCGGGTGCGCCCTGCGACGGCAGGCGCATGGGCATCCCCAGCAGTTTCAGCGCGATGTCCCCGTCGGGCAGCGCATACCGATGCCCCATCGAATGGGTCAGGGCAACCCGTTCGCCCGGGCGCGGGTTCAACCCGGGCCGCGTGGCCCCCAGCCCCGCCTTGAGGTGATGGGCGATGTCCCACTCCTGCGTCTTGCCCTCATGCCGCGTTACGACCCAGCAGTGACCTTCATGGGTCATGCCGCCCCGCTCTTCAGGGAAGAAAGAGCCGTATATGTAGGCCGCCTCGTACCCGGCGGCGCGCAGGCTGGCGACCAGATAGGTGTTGATGTCGACGCAGGAACCGGGCGTCACGCCGCAGGACAGGTAAGGCACCGCGTCGGTGTCGTCATTGAAGCGCCGGTCGGGATGCGCATAGGCAAAGCGCGCCTCGGTTTCCGCGACCAGCGCGGCAATCCCGGCCTGGCCGCCGCCGGCCGCCTCGGCCGTGGCGCGGCTCGCCGATACCAGGGCCTCGGCCGCGGTGGTGTAGCGGGTGGCGCGCGGGCGAAAGGCGGCCTCGGGATAAACCCGCCCGGCGCTCGCATCGTCGATGGCATAGTGCAGCGCCAGCGGCCCGCCTTCGGGCTGGATCCGCACCGCGCCCACCCCCAGGTCCGGCTCGGTCGCCACGACGTCGATCCGTCCGCCCGTCACGGTCAGGCGCGACACCGCCTCGTAAGGGGTGGCAAGGCCGGTGGCGGCCAGGACCGGATCGGTCACCGGCCCCGTGATGTTCACGGTCAAGGTTCTCATGTCATACTCCAGAGTTGAAACAGCAGCCCCGAGGCGAAGGCCCCCGTCAGCGACAGCGCAATATAGAGCGCGAAGACCTGTGGCCGTGCCAACGCCCAGACCGCCATAGCCGCCGGGATCGAGGTGACGCCACCGGCAATAAGAAAAGCCATGCCGGCGCCCGGCGCCATGCCCTGCCCGATCAATCCGCCGACCAGCGGCAAGGCCGCATAGCCGTTCAGATAGGCGGGCACCCCGACGAAGGTCGCGGTCACAATCGGCAGAAGCCCCTCGCCGCCGAGCGCGCTGGTCACGGTTTCCGCCGGGATCCAGGCGAGCATCAGGCTTTCGAGGATGAAGGCCAGCGTCAGCCATTTGGCGAGGAAGAGCGTGGTGGTCAGCGCGGTCTTGCCAAACTTCGCGCGGCGATCTGGCTCGGTCCAGAACCGCCAGACCACAGGTTTGGGCGCACGGACCTTCGCGCCCCCGCAACCGCCATTGCCGATCCCGTCGCGCAGCGGATCGGCAAAAGCCCCGACCTTCATCATGAGGTGCACAACCGTGCCGCCAAAGACGCCCAGCCCGATGGCGGCGGCGGTCTTGGCCACCGCGAACTCAAGGTCCAGAACACCTGCCGTCAGCACGAACATCGACGGATCCATGATCGGCGAAGCAAGCCAGAACGCCATCACCGCCGACAGCGGCACGCCCATGGCCAGCAGCGCCGCGATCAGCGGGATCACCCCGCAGGAGCAGAAGGGCGAGATGCCGCCTGCCAGGGCGCCCAGCGCGATCATCAGGACTGGCGCGCCGGTGAACGCCTTGGCGATCAGGTTGTCGGCACCGGTTGCGTTTGCCCAGGCGGCGATCGCGATCGACAGGATCAGGAACGGTGCCGTGTTCAGGAGCGCTTGGCCCGCGAAACGCGCACTCTCCGCGGCTTGGGGTGTATCGAACACCGCCAGCGCCGCAAGGATCACCGCAGAAGCAAGCCAGACCCGCTGATCCTGCCACAGATGGCGCAGCAGGGACCGAAAGCCCGGGGTCGCAAGGGTCGTGTCAGTCATCACTAAATCTCCGGAATTGCAGTTGTTTTGAGTCAAGGAAAATAAGCGCGCGTCTCATGCCGCATGCTCCGAGGCGCGGCGCGCAACACCGGCGCAGCATTCGGACGTCAGAAACCCGACCAAATGATTCATCGCGGGAAAATCGACACGGTTGAAGACCTCGCGCCCCTGCTTGTCTTGCAGCACAAGCCCGGCGTCGACCAGCGTCGAAAGGTGATGCGCCAATGTCGACGGCGCGAGCCCCAGATGCTCGCCAATATCGCTGACCCGCAGCCCGTCGTCCCCGGCCTTCACCAGCAGACGAAAGATCGACAGGCGGGCATCATGGCCAAGTGCGGCAAGGGCGCGGGCGTTGGGGCTGATCGTACTCATGCCCCTTACATAACTACAATCCTAGTTTTGTAAATGATTCGTATGGAAACAGGCACCGGCGGCTGGCCGAGGGCCTTGTTGCAGAAATCGTCATGAGGCATGGATTGCCGTTTGCCGACTGGATGTCTCAAGCGAACTGAGATTGCCAAATTTGTCGAGAATTGCAGCCTGCCGACGTGATCGCGACGCGCTTTCATGCAACGGCCATGATGATGACCATGTGTAGCTTCCCGGCGGCGGACCGTCGGGACAATGGCCAGCCTGCTGCGCCTCGAATGGTTGGCAGCGGACATCCTCAAGCGACTCGCCTTGCGCCGCAAGCAGTGCGCCATCAGCCCCTATGACCCGTGCTTCGTGGCCTCCCTGCCCTTGGACGAGCAGCCGGCGCGGGTGTTCGACTGACGATCAGCGAAAGCTGGCCTGAAACGACGTCGGCGTCAGCGAGACATGCCCATCGAGCGGCGGGTACAGCTCGAACGCCCTCGGCTCGCGTGAGAAATTCCACATCCGGAACAGGCACCACTCCGCACGCCCTTCGTCGGCAACGGCCAACTCGTTGCGCGTGATGTGGAAGGGCGTGCGCTCCCACCCATTCGTCGTTTTCACCTCGATCAGCCGCGGGCGGCCATCGGGCGCGTAGCTGGCGATGTCGTAGCCCGCGCCATCGCCGTCCTCTTCCGAGACCCAGCGGACCTTGCGCGCCAGGTCATCCCGTCCCGCGGCCCTCAGCGTGGCGTGCTCATGCGCCAGGACGCGCTCCTCGCCCGCGCGGCCAAGGGCGCGATTGCGCTCGTCCCGGCCCGCGACGTCGAACTTTCTGGCGATGTGCAACATCTGGTCCAGCTCTTGTGGCGGGGGCTGGTTGGACAAGGTGGGCGGAGGGCCGATCCAGATCTGCGCCGCCTCGCGCATGCCGGTCGCAGCGCGCATGCCTGGCAACCGGCCGAGCCAGTCCGGGTGCAGCGCCAGCCACCGCGCCACCGCATCGACCAGCGTCATCTGGAAATTGAAGGCGGGCTTGTAGCCGGGGATCCAGTCCTCGCCGAGCCCCTTCAGCACCGCGCTGATGTTCTGGTGCTTGAACTCGACCGATCCCTCAGACCGGTCATTCAGAAGCGGCAGGAGCGCCCGGCGATGCTCGGCTTTGCTGTAGCGGCGCCCGGCGATGTCGTCGGCCAGCATCGCGAAGTAATCCGCGACGATCAGGTCGTTTTCTTCATCAGTCCAGGGGCCACTCGCCATCCCGCCAGGCTAGAGGCGCGATGTGCGTTTGTCATCAATGGCTTCGTTGAGCCCGTCGCCGATTGCTCCGCCAACGCTACGCGCCGTTCTGCCAGCGCATCTATCGGCTACGCCTCCTGCATGTTCGGTCTCTGTTTCGGTCGATAGCGATGGAAACAGGGCGCGCAGTTTTTGCGATGTTGCAAGTTAGGTCATTGGAATAGAAGGGAAAAAAACGACCGAACCGAAATCGGCGCGGTTCGCCCGACCAGAGATGAGAGGCCACTCAGAGACGGAAATTGCTCCGCGCCTGCGTCTCAGCGGTTCGCACCCACCCGGCAAACCCCTTTGAAAACAGGAAAAATTCCGCCTCAATCGGACGGCCTGAACGGGTTCGAAAGGGCGATAGTGGCGGAGGGAAAGACTCGCTCCGCAATTCGGCTGTTTTGGCGTTTCGGATCGAGTCTAGACGCCACGAAAACCCCTGAAATCTTGAGAAATCTGTCCGACCCCATGCCGATGGGCATCGCCCTACCGCGAAGGATACGACATGATTTCGACGGGTTGCGCCAATTCACGCCCGCCCCGCCTGTTTCAAACATAGCCTCCGAGCACGCAACATACCGACTTGAATAGGTTTTCTTCTCACGCATTCGTTCTCTTGCGACCGAAGTGAGTTGCGCAAAAGGAGACGAAAATGAGCGAAGTATGTCTGAGTCAGATCGAACTAGCGGCCCGATGGAAAATAAGCCACCGAACACTTGAACGCTGGCGTTGGGCCCAGGAAGGTCCGCGATACCTGAAGATCGGCGGCCGGGTCGTATACAGAGTGTCCGACGTCGAGGCCTTTGAACGCGAGGTTCAGAGCTTTCCTGACGAGTCACCGGCTGAAAGCTGAGCTGTCTACCTCGCCTCTCCCAAGGTTGCGACATCGCGAAAAAGACAATCTTACGAAGCATTTCGATTGAACAGGACATGACTCCCCGATAGCGTTCAGACAGCACATAAAATGGGCGCGCATATTAATCAAACGCGTCGAGCCGGGAGTGCGAAGTGGATAGTGACAAATCGGAGCTTCGTTGGGGAGTCGCGCAGCGCCTCGAGTTCATCGAGTTCCGATTGTTTTGGGAGGGGCGAGTGAACCGCAGCGACTTGATGGAGCAGTTCGGGCTGTCGGTGAACCAAGCGTCCGCCGACCTGAACCGTTATATTGGGTTCGCTCCGGACAACATGGTCTATGACAAGAGCGCGCGGACATATGTTCGTGGTCCCGACTATGCTGCGCAGTTCCTGAAACCCGACGCCAGCCGCTACCTTGCACAGCTACGGTCTTTGGCCGATGGCATCATGGACAGCGACGATACCTGGATCGCTGAACTGCCATCCTATGATGCTGCGCCAACCCCGGCCCGTGGCGTGAATCCCGTCACCCTGCGATCCGTTGTCGGTGCCATCCGCCGATCCGAGGCCATCGAGGTGAAGTATCAGTCCCTTTCGCGCCCTGAGCCGAGCTGGCGGTGGATCGCGCCTCACGCAATCGGGTTCGATGGCTTTCGATGGCACACACGGGCATTCTGCCAGGCGGATGAAGTCTTCAAAGACTTCCTGCTCTCTCGCATCCTCGCGACTCGCGGAGTTGAGGCCAGCGATGTCACGGATGCCGCCGATGCCGACTGGCAAGAGCATGTCACGCTTGAGATCGGCCCCCACCCTGAACTCTCAGAGCACCAGAAGAAGGTAATCGCGCTGGACTATGGGATGCGCGGCGGCAAGGCCAAGATCAAGGTAGGGTCTGGACTCATTGAGTTTCACAGCCAGTAGATGACAAGTGCAGCCAGCGCGATGGCCGACAGGAAGACCTTTGGGCATCTGTCGTATCGGGTTGCCACACGCCGCCAGTCTTTCAGCCTGCC